>NZ_VCRN01000001.1 GCF_009849585.1 Bacillus sp. ZZV12-4809
TATTAGCCCCGGTTTCCCGGAGTTACCCCAGTCTTACAGGCAGGTTGCCCACGTGTTACTCACCCGTCCGCCGCTGACTTCAGGGAGCAAGCTCCCATCTGTCCGCTCGACTTGCATGTATTAGGCACGCCGCCAGCGTTCGTCCTGAGCCAGGATCAAACTCTCCATATAAGAGTTGATATAGCTCGATTGTCTTTTCGAAAAAGACTAATGATTAAACGTTGACGTTTTGTTCGTTCAGTTTTCAAAGATCAATTTCTCTTTGTTATATTTTACCTAATCGCCCAGAAGCGACTTTACTAATATAACATGTGTTGTTTTTAACTGTCAACACTTTTTTAAAAATTATCCGCCGTCTGTGAAAATGTTTTTCGTTCATATCGCAGCGACGGATATAAATATAACAAGGATTTAAATAAAGGTCAATAGCTTTTAAAACTTTTTTACGATAATTTTTTTTTGAGTTTGTAATACCGGTGATAAATTCCCTGGCCTTTTGTTTCTATGTTTACTACCTCTATGAAATGCTTATCGATTAAATACTCCAGAAGCATGCTTAAGTCAACTGCATACAGACGAAGTTCATCATGGTTCATAATATCGTGGATGGACCATTCTTCTTTCTCAAGAAGCACATCTGTCAGATGGCTTATTCCCTGTTTGGTTCTTGAATGAATTAAAAATTCACTTGCCAGGAACAGCAGCTCCAGCCTTTTTTCAAGAGGCTCCTGGCTATTTACCAATTCTTCATATAGTTTCATTATTTCAGGTTCAATTTGCTTCACCTGATTCCAGACAGTTACTTCCGGATGGAATCCATTTTCGATAACAGCAAGCCTGGCCAAATGATGAAGGGAATGAACAATATGGTTATAGGCATCGAAATAATGACGATTTTCAAAGAAGGCTTTTCCATCCATATATCGCCTGATCAGCTTGGCAAACTCAAGCCCCATTTTTAATTTTCGTCCATAGAACGGAAATTCTCTTAATTCCACCTTCAGGTTATGAATATATTCATTTCGATCAAATAAAACTTTTCCATTATAAAGCCAGTCAAAGATCTTTCGGTTCGACCCCAGCAGGATCCATTCGCGGAGCTGCTTATCGGTCACAATATGAAGAGCTGCTTTTTTATCTTTATATGTGTAATGTTTAACAAATACAGGTTCATCGGCTTCCTCAACAAGGATTAGCAGTACAGCATCAAATGTATCAGTAGCAGGAATAGCCTTATGCATTTTTTCGGTCATAATCACGCCTAGAGTGTTTGTCTGGCTTGCCCGTTCCTGGTATATAGGACGGAGAATATCTTCCATCATAATTCCTCCATTTTATTGATAGCGTATATCTTCGACAATTATAAATGAAATCCTTCCTAAAGGTGAGACATTTTTCGACACCATTCTATATTAATATTTATTTCAGCAAAAGGAGTGTGGTATAGTTAGGTTTTAGGAGGGAGCAGTATGGCTAAGTACTCAAATAAAATCAATAAGATTCGAACATTTGCCCTTAGTTTAATTTTTATCGGATTTATCGTTATGTATCTCGGAATATTCTTTAGGAATTCCGCTCTTCTCATGACAATATTTATGCTTCTTGGGATGCTCTGCATTCTCGCGAGCACCGGTGTTTATTTTTGGATCGGCATGCTATCAACAAAAACCGTGCAGGTGGTTTGCCCTAACTGCGGAAAACACACCAAGATGCTCGGCCGCGTTGATATGTGCATGTACTGTAATGAACCTTTGACGCTTGATCCAAATCTCGAGGGCGTTGAATTTGATGAAAAATACAACAAAAAAAATACGAAGCAGAGCTGAATCATCTCTTGCTTCCATATCCATGTACTGAAATGACCGGCTTTCCAATAGCCGGTTTTTTATTTGAATAAAAATAAAAAAGCTGACAGCACAGCGCCGGCAGCTTTAAAAATTATTAATGAGCTTCTTTGCTTGCACAATCTGGACATGTTCCGTAAATCTCCATTCTATGATGGCTGATTTTAAAACCTGTTACATGCGAAGCAAGGTGTTCTACTTCATCCAGGCCAGGATAGTGGAAATCTACAATCTTCCCGCAGCTTTCACAAATGACATGATAATGATGAGTAGTTACAAAATCGAAGCGGCTCGATGCATCACCATATGTCAGTTCCTTTACCAGGCCAACCTCACGGAATACTCGTAAATTATTGTAAACTGTGGCCACACTCATATTCGGGAATTTTCCCTCTAATGCTTTGTAAATATCGTCAGCAGTCGGGTGTGACATGGAGTTTATTAAATATTCAAGTATCGCATGACGCTGCGGAGTGATACGTACTCCAGTGTCTTTTAAAGTATCCAGCGCCTCTTTTAATTCCATATGCGCCACCGCCATGCACCTCTTTTCCAACAAATATTATTACTTTATAATCTTTATAAATAGTGTACTAATCTTTTACCACATTTGTCAATATTACAAACACCTCAATAGAGGGAATCAGCTCTTTTCATCGTGCAGTGATTGTTCACCAGTGCCCAAATGGTGATTCACAACTCGCGCAGCAACAAACAGCAGATCAGAAAGCCGGTTCAGATAGACTAAAACGAGCGGATTAATTTCTTCACCGAGTGACACTGCACGTCGTTCCGCTCTTCTGACAACGGTTCGCGCTACATGGAATGCCGCTCCTGAAGGATGACCGCCAGGCAAAATAAAGTTATTAAGTGCTGTAAGATCAGCTTCCCACTCATCAATTTGCTTTTCCATGAAGGTGATATCCTCTTGCTTTATCGTCCATTTGACTTTTTTTCCTGCGGGGGTTGCCAATTCTGCTCCTGCGTTGAACAAGTCTGTCTGCACCTTATGAAATACCTGTTCCGCTTTTTCCTTACCGCTGAAATACTCGCTTCTCAAATGGCTTAATGCCATTCCAATCATGGAATTCGCCTCATCACATGAACCATATGCCTCTACGCGGATGTCATTCTTACTGACCCGCTGTCCATATATTAGTGACGTTGTCCCGTTATCCCCCGTTTTGGTATAGATTCTCATTTCAATACCCTCTTTCAAGATCGATCACATTCATATAATCTTTGTTATTTTTTATATATGTATGAAGGTTATGCTTAAAAATTTCAAAAGATCTCGGTAAATAGTTTTTAGTTCGGCTTGACAGATGTGGTGTGACTGTGACATTCTCCATACTCCAGAAGGGATGCCCCTCAGGCAGAGGCTCATTTTCAAAAACGTCCAGATAGGCATGTGAAAGCTGGTTTTTTTCAAGGGCGGATAGCAGCACTTTCTCCTCAACGAGATCTCCTCTTCCAATATTCATAAACACAGCAGAATCCTTCATAGCAATAAAATGCTCTTCTTTTAACAGATGTTTCGTTTCAGGCGTACTGGGAAGGATTGAAACGATAAAATCAGCTTCAGGAAGGATCTGGGTAAGCCCGCTGACAGGATAAATACCATCCGTCCATGGATTTTCCCGTCCGTTCCTATTCACTCCAGCCACTTTCATACCAAAACATTTTGCGAGTCTTGCTATCTCTCCCCCTATTGCACCTACACCAATGATTAATAATGTTTTTCCATGAAGCTCTTCTATTGGCAGATTACGATTCCAGACTCTCGCCTTTTCGTTTTCCATCAGCAATGCCTTCTGTTTAACATGCCCTAACATAGTGCCAAGTGCAAATTCAGCCATGGGGATTTTATGGATTCCTCTTGCATTTGTAATTAAGATGCCTTTCTCCTTGCAGGATTTCAATGGCATTTCATCCATTCCCGCAGACATCACCATAATCCACTTTAGTTTTGTTGTTTTATTTATATGTTCCTCTGTCAGATCTTCTCCATAAGTAATAAATACTTCAGCACTAAAAAAGGATTCCCCCGCAGCTTCTATTCCGTCAAAAAACAGGAATTCTCCCTCAGGGAAATCCCGAACTACCTCCTGACTCAGCTCTTCGGGAGGCATAATGGAAGACACAATATTCATAAACACCACTCCAGCATTGTTTTGTTCATCATACCACCCATCGATCAAAGGAAAAAATAATAAAAAAAACGAACCTGTTCAGGTCCGTTTCAATAAAGTATCTGAGGAGGTATGCCCTAATACAATGATATGCAAAACTTGTTCTTCGGAATGGACAAAAGCCTTGTTCCGATAAAAAATAGGCAACCTATTTAAGGCTGGGTCAAATTCTCCCTGATATACTCAAGCGCCTCCTCGACATGACCCTTGACCTTTACCTTGCGCCATTCTTTCACGAGCTTGCCTTCCTGGTCAATAATAAAGGTTGAACGCTCAATACCCATATATTCTTTCCCGAAGTTCTTTTTCAATTTCCATACACCGTACGCTTCTGCAGCTTCATGGTCTTCATCTGCAAGGAGCAGGAAAGGCAGACCATGCTTTTCAATAAACTTTTCATGTCTGCTGAGCGGATCAGGGCTTACACCTAAAACGACTGCATTCACATCTGCAAAATTCTGATGCTGGTCCCTGAAATCACATGCCTGAGTCGTGCAGCCAGGCGTCATGTCTTTCGGGTAAAAATAAAGCACAACATTCTTCCCGCGGTAATCTGATAATTTTACCTTTTCACCATTGCTGGATTCGAGCTCAAAATCTGGAGCCGTTTTACCGATTTCAATTGTCATTTTCATTCCCCCTGTTGAATAGGTTTCTTACTCTAAGCCTATCCAACTTTGCGGCCAAAAACAACTGATATCTATAAAGCACGGTCACCGGCATCAAATACCACTCTGGCTACAAATGCTGCCGGGATCACATAGCCAATTAACGCTTCGAGCACCGCTATAAGCCTGCCTATTCCAACAGGACTGATATCTCCATACCCAACAGAAAAAAGGGTTACCGCACTAAAATAAAAGCCCGACTCCAGTTTCTCGAGGAAACCGGTCTCCATATAGTCGGTGCCGTCCATCAGCACCACCAGCCCATGTAAATCAAGCCAAATATAAATCAGGCCAAACCCAATCAAAATCGTTGCATACAAACTTATGAGATACAGGAAATTCTCCATCGAAACCCATCTACCCTTTATCTTGGCTGATGAAAATAAAGTCTGCAGACTCATGATCATGCACAGCACGATTAAAATCAGCGATAAATAAAATGCCATACTGCACCTCGTTTCGAAATGCTTATCAATTCAATTATACGCATATACCCAGTCCTGTATGACAGCCTGTCTCTATAACCCCTTGCCGGATGGGAAAGGTCCGCCCAATAAAAAAAGCCAGGAATTAACCCGGCTAATTGCCCGCACCTCGATAACGCTTCACGCCTGCATTCCACGTCAGAATCGAAATGCCGAAAAATATGGTTCCGATTACAGGTGTCAAAAAGGAGTACAAAAACCATTCCTCTTTTCCCAAAAAGTATGAAGCTGGATACACGCCAACAAAGGCAAACGGAAGCACCCAGGTTAGGACGAATCGTATGACACTGTTATAAATATCAACCGGATACCTTCCATAATTCCCGATGTTATACATCATCGGCATGATGGATGTTCTTGCATCCGCCCAAAAGCTGATACAGGCAATCATAACAAAGATGCCTCCGTATACAAGCATTCCGCCTAACACAAATAAGAAAAATAAGATTGGGTCTGACCAGGAAATCCCTATGCCAAGTCTGTTTCCTGCATAAATCATAACTGCAATGCCCGTTACTGCACCAAATAAGGACTCAAGTTCCATCCGTTCCAATACGATTTGAAACAAACTATGAATTGGTCTGGTCAGTATCCTGTCGAGTTCCCCTTTTACGATATACCTCTCATTGAAATCCCAAATGTTAAAGAATGAGGAAAACAGTGCATAAGGGACAAGAAAAAATCCGTAAATAAAGATGATTTCATCTCTCGTCCAGCCACCAAGCAGATTTGTATGCCCAAACACGACTAAGATAAAAATTAAGTTGACTGCCTGAAAAAGAAGATCTGAAAAGATTTCAACAAATAAATCTGCACGGTATTGCATTCTTGTTTTCATATATTGGGCGACATATTGAAAGAAAATAACTATATAAAACATGCGTCACCCTCCTTGAATAACGAGCTGTTTTTTAGCAATGATCCACAGAATCTGAATGGGTATGATCAAAATAAGAACCCAGATTCCCTGCATCATAATCGCCTGGATGGCTTCGTTGTCTGAAAAGCTACTTGTAAAAATCATGCTCGGTACATAGCTGATACCCTGGAATGGCAGATATTTTAATACATCCTGTGCCCATAAAGGGAAAAAGCTGATAGGAATCAACAGGCCTGAAAATAGATCAATCACAACTCGTTTGGCCCGGATAAGCCCAGTATTATTATATAAGAAGAAAGTGGTAATACCTGTCAGCAAATTGATTTGCGTATTGATAAAAAAACTTAATATAATCGATATCGCAAAGAAAACCCAGGTCGTCCAATCCGCAGAGAATTGGAGCGGAAAAATGAACGAGACGATAACCATGCCAGGAACTGAGAAAAAGAAGAGACGGAAGATCCCCTCTCCCAGCCCCTGCATGGTTTTCATGCCTAAATAATTATATGGCCGGATCAGTTCCACCGCTACTTTTCCTTCTTTTATCTCTGCAGCCATTTCCCTGTCTATGTTATTAAAGTAAAAAGCCCTTGCCATCCACGCTACAGCCACATACGTCGACATCTGGATTACAGACATTCCCTCAATCGCATCCTTTTCTCCATATATAGCACTCCACAAGAAATAGTAAGCGCCAATATTAATGCTGTATATCAGAATGCCTGTATAGTAATTGGTCCGGTAGGCAAGCATCATCAAAAAGCGGATCCGAATCATTTCTATATATTTATCCACAGGAACACCCCCGGATATAAATAAATCCTTTCATTAAGAGATCCCCCGGTCATATATATTTCTTATGATTTCCTCTGTTGACGTTTCTTTAATATTAATGTCTTTCACCTTCAATTCGGCAACCACTTTGGCAATCAGCAGGGAGATCAATTCATCATTATCCTCTGCAAAGGCTGTAAAGATTGCTTCCTTCTCATCCTTCTCCCATTTCACTTCCGATGTAGCCGTTATTTGGTTTAAGTCGTTCAGGGTCACATCTTCAAGGAATTGGAATTCTATTTCCTTCCCTTCTCCCCATTTTTCCTTCAGGCTTTTCAATGCCCCGTCATAAATGATTTTTCCCTCATCCAGCATAACCACGCGTTCGCACAGCGCCTCAATATCCGATAGGTCATGAGTCGTCAGCAGAATAGTTGTATTGTATTTTTCATTTATTTCTTTTAAAAACTCTCTGATCTTTAATTTAACAAGCACATCAAGCCCAATAGTCGGTTCATCCAGAAACAGCAGCGGCGGATTGTGGATGAGTGCCGCTGCCAGTTCACACCTCATTCGCTGCCCAAGTGACAGCTTACGGACCGGTTTATCAAGCAGAGGTTCAATATCCAATGTCTTGATAACATGTGTCATATGACTGTCGTATTGCTCATCCGAAACTTTGTACACCTTTTTAAGCAGCCTGAAGGATTCCTGAACTGCAATATCCCACCAAAGCTGAGATCTCTGGCCGAAAACAACGCCAATCGTGCTCACGAATGTCTCGCGGTCTTTATGCGGATTCATTCCATTCACGATCACTTCACCGCTCGATGGGGTTAGGATTCCCGTCAGCATTTTAATGGTGGTTGACTTCCCTGCTCCATTTTCACCTATATACCCGACCATCTCGCCTTGCTTTACTTGAAAACTGATATTGTTCACTGCCGGGACAATCTTATAATTCCTTGTCAGCAAGTCGCGGAAGGCACCCTTTAATCCAGAGCGGCTGGAATATGCCTTAAACTCCTTTTTTAAGTTCCGGACTGTTATTGCATCTGTCATCATTATTCCTCCTGCCTCTTAATACCCTAATGAAATAGTTTAGACAAACAGCTCATTCTTCACAACTAGATTGCTTCAATTCTTAACATTAAAATACAGAATACTCCGCCATCCTTCAGATTGGACGAAGTCCCTTCCAAACATGTTAAAATAATGACGGATGAATAAATGGATTTAATCAGGAGGAATAACATGCAATTTACTAATTCTGAACGGCTGCATAAACAAGCTTTAGAACATATTGTCGGAGGAGTTAATAGTCCTTCCCGCTCCTATAAAGCAGTTGGCGGCGGCTCGCCCGTTGCAATGGAACGTGCACAGGGAGCTTATTTTTGGGATGTGGACGGCAATCAATATATTGATTATCTGGCTGCATACGGCCCCATCATTACGGGACATGCCCATCCGCATATTACAGAAGCAATTAAATCAGCTGCTGAGCGCGGCGTATTATATGGAACTCCCACACCACATGAAGTGAAATTCGCCGAAATGCTAAAGGAAGCAATGCCTAATTTGGACAAAGTCCGCTTTGTGAACTCAGGAACTGAAGCTGTTATGACCACGATCCGCGTTGCAAGGGCGTATACGGGCAGGGACAAAATCATTAAGTTTGCCGGCTGCTATCACGGCCATTCCGATCTGGTTCTGGTTGCTGCAGGTTCAGGACCTTCAACACTCGGAACACCTGACTCTGCCGGAGTTCCAAAGAGCATTGCCCAGGAAGTGATCACGGTTCCTTTCAATGAAATCGAACCATATAAAGAAGCGCTGGAAAAATGGGGAGACCAGATTGCCGCTGTATTGGTAGAACCGATTGTCGGCAACTTTGGTATTGTTGAACCAAAACCAGGGTTCCTGGAGCAGGTTAACGAATTAACACATGCAGCTGGTGCACTTGTCATTTATGATGAAGTCATCACAGCTTTCCGTTTTATGTATGGCGGTGCTCAGGACCTGCTTGGAGTAAAACCGGACTTGACAGCCATGGGTAAAATTATTGGAGGCGGCCTTCCAATCGGCGCATATGGCGGAAAGAAAGAAATTATGGAGACAGTTGCTCCTTTAGGTCCAGCTTATCAAGCTGGTACAATGGCTGGAAATCCAGCGTCAATTTTATCTGGAATTGCATGCCTCGAAGTTTTGAAGCAGCCGGGTGTCTATGAATATCTGGACAGACTGGGAGAAATGCTTGAAAAGGGAATTAGTGATGCTGCTGAAGAACAAAATGTCCCAATTACAATTAATCGATTAAAAGGTGCTCTGACAATCTACTTTACGGAAGAAAAAGTAGTGAATTATGAGCAGGCGGAAAATACCGATGGAGAGATGTTTGCAAAATTCTTCAAGCTGATGCTTAATCAGGGAATAAATCTGGCTCCATCAAAATATGAAGCCTGGTTTATCACAATCGCGCATACAGAGGAAGATATTCAGGCCACGCTTCATGCGGTGCAAAACGCATTTCAGCAACTAAATGACAAATAAATATTCACTATTTTATACATTCACGGGAGCAGAAATGCTTCCGTTTTCTTTATTCACAGCAATGAAAACGTTTACAATAATAGGTTTGTTTTATGCAAAATCCAATATTCCACCTAAAACCATATCCAACTTTTTGTATAAATAATTGATTTCTGAAAATTCATATGATATGATGGGAGAAATCTTTTGTGTAAGAGCGGATGACGCTGACATAAAGACCTTTACGTCAGCAGCGTATCCCGAATTATCCAACTATTCTTTTAATAAATGCTCCATGCATTTACCTTTCAAACCAAAAATAACTTTGTACCATCCTCTTTTAAAACCCGTAAACCAAAAAAATCTTATAGATTACTATTTTTCAGGAGGTGAACGGCTTTAAGGCACAGCCTTATTTTCAGCCGAATTTTATGACATTACATCAATGGAGTCCTTCACTTTTTAAAGAGTTTCACCGCCAGGAGCACGATGCGTGCGGCATCGTTTCTGCAATGGAGAAAAAGAAAGTCCCAACCCGCGAAAATATTTTCAGCTGTATCAATGCGCTTGTTACGATGAATCACCGTGCCGGTTTTATTAATGGAGAAGGCGACGGTGTAGGGATCCATATTGATATCCCAAGAGAGCTATGGAAAGAAAAATTAAAGGCAGCAGGAGCTGATTCTAAAGCAGCAGAAAAAGAAGGATTTGTGGTTGGACATGTATTTATGTCCAGAAAGCAGGATACTGAATCACTGAAAGCGATCTTGCTGCAGAAACTTGATGACGCAAATCTAACGGTTATTTATGCATCTGACGAAGTAACCGAATCATCAGCTTTAGGACCGATTGCCATACAGGAAAATCCCGTATTCTGGCAGTTTGCCTGTTTAGCAGATTCGGCTGGGACAGAGCTTTCCAAAAAGCTGTTTGAATTAATCATTGACTTTGAAGAAAACGAACATGTCCATGTCGCTTCCCTTAGCCAGCATCACGCTGTTTACAAAGTAATGGGTGCAGGAGATATTCTTCCGAAATATTATCACGACCTGGCAAGCCCTCTTGTTGCATCAACAATGACGCTTGGCCATAATCGCTATTCAACTAACACATTATCAAGCTTTTTCCGCGTGCAGCCTTTTAGCGTGCTCGGACACAATGGGGAAATCAACACGATTGCCAAGCTTAGAGATGAAGCCAAAATGGTCGGCGTTCCGCTGGTAAAAGACGGCAGTGACTCACAGGATCTGAGCAGAACACTTGAAACGTTAATTTGCCGTGACGGCTATAGTCTCTTTGAAGCAATGGACGTTATGTTCCCTCCTATCGTAAATGAAATCAAGTCATACCCTGATCATCTTCAGGATATGTATGCCTATATCAGGGAAGCATGGGGACATTTTGCCCAGGGACCAGCAGGGATTATTTCGCGATTTGCAGATGAGGCAGTGTTCAGTGTTGATGCATTAGGTCTTCGCCCGCTATGGATGCTTGAAACAGAAAGCTCTTACCTGTTTTCATCAGAGCCAGGAATCATTCCATCCAGCGAATATGTAAATGAACCTAAGCCTCTATCACCAGGTGAAAAGGTTGGTCTGAAATGGGACGGTGATACACTGGCTGTTTACGAGCACAGCCGTTATCAGGCTGAAGTTTTTAACAGATTTTCAAAGAGAGTGAAATCTGATAACTTCAGGATTCGCCTGCAGTCTCCAAAATTGGAAAAAACCATTTCTGTAAATTACCCGGATAAGATTCATAACGGGCAGTATAAAGCGTTCGGCTGGGAGAGAGATCATGTCCAGCTTGTCGAGCAAATGGCAGAAAAAGGCGCGGAGCCAATTCGTTCTCTTGGACACGATTCTCCTTTAGCAGCACTAAATCCTCAGCGGAAAAATATTGCTGATTTTATCAAGGAAAGTGTTGCTGTTGTTACTAACCCTGCGATTGACCGTGACCGGGAAACGGAGCATTTCTCAACCCGCACAATTATAGGAAAGCGCCCTTCTCTATTTGAAAAGCAGGAGCCAGCGGCCGTAATTGAATTGCAGACTCCTATTTTAATAGAAGGAAAAGCAGGCTACGAATGTTCCGATGAACTAAATCAGCCGAGCTACGACCAGGTAACAGGCTTCTATCACGAACAAAAGCTGATATCTTATTTATCTTCCACATTTACGAAAGATGAAACGGTAAAAGAAGCTTTAGACCGTTTAGCATCAGAAGCAGTAGATGCTGTTAAGAATGGCAAAACTCTGCTTGTACTGGATGATGCTAATGCTCATCAGGATGACTCTTACTGGATTGATCCGCACCTGGCAGTTTCTGCAATCGATCAGGCTCTTGTTAAAGAAGCAATGCGCCGTGAATGTTCCCTATTGCTGCGTTCAGCTTCAATCAGATCGCTTCATGATATTATTACTGCATTCGGTTTAGGTGCCGATATTATCAGTCCTTATTATATGTTTATGACCGTTCTGGGCGAATCTGAAACACCGCTGAAGAATCTATACTCAGCACTGACAAAAGGCCTTGAAAAAGTCATTTCAACAATCGGGATTCATGAGTTAAGAGGCTATGGACGTTTATTCTCTGCCATAGGTCTTCACGAAGAATTAGCTGAATACCTGAATATCGTCAATTTCTTCGGATCTAAAGAGCTATCGTTTAGCTTTAACACTTTAAAGGAAGATGCATTTGCAAGAGCTGAAGATTACCAGAATGAAAAAGAACGAATCGGTAAAACGTTCAGCCTTTTCCCGCGTATCTGGAAAGCAATTGGCGAAGTGGCATCGACTGGTGACTACAGTGCTTACAAGGAGAAAATCACTGAACAGGAAGACCAGAACCCGACAACAATCCGCCATTTAACCGGATTTAAGGAAACGGCTTCTCAGCTAAAAGCAGAAGATATCAGCCTGCATGTGGGCGAGCATGATTTGCCATTTGTCATCTCCTCCATGTCCTTTGGTTCTCAGAATGAAACGGCCTTTAGAGCCTATGCAGAAGGCGCTGACAGGCTGAACATGGTCAGCCTGAATGGAGAAGGCGGAGAAATCAAGGATATGCTTGGAAAGTATCCAAGAACCCGCGGACAGCAGGTGGCATCCGGACGCTTCGGTGTGAATGCCGAGCTCCTAAATTCATCCAACCTGCTGGAAATCAAAATTGGGCAGGGTGCTAAGCCTGGTGAAGGCGGGCATCTTCCTGGATCCAAGGTTACGGCCAAAATTGCCGAGGCACGTAATGCGACAATCGGATCGGATTTGATCTCACCTTCCAACAACCATGATATTTACTCGATTGAAGATTTGGCACAGATGATTCACGAGCTTAAGACTGCCAATGACAAAGCTAAGGTTGCTGTAAAAGTGCCGGTTGTACCGAATATCGGAACAATTGCAGTCGGGATTGCAAAAGCTGGTGCGGATATTATCACACTGAGCGGCTTTGACGGAGGTACAGGGGCAGCGAGAATTCATGCCCTGCAGCACGTAGGCCTTCCAGTGGAGATTGGTGTTAAGGCAGCTCACAACGCACTGCTAGAAGCTGGCATCCGCCATAATGTAGAGCTTTGGGCTGATGGCGGAATCAAGAGTGCCGCAGACGTATTAAAGGTTATGCTGCTAGGTGCTAACCGTGTAGGATTTGGCACACTTTCCATGCTCGCCATCGGGTGTACGACATGCCGCGGCTGCCACCTTGATACTTGCCATGTTGGGATTGCAACTCAAATTGATTCAGAGGCACAGGCGAAAGAACATGGCTTAAGACGATTTGTTCCACGCCAATTTGATCTTGCTGTCAAAGGCATTATGAACCTGTTTACAGCTTTTGGAGAAGAACTGAAAGCATTGTCTGCTGCTATCGGCATTAAAAATCTGCAGGATGCAGTAGGCCGTTCTGATCTGCTTGTACAGATTAAGGGACAGGATCAGCTTGATTTGACTCACCTGCTGAAAACACTTGAAATCGGCCAATTCTCTGCCCAGGAAGCACCTGAAGCCCTGCAGGAAGCACAGCTGCAGGTAGCTGTTGGAGCGGAGTACCTTGATGCAAGTGTAGAAGAACTTGATCAGTCACGTGAATTCCATAGCATCACGTCCGAGCAGCGGGTATTGGGAAGCCGGGTTTCCTGCCACCGTGTAAGAGACAGACTGGACGGTTCATATAAAACTCTTCCGCAAGTTAATCTGAAATACAAAGGCGGTTCCATCCCGGGCAATGGCCTTGGAGCTTACAATAGCTTTGGCATTAACATCGAAGTTGCCGGAGGCGCTCAGGATGGCATCGGAAAAACTTCGTTCGGGGGACAAATTAAAATCTTTAAAGCCAAAGGCAAAAATGGCAAGTTTTACAATGGCTCAGTCGGTAAAGGCTTTGGGTATGGAGCTCAGCAAGGCTTGCTTGTAGCTCAAGGAAATGCTGATGCCCGTGCCGGAATCAGATTATCCGGAGCCGATATGATTATCGGCGGCCAGCTGCAAAAGCCGCTGCCTGAAAAAGAATACGGCAATATCGGTTCAAATGCCAATATCAAAGGATTTGCCTTTGAGTATATGACAAATGGCCGAGGATTAGTTCTTGGCGATGCCGGTCCATGGATCTGCGCAGGAATGACAGGCGGTGTTGTTTACTTAAGACACCAGCCGGAAATGGGCTTAACAAAAGAAGCCATCCAGCGCAGAATTGCCAAAGGAGCTAAAGTCTCCGTTACAACTCTTTCCGATAAAGGAAAGGAAGATGTAAAAGAAATGCTTGGCCAATACATCGCCATGCTTAATGATCAAGGACAGACAGAAGAAGCTTCACAGCTTGCTTCCCTTCTTGATTATCCGGAAGACCACTTTGTTCAAGTCATCCCGGTCAAAGAACAAGCAGATCCATCTGTATCCACAGAGTGATTATCTGCACCAATCGATCCCCATCCGTTTATCTGGATGGGGGTTTTTCTTCTTTATTTGGCACACCGTGTTTGTTTCTTTTACTTCGCCTGCGCTTCACTAAGCGGCACTATTCCGCTGCTTGAGGTCCTCTCTCTACTCCTCCGCTTCGCTAAGCAGCACTATTCCTTTGTTTTAGTTCCTCTCATTCCTCCTCAGCCTCCCCCATTCTCATTAAGCAATTCCTATAATTCCTTCTGCAGCCTGTCTTCTTTATTAGCAATCTCTTGAACTTTCCACATCATTCAGGCAACCTAAATTTTTTTACTAACATTTAATACAAATTTCATAAAAATGCCCCTTGAACTTCTTTCCATATCCCTGTATAGTACAATATTGTTTAACAATGAACAAAATCGTTTAAAGTATGAATAAATACGGCTTTTACGGTTTCATTCACCCTGTTTTATAATGAATCAAACTTTAATGAAAGAAAGGACATACATTGTATGAAACTTGGCGCCCGCATTCTTAAGACGGGAATCGCAATCATTCTGGCACTGTTATTATCAGAACTCTTCAATTTGCCTGCTCCTATCTTTGCAGGAATTGCCGCTATTTTTGCCGTTCAGCCGACCATTTACCGATCTTATTTATCTATTGTTGAACAGATTCAGGGGAACGCAATAGGCGCATTAATTGCTGTGATTTTTGTGCTTTTATTCGGCAACCATGTCTTCATCATAGGGCTGGCAGCTATTATTGTAATCACGATTAATCTTAAGCTTAAAATTGAAAACACCATTGGCCTGTCACTTGTAACCCTGATTGTCATTATGGAGACACCGGGCGATACCTTTCTGCAATTCGCTCTTATTCGCTTCTCAACTATTATGCTCGGGGTATTGTCAGCTTTTATTGTTAACCTTGTATTTCTGCCTCCTAAATACGAAAATAAGCTTTACTTTAAAATATCCAATAGCACAGAGGAAATTACCAAATGGATCAGGCTTACCATACGCCATGCATCTGAACACAGGTTGTTAAAAAACGATATTGATAAAATGAAAGATAGCAATATTAAGCTTGAACAGCTGTACTATATGTATAAAGAGGAAAGAAATTATTTTAAGCGAAATGACCTGGTTAAATCCAGGAAACTCGTTATTTACAGGCAAATGATTTCCACAGTTAAACGCTCACTGGAGACATTAAAGAAGCTGCATCGCTTTGAAAATGATCTGCAGCAAATGC
Organism: Bacillus sp. ZZV12-4809; assembly: GCF_009849585.1. GTDB lineage: Bacteria > Bacillota > Bacilli > Bacillales > Cytobacillaceae > Cytobacillus. Next base: position 15,510 of record NZ_VCRN01000001.1, read on the forward strand.
CTGAAGAATTCCAGCATGCCGTGCAGCAGCAGCTTGATATTCTCATCCATTATCATGAACATATCATGCTTAAATTTATTGGGAAAGTTCGTCCGAATGTAGTGTTTGAGGAAGGCGACTTCAGCATGAGCAGAAAGGAACTGGTGAACCTTTTCCTGGCTCAGCAAAAAGAACATGAACAAGATGAAGAATCTATTCTCCCGCATATCATGCAGGTTGTATCAGCAATTGTTGATTACGATGAACATGTGGAGCACTTGGATAAACTTATTTCCAGTTTTCAGGCATATCATAAAGAGGAAAATGAGGTTTCGATACCGGATGTTGCTGAGTAAGCTTGTTAGGTGCAGCATCTATTCATAGGAAAAAGCAGCTGATGTCAGCTGCTTTTTTTGTTAATTCTTCATACGCGGATCAAGTGCGTCCCTTAATCCATCACCCATTAAATTAAATCCCAAAACTGTTAGCATGATCGCAAGTCCAGGGAAGATCATCGTCCATGGAGCCTGGATCAAATATGCCTTCGCATCAGAAAGCATCTTTCCCCATTCAGGATTTGGCGCCTCTGCACCGAGGCCAAGGAATCCAAGGGCAGCACATTCAATAATGGCTGTTGCAATCGCAAGTGTTCCCTGCACAATGATAGGTGCCATGCTATTTGGCAGCACATGTCTGAAAAGGATCCGGCTGTTGCTCATTCCGATCGCTTTTGCAGCCATAATATATTCCTCCTGTTTGACACTCAGCACCCGTGAACGGATCAGTCTGCCGAAATTGGGAATGTTGATAACCGCAATGGCAATAAGGGCATTTCTCAATGATGGTCCAAGCACGGCCACAATTGCAATGGCTAGCAATATGCTTGGGAAAGCAAGCATGATATCAAAAACACGGGAAATAATGGTATCAACCCATTTGCCATAATATCCTGCTACTACACCTAAAAGGCATCCAACTACAATAGATCCGATTACGGCAAGAAAGCCTACCCATAATGAGATCCTTGCCCCATATACAACTCTTGAGAAGATATCCCGGCCGAAGTCATCTGTTCCAAACCAGTGCTGGCTAGATGGAGCCTGAAGCCTTTTTGACAGCATTTGTTCATTAATCCCCTGCGGCGCAATAAGAGGTGCAAATACTGCCAGAATGATGAAAAATACGACAATAATGGTGCCGATTAAAGCCAGTTTATTTTTTCTAAAGCTCCTCCATGCTTCCACCCAGGGGGAAACTGCTTTTTCTTCAGCTGGCATAATAGGCGGCTGAAGGTCTTTTTGTGTTGAAAGTTCCAAGTACGTTCCCCCTCCTTAATTATATTTAATGCGCGGATCAATTGCTGCATACAGCAAGTCTACAACCAGATTGATCATGACAAAAATAAACGCAATGATAAGTATGCCTGACTGGATAACAGGATAGTCCCGATAATTAATAGCTTCATAAATATATCGTCCGATTCCCGGCCAGCTGAAAATCGTTTCAGTTAAAATGGCTCCTCCAAGCAATAATCCCATTTGAAGACCAATAATTGTAAGAACTGGAATGATGGCATTCTTTAATGAGTGCTTATAAACAACCCAAAACATTCTCAAGCCTTTGGCCCTTGCTGTTCTGACAAAATCGGATCTCATGACTTCAAGCATCGTAGAACGGGTAATCCTTGCGATGATTGCCATTGGGATGGTTGCAAGGGCAAATGCCGGCAGAATCAGGTGTCTAATGACATCCCAGAACTGATCGATTCTTCCCTGCAGGAGGGTATCAATCATATATATGTTCGTGATCGCCTCTATCGGATTTCTCACTTCTTCCCTTCCCGATGTAGGAAGCCAGTCCAGCTTAATGGCGAATGCCCACTGTTCCATTAAGCCGAGCCAGAAGATCGGCATGGAAACGCCAATAAGCGCAAGCACCATTGCCACATAATCAAACCATGAGTTCTGATACCAAGCACTGATGATACCGGCATTCACACCGATAAAAACAGCAATTAACATGGCAACTAATGTAAGTTCAATTGTTGCAGCCAAATACGGCCAGATTTCCTGGCTGATTTCTGTTTTTGTACGGAGTGACTCTCCCAGATCTCCGGTAAGAAGATCTCCCAGATATGTAAAATATTGAAGGTACCAAGGCTGGTCAAGCCCCAGCTGCTTCGTTAATTCCTCCACTGCTTCTTTTGTTGCCAATTGTCCCAATATAATCTGTGCAGGATTACCGGGGATTGCCCGGATCATAAAAAAGACGATTAGGGAAAGACCAAGAAGAACAGGAATTAGAGAAAACAGTCTTTTTAGTGTGTAGGACAGCATTGCCATCTCACCTCTCTTGAAGGTTAATAAGAAAAGCGCAAGCGCCTCGTTCGCCCCCGACAAGCACAAGACGAGCCTCTCAGAAAGGCGTTCTTTGCCTTTTAGGGAGGTTTGCCCGAAAAGTTGAGGCGACTGCTTAGGGACGACAGGCATAAGACGGTTCCTGTAAGAAGGTTTTTTTCCCTCTGGAAGGAAACGGCTTATGATCCCGAGTCCCTAGGAGCCTCAACTAGACAAGCTTGTGGCCTCGAGGGGGCAGGCGCTGGAGCTAGACAGTAATCGAATTCAAAGTTTCTCAATTTATAATATTTTTATATAGAAAAGGGAGCTACAGAACTGTACTCCCTTTTCCTTGAATATAAGAAGTATACTTATCTCACTTGTAAAGCACCTTATTTAAATTCTACAGTTGAAAGTAAGTCAGAACCTGTTGGATGCGGCTTGAAGCCTGTGATATCAGCTTTACCCGCTAGGATTGGTCTTGAGTGAACAAGCGGAATCCATGGAGCATCTTCTTTAATCAGAAGCTGAGCCTCTTTGTAAAGTTTGTCACGCTCTTCCTGATCTGGACTAGCCTGAGCTTTTACAAGCAGTTCATGCACTTCAGGGTTCTGGTAGTATGAGTAGTTGTTAGATCCGATGCTGTCCTGGTCAAGAAGTACATATAGGAAGTTATCAGCATCTCCGTTGTCGCCAGTCCAACCTAATAGGAATGTATCAGCTTCACCATTTTTGGCTTTATCCAGATAAGTACCCCACTCATAAGTAACGATTTTTGCTTTTACGCCGATTGCATCAAAGTTGGCTTGCAGTGCTTCAGCCACTTTTTGTCCATCCGGCATATAAGGTCTAGGAACAGGCATTGCCCATAGCTCCATTTCAAAGCCATCTTCATATCCTGCTTCTTTTAAAAGTTCCTTTGCCTTTTCAGGATCATACTCATAATCCTTAACGTCATCATTGTAGCCCGCTACAACTGAAGGCATTGGGTTTTTCGCCGGCTCAGCTGCACCGGCGTAGAATGCATCGATAAGAGCTTGCTTATCAACTGCATAGTTCAATGCCTGGCGGACTTTTTTGTCCTTTAATGGTCCGCGTGTGCTTGTTAATCCAAGATAAGCTACGTTTAATGACGGACGTTCAAAAGTTTGCAGATCAGGATTTCCTTCGATTTGGCCAACATCACTGAAGTTAACACCATCGATTAAGTCGACTTCGCCTGTAGCCAATGCGTTCAGACGAGCAGAGTTTTCGGGGATGACACGGAAGATAACCTGGTCAAGCTTCGGAAGGCCTTCGTCCCAGTAGTCTTCATTTTTAACAAGTGTGATGCGGTCGTTGGCTTTGTATTCTTTAAATACAAATGGACCTGTACCCACCGGGTTATGAATGAATTTATCACCATGCTTTTCAATTGCTGCCGGGCTTGCAATTCCAAATGGAGACATTGCAAGGTTCTTAAAGAATGGTGCAATTGGTTTGTTTAAAGTAAACTCAACTGTGTAATCATCTACCGCTTTTACTTCAGAGATTTTATCTCCAAATTGAGAGTTATAGTAATAGAACTGCTCAGCGCTTCCAGCTTTCCATCTTTCAAAGTTGAAGACAACCGCTTCAGCATTGAAATCAGTTCCATCGTGGAACTTAACGCCTTCACGAAGCTTTAAAGTATGCTTTAATCCATCTTCGCTTGATTCCCATTCAGTAGCAAGTCCAGGCTGAATTTCTGTATCCTGCTCACCAAATTCAATCAAAGTTTCATAGATATTTTTTGTAACTTTAAAGGATTCACCTTCTGTTGTAATAGCCGGATCAAGTGAAGTAGAGTCACCGCCGCGGCCAAATACCAGTGTGCCGCCTGAAGACGTTTCCTCTGTATCTGTACCTTTCTCTTTATCCTTTTCGTCTTTCGTTCCGCTGCTTGAGTTGCTGCTGCAGCCGGCAAGAGCCAGTGACAGTAACAAAGCTGCAACCAAGAACCAAATGCCTTTGCGCTTCTTCATTGTTTTCCCCCTCTTTTTCTTTTGCCGGTATCGGCTATTTCCTTTTTATTTATCATCCATGCAGTACTGCCCTTACTTATAGCTCAGCTATAAAGATGGCAGGCTGCAAAGTGACCAGGTTCAATTTCCTTCAGCTGTGGCCTATCTGTTTTGCAGATTGCCATGCAATCTTTACATCTCGTATGGAAAGCACATCCAGCTGGCGGATTTTGCGGGCTTGGGATGTCCCCAGTCAACAGCTCCCTGTCTTTCTTTAAAGCCGGGTCAGGGATGGGAACGGCTCCAAGCAATGCCTTTGTGTAAGGATGCAGCGGCTTATCGTAGAGCTGGTCAGATGTTGTGATCTCTACTAATCTTCCAAGATACATAACACCAACTCTATCACTGATATGTTTAACTACCCCGAGATCATGGGCAATGAATATATACGTCAGCTGAAATTCTTTTTGCAGATCTTCCAGCAGGTTGAGCACCTGTGATTGAATGGATACATCCAGTGCAGAAACAGGCTCATCTGCAATGATCAGCTTAGGCTTGGTCATCAATGCCCTTGCTATTCCAATCCGCTGCCTTTGGCCTCCGCTGAATTGATGCGGATATCGTTTGGCATGGTAGCTGCTGAGGCCGACAACTTCAAGCATCTCTTTTACCCGCTGTTTACGCTCTTCTTTGTTCCCAATGCCGTGGACAATGAGAGGCTCTTCTAAAATCTGCTCAACAGTATGGCGGGGATTTAACGATGCAAACGGATCCTGGAATACCATTTGCATTTCCTTTCTCATCTTGCGCATTTCCGCTGAATTTAGGGATGTCAGTTCCTTTCCATCAAAAACTACTTTCCCCTCTGTTGGTTCAATCAGGCGCATCAGCATTCTTCCAGTGGTTGATTTTCCGCAGCCTGACTCACCTACAAGGCCAAGCGTTTCCCCTTTGTTAACGAAGAAGCTGATATCATCAACCGCTTTCACATCACCCTGTTTTCTTCCAAACAGCCCCCCTGTTACGGGAAAATATTTCTTTAACTGATTAACTTCCAACAGCACTTCGGTCATTAATGACACCTCCAGACTCATGCAGGAAACAGCGCACTGTATGCGGTTCCTCATTATTGGCATTATAAAGTGGAGGACTTTCCGTCAGGCAGCGGTCATGGACAAACTCACATCGCGCTGCAAAACGGCATCCAGTCTTGATGGAGCCCGGTTTAGGAACATTTCCAGGAATCGAATATAATCGCTCTTTTTTTTCTCTTACATCAGGCACTGATTGAAGAAGTCCCTGAGTGTAAGGATGCTTTGGATTTTTGAATATCTCTTTTACAGGAGCTTCCTCCACTATTTTCCCGGCATACATGACAATTACCCTTTCACACACTTCTGCTACTACCCCGAGATCATGCGTAATCATAACTATGGCTGTGTCCAGCTTTTGATTAAGATCCTTCATAAGGGATAATATTTGTGCCTGAATTGTCACATCCAAAGCGGTGGTCGGCTCATCTGCTATCAGAAGACGAGGATGGCAGGACAATGCCATAGCAATCATTACCCTCTGCCTCATTCCCCCGGAAAGCTGGTGGGGATATTCCTTGATAATCTGTTCTGCCCTCGGCAGACCGACAAGTTTAAGCATTTCAACAGCCTGCTGGATAGCAGCCTTCTTATTTAACTTTTTATGTAATTTAATTCCTTCTGTCAGCTGATCTCCAATTGTAAATAACGGATTCAATGAAGTCATTGGCTCCTGAAAAATCATAGCCACTTCATTTCCCCTTATTTCACGCATTCTTTTTTCTGATGCTTTAACGAGATCTTCTCCATCCAGAAGAATTTCCCCGCCAACAATTTTTCCCGGGGGCTGTGGAATCAGCTTCATGATGGATAGAGATGTAACACTCTTTCCGCAGCCTGATTCACCTACTATCCCCAAAATTTCACCCTTGTTGACAGAGAAGCTGATATCATCCACAGCCGGAACTTCTCCATCTGAAGAGAAAAAGGAAGTCCTTAGCTGTTTTACATCTAATACTGGAGCTTGAGTCACACGGATACTCCTTTCCTGATCGTCCGTTTCTATGAAATAGGACATTTTTAACAAGTTTGGACCTTATGTCACTATCTTTTTTCATTCTATAAAAAAAGATAGGTTAAGTCTACTTATTTTTCAAAATTATTTAAATATAGTAAACATTATATAATTTTCAGTGCAATTTAATAAGGAAAATTAACATATCCTACTAATAGTTATGAAAAAATTGGACATTCATGACGTTTTTCTGATTACAGCACTTTGATGCTATAACAATTTGACGCATTGCCATGAAAAAGCAAATATAAAGCCGGCCCTGTAAACAGAGCCGGCTTTTAGCCTAATTTTCAAGCTGCTGAACCTGAAAAAGCTTATAATAATTGCCTTGTTTTTTCATTAATTCTTCATGGCTTCCCGCTTCAGAAATTTCACCATGCTCTACCAGAATAATTCTATCTGCATGTGTGATGGTTGAAAGGCGATGCGCCACGATAAAGGTCGTCCGGTCTTTAGCCAGCTTTTCCAATGCTTCCTGTATCAGATGTTCACTTTCCAGGTCAAGGGCTGATGTGGCTTCATCAAGGACAAGGATCGGCGGATTTTTCAGAAAGATTCTCGCAATGGCAATTCGCTGCTTCTGCCCTCCCGACAGTTTGACACCGCGCTCGCCAACCTTGGTATCATATCCTTCCGGCAAATTCATAATAAATTCGTGGGCATTTGCAGCCTTGGCTGCCTCGATTACTTCCTCTTCAGCGGCATTGGGTTTGCCGAGAAGAATGTTTGTTTTAACCGATTCACTGAACAAAATATTATCCTGAAGGACCATCCCGATTTTATCCCGGAGGCTTCTAACTTTAAACGAACGGATATCACTGCCGTCAAGCAGAATTCTCCCTTCATTCACATCGTAAAAACGCGGAATCAGCCCTACCAAAGAGGACTTCCCTCCTCCACTCATCCCTACAAGGGCAATCGTTTCCCCTGCCGATACATCAAGGCTGATTTCCTTTAAAACCGGAGGCTCATTCTCATTGTAAGAAAAGCTGACTTCTTCAAATTGAATACGCCCTTTAACATCCCTGCATTCTATGGCATCTGGTGAATCGTCAATATCATATTTCTCATCAATTAACTCAAATACCCGGTCCATGGATGCGATTGATTGGGTTAAGGTGGTGGATGAGTTAACAAGCCTTCTAAGCGGGCCATACAATCTATCTATATAAGCGACAAATGCCATCATCACACCCAGGGAGATTTCCCCCTGAATAACCTGATATCCTGAATATCCAATGACCAAAAGCGGTGAAATATCCGTAATAGTGTTAACAACCGCAAATGCCTTTGCATTCCATTTCGTATGGTCGATCGCTTTTGTCAGGAAATTCTTATTTTGCGCATCAAATTGGGTTTGCTCATAATCCTCAATGGCAAAGCTTTTAACAACTGCCATCCCCTGAACACGTTCATGAAGATAGCCCTGTACCTCTGCAAGAGCCTGTGACCGTGCTCTAGTCAGCTTTCTGAGATTCCCAAAAAAGTATTTGACCGAGAAAGCGTAGAACGGAAATAAAAGCAATGATACGATCGTCAGGCTAACATCCATTTTCAGCATAATCGCAATTGCTATTAAAATGGTTGCCACATCAAGCCATAAATTCATTAACCCGGTCACGATGAAGGTCTTAGTCTGCTCCACATCATTTATTACCCTGGAGATAACTTCGCCTGTTCTTGTATTCGCATAGAATCTGAAGCTTAACTTCTGAATGTGGGTAAACAGCCTGTCCCGGATATCATATAAAATTTTGCTTGCTACCCACTGGGCAAAATATTGGCGGTAATACTCTATTGGCGGGCGGGCAATGACAAATATAGCAATCATCACACCCATAACCATTAACAGTGTACTCGTCTTATCGCTCTGGCTTAATGCTTCATTGCCAATAATATCATCTATTACATACTTAATCAGAAGCGGAATCAAAAGCGGAATGGCAAACTTAATGATGCCTATTATGATGGTTCCGATAATCTGAAGCCGATACGGCTTAACGAAACTTAAATATCTTTTTATACTGTCCAACCGGATCGCCCCCCTCTCTGTCTCATTCCCAGTTATTTTCTTAAACTTACCCCTAAAATCCCGCAATCATGCAGATTCAGCGCAAAATAAAAACCTGCTGACTCAAGGTCCAACAGGCGTTTTTTTCGGCATTCAGCCCTTTTTTAGCGTCTGTAAGTAAGATAACGTTCATACCATATATCAATAAAGTCGGGTGCAAAAGGACCTTTTCTCTGACGGATCCAATGGATGAGATTGTCCACATTTGATTTAAGAATACTGTCAATCACATCGGGATAATTCATTTCCTGACGATGCCGTTCGTACTCGTCTTCGTCAAGCAAATTGAATGTCATGTCCGGATATACTTTGATATCAAGATCATAATCAATATACTTTAACGCTTCTCCATCAAAAATAAATGGTGAACTAATATTACAATAATAATAAACACCATCTTCCCGAATCATTCCAATCACATTAAACCAGTGCTGGGAATGAAAATAACAAATGGCTGGCTCTCTGGTCACCCAAGTTCTTCCGTCAGATTCTGTTACGATTGTCCGGTCATTTCCGCCAATCACTAAATTCTGTGTCCCTTTTAGTACGGTTGTTTCCTCCCAGACGCGGTGGATATGCCCATTATGTTTATAGCTGTGTATTTGCATTGGTTCGCCTTCGATGGGTACCGCCATTCTTTTTCCCCTACTTTCCTTCCGGAAGCTTTGCAACCTGATAATACTTTTTTGGCGCCTTGAATAGGCTTCCTCCCCTTCATGCCCGCGCACAACTGCACAGCATGACTCAATAATATCCAAAAGAAAAAGGCAACAAAGTACGATTCCTGTTTTCTACTATTATAACGGTAAAAGGAAATTTTTAAAACAAAGAGCCATTGAAATGTATCAACGGCTGTAAAAAAAGGATATAATGGCTTATTTTATAGGTTTTGAAGACAACGAAAGATTATAGAGAGTTTATCTTTAAACGGTTACATTTACTTTCTGATAGGAGCGGATGACCTCTTCTGTCTGCTGCTCAAAAATACGATGAATTTGTTTGAGCTCTTCTTTCATTCTTATTATTTCATACTGTACGCTTTCCAGCTCGGTTTCCTGCTGAATTGCTTTTAATTCCTCTTCAATCTCCTGGCAGCGCTCTAGTTCACTCTGAAGATACAGAAGCTTTTCCATTGTTTTCATCTGTTCTGAAACTAAACTGTTAAAGTTCTCCATGTTTGTTCCACCGTCCCCATTATTTTTCCTACCCTATAATTTCGCTGTACCTTTTTTTAACCCTTTGACTAGTTATGTTGACTTTATGGAAGTTTTGTCGAAGGTGCAGAGAAAAATACATGGGACGATTTAGACAATAAAAGAAGCCGCCCTTTCCATTAAAAAGGCGGCTTCTTTCTTTAAATGTTATTAGCGGCTTTGTTTGCCTGCATTTTGACCTTTGCGAGCTTCAGCTTGCTGGTTTTGCTGTCTTACTTCAGCAGCATTTGTTTCGCTGGCAAATTCAGTACCGAATTGGCCTTGGCCAGCAGATTGTGCGTTTTGTTGTCTCACTTCTTGAACGTTAGTTCCAGCTTGAGTTTGGTTTGGTTGTTTAGCCATGATTATCACCTCCACGCTCATTAATTTAACCGGGAGGGGAGGAAACTATCCAACTTTTTAACAAACCAAAAATATCCATTTATTTAAACAAGCAGAGAAATGCCTCCATCCACAATAATCGTCTGGCCGCGGATCATACTGGACTCCTCACCTAACAAGAACATAACCGTATTCACCATATCTTCAATTTCAACCATGCGTCCTGCAGGGGTTTTGGTCTTAGCTTCTTCTAAAAGCTCTGCACGGTTAGGGAAATGCTTTAAAGCTTCTGTATCCACTGCACCGCCGGAAACAGCGTTTACGACGATATTCTTAGAGGCCAGCTCCACAGCAAGGTATCGTGTTAATGCTTCTAAAGCTGCCTTGGAAACCCCAACAGTTGTATAGTTTTCCAGATAGCGGATCGACCCGAGCGAGCTGATGCTTACGATTTTTCCGCCTCCGCTTTTCTCCATTAGCTTTGCGGCTTCCTGACCGCAGAAAAGCAGAGCTTTGCTGTTAATATTCATTGTCCAGTCCCAATGGGATTCTTCCAGTTCCATTACCGGACGCAGAACCCCGGAAGCTGCATTGTTGACAAACACATCAAGCCTTCCAAATTCACGGTCAATCTCCGCGAAAAGGCCTTTAATTTTCTCTACATCCCCCACATTTGCTTTAACAACGAGAGCTTTTCTTCCAAGCGCCTCAATTTCGGCTGCTGTTTCATTTGCTGCTGATTTGCTGCGTGCGTAATTGATGACAATATCATAGCCTTCTTTAGCAAGCCTGATGGCTGTTGCCTTTCCAATTCCTCTGCTGCTTCCTGTAACCAGTGCTACTTTTTGTGTCATGATCCATTTCCTTTCTGTTATGTATTTCTGTTGTTTAGGGATTATTATCCCGGGAATTTATAAGCAAACAACTTACCGATTTCATTTTAGCTTTTTCCATGTATATAAGGCAATTCGAATTAAAACACTATTTGTAATCCAATTGAGGAAAGGAAGATGGCAAATGTTTGTCGGACGTGATATGACAGAGCTTTCCATGATGTCAAAATCGGACTGGAAGGACAGTGAGCTTGCTTTTTACCATCATTCGTTTCAGCAGATCATGCCTTATTTAAATGCTGAGGGTCAAACCATCCATAGGGAAATTATTGAAGAAATAGAAAACCGGGGCGGCCTGAAAAGACAGGAAGCCGATTATACTCACGGAACCAGGGTCAGCTTTGATTAGTTTTAAGGGGAAAAGGGGAAAGTTCCCCTTTTCTATGTTCTGCTTTCCAAATATTGCTTCCAGATTTTCTGATGGGAAACCGGAAATGGAAATTCCTTTATTTCTTCAAGGGTAACTAATCTCAAATCGTTTCTTTCCTCTTCCATTTTGATTAATTTTCCTTTATAAACATTTATGTTCCATGTCAAATGGGAAAATACGTGTTCGATCTGACCTGTCATATCCTGTATATCCACATTGGCGCCATATTGCGTGCTGAACACATCTTTCATCTGCTCTTTGTCGCTTACATAAGCAATATTAATCTCTGCCATGGGAAATTCCCAGAGATTAGCAAGCAGGCCTTTGCCGGGTCTTTTGTGTATCAGCACCCTGTCTTGATCATCCATTAGGACCGCTGCTGCCAGCTGCACATTTCTTTGCTTTTTGGTTTTTGTTTTTACGGGCAGCTCCTGCTGAGTCCCTTCATAAAACGCAGTACAATGTTCTCTCACCGGGCATAATAAGCAGGAAGGAGAAGTTGGTGTACATATTAATGCGCCAAGCTCCATAAGCGCCTGGTTGAAATAGGAAGGATTTTCATGTGAAATTAATGTGCGGACAGAAGACTCAAAGATTTTCCTGGAAGATGGCTTGGCGATATCTTCCCAAATGGACAGGATGCGCGAAAGGACACGCATTACATTGCCGTCCACAGCCGGTTCAGGTATGCCGTACGCAATACTGAGAATGGCTCCTGCAGTATAGGGCCCTACTCCTTTTAAGGAAGAGATCTCTTTTGGCGTATCAGGAACTTTGCCGCCATATTTTTCATGAACCTCTCTGACGGCAGCCTGGAGATTTCTTGCCCGTGAATAATAGCCCAGACCCTCCCAGGCTTTTAAAACCTTTTCTTCGTCTGCTTCAGAAAGATCCTTGATGGTCGGAAACTGTTCAATAAAACGGAGGAAATATGGAATGACAGTATCCACCCTCGTTTGCTGGAGCATGATCTCGGAGACCCAGACTTTGTACGGATCCTGATCCTTTCTCCAGGGCAAATCCCTTTGCTCGGCTTCGAACCATCTGAGCAAATCATCCTGAAATCCTTTTATATCTGTTGATTCGATTGTATTTTGACTAACTTCTTTCAATTTTTTATTCCTCCTGATGTTAAACAATCGGAAAATATGGGAATATATTAGTACAGTCGCTGCATGAATCATAAGTGAACATTTTGCTCAAACTTTTGCGACACCTTTAAAGGTACCCATATTCAGCTGTGAATACAAGAGTTTTGTTAGTACACTTTAATTAGGTAACCCCCAAATATAACTAGCCTCACATAAGAATTGTTACCAAGGAAGGAGGTATTTCCTCTTGGATACCGGCACACATGTCGTGATGGGCCTGGCGATTGGCGGCATTGCCACTCTTGATCCCGTTGTTGCAGAGAGTTCTGCTACAGCAACCAGTGTCATGATTGGGGCCATCGTCGGTTCACAAATACCTGATATAGATACTGTCTTAAAATTAAGAAATAATGCCGTTTATATTCGCAATCACAGGGGAATTACCCATTCCATACCAGCTGTACTGCTTTGGCCTCTTGTCATCCTTGCAGTGGTTTATCCGTTTTTTCCGTCAGCTAATTTGCTTCATTTATGGCTATGGACTTTTTTAGCTGTCTTCCTGCATGTTTTCGTAGATATATTTAATGCATATGGAACACAGGCGCTCAGGCCCTTTTCATCTAAATGGGTAGCACTGGGGATTATTAACACATTTGATCCATTCATCTTTGGGATCCATGTAGCAGGATTATTTATATGGGCATTCGGTGCCCATCCCGGTTATACCTTTTTAATCATTTATGGCATTATTTTTGTTTATTACCTTCTGCGGTTTGCAGCCCAGAGAAGTGTAAAAAATGCCGTCAAGGTTATGATACCGGATGCCACTGACATCATCATTGCCCCAACCATGAGATTTAATCAATGGCGTGTGGCGGTGATGAGCAGGCAGCAGTTTTTTGTCGGGCGCGCAGTTAAGAATCATGTACGGATACTCGATCAATTTAATCGCGTTCCGGTTCCCGAGACACCTGTTATAGAAGCCGCAAAGAATGATAAGAATTTATCTGCCTTCCTATCCTTCTCACCGGTTTACCGCTGGGAAGTGGATGAATATGATGACTATTACGAAGTTCGTTTCATTGACCTCCGCTATCGGAGCAATGGACATTATCCATTTGTCGCTGTGGTCCAGCTCGATCGGGACCTTAACATTCAATCATCCTATACAGGCTGGATTTTCAGCGAGGAAAAGCTTCGAAAAAAACTGGATATACTCCCCGGCTAATGAAAACAGGCTGCTTCAATTGGCAGCCTGTTTTTAATTTAGCTTATTTTTATCCTGCTCAAGCAAATGCTTGTATTTAGGATTATTGGCAACAAATTCATGGAGCCTGGCTCCATAATTTTCTACCCATTGCCTTACAATCCTTTCTGTCATTTCAGCACCTTTGTATTGTCTTCCAGCCTTGGCATAAGTCGCTTCGAAATCTTCCCAGAGCAGTTCAATCCATGTCCTTGCCTGATTTGCTGAAAGCATATTATTCTTTTCCAATAAAAGTTCATACAGCTTTTGCTGGTACTCATTCATAAAAATCACCTCTTTACCATTTATTAATACCTTTATTCCTTCATAGCCTTCCGGTAAAGTACAAATAATAGTAGTACGTGATTGGCTAAAGCTTGTCACGCTCTTATTCCGGTTTAGGAGGCTTGTTATGCGCAATAAAGCGAGAAATTTTCCAAATCAGAACAATATTAAATTGGAGGGGGAGCCGCGGGCCAAAGCAGAGTATGCTTCACGCCGGGCAGATGGCACAATTAACACGCACCCTCAGGAACGAATGAAAGCTTCATCAAACCGCGAAAGTGACACACCAGAATTTTAAAATACTGGGAGGCTTGGTTATGGGAAACAGCAAAAACTTTTTTGGAGATAATCCTTATTCCAGTCCATTTACTTCACCGCACTTTAGGCCAAAACGCGCACATTCACAAGTAAATGGCGAGACCCAGCAAACTCAAGACCTCATTATTTTAAAACGGCAGATTCGCAAAAATTCCTAAAGGAAGCTTCAATCAGAGGGTTTTCGCCCTCTGATTGTTAATTATTCTTTTTTCTCTACTTTTTTTAGCATGGATATAGGCAGAGCCTCTTCCCCTTTGCTTCCATTCAGCCGGAATCCCCAGGCAAATACGCCATTCATATAGTCAATTTTAAAGTAAACTCCTGGATCCCCGTCAATTTCATAAATTTCACCGGGCGCGAAATCATCCGGATTGAGCAGGTAGGATTTCGCCATTATGGCTTTGCGTTCAAGCACGGCAAACTCATTTACCATGCCCATCTGTTCAGCTTTCCTTGCTTTTTCATTCAAACTGGCAATTTCCTGCTGAAGCTCATAGGTAGACATTGTACTGTATCTTTTATCCTGCATATTAATCCCTCTTACTTTCTCTATTGAAGATACCATCTTGGTTAATACTTGATTTTGTTTAGTCTATTAATCATAACCGTTGATTTACGCTCCAGGCACTCAGCAAACCATGGGGCTACCGGGAGCCTCCTCGACGCTCCTGAGTCTGCGGGGTCTCCCCTGGTTCGCTACTCCAGTAGGACGTTGAGTAAGCTTCCTTGAGGACACATCGCACGAAGAAAATGCGTATGTATTTTCGAGGATCTCGCACCTTCCGCTCCAATCAACTCAGTAATCAAATATTTACATTGCGGGCTTTTAAACCACACACTCCTAAGTATATGAGAAAATGAGCGATTAGAAAAGGCCGCTGCATCCGTTTTGATGCTTTTCGCATGTATTGGACTTTTTTGCTAAGATGATGATTATAAGACGTTTCAAAGGAGGATTCAAATGAAGTCAGTCATCATTACCGGAGCGGGGTCGGGTTTGGGAAAAGAGCTTGCTTTATTATTTGCCAGACAGGGATTACATACTATTTTAACAGGCAGGACATTGGACAAGCTGCAGAGCGTAGAACAGGAAATCCGTGAGGCCGGCGGAAGCGCTGAAGTCCATACATTAGATATCACCAAAACCAAAGAGATCAGCAAATTAATGACACAAATTCAGGATCATGAACTCTATGGGCTTTTAAACAATGCCGGGGTTGGGCATTTCGGGCCTTTTAACAGCCTTTCAGAGCAGGACATTCAGGAAATGTTCGACACTAACACGCTGGGCACTATTCATATGACACAGGCTATTCTGCCCTTTTTAAAAGAAAAGAATGAAGGCCTGCTGATGAATATCATTTCGACCGCGGGCTTAAAAGGGAAAGTTAATGAATCTGTGTATGTGGCAAGCAAATTTGCTGTAAGAGGATTTACCGAGAGCCTTCAGAAGGAGCTGGAGAACACAAATATTAAAGTTAAAGCTGTTTATATGGGCGGAATGGACACCCCTTTCTGGGATGAAAGCGACCATATCAAGGACAAATCGAGGCTTCGCTCTCCTAAAGAAGTGGCAGAAATGATTCTTGATCATATGGAAGATGATTCAATTGTCATCGAATCAAAAAAATAACACATGGTCCTCCATGTGTTATTCTTCTTCACTTAAAAATTGCTCTATCAGGTCAAAAGTAAAACCTTTTCTGAATAAAGCCTGCTTCATTTTTTGAGTATATTCGAACTCAGGAAGACCTGCATATTTTTTCTTTGCTTTTTCCGCCTGGAACCTCAGGGCAGCCAGTTCTTCATCCTCTTCTTTATCAATCTCCGTTTCAGATACAGCTTCTTGAATGATGTCAAAAACAAAGCCTTTACGCATTAACATCTGTTCCAGCTTTTGCTTAAGGATTTTGGATGAATCACGGGCATATTTCTTTGAATACTTTTCACACAGCCTTATGGCGGCAGATAATTCAGCATTCCTTGGATATTCTTCTAACGCCTGTTCGATTAATTGAGGGGAAATCCCTTTCTCCTTCAGCTCCGTGCGGATCAGCCCTTTCCCTTTATCTGAAGTGTTCATTTGGGTACGCACAAAAGCGGCTGCAAATTCTTCATCGTTTAAAAAATGGTAATCATACAATTTGTGGATAACTTCCTGAATAACCGGTTCTTCCACTTCTTTTTCAGCTAGATGTTTGCGGACTTCGGTTTCTGAGCGCATTCTTCTGGATAAATAATGAATAGCCCTGTTATAGGCTTTCCGGATATCATCCTGGTAGCCAATCTCATTTAAAGAGAATTCATCTAGCTCCATTCCCTTTTTGAGCTGATGCTTAATTAAAACATCTTCATCCACACTAAATGCATATTCTTCACCTTTCCCATAATCCATATATATATTATAGCGGTCTTTGCTTTTTTTCTGGACAGTGATCTTCGTAATAGTCGGCATTTTCTCCACCTCTTATCTTAAATGTAACACATCCAAAAAAGGATTTTGAAAGAAAACGTCGTAAAATGTAGCAAAGTATGACACATGAAAGGGGAATCTCCCATGAGAATTGCCATCACCGGCGGAACTGGCTTTGTTGGAAGCGCCTTGGTTAAACAATTGCTGGAAAAGAAACATGAACTATTCATTCTTACAAGAAATACAGCTGATAAAAAGGCTTCTAAAAACTTGAATTATGTTCAATGGCTGAGCGATGATGACTCGCCTGAGGATGCTCTCGAAGGCATTGACGTGTTTATCAACCTGGCTGGTGAGTCTATTAACAGCGGAAGATGGACAGAGGTACGCAAAAAGCGGATAGTAAACAGCCGCATTACAGCCACCAGGGAAGTTCTCCGCATTATTAGCCGCCTGGAAGAGAAGCCGTACACCTTAATCAATGCCAGTGCCGTCGGCTACTATGGCATATCCCGAAATGAAACCTTTACTGAGGACACCAGAAAAAGCGGCACTGATTTTTTAGCTGAAACAGTAAGACGCTGGGAAGAAGAAGCCACTAAAGCAGAAGCATTTGAAGTCCGGACCCTTTTCTGCAGGTTTGGAATCATTCTCGAAAAGAACGATGGTGCCCTTCCCCGTATGGCCCTTCCTTACAAATTATTTGCCGGAGGGCCTGTTGGAACAGGTGAGCAATGGGTTTCCTGGATTCATTTAGATGATGTTGTAAACGGAATCCTGTTTTGCATAGAACACGAGCAGCTTCAAGGTCCCGTTAATTTTACATCCCCAAATCCCCTGACAATGAACGAATTTGGAAAAACACTTGGTGAGGTTCTTAATCGTCCGCACTGGATGCCCGCTCCCGCTTTTGCTCTAAAAATTGCTCTCGGGGAGATGAGTACCCTGGTATTAGAAGGGCAAAAAGTGCTTCCCGAAAAATTGGAGGCATCCGGTTACGACTTCTTATATCCTGATCTAATGTCTGCCCTAAGGAATATTTATCAATGAAATTTGTATCATTTTTGTCAAATAAGGGAAAAATAAGGGAAGTGTGTACCCTTATTTTGAAAGGATGATGTAAAGTGGATAAAAAGAAAAAAGACAAATCCAAAAGCACCTTATCAAGCATGCAGGAAGTAACCTATTCAAGAGAATTCAAGCGGGCTGACAAAGCTGGCGGATTTGCAGGCAGACAGCCTAGACATTAATTTCCACTCATACCGCCCTGATCTATGGTACATGATAAAGGTACGGAAACATCTGAGTTTCCGTACCTTTATTGCTGAAAGGGGTTATTTGCAATGGGCCGTGCACATGGACATAAAACTCGTGATAAAAACAAAGCATCACTTCCACAAGTACCTAAAAGCATGAAATCTGACGGCATTGACGTAGAATTTAACCGCGAACTCGCCGATCAAGAAGATCTCGAGGCAATGGCACGTTCCAATGCTGCCAATCAGCGAGCATATAGCCGAAAAAAGCGCTAGCTCAAAGGTAAAAAAGAAGCAGGAGCATCAGGTTCCTGCTTCTTTCATTTTCACGTTAATGAGTGTGTGCTTCTCTTTTACCTATGCCGTGTCCGCCTTTCTTCATTGTCTTAATATATGGGATGGCGAATCTGTCAATCCCCCAGCAGTAAGCGCCTGCACCTGTGAATAGAAGGATGATGGCTGCTGTATATAGTATCGGGTTAGTGCTTGTTGTTCCTGCTAATAAGAAGTTTAGATTCATGAAAGCTGCTGCAACTAAAGCCGGAATGGTCGCAGCTCCAAGGATAAGTCCAATCCCGACAAGAACTTCGCCCCATGCCACCAGAGTGCTGAATAGATCCGCTTTTGGCAGTGCTACATTTTCAAGGAATCCCGCATACCAGCCCTGCACTGCAGGATGATCGCCGGCGGCATTAGCAATGGCCCCCTGTATGAACCCGCCTGCATTAAAACCGTCTGCTACCTTATGCCACCCTGCTTCAAGCCATTGTATTCCAAGCCATACTCTTAATACTGTCCACACCATTGCTGCCTGAGGAGTTTTCCACCATTTCATTGTAATCATCTCCATAATATTATTGTGAAATTCTTCACATAATTTCTTAAAATTTTCCCTCCTGGGTATTTTAAAAGCCGGCCAGCTCTTGGGAAGAAAGCATTCTTAGTGAATTTATTTGTGAAATACTTCACTAACTTTCCTCACTTATAATATACTCCATCCTCCCTCTTTCCGCAATATACTTCACCATTTCTTCACAAATATTGGGCCGTGCCCAAACAGGCCGTTTTCATCCTCACAAAGCGGGAATAGATAGAGAGTACTGTGTAAATTATCGCTTTACTAAAGGAGGACCTTTGACATATGCTCGAAAACTTATTGAAAGACCTTATTTCCATTAACAGCTCTTCAAAGGAGGGAGCAAACCAGGCCATTGAATATTGCCACCAATGGCTGTCGGGACATGACCTCCCTTCCAGAATCATCGAAAACAATGGCTATAAAATGGCTGTCTGTGAAATTGGAAGCGGTGATCGGACCGTTATTTTCAACGGACATGTGGATGTTGTATCAGGAAAAGAAGAACAATTCATCCCTGCAGAAATCCGCGATAAGATTTATGGCCGGGGCGCTGCGGATATGAAAGCAGGAGTTGCCGCTATGATGTGTGCGGTAAAAGAGCTCAAAAATATGCCTATTGGCGTAAAAATTCAGCTTCAAATTGTTTCAGATGAAGAAATCGGCGGCTTTAATTGTTCCGGGTATCTGGCAGAACAGGGATATCGCGGCGATTTTGTCATTTGCTCTGAACCTACTCAGCTTGGAATTGCACTCGAAGCCAAGGGGGTAATCAGGCTTGACATAGAAATAGAAGGAGATCCAGCCCACGGAAGCCGCCCTTGGGAAGGAATCAATGCTATAGAAAAGGCTTTTGAAATACATCAGAAATTATTAGAATTGCCTTTTGCAAAGGAATCATCGGAATTTTTCCCACATCCTTCAATTAATCTGGCGAAAATAAACGGAGGTGATGTTTATAATAAGGTGCCTGAAAAATGTGTAATGTCTTATGATATCCGCTATTTGCCCCAGCAGAATCATGAAGAGATCATCAAACAAATTGAGGATATCACAGATGGGGAAATTATCATGAATATGTTCTCAAAGCCGCTTGTAACAGAAAGAGATAATCCTTTCATCCTGATGCTTGAACCCATTGTGGAAAAGTACACCGAAGATAAAGCTGTTTTCTTTGGCCAGCATGGGTCCGCGGATACTGTTTTCTTTGCCAATTACGGGATACCAGCTATTGAATTTGGCCCAACAGGCATGAACTGGCACGGTGATAAGGAATACGTCCTTCCGCATTCCATTCATTTATATGAAAAAATGCTGATCGGCTTTGCTATGAAATTTTCAAATTAAGAGGCTTTTTTGATGTGAACAGTCTCCCAATATGGTAAATTTTTGACTATATGATAAAAGGGGGATTCACTGAAATGAGCGCTATTAGTTTATTAAAAAAATCAGCCGGCATTGTGCTGGAGAAAAAGAATCTGACAAATGTTACAGCGAGAGTAGGTCTGGTGCTGGACATTTCAGGCTCCATGCGAAAGTTATATAAAAATGGGACTGTTCAGAGGGTTGTGGAGAGAATCTTAGCTGTTGCCAGCCAGTTTGATGATGATGGCTCACTGGATGTTTGGGTGTATGATAATGAATTTTCCAGGCTGAAGCCGGTAACCGAACATGATTTTGAAGGATATGTGGATCAGTATATTTTAAATAATGATCTGATTCACAAATTCGGAAGAAATGATGAGCCTCCGGTAATGGAGGATGTCATTCAGAAATATACCTCTGAAGATCCGAGCAAAGATCCTGCTTTCATTGTTTTCATTAATGATGGCGGCTGCAAAAGAACCATCAAAAAGCCGGTGGTTTCCTCATCCGATAAACCATTGTTCTGGCAGTTTGTCGGGATTGGCGATTCAAACTTTGAGGTATTGGAAAAGCTGGATGAAATGGACGGCCGCTATATTGATAACGCAAATTTTTTCCACATTAAAGATGTAGAGGCCATCTCTGATAACGAACTATATGACCTCCTTCTGAACGAATTTCCGGACTGGCTAAAAGAAGCAAAAGAAAAAAATGTCATTTGATAGAGCAGCAAAAAAGGCGGATTTGATTTATAATCAAGTCCGCCTTTACATATTATTCACGCATTTGTCCTTGCGGCCGCTTTCCCATGCAGCCGATAATAAAAGCCCTCCTGTTTAAGCAGTGAGTCATGTGTTCCTTCCTCAATAATCCGGCCCTCATTGAGAACAAAAATCTTATCGGCATTTTGAATTGTGTTCAAACGGTGGGCAATGACAAAGCTGGTCCTTCCTTTCATCAGCTCCTGAAGGGCATCCTGAATTTTAAGCTCTGTTACTGTATCAATGCTGCTCGTGGCTTCATCCAGAATTAATATGTCCGGGTTGGCCAGAAATGCACGTGCAATGGAAAGAAGCTGCTTTTGCCCCTGGCTAATGCCATTTCCATCCTGGCTCAGCACTGTATCATACTGCTGAGGAAGTTTCATGATAAATGAATGGGCATTAGCAAGCTTAGCTGCCTCCATCACTTCTTTATCTGAAGCTTCCAGCCTGCCGTAGCGAATATTTTCGCGCACAGTGCCACGGAATAGAAAGGAATCCTGCAGGACAAATCCCATATGTTTTCTAAGGCTTTCTTTTTTCACACTGGCGATATCCTCACCATCAATTAAAATACAGCCTGAGTCCCGTTCATAAAACCGGGAGAGCAAATTGATCATGGTGGTCTTTCCTGCACCTGTCGGACCAACGAAAGCAGCGGTCTGGCCTGCTTTGACATGAAGTTTTACGTTTCTTACCGTATTTCCGTCTTCTTCATATGAAAAAGAAACATCCTGAAATTCGACCTCACCTTTTACTTCACCAAGGTCTTTGAGCCTCTCTTCATTTCGGAATTCTTCCTCCTCATCCATGATGTCAAATACCCGCTCAGCTCCTGCAATTGCAGAGAGTAGGGTATTAAATTGGTTTGCCAGGTCATTAAGCGGACGTGTAAATTGCCGGGAATACTCCGTGAACACGACAATTACACCGATTGAGATCATGCCATTCAGGGCAAAAATCCCCCCTACCCCGGCGATGATGGCAAAGCTCATGTTGTTCAGGACATTCATCAATTTCGGGATAAACCCGGAATAGGTTTGGGCCCAAAATCCAGCCAGCTTAAGTTTTTCCCCTTTTTCCCGGAACTCGGCGATCACCTTCTGTTCCTGTGAAAAGGTCTTGATGATCCTCTGTCCTGATATGGTCTCTTCAATATAACCGTTCAGCTCTCCAAGATTCTTTTGCTGCTCTTTAAATAATCGTCCTGTCCGTGCTGTAATCCACTTCATGCCCAAATACATCAGCGGCACAATGATCAGGGTAATGAGGGTTAGCAAAGGACTTAGCCACAGCATAACAGAGACAGTTCCAATCAGAGTCAGCAGGCTTGAAAACACCTGGATCACTGAACTGTTAAGTGTCGAGCTGACATTTTCAATATCATTTGTTACCCTGCTCATCAGTTCCCCCTGCTGGCGCTTGTCAAAGAACGGAATAGGCAGTTTGTGCAAATGACTAAAAAGCTTTGTTCTCATTGTAAAAACCGTTTCCTGTGCAATGCCGATCATCCAATAATTCTGAAACCAGAGAGCAAGTGAGTTCGTCACATAGATGACTCCGAGCCAGATCAGTAAGGCGATAAATCCATCACTATTTTTTGTGACAATATAATCGTCAATAGCCATTCCGACTAAATATGGGCCAAGCAGCCCCATAGCCGAGCTGATGACCACCATTAATAAAACGAGATATAACAAACCCTTATTAAAGGCTAAATAGGACCAGATTCTTTTGAGTGTAGACCCCATGTTTTCAGACTTAGGCTTTTTCCCTTTAGGAAATTTTCCATTCAGTTCAAGTGGAATCTTTTTGTATTGGAAAGGTTTTATTAGGTGCTTAAGCATAGTCTCTGTTCTCCTCTCCAGACTGGGATTGAAAAATCCGTTTATACAATCCGGATGTCTTAAGAAGATTCTCGTGGTCTCCTTCAGCAAGAAGCATTCCATCTTCAAGCAGCAAGATTCTGTCTGCTTCCATTGCTGTGCTGATTTTCTGTGTAATAATCAATGTTGTACAGGTATACTCTTTCAATGAACTCAGAAGTTTTGCTTCTGTTTTCATATCCAGTGCACTTGTGCTGTCATCAAGAAGAAGGATTTTAGGCTTTCTTACAAGCGCCCTGGCAATGGAAAGACGCTGCTTTTGCCCGCCTGATAAGTTAACACCCTTTTGCCCCACTCTTGTTTCATAGCCCTGCGGAAGCTTCATGATGGTTTCATGTATCTGCGCATTGACAGCTGCTTCAGTAATTTCCTCCATCGTTGCATGTTCTTTGCCCCATGATATATTCTCTTTCACACTGCCTGTAAAAAGCAGGGCTTCCTGAGGAACAAAACCGATTTTCATGCGGAGGTTTTCCATTTTCAGTTCCCTGACATCGTGCCCATCAATTTCTACCTTTCCTCCGGTTACATCATAAAGCCGGGGGATCAGCTGGAACAGAGTGGTTTTTCCGGAGCCTGTTGCACCCAATATCGCCACTGTTTCCCCGGGATGGACGGTAAAGCTGATGCCATCGAGTACCTTCTCTGAAGTTCCGGGATATTTGAAAGAAACATCTTTAAAGTGAATTTCGCCCTGGCTCACAGTTAACTCCTTCATATCAAGAGATTCTGAACGGTCAGTCAAATCCACTTCAGTGTCCAATACTTCTTTTACACGGTTCGCAGAGGCCCTAGCCCTTGAAAACGCCATGATAATCCAGGAAAAAATGGAGAAGGCTGCGGTTATTCTGGTTGCATAGTTCACAATCGCAACAACCTCGCCTACCTTTACATCACCTGAATTTACCTGTATGCTCCCAAACCAAAGGACGCCAAGAATACTAAGATTCATGATGAAAAGCAAAACAGGCATGGTCACTTCCATCAGACGCAATGCTTTGACGGTACTATCTCTGAGATCCTCATTTGTGCGCGTGAAGCGTTTCACTTCATGATTTCTGCGGACAAACGCTTTAATTAGCCGGATCCCCGTCAGGTTCTCCTGCATAACGCTGTTCACAGAGTCGAGCTTTTCCTGGACTGCCTTAAAAAGCGCGCCGCCTTTTCCCATTACCCAAAACAGAAATAGAAAAAGAAAAGGGGCCACAGCTGATAAGATAAGAGCAAGCTTCACATCTACCACAAATGCCATGATAAGTCCGCCGATGATTAAGAGAGGCGCTCTCATCATGATTCGAAGGCTCATAAAAACTGTATTCTGAAGCTGCGTAATATCATTTGTTATACGGGTAATTAAAGAAGAGGTCGGAAATAGATTAAAGTTGGCAAAGGAGAAGGATTGAACCTTATCATATAAGCTTTTCCTTACATCAAAACCAAAGCTCTGGCTGACATGTGCCGCATAAAAAGAATTAATGACCCCAGCGGCAAAAGAAACAAAAGAAGCAGCCAGCATAATGCCTCCCCACTTTACAACCTCCTGAAGATCATTTTGCAAAATGCCTTCATCTATGATTTTTGCCATGAATAATGGCTGAATAAGTTCAACAGCAAGCTCCGTCAGCATTAATGACAGAGCTATGGCCACCGCGATCCGGTAAGGCTTAAGAAATGCTAAAACTTTCGCCATTTGCAGTCCCCCAAGCTGTAATTGCAGTTAATATATGTATTATCTTACTTCTAAAATCCTTCGTTAAACTAAATAATCCTATCATTATCATAATCCTTTTTACAAAATTTTTAAATAATTCCATCAAAAAAAATTAAAACGCCTGGAAGAAACCAGGCGTCTATTCTTTTTTATAAATGGGGGCAATCAGCTCAATCCTATTTGTCCAAATGCCTCCTGAATAACCATCAGGCAGCCGCTCCAGATCTTCAGGTCTGTCAAAGCCTTCCGACCAGCTGCCGTCCCCTGCAACCACAATGACTCTTGTGCCTGCATCATCCATTCGGTTCAGAAACTTATTTGGCCATCCCCACAATAGTTTTGTATACGATTCTGGAATATGAACCTGTGTGTTTTTACAGGCTTCTGGCATATAGCCTGTCCATCCCGCTCCTATATATGGAAGAAGGCACTCTTTTAATGTTGCCTTTGACATTACCCGCATCTCGGGCATTTCTTCCTTCAGGGCGGCGATTGGCCTATCCCCTCCATATACAGATAGTTTCTCCAATCTGTCTGGTGGAAGCATGGACAGGTATTCAGCAAGCATGACTCCTTCCTCTGGGTCATTGCTTTTAATATGAATTAAGAGATCTCCTTCCGGAAATTCCTTCATGACTTCATCCAGGCTTGGCATCATTCCGATCCCTTTACCGCGAAACGGATAGGTTTTTCCTTGATCCGCTGTATAGCCGTACCCGATATCAAGCTTTTTTAATTCTTCCATCGTATAATCTCTTGTATTGCCCTTTGCATTTGTCCGGCATTCCAGCCCCCAGTCATGGAACACCGCAAATTGTCCATCCTTTGTAACCTGAATATCCAGTTCGACTATATCTGCACCTTCTTCAAAAGCTGCTTCCATGGATGGAATCGTATTCTCAAGAAAAGAATGCTCAGGCTCGTAAATTCGTTCAGCGGTACAGGTTTCCCCGGTGATTCCTTCCATATGAAAGGTCTGTGCCATTCCTCTATGTGCAAGAAGCAGCGGCTCAGCATTTCTTTCTTTTGTAAGCAGAGAGGTGTTGTTTAAAAACATAAATACGCCGAGAACTAATAAAACTATAATTAGCCGTTTTAAGATCTTCATAAACTTTTTCATGTGTCCTCCGAAATATTGTACAAATAATTCTTTTCTCACTAATTTTACCACAATGCTCCATGCAGAAATATAAAAGGCCAAATCAAAGGATTCGGCCTTTTAGGGTCAACTTGATTTACGTCCCAGGTAAGCTTCCATGATACGCGGATCATTCAGAAGCTTCTGTGAGCTTCCTTCAGCAACCATTTTGCCTGTTTCCAGGACATACCCATAATCGGATATTTTAAGTGCCTGCCTTGCATTCTGCTCCACCAATAGAACAGTCGTCCCCGCTTCATTAATTTCTTTAATGATTTTAAAGATGTCAGCTACTATAAGCGGGGCCAGCCCCATTGACGGTTCGTCCAGAAGCAGCAGCTTTGGCTTGCTGAGAATTGCCCTGGCAATGGCCAGCATCTGCTGCTGTCCGCCGGATAATGTTCCGCCAAGCTGCTTCTGCCTTTCTTCAAGAATAGGGAAACGCTCCATTACCTTCTTAATATCCTGGTCAACTTCATTGTCCTTCCGGTGGTATGCCCCCATCTCCAGGTTTTCAAGCACTGTCATTCCGGAAAGGATCTGGCGGCCCTCCGGCACAAGGGCAATCCCTTTGCGAAGCAGCTGGTCCGGCCTGAGCCCCGTTACATTCTCTCCCTGAAATTGAATGCTGCCAGCTTGGGGCTTAAGCATTCCGGAAATGGTCTTCATGGTCGTTGTCTTCCCTGCACCATTTGCGCCCAGGATCGTAACGATACTGCCCTCTTCCACTTCAAGGCTGATGTCTTTAAGAACCTGGATTTTCCCGTAAAAAGCGTTAATCCCATTTACCTTAAGCATACATATCCTCCTCCTCGCTGCCGAGATAGGCTTCGATGACATCAGGATTATTCTGGATTTCAGCAGGTGTGCCTTCAGCAATCTTCTTGCCGAAATTAAGGACGGCAATACGGTCGCATAATTTCATGACAAGCGGCATATCATGCTCAATCAGCAGGACCGTAATGCCCTGTTCCTGAATCTTTTTGATAAGCTGAAATAATTCGCTGGTTTCTGTTTCATTCATACCGGCTGCCGGTTCGTCGAGCAGCAGCAATTTAGGCGAGCTGGCCAGCGCACGGGCAATTTCCAGCCTTCTTTGCTGACCGTATGCAAGGCTGTCTGATACAGTTTCGGCAAATCCCCCCAGCCCCACAAATTCTAATAGCTCATTCGCTCTGCTTCGGATATTCTCCTCTTCTTTACGCTGTGCTTTTGTCCTGAATACACTGCTGAATACACCCGATTTGCTTCGGCAGTGCTCCCCGACCATCACGTTTTCCTCTGCTGTCATCTGAGGAAACAGGCGAATATTCTGGAATGTTCGGCAAATGCCCTTTTTCGTTATCAGATGCGGCTTTAAACCATTGATATTGTCCTCATTAAAGATGATCTCACCTGAGGAAGGAGTAAACATGGATGTAATCAGGTTGAACATCGTGGTCTTACCGGCTCCATTCGGGCCAATAAGCCCAAAGATTTCTCCCTGTTTAATCGAGAATGAGACATCAGAAAGGGCACTCAGCCCGCCAAAGTTTTTACATGCTTTTTTGACTTGCAGCACCATGCTTTTGCCTCCTCTTTGATGTTTTAAGCTTGACCCAGTTTAAAATATTTACATCAATTAATCCCTGCGGTCTGACTGCCATCATAATAATAATGATCAGACCGTAAATCATGTAGCGGTATTCGCTGATAAACCGGAGCACCTCCGGCATTACAGTTAAAAAGAGGGCTCCAAATACCGGTCCCCAGATTACTTCGCTCCCCCCGAAAACAGCGAAAATCAGTATCTCAACAGCACGGTGATAAGCAAAATCGGCAGGACTTATGTACGCAAGAACATGTGCAAACAGTGCACCTGCAAATCCCGCTACCAGGGCCCCCTGCGCAAATGCCAATACCTTATAATACGTGATGTTGATGCCCATTGATTCAGCCGCTTTTTCATCCAGCTTAATCGCTGCGAAAGCCCGTCCTACTCTTGAGCGGTTCTGCCTTCTGAAAAATGCGATGATGCTGATTGTCACCGCTAATAAAATAAGGAAGATTGCCAGAAATACAAATTGGTTATTTTGAAGCCCAAGTATTTTCGGATCAAAGCCCAAGTCTTTTAACGTATTCAATAGCTCTCGGCCCATATGCGGTATGCCTGATAAACCGACAGCTCCCTTTGTCATAGACTCCCAGTTTACAAAAATAACACGGATAACCTCTCCAAACCCGAGGGTAACAATGGCCAGATAAACCCCCTGAAGCCTTAAAGTCGGGATTCCGATGAGGATTCCGAATAACCCCGCCAATAAAGTGCCTGCCAGTATTCCCACAATAATAGGAAGGTCAAAATTCAGCGTCAGCAGTGCAGACGTATAGGCACCAATTCCCATAAATCCTGCATTGGCCAGGGAAAGCTGTCCAGTTGATAGAGTAATATAAATACTAACTCCTAATATAATGTTGATTAATATAAAAGAAGCTACCTGTAAATAATATGGATTTATTAATTCTGCAAGCATGAATTCACCTTCTTATGCTGAAATTTTTTGGCCAAACAATCCCTGCGGCCTGATGAGAAGTATGATGATAATGGCTGCAAAAGCGATTGCATCCTTGTATCCTGAATCGCCATAAACAACGACAAAGGTTTCGGCCAGACCAAGGATAAGGCCCCCTGCCATCGCTCCCTTGACATTCCCCATGCCGCCAAGAATGATGATGGCAAGTCCTTTCAGCCCAATGGATAATCCCATCTGCGGCGTTACAGAGTTAAAGGCCATCCCGACTAAGATCCCGGCAATTCCGCCCATCGCCGATGCGATAATAACCGTCATGGTAATGGTTCTTTTCACATCAACACCAAGGAGGCTTGCGGTTTCCAGATTTTCAGCAGTAGCTCTTAAGGCTTTTCCTGCTTTTGTTTTGCCCAGCCAAAAAGAAAGGGCGTACATGAGAAGAACAGATATAACAAAGATGACAATTTGCACAAGATACACAGTTATCGAACCGATCTGAAAGCTTATTTCCGCAAAAGAAGCACGGAAAGGATGGTTGCCCGGGCCAAAAATATGGTGGGACAGATTTTCCAGAAGGATCGATACACCAATGGTACTGATCAATGGAGCCAGATGGGATACCCCCTGTTTATTCCGAAGCGGCCTCAGTGCAAATCGCTCAAGCAAATATCCCATAGCAGCCGTTACCGCTATCGCTGCCAGAAAGGCCAGCCAAAGCGGCCCTTTAAATGTAGAAGTGACAACAACACCAATAAAGGCGCCGAACATAAATATTTCTCCGTGTGCCATATTGATAATCCCAAGCACCCCGAAAACCAATGTAAACCCCAGTGCAACGATGGCATAAATGCTGCCAAGGGTAATTCCGTTTATTAATTGTTCGATTAACACGGCATTCACCTGCTTACTAGTAATTTTCTTAAAAGTAAGCTCTGGCACTGAAGGCGCCAGAGCTTCACTTTTGCTGCTTATTAATTAAATTCCTTAAATGCTCCGCCTTCAATAACCAGGACAGTCGGATCCATTACGACATCTCCTTCTTCATCGAAAGAGAACTCTCCAAGAATTCCGTTAAATCCTTTCACCTCAGCCAGGGCATCACGCAGGGCATCACGGTCAGCTTCACCGGCATTCTTCAATGCCTCAGCCATTATGTACAGAGCATCATACGCCTGTGCTGCAAACTGATCCGGTTTTTTGCCATATTCCTTTTCATATTTGCTTACAAATTCCTTGACCTTATCATCTTCTTTTTCGCCAAACCATGGAGTTGCCACAATCAAGCCATTTGCTGCATCCCCTGCAATATTGATGACCTCAGGAGAATTGAATCCGTTTCCACCAACAAACGGAACATCAATGCCCATTTTTCTGGCCTGATCCATGATGACCGCCCCTTCATTGTACAGAGCTGAAGCCAGGATAAGGTCGGGCTTTAAACCTTTGATTTTTGTCAGCTGAGCATTATAATCTGATTGGCCTTTTTGGAACGTTTCAGTCGTTAAGATTTCAAGTCCCTTCTCTTCCGCTGCTTTTTTCATTGTGTCATAGCCCGATTTTGTAAAAACATCATCATTCCCATATAGAATTGCTACTTTTTTAGCATCATATTTTTCAATGGCTTTATCTATTGCAGCCGGAATCGCCAATGCTTCAGGAAGCGAGTTGCGGAAGACATAATCCCCAATTTGCGGAATCCCTTCTGCCGTTGTTGAAGTTCCCATGATCGGCACTCCGTTCAGATCGGCTTCAGGTCCAACTACATTCATTTCAGTACTTAAGGTAGGCCCGATAATGCCTGTCACATTCTCCGAATTCATAAGCTTTTGAGCTGCTGTCAATGCCTGATCCTGCTTGCCGGCAGAATCCTCAACTACAAGGTTTATCTTGACTTCACCCTTGCCATTGATTTCTTCCTGTGCAAGCTTTAAGCCATTTGTGATAGCTTCGCCATACGCTGCTCCCGGTCCGCTAATATAAGAAATAACTCCTATATCCGCTTTAACGACACCTCCGCTGCTTTCCCCATCTTCATCCCCTGCAGCCTGATTGCCGCCGCATGCTGAGAGGACAAGCAAACTGGACAATGCTGTAAATTGTGCGAATTTCTTCAACTGCTTTCTCATTTTCTCTAGCCCCCATTTTTCTGAAATAAATAAATATTCAAAACTATATTACTATTTAAATACAAAAGCTTGTCATTGTAAACAATAATATGGAAACTTTTCTTACATACTAAATTGAAACGGAATATGGAAAATGCAGCCTTTCATTGTCCTCTGTTAACAATAGAAATATAGAATCTTTGTTTTTTATGAACATTGTAGTACCTTGTCACAGAATTGTAAGATTAATCTAAAGATATAACCATTGGAGGTGCCGAAGAAAATGGAAGCGATTACAAGAGACTTTTTCCTATATTTATCTAAAAATAGCTTACTGAACAAAATCGCCCAGAACAAAGGCGGAAGTTTTGCGGCAGGAAAATTAATTGGCGGGGTTGATTTCAAGAGCAGCGTCCGCTTTATCAGGGACCTGAATAATCAAGGACTTTCTGTAACAGTGGACCATTTGGGAGAGTTTGTTGACTCCGTAGAAGTGGCAAACGAACGGACAGAGGAATGTATTTCAACTATTGAAATGATCAGCAAAGAAGGACTGGATTCACAAGTATCTCTAAAGATGACTTCTCTTGGCCTTGACATTGATCATGACCTTGTTGTGAAAAACATGACCAGAATTCTTGATACTGCCGAAAAGCATAAGATCATGGTGACCATCGATATGGAGGATGTTCCGCGCTGCCAAGCAACGATCGATTTGTTTAAACAGTTTAAAGAAAAGTACAGCTGTGTAAGCACCGTTCTTCAGGCCTACTTGTACCGGACTGAAAAAGACCTGGAGGATCTGGGGAAATACCAGCCATTTTTAAGAATGGTAAAAGGTGCTTATAAAGAAGCTCCGGAGCATGCATTTCCAGAGAAGACAGATGTTGATGAAAACTATAAGAAATTAATAGAACAAAGTCTCCTAAACGGAAACTATACGGCAATAGCTTCGCACGATGATCAGATCATCGAGTACACAAAAAAATTAGCGAAGAAACATAACATTTCAAACGATCGCTTTGAGTTTCAAATGCTTTATGGCATGAGGAATAAAACACAGCTGGAGCTGGCAAAGGAAGGCTATAAGATGCGAGTCTATGTGCCATACGGCATGGACTGGTACGGCTATTTCATGAGAAGGCTTGCTGAACGCCCCGCTATTATTGCTTTTGCTTTTAAGGGCATCTTCAAAAAATAATATTTTTCTTCCAAAATATTAAAATATTATTATAATTAAAATAAACTATTCATGATTTCTAGGTATTGAGAAAGCAAACTGCTGCTTTCTCATCACTTATTTTATCTAAATACTTTGTTAAACCAGTAAAAAGGAGGCTAACAAATGGATTATGCATTAATTATTTCTATTACCGTGTATATGATTGGGATGCTTTTGATTGGCTATTTTGCCTATAAACGGACTTCCAATCTTTCAGACTACATGCTCGGAGGACGAACATTGGGTCCTGCGGTAACTGCTTTAAGTGCTGGCGCATCCGATATGAGCGGCTGGCTGCTTATGGGCCTTCCGGGAGCCATGTATGCCACTGGCCTAAGCGCTTCCTGGATTGCAATCGGCTTAACTCTTGGGGCATGGGCGAACTGGCTTTATGTTGCTCCTAGGCTTCGCACGTATACTGAGGTAGCTAATGATTCTATTACTATACCTGGTTATTTAGAAAACCGTTTTGGGGATGCTTCTAAGATCCTGCGCCTGATTTCAGGATTAGTTATCTTAATTTTCTTTACCTTTTATGTGTCATCAGGCATGGTATCAGGAGGCGTCTTATTCCAAAGTACTTTTGGGCTGGATTACCACACAGGTTTATGGATCATTACAGGGGTTGTAGTAGCGTATACACTTTTTGGAGGGTTTCTGGCAGTTAGCTGGACAGACTTTGTTCAAGGTTTGATTATGTTTATTGCCCTCATTCTGGTACCACTTGTAACACTTTTCCATCTAGGAGGATTTGGGCCGGCAATTGATACTGCAAAAACAATCAATCCAGCTTTCCTCGATATTTTTAAAGGGACAAGTCTATTAGGAATCGTATCCCTTTTTGCATGGGGTCTTGGCTATTTTGGACAGCCTCATATTATCGTCCGATTTATGGCTATCAGTTCGGTTAAGGAAATCAAGAAGGCTACCCGAATTGGGATGGGCTGGATGATTTTCTCGAGTATTGGAGCTATGCTGACTGGTTTTGTCGGAATCGCCTATGTGGCTAATACAGGCATTTCAATAGAGGACCCTGAAACCATTTTCATTCTTCTTGGTGAAGTATTATTCCACCCGATCATTACCGGCTTTTTAATCTCGGCCATTCTTGCAGCTATCATGAGTACGATCTCATCGCAGCTGCTTGTTACATCAAGTTCATTAACGGAAGATTTATATAAAACATTCTTCCGCCGCTCAGCGACAGATAAAGAATTAGTTACAATTGGAAGATTATCTGTATTGCTGGTCTCTGTTATTGCATTGATAATCTCATGGGAGAAAAATGAAACGATTCTGGACCTTGTAGGGTATGCATGGGCTGGTTTTGGATCAGCTTTCGGACCGCTTATCATTCTCAGCTTATATTGGAAGCGGATGACAAGATGGGGAGCATTAGCCGGAATGATTGTTGGTGCCAGCACTGTCATCATTTGGTCACAAGCAGGATTATCTGATGTCCTTTATGAGATGATTCCAGGCTTCGCTGCCAGCTTAATCGCTATCATAGTGGTCAGCCTGCTAACTGCAAAACCATCGGCAGAAATCGAACAACAATTTACAGACTTTGAAAAATCCTTAAAATAATCTAAGCTTATCAGGACTTGGCTAGAAAAATGCCAGGTCCTTTTTCTATCGACAAAATTCGGGTGGTGCCTGTCACTGTTTTTCACTATAATAAGAAAAGCAATAAATAGGAGGTAGCTTAATGAGCCAGCCGCTGGAGAAAATCCTTAGTTTGACTGATATTGATGAAATCACAGAAATGGTCAGCACTTTTTTAAAGAAGCCAGTTGTCATCGAGGATGAGCAATTCTCGCTGCTGGCCTATAGCTCGTATTATATAGAACATTTTGATTTGGCAAACCAGCAGACTATTTTCTCGAAGAGATGGCCCATTCCTATTTTAGAGAAATTTATGGATGAAGGCATTGTTGATCAATTAAAGACTATTTCTGAACCATTCAGAATTAAGAAAATGGAAGAAATCGGCCTTAACCAGCGAGCAGTTGTAAGCGCTAAATATAAAGATCAGATACTTGGATTTATTTGGGTTCAGGAGTTGGATGGCTGTCTGTCAGAAAGTGATATGAAATTTCTGCATGACGTTTCTTTTCATATCGGTAAGCTGCTATATCAGGAAAACCTGAAAAAGCTTCGCAAAGAAGAAGAAAAGCATCAATTTTATCAAAAGATTATTGACCGGACCTATCAGACGGAAGATCAGATAAAATGGGAGGCTGCTAATGTTAAAATCATCCTCCCTGAGGCCTTTATCATTAATGTATTTACGGTCGTCCAGGGAGATGAAGAGCTGTTTGCGGAATTATCTGAAACTGTTCGGCTGTTCGCAAATGCTCTCAGCCATCCCTCTCACATTTTTACGAATCAGCATGAGATCATCGTTATGATTGGCAGCAGCTCTCCTGCACCCGGCAGCCTTTCAGAAGACGCACACGAATTAACCAACACGGTTCTAAGCCAATTCAGACAGCAGACTGTGTATGCGGGAATTGGAGGAGAATATGCCTCCATCCTAAAACTTCGCAAAAGCTATAGAGAGGCCCTGGAAGTTATTAAAGCCGCCAAATTCATTGGCTCACCTGAAGAACTGCCTTATGAATATAAAAAGCTCTGGGTATTCCGTTACCTGGAACCGATCGCCCAGCATAACAGCCAGACTAATTATGTAAACGAAGACCTGATGAAGCTGCAGAAAAAAGACCTGGAGAGCCAAACCAGCCTGCTAAAGACACTTGAAGTATATTTATTGAACAACTGCCGCCTTAAGCCGACAGCTGAACAGCTTTTCATCCATACCAATACATTAAAATACCGGATGAAACAAATTACTGATTTAACATCCATTGATTTTGATGACTTTAATACAAGGTGCCAGCTTTATATTGATTTACAGCTGCTTAAGCGGAAGAAATAGAATATGGGGGCGGCTGGCGGAGGGGATATTTACAATAGGATGTTTTGTTAGAGCGGTCTTGGTGACCGTTTTCTATTGTGTTTCCTCTTTTTCGGCTTCATGAAGCGATTATGGCGACCGTTTTTACCTGCGCTTCCTTTTTTTCGGCTTCATGAACCGGCCATGGCGACCGTTTTCTTCTGCGCTTCCTTTTTTTCGGCTTTATGAAGCGGTCATGGCGACCGTTTTTACCTGCGCTTCCTTTTTTTCGGCTTCATGAAGTGATTATGGCGACCGTTTTTACCTGCGCTTCCTTTTTTTCGGCTTCATGAAGCGATTATGGCGACCGTTTTTACCTGCGCTTCCTTTTTTTCGGCTTCATGAAGCGATTATGGCGACCGTTTTCTTCTGCGCTCCTTTTTTTTCGGCTTTATAAGCGATTATGGCGACCGTTTTATACTGCGCTTCCTTTTTTTCGGCTTCATGAAGCGGCCATGGCGACCGTTTTCTTCTGTGCTTCCTTTTTTTCGGCTTCATGTAGCGATTATGACGACTGTTTTCTTCTGCGCTTCCTTTTTTCGGCTTCATGAAGCAGCCATGGCGACCGTTTTTACCTGCGCTTCCTTTTTTTCGGCTTCATGTAGCGCTCTAGGCGACCGATTCCCATGCGTTCACTAGCTTATCAAGGGCTATGACGCCGCTTATTTTTAGTTCTATTGGATAATCGGTATCTATCCAATCTCTTGACACTGTTTATTACTAGTTTGGTTCAGCTTCGTACCTCTTTTTCCATCACCAGCTTCTAAACTTCCCAGGATTTTCAACTCTGATAGAAACAACCTCCCCGCAGCTTAAACAAAAACGATAGATTTTTAACGATCCGGCGGAGAGTTTTTTATTTAATGGTTTGATTGCCATAAAGTCGGTGCCTTCTGCAAAATCTGTTCCTTCACATCTTGGGCATTCTTTAACATGGTTCACTTTCATCAGCTCCCTTCACCTTATATACACAGTACAATTGTAAAAGTTCCAAAAAAAATGCCTGCCCCTTTCCAGGGAACAGGCATTTTATCGTTCTTCTTTTTCCGGCTTGAATAAAAAATATGAGATAACCCCTGATAATAGTGCTGCACCGACTGCTATCAACAAACGGATCATCAGGTCTATCTGCTGATAATCCTTATTCAGCATCCACATGGCAGCTCCGGCTACCAGTATCATAATGGGAGTAACAATAATCATTCTATTTTTCAAGATCTTTTACATCCTTTCGTGCACGTGCTAATCATATCTATTATAAAAGAATTATACAAAAATAGATAATAACATCCCCTAGTGCAACCCCTTCCAATTTTCATAATTATTAAACCTTATTTTTTTCCTCTCATTCCCTTTACAAAGGGGCTCGATGGGCTTTATAATCCCGTTGTTCCACTTTTTACGGATCTCGAAAAAACACACTATAAAAAAGGAGGTTGCGGCGATGCGGCAAAAACTGTTTTCTTTTATAATGATCAACCTGGGAGCTTTCCTGGTTTCGATAAATGTCCATTTTTTCTTATCCCCCAATAATTTAGCAACTGGAGGGGTCAGCGGATTGTCGATTATCATGAATGATTTATTCCCGGATTTCTCGATCGGTACTTTCATGATTCTTGTCAATTTAATTTTGTTTGCAGTTGGATTTGCATTTCTTGGGTCTGGTTTTGGGGCAAAAACCATTTATGCAAGCTTTGCTTTGTCCTTTTATGTATGGGCGCTTGAGAGGTTCGCCCCGATGGCTCAGCCGCTAAGCGATGACTTGCTTATTCAGCTGATTATTGGGCAATGCATCGCCGCAACCGGCATGGCTATTGTGTTTAACCAGCAGGCCTCCACTGGCGGTACAGATATCATCGCTATGATATTTAATAAATATTTAAATATTGAAGTTGGCAGAGGAGTGCTTCTGGCTGATTTAGCCATTGCCCTGTCTTCTGCCGTGCTTTTCGGCCCGCAAGTCGGGATGTATGCATTTTTTGGAGTCATTATTAATGGGTTTGTAATTGATTATGCACTTCAGCAATTCAATTCAAACAAAGAAATAGTGATTATCAGCCACCACAGTGATGAGATTAAAACCTATATTGTTCATGAACTGGGAAAGGGCGCAACCATTCACACGGCAACCGGTGCCTTCACTTCAGATAAAAAAGAAGTCATTACGACTATCCTGGGAAGAAAAGATTTTACAAAGCTGAAAAGCTATATTACTCAGGTTGATAATAAAGCATTTATCACTGTTCACACAATGAATGAAATTCTCGGCCAAAACTTTAAACGGCTGGCTTAATATTAAAAGCTTCATCCGCCATGGATGAAGCTTTTTTCATGAAATATTATTCTCCTTCCGGAGAAAATGTCCGCTTTGCCAATTCAGCTTCCAGCATGAAGAATGCATTGCTGTCATTATCGATACGCCTTAATTTCTGAATTAAGCTGTCGAACAGAGCCTCTTCCTCCACTTGTTCTTCGATAAACCATTTCAAAAAGGTCATTGTCGCATGCTCCCTCTCATCCAAAGCAATATCGGATAATTTGTAGATTCGGCTGGTGACTTCTTTTTCATGAGCCAGCCCTTTTTCAAATACATCCAAAACAGAGCTGAAATCATTATTGACCAGAGGGAACCCTTCAACAGTCACCCTCGCACCTATATCATTTAAAAATTGGTAGAATTTCATGGCATGAAAACGCTCTTCCTCCGCCTGAACCAAAAAGAAATTGGCGAATCCATCCAAATTTTCGGCAGAGCAGTAGGCCGCCATGGCTAAATAGGCATGTGCAGAATAAAATTCATAATTCATTTGGCTATTCAATTCTTGTATCAGTTTCTCGCTTAGCATCAAAATCCCTCCTATTATTTTTTTCCCCTTTTAAGGACACATCAAGCAGAAAACCTTAAAAATAATAAAATTCAATCGATTTTTAAAGGATTTAACCGTCTTTCCAGCCGGTTTTAAAACGGACTCTTGTGGAAAAAGGGTAAAAAAGGAGGCGTTAGCATGAAGGTGATTGTAATCGGTGCCAATGGAGATGTTGGTGAGCAGGTAATCAGGAAGCTCGCGGAAAGGAAGCATGAAGCTCTTGCTGTTGCTGCAAATGAAAACCAAATTGAAGATCTGGTCAAGCTGGGAGCAGCAGAGGCAATTGTTTATGACGAAGAAGAGCTTATCCCCTATCTTCAGGCATCAGATGCTGTGATTTATTTAACAGGCGTCAATCCTAAAAAACATACAGGCAAGACAGTTATGGTTGATCACCAATCTATATCGGATATCATCCGATTGGCGCAAAAAACAAATGTCAGGAGATTTGTGATGTTGAGTGCAGTTAAAGCAGAGGAACGCGAAACAGACCGTTCACGCAAAATTGCAGCGAAGGATCTTCCAGAGGATATGCTTAAAGCTGCCAATTTAGTGTACACTGTGATCCGAATTGGCCAATTAACGGACAATCCTGGGAACGGAACCATTACCCTGTCAGAGAAAATCCATGATCGAAGTGCAGAGATCCCGCGCGAGGATGCTGCTGAGGTTCTGGTGGAGTCCCTTGATAAAGAAGCGGCCTTTCATACAATCATTGAAGCAGCTTCTGGAGACACCCCTATCAGCACGGCTCTAAGCAAGTTCTATTAGAAGGAGGGATAAAATGAGTTTAACAGATTACCTTGTCATTGCATTATTTGTATTTATCTCATTGGTTATTTTTATACCTGTCATTCTATTTATCTATTGGTATATAAAAGATGACAGGCAGAAGCAGCACTCCATTCTGAGGAACTTCCCTGTAATTGGGAAGGTGCGGTACTTCACAGAAAATGTGGGCCCTGAGCTAAGACAATACCTGTTCAATAATGATACAGAAGGCAAGCCTTTTTCCAGAAAGGAATATCAGGATGTTGTCAAAGCCGGCAAATACAAGGAAAGATTAATAGGCTTCGGTTCAATAAGAGATTTTGATGAAGAAGGCTTTTATATACGAAATACCTTGTTCCCCAAACTGGTGGATGAAATGAAGGTGGATAATACAAGGAAAATCAACACACGTGTTTATAAGGTCGATGGGGATAATCTCTTTTCAAGAAAGGAGCACAGCGAAGAAAAATTGGCTGATCCCTACTATCTTCGGGATGAAGATGCGATTGTGCTGGGAGAAAAAAGCTGCCGTCAGCCGTTCAGGGTTAAAGGTCTTGTGGGACAATCGGCTATGAGCTATGGATCCCTTGGTGAAAAAGCTATCACTGCCCTTTCCAAAGGACTTGGCCTTGCTGGAGGAACCTGGATGAATACTGGTGAAGGCGGCCTGTCACAGTATCATTTGGCCGGCAGCCCGGACATCATTATGCAAATCGGGCCTGATATGTTCGGTGTCCGAAAGCCCAACGGGGAATTCTCATGGGAAGAATTTAAAAGGAAAAGTGAAATACCCGAGGTCAAGGCCTTTGAACTAAAGCTTGCGCAAGGCGCGAAAACCCGCGGCGGTCATGTAGAAGGCGAAAAAGTAACCGAAGAAATCGCGAGTATTCGGCTTGTTGAAGTCGGTAAAACCATTAACAGTCCAAACCGTTTCTATGAATTTGATGATGTCCCTTCCTTGTTCGACTTTATAGAGGAGCTTCGGAGTGTTGGCGGAAAACCTGTTGGAATGAAAATTGTCGTAGGTGACCTGGATGCTCTTGAAAATATGATTTCCTATATGAAGGAAAGCGGCAAAGGCCCTGATTTCATTACAGTGGATGGCGGTGAAGGCGGAACCGGTGCCACTTATCAGGAGCTAGCAGACAGTGTGGGACTCCCTATCCAGTCTGCGCTTACGGTTGTAGATGAAATGCTGAGAGGGTATGGGGTACGGGACCGTGTAAAAATTATCGCTTCCGGTAAATTAATCACTCCAGATAAAATTGCGATTGCCCTTGCGATGGGAGCAGACCTGGTCAATATTGCCCGCGGTTTTATGATCAGCGTCGGCTGTATTATGGCTGGAGTCTGCCATACCAATCACTGCCCGGCAGGGGTGGCGACAACCGACAAAAAGCTTCAGGATGGATTGATCGTGGAGGAAAAGCATTTCCGAGTCTGCAACTATGTCATTTCTCTCAGAGAAGGGTTATACAATCTGGCGGCTGCTGCAGGAATTGATAACCCCACCCAATTTGAAAGAAAACATATTGTCCATAAAGATAAATTTGGGAGAGTCTCTCCCATCGAAGATATCCTGCATGCAGCCAAACGCGCACAGCTGCAGAAAGAAAATTGAACAAATGGAGGCCCGGTCCTGGATGGCCCGGGTTTTTCTAAGCAATAAGATTTACCAGCAACACCTTTTTCTTACATAAAAACAGGACTATCGTGTTATTTTGAGGTTATCATTCGAAATCCCCCGTCAATAAAGGTATAATCTAATTTGGGAAAAAAATAGATACCTAGAAAAAGTGTTTACATAAGGGAGGATACTATGATGGGATGGGTAATTGCCATACTATTTGGTTCAGCAGTCGTGCTGCTCATTTTATCGTTTTTTAAAACGGCGCAGTCGAAATCTAATATTGAGCAGCAAATTGATCAGGTTACTTTTACACTAAAGAATGAAATTCATGAACTCCAGCAGCAAATCAGAAATATTGAATTGGACGCAGAGATTACAGCGAAGCAATCGGGAGCCATGAGCGGCCCTTCAGAAGAGAGACTTTTGCTGCGTGAAGTATTGGATATGCATAAACGCGGATATTCCAATGAAAGCATTGCATTAAAAAAACAGCTTACACCTAACGAGGTTGATCTGATGCTCTTGCCTTATACAGCGAACAAGGGCGAAAGGAGCATGGTTGCCCAATGACACCAAATTCCTTGCGCAGTTTTGCAGCGGGCCTTTTAGCGGCTGCCGTTTTGACCGGAAGCGTCTACCTTTTTGGGCCTTCTGAAGCCAAGAGCACAGAAAAGCCAGCTGACAAAACAGAGAAAGCGGAAAAGCTGTCAAAAGAAGAAATGATTGAACAGCTGACTGCTGAAGGCTACGTGATTAATACGGAAGATGAATGGAGCAAGCAGCTTGCCGCTGCAGCAAAGTCCAGCGAGAAAAAAGATGATAAATCAGAAAAGAAAACCGATGATAAAGCTGGCGAAAAAGTGGTTTACCGGACTATTTTAACCGTTTCAATGGGAATGACCAGCATTGATGTTGGGAACGCGCTTGAAAAAGCCCATATTATTGAAAGTGGAATCCAATTCTATAAAGATGTAGAAAAACGCGGTCTTGAGAATGATTTGCGTCCAGGCACTTTTGAAATAGAAAGCGGAATGACGACCGACGAAATCATCTCTGTTATTTTTAAATAAGAAGAAGCTCCTTTTCGGATTGAAAAGGAGCTTTATTCATTGCAATCTAATTATTTTCTGTACTCTCCTTGCCCTAACATAACAGTACTTTGTTTTCATTCAGTCCGATTAAATATCATTCTTCCAAAAATTTTTTAATGGCATCTTCCAGTTCTTCCGGTGCTTCATACATGCTCATATGTCCTGCAACATTAATGGTCACCTGTTTGATAGCAGGCCCTTTAGCTGCAAAAGACTTATCAGGGGGAACTATCTGATCTTGGTCTCCAGCAATAATTAACACTGGGAGCCTTGTATTTTCCAGGACATGGCTGCGGTCGCCGCGCTGTTTCATTGCTTTCAGGGCAGCCTTTGCACCCTCGGCTTTTGTATGATAGCCAATTTCCTTTGCCAATTGAATTTCATCCGGATGTTTCTCTCCTGGTGCAAAAAGCTTAGGCACGAGTCCATCTATAAAGGATTCCATTCCCTCTTTATCAATTTTACCAGCAGCTACATCCCTTCCCTTTTTCCCCTCTTCAGAATCCGGGCTGGCTGTTGAATGGATAAGAGCAAATGAACTCAGCTTCTCCCCAAATTCTTCAGCAAATGCAAGGGTTACATAACCGCCCAATGAATGGCCGAAAAGAGAGAAGGCATCCAGCTCCATTTCATCTATTGCCCCTTTAATCACTTCAGCCATGTTTTCAATAGTAGGTTCACCCTCTGGCAGCTCTGAGCCTCCATGCCCTGGAAGATCAAACGCAATAACGCGAAAGTCCTCTGCCAATAATGGAATCACCTTCGCCCAGTAATCCTTGCTGCCGCAAAATCCATGCAGCAATACTACCGGCTTTCCCTGGCCTTCATCATAGTATGAAATAGATGTTCCATTTACTTCTGTTATTTTTGCGTCCATTCAGAAACCCTCCTTTAGTTTGCAAGCAAATCCTGATATTCGCTCTTTCTGTCAAAAACAGCTTTGGCATATGAACAGGCAGGCACAATCTTATATCCTTTGCTGCGCGCCTCCTGAACAACGCTTTCCAGAAGCTTTCCTGCAATGCCCTGACCGCGCAGGGAGTCATCTACATATGTATGTTCTATAGTTATGACAGAATCACCGCTTGGAAAATACGTTATTTCAGCTAGCATATTCCCTTCTTCATCATTCATAAAAAAACGGTTTTCTTCTTTTTGTATATCTGTATTCATTGCATTTCCTCCTGTCTTTATCCTTAATGCTACTATTTTCTTCGCAGTTAATTGAATATCCTTTCCTATATCTTCCCTGCTTAATTAAACTTTTAAACTTTAGTTTTTTTGCAGGTACTTTGCTTTTATCATGGCCATTATTGATGCTCAAAGAAATCCCTTTCTGCTATAAAACAGAAAGGGATTTCTTTAATTCTTTCTAATTACTCTATACTAGCTGTAAATAAAATATCCTCTATTTCTTTGTATCCTTTTCTTCTGGCAAGCTCAATTGGCCTCACACCATATTGATCTGTAAGGCTTGGATCAGCCCCGTGTTCCAGCAATAATTTTATGATGTCCTGCTGGGTTTTCCCTCCATCATTTAAAACAATCGCTTCAATCAAAGGTGTCCATCCGCAATAATTGGTGTGGTTTACGTTAATGTCTGTAGATGTTAAAAGCTCCCGGACCACCTCTATATGTCCCTTTTCGCAGGCCGGAGTAAGGCCAACACCGCCAAATCTCGTTAACAGGTTAATATCAGCCCCGGCGCTAATCATTATTTTTACTAACTTTAAATCTCCATGTATACATCCATATAAAAATGGATTTAAGCTGGTTTGATCTTGAAGATTAATGTCTGCTCCTGACTCCGCCAGATAACGAACCACATCATAATGCTTATTCATCGAAGCAATTAAAATAGCCGTTCTTTTTTTCTTGTCCTGCAGATTCATATTAATGCCGTTCTCTATAAAGGCTTTCAAACATTCAAGGTCACCATTTTTTGCTGCTTCGAATAACGCAAGGCTATCTTCAATTTTTAACATATGATCCTCCAATAAATATGGGATTTATTCCAGGAAACGTATTTATGACAGCTGTCCCGCGACAACCTTTCCTCTAAACATTACCGCTTCTCTCTTAGGAGTCCTCGCTACTGCTTCTGCCGAACACGAAGCATTGACAAGTACGAGGTTTGCTTCTTCTCCCACAAGCGGCCAATTCATTTCTCCATCCTTGTTTAACGGAACAGGACCACCAGTGGCCCATTTTAATGATTGTGCCAGAGAAATTTCATCGCTCTTACGATAAAGCTCACCATATCTCGCTGCTTTTTCCAGCAGATCACCATTCCCGAAAGGCCCCCATGAATCATAGAAACCATCGCATCCCAGATAAACGTTTACACCTTTCCTGTCCAAAAGATCAATTGGCGGAAGAGATTTTGTTATAGGGATAGTGGACATGATCGACATGCCAAGCTCATTCAATTTTTCCGCCATTTCTTCTGCTTTCGGAACCGGCACTTCCCCTAAACAAAATGCATGGCTTACAGCAGCGCGATTGTGCCACTTTGCGTCTTCTATCATTTCAGCAAATTTATCAATTGTATATAAACCGGCATGTCCGCCATCATGTAAATGGATATCTGCATCTGCATCAAATTCTGCAGTCAGATTCATGACTTCATAAAGTGACTTTTCAATGTTGCGGTCAATTCCTGCAGGATCAAGACCACCTACAATGCTGGCTCCAGATCTCATCGCTTCTTTCATGAGAGGAATGACATGTTCTCTTAAAAGACCGTGCTGAGGGAAAGCGACAATCTCGAATGTCAGTTTATCGGAATAGTCTTCTAATGCTTCTCTTACGCCCTCCAGATTCTTCAGGCCAATATAAGGATCAATATTTACATGGGTGCGAATGTGAGTTGACCCCTTAGAGAGGAGAAGCTCAATCATTTTGCTTGCCCGCTGTCTGGCTGTAGGCGCCAGTTCCTCAAGCTCCATTGCTTCATATCTTAAACGTTCCTCTAAATTTTTGACCGGCCTGCATGCCTTCCAATCAAGGGAAAGATAGGTCTTATCAAGATGGTTATGCATCTCTTTAAATGTTGGCAGCGCCAAGAAGCCTCTTCCATCCACTTTACGTTCATTTTTCGGAATGTCATATGTGCTGTCCTGTTTTTCTATTACCTTTCCATCCTCAATTTTCAAATGAAATAATTCAGTTTTTGTTGTATAAACTCCTTTTTCATCCTGGTGATATCCAGTTTCAAGCTTAACGTTTGTTAACCAATGGGACGCAGGCATTGCTCAATCCTCCTTTTTGCTCTTAAGCTATGAATTTATAATGTTTAGTTCAGTTCGTTTGCTTTCAACTTTATTGCCTTTGAAAAATAACGACTCAACCGGTGCTCTCCTTGCAATTGCCTCTGCTGAACATGTCGCATCAACAAGCATCATCGTTGCATCGTCGCCGACTTTTGGCCAAATCCTTTCACCAGCTTCATTCAGGGGAGTTATACCGCCGGTTGCAAACTTCAAGACTGATGATAAAGAATATTCATCAATCATTCGGAACCTTTCCGCAAGGGTACCCAGTTTCTGTATAGTGTTTCCTGTTCCAAACGGGGACCAGTGATCGGTTAAGCTGTCATGGCCAACAGAAACGGGGATACCATAGTGATCAAGGGCAGGAACCGGGATCGTTGTACGATTAATTGGAATAGTAGTTGTCACGTCAATTTCCTGCTCTTTTAATATTGCCGCCATCTCTGCCAATGCTTCTACGGACAGGTCGGCTAAAGCAATT
This sequence comes from Bacillus sp. ZZV12-4809, assembly GCF_009849585.1. Classification (GTDB taxonomy): domain Bacteria; phylum Bacillota; class Bacilli; order Bacillales; family Cytobacillaceae; genus Cytobacillus. Next base: position 60,013 of record NZ_VCRN01000001.1, read on the forward strand.
CCATGGCTAATCGTTGCTCTGCCAGCCATGCCTGCTTCTCTTGTATAATCTGCCATTCTCTCAAATGTAAAAGCTCCCAGCGAGTCAGGGTCATGAAGATGGATATCGACTCCCTTATCATGCTCTGCTGCAATGTCAAAAATGGTATAAAGGGACCTTTCAATATTTCGGTCTACGGTAGCAGGATCCACACCGCCAACTAAGGTGGCACCATTTTTCATAGCTTCCCGAATTAACTGAACCGAACCGCTTCTCAGAAGTCCATGCTGCGGAAACGCAACAATGTCATATGTAAGGACATCTTCATATTTTTTCAGTGCATTGACAGTAGCCTCCAGGTTCTTCAGGCCAATTACAGGGTCAACATTACAATGTGTGCGAATATGGGTATGGCCATTTTTCAAATACAGCTCTATCATTTTCTCTGCACGCTCCTGTGCAGTTGGGAGAAGTTTTGGCAAAAGCTCCTTTTCCTCTTCCAATCTGGTGAAAATGCCATTTGTGATAGGTGTACAGGCTTTCCAAGGCCCGCCGTAATAGGTTTTGTCAATATGAATATGCATATCTCTTAAAGAAGGAAGCAGAAGCTTCTCGTTTGCATCAAGCTGTTTTTTATTAGAATCTGGGGCTAGCTGTGAAATTTCCGCAATTTTTCCATTTTCGATCTTCAAGTGGCAAATCTCTGTCCTTGTGCCTGTAATTTGTTCATTTTCATAGATAAATCCTTTTTCTAGCCGAACATTTGTAATCCATAGAGCTGTCATCCTGATTCCTCCTTAATATTGAAAATGAAGGAAAAGTACTTTTGCTTCATTTTAATTCTGGCTGTTTTCGTCAATTTTGTAATTTTTTCATTCCTTAGTTAAATTCGCTGAGTTGATTGGAGCGGAGGGCACATGACTCCTACGGGAGGCTCGCATTCCTCCCCGCGGGTTCGCTGCGTGCCTGCAGCGGAAATCAACGGGCAGAAATCATAATCAAAGAACTACAATCTTTGAAAAAAGATCCTCATCTTATTTACTTAATAACGGCTTCATCAATCATTAAATAATTGGCAGCATTCAGCCAAAAGCCGCTTACGTTCTTACTGTGCGCAGCCATATGCTCATAGTTCCGGATTGGAATATAAACCGCATCCTCTAATTCCATTTGCATTACTTTTTCGTAAAGTTCCTTCCGTTTTGCTTCATCAGTCTCTCTGCGTGCTTCTTCGATAATTTTATCTACCTCTGGGTTGCTGTAATAGAAATGGTTTCCAGGAGGTCCCTGTGAAGCAGTATGGAATAAATTATATTGATTATAATCACCATCACCGGTGGCATTTCCCCATCCGCCGATAAATAAATCATGTTCTGATTTATCAATCGTATCGATATATGCTCCGTATTCCATTACTTGAATATCTACGTCAACGCCAATTCCCTTTAATTGCGATTGAATGACTTCCGCCATATTGATGCGCTCTTTTCTATCACTTGTCAGTAATTTAAGCTTTAGTCCGTTTTCATACCCTGCTTCTTTTAACAATTTCTTCGCTTCATTTAAATCATAATCATAGGGCTTAACCTTTTCACTGTGTCCAAACACTTTTGGACTCATCGCTGCATTTGCAAGTGTACCCACATTGTTATAAACCCCTTTAATGATCGCTTCTCTCTCAACAGCATGGCTGATTGCTTTACGGACTTTAACATCATCCAATGGTTTTTTCTTCGTGTTAAATCCAATATATTCAACTGCAAGCCCCTCAGCCCGGAGAAGTCCCATTGATTCAGAAGCTTCAATTCTCTCAATTTCTGTAACAGGCACCTGATCATTAATATGTGCTTCCCCGGTTTCAATCATAGCCAGCCGGGTCGCGTCTTCTGGTACAACCTTAAAAACAACCTCATCGATGCTTGGCTGTTTTCCCCAATAGTTTTCATTCTTCTTCAGGGAAATTTCCTGACCAGATTTCCATTCATTAAAAACGAACGGGCCTGTCCCTACAGGTTTCTCTGCAAGTGTCTCCTGATTTTCGGCCAATGCCTTTGGACTCATGATGCTTCCTTCGCTGCTTGCAAGAATAGAAAGCAGTGGAGCATATGGATAATCAAGCAAAAATTGTACTGTGTATTCATCAATAACTTTTACTTCATTAATCATCGCGAATTTCTCACGCTGAGGCGATCCGGTACTTGGATCCAGCAAACGATCAAAGGTGGCCTTCACAGCGTCAGCGTTAAACGGTGTGCCGTCATGAAAGGCTACGCCTTCTTTTAGTTTGAACTCCCAGGTTTTATCATCAATGACATTCCACTCTGTTGCCAGCAGCGGCTGAATATTCATATCTTTATCAGGTTCTACTAAAGTTTCATATACTTTTTGATAAATAACGTTTGCTGACGGAATGTCAGTTATAAAGTGAGGATCTAATTTTGTTGCATCTGATAGACGGACAACTGTCAAGGTGCCCCCATCCTTTTTCCCTTCGGATCCAGTACCTGCATTCTGTTCTGTTTTTGTCTGTGTAGAGCATGCTGTTGACAGCACCATTATGATGCTTAAGAAAATCAGCAGCATTCCCTTTCGAAAGTGCTTTCTATCATTCTTCATTTTTCTCTCCCCTTTTTCAGTAAATAACTCCGGTAATAAATTCAATGTTCACCGTCCCTCCGTAAATGCTTATCTGCATTATAGAAGATGATGCTTTTAGATATTTACAGAATATTTACTTCATTTTTAAATATTTTGACAACTGTTTTAAAAAATATTTACTTTACAGTGAATTTTGATAATTTTAACTAAACGTTCTAAATCCAGTCTTTCTGCTGAAAGGAGGAATATAGATTTTCATTCTTTTTCTAGTAAAAAAATTTTAGGGGGGAATTAAGATGACAGTTCAAGTAAAAACAGAGCAGCAGGAAATAGCTGTAAAGACATGGAGCAGCTCTAAGGATTCCAGAATAAAAGATTTTCTTTCTATATTGATGCAAAATAAAGCTGCACTGGCTGGGGCCATTATTATTTTTGTTTATCTATTAATGGCGGCCTTTGCACCGCTGCTGGCTCCATATAGTCCATACGACATTGATTTGGAAAATAAGCTGACTCCCCCATCTGCAGACCATTGGATGGGAACAGATGATAAAGGAAGAGATATTTTTAGCCGGATACTTTATGGCTCCAGACTATCCATGGGGGTCGGATTTGCTGCTGTGTTATTCGGAGCTTTTTTCGGAATTATTTTCGGCCTTGTAGCCGGGTATTATGGCAAATGGGTTGACACCATTATCATGAGGTTGATGGATGTAATGCTTGCATTCCCAGGGATCCTTCTGGCGCTGGCCATTATTGCAGCACTGGGTCCAAGCCTTATTAATGTGACCATAGCAGTAGGAGCTTTTTCTGTACCTTTATTTGCGCGAATTGTCCGCGGATCTACATTAGAAGTAAAGCGGCTTGAATATATTGATGCAATCCGATCCCTTGGAGCCACTGACTTTGTGATTATTTTCAAGCATATTTTTCCGAATATTCTTTCACCCATTATTGTTCAAGGTACTCTGCGATTGGCGACTGCCATTCTGTCAGCAGCTGGATTATCATTCCTTGGCCTTGGTGCCCAGCCGCCTTCACCTGAATGGGGAACCATGCTCAGCAGCGGGAGGGATTTCTTATTCTCCGCACCATATATCGCCCTATTTCCGGGTCTTGCCATCTCTATTTTAGTTCTTGGATTTAATATTTTTGGTGATGGCCTGCGTGATGCGTTTGACCCTCGGATGAAAAAATAAAAGCTATGAGGAGGTACCATCTATGCTGATGTTTATATTGCGCCGGATTATTCAGACCATCCCGGTTATTATTGGAGTTACTTTTGTTGTCTTCTTCATAATGCAGCTCGTACCAGGGGATCCTGCAGTACTTCTTGCCGGTGAAGGCGCTTCAAAGGAAACAATTGAAGCTATTCGTGAACAGCTTGGATTGAACAAGCCTTTATATATCCAATACTTCGAATACTTAACAAATGTGTTTAAGGGGGATTTAGGCGTCTCCTTAAAAAACAGCCAGCCTGTTCTAGATGAAATATTGGTAAGATTGCCGATTACGATTGAACTTGCCTTCTTTAGCATCATTATCACGATTGTACTGGGGATGGCAGCAGGTATTATTTCAGCTGTTAAGCCCTATTCTTTGACCGATATCAGCGTCATGCTTGTTGCACTGCTGGGAATATCCCTTCCAAGCTTCTGGTTTGGCCTCATGCTTATGTACTTCTTCTCTGTGAAGCTGCAAGTTTTGCCTGTAGCAGGGTGGGACAGTCTGCTGCATGTCATCTTGCCGGCTATAACTCTTGGAGCAGGAGGAGCAGCAATTGTCGCAAGGATGACCCGGTCGAGCATGCTGGAAGTTATTCGTCAGGATTATATCCGGACAGCACGTGCCAAAGGGCTTCGCGAGCAAATCATTATTTATAAACATGCACTGCGAAATGCACTGATTCCAGTGATTACGGTTGTCGGGCTGCAGTTTGGCGCACTCCTTGGAGGTACCGTACTGGTGGAATCGATCTTTGCCATTAATGGTCTGGGAAGAATGATTGTCGATGCTATTAGAATGCGGGACCTGCCAATGGTCCAGGGAGGAGTATTATTTGCCTCGCTCATTTTCGTAGTGGTGAATTTATTCGTAGATGTTTTTTATCGTTTCTTTAATAAACGCATTGAACTTAATTAAGGGTGGTGACTGGATATGATAGAAAAGAACAAGCCAATACTTGAAGTAAAAGGGCTGAAAACCCATTTCACAACAAAGCGGGGAGTCAGCAAAGCGGTTGATGGCATCGATTTTACCCTGCATAAAGGGGAAACGCTGGGAATTGTAGGGGAATCCGGATGCGGGAAAAGTATGACTTCCCTCTCCATTCTCCGCCTTATCCCTTCTCCACCGGGGAAAATTGCCGGGGGCTCCGTTCTATTTAAAGGAAGAGATTTAGTTGCAATGCCAGAGGATGAAATGCGAAAAATCCGAGGGAATGAAATATCTATGATTTTCCAGGAGCCCATGACTTCCCTAAACCCTGTAATCCCTGTCGGGGAACAAATTGCAGAAGCATTGAGGCTGCACCAAGGGTTAGGAAAAAAAGCTGCCTGGGATAAATCAGTTGAAATGCTGAAAATGGTTGGGATCCCCTCTCCTGAAAAAAGAGCAAAACAAGAGTCATTCCAATTGAGCGGAGGGATGCGCCAGCGTGTCATGATTGCTATGGCTCTTGCATGCACACCAGAGGTATTAATAGCGGATGAACCAACGACCGCCTTGGACGTTACCATCCAAGCACAAATACTGGAGCTGATAAAAGAGCTGCAGACAAAAATAGGAATGGGTGTCATCATGATCACCCACGATTTGGGAGTAGTGGCAGAAACATGTGATAAGGTAGCCGTAATGTATGCGGGCAATATAGTCGAGCATGCTTCAACAGAGCAAATATTTGCTGATCCAAAGCACCCTTATACACAAGGACTGTTGAACTCACTGCCTAAAATACATGAAGATCAGGAAGAATTAATTACGATAGATGGCAATGTTCCGAGTCCCTACAATATGCCGGCCGGATGCCGATTTGCCTCAAGATGCCCTTACGCGGAAGAAATATGTACTGCACAGCAGCCTGATCTGATTTCCTATTCTGAAGATATTAAAGTACGATGCTGGAAATATACCGACAAGTGGACTGGCACAAGAGATAAAGAGGGGGTTCTCTAACATGAATACGGCCACAGAAAAAAAGATCATCCTGCAGGTAGATCAATTAAAACAATATTTCCCGGTTAAAAAAGACTCAATCTTCAAGCCAAAAGCATTTGTAAAGGCGGTAGACGACATTTCATTTGAGCTTTTTGAAGGTGAAACATTAAGCATCGTCGGGGAGTCCGGATGCGGGAAATCAACAACCGGACGTGCAATTTTACGGCTTGATGAACCTACTGATGGAAAAGTCCTTTTTATGGGAAGAGATATTTTATCGTTAAATAAAAAGGAAATGAGAGCACTTAGAGGTGAATTGCAGGTTATTTTTCAGGATCCTTTTGCTTCTCTTAATCCCCGTCAGACGGTTAAGCAGATTTTGAATGAAGCCATGGCCATACAAAATGTGGTTGAAAAAGGAAAGCGAAAGGATAGAATGCTGGAACTGCTTGGATATGTTGGACTTCCCCCAGAATCACTTGACAGATATCCGCATGAATTTAGCGGCGGCCAGCGCCAGCGTATTGGAATCGCCAGAGCATTGGCCGTTAATCCGAAATTAATCATATGTGATGAAGCGGTATCTGCGCTGGATGTATCCATTCAGGCACAAATTCTCAATTTATTAAAAAGGCTGCAAAAGCAGTTTAAATTGACCTTTCTTTTTATTTCTCATGATCTTAGTGTCGTCAGGCATATATCGGATCGGGTTATGGTGATGTATCTGGGGAAAGTGGTCGAGATTGCAGAGAAAAAAGATTTGTTCGATTCTCCGCTTCACCCGTATACAAAAGCGCTGCTCTCGTCTATTCCAGTTCCGGATCCAACTTTAAAAAGGGACCGTGTCATTTTAAAAGGAGATGTTCCATCACCGATTGATCCTCCTGGAGGCTGCAGATTCCATACACGCTGTCCCTTTGCTGCAGAAATATGCAAGCGAGAGGAACCTGCTCTCAGGGAGCTTTCAGATAATCATTTTGTAAGCTGTCATATCGCTGAAACTCTTCCATTTTAATACAAATATCTCTATTTTGGATAAAATGTTATATTAAAAAAGGGATAGGTTACGAACCTCCCTTTTTTAATACGTAAGGAGAAAAGACCGCATGCTGCCTATTGAATCATTCTCCATATACATTATGTTTTGTGTTCTGGTTCCGCTGGCAGGAGCCTTTACCCTGCTATTTTTATTTGTCTTTGAAAAAAGAATTGATTTACTTGAGAAGCAAAAAAGAGAAATAGCGTTAGAAAGGGAATTGCAAACCGCTTTATACAATCAATTAAACCAGGAAATCCAGCCGCATTTCTTTTTTAATACCCTAAACTCCATTCTGGCCCTGGCAAGGCTGGACCGTAAAGTGGAATTGATACGGTCGATTGAAACCCTTTCAAAATTGCTGAAATTTAAATATAGGACTATAAATAACTTTATCTCAATTGAAGATGAACTTACTTATGTTAAATACTACCTGGAAATACAGCAAACAAGATTTAGAGATCGGCTTCATTATGAAATTCAAGTGGACAGCCATGCAAATAAAGCCATTATCATTCCCTTTTTAATACAAACACTTGTTGAAAATGCTTTTAAGCATGCCTTTGAAAAACATATTGGCGAGGCCTTATTAGAAATAAACATAAACAAGATCGAATCAATGATTCATGTTTCAGTGTGGAATAATTCTTTGGAGCGCTATGAAGGAAGCCACCGGGATGGCGGCGTGGGGCTTGCGAATATAGAAAGAAGACTTGAGCTATTATTCCCCAATAATGAAACTTCTGTTAGATTAACTGATCAGGGGAACGGAACGGCTGTCATAGCTATATTCCCCCACGTTATTATGTCAGAGAAATTGGAAGGAGAAAGGCTGCAATGAATATTTTGCTTGTAGATGATGAACTTATAGAATTGGAACAGCTGGAATATCTCATCAAACAGAAATTTCCCAATTGGACTGTTTATAAGGCTCAAGATGCCTCTCAAGCTCTTCATATTATTAAAAAGCATGACATCTTTCTTGCTTTCCTTGATATTCAGCTTCCAGGCAAATCAGGCTTAGATTTGGCTAAGGAGCTTTCCGCAGCTGGCGATATTGACATAATCATGGTTACAGCCTATCAAAACTTTGATTATATACAAAAATCACTCAGGATTGGGGTAGTTGATTATATAACAAAACCCGTCATTGAAGAGGAATTAATGAGTGTTCTGCAGAGGTATGAACGAATTGGCAGCTACTCTGAGCAAATTGTTAAGGCTTTGCACATTATTCAAAAGGAATACAATGAAAAACTCACTTTAAATTATCTAGCATCTAAAATTCATATCAATTCAGCCTATTTAAGCAGAAAATTTCACGAGGAAGTAGGAATGGGCTTTTCCGAATACTTAAATGACTTTCGATTAAAGCAGGCACAGAAAATGCTGATTGAAAGCCCTGAATTAAGCATTAGCAGTATTTCAGAAAAGTGCGGCTTTAACAGTCAGCACTATTTCAGCCAGATCTTTCGGAAAGCGACTGGCCAATCACCAAGAGATTACCGGCTGAAGGAGACTTCTCAATGAGGAAAACCGATTTTCAATACTATATTGGCGGGGCATTCCAGCTGGGAATCGGTTTTGGTGTTGTAAGTCTTTTATCCAGATGGGTAACTGGCAATACCATTCTTTCATCGCCCGAAACATTAATAAAGTATGGGCTGACCGGAGGAATCGGCTATTCCCTTATGGGGGCTCTTGCACTCATTTTATTTGGAATATTAGCCAAAAAGATTCGGGATCGGTTTCATGAGCATCAAACGATAGGTGATGTATTGCGCGACAGATTGACCCCAAGGGGCTACTGGTTCATGATCTTTATTCTTCTCGTAATCAGCATTCATTCTATTTTTGTTCAAGCTATGGGGGCAGGGATCCTGCTGCACATGATTTTTCCCCTGCCTGTTTTTTCTGGCATGGTTTTCTTTTTATTGTTTTGTTTTTTCATTGGAGCTGGGGGAATGCAAAGAATTCATCAGCTTGCAGGCATTAATGTTGTCCTCATATTCAGCGCTGTCATCATCATCCCTGTTTACTTTTATATCCAGGAAGGTGTATATCCTGTTTATGAAGGCATTAAATTATATCATCCCTACATACTTTACGTTAAAAACACCGAAGCTATCTTGTTTATATTCACAGCTATCTTAATTGGCTTTGGACAAGTGATTATTGATCGTGCCTCATGGCAGAGAGTGTTTATCATCAAAAAAGAAAAGCTGAGGATTTCGTTTACATTAGCGGGTTTAATATGGGCAACTATTCCTCTAGCATTATCATCACTAATTATGATTATTATTTTTGGAAGAAGCTATGATTCCATCTATTCTTTGTTATTTGAGTTAATAGGGAAAATTAATTCAACTTTGCTGATTGTTTTATTTGTCCTGTTTTGCTTCAGTGCCATTTCATCTGCAATTACTGCAGAATTACATGCTATCGTTACATTAATCATTATGAATATCGCGGGTATGCTTCGTCCCCTCAGCAATAAAGAAAAATGGAGATTTACCTATCTGTTCTCCGGGGCCATTTGTCTATTTTTGCTCATTATCGTAAGTATTTTACCTCCAACCCCTATTGAACTGCTGTTTTTTTTCGGTAATATTTATGCCAGCATGATCGTTCCAATGCTATATATTATACTGGGCAATAAAACCTTGCCTGCTCTTATTCCCCTTGCATCTATTATTGGGACTGCTGGAGGGTTTGCAGCTTTGCCTTTTATGGAAAATATACTTACGATTTGGATAAGTTTTTCCCTGTCCAGCTTCATTTGCTTCGGTTATTTCATTTTCAATCTATTAAGAACGAAGCTGAGTGTGAAAGTTTAGCCGGGCTGCTGCTTGTTGTTAGATTAAACATATCGCCCTCTTCCAAAAAAACTGGCTGAGAGCGATATGCTTTTTATTAGAACTATAGCCTGCAAGTTAATATCTTGTTATATCCATTGGCAACGACCCGGCTGCAAATCCTACAAATAAAAACCTGCCCTTCCCTGTATTGCGCATTCCATGAATCTGATTAGGCTTTGCAAGAATTACCATGCCTTCTTATTGGAATTTCATTCTCCAAGTCAGGAAAGTAGATTCCTGTTCCCTCCATACAAACCCAGATATCATCTACATTTGAGTGAGAATGCAAGTATACCTCCTGTCCCGGTTCCAGACACCATACAGCCCCCACCGTTTTATCCGTTTCATAAAAATAATTCTTTTGCGGTTTCTCGGGATCGAACTTTGCTATTTTATCGATTTCAAAGACTCTTTCTTCCATAATCTGCTGAATGTTTGGCACCGCTATTTCTCTCCTATCATTTTTTATAGTTCTGCATCACGGTTGCAATCTTTAGAGTAGACATATGTTAAATTTTCTCTCCCTACTGCATACGCTGCCTGGTGAACATAAGGGCCCATGAAAATATAATCGCCTTTTTTGACTGGGATCCACTTGTTATCGAGGTTATACATCCCTTCCCCGGAAAGGATATATGCTCCGTGTTCCTGAACATGTGTTTCAATAAATGGATGGCTCGCAGCAGGATCGAAGGAAAGAATATGAAAATTCATATCAAAATCTAAGTCTGCCGGCAATAGATCTTTAATGTGAACATTATGCATATCATCGTAGTTCCTGAATTCTATTCGATTTGCATGTCCTGATATAACCCAAGGCTTCCTTCCTACAAGAGGGCGATATTTCTGCTTGTATAAAAACAGCTTAGAATCCCCATCATTCATATTTTCCAGATACATTTTCACTCCTGGCGGGCAATACAGGTATCCGCTTTCCTCCAGAATAAACTCCTTATCATCTGCCGAAGCTTTTATCTTTCCTTCCAGTATGTAAACAAAGGTCTGTACATCCTCCTGTCCGCCAAAGCCTTCGTTATTTCCGCCTCGATTTTTCATTGTCACATAATAGTCGACAAAGCTTGCCCCAAGCTTAGGAGAACCTAAAATCGAAATATGGCAAAGATGGAATCCGGGAATCACATTGTTTACTAGCCCTTCAGGTGCTATTAAGGCATACTTCCCATGTTTTATTACAGACCTGCTTGATAATAAATCTTTTGGATAACCCATTCATAAACTCCCCTTTTCTTTATTTATAAGCCAGTTCATATAAAGTGCTGATTAGCGCTTTAACCCCTTCAGCTAAATCAGCCGCCGCGGTATATTCATCAGGGTTATGGCTAATACCCTTTACGCTCGGCACAAATAACATTGCCGCAGGAATAGAGGCTGCAAAAATTTGTGCATCATGTCCTGCACCACTATGCATGACTTTATAGCTCAGGTTTTCTTCCCTGCACTTCTTTTCCATCAATTCTGTCATATCCGGATCCATTGGAACCGGATCCGTATCAAGCCATTTTTCAATGACCGTCTCAACCGCACGCTCCCTTGATATATCATTTATGTTTTCTATAAATCTCTCAGTAAAATGGGAGATTGCATTTTTATTAATATGCCGCAAATCTAAAGTAAACGCAGCTTTTCCCGGCACCACATTGGCAATGTTGGGTGAAATATCAATACTCCCTACAGTTGCGACCAGCGGGTCACCATATTGCTCTGCCATTTTAAGTGTTTCATATATCATTTGGCTGGCAGCAAATACAGCATCTTTGCGATATCCCATGGGAGTTGTTCCGGCATGGTTGGCTTGACCTTTTACTTCAACTGTAAAGCGCCTTTGTCCAACGATGCTACTCACAATCCCAACAGACTTTTTCTCAGTTTCAAGGACATTTCCCTGTTCAACGTGAACTTCCACGAAGACCTTCAAATCCTCCCGCGGAGGTTTGGTTTCATCCCTAAATCTGAACCCCGCCTCACTCATGGCATCAGCAAATATTACTCCATTTGCATCTTCAAGATTTTCAACGTCCTTTTTAGATGCGCATCCTGCAATATTCTTTGAACCCCAGAAGCAATATGGAAATCTGCTTCCTTCTTCTTCCGCCAGTGAAATAACCTCGAGATTGCGTTTTGGAGTCCCGTAATGTTCTTTCAAATAAATTAGTGCCATAATCCCAGCTACAATACCATATTGGCCGTCATACAACCCGCCATTTTTCACAGTATCTATATGAGATCCTGTTAAAATGGTTTCTTCCTGATTTACTCCCATCAGTATTCCGCTAAGATTACCAACCTCATCAAACTTTACTTCCAAGCCCTCGGCTTCCATCCATTCCTTCAAAGCCTGCTGAGTATCGGTCCATTGCCTGGAGTAAAGAAGGCGGGTAATTCCTCCTCCCGGGTCCTTTGCAAACGAACCGAGCCATTCAAGCCTGTTCACAATATGCGCTGCTACATCTTTAAGTTCAAGCTTCCCCTGCAAATTGATTAAGTCAGTCATCCCCAATCCCCCTAATTATTTTGCGGATAATGAATTTTTTCTGTTAATTTCAGATCAGATTCAAATGTGACCTTCCATATTTTAACTTAAGGGCTTTTCCAATCGGTTTCCCCACAATCCCCTGGTCCAAATCATAGACAATCTTGCCGCGGACAAACGTTTTGGTTATCCGGCAATTAATCAACCTCCCAATATATGGGCTGTGCTTATGCCGATAATATAGGCCTTTCTCCTCCACAACATAGGAGCGATTAGCATCGATAAAGATGATATCTGCATCCATTGATACGGCTATTTCTCCTTTATTGGGAATATTAAAGCGTTCAGCGGGATTAGAAGAAATCATCCTTGAAAAATGCGTGATTGGCAGCTTTCGTTTCAAAACCGCTTCATCAAACATTAAATCAACACTGTTTTGACATCCTGTGATGCCTCCCCACACTTCAAAAAAATTATTTGAAGAACTATACTTCATTTCAGGCGGACATGGTGAGTGATCAGACGTTAACATATCAATCTTGCCTTCTAGTAACTTTTTCCAAAGCTTTTCCTGCTCCTCCATACTTCGCAGCGGAGGAGAACACTTGGCTGCCGGGCCAATTTTTTCGAGCTGCTCAGATGAGATCGTAAAATAGTGCGGACAGGATTCAAGGGAAACATCCTGCCCTCCGCTTCTGGCATTCATTATTTCTTCTACTGCTTCTGCGGTGCTAATATGCACAAAATGAATAGGGCACTTCGTTTCTTTTCCAAAGTAAAGTGCGCGTTTCACTGCTTCAACCTCAGTAAAAACAGGCCGGGATGAGACATAATCCGCAGCAGATGTCCTTCCCTGTGCATTTAACTCTTCACCTAACCGATCGGTAATTAGGGCATTTTCCGCATGAATCGATAGAATTTTCCCCAGTTCGGCAATCTTCTTCATCCCCGCAAAAAGGGTATAATCATCCACATTGGAAAAATCATCGGGATGATCTGTTCCGCATGTGGACATAAAGCATTTAAATGCGATAACTCCTTCATCTGAAAGCTCTTCAAGTCTTTCAAGATTGCCTGCAACAAGACCGCCATAAAATGCATAATCGATACAATTTTTCCCGTGGGCTGCTTCTGCCTTTAATTGCAGTGTATGCCTGTCTACCGTAGCTGGAAGGGCATTCAGGGGCATATCCGCATAGCATGTAGTTCCTCCTGCAGCAAGAGCTTTAGTCCCCGTTAAAAAACCTTCCCACTCTGTTCGGCCAGGCTCACAAATATGGACATGAGTATCAATCATACCAGGCATAACATATTGTTCAGATGCATCGATTATCTGTTCAGCTTTATGATCAATGGTTTCCGCAATCGCAGCAATTTTCCCATTTAAAATGGCGATATCATTCTTTATTACCTTGTCTTTCAGAACTACATTGCCGCCCTTTATAATCAAGTCATAAATCATCACATTACTCCCTCTGCTTTTCCTATCCAGTTATTCAGCCATCTTTTCGTAAACTAAATTCCCCTTGTAAAACACTGCCCGTCGTTCCGCCCTTCTAGCCATAGCCTCCGCTGAACAGCTTGCATCAACAAGTACCATGCTGGCTTCATCACCAGCAGCTGGCCAGACCCTGTCTCCCTTCTGATCCAGCGGTGTTCTGCCCCCTGTAATATATCGAAATGCTTGGGAAAGTGACTTTTCATCTGTCCATCTGTACCTTTCAATTAAGCGGCTTGCTCTTTCCAGGATATCTCCATTTCCTGTCGGCCACCATGAATCAAAGATATTATCATTCCCGACAGCCACCTCTACTCCATATTCACTTATCAGATCAACAGGCGGGATCTGACGGCCAGAAGGGAGACTGGTAACGATCGAAATACCGGCGTCTTTTAAAATCACTGCCATCTCGGAAGCCTCTTCCCTTGAAACATCCCCCAGGCCAAATGCATGGCTAATCGCCACTCTTCCTTCCCAGCCAGCTTCCTTAGTCAGAGAGGCCAGCATTTTCATTGTAAAAGTACCAAGGTGACCAGGGTCATGCAGATGCAAATCAATATCTGCATTGCCTTCTACAGCTAGGTCCATCAATTGAACAAGCGAAGCTTCAATATTGTTGTCAACAGTAGCGGGATCGACCGCACCGACAATACCAGCACCATTTCTAACAGCTTCTCTCACCAGCTGGGGTGTCCCTGAACGCAGCAGGCCATGCTGGGCAAAGGCAACAATCTCAGAGCTGGCATAACTTGAAAATTCCTCCAAAGTCTGCTGGACTTCTTCTAAATTCCGTAATTGGACTTCAGGGTATATATCCACATGGGTCCTGATGTGAGTTGATCCATAGGATATTAACTGCTTAAGCAATGCTTTGGATCGCTGATAGGTGCTTGAAGACATAGATAATAATGCATTCTTTTCAATTTCACACCGTTCTATGACACCGGACGCCGGAATGCAGGCCCTCCATTCATCCCCCATATACGTTTTATCAAGATGGACATGCTTTTCAACAAAGGATGGCAATAGCAGCAATCCCTTTGCATCTTTAATGGGCAGATCATCAGAGGAAGCCTCTAAGTCCTTCGTAATCTCAGCAATGCGGCCATCCTCTATTAATAAATGAAAAAGATCTGTTATCGTACCTGACACTCTATTATTCTCTTTTCTGTATCCGCATTCCAAACGCACATTCTTTAGCCAATAGCTATTATTCATTTTCATTCACCTCTCCGGCCCCGGACAAGATAAAAGGGTACCCCGAACGGATATCCCTCTTATCTTAGAGCCTTATTTAATTGAAATGTCATTGATCTCCAAGTATCCGGATGGACTGATAGAGAAGCCCTTTACATCTTTTGAAACAGCCGCCATATTCTCAATGACACGAACCGGAATATATACGGATTCCTCCATTTCGATTTCCTGGGCTTTTGCATAGAGCTCCATCCGTTTATCCGGATCTTTTTCAGCCCGTGCTGCTTCGATTAAACTGTCCACTTCTTTATTGCTGTAAAAGAAGGTATTGCCGGCAGCGCCTTTTGAACTGCTATGGAAAAGATTATATTGATTATAATCCGCATCTCCTGTCGCATTTCTCCAGCTCAAAATAAACATTTCGGAATCTCCGCGGTTTACTTGTTCGACAAATGTCCCGTATTCATATACCTGAATATCCAGCTTGATTCCGATCCCTTTCAGCTGAGATTGAAGGACCTCTGCCATATTGATCCATTCTTTCTTATCCATTGTTTTCAACGTAGTTTCAAAACCGTTTGGGTAGCCTGCTTCGGCCAGAAGCCTTTTAGCCTCATTGAGATTGTATTCGTATGCTTCCAGGCTTTCATGATATCCAAATACCTTTGGCCCCAGCAGTGAATTGGATTTTTTCCCAACATTCTCAAATACCCCTTCCAGGATAGAGTCCATCTCAATAGCATGTCCAACTGCTTTGCGGACTCGTGCATCATTAAACGGCTCCTTTTCTACATTGAATCCAATATATTCTGTGCCAAATCCTTCACTTCGGTAAATTTCCGCATTTTTGGAGTTTTCTACTGTTTCCATCATTGTGACTGAGAGCGGTTCGGCGATATGGGCTTCGCCTGTTTCAAGCATGGATATCCTTGTTGTTTCTTCAGGGACGATCTTAAATATGACTTTATCCAGCTTGGATGGAGTCCCCCAATACGTGTCATTTTGGTTAAAAACAATTTCTTTGCCTGGTGTCCAGGACTCAAATACAAATGGACCTGTTCCTACAGGCTCTTGGATAACTTTTTTTCCATATTTCTCGATTGTTTTTGGTGAAATAATGCCGCCTTCATGATTGGCCAATATGGACAGCAAAGGTGCAAAAGGTTCTGATAACTTAAATTGGACAGTAAATTCATCGACTGCCTTTACTTCTTCTACCATTTTGAATACAACAGCTCTAGGGGAGGCAACCTCCGGATCTAATAACCGGTCAAATGTTGCTTTCACTGCATCGGCATTAAATGCCGTCCCGTCATGGAATGTGACATCCTCTCTAAGCTTGAACTCCCAGGTTGTTTCATCTAGCTGTTCCCACTTTTCAGCCAGCAGCGGCTTGATTTCAGCGTTTTTATCCCGGCCAACAAGCCCCTCATAAATTTTATTATGCGTAACGCTTGCCGCATTGATTGTCGACATAAAATGATGATCTAAATTTTCTGCGTCAGATAAACGGGCTATAACTAATTCTCCACCGTTTTCCGCTGTTGTTCCCTTGGAGTCCTGACTGCTGTCAACCGGTTTTTTGGTCGAACAGCCTGAAATAAGGATGGTGATCAGCAGAGCTAAAATGACTAACCCCTTTCTTTTTCTAACCTTCATATTCATTCCCCCTTTTTTAAGCTCGTCCGAGCCTTTGTCTAATTATATAAAATATTCAGATTAATCTTTTTCTACTTTCTTTACATGTTTTTTAACTTTCTTTACTACTTATTCAAAAGGTTATTGCTGATCAATAGAATCAGCAAACCGGAAAGAAGGCGGCATCAATTCATTCTCCGGTAGCTCTTGATAATCTCTTTTTAAATAACCTTTTTTCATTTTCATAAAATATTTTTGCGCTTTTCCTTTTAATGCCTCTAAATCCATGCTGGGTAATTTTCGGTCTTTCATGACTACTTTCCCATTAATAATGGATAACTTTACATCCCTTCCACTTCCGCTTGCCATCACTGTTCTCAGGGGATCATCTAAAACTCCCATATGGAATCCGTCTAAATCAATTGCAATAATATCTGCTTTTGCACCAGCACAAAGACGGCCCAAATCTTCTCTTCCCAAAAACTTTGCAGCACCTAATGTAGCAGCCCGGTAAAGATCTGAGAAGGCTGAATCTTTAACTTCTTTATTTGCGATGCGGGAAAGCATGCTCCCTATTCTGATATTCTGGAACATATCCGGAGGGAACGTATCTGTACCTAACGCAAGATTAATTCCTGACTTCTTATATTTTGCAAAGGATTCCATTGCCTCCCCATGCCTTCCTATTATTAAGGGGCAGTGAATGACTGTGGTGCCCGTTTCCCTCAGCAGTGATAAATCATCTCCACCACCTGTTTTTGCCCCGCTGTATCCAGCAATATAGTGGGCATGAGGAATAGCCGTTCTGGATCCTAAAAATTCAAGATTATATAAACGCCTGATTGGTGTTACGCCATATTTCTGAATCATTGTATGGTACTCATATTCACCCTGGGCTGCATGCAATTTTATCGGAACTTTGTAATGGTCACTATATTGCTTTGTCCGGAGAAGACTTTCTTCCGTTTGGCTTTCAATTCGCTCAGGTGCAAGCATTCCTCTTACCAAACCATTAAATGAACCATCAAACTCTTCCAAAAAACGTACTGCTCTTTCCAATCCTCGCCTTCCGACATCTTCATCCCAATGAATCTTTATATTGCCATCACCCTGAACCACTCTTATCCCTGATTGATAGCTTGGGCCGAGGTAAATACGCAGTCCCAGGTCAGCGGCATGCTTCGCTGCTGAAGCTAGCTCCTCATATGTTTCTGCCCATTTTTTATAATGTACAGAGGTAATTGGCATAGCAGTTGTAATTCCATGAAGGATCAGCTGTGAATAGGCATATAGAGATTTAAAGGCCTCTTCTTCAGCCGTCATGATTTCATGGTGCCCTTGCTTAACATACCTCTCTGACCAAAGCAGGTTTTTCTGTCTTGCTGAACTGGCCTCCATATGCAGGATATCATGGTCAATATCACCTAATGCATTCAAGTCAATGAATCCCGGACTGATTAAAGCGCAGCCGGCATCAATAACTTTATCAGCTTGGCCAGCATACCTTTTTCCAACATAAATGATGGTATCGTTTTCAAAAACAACTTCAGCATTTTCAATCAGCACATGATCTTTTCCATCATATCCAATTACATATTTACCCTTTAGTCTGGTCTTCATTTCTGCTCCCCCTTCTCACCAGCAGGCTCTTCCATGCTATGATCCATTCCATCTCCATAGGTTCGTGTGTGACCCCAAAAATATTTCGATTGCTTCATATATCTTTCAAGACCAGCCCGCTTAATTGTTTCGTCAGCTTCTTCATTTGCCTCTGCTAAAACTGACCTTTCATCAACGGAGCATACTGTTCTATCCTTCATAAGAACCCGGCCATCTACGATAACATGCCACACATCAGCTGCATAAGCCTGATGGACAAGCCGGTGAATATGCATAAACTCTGGTGTTAAGTGCGGCTGATGCATATTGACAGTTATAACATCCGCCTTTTTCCCTGCTTCAAGAGAGCCCAAGTCATCATCCCATCCAATACATTTGGCAGCATCAATTGTAACCATCTCCAGAAGTTTTCCAGGAGGCAAGCAATATTCATCTCTATGAGCTGCCTGATGTATAAATTGAGTTTTTCTCATGGCTTGAAACATATCAAATGCTGTGGATGGTGAAGTGCCATCTGTTGATATAGCAACTGTCGCTCCCAGCTCTAGCAATTCTATCATCGGTGTGCGTGCGTGAATTTGAGAGAATCCAGGTGAGGCACTGACATTTGTTCCGGTTTCTGCCAATATTTTCACTTCATCAAAAGATATCCCCCGGCAATGCTGCAGATGAACATCAGGGCCTAAAAGGGCATTCTCCCAATCCTTTACTGCTAAGTGAATCATGCCTCCAAAAGCATCAGAGTGGATTCTTGTATTATATTTTCTGGCAATCTCTCTGACTTTCTTTGCCTGGTATAAATCATGCTCTGTTAAACTATGAAGTTTCGCTGGGGAAGTTGGGCCAGAAGGTTCAACTGAAGTAACAATGACGAAAGGGGTAATAAATGCTCTTGTCCGATCTTCATTGGAATGGTTTAAAGCTTCAATTACGGCTTCAGCACCCTTCAACACTTCCTCATAGGTGACATCTTTCATCATTCTTTGGCCGTTTATCCACCTGCTGAATGAATGAGGCCATGGCGGATTACAGGGACCGGTGCAAATAACTTCCCTGACACCAGTCTCTGCGTAGGCTTTAGCATGATTGATGGCAAACACCGGATCATCCGACCTTGGCATAGAGCCAAGAACAGATATACCAGTTGTTATGCCCGCCTTCAGCCGCTCAAGGGCAGAAAGCTTCCCTTCAAAATACCAGAATTCGTCTGTTACAAAATGCTTATACGTATTCGTCATAATAGGCATCCAATCATCCAGGCTTTCCATTGCTATGGTCTTAAACATCGAATGTCCGCCATGTCCATGTACATCTATTAATCCCGGCAGGATACAATGATGGGTGCAATCTATCACTTCTCGAGCCTCATATTTTTGTAATAGTTTCTCACTCTTTTCCACATCCAAGATCCTGTCTCCATTTATGGCAACAGCTCCATCCGTGATAATGCGCCTGTTTGGATCCATGGTAATGACTGTTCCATGAATCAGAAGTAAATCGATCATTCTTTCTCCCTCACTTCTTTTAACTTTAAGTATAGGAAAAAAGAAAACACTAAACTTTCAGAATCATTACATAAATTTAAAGTATTTTTACCTTTTCCTTTTTTAAAAGGCTCTTTTCGCATAAATTGTTGTTTTTCACATATAAATGTTGCCCATTGATTGCAGCGAGAGGATGCTCAGCGATCGCGGGGCGGGCGCTGAGCATCCTCGACGCTACCCGTCTGCGGGGTCTCACCTGTCCTGCTACTCCCGCAGGACGTTGAATAAGCTTCCTTGAGTGACACCGCACGAAGAAAATGCGCATGCATTTTCGAGGATCTCGCACCTTCCGCTACAATCAACTCAGTAAATATAATTCGAATAGCAACAAACTTTGCGGAAACAGCCTTTTACAATCAGCCTTTATTTCTCCTGCCTTAATAATTCCTCCATTAATACGATCGCATGGTTATGTACTGTATCCTTCGCAGCATATAGTAAAGTAAGTTTTTGCTTCTTTGATATCTCGTACAGTTCTTCCATCTTGCTGATCTTGTCTGTCTGTGTACGCAGTTCAATGAGATACTTTTCCCGAAAAACACCGAAAAGTTCAGATTTATGATTAAAAAACTTTCTAAGCTCGGTGCTTGGCGCAAGCTCTTTCTCCCAGGCCGACAGATGTGCAGCTTCTTTTTTAATTCCTCTTGGCCACAGCCGATCCACCAATACCCGGTAGCCATCTGTCTCTTCATACGGATCGTAAATTCTTTTAACTGTAATATCAGCCATTTCTTCACCGCCTGATCTTTTTTCGTGTTTCTATCTCACTTGTCGTTTGCTATAATCTAATTACATACATATTACACAAAATTTTCAAATTCAATTAATGTGAGGTGCAAGAAATTTGACAGGTACGATTGCCGTGGTTATGATTTTCTCTATTCCCATCATTGCCATCCTGACTGTTCACAATCAAAAGCTTGCCAAAATTAAACACAATATGATAATAGATGAAATCACTCTGGAAAAGCTGAAGCAGGAAAACTATCTGCTTGAGACCGAAAAGATGAAGCTGGAGCTGGAGCAGATGAAACTAGAAGGTCCTAGGGACACCAAAATCATATAAAACCAAAAAAATCCCCATCTTACACAGAAGGGGATTTTTGCTTTACATATTCTCAATAATTTTCACGGCAGTTTCTGCCCCACTTTCGATGCAGTCAGGGATGCCCACGCCATAATAGGAGCAGCCGGCAAGCCAAATGCCAGGGTAATCCCGGCTCAATCTGCTTTCAAGTTCCGCTACTGTCTGTGGATGGGATATCAGATAGTTCGGCATTTTTTCAGTCCAATTTGTCACTTCACTTGCCGCAGGCTCAGCCGTAATGCCAAGGCTTTTTTCAATATCAGCCAATGCCGTCTTCAAAAGCTCATCTTCATCCATTCCCTTTAGAAAGGCAAACGCAGGATGGCTGCTTTTATAAAATAATCTAACCAGCAAATTGCCGCTTCCTGATGTATGCTTCCATTTGCGGCTTGTCCATGTACAGGCATTGCAATTTAACTCATCCGTATTGGCCGTAATGAAGCCTGTCCCGTCTTCAGGCAGCTCGCTGTCTGGAATATCATATGCAAGATAAATAGAGATGAGGGAACTGTTTTTCAAAAGCTCAAACTCCGCTTTCAGCCCCTGATCATCGAACAGGGTGGCAGCTGCATTATGCGGAATGCCAAGCACCACATGATCCGGCTCCAGGCTCTCGCCATTTGAGAAATCAACCTTATATCCGCTGTCCGTTTTTTCTATTTTAACAGCTTGTGTTTTTTTTAAGATTTCCGTTCCGTCCAGTCTTTCTTCATAAGCGTCAATTAATGCATCCAGGCCGTTATTAAAGGAAAGAAACTTCTTTCCCCCTCCGCTCTGGAACACCGTTTTATTTTCCTCAAAGCCTTTTATGATACTTCCGTACTTTTCTTTATAATCAAACACCTGCGGAAGTGTCGAAGCAATGGTTAAGTCACTGAGATTCCCGGAGTATACTCCCGAAAGAACAGGTGCAATTTGTTTTTCCACCAGTTCTTTTCCGAAGAAATGCTCAAGGAAATCGCCGATGGAATCATTTTTTGTAAAGCGGTCATTTTTCGTATAAAAATCCTTTAAAGCTTCAACCTTTCCCTCTGCAGAGACAATTGTTGATTTGGCAAGAGATTCAACGCTCGCCGGAATCCCAAACACAGAATCCGCCGGAATGAGCTTCAGCTCACCGTCACTGTAAATATAAGACCGTCCCGCTGCATTGTAAACAACGTCTTCTTCTAAACCAAGCTCCTGGATAAAATTCATTGCATCCGCTTTGCGGGCAACAATCGAATCAGCTCCTGATTCGATAACAAATCCGCCTCTTCTTACCGTGCGGATCTTTCCGCCAAGCTGTTCCGCTGACTCTGCCAGCACAAGCCGTATATCCTGATCATTTTCTTTTTTCCATTTGTTCAGTTCATACATGGCGGATAATCCTGTAACACCGCCGCCGATGACTAATACTGTTTTCACGTGTATGCACCTCAGTTTACATCCAATTCATACTTAAAGTGTACCACAACATAAAGCAATGCAAGAATGTGAGGGTTTGTCCAAATGATGAATATATTTGGTCAAAATAGAAAAAACGGAGAGCCGGACTCTCCGTTTCATCATCTCCTGAACCAATTCGCATGCTCATCCATATGCAAAAAAGGAATGTCGGTATCAACTTCACCAGGGATTCTGTCCATTTCAATGTCATGTCCATCGAGCCATCTTCCAAAGTCAAAAAGAACCGGCTCTCTGTCGCCGCCGAGCGCAAACCAGGCCATCATCTCTTGCGGCAGATAGGCTGATGTATGAATGGTCCCGGCCCAGCTTCCATAAAGATCTGAAAAAACGCCTTTATCACTATCATTCAAAAGGCGGAATGCATCATGTGCACCCAGGCGCTCCGCCTGACGGCTTTTCATGACATCCAGCCTGCGCATGCTGTCAGCCAGATGACTGCGATTTTCATCCTTCATGATTTCAAAATGATTTGTACAGGCTGTTGTCTGACGGACCTGTACACCTCTCGGAGATGTTTCCACAGCATAGGTCTCTCCGCCTGCCTCATACACCACATAGGTAAAAGAGTGGCGGTGCGGTATTTCCTGCAGCATCTCAACCGCTTCTTTGACATTGGCACATGCCTCTAAAATCAGGCGGCCGATCATGCAGCAGATAAAGCCATCAGCAGGCTTTTTCCGGTTCATGAAATTATAGCCGATTACAAGTCCTTTTTCATTCATGCCATCCATCCGGCCAGTCACCCTCTGGCTCGGACCAATGATCGCATAGCCCTGATCTGTTGGCTGATAAAAGGTATAGCGCCCCTCATAAGTTTTTGGATGATAATCATAATTGCGAATCAGATAGTCATCCCCTGTAAGGATGGAACAGCCTGAACGGACATAATCGAGGCGATATCCGCCAAATTCCTTTAATACCCGCTCCAACGGCCATTGCATTGCTGCCTGAATCCCAAGCAGCTCATCCCAGATTCCGGGGGCAAATCTCGTAATTGCTTTTTTTACTTCTGATTCATTTATTGAAAAGCGCGGCTTTCGCACCTTCCATTGGTCATCCCGGTTTCTGACCGAAAGAGAATCCTTTAATCGTTCTCCCTGCATGAAGCCAAAATCAAAGTGGGTGCCGCGGAATTGAATAACATCACTGTAAATCTTCTTCAAGATGAATCCCCTTCTATTCGTTTCTTTTATTTAGAATAAATGAAGGCTGAATGAAATTCCAGCAGAGAGACTACTGAATTCTAAATCTCTTTCAGTTTAATGCTATAAAACCTCATACTTTTCGGAATTCCTTTTATGGCAAATATTCCGTTATACACTAAGGATCTTACTCTATATTCGGCAAAGCCATCCCCAATTGGCTCATCCAGATGCCCTATCACTTCACCAATTAATCTGGCTGATTTTATAAAACCCTTGTTGCCTTTATGAAGCTTTTTGGCTGACTCGATGATATATTCATCAAAATAACTCTCTGGTACACTATGTATTTCATTCTCTTCCCATATGCGCAATACTTCCTCTGTTTTGGAGAGTGCCTGCCAATCTGATACAAATCCGGTTCTTTCTTCAGCAGATAAAGGGCTTCCCATGTTTTTATCCAATATGATCTTAAGCTTATCTGGAGCAGCTTCACCTGAGTGCCTGAGCTTGTATTGATTCTTTTTCGCAGGAAAAAGCTCCTTATAGGACTGAGAAGTATTAATAACATGCACATTATTATCCTTGTTTCTTAATAAGTGCAGGAAAAACCGCAAACCCGTTTGTTCATCGGCGTTGTCAGCTGTCCAGATCACGATTGGTTTGCCCGCAGGAATGGCTGCGATTTCTTCAATTGCTTTAGCTATTTTTCTTTCATATTCCTTTTCCAGATAATCATCTGGTATATTAATATGATCCTTCACCCATTCAAATCGCTTTTTTCTCCCTTCCTTTTCATGCACCCTCCACAGAGGCCCATTGCTAAAGAAGTCAGGAAAACCGATGACCTTATTTTCTTTACTGAGCCCTGCCTTTAAAGCCCCTGCAGGTGATTCTCCGCACACAATGTGGCAGATTTCATATTCCTGCTCCAAATCCCTCTCCTCGGAATAAAAGAGTACCTTTTCTTGAATATCATGGAGCAGTTCGATGATTTGTTCCTGAGAACCAGCATTGTTTTTTAATAAGTGAACCCTAAGCAATAGGTGGAATAAATAGCTCTTCGCCCCCCGCTCCGGCAGTTTTTCAATGGCTTCCCGCAGCTCATCCAGCATCCTGATCACCCTTTGTAAATGAATTTGAAATCTATCTTCTCTACGAATAAACACGATCATTAGTTTCAGGAGAATGTTTATTGATTGCAAAAAGAATTTAAATCGCATAAGATTAAATCGTACACGATATATATAGGAGGGATTCGAATGACAACAGTTTTTGATTTTGAAGTTAAAAAAACGAATGGTGACTTGAAATCTCTGAAAGAATACGAAGGAAAATCTCTCATTATAGTAAACACCGCAAGCAAATGCGGATTAACACCTCAATTCAAAGGATTGCAGGAGCTTTATGAAAAGTATAAAGACAGCGGCCTTGAAATTCTTGGTTTCCCTTGTGATCAGTTCAATAACCAGGAATTTGATAATATTGAGGAAACCACTGAGTTTTGCCAGCTGAATTATGGTGTGTCTTTCCCGGTTTTCGCCAAAATTGATGTAAATGGCGACAATACGGACCCATTATTTGCTTATCTAAAAGAACAGAAAAAGGGACTTCTGTCTAAAAACATTAAGTGGAACTTTACGAAATTTCTCGTAGACCGGAACGGACAGGTTGTAGAACGGTATGCACCTACAACTGAACCGGAAAGAATCGAGGATGATTTAAAGAAATTATTGTAAACCCAGATTAGAATCAGGTGATGATGTGAAGGACTTTTTTACACTGGATAAACAGCTATGCTTTGCGGTTTATGAAACAGCAGGCGATTTTACAAAACTATATACAAGTGCCCTGCAGCCATTTGGCTTAACCTATCCGCAATATCTGGTTCTTCTGGCACTTTGGGAAAAGGATGGCATGACAGCCAAAGAGCTTGGAGATAAATTAAATCTTGGCACCGGGACACTCACCCCGATGATTTCTAGGATGGTATCCAACGGATGGCTCCGAAAAGAACGCTCTACAGCGGATGAACGCAAGATATATATTTTCCTTGAGGAAAAAGCACGCAAGGAAAAACAGGGTATCACCAAAAATGTCGGAGAGGCCATACAGTCCTGCAGCATTGAGCTGAAAGAATATGAAGAACTTATGGAGCATCTCGGCAAACTAAGAATAAAGCTAAGAAGCAGAGTGCCTCGCTAATAGGGGCACTCTTTTCACCGTTTCATGTTTATTCCCTCTCCAAAAAGCCATATTAAGAATAGATAATTGGAAGGGAGCAAATCGCCATGGATTTTTTATCAAGAGAGCAAGTAATCAGAGAATTACAGGAGCCATTCCAGTCTTATTTAGATAAATATGGAATCGATGATATTGGGGTTTACGAGGAAGAGGGCCAGGACCAATACTATTATATGGGATACACGCTGAAGAAAGCAGGGAAAACGTATCATGTTCACAGCCCATCCCTTAAAGATGAGAATGGCGGCTTAACTCCTGCCGGCAATGAATGGATCATTGAATCGGATGAACCCGATCGTGCTGACAGCAGAGGATTCACTAGTGTTGAACAAGCACTTCAGGAATTATAAAGATTGTCTCTGATCTGTATTAATTTTTGAATATTTCGTCTATAATGAAATTGAATTAGGAAGGAGTGAAAGAAATGGCTGTTAATGCCTATTTAAATTTTAATGGAAATACACGGGAAGCAATTGAATTTTATGTAAAGGCATTTGAATTGGAAATGCCTGAGATCACCACTTTTGGTGAATCTCCACAAAACCCTGATTATCCTCTGCCAGAGGAAGCAAGGAATTTGGTTATGCATTCAAGCCTTAACATTAGCGGCAGTAATGTAATGTTTTCAGATACGTTTCCAGGTATGCCTTTTACAGTAGGAAATAACATTAATCTTGCAGTTGTCATTAATGATGTGGATAACCTGAGAAAGTATTTTAACAATCTGCAGGAAGGCGGCAAAGTAACCATGGAGCTGCAGGAAACTTTCTGGAGCAAGAGCTTTGGCCAGTTAACAGATAAATTCGGGATCAACTGGATGTTCAGCCACGAAGAATAACATACATAAGCTAAAATGGAGGCATGCGGCCTCCATTTTTTTATTCATTAAGCAAATGATGAAGCATTCTTTTCTTATTATCGAAAAATTGCTTCATGATGCGGTAATGATTCGTTTCTTCCAGCTTCTTTTCCGAAATGCCGTCCTCAGTGAATTCATATATGGCTGCATCAGGATAAGCCATGATGATGGGAGAATGAGTGGCGATAATAAATTGTGAATGTTCGCTGACCAGATCATGAATTCTTGTCAGCATGGACATTTGGCGCAGTGGGGATAGTGCCGCTTCAGGCTCGTCCAGAATGTAGATTCCATTGCCGCGAAAGCGATGAAGAAATGTGGAGAAAAACGCTTCACCATGTGACTGCTCATGTAAAGAACGGCCCCCAAAGGAGTCAATTACTTTTGGCCCGCTGCCTTCGCTGTCCATTTCTTCAATATTGGAAGCTACATTATAGAAGCTCTCTGCCCTTAAGAAAAAGCCATCTGACGGTCTATCTACGCCCTTAATTACCTTTAAATATTCTCCCATTATAGAATGTGAATCAAAGGTAGAAAAATTAAAATTGAATGATCCGCCTTCTGCATTGAATCCCAGTGCAACCGCAACCGCCTCAAGGAGGGTTGACTTTCCCATTCCATTCTCGCCTATCAGAAAGGTTACTTTCGGGTGAAAAGGCACCTCATCCAGCGTTTTCAGGCTCGGGAGGCTGAAAGGATATTGATTGAATGATGGAATATCTTCTCTTTTAAGCCTAATGCCTCTTACGTATTGTGAACTAAACAGATCCATAAAAAATACCTCTTATATTTTTATAGTCACCTATCTGCCATCAGGGCTGAAACCACCCTTTGATACACCCAGTTGAATCGGTGCATCTTGAAATTCCCGTTCCAGCATGTTAAGAACCACTTTATATGCAGATGGATTATACCATTTCTCCAAGCCAAGCTCATTAAAAACCTTGCGGATTCCAAGCCTCTCGGTCCTTCTCCCTCCGCTTCCATCCCCCATCCAAAAATCGTCGATCGTAACACGGTTAGCAATAGATTTCAGTTTTGCAGGAAATTCCCTCGAACATGGAAGCAGCGGGGCCAGTGTTGCCTGAGTGATAATTCCTGCCTCTTTTATGAGTTTTAGTGCAGCCATTCTTGCAGGGATGGGAGGTGCAGCAGGTGCAAATGCCTTTCTGACTTCTTCTTTATCTGTCTCGATTGTCATGGAGATTCTGATTCGATCTCCGAATTGCTGAAATAAATCGATATCCCGCTTCACCAATGGCGAACGGGTTTGTACATGTAAAAAGTCAGGCTGATTTTCAAGCATCACTTCCAATAAACTTCTTGTCAGTTTTGAAGTATATTCTATTGGCTGGTAAGGATCAGTGGAAGAGGACATAAATAAAGCCACTTTCCCCCTTTTTTTAGCTTTAGCCAATTCTTTCTCCAAAAGCTCAGCCGCATTTGATTTTATATCAATCCATGCACCCCATTCCTCTTCACGGAAGATGGAAACAGGCAGCTCCCTTACGTAGCAGTATTTACAGCCAAAAGCACAGCCCGCATATGGGTTCAATGAATGAGTAAAGTTGTCTATCGCACCTTTGGCAGGTGTTAAGATACTTTTTGATATGATTTCTTTTAGTTGTATGTTCAAGTCAACCACCAAACCGAATGTATGTTCTATATTTAATGTAACACTGTCACCTGCTGATGTCAATAACAGCATAAAATATGCCTGACCCATTAATCGGGCCAGGCTTTACCTATTAATTGTACTATATTAAGTTCCGCAGTATGTTCGATATGGCATGCCGGATGGCTCTGGCAGTTTGCAGTATTCTTCCTGATCTTTTGTATAAGCATAAGGATTCTCGAGTACTGCAAGCAGTTTTTTCATCACGCTGTAATCACCATTGTTAACAGCTGCTTCCAGCGCGTCTTCCACCCGGTGGTTCCGAGGAATGACGGACGGGTTGCTGTTCTTCATTTTCTCATTTACTTCTTCTTTCGATTCCTTCTGCCTGGTCAGTCTTTCCTGCCATTGACCATGCCAGCTGGCAAACTCCGGATCATTATTTACCACAGTGTTTTCAAGCTCACCCAGTGTTAGTGCACGGAAGGTGTTGGTATAGTCGGCTTCAGACTTCTGCATAATCTTTAGCAGTCCGGTAAAAAGAGCCTCATCTTCTGCTTCTTCATTAAATAACCCAAGCTTTGCCCTCATCCCTGCAAGCCAATGTTTCTGATAGATTTTATTGTATTCTGAAATGGCGCCTTGAGCTAATTTTACAGATTCCTCTTCGGCTTCATGAAGCAGAGGCAAAAGAGTTTCCGCAAATCTTGCCAGGTTCCAGCCGCCAATATACGGCTGATTTCCATAAGCATAACGGCCTTCCCTGTCAATGGAGCTGAAGACAGTTGCCAAATCATAACTATCCATAAAAGCGCACGGGCCATAATCAATGGTTTCTCCGCTGATAGCCATGTTGTCGGTGTTCATGACTCCATGGATAAAGCCTATATGCTGCCATTTGGCAATCAGCCAAGCCTGCTGCTGGATCACCTTCTCCAGGAGAGACAGGTAAGGGTTTTCGTCATCTTTTATTTTCGGATAATGACGCTGAATCGTGTAATCTGCCAAGCTTTTAAGCTCCTCAACCGGCCGCCAGTTTGCCGCATATTGAAAAGTCCCCACCCGTATATGGCTATCAGCCACTCTTGTCAGAATCGCCCCCGGAAGCTCAGTTTCCCGGATAACGGCTTCTCCTGTAGTTACAACTGCCAGACTGCGGGTAGTGGGAATTCCAAGGGCATGCATGGCTTCACTGATAATGTACTCCCGGAGCATCGGGCCCAGAGCCGCCCGTCCATCTCCGCCGCGTGAAAACGGCGTTCGGCCGGAGCCTTTCAGCTGAATGTCGAATCGTTTATCCTCAGGGGTTATCTGCTCGCCGATCAGCATCGCCCGGCCGTCTCCAAGCATATTAAAGTGTCCAAACTGATGACCTGCATAAGCTTGAGCGAGAGGTTCAGCATCCATAGGGACCTGACAGCCTGCCAATACCTCAACACCCGTTTCGCTTGTTAATGCGTCTATATCCAATCCCAATTTTTTTGCCAGCGGCCCGTTTAGGATAACCAGCTCAGGGGATGATACAGGGTTTGGCTTCATTGTTGAGAAAAATGTCTGAGGCAGCCGTGTATAACTATTATCAAAACTCCATCCGATTTCATTGTTAGTTGTCATCATAACTCCTTCCTTATCTGCATGGTTTTAAAGTCATTTTCATTTATTATACCCTTTCTAAGGAAATATAGCGGGCATCTTTTGTATGTAAAAAAACCTGACAGCCTGCATTTTAATCTGCCGGCTGTCAGGTCTTCTTATGCTTATTCATCAAGCTCAAACGTTTTACAGGCTGTTTCCTCTATTTCATCCGCTTCCCGGCCATTCTGGCCAATCACATAAATAGAGTCCGCTACACATTTATCACCTTCAGCCCAGTACTTACAGTTTTCCACGTTACACAATACTTCTACTTCCATTCTTGGCCACCTCCTTTTGGTTTACTGAATGTATACCCCTTTTTTAGAGAAATAACCATGTGGGGGATTATCCCATTAAAAAGGAGTGGCTTTGGATGGAGTTAGTTTGAGAGAACGAGGCTTCTTAGTTTTTTCGTCATTTCCGGGGAAGTCAGGTAAATCTCTTCATTGGTAATATACATGAAGGAGCTTTTTTCATTATCCTCGCCAAGCCATAAATGAATGCCGTGTGCAGGAAGATCTCCTTTGTATTCTACTGCTATATCATATTCAGGTTCCTCAATATCTGCGTTGCCTGATTGTTTTACAGCAGTTGTTATTGCCTTTTCAAATACAGCGATCGATTTTCGATCCTTGAAAGAAATAAAGCTTTCTTCATTAATTCCGCCTAAACCCTCTGATTTTGAAACTTTTATTTCTTTGATTTCTTCATCCAGCAGAACCATTGTTTCAGCTGACTGGCAGCCTGTTAGCATTGCTAGAGAAAATAAAATGAATGTGCATAATAAAAAAGGTTTCATTCTCATCCCTCACGTTTAAAAATTATCTTTTTTCGATAAAATGTTGTTTTTCGCTTTGCAATGTTGTCCGTTGATTTCCGCTCCAGGATGCTCAGCGATCGCGGGGCGTGCGCTGAGCATCCTCGACGCTTCGCGCCTGCGGGGTCTCATCTGTCCCGCTACTCCCGCAGGACGTTGAATAAGCTTCCCTGATAAACACCGCACGAAGAAAATGCGCATGCATTTTCGAGGATCTCGCACCTTCCGCTACAATCAACTCAGCGAATTAAACTAAGTTAGGAAAAAGCAACAAACCCTTAATAAAAGAGGATGGACGATTGGCCCATCCCCTAGCATTTTTAATTATTCTTTAAAGCAAAAGCCTCAAGCAATTCACGCACTTCAGCAGTAGATCTTGTGTTCATCAAGTCATTTCTTAGTGAGCTTGCTCCTGGAAAGCCTTTGACATAGATCTTGAAAAAGCGATGAAGAGCCGTGAACGGCCGCAGTTCTAAATGCGCATATTGATCATGCAGATCCATATGCAATCTCAGAAGGTCCAGCAATTCCTCACTGGTGTGATCCTTTTTCTCCTTTTCAAAAGCAAATGGATTATGGAATATGCCGCGCCCAATCATGACTCCATCTATACCGTATTTATCGGCCAGCTCCAAGCCCTTCTCGCGATCTGGAATATCTCCATTGATTGTCAAAAGGGTATCCGGAGCCACCTGGTCACGAAGTTCCTTAATCTCCGGGATCAGCTCCCAATGGGCAGGCACTTTGCTCATTTCTTCCCGCGTCCGCAGATGAATGGAAAGATTAGCAATGTCCTGCTCGAAAATGTGTTTCAGCCAAGCCTTCCATTCGCCAACTTCCGTGAAGCCAAGCCTTGTTTTTACACTGACCGGCAAGCCTCCTGCTTTGGCTGCCTGTATGAGTTCTGCTGCCAATTCAGGGCGGCGGATCAGGCCGCTTCCCTTCCCGTTCTGGGTCACATTGGGTACGGGACAGCCCATGTTGATATCTATTCCCTTAAAGCCCATTGCCGCCATCCCAATACTCATTTGACGGAAGTACTCAGGCTTATCACCCCATATATGGGCGACAATTGGCTGTTCATCTTCTGTAAAGGTCAAACGCCCGCGCACACTTTTGATCCCATCAGGGTGACAATAGCTATCTGAGTTTGTAAACTCAGTAAAAAACACATCTGGTCTGGCTGCTTCACTCACCACATGGCGAAAAACAACATCTGTCACCTCTTCCATTGGTGCCAATATAAAAAATGGCCGCGGTAACTCTAGCCAAAAATTTTCTTTCATCTTTTTATTCCAATCCTCTCATTAAGAGATACTAAAGAAACTCCATATCCCTAAATTAAAAACAGCATATCTATGCTTCTTTTACACTTATACCATGGTTAAGGACTTTTTATCAAACTCCCTGCAGAAGTTTAAAATTTCATACTATGGCCGGGATGTGGCGTTTGTCCCTTCGGATGAGACGCTTTGTCGCCTGTCCGCCTTGCATTTACTATTCCCTTTTTGTTTCGAATGGTTCACACCAGATTTTTGATCACTAGTCATCCAGTTCGAAATCATTTTCCTCCAAATGTTTTGCTTGCGGCTTTTGATTTAAGTACCCTTCAAATTTTGAGCCAAACAGTGTTTCAGGTCTCAGGTAGCGTGAATATTGCGGATCTCTCTTCCATTCGGCAGACTTCAAATCGATAACCCTATGAAAATCTGAGAGGGTGAAGCCTTGTTCCCACCAAGCCCTGATTAGACTCCTCGTCTTCCTTGAGCTCTCCCGATAGCCCGAATCCGTTTTCTCATTGAGATATTGGATGATGGCAGCGTACGGAATTTCCGTTTCCGTTTCCATTTCAGTTTCCTGCCACTTCGAATTCTCACTTCCGTTTAGTTGAATGGGTCCCTTTAATTCTCCCTCAATCTCCCTCAGCCTATTATAGTCAATCGAGTACCATTTCGTCTGATCCCAATTATGAGCATTGAAGTTATCCGATAGGATATAGCCCTTTTCCTCGAGACCCGCAATCGTTCGCTTAATCGTACTCAGCGACCAGAACGGAAGCTGTTTCTTCCATTCTTCATAAGTGTTGTAGACCCATTTTCGGCCATCCTTCACATTCCTGCTGACCGAAAGCCAATAATGGACATGCTGCAGCATGATCGCCTCCTTCATTCCCAACTTCACCGCTAGCGATGGAATCAATATAATGGGCCGTTCCCCCACCAAAAACTTGCTCATTGAAATCCCTCCAGAATATTTTCAGAAATAGTTCGCTGAATGTCATAATGATCATCATTGACACGATCCATTGATTCAGCTCCTCACCCTCTATATATAAAGAAAACAGTAAAAAGGACAGGGTGAATTTAAATATTTTTAATATGACTGATTAAAATATCAGAAATGAAACCTTTCAGCTGACTAAAAAAGAGACTATATAGATTATTTTGTAAGTATTCTTTGAAGTACTCTATGGTATTGGTTTGCTCAGGCTGGAGAGCTTTAATGAGGTCAATCTGATCGCATTAGGCGGCGCAAGCGTACACTTTGATTATTCAACAAAAAAAAGAGCGGTAAACAGCATACCGCTCCTCTTTCGCTTGTTTCTGGAAGGAGTGTGAAACAAGCAGATAAATTTTTATTGTTTGTATATTTTTGATTAACAGCTTTCCGCAACAACTGATTATTTCAGTTCAAGAAGTGTGACCGCCTCAACGTGTGTTGAATACATTTCACAGATATTATACACTGGGCGACTATATTACCACTTTTTATAGGAATAATCCTCTTCATTATAGACCCCACCCAGTGCCGAATGATTGACTATATCAAATATATATGTTGGTATGGCTCATTCTCTCCATATGAAAATTTTCCAAATTTCCTTTGTACGTCAAATACTTCAAAATGGATGTCCTAAAACTTCCACCCCCAATAAAGGTAGATACCACCAATTATAGAGGTAATAACTATACGTTCGTTCCCTCAACCTGCCTATAAAAATCTACTAATGTACGCCAAAACAAAGGATTTTATTGTTATTTATCGTTTTATGTTCTTTTACGCTCCATGTTAAAAAATAAAATGCCATTCTTATAATGTTTGTGTCAGAGCAAGAAATAACAAAAATTAGGAGGTCTTACGGTATGGAAAAAGAGTTTCTAACAGTACGCTCATTATCCAAGTTACTAGATATGAGTGAACAAACAACCTATAAATTAGCACGAGAAGGAGTAATTCCAGGACCTGTAAAGGGGTTGGTAAATCAGTTCGTTTTAATAGAGCGATAGTTATGGAATGGTTACAGAAGGGCGGTACTGCTGATGATAATGAAAACTGAAAATCTTTACAGTTTTTCACAAGCAGCCGAAATATTGGGGGTTACAACTCAAAGATTTTTTGAACTATCATCTTCCCCCTATGTTGAAAAGGTTCAACAAGAAAACCGTATCTATTTTACAAAAGATAGCATACGAAAATTAGTATTGAGGGGTGAGGTTTAATGATAACAGTCGAAGGAGCAAGAAGAATAGTTGACCGCTTTGGGCTTGGTTTTACTGATGACTACATTATTAGACGTATCCAAAGCGGACAACTAGAAAGAGTATCTAAACCTTACAATGGTGTTCATGACTCTAGTTATGGCTATGGTGTCAGTATTGAGTCTTTAGTAAAGCTAGAAGTTTGTTAACTTCCTGTTGTTAATATATTGCCGCTCCTTATCAGTTATTCATGGGGTGGTTTTACATAGGGAATACTTATATCGATTTTATCCGTGGTTATCTAGGTGAACACGTTAAAAACTAGCCCGTGTAAAGCGGTGAACACCGTTAGAGGGTGAAATTTTTCCCAGATCAATACCCGTCGCAGAGCCTTTTGGCTGGTGGCATGACAGAGTTATTTTGAATATACGTGGTAAAGCTGTACCTGGGCACGTTGATGTCATGAAGATACCTCAGGATTAGTCCTTAATATCGCCATCCCTTTACAGGGGGGTGGTATGTTTCCTCGAATTAGTACCTAAATCCCCCTACCCATTATAAAAGGGGCGAGGAACGAAGCCCCCGAAGTGAGCGAAGCGAACGGAG
The DNA here is from genome assembly GCF_009849585.1 of Bacillus sp. ZZV12-4809. Classification (GTDB taxonomy): domain Bacteria; phylum Bacillota; class Bacilli; order Bacillales; family Cytobacillaceae; genus Cytobacillus. The sequence continues at coordinate 94,564 of NZ_VCRN01000001.1, forward strand.
AATACAGATAGACATTAATTACTTTATTGCTATGTAAATTTCAATCTCCCCATTAGTTGAATATTTTTCAAAATCATATGAGTAAGCCCTCTCTAATAAACCCGCTTCCTCTTGTTCCCATATCTTACTCCAAGTATTAATGACACCTTTTTCGTCAGTAGTATCCACTTTAAAAATTTCGTATTTCTCGTTTTTTGGTATTTCAATAAAAGATTTCCCATAACTTTCTTCAATACCAACGCTTAATGAATAATCACCTTTATAGTCACTCTCATAGTCATAATAAACACCAAAGATACTATTTTGATGATGTTCTAGATTACTATAGGCTTCTTCCCACATATTTTTGATTTTCCCCATTATTTGTTCATCATTAAAATTATTTGTTCTAATGCTGTTGACCAAAAATAATTTCATTATTAATTAGCCCTCCGATACAATTAGTTATTTAATTTCAACCATAAAAGGAACGAAAAACCCATTCTCTTACTAACCTCTAGGACACCTAAATATAGACAATATAAGTATATTTTACCAAACGTTTATATCCATTTCTATAACTCTTTAATTCCTCTTCTAAACTTATAAAAATATCTCGCAACTAATTCCCTATATAGAACGATTGCTACGGTAGAAAGGGGAAATAATAATATGAACATTCAACGAGTTTTTATTGGAACACATGATTTTAAGTCGATAATCTTACACCAATTAGAGAAAGAAATTGAAAAGATTATATCTGCCGCTTACAATGATAATCAAGTAGATATAGTCGCTTTCGATAATGGAGGGCGACAATAATGAGAGTAGCAGGATATATAAGGGTATCAACTAACAAAGAGGGTCAAAAAGAGTCACCAGAAAATCAAAAGCAAATGATTTTAGATTTCATCACAGAAAATCACTTTGACTTATATGACCTTTATACAGACGTTCAAACAGGAACTACTGATAATCGTGAAGGATTAAAAAAACTTATCCATGACGCTGAAAATAAAGAATTTGATGTAATTGTAGCTAAAGAGTTAAGCAGATTAGGTCGTAATGTGGAATTACTTTATCAACTAAGGCGAGTTGCTGACAATAAAGGAGTTCGATTAATTACTTTAGATGGCAAAGTTGATACACAGGACTTCTCAAAACAAGCTATATTCGGCCTTTATGCTTGGATTTATGAAAGTGAAAGTCAACGTATTTGCGACCGTATTAAGTCTGTATTTCACATGAAGTATAAAAGCGGAAAATTCTTGGGTAGTATTCCCCCATATGGATATGCACTGAAAGACAAAAAGCTAATAATTAGAGATGATTATACCGTTAGTGTAGTTAAAGACCTCTTTGAAAAATACCTTGAAGGTTGGGGACATGACAAAATAGCTAGGTATCTAACTAATAATGATATTCCAACTCCATCACAGGTTATAGGAAAAGCCAATGCAGGTCTTTATTGGCAGGGTTCTACTATTAAGAAGATATTGAAGAACCCCCACTATGCAGGAGACCTTGTACAGGGCAGAGAGACCACTATGAACGTGACTAATAAGACACGCAAAGTAAATGACCAAAGCGAATGGATAACCATTTCTAACACTCACGAGCCTATCATTTCAAGAAAAATGTTTGAACAGGTTCAGAGCCTACTAGAACAAAAAGCTAAAAGAGGTCGGGGCGGTACTAGAAAGAGAAAGCACCTTTTTACTAATATCGCTTATTGTTCTGACTGTGGTAAATCCATGCATTATAGAATAAATCGAAAGGGTTATATTTGTGGCTCTTATGCAAAACATGGTAAGAAAGCCTGTTCTAGTCATGTGATTAAAGAGCAACTTTTAGAAGAAATAATCCTTGATGATTTAAAAAAGATAGCTGATGACTTAGTACATCCTAACTTAGAAAGCAAAATTGAGAAAAAAGTAAAAGCCACCGCATAACAAAATGAGTCAAGATTACAATCTATTGAAAAACAAGTTCAAAAGCAGAGAGAGTTAAAGCGTAATGCTTTACAGAAGTTTATTTCAGAGGATATTTCAAAACAGGATTATGACGATTTTGTTAGTCGGTACAGGAAAAGTTACAACAACTAGAAATAGAAAAAGCAGAGATTAAAAGAGCCATTGATGAGAAAAAAGCAGCTTTTAAAACCTCTGCTATCTTAGAACAACTAAAAACATTCTTAACTTCAATTCTTTAACAACCGAGATGTTACTACGTTTCGTGGAAAAGATTGAAGTAACAGAAAACAAAGATGTTAAGATTTACTACAAGTTTGCACAGGTTGAGGGGCTATAATTCCCCCTCAATCATTTTTTAAAACTAACTGTGAAATGCACTCCACATGTGTGGACTGTAATTGACAACACAAGGGATGTTGGTGGGTTTATCAACTTCCAAAGAAACTTTAGTAGCTACAATTAAAACTTTTAAAAACAATGACAGGCTATGATTTTAATATTAGTCTATCCAGCCTGTCACGTTCCAATATCATATTCTTTTTTATTTCTCTTAAATATTCTTGACGACCTGACCATATTACGTCAATATCATTAGGATTATTTATCACTAATCGATTCTGACCCTGATAATTAGTCACCTTACCAATAAGGTTTAATATATCATCTTTATGCATTAATTTATCCAACTGCTCTTGCGTAAACCCGACCTTCTTTGGAACGAAGATTACAAGATCTTGACTATTTTTTGTAACTGTAAATTCTAGCCCATACCTTACAGATGTACAGGCGGCCATAAGCTTAACACCCTTAACTATAACTTCTTGATTAATATGAGGAGTTAAATTACTAACATTTGCTTCAACTGGCTCTGGTTTAGTTACTAAATTCAAACTGTTAATATCATCAAGGGAATCGTACAAACACTCTAAACAAAGAAATTGTATACTAGAGCATTTTTTATCTCCATACTCAGTATTAAAAAATTCTAATTTATTAATTGTTCCATTATTGATTAATTCTTTGCAACTTTCACATCTTGTGCTTTTTCTGTAATCTATTAATGGATCTTGGTGTTTACAATGCAAGTTCCACTCAATATTTTCTCTTTCATAATACGAGTAGACAGTACCTTCAGATGTATCAATTGTGATTCTGTTTCGGATAGTTTCAACACCAACTGAAATCTGGTAGTGGTTAATTGGATTTTTAATATTGTCCGAACAACCGAGTACACATTTTGATGGTTCAATATTTTTTTGACCTAATGCTTTACCAAGTAGATACATTTTCTTGAACTCTACAAGAAAATCATTTACAACTTCCTCATCGGAGATTCTCATCATTTGGTCCCAATGTGATCCTGCATTACCAGATGTATTTAAGGAACCAGCCCATACAATATCATCAATAATAAGGAATTTGTGATGCATTAAACTTTTAACATCTTCCTCTAAATGACCTAAAAATACAACATAATCCTTATCTTTAAAAGTTACTAGACTTGATCGATTATCCAATACAACTAGTTTTTGGACACTGCACTCCTCAACAATACTTTTAAACGCACCATCAGATAAATAATTTTGAGCAATTAATACTCTCCGTTTAGCGTATTGTACATCTAACTTTATTCTGTTCATTATTTCCTGCTCATTACCAGGTCGCGTAAAATAAACTTCTATCAAAGCATATCCCCACCCTATTTTAAAAAAATATATATTGAACTTACAAGAAATCACCTTTTATTTTCTGAACATTGTAGTATTCTGGTCAGAATATCCTATATAACGTAATTATAGTTAGTTAGAATTTACATAGCCCAGGGAATTTGGAAATTATCTAGGCGACATTTGACTCAATTGAAAACTATTCATTTTGAACTATTAGTTATTCAAAATGCCTCTTCGTTATTTTCACATCTGCTAATATTTTTCCTTCAAGATCACTTTTACATAAAGGTAATATAACAATACAAAAAACCAACGTTAATCCAGCAAAAAAATAAATACTATGTTCGTACTTTATATCAAAATTCCCAATCGAAAGATTTCCCGGCAACAGTCTAATAAAATTAGATAAGGCCATTCCTAAAAAAATACAGAAAATATAAAGACTTAGTGCTTGGTTTATTTTAGAAACTGAATATTTACCTGCTTTCAAATATGTTTTTGGTTTAAAAAAATTAAAGAGATATTCTTTTATATTTTCTTTTTCATTATCAAAAACTAACTTATAGAGCGGGCCTGTGAAATCATCCTCAAGTAAATCAACGTGTCTTTCCCAATTGTTTTGCCAAAACTTGCTCCCCCTATTAACCAGGTACCAACTCCAAGAAACTATCGTCCCGAGACAACTGATTAGCAATAACGATTCATCTTTATAGGGCATCTCATCATTCTTCACGGTTAGGACCGCAAAATAACCCCCAAATATAACTATTAAAAAGCCCCAAAAATAAGTAGCTCTCTTCCAATATAATTCAATTTCAAATTTTCGTATATCTAAAGCTAATTGTAGTGCCGCTTCACGCTTTTGAAAACTTGTTTTATATTCATCAGTATTTTGATTTGTTTTTCCTTTGTTCCTTTTGCTATCAAAATGAGAAAGGTATTCGTTTCTACTAGACTTTAAATTATTATTAATATTAGTCATTTGCTCACCACATAATATATTATTCTTAATAAACTTTTCTTTTGTTAATGAATAAGGTTTTACCTTTCGATAAAATAAACCTGCTACTACTGTTTATAATTTATATATACAATCGGGTTAAGCCCCTGCAACCTAACTTCTTTTTTCCACGAATCTAATTTATTTTTTAACATAATCATATTCAGAGTATTTAAATCTGGTTGTCCACTTTGATTTAGAGAAAGCGGTTGTCTCTTTAAAACCAACCAAACTGCAACATTCTTTATAGCAGGCATTCCCTCCAAAGTATTATGTTTATACATTTTCAAAGAACTTATAGATTGATCTACAGCATAACATAATGTTGAAGAGGCACTTCCTATCTTTACTGCGTACATAGTTTCATCCTTGTATAAATCCATTAACTCTATCTTTGCACCTGCATAACTATTTGTAACTCTATCGTAATTTTCAAAACCATCTCTTACTCTTAAAAGATTAAAAGCTCTTTCTGCATAGTATTTATTCTTTAATTTTTCTTTTATTTTCGAATCAGTCAATCCCTCGAATTCAAGCTCTTCTTTCTCTTCGTTAAATTTTTCATCAATAAAATCCTGATGAATTGAATCACTAAAATCATACTCTTGGCTATAAATCACTTCTATTTCTGAAATAGAATCCTCAAGGTACCTCTGATAATCGTCATTATAGTGATACCATATTCCTTTATTTAACACACACCTATTATCATCGTCTACATAATCAATTAAATTTTTTATTTTGTCTGTTCTAATCGATTTACCGTTATTAAAACTTTTCACCTTAATATTTAGAATCTCTTTAGATAATTCAATTTCTTTTTCTTCAGCGAACTTTTCTACCTCAGCAAAATTAAGACTTTCTATTTCTTTTCTTTTATGACCGTGCCAAAGCTCAAAAAATGTATCTTGATTATTAAATATTTCTGAAACTCCAATAATATCTAACTCAGATATAGTTATAGCATTAATATTTTCCTCAATCTTTGAAAATAAGTTTGTCTCTAGTTGTTCTAAGAGATCTTTATCTGTCACATTATTAAATACGGGAATTTTATATATTTCATCTTGATTTAATATTAATTTTGTAAATGTTATTAGCCGGCTTACATTTTCTAAATTTGACACTTTTAAATCGAATTTTATAGAATTTCCAAATTCGACAGTTTCCCCAATTAATGCATTATTGTACTCTTCTAAATTTAACTTTGCCTTTAATTTTGCAAATGACTCTCCACTATCAAACTCTAAGCTTTCGTAATTTATATATGTACTAATATTCTTATTCCTCTGCATATTAGGTGATAATAAAGTAGTCGTTTTAATCTCTAAGTATTTCATTCTTCTTGCAAATTCAAATGCAAAATTTCGATCACAATATTTATCTACTAAGAAAAATGCACTTCCAAATGTTACCGCATACATTTCATCATCATACTCAATTACTAGTACTGCTTTTGGTTGTGTTTTGACTGACAACAACGGTTGGCCGAACTCATTTAAAATCCAATTCCAACTAATTTCTTTATCTACTTCCTCATTTATTTTAAATAATGAAAATGAATATTTTTCTTCATCCTCATCTTCTAATTCTTTATTTTCAATATGAACTAGTTTTTCTTCTAAATAGTTTAAAAATGCTCTATGATTTCCTTCATCGATTCTGTATAAATTTATTTTAGACATTTAGCCACCCCTATAAAACCTTTCAATATTATTTATATTGCACTTACTAAACAGCTAGGATATTAATCTTACAAAAAATTTTTAATAGGAAAAATCCAGAATTTACCAGAATAATATTGTAACTAACATCAGGAATCACTAAAAATGTTCAAAGATCTTTATATTTTCTTCTCCTATATTTAGACAAATTATTCTATTATTACCCATTATAACATTACCAATAAAAGGATTTAGGATATTTAAACTATTTATTACAGTTTTATCTAAAGCTATATTTAATGAAATTAAAATTCCGTATTTTATTAAAATTTGTACACCAAAAAGACTCCAGCCTAATTAGGTAGGAGTCTTCTGAGTAAATATAGGAGGTCTACAGAGTTAAACACACAAGCTCCTTAATTTTCCACTCTTAAAAATGCTTGTTTCTTTTCCTCTTCTGCACTTTGCCTTAACAGTTCTATTTTGGTTACTAGGTATTTTTTTATAGATATTAACTTAATTCCTAAATCGACTTCATTTATGATATCTAAGATTTTTCTCCAATCCGCAGCCTCTAAATCGCTAAATAACTGATCTGCATTGAAGCTTCTACTTCTTTTTAGCCACCATATCTTAGAGAATACTTTCAAGTCTTGATTATAATTAATAAAAGTTCTCACTACATCATTGAACCATTCATTTCTAGTATTATGAATTATATCCAAAATCACATTCATCTTTTTAATATTTTGATGATTTTTCTTTACATACTCCAAAATAAATTCCCTAGCCCGTTCAAAGTTTTGACTATCTATTTTAACGAAGAATATATTACAAAAATGCTCAGCAATACCAAAGTAAAGTTCTTTATCTAAAGTGAAATCAAAAACCTTTTCTAAGGGATTCTCAATATTTTCTATATCCCAAATAAATCCTAAACCATTTCGATTTTTAAATTTCCTATCCTCTTCGGAATAAAGTTTATCAGTAAGTTCAAGTAAATAGTCTGGGTCTCTACTCAAGATATACTTCAATATTTTACCCTTATAATCAAAATAGGTGTCCAATAAAAATTGTTGGATATACATTTCCATTATAGTTTCGATATTACTAATAGAGTCAAGATACGAGAGCAGAGAATCGTCTCTACATTCAATTCGTACTTTATTAAGTCTTTCTCTATTCTCTATAGTTATTGTCACTAATAGATCTTTATAAAAATTTTCTTTTATTTTCTGTAGATGTGATAAATTTCCTAAATAAATATATACAGTTTCATCTATATTCTTTATTAATTCAATAAATCGATTTACTAGTTTTGTTTCCAGATATGCGGGGTCTATGTTTTCATAAAAAGCAAGCACCCACCTTAATTTGTAAGTAAATGACCTATTTTCTAGAAGATTGAGAAATTCTTTTACTAGATTCGATTTATTTAAGTGATTTTTAAACACTAAGAAAGGAACATAATTTAAATCACTATTTTTTTCAATTATTAACTCGAGCAGTGTGTGTCCAATTTGACTATTGTGATTGAAATTTTCATCAACAACAATATCCAACATCTTATTTTGATTCCAAGTATTCTTTATAAAATCAATTAGGTACAAATAATTTTCGAAGAAATTAGAAACCTCTTCTTTAGATTGAAACAAGAACGATTTCCGTATTTCTTGTTCCTTTAAATACTCGTACTCTTCATAATCATCAAAATCATATATATCTTTATCACGAATTCTATCCCAATCAATTCTTAAATACATCTCATAAAGTTCATTTCTATATTTAGCTTTCAATGTATCCATCTTAGAATCAGTTATTGAATTCCTGTTTAAGAACCTTAAATACTTTTGTACAAATAAACAATGTTCAAAAACTCCTGGATCTAAATGCTTCTCAATTAAGATTAGGATATATCCTTTATCAAAAGAAGCAATATCTTTATTCTCCGTATACTCTTCACAATAAGATATTAATAAATCTAAACTCATTATATTATTTTTATCGAAATGACTAATTAGAGTATCCCATATATGTTTTCTAAACGATTGCAATTTTTCTATATTAGATAATTCATATTTATAAAATGTAATTTTATCCCCTCTTGTAGCTTTAACAACTTCAAAAGTAAATTTTAGAAAAGTTTTAGCTAATTCATAAAATGCTACAGAATATAAAGCATCTCCTTTTTTTACTCCACTTATTAATAACTCGAACAATGTTAACTGTCTGTAATAACCATAACGTTCATCTTCCATTTGAAATGAAAAGGTTTCACGAAATTTGTGTATTAACTCCGGTAAATGATGAGGTTGTCTTCTAACGAATTCTAAACTTAGTTCAATGCTACTTTTTAATTCCATTGGGATATATTTAAAATAATTCCCTATTAACTCAATTACTTCATTTTTATTATATGCAAATTGATTTTGATCATAAGATGTATTGTATTCTTGAACATTTACATCGGGCAATGCCATTATTTTTTCATATAAATATTCTAATGCTTCATTATGTAAATAAAACCAAAAAACCTTTAAAAATTCTAAACTTTGCTCAGGTCTTACTTTACTACTTAAATAATTTATAAGTGATGGCCTTACTTTCTCCATTACTTTTTCTGCTCCAAACGAATTGTTCGCAGCAATTACACAATCTTTAAATCGTTCTGCATTTGTTGCGTAAAATTTTTCAAGCAAGAGTTTAAAAGATAAATAATCCTTATCAATAAAAGCCAAGTAAAAAAAGTAATTTGATATATTTTGTTCAGGCACCTTCACATAGTCATACTTTATTTCTGCCAATTCCCACTTTTCTAGTTTTTCTATCGTCTCTACTAATTCATAATAATTAATGTCAAATACATCTATTATTGGCTCAAGTAATTGTCTATTTTTATAAGGGAGCGTATGGAAAAACGAAATTATCCCTAAACACTGGATAGTAAATTTATCCTCTATATTTATTTTATCGTTAATAAAAGTTGTAAAGTATTTCTCAAAAAGCTCAGAAACATTATGCAGTACAGACAAATCTTGCTTTTCAATTGCTAATAATGCCAACATTATAGCTAATCTAGGATTACCATCTGCTATTGCTATTATTTCATTCTGATATCCTTCATTAAAAATTTTAAATGGTTCAGCTCTTATGATATCTACTATATGTTCATCCTTAAGTTTTTCAATATACAATACCGTTTTCGATAAGTTACTGCATAAATTTTTTATCTCATTCAAAGCATAATCTCTTACAGTAATAACTATTTTTAATTTACCTTTTCTATCAGTCTTATAAAAGCCTAATATTTGATTAAAAGCATCTATCCTATTAGCATCATCAACAAATAAAATATAATCTTTATTAGGTTTAAAATAATCATATAAGTCTTGTAATAAATCATAATTTTTATAAGAGATACAGTAGGCTTCGTAGTTTGTATGCTCTATTAGTAATTCTCTTATTGTTTCTATGGCTAATTTAGTTTTCCCCACACCTGCGGCACCGTTTAATATCACAAAATCAGATGTATGTATTGCATCTTTCAACTCATTCTTTTCTTTTTCTCTATGTAAAAAAGAATTATCTAACGGTGTCGCTATACCATTAGAAGCTTTATTATATTCTTTAATAAATGATTCAAGGGAAACAATCTGGCCTGTATCAAATGCCAGATCTAAATATTGATGGACTAAATCACGATGTTGTAAGTGCAATTCCAGAGCAAGTAAATCCAGAGTAATCAATGTTAATGTAATATCTTTGTCTTCTATTAAAGAATTTAATTGATTTACGTTATCACTTTTTAAGTTGAAATTCATACACAATACAATTTCTTTAATACTTTCTTTGGCAATACCAGTTTTCTCTTGATCAAGACACTTTTCAATATCCTCTTTTAATTTTTTTACCCCTGCTGAAATATTTGTAGAATATTCAACAAAAATATATTTACCATCTGGTAATAAAAAAAATGAATCAGGGGTCCCCTTAGTAGTCTTTTGTTTTCCTGTTTGGCTTCCTGTCCTTACAAAAGATGCATAATTCGAATTACGCAATATTAAGTAGCTATCGCATAATTCTTGAAAAACTGTTTCATTTATTTCCATTAATCTATTTTCAATTGCTTGAAGTCTACTCATAAAAATTCCCTTTCTATTTTTCTTAATCAAATATACTTTCAGCTAATACTCATACTGAGAAAAAAATAGTAATTATTACTAGAAGAATAAATAATGAAAAAATCGTTATACTATAGGTACGACTAGGTAGCAAACAAGATAAGTGGCCAAAATCTCATTTGTTACGTAAAAAAGGACCAACCTGGTCCTTTTTATTTAAATCATTAAAAATTAAGCTCCTTCATAATCCTCAACATTACGATTAATGCTATCAATAATTCGTATAATGCCTCTTACATCATCAATGTTATCTCTAAACAACTCAGTTACGCTGCCTAGAGTCCGGAAAGGATCTTCTTGTAATACTTTCTTTTCAAGAGTTCCATTTTTAACAACATAGTCAATGATGAGTTTAACGAATCGAAGTTGATTAACATTCAACTTTTCTTCATTTAAGAACTCTGAGAATGCTTCGTTAGCAGCTTGTTGATCCAGTCCCACTATCTGCCTGACGAGCTTGGTTATTGAAGTATCACCAAATTCTTTTTTATAGTCTTCCTGTGTTCCTAGTTCAGACCAAAGAACTTCCTCTAGGGTGTCTACATCCTGTCTAGTGAGTGGCTTGTTATGACGTAGCTTATAAATTGCAGTTTGATCTTGATGCTGTTTTAAGTATTGATTGACCTTCTTGCGATAATTTTGCAAATCATTTGATCCGTAAAAAGGTGTTTCCCCTTCACCAATTAAAGTGAAATTATCCTTGAAGTTCGTGTAATAATCTTTTTGGCTTTCTTTTTCTAGGAATTTAACCAACTCTCGTATCGCTTCACGTACTTCTTCAAGTTCAAAAATATTGGCTTCTTCCCAAAAAACATCTGTCTGCACCTTCAATAGAATATCTCTTTTAGCATTTACTTGTGGGATTGTACTTAACTTAGAAAGCTCTTCGGCTGTCTGAACAACACTTTTAATCGGCCTAGTTGCATTCTTTGCAGTTAGTTTTGCAAGTTCAATGGAATACATTACACTATCAAATCGCTTAGCTAGTTCATCATCCACTATTGAAATAATCAATGGAGAGATATGCTCTTGTATTTCATTTACATTTGTTACACTAAGAGCTTGCCAATTCTCCCTGTTCTTATATTTGTGGACATACTGTAGATGCATTCTTACTTGGAAGTTTTCATCATTAAGCCTACTAATCTCTTGATACACATCTTCAATTAATTCTTTACGGTGTCGAATATAAGGTTCTTCCTGAAAATCGATTGCCTGAAGTTCTTTAATAATATCTACTTTCAAATTAAAGATTCGTTCAGTTAGCCCAACTGAGAGTTTTCCTTCTATTCCTTTTTGATTTTCTCTAAAAAACTCAAAGTTTCTTAAATAATCAAAAATTAAGAAGTACACTTTATCCTCACCGACTCCAAAAAGATTTGGACATAGGCGAGTTCCACGACCAATCATCTGCCAAAACTTTGATTTTGAGCGAACCTTTTTAAAAAATACCAGGTTTACTACTTCTGGAATATCTACTCCAGTATCTAACATATCAACCGATACTGCTATCTGCGGAAATTTATCCTTTGTTGAAAAATCATCGATAAGAGTTTGAACATAATCAACCTTATAATCAATTTGAGCCGCAAATTTCCCATTGAATTGTGGGTATATATGGTTAAATCGTTCCACGATACGTTTGGCGTGCTTGGAATTATTAGCAAAGATAATTGTCTTACCTAGTTTATCTCCACCTTCAACCTTAATTCCTTTCTCCATTAGGTCATTTAAAACTTGATCGATAGTATTGTCATTAAACAACCACTGGTTTACAGCAGAGTTACTTATCTCTTCGCCTTCTTCATCATCAAAGGTATCTTCAAAATGCTCTTTCTCTTCATCAGATAACTCATCATATCGAAGACCGTCATCTAAAATTTTTGAAGACGCTTCAAACGTTCGGTATTCTACTAGATAACCATCTTTTACTGCTTGTTCAAGTTCATATGCATAAGTAGGGGCACCAGTTTCTAATCCGAAAATATCGTAAGTATTTTTATCAATTTCATCTTTTGGAGTAGCTGTTAATCCTAATAAGATGCCATCAAAATACTCAAAGATTGCACGATATTTTTTATATATACTCCGGTGACTTTCATCTACGATTATTAAATCAAAATGACCAACAGTAAAAAGTTTATTGCCGTCTTTTCGTTTTGTATCATCAATTGCATTCATCATTGTTGGGTATGTCGAAAATACCATCCGGCTTAATTCAGGATTATCTTTGTTATCAAGTAAATTACAAAGTGTCATACTTGAAAGAAGGTTATTAAAGTTTTTCTTTGCCTGTAATACCAAAGCAGTTCTATCGGCTAAGAACAGCACATTTTTCACCCAATTGTGTCTTACCAAAACATCCACCAGGGATACTGCGGTTCTAGTTTTTCCGCTTCCAGTAGCCATAACCAAGAGGGCTTTTCTTTGTTTTGATTGTATAGCTTCACAAACAGCAAGAATTGCTTCCTTTTGATAATAACGATTGGAAATCTCATCTTTAATTTCAATATCAGTTAATGGTCTTTGAATTGTGCGACGATCAATTAAAAGTTGAAGATCTGACTTAGTATAAAATCCAGATACTTTCCGTTCAGGATAATTCACATCATCCCAAAGGCGGATATCAAATCCATTTGTGTAAAAGATTATCGGTCTTTGACCGTGCATTTGTTCAATGCAGTCAGCATATAACTTTGCTTGCTGCTTTCCTTTGTTAGCATCATATGAAGTTTTCTTCGCCTCAACCACAGCAATTGGTTTACCGTTATCTCCAAGTAAAACATAATCAACAAATCCTGTATTTTGATTGTTCGGCATACCAGAAACTTGATATTCTTCAATTACGTTTTTCCCAAACTCCCAACCAGCTAATTTAAGTTCTAAATCAATGTAGATCTTTCTAGTTTGAAGTTCAGAGATATCGTCAACTTGAAAATTGTATTGGTCGATATTCTCAATACGCTTATCAGTTAAGACCTTACGTAGTTCCACATTTTCACGCATCAAATCTTCAAGCTTTCGATCTTTAGAACTCAACTTTTCATATAGCTCTTTATATTCTTCAGGTCTTCTTCTTGGCTCATCTCCAGTTAAAAGAAGCTCTTCTTTGAACACTGACTCTGAATAACTATCTGAATAGCAATAGTCTAACCAATCAATAAATTGATGTAGGTTATGTAATGCTAGTACAGCCTCATCCCTTGTAATAGAAGAATTAGTATGAACTGCCACATTACCTAGCTTAATGATATATTTCATTAAAGGAAAAAGATCTTCATCTATGATTGATTTAAAAGTTGGCTCGTGAATCAAACTGGATAAATTATCCTGATACGGTACTTTTAACTCACTATCTGAAGCGTATAACCATTTGACTGCAAGCTCTAACGCACGTCGAGTTAGAATCGCACAAGTAGAAGGGCTAACTTGAAGGCTTTTTTCAGCCTCCAAGCAAGCATTTGTAAAACTACTAAAATGAGAATTCTCCCTTAAAAATTCAAAATTGCTGAACAAATGGATCCCTCCAATAAAACTCTATTTCATACAAGTTAATCGTTGAATAAATCTCCTTTAAATGCTCTTTGCATAAGGGAGTTGAAGTTGTTCTCAAATAATTCGAGACTGATTTCTAATTTTTCTTTAAGTATTTCGATGGTACGTAATTTATCTTCAAATTGATTTTGTAAAGACATTGGTGGATATATATAATCTATTTCAAGTAATGGTTTTTGTGTAATTTTAGGTTGTCCGGAGTAATCTGCAAATCTATTTAAGTTTAAATTTTGAAAAAGATGATACAAAAAATAAATATTTTGATTCATTTTATTGTTTTTTATATAAATGGCATTATCAGTTACCCAAGACAATGGTTCAGAACGATGGATACTGCCACAATATGCTCCAACTCTTCCTATCACAATTGTAGAATAATCAATTAAAAAACTTTGAGATAAACCATTAATTCCATTTCCGCCATAAACTGGATATCCTTGTTCCGATGTTCTATCATTATTATTCAGAAATTTTCCACTTGAAAAATTAAAAAGCTCAGAACCCTTTTTAGTATTAATACCCTTGGAATTACTTATGGGATCCCCAAACATTTCTAAGAATATACTTTTTGTAAGAAAAGATAATTCTAAGATTTGTCCTTTTCGTTTGTTAATAAGTGATTCTGCTTTTTTTAATATGTTTACTATTTCACGCTGTCTTGAAACAGTAAACATTGGTATCATCAAATTTCTAATATCAGATAATGAGATAAAGGATTGTGTCCCCCCTCTTTTAATCAGATTTATTTGATGATAAAAATTCTTGGATTTTAAATAATAAAATAAATAATCATTATTCAATAATTCATTAGATTCAAATTTAAATAATGCGACATTTTTTATTGCAAATCGTTTATCAGTATTAACTATAACTGGATTCCCTATAGTTCCTATCATCGGCATTATTATATCTCCATTTTGCACCTCTGATCTTTTGTTAATCTTATCAAAGTCTTCTTTGGAGATTAAATTAACATTAGAAAAATCGATTGTACCATCTTTTATGTTTTTGGATGTTACTAAAGGATATCCATTATTCACATATTTAGGTGAATCGTGTGTGCCATCTCTTATATCCAAAATTTCCTGTAATTTCACTTCTTTAATCATTGATAATCACCAGATTCTAACAATAATTTATCTAATTCTGCTATTCCTTCTAAAATCTCTTCTTCTACTTCTCTTATTTTCTTTAAAATAAACTCTGGCTTTTCATACTCAATCTCTTCATACTCAATCTCTTTATATTTGTTAATAGACAAATCATATCCATTTGAACGGATTTCTTCTACCGGTACAAAAAAAGACTGTTCTGTTCGTTTTCTTACATTTTCTGATTTTAGGTCTTTAAACCTTGACAAAATATCTGGGATATCGTTTTTTTCAATTGGATTACGTTTGTCATCTAATGAATATCCGTCTGATTTCATATCATAGAACCATACATTATCGGTTCCACCTGCACCTGTTTTTGTAAAAATCATAATCGCTGTTGAAACTCCCGCGTATGGTTTAAAAACTCCAGATGGCATTGAAATAATTGATTCTAATTTATGATTATCCACAATTTCTTTTCGAATAGATTTATGAGCATTAGAACTACCAAACAACACACCATCCGGAACAATTACAGCAGCTCTGCCGCCTTTTTTTAGCAATCTAATAAACAAGGCTAGAAATAATAACTCAGTCTTCTTTGTTTTAGTTATTTTTAAAAGGTCATCAGATACAGTTTCATAATCCAAAGAGCCCTTAAATGGTGGATTAGCTAGAACAAGTGTGTACCGCTCATTATCCTTATTCTGCTCTGACAAACTATCACGGTAAGCTATATTAGGATTATCTACTCCGTGAAGCATCATATTCATTGCACCAATTCGGAGCATTGTTCCATCCATCTCAAATCCGTGAAACATTTTTTGGTTAAAATGCTCTCTCAGACTTTGAACCAGGAACATATCACTATGATTTTCTTTTAAATACTCTCCAGCAGAAACAAGGAATCCTGCTGAACCAGCTGCTGGATCTACTATAATATCTTCAGGTGTTGGCTTCATCAATTTAACAATCATATCAATGATATGACGTGGGGTTCTAAATTGACCATTTGTTCCAGCAGTAGAAAGTTTAGAAAGTAAATACTCATATAAATCACCTAAAGTATCCTTTTTACCATCTATATTACTGGCTTGCATTAATCCATTTATTCCTGCAACTACTCTTGCTAAGAGCGATGGTGTAGGAATTACGAATATTGCATCCTTCATAAATTTAGAGTAAATAGATCCTTTCCCACCAAGATCTTTAATAAATGGGAAAACTTCCTGTGACACCACATTAAACATTTCATCCGGACCCATATTTGAAAAAATAGACCAACGTAACTGTGGCTTATCTTGTGGGAAGATACCTTCGTGCTCTATACCTAGAAGTTCTGCATCCATTTCTTTTTTCTTCTCGTTATCATCTAAACCTTTGATATACAGCAAATACGTGAACTGCTCAATAACAGTTAAAGGATTTGTTATTCCTCCCGTCCAGAATGTCTCCCAGACTTTATCTACTTTATTCTTTAATTCTCCCGTAATCATTGTTACACCTCATAAATTAAGAATCATAAATGCATATGTAAGTTCTATTATACTATATTCCCTCTTGGAAATATAATGGAAAACACCCTATCGGAGTCCATACACATAATACTTTTTACCTAAAAGAAAAAATTTTTTATTTTTTTCTCCAAAACCTTGGTTTTCAAAAAAATTAAAGAATATAATCCATTTGAAATTTTTAAAGCAAGAAATTTGGAAGTAATTTAACCAATAATTTAATACTTACATAAAAGAATCAGTATTGAGCTTACTTTATTTCCTTATTTCTGAAATATACACCACTAGAAGGAGAGAGAAATTTGAAAGTTACACGCTGCTACGCACCTCAAGAAAATGCATTAAATGCAAGAACTATTATTCAAGATATATTAGTTTCTGAGTTAGAAAGACTACTAGTTCAAGAAGCTAATAAAAAAAATTCCAGAGAAAAGAAACATCAGTTAGGAAGTGAATGTGCTTGAGACCTACAGATCAAGATTTTCCGTCTAAGAGATTAAACCATAACAACTTTACAGAAAAATTAATAAGGCTCAAGGTGGAAGGCTACTTATCGCCTTTCCTTCTAGAACAATTTTTAGCCCATAAATCTGGGGGGATAACCAATGAAAGAAAAAAACATTAAATCTTTTCCAGGTCAGCAGAAAGGAATTATTCAAATACTTGTTAAGCACACAGATACAGAAGAAGAATCTGTACAACTAAGATTTGATTTAGAATTTGACGATCAGGAATTATAACTATTTAAGCTTAACCGTATAAAAAACACCCCTTTCCGTCAAAGATGGAAAGCGGAGGTGTGTTTATGCGGAAGAAAATTAATATTCAAACCGAATCTGAGATGAACCCTATAGCTGATATTTGGGTGCAACATTTAATCCAGCGAATAATTGTTGAGCAATTGGATGTTCATCATAGGCTACAGGCAAAATTACTTTATCAAGACTTCGTAAAGGAAAGAATGAAAAATGGTTCAAGTAATAAAAAACAAAAATAAGTATAAGATCTTTTTTCGAAGAGTAAGTACCGCCAACCAAGATTTAGCTATGCAAGAATCGGCTGATGCAATGTACAGAGAGAAATACTTAAGCAGTGAGATATTAATTATGACTGAGGATGGAGTTTCTGCTAACAAACTGGATATTGAGAATAGGCCACAAATGAAAAAACTGATTCAAATGATTATTAATAATCAAGTTGAGATTGTCTATGCCTTTGACCGCTCTAGATTGTTCCGAGACTTTTATGAGTCCAATTACTTTGTTTCACTGTGTAAGAAACATAACGTGAAGATTTTCTTTACATCAGCGGGGAACGGTCATCAACAGGCTACAGATAGCACACTTCTTGAAGGTGTAATGAATATTGTAAGTGATGTTGAGGGGAAAAACATTGCTAGGCGGACTGAGGAAGCGAGAAAAAGATATCCACCTCAAAAGCTTGGATACATAAAACAAAAAGAGACCAAGCAGTACATTAAGGATCCTAGTAGAAAGGATGCATTACTCAAATTCTTCGTAGCAATCAAAAAGGTTAATACACACAAAGATCTGGAAGAAACACTAAAGGAATATAAAAAAATCATTAAAACTACTCCAAATCAACTCATAAAAATTGCTAAAGATCCTTTCTATGCCGGATATGATTTAACAAATGGAAAGAATAAACTTTCACACATAGAACCCTATTTAAGTTATGAGGACTTCGAAGAGTTACAAGCTAACAATACTGTGCTTTTAACTTATCAAGAAATTGAATGCTCTTTAAAAAATCAAGACATTTACGATATTAGTTGCGGCATTTGTAGGAAGCCAATGAAATTTAATTTGAATATCCCTACTGAAAGTGCCTGGTACTCCTGCTCACGAAAACACTCAAAAACTTTAATAGGGACTGAAGATTTATTTCTTATTATTAATAAGTCACTTAAGAAAATCATTGAGCATTTAAATACAGAAATGCTGCTTAAAGATTCGAAGCATTTCTTCCAATTAATTCGGAAAAATGTTGATTTAGAACTGAAATCATTAGAACTAAAAAAACATAATTTGATGGAGAAAATCATTTTTGAGACTGATGATTTTACCAATTGGAAAGAGCACCCTCACTACGTTGAATTGACTAAATTAGAGAACATACAAAAGAACCTTCTTAACCTAATAGAAGAAAAAGAGGACCTTTTATTTGAAAATGAGAGCTTAGTAAAACTAGTAAAAGATTATTTGCATAAATGCAGGCAAACAAATCCTTTTTTCCTAACTTCGATGCTTATTGGAAAATTATACGTTTATCCAAATGAGGTAAACATTGAAGTTAGTAAATTTGACTATCTCCAAGATTTTCAGTCCCAGTACATTTTTAAGGGAGATGATTTACTTTGAAGTCAGCATTTGCCTATATTCGCCGTTCTTCATATAAGCAACAAGAAAATAACAGTGTTGAAATCCAAAAACAGCATATCCAAGAATTCGCCAAACGGAATCAACTCTTTGTCCCTGATGAACTGATTTACATCGAAGACGTTACAAGTGCATATTCAAAACGTGCAGATCAGCGAAAAAAGTTGATGGAAATGGGAGAAAGAATGGTTGAAATGAATATACCGACAGTTATTTTTCACGATATTTCTCGTATGGATCGTACTGGTTATTCATTCACTATTGATTTTTATCGCCCAATGCTAGAAAAACTGCCGGAACTAGAAGTCTATACAACTGGCTCCAATGAACCTATTGATCCTGAAGACACTAGTATCAAAATGAATTTCTTGTTATTCCAACACGAATCAGAAGTAAAATCTGAGCGTGCAGTAGGTAATTTAACAACTTTTTTAGAAAGTAAAGAAACATTTAGACCCGGATCAAAAACTCCTTATGGATATAATCAGATAAAAAAACAAAAACATCAACAACAACTGGAACCCAATGAAAATGCTGACATTGTTTCATTTATTTTTTTCCTGTCAAGCTGGGGAAAATCCCTACAAAAAATAGCCACAATCTTAAATAAAGCAGAGATTCCTTCGCCAAAAGGCGGTATATGGCGGTCTAGTACAGTTGAAAACATACTTAAAAACCCCGTTTATACAGGCGAATTAATTTGGAATGTACATAAGAGGAAAGATGATGGACAAAAGCAATTTATCTTTGAAAATTCACATCAACCTATCATCAACAAATACATTCCTCATTTAATTAAGCAAAACAATTATTTACAAAAAACATTCGGTCGGTTAGATACACCTTTTTTATTCTTAAACAAGGTGAAATGCAGACATTGCGAAAAGCTATTAAGTACACATAATGGCTCTACTAAGAGGAATGGCTTCAGTTACGACTATCAGTACTACTTATGTAAAAGTTGCGGATACAAAGTTGGCATTGAAGAAGTTCACAATAGATTTATCCCTCAAATATTTAACCGTGTAAAGGAGTTAATTTCTACAGCCCAGATAGTACCTAAGACATTGGCTTCTATTGAAGAAATGAGTATAGAAGTTAAACATTCTGTTGAATCAAAGCTAAAGCTCTTAAAAGTACTAGAAGAAAAATTAAGTATTGCAAGTGATCTTGAAGATCGAGAACTTGAGCTGAAAATACTAGAATTTATTCAACAACACAACCAGTCATTGAAAGAATACGTAAAATGCCAAGAAAATTTAAGAAGGACCCATCAACTTGTTGAATTGAATCAGTTCTTCCCCAGGTTCAATGAAATATTAGACGATCAATTAGGATTAGATGAAAAAAGGCTTATCATTCTGTATTTTGTTGACTGCCTTATTGTCTCTACCGACCGGCAACCACAATTACTTTTCAAATCAAATATCTTCTCAGATATGAATATTTCACATATTGGATGAAGTATCGAAATGAACAAATTATTCTGTGGACAGAATACCGAAACATATTTTTCATCATATTTATCGATTTTTCAAGTGTTCAATATAACCCCTATACCAAGGGGTTTCATTTAAACCTTGTTCGGTACTTTATCCAGATTGGTATACCATTTTGGATGAAGTATCGAAAAAATTATTACTAGTATGGACGAAATACCGAAATTTATACCTAGATTAAAAAACAGTAAGGAGACTTATCAATGAATTTACCTACAACTCAGTTAAGACCTATGAATGTGGTCAATACTATACCTACAAACCCACCAACATCTCAATACTTTACTACTTATGGTGGTGATCGTGTTTTGAGATGTGCAATATATGCTCGTGTCTCAACAGAGATGGATTCACAAAAAACCTCTATCGATAATCAGATAGACTTATTTAGAAAGTATGCAGCCCAAAACAACTGGGAAATCGTCGAGATTTATACAGACAAGAAATCAGGAACGAAGGGTAACAGACCTGGTTTAACAGCATTAATTGAAGATGGAAAGGCAGGCAGATTTGATCTGATACTTGCTAAAGAACTTTCACGACTGGCACGTAATGGACTTCTTTCCTACGAACTTAGGGATATTTGTTTAAAAAATAATATTCATATAGTTTGCCTCGATAATTCAATTAATACTATTACCGGAGAAGTGCACAACTTTGGACTATTTGCTTGGGTGTATGAAAATGAATCGGCTAGTAGCAGTAGACGAAATAAGGCTGCCAAACGAACAAAAGCAGAAAGAGGATTATTCATAGGATCTAATCCACCTTATGGATATTATTCTGACAACGGTAAACTAAAAATTCGTGAAGATAACACTCCAGAAATTGTTAGACGAATTTTTAGAGAATACTTGGATGGAAAAGGAATGGACTCAATAGCAAAAAGTTTCACAGCAGAAAGGATTCCCACCCCTTCACAAATTGCTAATAAGTCAAACGCATCACCTTTATGGCACGCTACCACAATTAAAAATATCTTAAATAATCAACATTACTGCGGTAATCTAGTTCAAAACAGAACAGAAACAATTTCAGTAACAACAACAAAACGAAGGACTCTTGATGTAGACAAAGCTACAATCCAAGAAAATACTCACGAGGCTATCATTTCAAAGGAGACTTTTCAAGCCGTAAAGAAAATGCTTCAAACCCGAACACGTACAACTACCGCCCCAAAAAGTCATTTATTTACGAATGTATTGTTCTGTGAAAGTTGCCAAAAAGGGATGTGGTACAAGGCAAACCAAAAAGGGTATAGATGTGGAGGAAATATTAAGTACGGTGATACTTACTGTCTAAATAAAGCTGTTATCCGGGAAAAAGAATTAAAACACATTATTGTAGAGGATCTACAGGAGTTATTCCAATCCATTCAAGATGATGAATTTATACAGAGCCTGCAAAAAAGATTGGATCAAAAGAAGGTTTCCATAACAAATGAGATAACAAAAATTGAAAGCAAAGCAAAAAGATTACGTTCAAGAAAGAAGGATTACCTTGATATGTACGCAGACGAAATTATTTCTCGAGAAGAACTGATTGAATATCGAAAGCAAATAGATCAGGAAGTAGTTGAACTCGAGACTGCCAAAAATGATTATCAAGCAAAGCTTGAAGAGTGCGAAAGTGAGAACTATGCAATTGATTTAGGTAAGAAGCTTAAAGAAGTTTCAATATTAAACGATTTAACTCCCCAAGTCTTGCACTCACTGGTGAATAAAGTCATCTGTAGCATTGATGGTAATCTTCGTATTCATTACAACTTCGTAAATCCTTTCGAAGAACAAGAATAGGCAACAACCACAAGGGTTAGTTGCCTTCTTTTAAAATGAGTTGCGAGATACATTCAACGTGAGCCGTCTGCGGAAACATATCCACAGGCTGTATGCCATTTACTTTATATTTGGAACTCAGGACCGAAATATCCTTCGCCAATGTGGATGGGTTACACGAAACATAAACCACTTTCTTCGGCTGGACTTTTAAAATCGTCTTTAACAGCTGCTGGTCCAGTCCTGTTCTTGGCGGGTCTACGATAATCACGTCCGGCTTCCATCCTTCTTTTGTCCATTTCGGAAGCCATTCTTCTGCCTTGCCGACAACGTACTGGGCATGTTTGATTCCATGGCGCGCCGCGTTTTTCTTAGCATCTTCAATGGATTCCCTGATGATATCCATGCCGCGGATTTCGGCTGCCTGACCGGCTACCCATAGTCCAATCGTTCCCACGCCACAGTATGCGTCAGCTACTTTTTCTTTGCCGGTTAAAGCCGCTGCTCTTTTAACTTCATTGTAAAGCTTGACAGTCTGTTCCGGGTTCAGCTGGAAGAAGGTCCGTGCCGACAGTTCAAACTGAAGATCTCCAAGTGTCTCCTGGATAAAGTCGCTTCCATCCAGATTCATGGTTTCCTGCCCAAATATAATGGAGGTTTTTTCACCGTTCACATTTTGAATGATCGACTTTACTTCAGGCAGCTCACTTTTAATTTTTTCAATAATAATCTCTTTCTTAGGAAGCTCTTTCTGAGCTGTAATTAATACAATCTGCAGCTCGCCTGTCTGGATCCCTACCCTGACAACGATGGTTCTCACGATGCCTTTGCGGTTTCTCTCATTATAAATTGGGATTCGCAGGTCCTGAAGTATCCGCTTCACAGTTTCTGTCGCCTTAGTTGTCTGCGGATGCTGGACCGCACAGTGTTCAATATTAATCAGGCGGTGCGAATTCATGCCATATAAGCCGGCCAGCACTTTCCCGTCTTTTTGGCCAACCTGGAATTGGCTTTTATTTCTGTAGCTCCATGGATCTTCCATTCCAATGGTTTCTTTTATATCAAGCTTTTCAGGATTCAGCTTTGTGTGTCTTTCTAAAGCTTGAATGATGATATCCCGCTTTTCCTTCAGCTGCTGATCATAGCGGAGATGCTGCAGCTGGCAGCCGCCGCACTCATGATAGACCGGGCATGGTGGCTGGACACGGAACTCCGATTTTTTTCGGATTTTCTTGATTTTGGCCTCGGAGAACCTCGGATTTACCTTTGTTGCTTCTGCTACAATTTCCTCGCCTGGCAATGCCCCTGGGACAAATACAACCTGCCTTTTAAAATAGCCGACACCTTCACCGTTAATGCCAAGCCTTTTGATTGTCAGCGGGAATGTCTGCTTTAGTTTTAATTTAGCTGTTTGTTCTTGTTTCATGATTCTTCATCACTCCAAATTACTCGATGCTTCTCCACAAATAAAGAGAGGCATAGCTCAAATAAGGATCCCAGCTCTTCGAAAATGTCTCCATTTCCTCGAAAGTCGGTTTCGCTTCTAATTTATATAATTTTTTCAAGGCATTCTGAATGCCGATATCTGCCACAGGAAAAAGATTTGGCCGTCCTAGACCGAACGTTAAAAAGTTCTGAACCGTCCACGGACCGACACCGCGCAATTTGATTAGTTTATCATAAATTTCTTCATCTGAAAGGTTTTTAAGCTCATCAAAGTTTAAATTTCCGGCAGCCGTCTCTTTTGCTATGCCAATGACATATTCAGCCTTGCGCCCGCTGAACTGCAGCTCCCTTAAGTCATCCACTGTCAGTTCTGCAACTTTTTCAGGCAGCGGATAGAACCACACACCCTCTTTTTCAAAGCCAAATGTTTTCACAAACCGTTCTGTTAGTGTGTGTGCAAACGCAAGATTCAGCTGCTGGTGAATAATGCATTTCAGGATACATCCATACGGATCAAAATCGAGCACAATAGGCGTTCCATAATGCTCTTCAAAGATCGGCTGTAATTCTGTGTTTTGAAAATGCCTGTGAATGGTCTCAAGCGACAGATGCCATTGGAAAATTTCCGATAGGCGCTCGGCTGCCTTTTCTTTGAGGGGGCCCTCCGTTCCGGAAATTAAAAATTCCGGCTGTTCCGTCGTTCCGATTGCCTTTACTACGGCTACAACCGGCTGATGGTTGAGCAGCATTGGCACTTTCACAGACCTTTCCTCTATATTAACCTGATTAAGAGGATCGTTCGAAAGCCTGTCCAGTACCAGATCAAAATTATAAGGTCCTTCTACATGTATCTTCTCCAAGAAGAATCCGTCCTTTATCATTTTCCCCGATTATAGCATTTTTTGCTGTTATTTTACTAAAATTGTTCGCTTAAGCAAAAATAGACCCTGAATGACTGGGTCTATTTCATGCAGATATTGAATTCAGCTGTTTTACCGGCCGTAATGGGGGATTTACCGGCCAAGCACCACTTAGGCATGCCACTCCGAAATTTTTATCAGCCAATCCAAATCAGTACAGCATCCGCTCCCCAATCGCTTGTTCCCATGTCAAGTCGTCCAGACTCTTAAAAGTATACCCTCTTTTTTTCAGATCCTGAATGGCTTTTTCGAGAGCATCGGCATTATCCTTTGATACAGTGTGCAGCAGGAGGATACTGCCCGGGTGAATCTGGCGCATAATATTGTCGTAGGAATACTGCCAGCCCTTCTGCCGATCAGTGTACCAGTCCACAAAAGCCAATGACCAGAATATGTGAGTATAGCCTTCCTTTTTAGCTAGTGCCAGTGTACGCTCACTGAATATTCCGCGCGGCGGCCGCAAATAGGCCATATGCTTAACACCTGTCAGCTTTTCGGTTTCAGCACGGACCATTTCAAGCTCTTTGGTAAATTTCTCATCGCTCACTCTTGTCATATCAGGGTGATGCCAGGAGTGGTTGCCAATAATATGGCCTTCTGCCGCCATCCTTTTGACGAGCTCCGGGGCGCTTTTTAAATAATGGCCTGTTACAAAAAAGGCAGCTGGGACATTTTCCTTTTTCAGAACGTCCAGAACCTGTCCGGTATAGCCATTTTCATATCCATTATCAAATGTTAAATAGATCTCCTTTTTGCTTGGATCGCCTTTATAAAAGGATCCATGTCTCTCAAGCAGTGCATCAAGCGGCTTGCCTGCTTCGGCAGGCATCTCATTTTTAGCTTTTTTAAATCCCCAGTGCAGGGGAGAATTGCCGTAGTTTGCATAAGCTGTTCCGGAAAAAAACAAAATAAAAACACTCAGGAAGATACTAAATTTTTTCATCTGAGCTCCTCCAATATTTTTTATTAGTGTTTGTGAATGAAACAAAATCATTCACAGGGCTCATTGGCAAAAAATTGCACATAAAAAGAGAGGCCGCAGACAGCCTCTCTCCCTGTTCATCTATTAGAATACACGCTCTTTGAATTGAGCCAGCTTCTCAAGTGAAGATTTATCTACATCACTGTGAAGACTGTTTCCATGAGAATCCATCGTCACAACTGCAGTAAAGCCTTCAACCTTCAAATGCCACATCGCTTCTGGAATACCGAATTCCATTAGGTCCACACCTTCAACAGACTTGATGCAGTCAGCATAATACTGTGCTGCTCCGCCGATTGCATTTAGGTAAACGCCGCCATGTTCCTGAAGTGCAGCAAGCGTTTTTGGACCCATTCCGCCTTTTCCAATAACCGCACGGATGCCAAACTTTTTCATGATATCGCCCTGATAAGGCTCTTCACGAATACTTGTGGTCGGACCGGCTGCTTTCACATGCCACTTGCCGTCTTCATCTTTCATCATAACAGGTCCGCAGTGGTAAATGACCTGTCCATTCAGATCCACTGGTGCATCATGGTCCATGAGATGATGATGGATCGCATCTCTGCCCGTGTACATCATGCCATTGATTTGAACGACATCACCGACTTTAAGGCTGCGGATCTGTTCTTCAGTGATCGGCGCCTGCAAAGTAACGATGTTTGTTTGCTCAGCTGTCTCCGCTGCTGCCGCAGTTTCAAGTTCAGCTTCAGATGCGCCAAAGTCGATGTGCTCGCCTTCCTGGTACATCCAATCATTGATTTCGCCAGTTTCCATGCTGACTGCTACGCCAAGGCGGCGGAACGCCCAGCAATTATAGGCAACAGATACGAAGAAACTTGCAGGAATTCGGTTCATAACCCCGACTTTACAGCCAAGAAGAGTTGTTTCTCCGCCGAAGCCCATGGTTCCGATGCCCAGCTCATTGGCATTCTCCATCACATAATCTTCAAGCTTGCAAAGATCTTCATTAGGGTTCACATCATCGACAGAACGGAACAGCTGCTCTTTCGCCAGGTCATAGCCTGAAGAGCGGTCCCCCCCGATGCCGACACCGATGAAACCGGCGCTGCAGCCCTGTCCCTGCGCCTGGTATACAGAATGCATAATGCACTTGCGGATTCCATCCAGGTCACGGCCAGCACGGCCAAGGCCTTCAAGTTCACATGGAAGGCTGTATTGGATATTTTTATTTTCACAGCCGCCCCCTTTTAAAATTAAGCGTGCATCGATATAATCCTTTTCCCATTGCTCAAATTTAATAACAGGAGTGCCAAAGCCAAGATTATCCCCGCTGTTGGCTCCTGTCAGTGAGTCAACAGAGTTCGGGCGAAGCTTTCCGTCCTTCGTTGCCTGGGCAATTGCGTTCTTGATCGCTTCTTTCATGACCAGCTGGTTAGCACCAACAGGCGTCTTAATTTTGAATGTCGGCAATCCGGTATCCTGGCAGATTGGCGACACATTATCATCAGCCATTTTAATATTATTTGTGATAGTATCCAGGCTCATCGCTGCTCTCGTGCCAGCATTCTCTCTTTCTTTCGCTGATTTAATCGCTCGGCGTACATCACGCGGAAGATTTGTGGATGTCTCAACAATCAGCTGATACATGCTTTCCTGAAATTTGTCGATATTCATTGCTTTAGTCCCCTTCCCTTTGCTCCCTATATGCATATATCTTTAATAAAAATTTTAATTGATAATCGTCTACCATTATACTCCTAACTGAAGTGTATTTAAAGACTAAGGTTGCAATCGTTTACAGGATGAAAGGGAGGTATATGCGGGATTAATTGCCGTTTTTCTTAGGACTCCGCCTCTTTGGGCATTATTCGTCCGGATTTATTACCATTTCTCTCTGGTCTCCACCCTTTTGGGCACTATTCCTCTAGATTAACGACCATTTCTCTCAGCACTCAGCCATTTTCGGCACTATTCCTTCCATTCCCACGGGAACCCGGCGTTTCGGCGCAGCCCGCTGAAACTAACCGCCATCAGTTCCAAATCCCCATAAAAAAAGAGCCCTCAGGCTCCTATTTTTAATCGCGGTTATTAAATTCACGGCATTTTGATTCGAGTTCATCGATCATTTCGATCAGACGGTCGATATCCTCGATTTCAGTGTCTTCCGGCTCAATAGCATCCAGTACGTCCAGAAACATATTTAAGCGCTGTTTTAGAAAAGTAACCTGTGAATTTTTATCTTGAATCGGACTGCCCAAAACGTTCTCTCCTTTCGTCTCGATTACATCCTACAGGAAAACTGCTATTTCAGCAAATAGTGGTTTTATTTAATATACCCATCTTGGCAATCCCAGCAACATGGAAACTGATTCAAATTCATCTGTTTACAGTCTTCCTTTAAAAGGAATAGAAACTATACAGAGAGGAGGAAAAGGATGATTTTTTCCAGCTGGCAGGATATATGGAGAGTTCTCTCTATTGGCGCTATGAGTTATATCTTCCTGGTTTTATTCCTAAGGATATCGGGAAAACGAACCTTAACCAAAATGAATGCTTTTGATTTAGTGGTTACCGTTGCCATCGGGTCTACACTTGCCACTATCTTCCTTAACAAGCAGGTTTCACTTGCCGAAGGTCTGACTGCTTATGTTCTATTGATCGGCCTGCAGTATATTGTGGCCTGGCTATCTCTTCATTCAGCCAAATTCAATACATTCATAAAAGCCAGCCCTGACCTTCTTTTTTATAAAGGGCATTACATTGATTCGGCACTAAAAGAGAACAGAGTTATACGATCAGAAGTTTTGCAGGCTGTCCGTTCCAGCGGCCATTCCACGATGGACGAAATTGAAGCGGTTGTGTTTGAGCCAGACGGCAGCATGTCAGTCATTCAAAGGACCAGTTCAAACAGCACAATGAGCACCCTTTCAGATATTGGCCAAAAGAAAAGCTGATGCCAAACCGGCATCAGCTCTTTAATTGCTCCTCTGTAATTCCTGCTGCTTTCCCTTCACGGCTGGAGTCAGCCGCTCCATATAAACGGCCCTTCTCCCGATCAATCTGGATAGCCTGAACATTTCCGATCCGGCTTGGCTTATCTCCAAATTCGAATCCCATGAATTCCATTTCTCCCTTGGATTTCATGCTTATGCCCGGTTCCCATTCAATTAGCGGGCCTGTTGTGGCAAAAATCCTGGGCTCTTCAATGGCTTCCTTTAAATTCATATCATGATCAATAATATTCACGATCGTCTGAAAAACCGAGCCAATAATAGTTGGACCTCCTGGAGAGCCAAGGGTCAGAACAGGCTGATCATCCTTGAACAAAATGGTCGGGCTTTTACAGCTGACCGGCCTTTTATCCGGTTTTGGCTCATTGACGCCGCCCGGATTGGCATCAAAGTCTGTCAGTTCATTGTTTAATAAGAAGCCGTAGCCTTTCACCATAATTCCAGATCCAAATGGATGCTCAACGGTCGATGTACACGCTGCAATATTGCCCCATTGGTCAATTACCGTGAAATGGGTGGTTTCACTTTTTTCTAAATCATCCGGCTGGCGGATAATCTGCTTTGGTTCCCCCTCTTGATAATTCCATGGGTTCCCAAAATCGATTGCATCATTTCTTCTTTTAAAATTAATGGCTTTTACCCTTTCAGCTATATAATCATCATGAAGCAGCCCTTCAATTGGCAGATCTGTAAATTCAGGATCACCTGAATAGGCAACCTTGTCAGCAAAAGCCAATCGCATGGCTTCCGTAATCAGATAATACTTCTCCCAGGACTTTGAATCATATTGGCTCAAATTAAACTTCTCCAGGATTTTCAGAATCTGGATGACCGTCACACCGCCTGCACTCGGAGGAGCTGATGAAGCGATCTTATAGCCTTTGTATTCTCCCCAAATAGGCTCATCGATCGTCAGACGGTAATTCTTAAGGTCCTCAAGTGTCATAAAGCCGCCTTCTTCTTTAAGGCACTTTACAATGGCTTCGGCAATCTCTCCCTCATAAAAAGAAGAAATTCCTTCTTTTTGAAGGATGCGGAATGTCTTCGCTAAATGCTCCTTTACAAGGCTGTCACCAGACTTAAGAGTTTTGCCTTCCGGAAAATAAAACGCTTTGGCTTCCTCACCAAGTCTGTAATGAAAGTTCTGAAGAGCTTCCTCCAGTACCCAGTTCACTTCCACACCGCTTTCCGCTGCTTCGATTGCCGGCTGGATCAGATCGGCTAATGGTTTGGATCCATGTTCCTCAAGTGCTCTTTCAAAAGCTTTTAAGATACCCGGAATGCCTACTGCAGACCCATGCGTAGAGCGTTTGCGGAAGTCGATTACTTCTCCGTTGTCATCCAGAAACATTTCGGGATGAACGCCCTTTGGAGCCCGAGTGTGGCCATCAAATATTTTTACTTCTTTTTTCTTATTATCATAAACCATTAAAAATCCGCTTCCGCCAATACCTGTCATCATCGGCTCTACTACATTTAAAGCAAATTGGATGGCCGCTGCAGCATCCACTGCATTGCCGCCATCCCGCAATATTTTTTCTCCTATATCTGTAGCAACCGAATGAGGACTCACTACCATCCCCTTGGTTCCAACAGCTGTTTCTCTTTCATGAGATTGTTTTTCCATATCGTTTGATAATGATTTCCCTCGTCTATACCCCATAAATGTAACCTCCAAAAAATGTCCTATACCTGTATATAAGGGTTACCCCGTCTCCGTATATCTAAAACAACCATCATTAGGAAATAAAGCCAATTAAAAATCCTCCACTCATACGAGCAGAGGATGTTTAATATCATTCATTAAAGGTTATTGCTGTTCTTTTGAGTCCCGGGACTGTAAGTGACTGCACTTTCACTGCGCTCTGTCGGAAAAGCAGTATCAGTGCCGCTGGCTGAGCCTGCAGACTGATAGTTTGAGCCCGATGAAGCTCCGCCGCTTCCTGCAGGGCTTTCCATTAATTCTGAACCTGCGTCTTTTACTTTTGATCCGATATCAGCCAGTTCGCTTTTTGCTTCCTTTGCTGTTGACATAGCATCGCTAGAGACCTCTTTTACCATGTCCATATTGCCGAAGACATCTTCATTAACACGCTGATATAAACTCTGTGCGTCTTTGATGGCATCTTTCAGGGTATTGGAAGCACTCTTAAATTGGTTAATCATCGTTTCTTTTACTTCACCGGGATTTTCCTTCACTTCTGAAATAAGGCTTGCTGATGAATCCTTAAGATCCATTGCCTTTGTTTTCACTTTTGTTCTGGTTGTACTGTCAAGCATGGCCAAGGCTCCGCCGATAATGCCGCCAATGACAATGCCCTTCATCAGCTTGCTGTTCTGTGAATTATCCTGATCATAAGCCGTATTCATTCCTTGTCCATAATCAGTGCTCAAAGTATTTGTGGTATTATACGAGTTATTCTGTTCCATGTTAAATCCTCCTCTTATTATTAAAAATGTTTCGTCTGTGATATTGGATTAATTCCCGCATGAGGAGAAAATAAACGTTCTAATCCTAATTTTAGTCTAAACTATCGATTGACAAGGGGTTCCAAAGATTTAATAATGACAAAGGACTTAGATTTAAAAGGAGATTTATATGAAAACACAACTTTCACCTATAACACCGGAATATGATCCATGGGAAGCTTATTCCGACATCGATCAGCACGGAAAAATGGTGCTTTCAAATATTGAATTTACAACCACTGTATTATGTAATATGCGCTGCGAACATTGCGCAGTCGGATATACCCTTCAGCCTAAGGACCCTCTTGCACTGCCTATCGACTTGCTTTTGAAAAGGCTGGATGAAATCCCCCTTCTAAGATCACTGAGCATCACAGGCGGAGAGCCGATGCTTTCAAAAAAATCGGTTGAAAATTATGTTGTGCCCCTGCTTCGCTATGCACACAACAGAGGGGTCAGAACTCAGATTAATTCAAATCTGACACTGGAGTTAGCCCGTTATGAAGAAATTATTCCTTATTTGGATGTCCTTCATATTTCGCATAACTGGGGAACGGAGGAAGACTTTATTGAAGGCGGCTTTGCGATGATGGAACGAAAGCCGACAATAGAGCAGCGCCAGCGTCTTTTTTACCGAATGATTGAAAACAGCAGGGAGCTCGTAAAAGCAGGAGTAATGGTTTCGGCTGAGACCATGCTCAACAAACGGACATTGCCTTATCTTGAGAAAATCCATAAACAAATTACAGAGGAAATGAACTGTCAGCGCCATGAGGTCCATCCGATGTACCCATCCGATTTCGCCTCTTCGCTGGAAACACTAACTCTAAAAGAAATGAGATCAGCCATCCATCATTTATTGGATATCCGAAATGAAGATACATGGATGCTGTTTGGCACCCTGCCATTCTATGCCTGCAGCAGCGACAAGGAAGACCTGGAGCTTCTAAGAAGACTGCACGCAGCTAAAAATGTGACTGTCCGCAATGATCCAGACGGAAGATCACGTTTAAATGTTAATATTTTCACTGGCGATGTCATTGTCACTGACTTTGGTGATACACCGCCGCTTGGGAATATCCAGACCGATCAGCTTGAGGATATTTATCAGAAATGGAGCAGAACAGAACTCGCCGATTCACTGAACTGTCATTGTTCGGCTGTTAAGTGCCTTGGCCCTAACGTTCTTGTGAAGAACAGCTATTATAAAGAAACAGATTTTAAGACAAGACGTACAAATATCTAAAAAAGAGCCAGCCCGCATGTTGGGCTGGCATTGTTTTTGCAAAAATAGTAAATGTTGAACGCGCTCCTTGGTACTTCTAATTATTTTGGCCTTTCTGAAACAACAAACCCAAAGGTCACATGGTCCTGAATCGGAATCCAGGCACCTATTCCCTGGGAGGTAACATTTTTAATGACAATCATTTTTTTGCTGCCTTTCAGCATTAAATACACTTCTCCATACGTGACTTTCCCCTTTTCGTTGATAGCTGGGGCATAGCCGTATAGATAGCCTAATCTTTTAGGCGGGATATTATAGATATGGTCCTTTTTGGTGCCCGCGCCTATAATTGTTTCAAAGGCTAGAGGCAGACCTGACTTCTCCATGGCTTTCAGAAGCATCATCTTTTTAACATCCTCAGCATTGGGAACCTTGGCAGTCAGACCTCCGCGGACAACCTTTTGGGCTTCCTGCACATAATGAATCTGATATGGTGCCTTGCCGCCCCGGTTATCAAAATAATTTGTGTTAATCCTCTGGTATTCCCAATTTGGAGAGGTTTCGGAAGACTGATAATTTAACGGCCATTGACCGAGGTAGACGATCGCTCTATAGCCAAGCGCAAACGGTGTACTGCTGACAGATGTTTCATTCAGCATCCGGATAAGATCCGGATTTTCGATAGGAACCTTTGATGAATCAATCAGCTGCTGGGTTAATTCACTGGGCTGAAGCGTCGGCATATCCTGTGCAGGGTTCGGATACGTATTTTCCTTCGTTACATTCAGCACAGAATTAGGGACAACAATAGCCTTTGGCTGCTGTTTTGCCGATTTCTCAGCCCCTTTCTGCGCTTCTGCAGCCGGATGAATTGACAGCATTAATATAAGACCTAAAAAAAGAATGCTTACGTATTTTTTCATGGTGTCTTTCTCCTTTCAAGTCACAATCTTTTTAGGTTGATCTTAGTTTTTTCGGAGTAAGGGGATATTATCCCTCCCATGAAAAATAAGGCTTGTTTATGAAAAATTTAATTTTGTAATGAAAATGTAAAAATCAGAATATTTACAAATATCAAATAACAGTTTATAATAAGATTACTAAATTAAAGGAGGGCAGTGGAAGTCAACCCCACTATTATGTCAAAGGAGGAGAATCGTTTTTTTGTTAAGTCATCTGCAAGACAGTAATGATCAAACATCATCATGAAGGTTGGTGATCAATGACTGAAAGCGAACAGAACATTCTCTGAAAGAACATAATCCTTTAAAAAAGTACTTAAATACCCATATAAATAACCGGCCCTGAGATTTTTTCAGAGCCGGTTTTCTGTTTGCTATAAAAGATAAAATCCGATTCCCATGATCACGTAAGCTGCCAGCAGAGTGGCTCCTTCAAACCAGTTGGTTTCTCCATCATTGCCAATGACAACCATCAGCAGGACGGCCGTAACCATGGCAATCAGCTCAGGTAATGTAAAAACAAGCGGCATGGCTGTCGGGAACAGAAGCGAAAGCAGTACCAGGACTGGCGCGACAAACATCGCAACCTGGAGGGTGGAACCTACTGCAATTTCAACAGCAATATCCATCTTATTTTTATAAGCCATAATTATAGCCGAAGCATGCTCTGCCGCATTTCCGACAATTGCCACAATGACTACCCCAATAAACAGTTCTGACCAGCCAAACGTTTCTCCAACTTCTTCGAAGGTATGAACCAGATTCTCTGATACATAAGCAACAGCAATAGTGGAAATGGCAAGTACAGCAATGGCTTTCCCTTTGCTCCACTCCGGGATTTCCTCCTCATGTGAGCCCCGTTCTTCTTCTGTTGATTGATAGACGCCCCGGTGGGTGACCAGTTTGAAGAACAAGGCAGCTAAATACAAAGCGATTAAAATGACAGAAATGCCGATGCTGAACGTGATCGTCTCCGCTTCGTCCATGGTCATTGAAAAAACTTCAGGAATGACAAAGGCCACAATAACAGCAAACATCAGAAGTCCTGAATTGTGGCGGGCATCAAAGACATTAAAGCTTTGTCTCTTGAATTTCAGTCCGCCAATGAAAAAGGAAAGTCCTGCCACCAGCAGTAAATTCCCCAGTACGGATCCCGTCAGTGATGCGAGCACAACACTGATCAGACCTGCTTTTAAAGCAAAGATTGATATGATTAGTTCAACCGCATTTCCAAAGGTGGCATTCAGCAATCCGCCAATTCGGGGACCCGCTACTACTGCAAGACTTTCTGTCGCCCTTCCCATATAGCTGGCCAGTGCAATAATAGTGATGCAGTAGATCGCAAACAGCAAGATATTGGACCAGTGCATCAATGTACCGATGACAGACAGCGGCACACCTGCAAATGCCAATACCATGAACACTTTATTAGTCATATTGGCTACTCCTTCCCTTCTTAATATTTTTTAGTATTGCCTGCACTTTCCTGCCTATGTGATTATATGCAAGAAGTTTATGTAAAACGTACTTTCTCTTTAGCCATTTTAGGGGAAAGTCAAACTTGGAGGATACGGAGGGCGACTGGATATAAACCGATATCTAACTTCAGAACCTTTTATAAAGAGGCTCTTTTCATATAGATTCTTGTTTTTCACTTTTCAATGTTGACCGTTGATTGCAGCGAAGGGATGCTCAAGCGTTCTGAGGGGCAGGCGGTGAGCCTCCTCGGCGCTACGCGTCTGCGGGGTCTCACCTGTCCCGCTACTCGCTGGGCATTGAATAAATGTTAGCGTGAACGGCCTCAATCGAGCGGATTGAGACCGTTTGTGGCAGAAAATGTCATCGTAAACAGCCACAATCGAGGGGATTAGTACCGTTCGTGGCGAGTTTTCCCGAGTACGCACCGCAGAAGAAACTGCGCATGCATTTTCGAGGATCTCGCACCTTCCGCTCCAATCAACTCAGTAAATATAATACAAAAAGCTGCCGTCTAAACAGCAGCCTTCTGCATTACTTTATCGCATCTTTTGCTAATGCCTGAATGGTCATATCATCCATCGGCGGGTTATGCAGGCCGGCACGTACATCCCTGTAATAGCGCTGGAGCGGATTTTGTGCTGATAAACTGCGTGCACCTGCCACACGCATGGCCAGATCGACTACTGTAATGGCCGCGTTGGTTACAGCGAGCTTAACCGCTCCCAATTCAGGCTGCATTCCGCTTCTCGTTTCGCCGCTGGCTTCATCCCATTTATTTGCAACCGAATAGAGGAAATGACGCGCCCTCATGAGTTCAAATTCCATCTCGCCAACCTTTTGCTGAACATTGGGCAAGTCAATAATGGCACCGCTTATACTGTTCGGGGAATAATCCTTCGCAAAGCTAATGGCATAATTCTGTGCCGCCTGAGCAATGCCCAAATAACAGGCCGGAATGTGGAGAAGCCAGCCGGCTGCACCTTTTTTGCCTGGCTGAAACATCTCGACTAGTGCATCCTCCTTAACCTTTACATTTTTTAAAAGAAGGTCATGGCTGCCTGTTCCTCTCATTGCAATGCTGTCCCATGTTTCCACAATCTCAAGGCCGGAGGAATTTCTCGGAATTAAAAAGTTTCCTATTTCCCCGCTTTCTTCAATCGCTGCACTCACATTGAAGTAATCCAGCACAGGGGCCATGGTGGTAAAGCTTTTCCGGCCATTAATAATCCAGGAGTCCCCTTCTTTTCGTGCAGAGGTAACCGGCTTGCCTCCCCTTGTAGGGCTGCCCGTCTGCGGTTCTGTTGCACAGTTATTCATTAAAGCACCCTTTTTTACTTCTTCACACAGGTTCTTAAATACCTCTTCATCCCAGTTGTTTTTCTCGCCAAGGCTTTTGATAATCCCCATATGCCACCCAATGGACAGGGCGGTGGAGCCATCTCCTTCTGCGATCTTCTCTTGGAGCTTCAGAAATTCAGAAAGGGAAATTTCTGCACCTCCGTATCGTTTAGGGACGGTCAAGGAGGTGTAGCCGGATTCTTTTAGTTCATTAATATTCTCAAACGGAAACAGGCCTTCTTCATCGTTTTTGGCTGCTCTTGATAAAAATTTTTGAGAGAGCTCTTCCATGAGCCGGATTCTTTCTTCGGTGGTTTGTAAGTCTTGGAATTTCAATGCGGGGCACCTCGTTTCTGCTTCAATTCTTATTATTTTTATAGGAATTATTATACTATTATTCTACTGCCTTTAACAAAAAACAAGGAAGAGGCATCCCCCTTCCCTGTCCGCATGTTAAATAAGTTCAAATGTCTCTTCTATTTCAATGCTTTCTTCCACTGAGCGCACCATTGAACAGTTCTTTCTGGTCAATTCCATTGCCTTGTGGAGCTTCGCCTCATTTAGGTCCGTTCCTTTTATGATGAAATGAATCTGTACCTTTTCCACCCGGTCAGCCTTTTCAGGATTTCTTTCAACTCTTGTTTTTATTTTAATGTCTTCAA
Source organism: Bacillus sp. ZZV12-4809 (assembly GCF_009849585.1). Classification (GTDB taxonomy): domain Bacteria; phylum Bacillota; class Bacilli; order Bacillales; family Cytobacillaceae; genus Cytobacillus. Next base: position 131,325 of record NZ_VCRN01000001.1, read on the forward strand.
ACTCCATGCGCATTTTTTTCATGATTTTCCTCAGAACACCGCCGCTGCACACAGCCAGCGAAGCGACAAGCAGCTGGTACGGCCTGAAGCCATACTCTTCATCTCCTGCCACCTCCAAACGCCCAAATGGCAAATCGGTATAGAAGCCAACTTCTTCCTTCATTTTAAATTCCATGGTATTCGCCCCTTTTTATCTTATTATTAGTAGAGATTACACTAATTCTCTTGCAAACAAAATTATTTTGACCATAAACTTACTCTTGCCAAGATAACTTATTCCCGATACCATCATTTAGGAGACGATACTATTTCACGTCAGAAAAAGAGGTTTTTTTATGAATAAAGAAACAATGCGTTTTTGGATTCTCATCAGCATTGTGGCCATTTCAGGCTTCAGTCAGGGAATGCTGCTGCCGCTGATTGCGATTATTTTTGAAAATGACGGCATTTCCTCAAGCTTGAATGGTCTAAATGCAACAGGTTTATATATCGGAATCCTGCTTATTTCACCTTTTATGGAATATCCATTGCGAAAATACGGCTACAGGCCGGTCATTATCCTTGGCGGATTATTAGTTGTTGTATCTCTCATGCTTTTTCCGCTCTGGAAATCTTTTTGGTTTTGGTTTGTGCTGCGTCTGCTTATCGGAATCGGCGATCATGCCCTGCATTTCGGAACGCAAACATGGATCACCTCCTTTTCTCCGGAAAACAAACGCGGCCGGAATATCTCCCTGTACGGACTTTTCTTCGGAGTTGGGTTTGCTGTAGGACCGTTAATGGCACCGCTTGTAAAAGTAAATGAAACGATGCCGTTTATTATTTCATCCATTCTATGTCTAATTGCCTGGCTGTTTTTATTCACATTGAAAAATGACTTCCCGGAGCAGTCCATCGAAATTAACTCTTTCAGAGAAACCATGAAGCGTTTTTCAAAAGCCGCAAAATATGGCTGGGTAGCCTTCCTGCCGGCATTGGGATATGGATTTCTTGAAGCTTCATTGAACGGCAGCTTTCCCATCTATGGCCTGCGCATCGGGCTGGAGGTTTCAAGCGTTTCCCTGCTTCTGACTTCATTTGCAATTGGGGGCATCCTATTCCAGCTTCCTTTAGGTATCATGAGTGATAAGTTCGGAAGACGCCATGTACTAATGAGTGTCCTTTTTATCGGATTTTTAAGCTTTGTCGCAGCAAGCATGCTCGAGGAAATAGTGCTTGCTCTGACGATTTGCCTATTCATTGCAGGCATGGCCGTCGGATCCACCTTTTCACTCGGCATCACCTATATGGCAGACTTAATGCCAAAGAACTTGCTTCCGACAGGCAACCTGCTTTGCGGTGTAGCTTTCAGCATCGGAAGCCTGATTGGCCCTTATTTCGGCGGCCTTTTCATTGAATTATTCAAGACGATCAGCTTTTTCAACATTATCAGTGTGATGCTATTGATGATCTTTGGTGCCGTCACCTTATTTGGGAATAAGGGTCAGGTGCTGGAGAAAAGCCAGTCATTTTAATTTTCATGTAACTGTTTCGCTTTTCTTTTCATAGGGTATATAGTAAAATAAATGTAATAGAATACAATAATTGCATAATGCTAGCTGCATTATTGATTTTAACGCTGTCACCTATTTGGTGGCAGCTTTCGTTGTTTTTTAGGGGTATTGAATGTGATTATTCTTCTCAATAAGACAATTGAAAAAATAGTAAATTTATATTTTAGGAGGACAAATGATGAGTATGGAGGCAAAGGCTCTGCTTAACAATAGCCCAGGATCCCAAGAAAATCTTTTAGAAAAAATTAAACCCCATGCTGAATTAATTGCCGCCCTTCTAAGCGGTGTATTGATTTTAACAGGCTGGCTGCTGGACCGAAACGGAATGGAAGCTGGTTCAATCGCTGCTTACCTGCTGGCTTTTGTGATCGGCGGCTTTGCGAAAGCAAAAGAAGGCATCGAAGAAACCATTGAGAATAAAGAATTGAATGTTGAAATGCTGATGATCTTCGCTGCAATCGGCTCAGCAATTATCGGCTATTGGACAGAAGGCGCTATCCTGATATTTATTTTCGCAGTCAGCGGCGCTTTGGAGACCTACACCATGAACAAAAGCCATAAAGAAATCTCTTCCCTAATGGAATTGCAGCCGGAAGAAGCACTGAGAATTACGGATGGGTCAGAGGAACGTGTACATGTCTCAGCGCTTGAAATCGGGGATTTAATCCTTGTAAAGCCGGGTGAACGGGTCCCCTCTGATGGAACGATTGTAAAAGGCCTATCATCGCTGGATGAAGCTGCTATAACGGGTGAGTCTCTGCCCGTTTCCAAAGGGGCAGATGACCAGGTATTTGCAGGGACAGTGAATTTGAACGGATCGATTACAGTTGAAATAACAAAACCGAATAACGAAACCCTTTTTCAAAAAATTATTGAGCTGGTGCAATCCGCTCAAAGCGAGAAATCCCCTTCACAGCTTTTCATTGAAAAATTTGAAGGTACTTATGTCAAAATTGTTTTGGCTGTTGTGTTTCTTATGATGTTTGCTCCACACTTTCTGTTGGGATGGAGCTGGACAGAAACCTTTTACAGGGCCATGATCCTTCTTGTTGTGGCATCACCTTGTGCCCTTGTCGCATCGATTATGCCTGCGACTTTGTCCGCCATTTCAAATGGCGCGAGACACGGCATCCTTTTTAAAGGCGGTGTGCACCTTGAGAACCTGAGTCATCTTAAGGCGATTGCCTTTGACAAAACCGGTACACTGACAAAAGGTAAGCCGGAAGTTACCGATGTAGTGGTTGTGGATGGGCTTTCCAAAGAAGAACTGCTTCTAAAGGTGGCCTCCATCGAGAGCCATTCAAACCATCCTCTTGCTAATGCCATCGTCAAGCATGCAAAGAAGGAACTCTCTGAGCCCCTAATCCGTCCGGAAAGCATTGAAGATGTAGCGGGTTATGGTGTGAAAGCTAAGGTTCATCAGGATGAATGGAAAATCGGCAAAGCCTCTTTTGTCGGTAATACAGAGGCAAATGCATTTGCAGACGGAGCAGCCGACCGCATGGCAAGCGAAGGAAAAACCGTTGTGTTTGTACAGAAAAACGATGAAGTCATCGGTCTGATTTCCCTGAAGGATGTTGTCCGCGAGGAAACCAAACAGGCAATTGGCCTTTTAAAGAAACAGGGAATTTACACGATCATGCTGACTGGGGACAGCCAGACAACAGCAGCAGCGATTGCAGGCGAAAGCCATGTCAATGAACATATTGCTGAATGCCTGCCTGAAAACAAAGTCGAGCATTTGAAAAAGCTGAAAGAAAAATACATCAATGTTGCCATGGTTGGTGACGGAATTAACGATGCCCCTGCTCTGGCCACTGCCAATGTCGGAATTGCTATGGGCGAAGGAACAGATGTAGCACTTGAAACGGCTGATGTGGTTTTAATGAAAAATGACCTCCCCAAAATTGCAGAAGCCATTGAACTGTCAAGGCGGATGAATCGCATTATCAAACAGAATGTCATTTTCTCCATCACGGTAATTATGTTTTTAATTGCATCCAACTTCCTGCAGCTGCTTGACCTTCCATATGGAGTGATCGGCCATGAAGGGTCAACGATTTTAGTTATTTTAAACAGTCTGAGGCTGTTAAGATCATAAGGAAAGCCTGGGAATTCAAATTCCCAGGCTTTTTTATTAATTAGTGATAGCCGTTCTGCCCGTTAGCAGAACCGGATGTTTTTTGTTTTGGTTTGTTTTTGCCTTTTTGCTTCGTACCGCCATCTTTTTTCGTATGTTTTGTCATATCGATACCCTCCTGATGTATTCATTTTCCCCCATTACTAGTGTGTAACGGAGAGTCAATTTTTAAGAAGGTAACTTTTTCATCAGCAATCGTCTTTATTGATTTTCGAATAGGTGGCATTGATTTCTCCGCCTACAATGATGATAATGCCGGATATGTAGAACCAGATCATAAGCACGATAATAGCGCCAATGCTTCCATATGTTGCGGAAAAATTGCCGAAGCTGCTGACATAGTATGAAAAGGCCAGTGATGAAAGCACCCAGCCGATTGTAGCAAAAACGGCACCTGGAACAGCGCTGATACAGGTTAATTTCTTATTAGGCGCAATCCAGTACAGCCCTGTAAACACCACAAAAAGAATGAACGGACTCACCAGCCAGCGAATCATATTCCAAATGGCCAGAAATTGGCCTGATAAACCAAATTCCGAAGAAATAAACAAGCCAATCTGCCTTCCGAAAACAGGAAGAAGCAGAGCCAGTACAAAGACAAAAATCATTGCAAATGTAAGCAGGATCGACATCCCGCGTGCAATAATAAAATGGCGGGTTTCCTTTACGTCATATGCCTTATTAAAAGCCTTCACCACTGCATTGATTCCATTCGAAGCCGACCAGAGCGTAGCAATGATCCCGAAGGAAAGCAGCTTTCCATTCCGCTTCGTAATCTCATAAATATTGGTTTCAATCAGCTTCATGGTCTCTCCCGGTGCAAAATCACGGACAACATTTAAAATATCCTGCTGTGTGATCGGCAAATAAGGAACGAGCGTGACCAGAAAAATTAACAGAGGAAAAAGAGAGAGAAGAAAGAAATACGCTAATTGGGCAGCAAGTCCAAATACATCATCTTCCTCTACTCTTTTCCATAAGTTTGGAATTAGAGCCGAAAGAGTTCGTCCCATTCCAACACCTCACTTGTTATTAATGCGGAAGCTGTACTGAATCATCATCAGATTTGTCCGGCAGTTCACTTGATCCATTTAGTTTAATATCTGAAAATGCCTGCTTTGTATTCTGGACAATCTGTGTTACTTCCGGTGCCATTTCCTTTATTTCTTCCACAGTTCCCGTAATAAAAGCGACGTCTTCACTAACCTGGTCAATGGCGGTTTTGACCTTATTGGAAACATCCTTCACCTGATTCACTGCTTCACTTGGGTGCTTTAAATAATAGCCGACATTGCTGGATGTTTTCCGGCAATTATCAAAAACAGTTTCTCTTGTGGATTTGTCCAGAAGGCTTAGCGCACCTCCTGCAAGCGCACCATACATGACACCTTTCCAAAATAATGATTTCCCCATATTTTATTCTCCTTTAGCTAAATTATTATATGAAAATTTTATTCAATTTTTCCCTTTTTTCGGTTCTGCGAAACCTGACTCGTCCAATGGCCAGCTTCTCCTTTATTTTCTACTAATTTCCATGGTACATGCAAGTCTAATTTAAGTTGACAATTTGCTGATATCGTGGAAAGATGATAAGAAAAGTGTACGCGTTTAATTACATAGCGATGAGAGGGTGTTGGGAATGAGTAATTTGTCTGTGAAATCGGCTGAGAATGTGGAGTTTATGATTGAGGCTATTAAGGAGAAGCTGAAGGTTTTGAATTTAGGCGCTATTAAGCCATCGCATTTTGATGAGGAAATGTATGAGGAATTGAAGGATATTTATGATCTTGTTATGAAAAAGGATTCGTTTAGTCCGAATGAAATGCAGGCTCTTGTTGAAGAGCTGGGGAATTTGAGGAAGAATAAATAATTTTGGGAGCAGCCATTTGAGGGCTGCTTTTTTGATGGGGTTAGGTATCCATATAAACATTATATGCATCTGTTGATTTGGGTGCTGATTTCCGCTGCAGGGCCTCGCTTTCCACGGGGCTACCGGGAGCCTCCTCGACGCTTTGCGTCTGTGGGGTCTCCCCTGGGTCGCTACTCCCGTAGGAGTCGAGTCCCTTCCGCTCCAATCAGCACGGTTTAATAAGGAATTTTAGAAAATCAAATCCCGAATAAATAACTCCTAAAAAACCCCCTGCCAATTAGCAGAGGGCTGTCGATTTCATTATCCTAACACTTTAAGCGATTCACGTGTGAATGCCGGGATGTCGTCAGGCTGGCGGCTTGTGACTAGCTGGTTTTGGCATACGACGACTTCTGAGTCCTCGAATTTGGCTCCTGCGTATTCCATGTCCACCTGGATGGATTTGTAGCCGGTTGCGGCACGGCCTTCGAGAGCCTTGGCTGTGATCAAGAGCTGTGGTCCATGGCAGATCGCGAAGACTGGTTTCTTTTCATCCATAAAAGATTTGGCAAATTGGACGAATCGGTCATCGGCACGAAGCTGGTCAGGCGAGAAGCCTCCTGGCAGGAATAGGGCATCAAAGTCCTTCGGGTTTACGCTGTCAATGCTCTGATCTATTTGAACAGTGGCTTCACCCTGTTTTCCTTTAACAGATTTGCCTTGTTCCTTTTCAATCGTCACGACTTCATGTCCTGCTTCTTTAAAGGCTTGTGCAGGTTCCGTGTACTCACTGTCCTCGAACATCTCGGTAATTAAGCATGCGATTTTTTTACTCATTTATACCATCTCCTTATAAAAATCTTCACATAAGGAGATTTCCCTCATTAGCCAATCTTAAACGCAAAATAGCGTTTTAAAACACACCGCTGTCCATTCTTCTCGCAAAATCAACAAACCGGAACTTGTCCGGTCTGTGCCGGGATTCTGTGTACTGAAACAGAGCCGCATCATCAAAGTAAATATAATTTTTTACCACGACGATAGCATGGAACCCTTCCATATCCAGATGCCTGCGGTCTTCAGCAGTTGGCTCTTCCACTGTGAATTCCTTTTTGGCAAAGCTGATTTTTTTTCCGAGTTCACCCTCAATGTAGGCAAAGATAGAGTTCTGGCAAATTTCTTTGGTTAACCCCGGGACAAACTTTGCTATTAGAAAATCCTTGTCCAAAATGATCCGCTCATCTTCAATTTTCCGGATTCGAAACACTTTCCATATCTTTTCATCTTGATCAATTTGAAGATGCTTCATCTTTTCAGCATCAGGCTGAGTCAGGGAAAATTCCTCCACAAGTGTTTCCGCACGCTGTCCCATTTTCCCGGCCAGCTCTTTAAAGCTGACAAGGCCCGATATGGGAAACTGCAGTTTTTTTAAATCAAGGACCATCGAGCCCTTTCCGCGTATTTTCTGAATAAAACCGTTTTGCGCCAGCAAATTCAGCGCTTTGCGGATCGTTTCCCTTGAAGTGGAATACATACCCGTCAATTCATGTTCAGATGGCAGAATGGATCTGGCGGGATACTTGCCTTCCTGGATTTGCTGGGCAAGCTCTTCATATATCATTAAATATTTATTATTTCTCATTTCAATCACCATTTCAGTCAAGTTACCCCCATTCTACCATTAAATGAGCGGGCTTTGAATTATCGGCTGGACAGCTGGATAAAATACCATCCGCCTTCCGTTACGACCGGCTTGAAGGTTTTCACTTTAAGCTTCAGCTCTTTAGCGAGATGATGGATATCCTCCTCGGTCGGAGTTGGATAAAGATTTTCAAAGGCAGAAAAGAAGCTGTTAAACACACTGGAAAACTCCTCGCCTTTTTTTGAATGAAGAATGGGGGTGATAATGGTAATGGATCCTTTCCGGCTAAGCCAGCTTTTAAGCCGGGATAGAAGCTGCCTGTGATCCTCCGGCTGGATGTAGTGAAGCAGGTTATTGACCATAATCAAATCAGCCTGATGCTCTGGAGAGTATTCATGAACATCTGCTGTAACGATTTGAATGTTAGGAATGTCTTTGCAATTAGTTCGGGCAGATTCTGCAACCTCTTCATTCATTTCAATTCCTGCCAGTTTGGCATTCGGGAACTTTTGGCTGATTCTGCTTAAATACCCGCCTTCCCCGCAGCCAATATCAATGATCCGCTCCATTTTGTTTTTCTTAATGGTTTTCATCAAACGAGGCAGGGCAAGCTGCTCAAGCAGGGATGAGGTTCTCGCTACTGTCGGTCCATGCTCTTCATGGTTAAAAGTATTCTTCTTATTGGAACGTAGCAGTTCTGGATAGGAAAGTAAAGTTGGGATATGCAATTCCATCATTTCCTTCAGGATGATTCCTGTGGAACGGGGGTTATTCGGTGTGGACGGAAGACTGAATTTCGATGCTGTCTTGATTTTGTCCTTGCCTTTCTTTTTCAAATGGCGGATCGCCAGCCCCACCTCCACCCATCTTAAAAGCAGCTCCTCCTGCAGATTTCTGCTTGATGCCACCTCTTTTACCGTTCTCCAGCTGCGGAACTGTGAAAAAAGGTCTAGCTCAAATCCGACGTATGCATGCCAGCTGTATAGAAAGGGCTGGTTCTTTTTCATCCAATTTCGCGCTTTTAATAACCTCACATATTCATTTATCATGGCTGTTCAACCTTCCTCCAGGGATAGTCTTCTTTTTCTGTATAAAAATAATGGCTTTTCACTGAATCGGGTAAATCTTCTTTTCTAGCCGGCATGATTCCAGCCTGAATCAATCGGTCCCTAAGACTCTCCGGCCAATAACCGAGGCCTGAGACATTCAGCATTTGCTTATATTGCAGGGTTTTATCTCTTTCAATCTGCTTCAGGCCTTTTCGGCGGACTCCTGTGATTAGACGATTGGAGTAAGAATAAGCAATGGCGGATAAATGGCTGAGGCTAATCATGTTTTCAGCGCGGGGTTTCCGGACCTTTTCATACCATTTCAGCTTGTCCGGCACGATTCTTCCGCTCGTATACATCTCAGCAAGCAATTCACCCAGCACATCGGCATCCTGAATCGCCATATTCATGCCTTCCCCTGCCATCGGGTGCACTGTATGTGCCGCATCGCCCAGAATCGCCATTCTTCCATCCACATATTTATCTGCATAAAAAGCCGTCGGAATCATCAGCTGAATATCCTTCCAGTTTTTCAGCCTCGTCACATACCCGTCCAATTCAGGAAAAAGCTCTACATAATTTTTATGGAAATAGTGAATTCCTTTTTGGAGATGTTCCTTATAAGAACCCTCCGGTATTAAATAAACAGACCGTACTTTCGCACCCGGCAGCGGAAATAATCCGAGGAACCGCTCATCCTTAGAGATGATTTTCCCTTCCTCCAATGAATGCGGGCGGGGAAAGGTGACCGTTAAGAATTGATGGTTGTATTCTATCTTTTTAATTTTGCTGTTCATTTCTTTTCGGGTAATGGAATTTCTTCCTTCAGCGCCTATATAAAAATCAGCTCTCACTGTCAGCTGCTCCTTTACATCCTTCCGCTCCACCAGTAAGTCGCCATTGTCATACCCTTTTGCCAGGGACCCTGGCAGATAATGAAAATTTGAATAGTGAAGCGCCTGTTTAAGAAGAATCCCTTTCAGCTTTTCATGCTCGATCATGAGTGAGTAATCATAATCTCCAGGGAGAATACTGTAATCCATTGCAAACTCTTTCTCCCCTTCCTCAAACGCGATCCGGGAAAAGGAAAAGCCATTTTCCAAGATTTCACCCAGGGCATTCAGCTCTTCAAAAATTTTCAGGCTCTTTGGCTGTAAGAGTTCCCCTCTATAAACGGAAGATGGGGCATCCAGCTTTTCCACTATAGTGACATCAATATTGGATTGAGCCAGCTTCAGACCAAGCGTCAAACCGCCAATCCCTCCGCCCAATATGGCAACCTCTGTTTTCAAGGACATGTTTCCACCACCTTTGCCTTTTATTTAACCTCCTTTTTAAAAAGCAAAACCAATGGATATGCTGATATTACAATGTCTGGAAAAAATTTATAGAACAAACTTTTGAAAATAGGAGTATGATTGTGGAAGGCACCTATATTTTCAAAATCCTGTATAATAGATAGAGTAAAATTAATTAACGTACCCTTTGGGCTATATATAGCAATATTTTGGAGGCAATAAAATGAGAGAAATAGCAGTCGAACAATACATCCAAATGGATAACGCAGTTCCGGTCGATGTCAGGTCTCCAATTGAATTTGAGGAGTGCAGCATACCCGGTGCTGTCAATGTTCCGCTTTTCACAAACGAAGAACGTGCGGAAATCGGGACATTATATAAAAAAGAAGGCTCTGATGCGGCGAAATGGAGAGCGATGGAAATCGTTTCACCTAAAATTCCGTCCATGATGCAGAAAATCAGAGACCTGAAAAATGATGGCTTCCAGCCTGTCATTTACTGCTGGCGCGGCGGAATGCGCAGCAAAGCGGTTACTACATTTATCACTTATGCGGGCGTTTCGATCCCCCGTTTAACTGGGGGCTACCGGGCGTACCGTCAATATATACTTGAAAACACAGCAGACCTGATTCCTGAAAAAGCAGTTGTTCTGCACGGAATGACCGGCGTTGGGAAAACAGATGTGCTGAAGGTGTTAAACGAAAAAGGCTATCCTGTTATTGACCTAGAGGAAATGGCAGGCCACCGCGGTTCGATCTTCGGCTCCTTCGGCATGGGAGACGGCAGCACACAGAAAACCTTTGATGCCCTATTGTATCAAGCCCTTTCTGAGGTTAAAGGCTCCCCCTATATTATTATGGAAGCTGAAAGCAAACGAATAGGCAAGGTGGTTCAGCCGGATGAGCTGCTGGATACTAAAAAATCAGGAATCCACATTGATATGTTTGCCAGCATCGAATCCCGTGTCCAGCGCATCCTCCGTGACTATGTTGAACCATATCAAAAAGAAGAATGGTTCAAGCCGAAAGTGGATGAAAGCCTCGTGTTTATTAAAAAACGGCTGAAGAATACTGAAATCCGCGAGCAGCTGGATGAATCAGTGGAAACTGAGAACTACGAGCTATTTATCAAGCTTTTATTAGAACATTATTACGATCCACGCTATGCTTTTAAACAGCATGACTATGAGGGTGAATTCCACCATGTGAATGCTGATAATGTGGAAGCAGCTGCACAGCAGGTAATTAACATTATTGAAAAACAAAATGCTCCCGTCCTATGACGCGGAGCATTACTTTTTGAGAGCGACAAAAGATATATTTTTATAAAACTGTGATAACTAACTATTTAAATAAGTTAACACTATGGTATGATGATAATAATATTGAACGATTCGTTCTTAATATGGAACCAAATATGATATAATCCTATTACATACAAAATAAGGTGTGTGGTATACGATGATCGGTGATCGTGTAAAAAAACTTCGCCAGGAAAAGAAAATGTCACTATCCGAGCTGGCTGAGCAGGCCGGTGTGGCAAAATCATATTTAAGCTCACTCGAGCGCAACCTGCAAACAAACCCATCGATTCAGTTTCTCGAGAAAATCGCCGGTGTTCTGAATGTTCCTGTGGACCATTTGATCCATGAGCAGATCAACAAGGAAGATCTGGATTCAGAATGGATGAAAATTGTGAAGGAAGCAATGGAATCGGGTGTTTCGAAGGAGCAGTTTCGGGAGTTTTTGGATTTTAATAAGTGGAGAAGCGGACAAAAATCATAATTGCCAATAAGCCTGAATGCACAGGCTTATTTTTTTGGCAAAATAAAAAGCATTTCCATATAGAGATGCCTCTAACAGAAATACTTAGCCAACTGGATATTTAAGCTTCCATCAGAACCTCTTGAGCTCTGTTATTATGTAAAAACTCTCTAATTTCTTCCTTTTGCAGGCCTAAGTTTTTTGCTTCCATAATTAACTGCAGCCACTCCAAATCAACTTCTTCAACCTTAATATTTTTCTCTGCCAAAACTCTTCCCCCCAGGATACTTTTCGTATTCCAGGCAATCCAGCCATCGTAGCATCATCCAATACCTTAGACCTGTGACTTTGCGTCCTCATTTTTCAATGAGTTTGCCTTTTTCTGCGCCTATCGGCTCAAAGAAATATTTTCCATAGATGTATTCTACTATGACCATATTGCTAACGTTGTCAGATTTTGTAATTTTGATTGATTATTTTAATATTAAATTAATTTATTTTTCGACAAAATCCTAATACTTTTATGTATTTGATTACCTGAACCCATCATCTTTTACAGTAAGTTGTTATTTATGGCCGAACTTCTTTTGGAGTAGTAGGAAAGTCCGATTCTTTTTCTGTAGTTTTTGCTGATTTCTTTTAATGTATAGTTGTGCGTGGTTTTGCATTTCCTAAAGGTGGTGTGGACTGGTTCAAGAGTCATAGCATCCAAGAAAATTTCATTCGTTAAATCAGTGTGGCAAATCGGACATAGCCAGCCATCCGATTCACTGCTGCTGTATGAAGGTTTGTGGCATTTATGGCAGTTCTTTCGATACATTTTCAGCCTCCTCAGTTAACTAAGATTAGTAATTTCACTCTATCGATTATTAAGATAGAGTTTCATAAATCCATAAAACATGAAGTACTAATATGAATGAATAAAGATAAGCTGCACCTCTTGCCTATACCTTTACTTTAGTTTGCGGCGGAAAATGAATTGAAGCTGACAGCAGGATTAAAAAGCCTGAAAGAAAGGCTTTAATAGAAAGAAATAAAAGGGGTTCTACCGTATATAGAAAATCCATAATTGAATTCACTTCTTCAATCAGCGAAAGTCTAACTCCAAAGAACGTCAAGAGACCATCCAGAAGATTGGCTGAAGGCAAGATACCGCAGAATTTTTTTCATAAGTTCAACGCTTAATGAGTAGCTTTTTGATTATATTCATTAATTGCTTAGATAAGTTCTAAACGCGAATAAAAATTAAGGCCTTAAAGAATAGTTCCTCAGGCCTTAATCTAAGTTTCACTCCTAAGCCTTCTATAACGCCATAAAAAAATTACGCTTCCGGCACCTAAAAGTAGTGCGCCAATAAGTAATAAATTATAGTTATTAGTTGCGGTATTTGGGAGCTTGTTAACTTTCTCTGGAATTACCGTGGCATCTGTTGATGGTGGTGAAGTACTAGTTCCTCCTCCAGAATTATTATCTCCTGATCCGGGAGTCTCGTTGTCAGTTCCAGAATCACCTGTTGCTTCGGCAAGAAAAATGATTTCAACCTCTGCAGCGGAGTTTTGAAATTCATTTCCCAAATGCTCAGGCATTGTTACTTGGAAGAATAAAGTTTCTTCTGTTCCTTTCGCTAATTCTCTGGGCGTGAAGCCTTTAAAATCTTGAAGTTTTCCTTCGTAAAGCACCTTTGTATCTTTCTTAACCTCAAGCTCTAATTCTTCAAACAGTCCTTTTACAGACTTCGATTTTCCAATGTTAGAAGTATACTTAAAATCTTGATTGCCATCATTTTTTATGGTTATATTTCTAGGCATCCAGTCGCCTGGTTTTAAATTTTTCACATTAAATAATATTCCATGTGGTGTAGTATTCATATCAAGCTCATTTTCATCAGCATTTACACTTTTCTCACCTAAGAAAATATAAAAGAAGACTCCTGTTATTATTAAAATTTTTATTGGTTTTGCCAGCAGACTTCGATAATTCATGGCATTACCTCACATTGGTTGATTTAACAAAAGACGGGAACTGAGCCCCGCCTTTTATTATAAAATATTATTTGCTTTCCCCATTTGTTTGTTTAGCATCAAAAGTCCAATCAAGCTTTAAAGAATCTCCTTGGAAAATGTTTTGATCGCCTTTATCCAAGAATGTAAATTTTACTGTCAAAGTATCAGAAGTTTTTGCTTTTAATCCACTATTTTCTGCTCCAAATATCCACGCAAGTAAATCTCTTTCAGTAGCATCATAGGTTTTCAGATTTGCTAATGTTGTTTTCTTTATAACCTCATTAACTTTATCATTGTTCCAAAGGAAGGTTACTTCGATATCTTCACCTAAATCACGACCATCATTATTATTGCCATTATCAGTTACAGTATAGTCAGTTGATAAAATTACTTTAGACACATCTAAACTACCGGTATTGTTTAGATTAAATGTTCGAGTCATTGTATCTTTTGGTTTAATATCTTTAACATCAATAATTGCATTTGCAGTGTCATTCCCCTTTACATTTATATCTAGAGTACCAGCAGCAAAATTACTATTATTAACTTCTACATCATTAAAGTACGCAAATGTCCCCCCACCAACTAATGAAATACCAAGTGCTGCAGATGCAATTCCTAAACCTAATTTCTTTTTAAGACTCATACTAAACTTCCTCCTCTTACCCCATTTTGGGTATGTATAGTTTTTTTATATTGACCCTTGTATTTCTACAAGGAGTACAACCAAGTTAAGCTGTTTTTTCTTTTGTATCTGTATTTTTGTCTTTTGGGTCCAGTTCTCTTAATGCTTGAAAAATGGTGAATGCTGCATAGCCAAGCAGTAAAATTCCAGGTACAATCAATAAAATCGCGCTTCCTTCTTTCGATTGAGCAAAGTCTATAAAATATCCCACATAAGGAATGGTAAAACCAGTATAAATAGCTCTTACATTGTCAGATAGCACAGGTTCCATGTCTGCAGTTTTGTTGTTATCTCCCTTTGTTTCATACATGACATGATCTCCGCTGCTGCTGACACCGATTACTCGGTGAGTAATTAATTTTTCTTCGCTTGCCTGAAATGTAATGACATCATTTTTCTTGAGTGCCTTGCTTTCTTCTGAACTAAGCGGCTTTACTGCAATAACCGACCCAGTTTGGAAGGTAGGCTCCATTGAGCCTGATAACACTGTCTTCAGCTGATATCCAAAGGCCTGGGGCTCTCCTCCTGATGCTTTTGAGGAGACCACTAGAAAGGCCATTAAAATTAAGTTAATAAATAGAACCGCTGTTATAATGTTGCTTATTATTTTCAATGCTTTTTTCAAGCTATTCACCTGCCTCGTTTGTGCTTTCTTCAGAATTAACCGGAGCTTCTGAAGCTTTTGCCTTGGTATCTTCAGGCTTCGATTCTTCTTTTGGTTTCTCTTGTGGCTTTTCTTCTACTTTTGGCTGTTCTATTTTCTGCTCATCTTTTGGTTTTTCTATTGGTTCTCCTGCTGGCTTTTGCTCAGGCTTCTCTTGAGGTTTACCTTTCGTTGGTTCAGCTGCTTCTTTGCCGGTTTCCTCGGCCTTATTACTTCCTTGTTCCGTGGCAGTCTCTTCTGTTACTTCTGCCTTTTGTTCGGTTTTCTCTTCTTCCACAGTAGAAGCTTTATCTGACTCTAAACTAACCTTTATTTCTTCACTCCAGAGTTCTCCTTTTCCAGGGTGATCTTTATGCTGGTAGGCCTTAAACATATAGGATCCACTTTCCTGAGGAATAAAAGAAACTTCTATTGTTTTTCCTTCTTTAATAGGAGCAAATGTCAGCACTTTACTAACAGTCTTTCCATTTTTCGGGTTCCCCTTCTCGTTGTAATAAATTTCATATGTTCCTTTTGTTTTCATATCTGACCCTGTGTTTTGAATGGTGGCATATATTTTCTGTCCATCGGATTTTTGGCTTGTAAACTTTAATGAACTGCAATCCCAATCACCATGTTTCTTGCCTTTAGAACACCCAGGCTCTTCTGTCTCCCAGGTACCGGCTTGAATGGTCCCAGTTACTGTATCCCTATCACTAAAATAGGCATTCGTCTGCCCAGTCAGAGTTGCCGACATCCCAATAAGCAGATACCAGGCAGCCACAAACTTAAAAGCGAGCAATAGGATTTTGTTCTTCTTCCCAAATTTCCTGTTCCGTTTGTATCGTATAAGAACCCCCTCCTAGTGAGTTGATGTTCTTTAGTTTTGTTCGTTTCGTTCTTTTTATCGAACCGATAAGTTGAGTATAGTCCATACGTCTTATTTTGAAAAATTCCAAATTCAGCCGTTTTTTCGTTTTAAAGAACGTTTTTCGTTCTTTTCCTAAGATTATCTCGAGATTTCTCACTATTTTGTATTTTTTATTGAACGTTTTGTTCGTTATAATGAAAATATGTTTATAATTTATGACAAGGGAGTATTATGCCTATGGTAGGTAGTCGAATTAAAAGTTTAAGAATTAAAAAGGGATACTCAATTAATGAGCTTTCTGAAAAAGCGGAGGTATCCAAATCATACTTGAGTTATATTGAGAGAGGCATACAGGAGAATCCTTCGCTGCAGGTTTTATCTCGAATCGCCAGGACACTGGATGCTAATCTTGAAGATCTGCTGGAAGAGAATAAGGAACAAATTACTGATTTGTCTAAGCTGGATGAGGAATGGGTTTCCCTTGTCAAAGAAGCAATCAGACAAGGAATCACAAAAGAGGATTTCTCCTATTATCTGGAGTTCATTAAATTTAAGAAGATGAATGGAGGGAACGTTTAGTTGAAGGTTAAAGGCCGTTTTCTAATTGCAGCTGCCTCCTTCCTTATCTTAATCGGAGGCGGATTGATCCTGTTCTCTCTGCAGGAAATGTATGCTCAGGAGAAGAAAACAAAGGATTCCTTAGCCCATGCACAAGAAAGAATTCAAAGAGAAGTGAACAAAGAAAGCAAAAGTGTTCTCCAAACAGAACAGAGAATAGATGTTTCTTTTAAACAGGGTGAAGCCATCGGCATCTTAAAAATCCCCCGCTTGGAAGCTGAGCTTCCTATTATAGAAGGAACCGATGAGGATGAGCTGGAAAAAGGAGTGGGACATTACTCCACAACTGCATTTCCAGGACAGCCCGATCAAATTTTATTATCAGGGCATCGGGATACGGTTTTTCGCAGCCTCGGCGAACTTAAAATCGGAGATATTTTTAAAATCAGCATGCCATATGGTGAGTT
The DNA here is from genome assembly GCF_009849585.1 of Bacillus sp. ZZV12-4809. GTDB lineage: Bacteria > Bacillota > Bacilli > Bacillales > Cytobacillaceae > Cytobacillus. The sequence goes on from NZ_VCRN01000001.1 coordinate 147,846, forward strand.
TACCTATGAAATTACCGATTCCAGGATTGTGGATGCGGACGATACCACTGTGATCCGCTCCACCGCTCCTCACGAAATTCTCACTGTTTCCACCTGCTACCCCTTCTCATATGTCGGCAATGCACCCTCCCGGTATATCCTGAATGCAAAAAGAATACAAAATTAAGAGGCTCTTTCCCAAGGAAAGCGCCCTTTTTACTCCACCTTAGACAAACACCCGTCCCCCATCCAAGAATTTGTACATATCCTTTACTATATGGGTTTCCAGAAGGGACGAATCCTGATGATCAACTTCTTAAGATTTCTATTATATTTAGCCATCATCATCACAGCTATCATTCTATCAATATAAGAAGCCAGACCTTTATAGCCTGGCTTTCCCCTTTACTTACTCAAGCTAACAGCAATCTTCGAGCCTACTTCGGCATTATGCTTCACCAAAGCAATGTTCGCTGTCAAGCTTCTGCCGTCTGTCAATTCCTTCACTTTCCCCAGAAGGAATGGAGTTACTTTTTTCCCTGAGATATTGTTTTCACTTGCCTCTTTTAAGGCTGTTTCAATAACCCCCGTAATAAATGCTTCTTCCAGGGCATCCTTTTCAGGTATCGGGTTGGCAATGACTACACCGCCTTTTAGGCCGAGCTCCCATTTAGTGCGAATCATTTCGGCTGCTTCGTCCGCATTGTCCACTCTGTAGTTTACATAAAATGGACTAGTACGAGTATAGAAGGCAGGCAATACATCTGTTTCAAACCCAACGACAGGAACGCCATAGGTTTCTAAGTATTCAAGCGTCAAACCGATATCCAGGATGGATTTCGCTCCTGCACAGATAACGGCCACATTGGTCATCGAAAGCTCCTGTAAGTCCGCTGAGATGTCCATGGTCGTTTCCGCTTCCCGGTGAACGCCGCCGATTCCGCCAGTAACAAACACTTCAATGCCGGCAAGCTCAGCACAGATCATGGTGGCTGCTACCGTTGTGGCGCCATTTTTCTTTTTTGCAATCAAATACGGCAGATCGCGGCGGCTTGCTTTTTCGACGTCCCTGCTTTGCGCCAGGAATTCCAATTCCTCGTCTGATAAGCCAATTTTAATTTTCCCATTTAATATAGCAATAGTTGCAGGAACAGCACCATTTTTGCGGATGACTTCCTCCACTTCTTTTGCTGTCTGAACGTTTTGCGGGTAGGGCATTCCATGTGAAATGATGGTGGATTCGAGGGCCACAATCGGTTTATTTGCTTTCTTTGCTTCTAGCACTTCTTCTGAGTATTCAAGCCATTTTTCTAACATGGTGTCATATCTCCCTTAGTCGAAATATTGTTTGAATGTTTCCTGCAGGCGTTTGTTGTTCAGGTTCGGATTTACTGTTTCCATGGACTGGAGGGCAAGCATCGAGCAGGACATGCCAATTTTGCAGGCATCTTCTGTGTTCAGGCCTTTTAAATGGGCATAAATAATACCCGATACAAGTGAGTCACCTGCGCCTGTCACATCAGAGATTTTCACCTTTGGCGGCAGCTGCACACCTGCATCACCCGTGCTTGTGAAGTAAATCAGCCCTTTATCTCCACGGCTGATCACCACTTTTTCCACTCCTTTGGCGATCAGTTCCTGTGCTGCTTTAAAGAAGTCGCCCTCCTTGCTGATTTCCATCCCAGTCAGGGCTTCTGCCTCTTCTTTATTGGCAATCAGCCAGGTAACACCCTGCAGATTTTTCGGCAGATTCTTTACTTTTGGTGCTGAAACCGGCGTGATGCAGAGCGGAATACTCTCTTCGTTACACCTGGTGATGATTTGCTTTAAAATTCCTGCCGGAAAGTTGGTATCCAAAATCACCATCTCAGATGATGCCAGGTAGCCCCACTTTTTCTCGATAAACTCTGCGGTAACGCTTTCATAAATGGACATATCTGCTAAAGCCACAGCCATTTCCCCTTCCAGATCAAGCACTGCTGTATAGGTTCCGGTGGTGGACCCTCCCAGGGAATGTGAAGGTGTTACGTCCGCAAAGGCTTTTGTATATTCCAGAAGCCATTCTCCTTCCGGATCACCTCCCACAACTGTCAATAACCCAACATCACAGCCCAGCCTGCCAAGGTTTTCAGCAATGTTGCGGGCTACTCCTCCGCAGGATTGAGAGCTCTCGGCGGGATTTGATGTTCCGAATTGGAGCTGTCCGGTTGTCTGGATTTTTCTGTCTATATTGGCCCCTCCCACACAAAGCACTTCTTTCTTTTCCGGCAGGACATAAGCTCTGCCAAGAATTTTCCCCTGCTTCGTCAGTGAAGAGATATAGCCGGCTACAGCCGATCTTGAGAGTCCCGTTTTTTCAGCCAGCTCGTTTTGGGCAATGAATGGATCTTCTTTAATCAGCTGCAAAATCAATAATTCTTTATCATTCATAATGGATCAGCCCTGTCTTTTTTAACTTTTGTTTAAATTATAAACTTCTGTTTATTTATCTCACAAGTGTTATTACTCTGAAAATTTTATAAAATATAAAAAAGGTCTCCCGGCAATAGCAGGAGACCCATTTTTACGCCACTTTATCGTCTTTTTTAATATCCTTTAAATAATATTTTTCTGAAGTAAAGAACTCGTTTTTCAGCTGTTTGACCTCTTTGCTCAGAAGCAGAACCGCCACGATATTTGGTATCAATATCATCGCCAGCGCCAGATCAAGGAACTGCCAGATGGTTTGCGCTGCACCCACTGAGCCAAGAACAATGGCAGCAATATAAACGACTTTGATGGCTTTTCCGGCAAAAGAGCCAAATAGGAACTCAGCCATTTTAGAACCATAAAAGACAACGACAATGATCGTGGAAACCACAAAGAATACGAGTGATACAGCGACAAGAATACCTCCGAAGGAGCCGAAATACTCCGTAAATGCAGCTGCTGTCAGGGCTGAAGGATCCTTCATTGCCCCTTCCCTTGTCCATACACCTGATGAAAGAACCACAAATGCAGTCGCAGTACAGACAATCAGCGTATCCACCACGATGCCGACAATCGCCCAAAAGCCCTGGCGTACCGGGTGGTCAGTCGTCGCAGCCGCATGGGCAATCGGTGCCGTTCCAAGTCCTGCTTCATTGGAATATAATCCTCGAGCAAATCCCCAGCGAATGATTTCCCCAATGGCCGCACCAGCAAATCCGCCTATTGCAGACATCGGCTGAAACGCATAAGTGAAGATTAATTCCAACACTTCAGGAAGCTTGCCCAGATTCATAAATAACACCACTAAGGCTGCACCTACATAGATAAGTGCCATGAACGGAACGAAGATTTCAGTCACCTTTCCAATTCTCTGAATTCCGCCAAAAACAACTAATGATACTACTAGAGCTACCACAATTCCAGTGTAAAGGCCATTAATCTTAAAGGTCTCGCCAACCGCAGATGCTACGGCATTTCCCTGAACCATAATGCTTGGAATTAATTCAATCATCAGTGCGAAGGCAAAAATGACACCAAGCCACTTCATATTAAGCCCTTTCGTCATGTAATACATAGGGCCGCCCACATATTCTCCTTCTTCATTTTTCTCTCTGTATTTTATGGCCAGGACACTTTCCGAGAACTTAATGGACATGCCAATGAAGGCAATGACCCACATCCAGAAAACTGCTCCCGGGCCACCAAACATGATAGCAGCAGGCACACCTACGATGTTTGCCGCTCCAATGGTTGAAGCCAGTGCAGAGGTGAGTGCCTGCAGCGGAGTAATGTTTCCTTTCCCCTTCGGCTTTTTAAAAACACTCCCGAATGTCTGCTTAAATATATATACCGGATAGCGGAACTGAAAGAAACCCAGCAAAAAGGATAGATACAGCCCTGTTCCGGCCAATAATAGGATGATGGGATATCCCCACAGCCATCCTGAAAGATCTCCTACGACTTCTAATAGCTTATCCAAAAATATTTCCCCCTTATTGATATGCACAGTTGCCCATAATACTCCATTCCCTTATATTTGGCAGTTAAACACTTAGTTAGCAAAAGAAAGATGTAAGGTAGACATATTTTTATATTTCATGTATAGTTAGCTAGGTAACTATTTTAAGCAGGTGAAACAATGCACCCTAATCAAAGTGAATTTTTTCATTCCATAAATCAATTTACCCGCCATTTTTCCAAAGTCCTTAACGAAAGTCTGGTGCCGCTTGGTTTATATGCTGCCCAATGGACGATTATCTACCGTCTGAAAACAGGCGGTGCAAGCACACAGAAAGATATTTCGTCTTATTTGGGCGTTGAGGCTCCGACCATGACCAGAACATTGGCGCGCCTCGAGAAATCCGGCTGGATCACCAGAACAGCAGGCAAGGACAAACGAGAAAAATTGATTTCACTGACTGATGCAGCTATTCTGGAATATGACAATTGGCTTGCTGCAGTAAGGTCAAGCGAAAGCAACATCCTGCAAAACATAACCGAAGAAGAAATCAGCACGATGATCAGACTTATGGCAAAAATGAGAGAAAATATGGTACCAGGCACCTAGACCAGTTAACAAAATTGGTATAGGTGCCTGGTACTTCATTGTTAGGAGGACAACATGAAGAAACAGCCTTTATGGACGAAGGATTTTTTGAGTATTTCTATTACGAGTTTTTTCTTATTTATGGGGTTTTATGTGCTGCTGACTACGCTTCCCCTTTATATTTTGGATGATTTAAAAGGGGACGAAACACAGGTTGGCCTGATAATTTCCGTCTTTTTGATTGCGGCCGTGATCAGCAGACCATTTACAGGGAAATGGATTGACGAAGTTGGACGCCGGAAGATTCTCCTGGCTTCCCTGATTGTGTTTGCTGTCTCCTCCCTGCTTTATTTCTGGGCTGACTCTACGCCTGCCCTATTGGCCCTAAGATTCCTGCACGGTGTTGGATTTGGCATGGCCACCACAGCGACTGGTGCGATTGTTGCTGAAATTGTGCCCAACGAGCGCAGGGGCGAAGGACTGGGCTATTATGCCATGTTCATGAATCTGGCCATGGTCATTGGACCATTTGCCGGTTTGACGATTGTTCAATACTCAAGCTTTTCATGGATTTTCGCGTTATGTACTGTTTTGTCATTTATCGCTATAGTGCTGGGTGCCTTTGTAAAAATACCGCAAAAAGCAGAAAGCTCTGTGAAGCATCCGAAATTTACCCTTTCAAGCTTATTCGAAAAAAATGCGGTTCCTGTTGCGATTTCAGCAGGCATCCTTGCTTTCGCGTACTCAGGAATTCTTTCCTTTATTTCGGTTTATGCGAAAGAGCTTGATTTGCTTGAAGCCGCCAGCTTCTTCTTCGTGGTATATGCAGCGTTCATTATTATGTCCCGCCCGTTTACAGGCCGCTGGTTTGATACTTACGGAGAAAATAAGGTAATCTATCCAGCCTTTGTTCTGTTTGCGGCAGGATTGTTTCTGCTCAGCCAGGCCAATAGCACCTTTGTATTTCTGCTGTCAGGTGCGATTATCGGATTGGGGTATGGCACGATTGTTCCAAGTCTTCAGACCGTCGCCATCAAGCAGGCTGATCCAGACAAGCGCGGACTTGCTACTTCAACCTTTTTCACTCTTTTTGATACAGGGATTGGATTAGGGTCCTATGTTCTCGGAATACTTGCAGTCAAAACTGGCTTCGCTTCGCTGTACTTTATGCTTGCCGGGGTAGCACTGTTTGGCTTGCTCGTATACTACCTGCTTCACGGCAAAAAGACAGAGCCAAAGAGAATACCTTCAGAAGCAAATCTTCCATTATAAAGAGCCATTTACGGCTCTTTTTCTTTTACCCCAAATTAATTGAGTGTTTTTTCTGAATATTCATTGTGAAAATTTACATATAATAGACATAAAAACTTATGGGAGGTTCGCTAATGACCATTGTTCATCTATTAAACTTTTCCATTCCCATCGCCTGTGTTTTTTTATTTGGTGTAATGGTCGACCGCATGTGCAAGCCGGATGGCACGGACAGGGAATCAAATGAATAAAATGACTTGCAGTGCCGCCGGATTACAGCATTTTTATGTTCAAAAATAAAAAAGAAACCAGCCTTCTAAGGCTGATTCCCCGTTCTTGGCAATATTAGAATCTCTACCCGCCTGTTCTTCGCTCTGCCTTCTTTCGTATCATTTCCGGCAACCGGCTGGAATTCTCCAAAGCCTTTGGCACTGAACCATTTCGGGTCGAGCTGGTCATTCTTGAGGATGATTTTCATAAAGTTGACAGCCCGCATCACACTGAGTTCCCAGTTGGATTCGAAGTTAGAGGTGCTGATCGGAATATTGTCTGTATGGCCGCTGATGATGATATTTCTTGGCGGGTCCATGATGAGTAACCCGGCAATTTCACCAGCTATTTTTAAATCCTGCTCACGAACCTCTGCACTACCTGAGCTGAACAGGACATTGTCTCTGATAGACACAAGCAGTCCTTCCGTGGTTAATGAGGTTTCAAGTTTGTCAGCCAGGTTCTGATTTTCAATAAAGGCGTTAACTCTTTTCTGCAGCTCTGCGAGTTCTTCCTGGTCGGCAGCCTGCTTCAATTTTTCTTTTTCCAATTCATCAAGCGCTGCCATTTCCTCAAAGTCTTTGTTTGGTTCCTCAGACACTGCATCAGTGGATTGCATCTGTCCTTCAGGCATTGGACTCGGGAATTCGAAAACGCCCGTTCCCCCTGAGAAGACATCATTGAAGGCCTTTGACAGCTTTTGAAATTTCTCGGCATCCACAGAACTCATTGCGAAGAGGACAATGAACAGGGCAAGAAGAAGTGTTAATAAATCTGCATACGGCAAAAGCCAGGATTCATCTACATGTTCTTCATCATGCCCCTTCTTTTTCCGCCTACTCATCCTTTTCCACGCTGCTTTCTTCGAGGAATTTACGGCGTTCTCCTGCAGGAAGGTAGGAAGCAAGCTTTTGCTCGATAACGCGGGGTGCCTCCCCTTCTAAAATAGAAAGAATCCCTTCGATCATCATGCTTTTAATTCTCGCTTCCTGCTTGGATTTTCGCTTTAGCTTATTAGCAAACGGATGCCAGAATACATAACCGGTGAATATCCCCAATAAGGTCGCTACGAATGCGGCACTGATGGCATGACCAAGGCTGGTTGTATCATCCATGTTCCCGAGTGCTGCAATCAGCCCAATAACGGCTCCTAATACGCCAAGGGATGGGGCATATGTGCCTGCCTGGCTGAAAATTTGCGCTCCGGCCTGGTGCCTTTCTTCCATCGCTTCGATTTCTTCACTTAAAACATCCCGTATATAATCGGCACTCTGCCCATCAACAGCCAGAGATAAGCCATTTCTTAAAAAGGAATCTTCCACCTCGCCCGTCTTGACTTCCAGGGCAAGCAATCCTTCTTTTCTTGCCAGCTGCGCCCAATCCGAAAATGTTTTAATCATTTCAGATGGGTTCATCAGCTTCTCTTCTTTAAATAAGATGCCAAAAAGCTTTGGGACCCGTTTGATTTCATTTGTTGGGAATGCAATTGCCACTGCTGCTGCAGTTCCCAGGATAATGATCATAATAGCGGCAGGATTAATTAGTACAGACGGGGAAACCCCTTTAAAAACCATTCCTACTCCCACTGCTATGATTCCTAATATGACTCCTATTATCGTAGTTTTATCCATGCAAGCCACACCTTCTATGTAGTCTGAAAATCTCTAAAACCTTCTATTAGTAATTTCGGATGATTTTTACAGTTCTTTAGGAAAATTTTCATATATAAAAGGCAGAGGTGCTTCCCCTGCCTTCGTTTTCATTATTTTTAGATCCAGCGGCAGCCGCAGAAACCTCTTCTTCTGCGGTCGTCGTCATCCCGGCGGCGTCTGCATCCTCTTCCAGATCCAGCCAGATCTCTGTTGTACCATAGGTCGCCAGCACCCGCTACTTCATCACGGTGATGTCTTCTGCGATCCTCTTCTTCTCCGCCAACACGATCTCTTCCACAGCCGCAATGTCTTCTGCGGTTGTCTTCAATTCCACCTACATCGTCATCCCGGCGGTGCTTTCTGCGGCGGTCTTCCGCTCCACGCACGTCATCGCGGCGGCGATCATCATCTTCTTTTACAATAACTCTATCGGCTCTGATTTCTACTTCATCTGCATTGATCTCAAATCTTCTTCTCCAATCTTTTGACATAGTTCTGCCTCCTTTCTCATGGATACTATAGAATATGTGCTGAGAGAGGTTTTCGCATGGACAAATCCCCAATCAGAAAGAAAATGTGCCTGTATAGTAAAAAAACCCTATCCTATTCAGGAGAGGGTTTTAAGAATTTTTTGAGGATGTGATTTTCAATCAGCAAAGATCAGCCTTTTTGAAAGACTAAGCTGTTTATTTTCATTAAATGCTTTAAAGCAGCCTGGAAGTTAGCATGTGTTTCAGCATTTAATTCAATGCCGGACAATACGATTTCCTTTATCAGCTGCGGGGTCATTCCTACAAAGTAAGGCTTAACTCCCATGAGGTTAATCGAATCAGTCAGATTGCGGATTTGTTCTCCAAGTTCGGAAAGGTTCATCTGCTCGATCCGGTCGGTCGTTATATCGGTAAAATCGATGATGGCAAATTGTATATCATGTTCTTTAATATGATTCAGTATTTTAGCAGTGATTTTTTCGAGTCTTTCCGCCATAAGCAGGCCAGTAATCGGCACTAAAATCGTCTGGGGAATGATCGATGGAATAATCGGTGCGGTCATATCTGCTATGGCTGCCTCGTATTCCTCCACTCTTTTTTCAAGTAACTTTATATAGTCATCTTTATTCATGTGTTCTCCTCAATTCCAATCATCTAATTCATTAGAATAATTTATTGTTAATTTTTTCTTCGTAGTTTTTGAAAAGGGATGTGTTAGTGTTTTGCCTTCTTTTGGACATCATGCTGTTGTAGCGGAGCAGCTTTTCGTTTAATTTTTTCTGCAGGTTCTTTTTTTCATCCTGGTCATCACATTTCTTCATTAATTCTTCGATCGTCAGCATTTCCTTTTTCACTTGGTTCTCTTCATCGGTGAATCCGGCATTCTTCATGATGCGATAGGCCATGCGCAAGTTCTCAGGGACAGAAGACAAGTCATCTGGCGGCAGAGGTTTCCCATATCCCGGCACATTATCAAATTCGCCGTCTTTATAAGCCTTTTTGATCCGATCTTCAGAAAGTATAGAAAAAAAGTCCACTCAAGCTCCCCCTTCACTTCATTTGTACCTATTATTATATATATTAGTTGCTGCTTATTAAAGTAATTATGTATATGAAGGAGAAAGCCTGCGCCTCCTCCTTTAGATTTTCCCTATCAGGTTCGGGTCCATATTAATCCCTTGCTGGCCGGGCTGCCAGTTTGCCGGCACTCCCTTCCCAGTCTGCTGTGCATATTGGATGCCCTGCATGATTCTGACATGTTCATGCAGATTTCTGCCAACTTCCCCGGGGTAAATGAGCTTTGCCGCGATGATGCCATTGGGGTCGATAAAAACGGATGCCCTGATGGCCGCTCCAGACTTTTCATCCAATACTCTGTAAGCTCTGCTGATTTGATGTGTCCGGTCGCTAACCATTGGATAATTGACATTTTTTAATGACGGAGATGTTTCCTTAAAGACTTTATGTGCATAGACACTGTCCGTACTGATGGACATGGCTTCACAGTTTAAGGCTTTTAAATATGGGGTCACAGCGGCGACCGCCGCCAATTCAGTCGGTCAGACAAATGTAAAATCACTCGGATAAAAAAACAGCAGCACCCATTTTCCAATATAGTTCTCCAGATTAACTTTTTTTATTTGCTGATCAATGACAGCATCTGCAGCGAAAACTGGCGCACGGTCTCCCCGTCCCGCACAAAACACGGAAGCATATGGATCATTCACGGCTGACTCCCTCCTTTTCTCTTTCATCTTTGCTCTATATACTTATGCGAACAAAGGAAAAGTTGAACGGAAAATATTGAGTGAACCAGCCATACATAGTCCTGATGCCGGAGGGGAAAAATAGTGAAAGAATGCAAATTCAAGAATGAAAGGAGCCTGATTATGTCACGCGGAGTCCACTTTTATCATAAAAGGAAGAATCACCCGGGGGAATTTCCGGAACACACATTGGTTGAGCGTCATACCACTGAGGCACAGGAAGACGAGGAATTAATTGTGACTCAGGAAGCTTTTAAAAACCGTTTTGAAGAAGATGAAGCAAAGGAACTTGAGGAAAGAGCTAAAGATTAAAAAGCAAGGGGCCTGAATACCATTCAGACCCCTGCCGTTTATATTGCGTCTATTTCCACTTTTTTCAGCCAGGCTGCGCATGCTTCAATATCCTTTGAAAACACCCGGTCTTTTGTGATGGAAGGCACCACTTTTCTAGCTTCTTCGTAAAATCTCTTTGTTTTATCAGCCATTTTATCAAAGCCGCGGAATTCTGCTGCCTGCAGTGCGCAAATCAGCTCAATCGCCAGCACCTTATTCACATTCTGTATAATCTGGTATGCATGCCTTGATCCGATGGTTCCCATGCTCACATGGTCTTCCTGGTTTCCTGATGATGGAATTGAATCCACACTTGCCGGATGGGCGAGTGTCTTATTTTCCGAAACAAGGGATGCTGCAACATATTGGAGAATCATTGCACCAGACTGCAGTCCAGGCTCAGGGCTTAAAAATGGCGGCAGGTCACTCAGCTGCGGGTTAACCAGCCTTTCAATCCGGCGCTCTGAAATATTAGCCAGCTCTGCTACAGCAATTTTCATAAAGTCCATTGCAAGTGCAATTGGCTGTCCATGGAAGTTTCCGCCGGAAATGACGCTCTCTCCGTTTTCAAAAATAAGCGGGTTATCTGTAGCTGCATTCATTTCAATTTCAAGCTTTTCCTTTACATAGTCAAGAGCCTGCCAGGATGCTCCATGCACCTGAGGGATGCAGCGGATGGAATAGGCGTCCTGCACCCGGATTTCCCCCTGTCTTGTAATCAGGCTGCTCCCTGACAGATACTCCCTTATTCTTCTGGCTGTATCCACCTGCTGCTGATACCCTCTTGCCTGATGGATGTTCTCATCAAATGCATCAATGATGCCGTTTAAGCCTTCCATGGTAACTGCTGCGATCAGCTCACTTTGATAAGCGAGATTCTCCGCTTCCAGATAGCCAATGACTCCCATTGCTGTCATCGCCTGGGTGCCGTTAATGAGGGCAAGCCCTTCCTTTGCCTGCAAGGTTACAGGTTCTATTCCTTCCTGAACAAGCACTTGAAGGGCAGGCTTTCTTTCCCCCTTATAAAACACTTCCCCTTCTCCCATTAATACTAATGCCAGGTGGGATAGAGGCGCCAAATCCCCGCTTGCCCCAAGAGAGCCCTGCTGCGGGATAACAGGATGGATTCGTTTATTCACAAGCGCTAAAAGAGTTTCGATCACGACCGGGCGAACTCCTGAGAATCCTTTCAATAAGGCATTTGCTCTTAAAAGGAGCATCGCTCTCGAAACAGATTCAGGGAACGGTTCCCCCACTCCGCAGGCATGTGAACGGATTAAATTCAGCTGAAGATCCTCGACATCTCCCTGATCAATTCTTACATCACTGAATTTCCCAAAGCCCGTGTTTATTCCGTATATAACTTTTTCTTCGCTTACAATTCTCTTAACGGCTTCATGGCTGTTTTTTACACGAAGCATGCTTTCCTCTGATGCGGCAGCCTTTGCTCCTTTAAAAAGAACTCGTTTGACTTCCGGCAAAGTAAGGGTATTTCCATTTAAAATAACCACCATGTTCTCCTCCCCATAAGTTGCAGTCATCATTGATTCTGTCAATTTTTCCATTTTATATCCTCCCCGGTACGTTAGCGAGATAAAGAAAAGGCTGTATCTCAAACACAGGTTTGAAATACAGCCTTTTTTAGAAGATTATGTGCAGTTTCTGTTGTCAGATGTCTCATCTTTATCACAGCCTATTTTCGTTATATTTTCTGAATATAATTAATTCTATGTTCTCCCATAAAGTATGTCAATGATATTTTCCCATTTTTTAACAAGTTAGATTGTTAGAATGGTAACACAGTAAAGCGTTTTTTATTATTTCCATATAAAAAGCCGGCAGTTCAGCCGGCAGTTCAAGTTTTGTTTCTATTCTATGTTTTCACCTTGTCTTTTTAAAGCATGTTTTAATTTTCCATACGTTTCAATACCCGTAAAATCCAAGCCGAGCTGAATGGAAGTCTGAGCTACCTCAGGGCTGATTCCGGAGATGGTGGATTTGACCCCTAACAGCTTTAAAGCTGTCGTTAAAGAGAATATTTGATGGGCGACCATTGTATCAATAATGGCTACACCAGATAAATCAATAAACAAGTGCTCAATATTTTCTTTTGCACATTTTTTCGGAATTTCTTCCATCAGGATTTGCGCACGCTCCGTATCAATATTGCCAATAAGCGGCAGGACAGCCGTACCATCCATAACTGGAATGACTGGCGTTCCTAGTTCATTGATCAGAGTTTGCTGGGCAGCAAGCCGGTTAGTCGTTAATTCATAATACTTCTCTGTGAATTTATTGATGAGTTTATCAAAAGCCCTGTTAATGATGGTACTCCATTTCAATACATCGTCTGCTGTGATTTCAGACTTGTTTTCGCTGATGAACTTTTCAACAAAATGCCAATAAGTTTCCCGGACATGACTTAATGCCTCAAGCACTTGATAAATGGGTGTATTCGAATTCACCCTGCTCTCCGCTACTGTAATGGCCCACTCTTCCATATTTTCGTTAAAAGTGTCCTCATCCAGCAAAGCTGCTGAAACAGTGCTGTTCGTAAACGTATTCTGTTCTCTCAGGAGTTTTTCATAAGCAGGTTCTGCATCTGCAGAATAAATGGAGCCTTTCTGCTTTTCCCTTAAGGACAGCCACAAATCTGTGATTTTTTTTGAATTCTCCTGAATGTAATCATAAAGTAGCCGATTTTTTGAATTCATTTATTTCACCTTGTTTCTTTCTATTTGTAAACAAACTGGTATGTTCATTGTAGAATGAATTGTGGCTGATGAAAAGCAATACAACTTAGGCAGTTATTTACTTCACTGCCTATCAAAGTTTATCCCATTCCAAATTTCAGCTATACTTAGTTTGTACAGAAATGCCTGATTGTAATTTGAAAGGAGTACTTATGAAATCACTTGTTCTTGCTGAAAAGCCCAGTGTTGCACGTGAAATCGCCCGGGTGCTGGGATGCCGGCAATCTCATAAAAGCTATATGGAAGGCGATAAATATATCGTCACTTGGGCTCTTGGACACTTAATCGAATTAAAGATGCCGGAGCATTATGACAGCAAATACAAAAACTGGAACCTGGAAGATCTGCCGATTATTCCTGACCAAATGGGCCTGAAGGTGATGAAGCAGACCAGCCACCAGTATAAAGCCATTGAGAACCTGGCTAAGCGGAAGGATATTAAGGAAATTATCATTGCAACAGATGCTGGCCGCGAAGGAGAGCTAGTCGCACGCTGGATACTTGAAAAAATCCGCTGGCGCAAAACAATCAAACGATTATGGATTTCCTCTGTAACCGACCGTGCCATCCGGGACGGCTTTCAAAACCTTAAGCCTGGAAAACAATTTGAAGACCTGTATGAATCCGCCGTGTGCCGGGCTGAAGCGGATTGGCTCATTGGCCTGAATGTCACAAGGGCCCTGACGACTAAATACAAGGATCCCCTTTCCGCGGGCCGTGTGCAGACGCCGACTCTGGCACTCGTGATGGAAAGGGAAAAGCTCATTCAAAAGTTTGTTCCAAAAGAGTACTGGACGATTCGAGCCCACATCGGCCCCCTGCAGGCTGACTGGGAGAAAAATGGGGAGAAGCGCCTCTTTTCCAAAGATGCAGCAGAGGGCGTTCTTTCCAAAGTAAAAGGACAAAAAGCGGTTATCCAGTCCATTAACCGTAAGGAAAAAACAGAGCCGCAGCCGCTTCCCTATGATTTAACGGAGCTGCAGCGTGATGCCAATAAACGTTTTGGCTTCTCTGCAAAGAAAACATCCAATGTGCTCCAGAAACTTTACGAGCAGCATAAACTTGTCACCTATCCGCGCACAGACTCACGCTATTTGACAAAGGATATGGAGGCAACCATGATGGATCGCCTCCATGGCATTGCTGCTTCCTATAAAGATGAAGTGAAGCCCATCCTAGCGAATCAGGGCAGGGTCCTGGCTAAGCGAGTCTTTAATAATGAAAAGGTAACCGACCACCATGCGATTATTCCAACGGAAGAACGTGTGCATCTCGGGGATATGTCCCCTGATGAGCGTAAGCTGTACGAGTTGATCATGCGCAGATTTTTGGCCATTTTCCATAATCCTTATAAGTATGAAACCGTCCATGCTGTTATCGATGTAAATGGGGAGACATTCACAGCCAGGGAAACGGCCGTTATCGACCCGGGTTATCGCAAGGCTGAACGGAATAGTGAAGAGGAGACAGGAAAACAGAGCCTGAAGAACATTTCGAAAGGGCAGAGCTTTACGATACAAAGTGCCGAGTCCTCTGCGAAGCTTACTGAGCCGCCTCTTCGCTACTCTGAAGCCGACATTTTGACACAGATGGAAAAATACAGCCTCGGAACACCTGCGACAAGAGCGGAAATCATTGAACGGCTTCTTGAGACCGAAGCTCTAGAAAGGCAAAATGGCAGGCTGTTACCGACTAAAAAGGGCAAACAGCTTATGGACCTGGTGAATGAAGATCTGAAATCACCGGAACTGACGGCCAAATGGGAACAGGAGTTAGAAAAAATCGCACGCGGAAAAGCAGATCCCAAAGAGTTTCTGCAGAACATCCGCAAACAGACTCAAACCCTGGTTTCTGAAATTAAAAAGAGCGATAAATCGTACCGTGCCCATAATCTCACCGGCTCAAAATGTCCGGAATGTGATTCCTTCCTGAAAGAAAGGAATACAAAGGATGGGAAAATACTTGTCTGCTCAAGTCTTGATTGTAATTTCCGAAAGCGCAAGGATCCAAAGCTTTCAAACCGCCGCTGCCCTCAGTGCCGCAAAAAAATGGAGATCCATCAGGGCAAAGCAGGAACCTACTTCCAGTGCCGCCCATGCAATGTGGTGGAGAAAGCCCAGGACAAAAAGAAAGCCGTCAACAAACGCGAAGAACGAAAACTTGTTCAGAAATATACCCAAAAGGAAGATTCCTTTGGAACAAGCCTTGGCGATTTGCTGAAGGCTGCCATGGAAGATAAGGATTAATATAGAGCCCCGGCTGACGCCAGGGCTCTTTCTTTTGCACATGCATACACAGCCTGTCCTCTCCATAGCATGTACTAATACTCAAAAGGAGAGTGATAGGATGTTAACCCGAATGGCAGGCCGTTTCGCAAAGCTTGTGGAAAGATATCTCCCTGATGCCTTTGTCATTGCTGTACTAATGACTCTGTTTGTATTCATAGCCGGATTTTTCATGAAGCCTTCTGAACCGGTTGAGCTATTTAAATCATTTGGTGACGGATTCTGGGTATATCTGGCTTTTACCATGCAAATGGTGCTCCTCTTAATGACAGGCATGACACTTGCTTCTGTTCCTTCTGTACAGCGTTTACTTGAGAAGCTTTCCTCCAAAGCGAAGACAGCCAACCAGGCCTACGTAATGACTTTTCTCGTATCTTCTGCTGCTTATTATATTAACTGGGGCCTTGCTGTTGTAGTTGGCGCCATTATTGCCCGTGAAGTCGGGAAACGAAATCAGAAAGCACACTTCCCGCTGCTAGTGGCTGCAGCCTATGCACCTACTGCTCTATATACAGCCGGCCTGTCGAGTTCAATTGGTTTGACAGTTGCTACTAAGGGCCATTTTCTGGAGGAAGTGGCTGGGGTCATCCCCACTTCCGAAACCATTTTCCATCCTGGGACGATTGCTATTTTAATTGCTCTTGTTATTACAATGCCCATTTTCATAGTGCTCATGGCACCAAAGAAAGACATCATTTCATACATTCCAAGAAAGACGTCTAAGAAAGAGGCTGAACCGGCAGAGGTTTTAAAGACACCGGCGGGAAAACTTGAAAGAACACCGTTTCTCGGCATCATTACCGGCTTAATTGGATTAATTTATGCAGTATTCGAGTTTGTAAATGGCCGTGATCTGGACTTAAACATTATCAATATTATTTTTCTATCCCTGGGCCTTATCCTTCACAAATCACTTGTACAGTACGCAAATGCTTTTAAAGAAGCGGGAACTGCCATTTCCCCTATCATTCTGCAATTTCCGTTTTACGCCGGCATTATTGCTGTTCTTGGCAGCTCCGGTTTGGCAGAGTCTATCATCAATGGAATGGCGTCGATAGCAAGCAAAGGCACCTTTGACATTTTCACCTATTGGGCCGCTGGCATCGTCAATATTCTTGCTCCTTCAGGCGGCGGACAGTGGGCTTTGCAGGGGCCGCTGCAAGTACCTGCAGGGCTGCAGCTGGGGGTGGAGCCCGCCATTACGGCTATGGCTGTAGGCTGGGGTGATGCCTGGACCAACCTGATCCAGCCTTTCTGGGCCCTTCCTATTTTAAGTGTCGTTGGCCTTCATATTCGGCATATTATGGGCTACTGTGCATTGCTGGCCATATGGGTGGGCATTGTAACAACCATTTTAATGATCTTTGTATATTAATAGAGACAGCCAGGCCTATCTTAGGGCCTGGCTGTTTTATTTTCCTCCGCCTGGAGATGGAGCCCGGAAGTTCTGGAGCATGAATTTAAGTTCAATAGGTTTCTTTTTCCGGAAGGAACAGCTACAATGAAAATGAAGATTCTGACAAAAGGAGAATACATAATGAGTCAATTTCAAACCAATTTAGAGAAATACGCAGAGCTTGCGGTTAAGGTCGGCGTGAATGTGCAAAAAGGTCAGACGCTTGTTATTAATACAACGCTTGATGCAGCTGATCTGGTTCGTACTATTGTGAAAAAGGCTTATGAAGCAGGAGCTCATAACGTTGTGGTGAACTGGAGCGATGATGTTGTCACACGCACAAAGTATGATTTAGCACCGGATGAGTCTTTCTCGGAGTACCCGGAATGGCGTGCAAAGGAAGTCGAAGCTTTAGCTGAAAAGGGTGCTGCCTTCATGTCAATCGTTTCAGCAAGCCCTGATTTGCTGAAAGGCGTAAAATCAGAAAGAATCGCAAGCTTCCAGAAAGCAGCCGGACAGGCGCTTGCAAAATACCGCAAATACATTCAGTCCGATAAAGTAAGCTGGACAGTCATTGCTGCGCCTTCTCAGGCATGGGCAAACATGGTATTCCCTGATGCTCCGGAGGATTCCAGAGTGGAAATGCTATGGAACGCTATTTTCAAAGCCACTCGCGCTGATCTAGACAACCCTGTGGAAGCCTGGAAAAAGCATGACGAAACACTTCATGAAAAAGTGGATTATTTAAACAGCAAGCGATATCAGAAGCTTCATTACAAAGCTCCAGGTACAGACCTGACAATCGAGCTTCCAAAAGGCCATTTATGGGTCGGGGCAGGCAGTGTGAATGAACAGGGACACGAATTCATGGCCAACATGCCGACTGAAGAAGTATTCACGGTACCATACAAGACAGGTGTGAATGGTACGGTTTCGAGCACAAAGCCTCTAAGCTATGGCGGAAATATCATCGATAATTTCAGCCTGACATTTGAAAACGGCCGTATTATTGATGTAAAGGCTGAAGAAGGAGAAGAGATCCTTAAGCAGCTGGTTGAGACAGACGAAGGCTCCCACTATCTTGGTGAAGTCGCCCTGGTTCCTTTCAACTCGCCAATTTCGCAATCCAATTTGCTTTTCTATAATACTTTATTTGACGAAAATGCTTCAAACCATCTTGCCATCGGCAGTGCGTATGCATTCTGTATCGAAGGCGGCAAGAAAATGTCCAGTGAAGAACTGGCTAATAACGGATTGAACGAAAGCTTAACACATGTTGATTTCATGATTGGCTCCGCTGAAATGGATATCGACGGAATCACGGAAGACGGCAGCGCTGAACCTATATTCAGAAAAGGAGACTGGGCATTTTAAAGTGAAAGTGCCCGGTCATATCTTTAAAAAATCATGCGGTCATTGACCTGCATGATTTTTTGTTTTTCTTAATACGATTTCACTAACATTACCATCTAAATCAGAAATCAACTCAATAGAATATTTATCTGCCGGGTAGGTGGAGATGGTTTCACCCGATAGCTTCTCTTCCCTAACCGCTGCTGGAGTGCCAAACATTGACGTAATTTCGTTCATTGATGTTCTCACCCGCTGCCCAGGAATGGAAATAGCTGTAACGTTCCCGGTTTCACGTTCAAAATAATAGGTAATCTCAGGATACATCACAAAAGGGCTGCCATCTTCAAACCCCTCTTTAACAAAGTTTGGATCTGATTTTTTTATTTCAGATATGTTTGTTCCAATCGGAAATGGACTTCCGAGCGGGATTCCCTGTTTTGCTTTCTCAAGGGCATCCCCACTGAGTGCAAGGTTTTTAAAAGGATAGTAGAGGGCTTCCTTTTTCAGCCACAGATTCATCCAGTCGATATCAGATTGATCTTCGCTGGAAAGCTCGATTCGGTCGTGAAGACTCATTGAATGGGTTTCTTCATTAAAATGCCATGTTGAAATAACCCATACATCATTTTTATTTTGGGCAGTTTGAATAAATTTTTGATTAATCGTTTTTATTTTCGCGTTGGAAGTAGTGGTCATGTCTTTTTCCGTGCTGATTCTTACCACTTCTCCATCTTTAATCGCCAGCAGCTGACCCTTAACTAAATTTTCCCCCTTGGACTGAAAGATTGAGATGATGGTTTTGTTCCTCATTTTCTGAGTGTAAACCTGTTCCTTTGAAAGATTAAATGACATTTCTGCACCGTCACTAAGAGCATCTTGTTTATACGCTTCTTTTGACCCGTTCTCAGCCAGGTAAACTGAATAATGTCCGGTAAAATAAGTATCGCCTTTCTTTCCTTTTGCACTGTCCTCTGCCAGAGTGGTTCTTCTTTCGTCTTCCGAATAAAGAAAAACAGTATATTTCTTTTTGCCGTCTGCAGCTTCAATCTGGTATAGTGAATTGCTTTCCAGCCATACTGTCTCTTTTTTCTCTTTTCCATCCTCTTGCACAGAGGCAGTATCTTCTGATTCGGCTTTATCCTCTTTTTTAAGTTTTATTTCTTCTGTATTTAATGATGCATTTATTTCACTTGAGCAGCCTGCAATAACGGATGAAAGCATGGCAATCATAATCATATTTATAAAATTTTTCATTATATACTCCCTAATGTGATAAGAATATTTCCATTTAAAGTCAAATGTTACAATTACGTTTCAACTTATTAAGTGTAACAAATAGGGATCGTTTCTACAAATCTATCAATATGCTCATTTTTTTACAAAAGCACAGGTTTCCTCCCGTATCCTTTATATATGACTCCTCTCCTGCTTCAATCAAACGTTTTAATAAACCAGCCAGAGCCCTACCTAAAGGCTTTTTGCAGGTTTAATAGAAGAGCCCCGGAATACCATTCCGGGGCCTCTTGCTTAAATTTCTGCAGCTGCAGGTGCTGATTTTTCGGTAATTAGGCTTACGGCTATATAAGATGCCAGTGATAAAGCAATAGGCATTACGACTGTATTCATGCCTAAAGCATTGGGATAAAAAGTATGGAATAAAATATAGGAAACTGTGCCGGTTATCATGGAGGCCACTGCCCCATATTTATTCCCTTTCGCCCAATAAAGGCCCAGCACAACTGGCCATATGAATGCTGCTTCCAACCCTCCGAAAGAAAAGAGATTCAGCCAGATAAGCAAATCGGGCGGACTGAGCGCCATGATGCACACGAGAATCCCCAGCAGGGCTGTGACTGCAAAACTCATTTTCTTAATCGTGCTTTCTTCAGCATCAGGTTTAATATAATTTATATACACATCTTTAACAATCGCCGAGCTGACCAGAAGGAGCAGGGAATCCACGGTAGACATAATCGCAGCCATCGGTGCAGCCAGTACAATTCCCGCAAGCCACGGCGGAAGGACCTCCATGGCAATCAGCGGCATAACTTTATCCCCCACTTCAATTCCGGGAAGAATCGGCCTGGCAAATACACCAATCAAATGCATGCCAAGCATGATAAAGCCAACCACGATTGTTCCAATAATAATTGCCCTATGCATGGCTCTGGCATTTTTATAGGACATGGCCCTTACAGCCACCTGAGGAAGACCAATAACCCCCACTCCCACCAGAATCCAGAAGGATGAAACATATAAAGGAGTCAATCCGCCATCAAACCCAAATGGGGTAATCAAATTCGGATTCTCTGAAGACAGATCGCTGATAATATTCGGGATTCCTCCACCTGCCACAATGACAGCAACCAGAAGGACCAGGGTGCCCAAGAACATAATCCCGCCCTGGACGGCATCCGTTACAGCAACAGCACGGAAGCCGCCGATCACCACGTAAACCATAACAGATGCCGCAAAAATGAATAAAGCAGATAAATAGCTTAATCCTGTCAGTGACTCAATCAATCTTGCTCCGCCAACCCATTGGGCTGCCATAGCTGAAAACAGAAAAATAATGATGCTGAGAGAAGATAGCCACACAACCCATTTGCTGTTATATCTTTCTTTCAAAAAATCAATGAGTGTTACAGCATTATACTTTCTTGCTGTAATCGCAAACTTTTTTCCCAAGACCATAAGGACGAAATAACCAGTAACAACCTGTGACATGGCGAGCAGCACCCAGCCAAGCCCCTGCGTATATGCAACACCAGGGCCCCCAATGAAGCTGCTGGCACTTCCGTAGGTTGCAATCATGGTCATAGCCAATATAAAACCGCCCAGCTGCCTTCCTCCCAGAAAATAATCCTGCAGAAACGAGCTGCCGGCATCCATCTTTCTGCTGGACCATAAACCCACCAGAAAAATAATGATTAAAAAGAAGAGAAGAGGTGCAATAACCTGCCAGTTCATTCGGAATCTCTCCCTTCCCCATTTTCTTCGAACGGAACTTCTTTAAAGAGGAATTTCACAGCCGCGGATACCAGTATCACCATGACAATAAAACCGGCAACACAGCTCCAGAAAAACCATGCCGGCAGCCCCATGATGAATGTATACTCATCGGCAGGTGCTGACCCCAGTCCATAGGCAAACCCATACCACCAAATGAAATTAAAGAGTACGAGACCAATGCCAACCCACGCTTCTTTCTCTGCTACTTTAAAACGAGGATCTTTTTTATGTATGCTTTTCTTCATTTTGTCTCCCTTCAGAGCTTTTTTATAGTATGGCATTCATTGAAGGAATTCTTTACTTGATATTCCACAAACACAGCTTATTCTGCAGCAAAAAAGGCAGATTGCTCTGCCTTTTTGATCATATTTTAAAATTGCCCTTTAAGCAAGGTCTTCTATTAGCGATTATCAATCGTCTCCGGATAAAGATCATGGTTCATCAAGCGGTAATCCGCCATTTTCTCATATTTTGTTCCGGGCTTGCCGTAGTTCGTGTACGGGTCAATGGAAATCCCGCCACGAGGCGTGAACTTGCCCCAGACTTCAATGTAGCGCGGGTCCATCAGCTCAATCAGATCATTCATAATGATGTTCATGCAGTCCTCATGGAAATCGCCATGATTTCGGAAGCTGAAAAGATACAGCTTTAATGACTTGCTCTCTACCATTTTTTGATCTGGAATGTAGCTAATATAAATAGTCGCAAAATCCGGCTGGCCCGTTTTCGGGCATAGGCTCGTAAACTCGGGACAATTAAACTTTACAAAATAGTCGCGGTTTGGATGTTTATTATCAAAAGCCTCCAGAATTTCAGGCGAGTATTCAAAAAGGTAGTTAGTCCCCTGATTTCCCAATAATGTAATATCTGTTAATTCCTCATCTTTTCTTCCTGACATAAAAATAGCCTCCCTTTATATGATCCCGCTGATCCAAAAGAGAGGTCCGAAAAGTACAGCTTGAAAAATAAAACCATATCCTCTCTTGGATATGGTTGATTATTATAATCAAAGCCATAGTTTTTTATAGAGGGTGATGCTATGAACCTCTCCCGATAACACGGGAATAATAGAAATATAATTGTCATAGTTACTATAGAGAAAAAGCCTGTTTCTGTCAATAGGTGCTTCCTTATCACCTATTCTTCATAGTATAATAACGGTAATTTTCAAAGAAAGGTGATTGGTTATGTGGAATGAGTTTAAAAAATTCGCCCTAAAGGGAAATGTCCTGGATTTGGCGGTTGGGGTTGTAATCGGAGCTGCCTTCGGAAAGATTGTATCTTCCCTTGTAGATGATATCATCATGCCTCTTGTTGGGTTGCTTATGGGCGGAGTTGACTTTACGGATTTGATGGTGAAAGTCGGCGGAGCACAGGTGAAATATGGTTTATTTATACAGAATATAGTGGACTTCTTCATAGTGGCATTCTCCATTTTCGTCTTTATCAGGATTATCAACAATCGTTTCAAAAAGAAAGAAGAAGCAGCACCAGAACCCGTAGTGGATCCCAATGTTGAGCTTTTAACTGAAATAAGAGATCTCTTAAAAAATAAATAATAAATGAAACTTAAAGAATAACTTTATCGTATATACATATACAAATGATGTTAGAGGAGAAATGAAAAATGTATGTACAGCACACCGCAAATAACAGTTATTTGCCTTCTGTTTTAAGGGCGTTTGCCTTATCATTGGGGATTGCTTTCGCCGGAACGATGGCGGGGGTTTTTATTCCGCCAGCCTTGTTTTTGCCGCTCATGATTCTTGAACTCGGCATGCTGCTTTTTGCTTTCCTGCTCCGCCGCAAAAAAGCTATCGGGTATACATTCCTTTATGTATTTACATTTATTTCAGGAATGACGACTTATCCGATTGTTGCCCATTACCTGGCTGCTATTGGACCAAATCCTGTTTTAACCGCCCTTGCAACGACAACGGTTGTATTTACAGGTTTAGCCGTGTATGCTTCGACTACGAAGCGGGACTTATCTTTCCTCGGCGGCATGCTGATGGCGGCATTGCTTGCTCTTATTGCGATTGGAATTTTCAGCCTCATCTGGCCGTTAAGCTCTAATGCTATGCTGGCTTTTTCCTTCATCGGAGTGCTTGTATTCAGCGGATATGTGCTATTCGACTTCAACCGCATGAAGCATTACGGAGTGTCTCCGGAAGAAGTGCCTTTGATGGCCCTTAATCTATATCTCGATTTTATTAACCTGTTCATTAATATCCTTCGCATTTTTGGAATATTGGGGAGCCGGGACTAAACAGGAGTGAAAACTCCTGTTTTTTTTTTATACTCAAGCCGGAATTCTTTATTCCTTTAAAAGAATTAAGTATGATCAGAAGCAAACCCGAAAGGCGGGATATGAATGAACTATATTTTAGAAAGCCCAAATTCTGATAAAAATATGACGCTTGAACAGGCCATTAATGGACAATACACAATGGCTGTTTTCATCCGCCATCTTGGCTGACCGGTCTGCCGGGAATATCTTGCGCAGTTGCGCGAGCGCATAAATGAAGTAGAAGAAAGAGGTTTTCAAGTCATTGTCATTGCTCCTTCGAAAGGAACATTTATTAAACAATTCCTTGAGCAATTCGGTCCGTTTCCTTTTCCATTCCTTGGCGACCCTTCCCGGGAAGCTTATAGAGGAATGGGACATAAAACCATGCCAAAGTGGAAGCTTCTTTCAAAAGCCGCATTAGGATATATTACAGGAAAAGTCGGCGGCTTTATCCCTAGGGATGAAAAACAGAAAGAGTTTGT
Organism: Bacillus sp. ZZV12-4809; assembly: GCF_009849585.1. GTDB lineage: Bacteria > Bacillota > Bacilli > Bacillales > Cytobacillaceae > Cytobacillus. Next base: position 171,675 of record NZ_VCRN01000001.1, read on the forward strand.
CCTGAAGTCCATGAAAACTCAGGATGTCTACATTCAGGGCGGGACATGGCTTTTTTCTCCTCAGGGAAACATGCTATGGAACCATATTGATGAATCACCTGAAGACCACGCAAAGATTAATGATGTTCTAAAGATAATGAATGAAGTGAAATCTTAAAAGGCAGCCCATTACTTGGCTGCCTTTCCTTTTGTAATCTCCCATATTTCACGCAAAACCGGCATTTCTTCCATTTCCTTCTCCGTTACAAGATCCCATTGAATCCCGTTTGGTTTTGGATATGGCGAATTGGTTTTGATCAGCTCTTTTTCAGTGGCAATCCAGTCGACAGTCAAATCAAATGGATCCCTCGGGATATCTGCCTCTGTCACCTGGGCGCTGTTAACCGTTCCAATCACAGGGATTTCAGGATTACCCAATTCTCTGATGATCGCATACTCCCGGTCAGCATAGCCCTCCCCTTTTCCGACCCGCCGGCCATCCCGGTGAAGACCTACTGATCCGGCAAAAAACAAATCAATCTTCGGCAATTCTGTGAGGGGCACTTCTTTTCCGTAAGAATGTATGTGCTTAAGGCTCGCAGCTTTCCGCTCTTCCCCTGGCGGCACCCATCCCGGCTTTACCATAATAAATCCAGCTTTAAGCCGTGGAGTTGGAACCAGCAATGTCTTACCGTCTTTCAAAATTTGTGTGCGAACCGGCAGCTGTGGAGAATCAGGATTTACCTTAATGACCTCAGCCTCTTTATATTCAGGCATAGTAAAAACAAATGCGGCCGCTTTTTCAGCTCCTTTAAAATTGGGAATTCTATTTTTTAAAGGAAACGGAAAGCGTCCAAGCTTGTTCTCTTCAAGAAAACTCCATATGTACTCACGGATTTCTTTTTTCGTATTCATTAGGGGTTCACATCCTTTCTTTCATTTTATCCATTAAAGATAGAAACTCCAATTTTTTTAATAAACAGGTTTTAAGACCAATAGACGGGGTAAACAAATAATGCAAAGCCAATAACAAAACGGAAGGGACTGGTTGACGATGAAAAGCGTAACAGCGACTTCAAGGTTCGTCATTGGCATTGCAAGAAACCAGGGAGGATTTGCAGAGCGTTCGAAAGGCACTCTCGTCTATAACCGATATATTTAAAATCGGTATGGCCCTATGCAAATCATAATCCTCAGGTTGTCCGTCATCGGACTTAAAAAAGGTGCAGACCAATCGGTTTGCATCTTTTTTAATGCTCAAAATACCCCTTATTTCCTCTTTTCATTTCATAATCCAAAAAATAATTCTATCAAAATGTTTAGACATGTATATATTTCTCCATAATGGCAAATAAAAGGAGGTTTCTATTGAAATGTCTGAACATGAACAAAAACAAGAATCAACCATGTCCCGGAGAAGATTCATCCGCAATTCAGGTTTAGTTGCCGGCGGTTTGGTGGGCGGCGGCATTCTTGGCGGCTTAATTGGTGCAAACATGAATAAAGATGGTACAGCAACGGAAGAGAATGCCCATACAAACGGTCATGATCAGGTTGCCTATCAGCAGTCGGCATTATATTTTACTAACCCCGAGACATTCGGAATTCTGCAGGCGGCCGTTGAGAGAATTTATCCAAAGGATGAAAATGGCCCTGGCGCCAATGATTTGGATGTTCCTTTCTTTATCGACCACCAGCTTGCCGGCTCATGGGGCAACAATACAAGGGAATATATGCAGGGTCCGTTCTTTCCAGGCTCAAACTTTCAAGGCTACCAGTCTCCATTAAGACGGCACGAAGTCTTTGATGTCGGACTTGCTGCCCTGCAGACTTACAGCAATGAAAAGTTCAATAAGCCATTTGCTGAACTGGAAGGCGAGCAGCAGGATGAAATTCTTACAGCCTTTGAGGAAGACAAAGTGAAGCTCAGGGGTGTAACGTCCAGGACTTTCTTTAATATTCTCCGGGCCGCCACCATTGAAGGTGTATATGCAGATCCTGCTTATGCCGGAAACAAAAATATGGAAGGCTGGAAAATGAAAGACTTTCCTGGCCATCAAATGAGCTATATCAATCAGATAGAGTCTGAGAAATTCGAAAAAATCAAACCGAACAGTCTCCATTCATATACGAAATAGGATTATCTTTTAAGGAAGTGGTAAACATGGCGAAAACATTGCCAAAAACAGATGCAGTTATTGTAGGAGTCGGCTGGGCCGGCGGTATCATTGCGGCTGAATTAGGAAAACAGGGATTAAAAGTAGTCGGCTTGGAGCGGGGAAAAGAGCGCGGCGTCAAGGATTACTATGTTATCCATGATGAACTTCGCTATGGAATCCGCTATGAATTAATGCAGGATCTTTCTAAAGAAACGATCACGTTCCGTAACCATGGAAAGGAAAGAGCCCTTCCGATGCGCCAGCTTGGCTCCTTTTTGCTTGGCGAAGGCTTAGGGGGATCCGGCGTTCACTGGAATGGACATACCTTCCGCTTTTTGCCCTATGACTTTGAAATAAAATCGCAGACAGTTAAAAAGTATGGAGAAGCCAAGATTAAGGGCCTCCAGGTCCAGGACTGGGGCATTACATACGAAGAACTGGAGCCTTATTTCTATGAATTCGAAAAGGCGGCAGGCATTGGCGGTGAGGAAGGTGAGCTGGGGCCAAAACGGGCAGACCCATTTCCAAATCCTCCAATGAAGGAAACACCCATAACGGCCAGATTTAAAAAAGCCGCAAAATCATTGGGCATGAAACCATACCATATGCCATCCGGAAATATGAGCGAGGCTTATGAAAACCAATATGGAGCCAAACTGGCTGCATGTCAGTATTGTGCGTTTTGCGAACGCTTTGGCTGTGAATATGGTGCAAAGGCTGATCCAACTGTAGCCGTTATACCATTCGCAAAAGAAACTGGAAATGTGGATATCCGAAACTTTGCGAATGTAACGGAAATTATTCACGACGGCAAAAAGGCAACCGGTGTGCGCTATGTAGACGTCCAGACAAAAGAGGAGTTCATCCAGCCGGCTGAAATGGTTATTGTGACAAGCTATGTCATGAATAACACCCGCCTGCTGCTTACATCCAAGCTGGGACGTCCCTACAATCCTGATACAGGCACAGGGGTGATTGGCAAAAATTATTGCTACCAGATTCTCCCGGGTTCAGCAGGCTTTTTTGATGAAGAGCAGTTTAATACATTCATGGGTGCCGGGGCTCTTGGGGCAACTGTCGATGACTACAATGGAGACAATTTCGATCACTCCGATCTTGGATTCATCCATGGCGGCTCCATCTCTATCAACCAGTCAGGATACCGTCCGATTCAATATAATATGGTGCCTACTGATACACCGAAATGGGGCAGCAAGTTCAAGGAAAATTCCATTAAATATTTCACCAGGGCTTTAAGCATCGGCACACAGGGAGCATCCATGCCTGTACAGCACAATTACATGGATCTCGACCCTTCATATAAAGATGCTTACGGGCTTCCTCTGCTTCGTCTGACATACGATTTCACTGAACAGGATAAGAATCTTTATAACTATATTGGAAAAATCACAGACCAGATCATGAAGGAAATGGGCCCATCAAAAATTAACGACCGGCAGCAGCTTGAGCATTATGATATTGTCCCTTATCAGACCACACATAATACAGGCGGTGTCATCATGGGAGCTGAGCCTGAAACATCAGCTGTAAATAACTATCTGCAGATGTGGGATGCAGAAAATGTATTTGTCGTCGGCGCATCCGCCTTCCCTCACAATGGAGGCTATAACCCGACAGGAACCGTCGGAGCACTCGCCTACCGTGCTGCTGAAGGAATCATCAAATACAGCAAAGAAGGCGGCTTGCTTGCATAAAAAATAAGGAGTGAACATCATGGGGATTTCAAATATCGGAATACCAGGATTGATTATCATACTGGTAATTACCTTAATTATCTTTGGTCCGAAAAAACTTCCGGAAATCGGATCGGCTTTTGGGAGGACCTTATCAGAATTCAAAAAATCAGCCAGAGATATTATGAGCGATGACGATGAACCTGAGTCAAAAACACGTTCAATTGAAACGGCTGACCGGAAGGATAAACCGCTTTAACAGGAGGGTTTAGAATGAAATCAGACGAACAAACCCTTGTAGAGCATTTAACAGACCTGAGAAAAGTGCTGATTCGATCCCTAATTTTCTTTATTGTCAGCTTTGCCCTATGTCTGTTTTTCATCAATCGGCTGATACCGGTGCTGGCAAACGATCATGAGCTTGTTATGCTTGGACCGCTGGATGTCATAAAGCTGTACACGGGAATTGCCGGAAGCATCAGCCTTGGGCTTTCGCTTCCTTTCATTTCCCATCAGATCTGGCTATTTGTAAAGCCGGCATTAACAGAAAAAGAAAGCCGGGTGTCCTTAATGTTTTTTCCGGCTATTCTGTTCAGCTTTATCGGCGGGCTTGGCTTTGGGTTTTTTATTATATTCCCTGCTATTTATCAGTTTTTATTGCTGTTGGGTGAGTCACACTTTGCGATGATGATCACGGCCAGGGAGTATTTTTCTTTTCTTCTGATGTCGACCATTCCTTTTGGGTTTCTGTTTGAAGTTCCCTTGTTGCTATTGTTTCTGACAACTATAGGCGTTGTTACCCCAGTCATGCTCAGTTCGATGCGAAAATACGCTTATTTGATCATGGCTGTTGTATCAGCTCTAATTACACCGCCTGATTTATTTTCACAGATTTTAGTCCTCGTTCCTCTTATCGGGCTATATGAAATGGGTGTTATATTTTCAAAAGTGAAATTCAGAAAACTGAAAGCAGTTCAGGAAACACCATCGAGTGAAATCTAAAAGAGTTTAATTCTCCTTCTGAAAGGATATTTAATAAGAAAACAATCCTTTGGGAGGTCTATAAATATGAATGAACAAGAACATGTAATTAAACAAGATGGTGAATTGGATACAGAAAATATTAAGAGCGCAATGGACAAGATGTCGAATGAACGGGCAGAAGTTATCTTAAGCAGCTTCGATGAATTTAAGAGCTATCTGGCGGAACGGATTGAGCTTGGCAAGAAGCTGGGATTAAATGAGGAACAGCTAGCCGTAACCGCTGAAAAGGTGGCTGGCTACCTGGCTGAAAATGTGGAGCCCAAAAACCGTGAAGAACAGCTGCTGAAGGAATTATGGAAAGTCGGAGATGAGGAAGAAAGACATAAGCTTGCCCATATGCTTGTACGCCTGACAGAGCAGGCATAATATTAAAGCCGGAATTGTTGTTCGTAACAGTTCCGGCTTTTACTTTTTGAGATCTTTGTACAGGTTTATAAAATGACTCGGTTCTGACTTTACTTGAAAAGAGAATAACCCCCGGCTGGTATGCAGATAAAGAAAACCAATTTCACAATTGGAGCTTCTGTACGACATATCCCAAACTTCATCAAGGAGAAACTTTTCTGATGGCGAAAGGATATGATCCTCATATAAATAAAGATAAAGTTCCTGTTCAATGTATTGCTGCTGATTCCAATCGATTTTCCGGGTGACTGTTATAAAAGGGTGGGAAGCAATGATCCGCACATGAACCTCCAGGATAAAAAGGATTTGCTTCCATTGAAACATATAGCGGCGTGTGATTCAAATGGCGGCTCTCTTAACCTGTGTATTCCTCACGCAGTATCGCATAGTAAGTCAAATCCACCAGCCTGCCATCTTTCATTGCATGCTGCCGCAAAATTCCTTCATGCTTCATTCCTGACTTCTCCATAATCCTCCAGGATCCGGGATTGTCTGTAAAAGCAAGAGCATAAATACGGTTATGGTTCAGTTCTTCGAATCCAAACTTAATAACTGCCCTTGCAGCCTCTGTACCATATCCTTTGCCCCAGAAGGGCTTGCCGATCCAATAGCCGATTTCTGCCCGTCTATTTGCATTGTTGCCCGTAATATTGATGAGTCCTATTAAGCTTTTATCCTCTTTTCTCGTAATGGCAAAAATCACAATCTTGCCTTTTCTCTCAGCTTCCAGGATGCTTGAAATAAAATCCCTTGCTCCCCCCTCCGGATAGGGATGGGGAATATTTAATGTAGTTTTGGCCACATCATAATCGCTTGCGTACTTTTCTACCATGGGTGCATCGTCAAGGGTAAGGCTGCGAAGAATCAGCCGGTCTGCTTCAAGAGTTTTCATTAGCGGGTCCTCCTACCTAACCTTAAATAACTGTTGTGCCTGCTTTCGCTACCTTCTCCATAAAAATAAATAGGGTTTCTTCTCTTTCCAGCTTTGCTGTCTTAAATCCCGCGTAACCAAGCTTTTCATAAAAACGAATATTTTTTTCGCTTTTGCTTCCGGTAAATAATTCAAATCGTTCTGCATTAAATCTACGTTCGATTTCCTTCATAAGTGCTTTTGCAATTCCTTTATTCTGAAAGTCCGGATGCACCATTAGTTTGCCTATATGACATGTTCCATCTTTTTGAAAGGCTCTGACGGAACCTGCCAGTTCACCATCCTCTATGTATTTTAAAATTAAATAATCTCCAAAAGCCTTTTCAACATCACTGACGGTTTGCTTTAATGGCTCGATATTAAAATCTCCATAAAGTTCCGCTTCACTTCTATATGCCAGCTTTTGAATGGATAATATTTTTTCCGCGTCGCCTATTTTTGCTTCGATAACCCTCCCCATAAATATCCCCCTCTATCTGCGATGACTTTTCAAAAAAGCGCACCACATCGTGATGCGCCCTCCGTCTTACTCCACCGTAACAGCCAGCTCCCTGATTAATAGAGATGGCGAACCAATATAGCCTGTAGCCATGAATCCCATCGAGAATTCCAGGTCTGAACCGATTGCTTCAATATTATTCATAAGCTCATAAAAGTTTCCGGCAATCGTCATTTGGTTTACGGCGTTTTGCACTTTTCCGTCTTTGATATAAAAGCCGTTGGCCGCAATCGAGAAATCTCCTGAGACGGTGTTGGCACCGGAATGGAGGCCGGATAATTCGGTTATGAGAATGCCCTCTGGGACCGAAGATACCAGCTCATCATAGCTTTGATCGGATGGATTGACGTAAAGATTGGCTGGAGCTACAGTCAAAGCTCCCTTATATGAAGCTTTATAGGCATTGCCTGTCGATTCCACTCCATCTTTTTGAGCTGTTTTGCGATTATGCATCAAAGTGACAAGCCTGCCGTCTTTCACAATATCTTTCCTGGAAGTGGCCACCCCTTCGCTGTCGAAATTAGAGCTTAGCAGGCCTTCTTCCAAAAATGGATCATCTGTGATATTCAATGACGCTGCAGCAATGATTTCACCTGTTTTACCTTTTAAAGCGGATTGCCCTTTTTGGGTATTTTCAGCTGAGAAAATCGGGATGTATGTCTGCAGCAGAGCGCTGGCAGCATCATTCCTTAATATAACTGGATAATTTTTGCTTTCTGCACTTTTGGCATTAAGCTGTGATAACGCTTCTTCTACAGCATGCCTGGCTATCTCCTCCGGATTAAAAACGGAAAAGTCTCTCGTAAACTTGGAGTATTCACCATTTTTCACCTGATCTCCCTGCTTAACAATGACTGATACATAAATTCCGGCATGATTGGTCTTTTCGCTGAGATTTTGGCCCTTGCTGTTGAGGAGAACCCTTTCCGTTTCACTGCTGCTCAGCATGAAATAATCAGTCCCGGTTACCCGCTCATCATATGCATAGATATGCTTTTCTATTTCCTTAAGCAAATTTATTTTTTCAGGAATCGTTACTTCAGCAAGACTGCTTGAATAAAAGCTTCCTGCCTCATACTTTTCGCTGCCGGCAAAGATTTCTTCCTGTACTTCATCTTCTATGAATTGAGAGTTTTCCTTCGCATTCTCAATCAGAAAAGACAGGGACTCTTCATCCAGTTTTTCCGTGAAAGCATAGCCCATCCTGCCTTCGTAAAGGCCTCGGAAGGAGGTTCCGAACACTTCGGAAGTGTCGTAGGAATCGATTTCACCTTTATAGAGCTCACAGGCGAACTTTTCCTCCCTCTCATAATAAAGCTCCATATCTGTAAAACCGTGTTCCTTACCAAGATGAAATAACTTCTCTTTAAATTCCTGCAGATTCATATTATTCGACCCCCTTGGTTCCGCCAACAGTCATTTCACTTACGCGGATCATCGGCTGGCCAACGTTGACTGGGATGCTTCCGCTCTGTGACCCGCACATGCCTGCACCATGATCCAGGTTATTCCCCACCATATCAACCAGCTGGAGAGTTTTCGGGCCATTTCCTATTAAAGTAGCACCTTTTAAAGGCTTGCCGAGTTTTCCGTCTTTTACAAGATACGCCTCCATGACGGCGAAGTTGTAATCGCCCGTTGTGGTATTTACCTGGCCCCCGCCCATGTATTTTGTATAAATTCCATACTCTGTATTTGAAATGATTTCTTCAGGAGTGGATTTGCCGTTGGCAATATACGTATTGGTCATCCTCGAAGTCGGTGCAAACCGGTAGGACTGCCGTCTTCCCGAGCCTGTCGGCTCCATGCCCATTCTGCGGCCCCCGAATTTATCAATCAAGTAACCTTTTAAAATCCCATTTTCAATTAGCACATTTTTACGGGCTTTTTCGCCTTCATCATCTATCGTAATCGATCCCCACTCATTGGCAATTGTGCCGTCATCAATATATGTAACGACATCGGAGGCCACCTTTTCGCCGACCCGGTTTGCAAAAACAGAGTTTTCCTTTGCTACAGATGTAGCTTCAAGACCGTGTCCGCATGCTTCATGGAAAATAACGCCGCCGAATTCATTATCAATGATGACGGGTAACTTCCCGCTTGGACATGGGTCTGCACCAAGCATTGTAACAGCAATGCGGGATGCCTCATTCGCATAATGCTCCAGGTTCAGGTTTTCCATAAACTCAAAGCCTTTATGGGCTCCAGGTCCATAAAATCCAGGCTGTATTTTATTTCCTTCTGCTGCAATCGATTGGATAGCAAGGCGGCTTCGCACCCTCCGGTCTTCAACAAATTTACCTTCCGAGTTGGCAATCATCACATTCTGTTCTTCATCCAAATACCTGACTGTAACCTGCTGGATGCTGCTGTGATAGTTTTTTGCGATTTCATATGCCTTTTTCATCACATCTACTTTGCGGAGCTTCTCCACTTCGCGCGGATTCAGAGATATTGGATGTGCTGCCGGAATGATCTCTTTATGCAGCTCTACAGGCTGAATGATTTTATCCCCTTTGATCGCCTGGGCAGCATTACCCGCAGCTTTCAGCAAGCCTTCCTTTGAGCCATCCGTTGTATAAGCATAAACACTCTGCAGCCCCTTAAATACGCGAATGCCGATCCCATAATCCCTGCCAGATAAGCTGCTCTCGATTTTCCCTCCCTGAAGCGCAAGGTTATTAGTGAAACGGTCCTCAACAAATACTTCAGCAAAGTCCCCGCCAGTAGCCAGGGCTGCAGTAATAACATCATGAATAACTGATTGTGAAAGCATAAAGACCCTCCTTTTATCTAACTTTTCAAACTATTCTAATCATACCTTACTGTTTCTAATTTTAGTATGTTTTTTTCCTTTTTTGACCATTAGGGAGGAGGATTATGTATCGGTCTGGAGATGGAAATAGATTTTTGGCTGTACGGGAGTTTGGTCTATTTGCAGATTCTCGGTTCTATTTGCAAGTTGGGCTCGTCTATTTGCAAGCCCACTCACCTATTCGCTGTTTAAAGAACTTTACTGACAAAGCAGTTGCTCCACAAAAAAAGCGCCACATCAATGGCACTTTTTTATAATACCCCGGAAAACAGCCGGGCGAAGGATTCCTTCGACCTTTCCGCCAATCCTCTTTTATAATATTGGACAGGACTTAATTTCACACTTTCCTCGAGATCCTCTTCATAATGGGCGACAAGATCGCGGATCGAGCTTGTACCGTACAAAAAGACATTAACTTCAAAGTTCAAATGGAAGCTGCGCATATCCATGTTCGCAGTTCCTATTGAAGCAAGGATACCGTCCACGATAATGATTTTCTGATGCAGAAAGCCTTTTTTATAGGAATATATTTCGACGCCATATCGCAGAAGCTCCGCAAAGTAGGACCTGCTTGCATATTGTGTCAGAAAGCTGTCATTTATCTCAGGGACGAGAATGCGCACTTCCACTCCTTTTGCCGCCGCCACTCTTAATGCCGTGCGAATCGATTCATCAGGGACAAAATAAGGTGTGGCAATCCAAATGGATCTGGTTGCGCAGGATATCATCGAATAATATAAATCACTCATTATTCCCTGCTGTGTATCGGGACCGCTGGCCACCACCTGGACCGCGCCATCAAGCACATCATCATCGATCGGATACTTTACATCCCGGTATTCCTCCAGCACATCTTCCTTGCTGACATATTCCCAGTCCAGGAGAAAGACCGTATGCAATGTATACACAGCCTCCCCCTTCAAAAGCATATGTGTATCCCGCCAGAAACCGATTTTTTCATCTTCACCCAGGTATTCAACGCCTACATTCAGTCCGCCCACAAAGCCAACTTTCCCATCAATTACAACAATTTTGCGGTGATTTCTAAAGTTGAACTTCTGATTGAAAAAACCGTACTTCAGTGGAGAAAATGGCCGCACTTTAATGCCTGCCTCCTCCATCGACTGCAAATCCTCCAGTGAGATTCCCATGCTGCCTGCTGCATCAAAAATAAACAGTACTTCCACCCCCTGCCTGGCTTTGTCGATCAGGATATTGATGATTTCCTTGCCAAGCCTGTCAGAGCGGAAAATATAATACTCAATATGGATAAATTCCTTTGCTTCACGCAGCTTGTTCTTGATTTCATTAAATGTCTCCCCGCCATTTTTAAGGATTTTCGCCCGTGAATTAGTGCTGAGCGGGGTCAATGCCACATTATTGGCGAATTTTGCAAAGCAGTGCTGGCTGTCCTGGAGGAAAGATATATCTGGCGTGTCTTCCCTTTTCATCAGCCTTTTCCATTCATCCCTGTCCCGGCTTCTTTTGCTTTTAAACAGGTAGCCTTTCAAATATAGCTGCCCGGAAAACAGGTAAAACAGATAACCGGCAACTGGAAAAAACACCAGCACATACATCCACAGCAGAGTTTGATTAGGGCTTCGATTCTCGAGCATCAAGGATATAGCGCTGATAATGATAACAGCTGCATAAAGCAGGGCAGCACTGATTTTAATGGGTGAGCTGGCATCCGTGAAAAAGATCATATACACAGATGCAATCAGGATAAACACAAAAATGGATTCCACTCTTCTTTTTTTCATAGGCCACTACTCCTAAAAAGGTTACTACAATATGTATGTTTTCCTTATACCCTTTTTGATGCCATATAGAAACCAGGCAACATTAGCTTTTCCCATTTTCAGGACAAGAAAGCATGATTCGGAAAAAAAGAAGAGCCTTGCGGCTATCGCAAAACTCTATGGCTATTGTCCCCCTCCGGTATAATGCTTGTCACCCATCGTATAATTCGAGCTCTCCCCTGGCCTTTCACTTGGGCTGATGCCTTTTTGCATTGTATTGTTAATCTTCTTCCTCTTGCGGTCAATACAATAAGCGAAAACCAGAGTCGCCAAAATTAAGCCAAACAGCACTCCCATTCTTCTTCCTCCTTTTTATATGTATATTCAATATTCATGAGCGATTGCTTACAAACCGGGGTTTAGAAAGTATCTTTTCAAAGATTTTTTGTCTTTGAATTATGCCCGTTGATTGCAGTGAAAGGCACGCAGCGAACCCGCGGGGAGGAATGCGAGCCTCCTCGGCTTCGCCTGCGGGGATGCCAAAAAAAGAGAGCTATACTTATAGCTCCCTCTCAGTATTACTTCCTCATATTCTCCTGGTCCTTCAGGCGGTTTTGCTGATCCGGCTTACGCTCCTGATCTTTTATTGACTGTTGTTGCTGCTGCCGGGAATCCTGCCCTTTTACAATCTCTTTTAAGTCCTTGCTGTTATTCTCGGCCATGCTGATCCCTCCTGTACTTTTTTTATCCTGTTCCCTTATCAAAGCAAATAAAACAATTTTTCTTCGGTATTTTCATATTAATTGTTGCTTTAGTCTATTGAACCGCGGGGCGGGCGAGGACTCCTCCTGGACGCTGCCTATCCTGCTTCTCCCGCTGGACTTGAATAAGCTTCCATCAGTAATATACATTTTCGAGGACCTCGCATCATCAACTCAGTAAATCATCTGCAAACATCAGCAAACCTTGAGAAACAGCCTTTTTTAAAAGGATTTTTCCCAAGCAAAGAGAATCTTATGGGTAGGTAAAAAAAGGAGTGACCCCGATGGAAATTAGGCTTCTGCACCCGGATGATGCTGAGATGTACAAAGAGTTAAGATTGGAAGGATTAAAAAAGAACCCGGAAGCTTTTGGTTCAAGCTATGAGGAGGAAGCCAGCCGCCCTCCTGAATTGTATGGTGAAAGATTTAAGGCGGAAAATTCCTTCCACTTCGGCGCGTTCGAAAATGGTAAGCTGATTGGTGTTGTCAGTTTAGTAAGGGATACCGGGCTAAAAATGAAGCACCGCTCCAATATTTATGCGATGTATGTGACAGAGTCCGCCCGAGAGAATGGAGTCGGCAAGAGCCTTATCAGCAAGGCTGTGGAAAAGGCACGGTCATGGGACGGGGTGGAACAAATCCACCTGGCTGTTATGTCTGAAAATATGCCTGCTAAAAAGCTTTATGCTTCTTTAGGCTTCGAGGTTTACGGTACGGAGAGGCACGCACTGAAGATGGATGGAAGGTACTATGATGAAGACCTGATGGCACTGTTTTTATAATAAAAGGCAGCTTCCTGTTTGAGGGGGCTGCCTTCTTCTCATTGATATTTGTTTACAATTTCCTGCAGCTTCAGGGCAAGCCCCATTTTCCCGTCTACTTTCAGGCTCCCTGTCATAAATGCCATGGTTGTGTTGAGTTCATCTTTTAATAGTTTTGAAAAGTTTTTGTCTGACAGTTTCAGTGTCACTTCAGGATCATGGGAAGCCCCCTCTTCTACTATAACTTTTCCTCCCTTTAATCTAATCTGGATTGGCCCGCTTTCCTCAAGGTCCACCTGAAATACCCGATCTTTCTCATCTTTAATATGTACGGGATCAGCGTTCATTTTATCTGCCAGCTGGTATAATTCGTCTTTGACTGCCATGGCATGTTCCTCCTTAATATATGGCTTTATGATTATAGTTCAACACATGAACTTAAATTCCTTCCAAAAAATGAACTACTATTCACTTTTTATCAAAAGAATAGCACCTTAATAAAAGGTGCTATCCCCACAAAACTATTTCCTTTTCCCTTTCAAATCAACACCAATAGCAGCACCATTGCGGCTTGAATCTGCCACACCTTTGAAAATTCCTTTATCACGGTCGATCAAAATACTTTGGACATTTCCTATCGTGGTTGGACTAGAACCAAATTTATGTCCCATTCCGTTAAGTCTATTAATAATCTCTGAAGGAATGCCCTCTTCATAGCGGTAGGAATTCAGGTTATTTGTATAGATTCTCGGTTCTTCCACCGCTGCCTTTAGCTCCATATCATAATCAATGGCATAAAGGATCGTCTGCAGCACGGATGTAATGATCGTTGCGCCTCCCGGTGAGCCGACTGTCAGGACAGGCTCTCCATCTTCAAAGACGATCGTCGGGGTCATCGAGCTTAAAGGCCGCTTGTTTGGCTGGACTTCATTTGCCCCGCCCGGTACGGCATCAAAATCTGTCAGCTCATTATTCAGCATCAAGCCGTAGCCCGGAACCATGATTCCTGTTCCAAATACCTGTTCAATGGTTGTCGTATAAGACACAACATTTCCCCATCTGTCGGTTACGGAAAAATGGGTGGTCTCACCGTACTTGCGGTCATTCGGCTGTTCAACTTTATCATAATTGGCTTCACTGTCCTCATATTTCCAAGGATCTCCCGCTTCAGGGCTTGGATTTACTTTACTCAGACTGATCAGTTCCTGGCGCTCCTTAATATAATCAGGGTGAAGGAGCCCATTAACCGGGACATTGACAAACTCCGGATCCCCTGCATATACGGCGCGGTCTGCATAGGCAAGGTGCATCGTCTCAGCAAGCAGGTGATATTTCTCCCAGGACTTTACATCATATTGTGATAGATTAAAATCATCCAGCATCTTCAGCATCTGCAGTAAAAACACTCCTCCAGAGCTTGGAGGCGGCATGCTCGCAATTTCATATCCCTTATAGTCACCCCAAATAGGTTCATCTATGGTAACTTCATACTTTGCCAGATCTTCCGGTGTCATTGAACCTCCATACCCTTGAACAACACCTGCAAGTGCTTCTGCAATTTTGCCATTATAAAAAGCATCTGTTCCTCCAGCACGGATCATCTTAAAGGTTTTTGCAAGATCCTTCTGTACTAGACGGTCCCCTTCCTGAAGTGGTTTGCCCTTAGGCAAAAAGACTTTGCCTGCAGCCGTTCTGCCTAGCTTGTCCTGATTATCGGCAATCGCATCGGCTAAAACAGAATCAATCGGAAACCCTTTATCTGCCAGCTTAATGGCAGGACCGATCAGCTGCTGCATAGGGCGTGTTCCCCATTTTTCAAGAGCCGTTTCCAAGCCTTTCAATGTACCGGGCACACCCACAGCTGTCCCTCCAGTTGAACGCTCCGCAAATGGAATCGGCTTCCCGTTTTCATCCAGGAACATATCCGGCGTAGCACCGGCAGGAGCGCGCTCACGACTGTTAATGATGGAGGTTTCTTTCGTTTTGCCATCATAGACCATCATGAATCCTCCGCCGCCGATTCCGGACATCATTGGTTCGACCACATTAAGGGCGAACTGGACTGCAACAGCAGCATCAATGGCATTTCCGCCCTTTTTCAAGACATCAGCCCCAATTTTAGATGCCAGCGGATGGGCTGAAGCCACCATTCCATCCCTGCCGACATCAACCTGGCTATACCCTCCATAGCCATCTTCAGGCTTCGGCTTTTTCGCTTGCCCGGTTAAAGGCATTGTTCCTGCAACCAGTAAAATACTCAGAAGCATGAGAATACCAGTTTTCAAAACTCTTCTCATAATCTACCTCCTTCAGTTAGGTTTTACACTTCTAACTTAAGAGGAAGGAAAAGGATAATCAAGGAATTAGAGTTAATATTCTGAAAGTTAAATCTATTTTACTAGACAAAGGCATGTAGAAAGGTTCAATTATTTTTTCCAAATGGGAAAAAATGAGGAGGAAGTTTTTAACAGAGGAAGAACAGTGTTATGTGCTCTCCCCCATCAAAAATGCTTTGTTAATCACCAGGGCAGATTTGTACCATATGTCTTTGCCCTGGCTTCACTGTCCTTCCTGCGTTTTTTGCGGAATTCCGCCCGTTCTTTTGCCGTTTCATAAAGACTCTTTTCTTCTTCTGTTTCAGGCACGACGGCCGGCACAGGAGCCGGCTTTCCATTCTCGTCAACCGCAACCATTGTCAAAAAGGACATTGCACACACATTTCGATCACCTGTCAGAAGGTCTTCTGCGATTACTTTTACGAAAACCTCCATTGATGTCCGGCCTGTATAGGTCACAAATGCCTCCAGACAGACTGAATTGCCTTCATATACCGGATGAAGAAAGTCAACAGAGTCTGTTGATGCGGTTACCACATTTCTCCTTCCATGCCTCATCGCTGCAATAGCTGCCACATCATCAATATAAGCCATCAGCTTGCCGCCAAATAACGTTCCATATGTATTCGTGTCTGGCGGAAGCACGATGCTCGTTTTTACGGTAAAAGATTCTCTGCATGTTTTGGTTTCATTCATGTTGTTCCCTCCTATTTTACTAAAGCATATCAAATACTGATGCCTAATAAAAATTTTTTGGTTAAATATTAATTTGCTATTGCCAAAATTCCCCACTATGTCATATAATCTTATTGACCAGTGTTCAATAACGAAAGGTGATTCCATGAGTCCAAGAAAAGCAGCCCATGAGGAACTTACAAAAGAAGCCATTATTTCTGTAGCACGTGATCTGTTTATTAAGGAAGGATATGCCGCAGCATCCATGAGGAAAATAGCGGATACACTTCAATGCAGCCATGGTGCCATCTATTATCATTTCAAAAATAAAGCTCAATTATTTTATGAAATGGTTGAAGCCGATTTTCAAAAGCTCAGCCAAGTCCTGGACAGTGTGCTGAGAGACTCAGCAGATACTAATGAACAGAAGCTTTTCAGCATTTTTTACCGCTATATCGAGTTTGGCCTGACCAATCAAAAACATTATGAGCTGATGTTTTTAATACGTGATGATGATGTGAAAAGTTATCTAAGTGAAGGACCAAATACCAGCTACATGCATTTTGCGCAAGCGATTAATTCACTGGCTCCAAGGGCTCTTTCCATAAAAGATATTTGGTCTGTATTTTTAAGCCTGCACGGCTTTGTCACGCATTATTGCAGATCCGAAACGACATTTGAAGAAGTGAAGGATCTCGCCTCTTCACATGCTAAATTTTTACTAAAGGCAATTTCTTAAAGAAATGTTTCCGGCATTTCTTTCATTTTTACTCTTAATTGAACAGTGGTTAATAAAATACAAAGGATGATTGTATATGATGAAAACAGCTGCAGTGTTAGGAGCAACCGGCGGAATGGGCCATGCATTAACAGAGGCACTATGCCGCAGAAATATAAGAACTATTGCTTTTGCAAGATCTGAAGAAAACCTGCTTAAATTTAAAAAAGACTGGGGAACAAATGCTGTTATTCAATCAGGCGATGCACTGAATCCAGATGATGTTGAAAAGGCAGTAATAGAAGCAGATGCTGTTTTTCATGCCATCAATATCCCTTACCCGGAATGGGATCCAGCACTCTCCATTATTCTGACTAATACCCTGCAGGCTTGCCGCAAACATCATAAGCCCTTTATTTATGCTGATAACATATATTCCTATGGCCTTCAATCCAGCCCTGCTAACGAATTTTCTCCCAAGAATCCGCACACCAAAAAAGGCAAGCTGCGCGAAACCTTAATCGAGATGATAAAAGGCTCAGGTGTGTCATACATCATTGCCCACTTCCCTGATTTTTACGGCCCTCAAACAGGAAATACACTTTTACACTATACTCTGAGTCAGGTTCTTGAAAAAAATAAAGGCTTGTTTGTCGGCAAAACCAATATTCTGAGAGAATTCATTTTTATTAAAGATGGTGCAGAAGCGTTAGCCGAACTTTCGTTAAATAGTGACTCATACGGTGAAGTCTGGAATATCCCTGGTACAGGAACCATTACAGGGCAAGAAATAGCCAGTATCGTTTCCAGCCATCTCAAGAGAGAGATTACCTTCCGATCTATCCACAAATGGTTGGTTCGTGCCATCGGTGTGTTTGATCCCATGATGAAAGAATACACTGAATTGATGTACTTGAATCAGACTCCTGTTATTTTGGACGGCAGTAAATATGAAGCGAGAATCGGCAGTCTGCCTAAAACACCATATGAGACTGGGATAAAAATGACATTGGATCATTTATTAAACGAAAAGAATGCCGTACTCTAACGGCATTCCTTTTATTTAAAGAATGAATTTTTCCTTTTACCCCTCAGGATATCACCCATCCAGCCTTTTTTCACCAGCATGAAATAAAGGGCTGCGGTAGACGCAAGGATAATGATCAGGGAAAACAAATACCCATACTTCCACTCTAGCTCAGGCATAATTTTAAAGTTCATGCCCCATAACGCTCCCCAGGTTGCGACCGGTGTCATTAAGGTAGTAATGACGGTGAGAGTCTTCACGATTTCATTTCCCCTGTGCATGGATACCATCTCTTCAAAATTCACAAGGTCATCAATTTCCTGCTGAAACTCACGCACCAGCGTATAACCTCTTTCAATTCGCTTGCAGGTTCTTTTAAACTCAGTTCCTTCTGTAACACCTTCACCAAAGGTTTCTTCTACACCAAGCCTAATCTCTTTAACTGGAATCATGATATTTTTCCACACTAGGATCTGGTGACGGAGGTCATAGATTTCTTCCAGGCGATTAATATTATTTTTATCTTTTATTTTCCATAACAGGTCATTTAGCCTTACCTCAAACTTATCAATCTTCTTAATATTATCGCTCAGAATTTCACCCAGAATCACAAAAAATCCATCAATGGCATTGTGCGCATAATCCATTTTTTTTAAAAGCAAGGATTCATCAGACTGAATAACAGACGAATCAAAATCAACAGTCAGGAGAAAATCCCTTGTCAGAAAATAGTGGAACATGCTATGTTCATGCTGCTCCTCCGTTGTCTGCGAATATATGAGGGAGCCGCTGAGAATTTCCTTATTGCGAACTGAGGTATCTATTTCCATTACATTTGTTTTGTTCTCGGAAGTGTTTTTAGCCCATTCCTGCAGAGCTTCTTTATAATCTCCAGCTTCATTAAAGTCTATTTCATCCAAATGATCGTATCGGTGCCATGTCCAATTATCTTCATTATATTCCTTTTCCATCCCCAGCTTCCTCCTAAAAAGATTCCTATATATATCAACATCTTTCCCTGCTAATGGCTCGAATTAAACCACTCTTGGAGAGTAATTATTTCATGTATTGGAAACAATGTTAAAAGTTCTTAATGTTTGCTTCTGATTATGCCGGGTAAAGATAGAGCAAGAAAGAAAATCAAATTTATTAAGGAGGAGCATATTCATGAACTCTCGTCCGCTAAATCAATATCTATTAGCCGGTGTTGGCATCACGAGCATCTTATTATTAGCAAGCAAAAACAATCGAAATAAAGTCCAGTCTCTGGCAGTTAAAATGAAAGGCATGCTGCCTGAACGCTTTTTAAACGATACAGTGCCAACGGAAAAACTGGGTCACCCGGACCCGCATAATATTGAAGATAATAAAATGGTTGATGAAGGCGCTATGTATTCAGTAAATTACTATAATGAAACTGTTCAGCAATGACCTAAGGACTGACTCCTTAGGTTTTTTTAATAAAATTTGAGTTTCGGAGGAAGCAAGATGGGAATTCTGTTCATCCTGATTTATTTGGGAATCGTCTTGGCCGTTATTGAAATTAATACTCTAATTTTTACTTATACAGGACTTGATAAGCATGTTTCCAGATTTCAGGTAATCAGCATGCTAACTGGTACAGGATTTACAACTGGAGAATCGGAGCTCATCATTGACCATCCTATCCGCAGAAGGTTCGGAGCTTTTTTAATATTATTTGGCGCCTTTTCATTAGCAGTCATTATTTCGGCAATCAGCAATATCCTTTCCGATGAATTTTATACTGCAAAGATCTCGTTCGTGGCTGTTGCCCTGGTCATCATTATCATTATTTTAAGGCTGCCTAA
The DNA here is from genome assembly GCF_009849585.1 of Bacillus sp. ZZV12-4809. Taxonomy (GTDB): domain Bacteria; phylum Bacillota; class Bacilli; order Bacillales; family Cytobacillaceae; genus Cytobacillus. The sequence goes on from NZ_VCRN01000001.1 coordinate 191,053, forward strand.
GGTGCGGGATTATCTTCCCGGTAAGCTGGAGGATGAGCTTGAGGAACATTACGATTTCCGCGATCTTCCGATAAGAGAAGCTCTTCTTACAGATGATTCTGATCATGTACTGGACTACTTTATTGACGAAACATGTGAATTTAAAGATAAAGAGTTAGGTGATGTTATCAATAATGATGAGGATATCAATGTGCTGTATATTCAGCGGGGTGACTTAAAGATTAGAAAAGAGCGGCTTGTGACGGAGCTTCAGGAAGGCGACCATATTATCCTGTACGGGGACGAACAAACGATAGAGAGCAAATTTGGTAAAAATAATGAAGAAAAAGAATAAGCATCTGCCCATGTGGGGAGATGCTTATTTTTTAGTTAAACTGCTTCTCAGGCGATAGATAGAGGGTCAGGCCAATTTTTTTGCATACTGTTACATAATGCATCATCGCCAGGAGAACAGCTCCCATATTCATGCCGATAATAATCCCGTCCATCTGCAGGCTGTGAAGAGAGCCAAGCAAAAACATGGCTGAGAATGAAACAACGGTTGACCAGATGGAATGATAGAAAGCCTCCTTCATCAGTCCCAGGCCGATTAAATAGGCCTGCATCGGAATTATGAAAAAGTGGAGCAGAAAAAATGGCCACAGCAGCTGTAAATACACGGCTGCATCTGTGGAGTGGAAAAACACCTCGGTCAGCGGCCGTGCAAAAAAATAGAAAAGCATAACCGATGGAATCCCATATAAAAAGGTTACAAAAAACACCTGCTGAAGAAGTCTCCGAAGCTCCTCCAGATTCTTATCCGCATATTCTTTGGAGACTGTCGGAATCAGTATAATTAAAAATGAATGTGCAATGAAAGAAGGGAAAAAACCGATCGTCATGGCGACACCAGCGAGCATCCCAAAATGTTCTGTTGCAATTTCTCCCGGCACTCCCGCCTTTAAAAGCGCCCCCTTAATCAAAAATGGCTGTATAGCATGTGTCAGGGCATGGAAAACTCTCAAAGCAGTCGTCGGTACAGAAACAGAGATTAAATTCCGCCTCACACTTCTCCCGCTTATAAACTCAGATGGCTCTTTTTTAATGCGCTGATACTGAATAATAAACATGTTCAGCAAATAAAGAAAAACAACAATCTCACTTCCTACAAATGTACAAAAGGCAATAAAGACTGCTGTATCGGCATCAAATTGAAATGCCTGATATAGCACCACGAGCAGCAGGAGCTGAGCGGATTTGCGCAGGAAATTGGAGGCAGCAATTTTCCCCATTTGATGCTTGCCCATAAAAAATCCTCTGGCAATCGAGGAAAAGGACACGATAGGGATAAACCCGATCACAACCCACCTTAAGAGCGGGTGATACTCATTAAAGGCACTGACAAACGGGATAATAAGCGCTGCAGCCGGCACTAACACGGCCGTAAAAATAATGGTCAGCTTGATGACATGATTAAGCATGCTGAGATGGTACTTTTTATCCCTTTCGGCAATGAATTTGGAAATCGAGATTGGAAGTTCAAAACTGGCCAGCAGCACGATCAAAAATATGGTCGGCAAGATCGACATGTACATGCCGAGGCCCCTCTCCCCCAGTTCCCGGGCGAGCACCATATTCACCACAAACTCTATACATTCGCTTGCAAAAGCCGCCAGTGCAAGCAAGATGACTCCTTTGAAGAATTTACTCATTGCGCCTCTCCTTATATAATGCAGATTCTATATAAGATATGAGACATGCCCCGATAATATATTGCCTATAGGAATTTTTAAGAAAATTAATATAATGAAAAGGAGAGCAGCCAGATGCCGCCCTCCTTTCAGCTAAAATACAAAAACATGTGCAATCAGTACAATAACAGGTAATGTAATAATCGTTCTTTCGATAAAAATAACGAATAAATCCATAAAATTCAGCGGAATATTTGAACGCAGAATCAGAATTCCGATTTCAGACATGTATACTAATTGTGTTAATGACAGTCCTGCGACAACAAATCTTGTCAGCTCACTCTCAATCCCGCTTCCGATAACAGCAGGAAGGAACATATCAGCAAAGCCAACAAGCATGGTTTGTGCTGCTGATTCTGCTTCCGGCAATTGCATAAACTCCAAAATCGGAATGAGCGGGGATGCAATAAACGCGAATACAGGAGTATATTCCGCAATGATCAGGGCAGCAGCTCCCAGACTCATAACAAGCGGAATAAGGCCCATCCAAATATCCAGAACCGTTTCAATGCCATCGGTTAAAAGCTTCTTGGGACCCGGGGCATTTTTTGCTTTATTAATCGCCTGCTCCCATCCCCATTTCAAATTGGAAACACCTTCTGGAATTGTTTCATCAATCTGCTGTCCCACAGGCTCATAATAAGTATCAGGCTTCCGGGATAATGGCGGAATTCTTGGCATAATCAATGCTGCCACCACACATGCAGCAGAAACGGTTAAGTAAAAAGGGATGAATAAATGTCCAAGACCAACCACATTCGCTACGACGAGGCTGAAAGCAACGGAGGCAATTGAAAAGGTTGTCGCGATGACCGATGCTTCTCTTTTTGTGTAAAAGCCTTCATCATATTGCTTTGTTGTAACCAATACACCTACTGTTCCAGCTCCCATCCAGGATGCAAGGCAATCAATGGAGGACCTGCCGGGAAGTGTAAAAAATGGTCTCATGAATTTTTGGACAAGTGCACCAATGAACTCCATTAATCCAAATTCCACTAAAAGCGGAAGAAGGATGCCGGCGAACAGGAACCATGTAAGCAAAACGGGCGCCAGATCGTAAAGAACCACACCCCCTGTATTTCGTGACCAGATAAATTCAGGCCCGATCTCAAACATAGTCATAATTCCGACTGCGAAACCGAGGATTCTCATTGTTAACCCGAACTTTCCAGTATCAAACAATCCTTTTAAAAACTTATTATTCAGTATTAGTGCAGGCTTTGCTGTTTTTGTCAGGACGGAAAGAAAAACCGATAATCCTAAAATGAAAATAATGATGGCAGGCATCTGTTCACTGAACACATTACCTAATAGCGATGCTAAAATACCAACGCCTATCGTTACGTCTCCCTGGAATTTAACGGGAACGAGAAATAGAAGCGACCCAATTAAAGATGGAATAATAAATTTCCAGGACTCTCCTGTCACGGCTTGCGGCTTAACCCTTGTCTCAGCTTTCATGCTCTTACCTCCTTATGATTTGGAAACCACTGCTTCATGTTCCATAAGTGCTTCTTCCAAGACTTTCAGTCCCTGGTCAATCTGCTCCTTTGTCACGACAAGCGGCGGAATCATCCGAATCACTTCCCCTGAATTTCCGCAAAGATAAAAGAGGACTCCCTTATCAAGTGAAGAGTTCAGAATATCCATTACCGCATTCCCATCCGGTTTTCCGGTTCGCGGATCGATTATTTCAATGCCGATCATCAGTCCCAGACCTCTGACACTGCCAATAGCAGGATGTTCAGCCTTCAAAGCCTGTAATTTCTGTAATGCATACTCTCCCATTTGCTTTGCGTTTTCCAAAAGATTCTCCGCTTTTAGCACTTCAAGAGAAGCCAAGGCAGCTGAACAGGCAATCGGATTTCCGCCAAATGTTGTTCCGTGGGCTCCCAGCGGCCATTTTTCCATTAGCTCCTTTGATGCTGCAGTTGCACTTAACGGCAATCCTGCCGCGATTCCTTTTGCAATCGCCATGATATCCGGCACAACATCAAAAGCCTGAGCGGCAAACCATTCTCCCGTACGTCCAAAGCCGGTTTGCACCTCATCAAATATTAGAAGAATTCCATGCCGGTCACAGATTTCCCTGATTTTCTGCATCCATTTCTTTGGAGGAATAATATATCCTCCTTCCCCAAGAACCGGTTCAATGATCATGCAGGCAACCTCTTCCGGATCTACCTGATGCTTAAAGAGTGTTTCTGCATCCTTTTCCAGTTTCCTGGGGAAGTACTCCTCAGGATCTTCCCCAAAAGGACAATCCCGCATATCCGCATAGGGAAGCTGATAGGTCAGCCAGGACGGCTGCTGAAACTTGCGGTATTTACTCTTTGATGTGGATACACTGAGAGCACCCATCGACCTTCCATGGAAACACCCTGTGAAGGAGACAACATACGGCCTTCTCTTCACATACTTTGCAAGCTTAATAGCTCCTTCGATTGCCTCCGTTCCGCTATTTGCAAAGAAAAAGCAATCCAGATTTCCCGGAGTAATTTTTCCCAGCTCCTCTGCAAGCCGCAAAATAGATTCATAGATGATAACGCCTGACGGTCCGTGCACCAAATGGTCTGCACTGTCTTTAATAGCCTGTACAACTTTTGGGTGGCGATGCCCGACATTTTCCACTGCGATGCCTGACGTAAAATCCAAATACTCTTTTCCATCGACTCCGTAGTAATAGCAGCCCTCCGCCTTTACCACCGGCAAATTCGGATGGTCCTTTGCCATGCTTGGTGCCAATAAATTTGAAATGTTCCCTACAAGATGACTCCAGTTTTCTCCGTTCATACTTTTCCCTCCTGAATTCTGCATTTGATGTTAATGCTATGTTTTCTCTGCTATTCTTTAATGCAATATCCATGCCAAAGTATGTATTAACAATCATATTTTTTTAATTTTCTTACTACTGAAGGCTGACTGATCCCCAGAGCAACCGCTATTTCAGTAGTAGTTCGATAACGCTTCCTTGCATTGATTAATACTTTTTTCTCTACCTCCTCCAAAATTGCCGGAAGAGACTGTCCCTCATAATCTATAAAATCCTCTTTTTTCACCTGTATGTGGTATTCATACGGCAGATCCTCTTTCGTGATCCTCAAATCAGTGCTTGTCACGATAAGCCGCTCCATCAGGTTTTCAAGTTCTCTTACATTCCCCTTCCATTCCAGCTGCAGCAGGTGATCAACCAAGGACCTGTCCAGCTGTCTTTCACGATTATGCCGCCTGGAGATAGTGTGGAGAAAATAATGAATGAGCGCAAATAAATCTTCTTTCCTCTCCCTCAAAGGAGGAATCTTTAATGGCACCACGTTCAGCCGAAAGAATAAGTCCTGCCTGAAATCCCTGGATTCCACTGCTTTTTCGAGATCCTTGTTTGTTGCAGCCAGGAGCCTAAAGTCTGCATGAACCGGCTTTGTCCCTCCTACTCTATAAAACTTCTTGTCTTGTATGAATTTCAGGAGCTTTGCCTGCAGATGAGCTGAGAGTTCGCCAATTTCATCAAGAAATAGCGTGCCTCCTTTTGCCATTTCAGCAAATCCCATTTTGCCTTTATTCTTTGCCCCTGTAAAAGCACCGCCTTCATACCCGAAAAATTCAGCTTCAAAGATGGACTCCGGAATGGCACTGCAGTTCACTTCAATGAATGGCCTGTCTTTTCGCGTACTGTTTTGATGAATCCATTTGGCGAGAGCCGATTTTCCGACACCAGATTCACCCAGAAGCAGGACTGTGACATCTACATCCCTGATTCTTCTGATGGTTTCGGCAATATTTCTCATCGCCAGGCTGTCAGCTATCATGCCATCCACTTTGATGCTCTTATTGCGCAGGAGATCCAGCTCGCTCTTTACCCTGGCCATTTCCTCCTCAACACCATTCAGATATTCTTTAATAACAAGAAGTTCTGAAACATCATAGGAATAGCTGACGATATGATCGATTTTTCCAGCTTCATTAAATACGGGAATCCCAGTAACCAGGATCTTTTTGCCCGAGCCGGCTTTTTGCACCATAATGACTTTTTTCTTTTTCTTTAATACTTCAGGAGTAATTGCAGGCTTAAACACTCCCCGTCTTTCCAGCTCATATACAGATTCACCAAGCAGCGTCTCCGGTTCTATTCCATAATGCATCCCGCTGCCCTTACTGACTTTTAAAATTATGCCGTCTGCATTGGTTACCATAATGTCTTCTTCCATTGAAGATATGACTTCTTTGTCATTATTCCAATCCATGAAAAAGCTGTTCATTTAGGTCCTCCGAAAAAATTATTCAATATTGAATAGCCTTTTTTCTTTTGAAAGATCTTATTATTAAAAGAAACTCTCGTAAAATTATTCAGATTTAAATAATTATTCAATTTTGTATATTACTATACAGGAAATAGATGAAAACTGAAAGGTTTATTTGAAATAAACTTATATTAATTCGATTAAATGCATAAAAAAAGGCTAACCCATTTGTTAGCCCTCATTCGCCTTTATAAAATAGCATCCAATTTCCCGTATAGCTCTTCCCTCTTCTTTTCAAGTTCTTCTTTTTCCTTATAAAGTGTTTGCAGTTTCTCCAGATCCATTTCCGATTCCAGAACCGTTTCTAATTTCATAAGAGTTGTTTCAAGTTGTTCAATTGCGTATTCCAACTCTTCAGTAACCTGCACTTTATCCTTTTTTTCCGGTAAAACAGCTGCAATCTTAGCCTTTTTCACAGCAGGCACATCAATATCCGCTTTCCACTTCTCATCCATTTTCTTTCTGGCCCGATCATAATTCCCTTCATAGTAATGAAGTTCTTTTTGATCAATCCAGTATATTTTGCTGAATATTCGATTGATAAAGTAACGATCATGGGAGACAGCCAAAATGGTTCCATTGAATTCTTCCAATACCTCTTCGAGTACCTCTCTAGATTCGATATCAAGGTGATTGGTCGGTTCATCAAGAATAAGAAAGTTAATGTCCCTGTGCATAAGCTGAGCCAGACGGAGCCTCATTTTTTCACCGCCGCTCAATTGTGAAACTTTACGAAAAACAGTGTAGCCATAAAAGAGGAAACCGGCCAGAATATGGCGTGCCTCTCCTTCCGTTACAGCAAGCCCTTCCCTAAAGGCATCAATCACCGATTGATCATCTTCATTTGTGAAAACATGCTGTGACAAATAGCCGACTTTCAAGTTGCTCCCTATCCGAATTTCCCCTGCATCAGGTTCTAGCTCTCCTAGCATCATTTTGACCAAAGTCGATTTTCCTGTCCCATTATCCCCGACAATAGCGGTCCGGTCGCGGTATTGGATGTGTATGCTGACGTTTTGGAATAAGTGCCTGCTCCCAAAAGACTTGCTTACTTCTTTCATTAAGATCACATCTTTTCCGCTCCTCTCTGATGCTTCGAGATCAATATTCATTTTTTTGCGGTTTAATACAGGCCGGTCCAGCTTCTCCATCCGATGGAGGGCTTTTTCCATGCTGCTTGCCCGTTTATGAAGGCCCGCGTTAGGCGGGGTGCATTGATTGGCCCACTCTCTTAACCTCTTGATGGCTTCCTTCATCTTCTTGATTTTTTTTTGCTGCTCCTCATATTGCTGAAACTCTCTCATCAGCCTTTCTTCTTTCTCTTTTACAAAGCCTGAATAATTTGTCTGGTAAAGGGTGATTTCGCCATCCTCCAAATCCAGAATCCTGCTGGCCGTTTCATCTAGAAAATAGCGATCATGTGAAATGAGCACTACTGTTCCTTCATAATTCTTTACAAAATCAGCCAGCCATTCCACTGCCTTAATATCCAGGTGGTTGGTCGGCTCATCCAGAAGAAGCAGATTCGGGCTTTTCAGAAGCATGTGGGCGAGACATACCTTTGTTTTTTCACCACCGCTTAGAATGCTGAAATCCTTGTTCAGAAGACTGCTGATATCAAGACCATTTGAGATGCGGTCTATCTGGCTATCCATTTCATAGCCATTATTCAGTGCAAACTGATCCTGCAGCTCTCCATACTCTCCAATAAGTTTAGATAATTGATCTGAAACCGTTTCATCTGCCATTTGCTGTTCCATTTTCTTCATCGTTTTTTCCATCTCCAGCAAATAAGTAAAAGCTGTTTTTAAAACATCAATTGCCTTCATTCCTGCCGGATAGTCCGGAATCTGTGCCAGATAGCCAATTTCATACCCCTTTCTCCAATGAATTTTGCCCGCATCCGGGTCTTCTGCTCCAGCGAGCAATTTGAACAAAGTCGTTTTTCCGCTTCCATTTCTTCCTGTCAAACCAACCCTGTCTCTCTCATGAATTTCGAAGGATATATTTTCAAACACGGTATTTCCGCCATAAATTTTTCCGACTTGCTGTGCGCTGCATGCGATCATAGATATTTCCTCCAAATTTTTAAAATATACATAAAAAAGCCATAGGAAACATACTCCTACGGCTAGGTAAAGTCTTGATAAAATGAAGCTTTTTCTGGACGATTTTCCGCTCCCAGTTAGCTGTGCGGCAATGCGCCGGCCACTCAGCTGCTGCCAAAATGCGGCAGCTTAATACTGAGTTCATTTAATCGGACTTTTGTTGGAAGCTTGACGCAGCAGGATTTCTTAATCTTGTTGCGAAGCTTCCAGCAATTAAACGGGATAAAAAAAGAGAGCTTGAAGAAGCTCCCTTCACCGTTCTTGGAATGCGCGTTAAAGAGATGTTCTCACTGTTTTGTTTTCATATGAAATTTGCTAAAAAAGGGCAGACTTGTCCCGTTAACAGCAAAACCATGAAAAATTGCACGGTAAATTGTCAGGAATTCAATCCATTCACCACGTGCCAAAACAGTTCCATTCATCTCTTCTCCACCTCCATTTCAAATAGATTAGTTTTATTTTAATATTTCTTCAATTTAAAGGCAATGGGTATTTTTCCAGCAAAATGTGCATTTTTTAGAAGCAGGGGTTCCGCGGATAAGAAAAAAATTTATACCCGCTAAAAAAGAAGTCTTAGTGCGGGCTTCCTTTTCAATTTATTTCCAAGTCTGGATTTGATCTGTCTCAAGAATACCAAGAGTTACATCACTAATATCAGGATCATCCAGCAGCTGATTTCTCACACCAATTTTTATATCATCTGCATCGGCAAGTGTTAGTCCTTCTACCAGCTCAATGTATCCTTCCACATGATATCTTCTCCCTTCCTGGATCAGCCGCAGCTGTTTTATATCCACGACCTGAGGATCTCCGAGAATAATTTTGGCGATGCGGTCTTCAATGTCCTTAGGTGCTGCCACTCCAATCAGGCCCAGTGTATTCTCAAATCCAATTTTTACAGCTATGCCCACCAGAAGCAGGCCAATTAAAATCGTTCCGACTCCATCCAGATAATAAAGTCCTGTAAAATGAGCAATTAGAATTGAAACAAGAGCAAGCAGGGCACCAAATGTCGCAATAATATCTTCATAAAAAACCAGGCGTGTCGGAGGTGAGGCAAGCCTGACATTTTTAAAGGCAACCGGCACAATCCCAAATCCTTTGGCGGGATTCCTGGTTTCATGCCCGATTTCTTTCATGGCTTTTAATAGAATAAATCCATCAACCCCCACCGCAAGGAGCATAACCCCAACATTGAGCCAGAGATCGGTGGATTCCTTTGGATGCTGAATCAATTCCCAGCCTTTATGTATCGTTTCATAGGCCATGATGGAAATGACGATAACAGCAATTAAGACAAACAGGTTGATTACCCGGCCAAATCCTGTTGGGAATTTTTTAGTTGGCTCCTTTTCTGCAAGCGCGCTGCCGAAGAACACAAACCCCTGGTTCAGTGCGTCAGCGACAGAATGAAGAGTTGTGGCAAGCATCGCCCCGCTCCCGCTTGAAAGAGCTGCAAGGCCTTTAGCAATTGCCAGAGCTGTGTTTCCAATTGCCGCCATTCCGGATGATTTATTTCCTTTTTTCAATAATGCAATCACAGACATTTCCTCACCGCCATTTTTTAGTTTGGTTTTATTGTTACCCTCAGGATCCGATTCTGAATCATTTTTCCTCCATATTTCTTAGGCAAAAATAAAAGAGCTAATATCAAGATTAGCTCTCCAAAAATATTATTTAGCCAGCGAGTGCTTAAAGGCATATATGACAGCCTGAGTTCTGTCTTGCACCTGCAGTTTGCTTAATATATTGCTCACATGTGTCTTGACTGTTTTTAAGGCAATAAAAAGCTCGTCTGCGATCTCCTGGTTCGTTTTGCCCTGTGTCATTAACAGAAGGATTTCCATCTCGCGGCTGGTCAGCTCTTCATGGGGCAGCTGCTGGTTTTTCTGCCTCATTTTCACCATCATTTTTCCGGTTACTTCCGGTTCAAGCACCGACTGTCCATGATAAGTAGAACGAACTGCCTCAGCAATCTCACTGGCTTTCGAGGTTTTCAGCATATAGCTTGTCGCTCCTGCCTCTAAAGCCGGATACACTTTTTCATCATCCAGGAAGCTTGTCACAATAATGATCTTAGCTTCCGGCCATAGCTCTATGATTCTTCTGGTCGCTTCGATTCCGTCCATTTCTTTCATGACCAGATCCATCAGAATGATATCCGGCCGCAATTCGAGTGCCAGATCAATAGCTGTTTTCCCGTTATCCGCCTCACCTATAACCTCTATATCCGGCTGTGCCGTCAAATAGGAAGACACCCCAATCCGAACCATTTCATGATCGTCCACAAATAAAACTTTAATCATTGGCCTCACCCTCAGAATTTAGTCTTGCCTAAAACAGATTTATTTACATAATCGGAACCTTCACTTCAAGCCGGGTTCCTTTATTTTTCACACTGATTATTTTCATGCTGCCGCCGACTTCTGCTGCCCGTTCATACATATTCTGCAGGCCATAGGAGCCTGCCTTTGTTTCCTCCACATCAAAGCCCACACCATCATCAGCCACCCGAAGTATGGCATAATCATCTCTTTGAATCAGGAGCACTTCAAGATTCTGTGATTTGGAATGGCGGAGTGTGTTGGACACAGCCTCCTGAAGGATGCGAAATAAATGGTCTTCCACCCCTTTATCGAGCGGGAAGTTCTCAACCTTCCATTCAATCTCCATGGAAACCTTTTGAAGCAATTCGACTAACAGCTCTTCAATTCCTTCCTGAAGGCTTTTGCCCTTAAGTGCAGCCGGACGAAGGTGCAGCAGGAGGGCACGCATTTCCAGCTGTGACTGATGAATCATTTCCTCCACCATTTTCAGCTGTTTTGCCTGCCTGTCTTCCGGATCCTGCTGGGTTTCAGTAATGGCGGACATCATCATGGACGCAGCAAACAGCTGCTGGCTGACAGAATCGTGAAGCTCACGGGCAAGCCTGTTCCGTTCCTGGGAAACAATCTCCTGCATCCTGTTCTCGATATCTTCCGCTTTTTCATTTGCCAGTTTTTGAGAGATCTTTGCCTGTTCTGCTATATTCTTTTGGATTTTCTCAGCCCTGGCTGCTATAGACTTCAATTCTTTACCTGTTTCCGGTACCTCTAATTGCCTGCCTTCTTCAACCTGGTGGAGCATAGTGTCTACGGCAAAAAGCTGCCGGCGCCAGTAAATGCCTGACAGCAAACCAAAGATCAGGCCTATGGCCAGACTTATGCTCGGCACAAAAATAATAAAAGGAATATCAAGTACTTCCGTTTCCCAAAGATCCTTCCAGCCGGGAATGGGAAACATCGTAAAAAAAGAAGCTGTCAGGACAGCAAGAATGAGGAGAGACATGCCCGCTCCCCATGCAATTTGCCGCTGAAGGATATTCATACGCGCTTCACCTCGAGATCCCCGGCTGCAAAGGAAGTGAAAATCTTAACGCGCTGTCCGGATTGATCAAAGCCCGGCGTCTGAAGGTGAAGATGCTGATTAAACATCTTTGATTCTTCGTACTCAAATATTCGGGCCTTTCCTGCTATGGCTGAATGGCTGACACTAACCTCCACGTCATAAGGAACAAGGACCTGTACATTTCCAATGAAGTTCCGGATGAAAATGACGGTCTCTCCCTTTGGAATGACTGTATAGCTCAGGTCAATAACGGTATCACCTATGCCGGTCTGGATATTGATATCGTTCCATTCATACACCTGCTCAGGCGTTTTTTGCTGGCCGACAAATATATTGGAAAAAAGAGGATTCTTTTTTATGACTGTGTCTTTCTGGAGATTTACTGCCGGTTCCTTTAGATCCGGATGAATCCGTTTAGGGTCTTTCTTAGACTGCCCAAACTGAATCAGCAGGTGGACCAGAATTGCCAGCAGGAAAAATTTCAGCGTCATCATGCCTAAAATATTGATGAGCAGAATGATTAATCCTAACCAGAAAAGCCATTTACCTGAGCTCTTTGGCATCCACTTTCTTCCGATATATACCATTCCAATTGGCACAAGAAGAGAGAATACCATACCGCTGTTGAAAAAGGCTATTTCTATAAAGAGAAAGACAATGCCCAATATAATGATCCAGTTCATATAGTCCCTTTTGTTGTAAGTGTTCATCTGGCATCCTCCTTTTGTGTAATATGGAATGATTGATTAAAAGGCGCAGTCATTCTACGCCTTTTTAGAATACCATTTTTTGTTCGTTAAGTAGAAAGAGTTTTTATCTTTTTGAGAAAAATATCATACAGGCAGGCTTCATTTTTTGTTCAAATAGAACTTCTCAGCTATTACAATACAGGCTTTTTCTCCAGCTCTTTTTCCAGCTGCGCGATGCGTGCATCGATTGTGCTGCGGTGATAGGAGCTTTTTACCTGCTGCTCAAGACGGTCTAAATAGGACTCAATTTCCTGGAATCTTGTAATGGATTTATCACTGTTTTGATCAAGCACCTTATCCATTCGGTGGTTGGCGCGTGTAATATTTTCACGGCCCATCAGTTCCATGCGGCGGATATGCATATCCTTCAGTTTATGCTTCATTTCCTCATATTTTCTTTCAAGATCACCCAGTTGATTTACCGCCTGGTCTAATAGATCTTTCAAGCGGCCGGCACGCTCTTCATACTGCATTTGCTCCTGTGATGCCAACTGGAAGAGTTCCTCTTCACCGGCCTTGGAAGCAACATCTGCCTGGCGCTTGCGCTTATCTGCAAGGTTTTTAGCCTGCTCGTATTCCCGGGTGAATTCTTCTTTCAATGTATATTGACGTTCCAACAGCTTGCGGACCTTCTCAGTTTCCCTCTCACAATCACGAAGGTATTGGTTTAATAGTGCTATTGGATTCCTTTTCTCCTTTTTATCCAACGCCTCATGAAGGTCTGCCATTACAGTATCTTTTATTCTTGTTAATAGGTTTGCCATATGGATCTCTCCTCTTTTTAGTTTTTATTTAATTCTGCCCACTGCTTTTCAAAGCTGGCAAAAGGATCATTATCTTCTTCCATTACACTTGAGCCTGAATCGTTCCATTTTTTATAAACCAGGTAAAGCACGTATGCAGCTGCAAGCCCCAGAATTGCTGGGAAGTTGGAAGCTGTGGCCATCAAAGCCATAAATCCGATGATGCCAAGACCGATTTTCGCCATGGTGCTTTCTGCTTTTAAAAATTGTTTAATCACAAAGTATAGAATTGCCGCGCTTACTGCGAGACCCACGATTGGGCCAAGATTCGAAATCAGCACCATCGCTGCAATTCCACCTGCTATCAATAATCCAACTTTTTTCATTTTTCGTTTCCTCCTTTCTTGATTTCATCTTACCTGTAATCCGTAAATGCTATAACGAGCCTCAGCTTTATTTTTAAATAAGACCTGAGACGTAGCAGCTGGTCGGCCCCTTTAAATTTAATTGGAAAATCTGGAAAAATAATCTACGTTAGTGCAGTAAAATGAGGGGTACACATGAGGTGTGCAATCAATTAACGATGTCTGATCGGGCAGTTTTTATAGATCTATTGAATTGGAGGGACTTCCATGTTTGGGTATGATGATTTTTTGAAGTTCATGCAAGCCTTTTTTGTGGTATTCCCAATAGTGACCCTCATTCATTTGCTAGGTCATATATTCTTTGCAGCCATTTTTGGCGGGAAAAGAATCCGTGTTATCATTGGCACAGGGAAAATTCTATTCACAACGAGGTTTTTGGAATTGAGACGGTACTACTTCTGGTATGGAGGGTGTGAATATACCTCTTTAAGATACAGCAGTAAACTGACCAAATCTCTTATCTTTGTAGGAGGATCCATTTTAAACATTGCGAGTATTTTTCTTGTGAATCACTTGATCCAAATAGGTGTTCTGGATGCTAATATGCTGTGGTACCAATTTATCTATTTTTCCTTTTATTATGTTTTTTTCGCTCTGCTGCCAATGGATATGGCAGATGGCACACTTAGTGACGGGAAGGCCATTTATATGCTGTGGTGCAATAAAAATATCAATGATTGCTCCGCGGACTGTCAGCTCGTCGATGAGAAAAGATCATGATCATCATCCATAAGGAAGCCCAAAGAGGAGCTTCTTTTTTGTATGTATTTCTTTTTTGTAATTGCTTATTGCGGCCAGAACTTAAGCAGATTGGAATGATGATCAAACAGACTTTTCGGCACATGAAAGAATTCTTTCCTGCCAATACTAATGGCGGAGGTGAGAATGATATGAATTTCTCATGGGTATTAGGGATTATGTTAATGGTACAAACACAGACTGCCGGGCTTCCACAAGATTTGTCCATTGAACATAACGGCCAAACCATTTCAAATATCAGCAGAATGGACTATCAAATACCGTTTCCCGGGCTTCCCATGGTAGATAGCGAACGGTTCATTCAGCTCCTTGAGACATTGGATCGACAGACGTATATTCCGCCTATGAACGCTTATATAGACGACAGCGGGCGGATCGTTGCCGAGAAACCCGGAAGAATCCTGCATCGCAAAGCATTCATCGATATTTTCTATACGTATTTTTATAATAAGGGAACGGCAAGAATTCAGATCCCGATGCTCCCCGTTTATCCTAGAGTGGATAGGGACCTTCTTTCCCATATTCGGGTTAAAATGATCGGCCAGTATGTTACATACTTTAATCCCAATAACACCTCGCGCTCGCACAATATTCAGCTTGCAGCTGAAGCCCTTGATAATACTGTGGTTTTTCCGAAAGAAGTGTTTTCTTTTAATCGTGCGGTTGGCAAAAGAACAGCCGGGAAAGGCTATATGCGTGCCCCGGTTATCGTAAGGGGGGAATTGTCAGAAGATATCGGAGGCGGGATCTGTCAGGTATCCTCGACTCTGTTCAATGCAGTGGACCGGGCTGGCGTCAAGGTACTCGAGCGTTATTCCCACAGCAAGAAGGTTCCGTATGTACCTCCCGGCCGGGATGCAACGGTAAGCTGGTATGGCCCGGATTTCACCTTTAAAAACCGCTACAGCTCGCCACTGCTTATACGGGCAAAAGCCCTGAACGGCCAAATGGTGGTCAGGGTATACTCATCTGATGAAATAGACTATGAGCCCCGCCGGGTCCCGAAGGCCTCAACAATGCTGCCGGAAGAAATCAGAATCGAAAAGGAAACGATTATAGAGGACTGAAGTTGATCAGGCTATTCATTGAACATCTATAAAAGAAGACCAAGAAGCATTATGACCAGTCCAAAGACCGAAGAGATCCGCTTCACACCTCTATTCTTTCCGGGCTTTAGGAATAAACTGATCACAAAGCCAACTGGCAAAATAATGCCATTAAAGCTGAAAGTGAATGTGCCTAGTATATAATAACCAATCAGCTTCAGCACCAGGTGCTCTTCTTCCTCATTCCTGCTGCGGAACAGAAGATAAATGCCGGCGGCCCATATTAGCAAAAAGATTATAAACATAATGTGCACCCCCTTTAAGATACGGTATTCCCTCTTAGTCAGGAAAGTGCCAATAAACAGGAAACACCCGCTCACCAGCGGGTGTTCAACTTTAGATAAGCGGCTTCGAAGAGACAATCACACCATCATCATCTGCATAAGCATATTCTCCCGGCTTCCAGTCAATCCCGCCAAAAGTGACAGGAATGCTGCGGTCTCCTTTTCCTTCTTTACGGCTTTTCAAAGGATTTGAACCAAGTGCCAAAATGCCTGTATTTAGGCTCCCAAGCTCCACTGTGTCCCGAACGCATCCGTAAATAATTACACCGGCAAGCTCCCTTGATTGAGCAATCTCACCAAGCCGGTCACCCATTAAGGCACATCTTTTTGACCCGCCGCCATCCACAACCAGTACATTTCCCGCTGGTATTGACTCCAGTGCCTCTTTTACCAGCACATTATCTTCAAACACTCTGACGGTCGAAATGGGGCCGGAAAACCTGCTTTTTTTCCCATACGACTTAAACTCCTGCTGGCAAATACGCAGCTCGTGACTGTACTCATCACATAAATCTGCCGTTTTAAAACTCAAAAGAGATCTCCTCCTTAAGCACTTTTGGCTGTAAACCTCTTCATGCCATCTTTCAATACTTCGATATGCAGCAGCCTGTTCCCTTCCTATTTTAATAATCGAATGGGAAAGATTACAGATTTCAGGCATATACCTTTTAGTAAAGAAACTCTGCACTAATAGAAAAGGGAGGTTAAAGGATGGCTTTAATGTGGGCAATTACCATCGGTTTTATTGTGTCACTGGGTCTTGTCGGATACATGCTTGTCCATTTTCTAAAAGGTGCAATGGATACCCGTGATTCCAAGACTGTTGACAGAATCGAGAGTGATACAAAAGAGTAATGAAAAGAGGCTGCCGAAATAGGCAGCCTCTTAGTCAGCTTTGGCAATTTGCACAATAGAACGTTTTCCGTGAAGATATTTCTTCTTTCACTATAGGGCTGCTGCAGCGAAGACATGGTTCTCCTTCTCTGTCATACACTCTGCACTGCTCATTATACCCTCCGGTTCTTTTATCTCCTTTAAACAACGGCTCTTCCATATAGCCCCCAAACTGAATGGCGCGGGTTAATACGCCCCTCATGGACTGATACAGGATTTTTATTTCATCCTCATCCAATTCATCTGCCTTTTTCATTGGCAGCAGTCCTGCCTCAAAGCAGATTTCATCACTGTAGCAATTGCCGATTCCCGAAAGAAAATGCTGATTGATGAATGTTGTTTTCAGCATTCCTCTTCGGCTTCCGATCAGTTCCCGGAAGGCTGGAAATCCCAGCGTGTGAGCCAAAGGCTCCGGTCCCAGATCTGAAAGCTCCTTTTCAATCTCTGCGTCTGTCAGCAGGTGAAGATAGCCAAGTCTTAGTCCAATAAAATAGAGCTTTTTATCACCGAAAGAAATAATAATCTGTTTAGTTCGGTCAGGATTGTCCGCTTCATTTCCTATATACATCCACCCCCCCAGCATCAGATGAAGCAGCAAATTTTTACCGGAGCTCAGTTTGAAAATAAGATGCTTGGCCCTTCTTTGGATTTCGTTTATTTGCACACTAATCAGCTGACTTTTGAATTGGGCAGGCTGAACGTTTATGGACTTTTCGCGATTTACTTCTACATCGGTAATGACTTTACGGGCCAGCTGTTCCGTTAGCAGCCTTCTATAGGTTTCCATTTCCGGAAGTTCAGGCATCATGTCAGCTCCTTCCTAAAATACTGTTACCTTAGTATTTAATGGAAGGAATCACTTCATTCCTGGAAACTGCACAATAATACATTCATTGTTAAACGTTTCGTAACAATAGTTTCCAATATTTTGATGTTAAAAATGGTACGATTAAGATAAAGGGAGGTTTTTCCATATGCAAAAGAACCGTTCCAGCAAGCAGGCATTATTGTTTTTCTTCATTTATTCTGCATTACTTGGCAGTTTAATTTTTGCTGCTGCCACTTTCAAACCTTCGTTCCAAGAAGAACAGCCAACCGAAATTTCTTTCACTTTCTCGAAAGAACTCCAGATTCAAAAGCATAATCAGGAAAGGAAAGCAGCTAAGAACGAAGGGAAATGGAAGCCAACCAAAACCTTTGTAATCACAGCCATTTCCATTGCCTCCTGCCTTGATATCATCATTGTTCTGCTCTGGGCCCGTCATGAGAATAAACAGAAACAGCAGGGGCAACTCTCTAACCCGGATAGATTGACTAATAAGAAGTGGTTCTGGTACTTGGTTTCAATGGGCATTGTTTTGCCCAGGGATGGCAGGCTGACATTCAGCCTTAGAAACTTCATCTTAACTGCTGCCTTATTGGTGTTATTGAAGTTTTGGATGTTAGCCCGGCTTGAGAGCATCTAATATCATCCCTGACTTCGATTAACTGCCTCATTAAGCTGTGCAATAATATCGTCTGCATGTTCAATACCGATGGAAATCCTCACCACGTGCTTGGTGATTCCAAGTTCTTTGCTCACTTCAGGAGGCAGTGCACGATGGGACGTTGTCAGCGGATGGGACACCGACGTTTCAACACCAGCAAGTGTCGGAACAATTTTAATCCACCCCAGCTCTTTAAAAAACACATTCACATCAGTACTTTCAGACAATTCAATCGTTACAATGGCCCCAAACCCTTCTTCACCGTGCTGGGAAGGATAATATACCTTATTTACCTTTTGCTCTAATGCCCTTGCCACTTTACTGGCATTGGCAGACTGCTGCTTCATTCTGAGTGCCAGAGTTTTTGCTCCCCTGCAGGTCAGCCAGGCTTCAAACGGGCTTAGATTTGCGCCAAGGTTAATAATTTTTGTGCGTGCTTTCCCGACCAATTCTTCATTTCCTGCCAGGACACCTGCTGTAATATCGCTGTGTCCGCCTATGTATTTGGTTGCACTGTGGACGACCAGATCAATGCCTTTCAAATAGGGCTGGCAATGATATGGAGTGGCAAATGTATTATCAATCAGAGTAACGAGGTGATGCTTCTTCGCCAGTCGGACGACATCCTCAAGGTTTTCCACCCGCAATAAAGGATTTGTGATGCTTTCAGAGTATAAAAGTTTTGTATTCTTCCTTATGGCCCCCTCCACTTGGTGAGCATCAGAAAATGGCACAAAGGTTACTTCTATACCAAGCTGTGTCAGCTCTTCCTTAATTAAATGGAAGCTGCCTCCGTACAGGTCATCTGCTGCCACGATATGATCTCCGCTTTTGACCACAGCAAGCACCCCCGCCAGGATGGCAGATAAACCGGATGAAGCAGCAGTCCCGGCCGGTGCTCCTTCAAGGCCGGCTATTAATTCACCAAGCTCATCTGTATTCGGATTCCCAACCCGGGAATAAAGATAATTGCCGTTCCCCTGATAAAATCCCTCCAGCTCATCAAGGTCGCTGAAAGCGAAAGCAGAGGTTTGATAAATGGGTGTTACTTTACTTTTAATTTTTCGTTGGGTGTTATGGTTTCTATGAAGAACAGAAGTTTCGAAATTCATTTGGTCTTACTCCTTTAAAAGAAATAGGCCTGGAGACAAGCCCAGACCTTTTTAATGAAATTAGCTGAATTTATAAAAAATTATATCAATACAGCTTTTATACGTCAATGTACGAGAGGATCCCTACTTTACTTCCTGCAGAAAACTTTTTGTCCTGATGCCCGTCCTCCGAATGATTAATGTTGTGTCTACATGTATATCTGCTTGTGCAAATTTTTCATCCCAGTTCTTCTCGACCTTTTTGAAATCCTGATAATCCTCCCTCATCACAACCTCGCCAAAACCGAAGATATCGGTTCCATATTCCTTCTGAACTTTTTTGATCGTTTCAGCAACCATTTCATTAATCTGTTTCTCTGCCATTTGCCCATTTTCATCGAATGTCTTTGCTTTATCAAACTGATCGTTGCAATGAGTACCGTTAATATAGGACTCTGCTCTGATTTTTATATGGATATCTGCTTTCCCATTCTTGAGTTTCCCTTTAACTTTCGTCCGTGTATCGTATACTCTTATCCCCATATAACGGTTTTCGCTGCATTTTACAGTAATCGACGTTTTATCAATTTTATTCTGAAGCCATAAGTAATTTCTTGAATCCTCCAAAGTTAGAAATCCATCCAGCTTATCACCTTTGAATATCGCCAGTGAGTCCAGGACTACAAGTGCGTCCGGGGTGACCTTCATCATATTTTCCACATTTGGGCCAGCCTCCGGTTCACCATTTATTCTGACAGCGGCCATTACAGGCTGACGGCCCGGAGTTGTCCAGGCCGTAATGACATCATTCATTCTAACGCCTGGGTCTCCGCCCCAATCCTTCATCATGGTATCCAGCTGTGTGTGCAATTTTAAAGAAGTAGATTTTTGGAATTGATATGTCACCTTTAGAATATCAGAACCTTTGGCTTCTCTTGCAATCAATATATTAAAATCATCTCGAATCTCCCTGTTTCTTTCCAGAAAATCAATGAAGTCAATAATCCCCTCTTTGGCTAGTTCCTCTCCAATAATCAGTGTGCGCATGTGAGAATAGATCAGATGCCTGGATAGTCCTTCATTCACTCTATAGGCCAGCTCTGCCAGAGAATTTCCTTCTGCAGAGAATACGATAGAAGGAGCAAAGCCGCTTGCGGTGCGGTTATTTAACTCGGTTGCATTAACGCCTTCCACAGTCAGAATGTATTTATCGTTTTCTCCCTTATCCACAGCCATTCCTATTACAACGGTTATTTCCCCCAGTTCTCTCTGATCCCAGCATCCTGTCAGCAGTATTGCCGTTAAAAAAATGGCGGACATTACACCAAATTTTTTCAATTGGGCTGCTCTCCTTTCATTGGGGGAGGAGAGGGCGACCCTGTCTTTGGAAACTTTTCAGGATTCTGTGTTTTTAAATATGCCGGCCTCTTCCTCATGCTCCAGATCGGGAATCGGAAAAATACATCCTTCTGCTGCTCAATGATAAACGGTGCCACCGGCGATAGATATGGAACACCAAAAGACCTGAGAGAGCTCAGATGGGCCACAACAAAAACAAGTACAATCAGTACGCCATACAAGCCCAATATAGCCGATACAATTATCAAGAGAAACCTTAACAGCCTTGCTGCTGCAGCAAAACTATAAGTTGGTGACACAAAATTGGCGATGGCTGTAATAGCGACAATGATGACCATAATATTCGATATTATCCCTGCCTCTGCTGCAGCCTGGCCGATCACGAGTGCCCCTACAATGGAAACAGTCTGCCCGACAGCCCTTGGCATCCTAACACCGGCTTCCCTCAGGATCTCAAACGTTACTTCCATTAATATAACTTCAATGACCGCTGGAAAGGGCACTCCTTCCCGCTGGGCAATGATCCCGAGAAGCAAAGGGGTTGGCAGAAGCTCATGATGAAAGGTTAAAATCCCGACATATAAGGAGGGCGTAAGCAAGGCAATCATAAAGGATAAATAGCGGATTAATCTTAAGAAGCTTCCCATCATAAAGTTTTGATAATAATCTTCTGCGATGGAGAAGAAATCGACCAGTACTGCCGGAACCACCAGTACAAAGGGAGTACCATCGACAATGATGGCAATTTTCCCTTCCAGCAAATTAGCTGCCACCGCATCAGGCCTTTCACTATTCAGAGCCAATGGAAAAGGTGTCGCTGCTTTATCTGCAATCAGCTCTTCAATATTTCCGGATTCAAAGATGGCGTTCACCTTTATCTTGCCAAGTCTTTTGCGTACCTCCTCAACGATCTTTTTATTTGCGATTCCTTCCATAAACCCGATGTATACAGTTGTGTTAGTTTCAGAACCAATAATGAATTTTTCAAAACGGAGGTTCCTGTTTTTTATTCTTCTTCTCAGCAGGCTTACATTGGTTGTTATCGACTCTACGAACCCATCCTTAGGCCCCCGGATAACCGTCTGCGTGCTTGGCTCAGTTATGGACCGGTCTTCCCCGATAGCCATAGAAAGGGAAAGCGCCTTCTCCATATCTTTAAATAAAATAATGATGTTTCCATAAAGCAGAGAGGTGATAATCTCATCGAATGTATCAACAAGCTGATAGCCTGCTCCCCCGAATTTCTCCTTACATAAAGACTTTAAATCATCCTCTGTTGATAAATTAAAACCATCCTTATGCCCGCTGATGGATTGCAGGATCGTTTCCTTGAGTGATTTAGTATCAATCATGGTTGTAAGATAGACAAGCAGCGCATCTTTGCCTTCTGTTTTCAGTTCATCCATGCTTAAATCAATCGTGCTTCCGAACTCTGCTTTGATTTTTTTTCTCAGCTGTTCCAGGCTCATGCTTTTTAGAACCGGACCCGGGTCTGCCGCTTGCTCAATCTGAACAGGGTGTTCCTTTTTTTTGCGCATTTTCAAGAGTGATTTAAGAATACTCAAAACTTCATCCCCTTCGTGCCGGGTTTAGCCTTTTTCTTTCGGCTCTTCCATAAAACTGCGATTAATAGAAGTGAAGGCAGCGCGAACTGCATCGGCAAATGCAAGAAGTATGGAACCATCTCAAGTCCCTCCTGCCAATGGTCACCGAAATTGGCTGATATCAATATAGAATAAGATGACACAATCATGGCTGCCGGAAGGGAGAAATACCGATACGGAATTCTGAAGGTGTATTCCAAGCCCTTCAGAGCTGCAAACATAAATACGGATCCCTTGACCAAAATCCCCAGCATCATGATAAAAACAACGAGCGCATCAATTCTTTCTATGAAATTGCCTATGGAGACCTCGCGGGCAGAACTGAGCATAGGAAAATTGGAACGCAGCAAAGCATCAGATCCCAGTGTCACAATCATCAAAAACATCGCAAATAATAAAAGCACACCCGCAATCGCCACTCCCAGCAATGACACACGCAGGCAATATTTAAAGTTGGTTACGACGGGAAGGATGAGTGTGAATGCAACAAGCTCGCCAAAAGGAAACACGATTAAAGTTGGAAAAAGCGCTTTTACAACCGGCTTAATCCCATCTCCGAGCACGGGCTTTATTTCATTTAAGCTGGCATTCCCGCTTGCAAATAAGAAGATGGTCAGAAGGAATAAAAATCCGAATAAATAAGGCGTAAAAATTTCTGAAGTTCTCCCAAGGACTTCGAGGCCGAGATATAAAATATAGGCCATGGCAAGACAGATGGTCAGCGAAATGATCTCAATTGGCGTCGACGGCAGAATGGCCGAAGCAATCAATTCGCCAAAATCCCGGACCACACGGCTTGCAAGGTACAGAAAATAAACTACATAAATACTAGAAAAAATTATGGCAAGCGGTCTTTTAAAACCCATTTCCATGAGTTCATACAAATTTTTTCCAGGTACCCTGCTAATCAGGAAATAGTAGAATAGCATGATCCCAAACCCGAACATAATGGAAACTGCAATGGCAATCCAGGCATCCTTCTTGGCATCCCCGCCTACTCCGACAACAATGGCGCTTCCTAAAAGGAAATTGATCAACAATGTCAGCAGCTGGCTGAGAGAAATATTCTCTTTTAACATTCCATCACCAATCCCTTTTAAGATGTGTAAGTTCTAAGATGACCGATTCTTTTTCCTGGCTTTCCAAAGATGGAAATCAACAGCTGCACTCGAGGCAATTCCAATCATAACGGTAACAATAACAATCATTCTTCCAGTAGCAACCTCTGAAAACAGCAGATTCCTCAAAGCTTCAAAAAACGTTTCATCAAATATTTTCATATCAAAAATAGTGCACAATATAGCCAAGAGCAGAAAAATGGCCAGATAGCTAAATGTAATCATGTCTGTACCCCATTAACATTGGATATTGTATATCTTTTCTCGGTCTGCCCATTTTATCCAGAATAAAAGAAAAATCTGGCCAGGATCCGATTTACCATTCCAATTATTTGGGTATGGTTAGAGAAGGACAAATTGTATAGGAATAGGATTTGCAGGAAAAATTATGTATGAATACAACGTAGGAGGACAGATATGACGACATCCAACCACAAAACACCTCAATATCCTGAGCCATTTTGGAGGGAAGAGGAGCTTCCTGCCTTTGACAAGCTCAGAGAAGATGCTCAAACGGAAATTGCGATTGTCGGAGGAGGCATAACCGGGATTACAGCAGGGTACCTTCTTGCCAAGGAAGGTTTTAAAGTGGCGATCCTTGAAGCCGGCAATATCCTGAACGGCACCACTGGCCATACAACAGCAAAAGTAACTGCACAGCATGGTCTAATTTACGATGAATTGATCAGCCACTTTGGCGTGGAAAAAGCTAAACTTTACTACCAGGCTTCCGCTGACGCTCTGGATTTTATCAGGAAGACCGTTTCTGACCAACAAATCCAATGTGACTTCAGCAATGAAGAAGCCATTATATATGCTGTTTCGGAAGAGTATGCACAAAAAGTTGATAAAGAGCGCCAAGCCTATGAAAAACTCGGCATTCCACACGCAATGAAGGAGAGCATCCCGTTTAACATCAACACGACTGCTGTGCTTTCTATGAATAACCAGGCCCAATTCCATCCTGTGAAATACTTGAAAACGCTCCTTAAAGAATTTGTGGATCTCGGAGGGACTGTTTATGAAAATACAACAGCATCAGATATTGAAGAAGGCAATCTGCCTGATGTGGTAACCAGAGATGGCCATCGACTGAAATGCAAATATGTCATTGCAGCTTCCCACTTCCCTTTTGCGGATATGAAAGGGTTTTATTTTTCCAGATTATCTCCGGAAAGATCTTATGTCATTGGCGTAAAAATCAAAGAGGATTTTCCTGGAGGCATGTATTTAAGTGCCGATTCACCGACCCGCTCGCTGAGGTACACCCCCTATAACGGAGACAAGCTTATTTTAGTCGGCGGGGACAGCCATAAGACGGGTCATGGGCCGGATACGATGAAGCACTACGACGCCCTCGAAGTATTTGCGGAGGAGGTGCTCGGCATAACCGATTATCCTTATAGATGGTCTGCCCAAGATTTATACACACTGGATAAAGTCCCTTATATCGGTCCGATCACGTCCAAGCAGAAGAATATTTTTGTCGCAACAGGCTACCGGAAATGGGGGATGACAAACGGGGCAGCAGCTGCCATGCTGATAAGGGATCAGATAATGGAAAGAGACAACCCTTATGCCGACCTGTTTACTCCATCAAGATTCCAGGCTGACCCAAGCATTAAAAAATTTATTGCAGCCAATACAGATGTTGCCGGACAGCTGATCAAAGGCAAGCTTGAATTTGTTCCAAAAGATACAGGGGATCTGTCCAATGATGAAGGCGGCGTCGTAATGATTAACGGCAAGCGGGCAGGGGCATACAGGGATCCTGAAGGCAGCCTTCATCTTGTGGATACAACCTGCACCCACATGGGATGTGAATGCGAATGGAACCATGGTGATCGCACCTGGGATTGCCCATGCCACGGCTCACGCTTTTCCTATGATGGAACCGTTGTCGAAGGTCCCGCTGCCAAACCGCTGAAAAAGGTTGAAGAATGAGATATAGGTAATTGAAATGTAAAAAAGACAGTCTTCGAATGGGAAAACTGTCTTTTTTTATGTGTTTCGGAGGATTTACGCGCCAGTGATAGAGCTGGTCCTGATTTATGTACAGATAATTTTTTTATGTGCGGATAACCTTTTTTGTGGGCGGATAAACCTTTATGGGCGGATAGAACTTTTCTGTGCGCATAGCCCTTTTTTCTGTGCGGATAATTCTTTTTCTGTGCGCCTAGCCCTTTTTGGTGGGCGGATAAACCTTTTTCTGTGCGCATAACCCTTTTTGGTGGGCGGATAAACCTTTTTTGTGCGCATACCCCATTTTTCTGGGCGGATAATTCTTTTTCTGTGCGCATAGCCCTTCTTGGTTGGCGGATAAACCTTTTTCTGTGCGCATAACCCTTTTTGGTGGGCGGATACTACTTTTTCTGTGCGCATAGCCCTTTTTGGTGTGCGGATAAATCTTTTTCTGTGCGCCTAGCCCATTTTTCTGTGCGGATACTACTTTTTCTGTGCGCACAGCCCATTTTTCTGTGCGGATACTACTTTTTCTGTGCGGATAAATCTTTTTCTGTGCGCACAGCCCTATTTATGTGCAGATAGTATTCTGCACTATAAATATAGCTGCATTTTAAAGTTTAAGATGCTGAATACCCAGCTTTTACTTTCAGATAACCTCTTTTACATGCATATAGCTCACTTTTATTTTCGGATAGCCTTTACACGCCCCTCTGGTATGACAGCAGCAAAAAATCCCCCTTTTAAAAGGGGGATTGGGTTCATCAGTCCTGCACATTGTTTTCTTTCTTTTCTTTGCTTCCAGTTGTGAATTCAACAAGCTCTTCGCTTGTTCGCTGCGGTCTGTGTTTATTGTTGTTGCGCTGTGCATTGCCATTTCCAAGTTTGGTTCTGCCCATATTCTCATCTGCTCCTTTTTTGGTTTATCAGGAGTAGTATGAGTCAATCAGGGAGCTGTTATTCTGATGCCAGCACTCCAAGTTCAGGGGCTTTTCTATGCCTGGTAGCCTGTTCAAAAGCATAGGCAAGTTTAATCAGGAGCGGCTCACTGTAGGCAAGTCCTGTAAATGTGATGCCCACCGGCTCTCCTTCAGGGGTATATCCGGCTGGTACTGTGATGGATGGATATCCCGCTTTTGCAGGGATGCCTGCCCCATAATTATTCGGGAACACGATGGCATCGAGATTATGCTCCTGCATTACGTAATCAATACCCTGCTCCCCTGAAAAATAGATGTCCTTCTCAAGCGCTGATATATAGGCCATTTCGGTTAAAGCTCCGCTGGTTTCCTCCGCTTCAATCAGAATGGATTGACCGTATTTTAAGCACTTTTCGCCGTTTTTATCATTGAATTTAATGACATCGGATAGGGTGCGAATAGGAAGGTGCGGTGCGACAGTCCGCAAATAGGCATTCACATCCGCTTTAAATTCATAAGTCAGGACGTCGTAGCTCCACTCCGTTTTTGCGGAAGGAATCACTGCTTCGTCGACCACCACTGCACCCTGCTCATTTAATCGGGCTACGGCCTGATTCATGACGGCAAGCTTCTCAGAACTTAAATAGTCAAAATAAGTCTCTCTGGCAATGCCGATTCGTGCTCCCTGCAGTCCGTTTTCATCAAGGAACGAAGAAAAATCCTTCCCCTGCCGATCCTGATTGGTCAGGGTTACCGGATCATTTTCGTCAGAGACGGCCAGCACGTTTAATAATAATGCGGCATCCTTTACCGTTCTCGCCATTGGCCCGGCAGTGTCCTGGCTGTGTGCAATGGGAATAATTCCGGTTCGGCTGACAAGTCCGACGGTCGGCTTTATTCCAACGAGAGAATTCTGGCTGGCAGGACTTAATATAGAGCCCGATGTCTCTGTTCCAATGGCTGCCACTGCAAAATTAGCTGCAATAGCTGCACCGGATCCCGCGCTCGAACCTCCGACATCAAATTTACCCGGCCCGTAAGGATTTAAGGTCTGCCCGCCCCGTGAGCTGTAACCGCTCGGCATCCCATCTGTCATAAAATTAGCCCATTCTGTCATATTAGTTTTTCCTAAAATAACAGCCCCCGCTTGTCTTAATTGAGATGCCACAAATGAATCCCTTTGTGCAAAGTGATTCTTTAAGGCAAGTGAGCCTGCAGTTGTCCGCATTTTGTCTCCTGTATCAATATTATCCTTTAATAATATGGGAATGCCGTGAAGAGGGCTGCGCGGCCCCTTCTTCTCTCTTTCCGCGTCAAGAGAAGCTGCAATATGCAGTGCATCCGGATTTAGTTCTAAAACAGAATGAATATTTTTATCCAGCTGTCCAATTCGGTACATATACATTAATACAAGTTCTTTGGAGGTAATTTCCCCATTCTGCATTTTTTCCTGCAGTTGATCTATTGTGGCTTCAAGCAGATACTTATCATGAAAACTCTCTAGCCTTGGATTCTCCATTTTATTGATTTCCCCTATTCTTTAGTGAAATAAAGCTGTACTTACTAATTCGCTTAGATTACGGGAAATTCCTTTTTAAAAAAAGGCCGGACACCAACTGATTCAGGTGTCCGGCCCTTAATCTTTATACGATTTGGCCGCCGCGCATGACTTTCTTTTCTGCAGTGAGGCTCAGTTCTTTCACCATTTTCTTCAGTTCGCGCTCTTCTCTCTCAGTAACAAGAGAGATAACAGTTCCGCCAGCGCCGAATCTTCCTGTTCTTCCCGACCGGTGAACATATTGATTGATATCCTTCGGGAAGTCGAAATGTACGACATGGGTAACACCTTTGATGTCCAGCCCCCTTGCCGCAACATCTGTGGCAATCAGCATATTTGTTTTACCCGTGCGGAAATTCTTAATCGCTTTCTGCCTGTCAAATTTGCTCAGGTCGCTGTGCAAAGTGCTTGAAGAGATATTTTTAAAATCAAGCTTTTCAGCCATGACGGTAAGGTTGCCAATATCCTTAACAAATACCAGTGCCTTTATGTCCTCAAGCCTTGAGATCTTCTCGAGCATTTTGATTTTATCCCGCGCTTCCGCCACAAAATAAATATGGTCCACTCCTGCAGCCTGAATGGTTTCATCCTTCTCGACACGGATGACTTCAGCATCAGCTGTCAGCTCTTTCGCGAGCTGCTCAACAACCGGAGGCAGTGTAGCTGAAAACAGCAGAACCTGGCGTTCTTTAAGCGTAGATTTAACAATGTTTTGGACCGTCTGAGTGTGTTCCTTAACGAGAAGCTGATCGCCTTCATCAAGGACAACGGTTTTGACTTCATGCATTTTCAGCTTCTTCTGTTTAATCAGCTCCAGCACCCGTCCCGGCGTTCCTAAAGCAATATGAGGATGTTTCTTTAATTTTTCAAGCTGCCTTTTCACATTGGCACCGCCGATAAAAGAAGCAGCTTTAATCCCGCTGCCTTCAGCCCACTTTTGAATCTCGCTTAATATCTGCATTACAAGCTCCTGTGAAGAGGCTAAAATGACAGCCTGAACGGCCTGTTTATCCGGGTCTATTTTTTCCAGGACCGGCAGCAGGTAAGCAAGTGTCTTTCCGGTTCCAGTCGGAGACTCGGCAATAACATCTCTGCCTTCCAGGGCCTCTGGCACCGCTTCTGCCTGAATGGTCGTCGGCTGAGCGAATGCTGACTTTTTCCATGCCTCCTGGATAAATGGCTTCATATTTTCAATAAAAGATTGTGTCATATGTTACTCCTTTAACTTTATTGCGTAAAATCAGATTAATTATTATTAGTATAGCCGAAAATCGGAAAAAACTAGTATCGGTAATGATACTAGCTTATAGGCAGGAAGTTGTCCACCTTAAAAGATGGCTCTATTCGTATAAATTATTAATTTCCAAGTGCTCCCTTTCCGCTGGGCGGACGATGAGCATCCTCTAGGCTGTGCGTCTGCGGGGGCTCACCTGTCCCGTTGGACTTTGAATAAGCTTCCTTGATTAAACACCGCACGAAGAAAATGCGCATGCATTTTCGAAAATCTCGCACTTACGCTACAATCAGCTAATACAAAAAGCAGAAAACTTTGCGAACAGTTTAAATGAAAAGGCACGAAGCCTTTTCGGGCATCCGTGCCTTAATACTTACTTATGAATCCATACGGCTCCGGCAGAGTTGTCCTTTGCTTCACCGATCACTTGGAATTTCAGGCCAAATTCAGGAACAATTCTTCCTGCATCAGGAATCATACTGTTAATGAATTGGTTAGAATCATCAAAAACAGAAACTCCTTTGAGGCCAGGATAGTCATAATCTCCGCGGGATGGAGAACTTACCTGCCATGCTGGTGCTTTGTCCAAGGAAAACGCAGCATCTGCAATCTGATATCTTGTGCTTTGAGATACTGTTTCTTTGCCGTCTAACAGACCCGTAATGGCTTCCGGATGAGAATCCACCACTCCAAGAAAACCTTCTCCCGGATGAACGCCAACCCAGTTGTCTGTGTGGCTGTCATCAGCATACCAAACAACTAAACCAGTGTTGTATTTTACCCCTCTGGAATGGGCAAGAGCAGTATCGGAGCCAGCGTAATTTCTCCACTCAAGGTAATAGTGGTTCTTCGCAAAGCTGATTCCATTGGAAACAATAAATCCGTCAAGTGCCATCTGTGAGTTTCCTTCAGCATCGTCTGAGAAAATCACATTGCCGTCAGCCGTAACAGTGATTTCATCCATCGCAAACCCATCCAACGCTAAGCCGCCGTCTGTTACATATTCAAATGTCAGGCTAACCTTTTTACCTGCAAATTCGCTTAAGTCATATGTCTTATCTGTCCATTGTCCTTTTGAAGATTCAGCGCGGGCATCGCCATCTGTATCTTCATCACCGATAACATCCAGCTCAGCTTCTGTCCCATCAGATGCCTTTGCAGTAACTGTCAGATAATCATAATCAAACTCAATATCAAAATATGCCTTTGCGTTAAAGGCTGCTGTTGTGGCACTTGTTAAATCAAATTCAGGCGTCGTCAAAGTGGTATGAAGATCATCGCCTTTTGTACTGTAGTAATATTTCTCCCCGAATGCAGGTGCAATTCCCTTCACTTCTTTTTCAGGCAGATTTACTTTAACAATTGCCGGGTTTTTCGATTTGGTTACACTTTGGTCAATAACCGTTGCCATGCCTTTTTTATCAATATCTTCATAATTTACTTCCATAATATTAGCCCAGTTTCCGCCCATGCCTTTTTGGAAAAACTCTTTATTTTGCGGTGAGAAGCTGGTTGGTTCAGTACCTGCTATTTCCCCGTTCCAGCTGCCTCCGCTCATGATGGACCAGGAAGCAATCGGCTCACCCTCACCGGTATACTGTGTATCATACTCATCCGGCAATCCCAGATCGTGGCCAAACTCATGAGCAAACACCCCGACAGCTCCGTCTTCAGGCTGGATTGTGTAATCAAATGCTCCCATTTTTCCGCCCCAGTAATCTACCTTGGCTGTTGTATTTGGAACTGCAAATACTCCTTCAAGCGTCCAGCGGTGAGACCAGATGGCATTATCACCGAGCGCACCTCCGCCAGCTTCCTGACCTGTACCGGCGTGGATAATCATGAGATGGTCAACCAATCCATCAGGCTCGTTAAGGTTTCCATCACCATCTAAATCATATAGATCAAATTCATCGTATTCTGACAGATCCATTCCCGCGTTTACAGCCGCCTTTAAAGCTTCTTTTACTAAATCGCGAGGTCCAAGAGGTGATAGATTGTCATGGCCACCGCTAGGACTATCATCACCATAGTCACTTGCTTTTCCAGGGACAGTAAGCCAATCTGATACAGTGCCATCCACCGTGTAGCTGCCTCCGGACTGCTCTTCATAGTACTGCTTAAACGTTTTCACTTTATCTCCGTTAAATAATTTAAATTCAGTATCGCCAAACATCAGTTTTTCATAGTGGTCTTTGCTGAAATCATCAGCGTACATGTAGCCCTCTTCCTGTGTTACATTATTATGCTTGAAATCTTCGAATTCGGTTAAAAGCACAAGCACTTTATCTGATCTGACATCACCATTGTATTTTGCATCCTTGGCCGGATCTACTTTTACATAGCCGTCCGGTTTGCCCTTTTTGAAATTTTTATGTCCTTTGTTCAGCTGCTTTGACAGCTTGTCTTTTTGTTTGGTTAAAAAATCTTTTGTTTTTTTGTCAAATTCATCTTTATGAGTATGGCTATTTTTTGTACTTCCTGGCTGCTTTTCACCCTGTTTTTCATTTATGTAATCCTTAACAGCCTTTTCTATTTCTTTTGATGATGCTTCCTTTTTAACTAGCCCTCTTTCCTTTAAAGCCTTTCCGAGCCGGTCTTCATTCACGATGTTTAAATCAATCGGTGCAGAAAGCTCCTCTGCTGAAGCTTTTGAAGGAGATGCTGTCCCGGCAAAAGATCCCGCAAATAGCGCAGCTGCCATCATCGTGCTGGCTGTAATAGAAGATACAACCTTAAAAGGTTTGTTCTTATTATTCATCTTGTAGCCCCCTATATAATTTCTCTGAATTTTCGAAGCGCGAAATTAATTCTATCAAACTAACATAAAGTTTTTAATAGTCTAACAATACTGTTATTTTAATATTTTGATAAATTTTGAGTAGGTAATAATACTCGATTTTTTCAGAACGAATACTGAAATTAGGTATTCATGCTTACTTAGGAGGAATAAAAAAAAGAGCATCAGACTGTTCTGATGCCCTTTCTATTATTCATTCATTTTGGTAATTCTTCTTCAACACTTCTTTAGTCCTTTGATTCAGCCTGATAAAGCATCAAGGCCGACGAGATCCAAAGACTGGACTTCAAATGGCTGTTACTCCGGGAATTGAAGCGAATACTTTGCAAAGCCATTGGCTGCTTCCCCGGCATAGCCGATTCCGCTGTCTTCAGTAATCGCATCCTTTGCATCAGGTGAAGATACGAACGTTACATTTACTTCACCGACAACCGATGCAAATGACCAATTGGCATCTGCAGAAGGATCGATGGTTTGTTCTTCGCGAATATAATCAATGATCGTCTGGCGGTTTTCATCCGGATAAAGCTCTGCTGCCGTATTGTTTCTAACCCCAGGGAATGTTCCGCTGGCCCGATAATTATTGGTCACTACAATGAATTCCTGATCCAAATCAATAGGTGCCCCGTTATACTGAAGATTTTTGATTCTGTTTGCATCGGCATGAACCAGCTTGCCATCTTTATCATACTTTGCAGGTTCTGTAACATCGATCTCATATGTCACACCATCGATTACATCAAAGTTATAAGTAGGGAAATCCTCATTAATGAGTGACTGTTCACCCGCTTCATTTTCGTTTATCTGATTGAACTGGCCAGCAGACATTTCAAGCCATTCTTTCACATCTCCCCCTTTAACTTTTACAGTAGCAACTGTGTTCGGATACAGGTATAGGTCTGCTACATTTTTGATGGCGATTGTGCCTTCGGGGATATATGTGTAATAGCTTGCCCCGTTGCGGCCGCCCGCTTTAAAGGGTGCTCCTGCTGAAAGCACCGGTGTGTTTTCATCTGGTGTTCCTTTTAATTGCTTTTCGATATACCACTTCTGTGCATTCGTCACAATTTGAATAGACGGGTCATCTTTGACAAGTGCAAAATAGCTGTGGATATCAGCGGTTGTTTCCCCCACAGGCTGGCGGACATAATTCACCGTTCCTTCATGCTCTTCCTTTACCGCTTTCAAAATGGCAGGATCTGCATCTGCGACGCTTTCCTTTACGGTTGCGCCGGATTCATTTTGATAGCTTCTAAAAATGGACCTTAAGGAGGACTGGGAATCCTTCACCCTCCACTTGCCTTTCACCTTGGCAATGGTCAGGTCCATAACACCAAGCTGGTTGCCCCAGCTGCCCGGCATGATGAACGGCACCCCGTTGACCGTTCCTTTTTCTGTATCCACTCCAGGAAGATCGGTGAAATCTCCCGGAAAATTTTTATGGTTGTGGCCGGAAATAACCGCATCTATTCCATTTATTTTTGTTAAGTCGTAGGCCGCATTCTCTTCCATCTCTGCATATTCCGCGTCCCCCATACCGGAGTGAGCAAGCGCAATGATAATATCAGCCCCGTCTTTCTTCATTTTAAGAATGTTAGCTTTTACTGATTTTACAATATCTTTTGTAATGATTTTCCCATCAAGATTGGCTTTATCCCATTGTGTAATCTGCGGAGTCACAGCACCGATCACCCCAACCTTAATGACCTGCTTTCTGCCTTTTTCGTCAACGACTTTTTTCTTGATGATTGTATACGGTTTAAAGTAATTTTTATCGTTTTTAGGATTTTGATCATGATCATCTTTATAGACATTGGCATTTACATAAGGAAATGGCGAATCATCCAGAACCTCATCTAAATAGTCAAGTCCATAATTGAATTCATGGTTTCCTACTGTTGCTGCATCATAGTCCAGCAATTCCATCGCTTTGAAGACTGGATGCATTTCCCCATCCTCAAGCTTATCAACTTTTGCTTTATAATCGCCAAGCGGATTCCCCTGGATTAAATCTCCGTTGTCAAATAGTAAGGTGTTTTTCGCTTCTTTTCTTGCCTGTTTGATCAGGGTAGCTGTTTTCGCAAGGCCAAATTCAATCGTCTCAGCATCTTTATAATAATCATAGTTATAGAGGTGTGT
Organism: Bacillus sp. ZZV12-4809; assembly: GCF_009849585.1. Taxonomy (GTDB): domain Bacteria; phylum Bacillota; class Bacilli; order Bacillales; family Cytobacillaceae; genus Cytobacillus. The sequence continues at coordinate 224,808 of NZ_VCRN01000001.1, forward strand.
ATGTATATCTGTTGTTCCTAATATCCTCAGACTCACATCATGGCTGAACTTTTGCCCCGGCTTCCCCTTATGATCGGGCATTGCTGCCATTACCGAATCATATGAAATAGGAGCAGCTAAGACAGAAAGGGACAGCGTAGCAGCGAGAATTGTTTTTCCTAATTTGCGCGCAGGATTTTTCAAATGAATACATCTCCTCAATTTTAGTAGATTAGGATGATAACATTCATAATTCTATCTATTTTTTGACTTATTTGAGAATGAGCAATTAGGTGCAATTCTTAGTAATTTTTTGTAAAAAAATAATCAAAAATCAGCACCCTCGAAGGATGCTGCATCATTTTATCTCCACCCTCAGCCTTTTCCTTTAATTCCTATGCAAGCACTGACAGTCTTTCGGTTGTATGATTGATTCCTGTATGGACTGAACAATGCTGTCCAGGTCATTTTTGTTGCGGCCATACATATCCAGATATTGTTCCATTTCCATTTTAACGGTAACAAGCCCGCCTTTTACCTGCTGAATCCGAGTCTGTGATTCTTTGGTTGAGAGATTCATGGAGTTCATGGTATCAACCAGAACGCTGCTTTGATTATCACTTTTTTGGATTTGTTCCTTGATATGGCTGCTCATCTTCTTAGAGTTTTCAGCCAGCTTCCTCACTTTGGTTGCTACTACGGCAAACCCCCGGCCTTCATCCCATATTATGTATAAGAAACTATAAATCCTCTGTTTGCACAGGGTCATTTGACCTAAATATTAATAGAGGATGCACCCAAAAGGGTACATCCTCAAATTTCTGCTACTCTGCAGGCTGCTCTATTGGAATAGTAAGGTTCACAATTGTTCCTTTTCCCACTTCACTTTCAAATAGGATTCCAGCCCTGTGTTCTTCTATAATCTGCTTGGTAACCATCAGGCCCAGACCAGTTCCATCCGGTTTAGTTGTATAAAACGGATCTGCTATTCGCTTCAGATTTTCTTTATCAATTCCACAGCCTTCATCTTTAATGCTGATCAGAACCTGGTCACCCTCCTCCACATTGGCTGAAATCAGGATTGTGCCGCCCACAGTCATAGATTCCATGGCATTTTTAATCAGATTAATAAAAGCCTGTTTCAGCATATGTTCATCACACTGAACTCTGGGAAGGGAGTTCAAGTTCTCTGTTTCAAAGCGGATATTTTGACTGGCTGCCTGTTCTTTAATAATGGAGAGGACGTAGTGAATCACTGCATTCAGTTCAACACTTTTAAACACAGGCAGCCTCGGTTTGCTCAGGATCATCAGGTCATCGGCTATCAGATTAATGCGGTCGATTTCTTCGATCATAAGTTTATATCGATTCCTGTCTTCAGGGTGTTTTTCCATCTGCAGCTGAGTAAACCCTCTTAATGCTGCTAAGGGATTCCTTACTTCGTGACCCACTGCGGAAGCCATCTGTCCGACAGCAGCCAGCTTTTCTTTCTGGCGCAGTTCCTGGAAAACATGTGTAAGCGAATGAATATATGAATAGAAGCGGTTCAGCAGCACATAAGAAACACTTGAAAAAATGATTAAAAGCACGATTGGCACCATTACCTTCTGACTGCTCAGGAAAACACCAGCTAAAAGATACTTCGCAACCATGCCTCCGGTTACAATCCAAAAATAGCGCTTATTTACAAAAATCGGTGCAAATATCATAAATAAAAGTTCTACTGCGCTCCCGCTCTGAAATTCTTTCGATTCACCAAAATAAATCAGCATGCTGCTGCTAAAATCAATCAGGGAAAACCCTGCAAAAAATAAGTATTTTACGAGGAAAGGCCGTTTCGTTCTAATAAAATAAATCCCTATCGGCAAAAGCCCGATAATAGCCAGATAATAGCCCCATCCGAGTCCGCCCTCAGGGAGCCCGATATTGCCGCCGATATTGAGGGGAAGCACGTAATAATAAAATAAATCATATAGCGCTAAAATAATATAAAACAGCCAGATAAAGAGGGTGATTGCCTTTGTTTCTTCTTTTATCAAAGTATCTTGATTAAAGCCTTTCATTTACATGCTCCTTGGTTAACTCTATTAATAATATGCCTTTAGGACTATTATATACGTTTGTGTCGAAACATGTAACATTATGTTATATTCTTAAACTTCAAAAAACCGGTCCTGGCATATCCAGGACGGTTTGTTTATAACGGCTAAGGCTTTAATATAACTTTAATGCAATCATCTTCATGGTCGTTAAAAATCTTATATGCACGATCTGCTTCTTCGAGGGGAATCTGATGAGTAATAATGGACTTAGGATCGAATTCCTTATTCGTGATTTTTTCGAATAGCTCTGGCATGTAGTGCACAACAGGGGCTTGTCCCATTTTAATGGTCACATTTCTCGAGAAAAATTCCTCCAGCGGGAACATATTGTATGTTAGCCCGTACACACCTGTCAGCTGAACGGTACCAAATTTCCGTACGGCTTTCGTCGCTATTTGGATCGGGCCAAGCGTTCCGCCCTGCAGCTTAAGCTTCTGTTCAATTTTTTCCACTGCAGATTTCTTTCCGTCCATACCCACACAATCAATGACTACATCTGCTCCGCCCTGAGTAATTTCTTTTAAATAAGCACCCATGTCATCATATTTCGTGAAGTCATAGACCTCCACATCATTGGTAAGTTTGGCGTGGTTCAGTCGGTAATCAAGATGATCGACGGCTATTACCCGTTTAGCCCCTTTCATCCAGGCGAATTTCTGGGTCATTAACCCGATGGGGCCGCAGCCGAGGACGACGACTGTATCTCCGGGTTTTACACCTGAATGCTCTACACTCCAATAAGCCGTCGGCAGCACATCTGATAAAAAGAGCAGTGACTCATCCTCCAGCTCGCATGATTCCGGTATGACAAAGGGCATGAAATTGCCAAACGGCACCTTTAAGAACTCAGCCTGGCCGCCCGGATGATTTCCATATTTCTCTGTATAGCCAAAATAGCCGCCAGAATCGTTATGGGGGTTGGAATTATCACATTGGCTTTCCATGTCATGCTGGCAATAAAAGCAATGCCCGCACGACACATTAAAAGGGATGACCACCCTGTCGCCTTTTTTTACCCGAGTTACATCAGGTCCTGTCTCCTCAACGATTCCCATTGGCTCATGCCCAATAATATACCCTGGCCGCAATGGCATATTTCCCTGATATAAGTGAAGGTCCGATCCGCAAATAGCTGTTGATGTAATCCGAATAATCACATCATCTCTTTTTTCAATTCTGGGATCCTCCACGTTTTTCACTTGAATATCTTTTGCTCCCTGGTAAGTTACAGCTCTCATTGCTTCACACTCCTTAAATGACTTAATAGGCTTTACCCATTTAAGATAGGAGTTAACTCCATAAATATCCAAAAATTAATTTTGAATATAATTCCAACGGCCATTTTTACTGCACAGCAGCCTGCTTTTTCAGCTTTCGGTTATAGATAATCTTAGACAGGCTCAAACTTGCCTCGTAAAGCACCAGGAGAGGTAATGTAACCAATATATCTGAAATAAAATCAGGCGGTGTGACTAAAATTGCAACTACAATCAGCACGAAATAGGCATACTTCCTTATCTTCTGCAGCGAATAAGGATCGAGGATGCCAAGGCTGGTCAAGAACATAATCACAACCGGAAGCTCGAACAGAAAGCCGAATGGCAATGTTAGATGCAGCACGAATTGAAAGTATTTTTCCGTTGTAAAAAAAGCGGTGAACATTTCTCCGGATAAGGTCATTAAAAAATTTAGAACCATCGGCAAAAGAATGAAATACCCGAATGCTATACCGGTAATGAACAGGAAAAATAACGCGGGTATATAGGATAACGCTACCCTTTTCTCCATACCGGTAAGCGCCGGACTGATAAACAGCCAGATTTGATGGGCAGCTACAGGGATAGCAGCTGCAATGGCGACAACAGACGCAAGCATAAAATAGACCCATAGAATCTCGGAGGGACCAAGAACAGCCAATTTAAAGTCCAGATCCTTAACCAGCCATTGATAAATGTCGCTGACGAAAATAAAGGATAATGCCAGGAACGCTATAAAAACTGCAGCAATAATCATCAGCCTCTTCCGGAGCTCCTCAAAATGCTGGAGAACATTTACTGTCTCATTGTTCAAAATTAATCACCCCAATATAAAAGGAAGGAAGATAACTCTCCCTTCCTTATTCTTTGTTATCGCAATTCTTCGTTCTTATCTTCTGGCTGTTCCTCGGACACAAGTTCGCGTGTGGATTTCTTGAATTCCTTCAAAGTTGTCCCAAATGCCCTGCCGATTTCAGGAAGCTTGGATGGACCGAAAATGATCAGTGCCAGTACTAGAACAATAATTAATCCTGGTATTCCGATATTAGATAGCATAATAACCTCCTAGTACTTGAACCCTGTAATCGCCACAACCCCAGGACGCGGCATGGTGTCTCCCTTGCGGTGCGGCCATTTGCTTGTGGGATTGCTCAGGTCATCCGTCTCTTCTCCCGGATGCTGAACGGACAGGAACAGGGTTGTCTCGTTTGGTGTAAAGGATGGTCCAGTCAGTTCTGCTTCAGCTGGCGCAGAAGCAAACTGAAAGGCTTCGCCTGTATTTTTGCCAATCGTCGGGATGACGAACATGCCATTGTTTGCAAAATGAGTGTAGATTCCTGTATTCAGCTTGCTTGATGACATATCTGTAACAGTCCAGAGATTGCCAAAGCTATCGAAAGTCAGATTATCAGGTGCACTGAAACCGCTCTGTTTTCCGCCGGCTGCGAAGATTTCGAAATCAAAGGTCAATGCTCCGAGGTCATCTCCATCCTCGATAAATCTGGTAATATGGCCGTGAAAGTTACCATGTTTATCATTGTTGGTATGAGCAATGAATACCGTTTTATCAAAAGGGCTGATTTCCACATCTTCCGGGCGGTCGGTAGGTGTTCCGCCAACAAGTAAAGCTGCTTCATGGCAATGAACAGCCACATCGGCCTGTGTTTGGAATTTCTTTAAAATATCTGCTTTTCCTTTGGCGATTTTCTGTACATTTTCGATCGTTAATGGCACCCATTCTCCGCTTCCCATATTCGCCACATAAAGTGTCCCTTCTTCAAGAAGATCTGCGTTGGCTTTGCCGCGGGACTTTACATATTTATTTTTACTGATGAACTTATACACGCAGGCATCTTTTTTATCATCACCCATATACACGACAACCCGATTGTCATTAGTCAGGCCAACTGCTGCATTTTCATGATTAAAGCGGCCAAGGGCAGTATGCTTGCGCGGCTTAAAATGAGGATCGAATGGATCAATCTCTACAATCCAGCCATAATGTGTATCATTTAATCCTGCATCCTTTGATGTAGATTCGAAATTTTCCTCAGCCGATAAAACCGTGCCCCACAAAGTCCTGCCGCCGGAGCAATTAGCAAAGGTTCCCTGAACATTCGTTGCACCGCCCACTGCTTTTGACCCTCTGGCAGGACCTGTAAGCTGAAAGGGCGTCAAGCCTGTAATACGGCGTGCATACTTAGAATTCGTGTCCATTTTCCATGTACCCTCTTTATCACGGTATACCTCGATAATCGATCCACCCTGGCTGTAAAGCATTTTCTGAATTTGCGCTGCTGTATACTTGCCATTTGCCGGCCTTGCACCATGAACAAATAGATCGCTTGAATATTCATGATTCACCCATAAGAGACCGCGCTTGTCCTTATCGATTGGAAAATATAATGTAAAGTCATTGTTAAATCCGAATGTATCGCCTTTTTTATTAATGACATCTCCATAAGCTGCCACCACATCATATTTATACCCACGCGGCAACACAAGGTCGTCTTTAGCTGTCGGATCAATCGGCTTGAAATTAAATCCAGATATTTTCTTCTGGAACCCGAATAAATGGGCCGCTGCCTCAACCCCCTTAACTTCCGCTTTTGGAACCATTGCCCCCAATCCTGTTGAAGCCACAGTCAATGCTCCCACACCTGTACCAACATAGGTTAAAAATTTGCGGCGGTTCAATTCAGTCATCCTCAGCACCTCTTCTATTGAAATATCAATTTATGTATTTAACTCAAATAAAATACTAAATGATGATTATTAAGAGAATGCTAAGAAATATGCCGAAAATTGTAAAAGTAGATTTAAATATTGTAAAAAAGATGCCCGGCTTCAGCCGGACATCTTTTTTCTTTCTATTAAGATACCTTTTCTTCCTGTGACTTGTATTCTTCTTCCCAGTACTCCGCATTTTTAATGCCAAGCTTTTTGGAATTGAATACTGGATCAAGACCTTGTTTCTTTTGGGCCTCGTAATCTTTCAGTGCAATCAGAGCCGGCTTTCTTAAGATTACGATGGCAATTAAGTTCAGCCAAACCATTAGACCTAAGCCAACATCTCCAAGTGCCCACGCCAGACCTGCTGTTTTAACAGCACCATAGAATGTTGCACCTAGCAAGACAATCTTCAGAATAAACATCGCCAGTTTGCTGTTCTTGCCGCTAATCAGGTAAGCTACGTTTGTTTCAGCCATATAGTAGTAGGCCATGATAGTTGTGAAAGCAAAGAAGAAAAGAGAAACAGCAACAAATCCGGCACCGAAGCCTGGAAGCACAGATTCAACAGCTGCCTGTGTAAAGCCCGGTCCAGCTTCCACTCCAGGAAGGTTTTCGATAATTGGAGTCTTTCCATCAGAGCCGACTGTATTGAACATTCCTGTAAATAGGATCATGAAAGCTGTTGCAGAACATACGAATAGCGTATCAATATATACAGAGAATGCCTGCACAAGGCCTTGCTTTGCAGGGTGGGAAACTTCAGCAGCTGCAGCAGCATGCGGGCCTGTACCCTGACCAGCTTCGTTTGAATAAATTCCGCGTTTTACCCCCCAGGCAATTGCACTTCCAATAATTCCCCCAAACATGGAGTCAGCACCAAAAGCACTGCTGAAGATTAACGAAATTACGCCAGGCAGTTCACCAATGTTCATGGCAATAATGATTAAAGCCACTAAGATATAACCCACTGCCATAAAAGGAACGGTATATTGAGCCACAGTTGCAATACGCTTTACACCGCCGAAAATAATCAGGCCAAGTAAACCGATAATAACAAGACCTGTTACTGTTTTGCTTATGCCAAATGCATTTTCCATTCCAAGCGCAATTGAGTTTGACTGGATGCCAGGCATTAATAGTGCCATTGCCAGCAATGCAGAAATGGCAAAAAGAACGGCGAACCATTTAATTCCGATTCCCTTTTCAATATAATAGGCTGGACCGCCTCGGTATAGCCCGTCTTTTTTCACTTTGTAAATCTGAGCCAGCGTTGATTCAACAAATGCACTGCCTGCTCCGATAAAAGCAATGGCCCACATCCAGAATACAGCACCAGGACCACCCATTGCGATAGCAGTGGCAGTACCTGCGATGTTACCAGTTCCTACACGGCCGGAAAGAGCAATAGATAAGGCCTGGAAAGACGAAACGCCCGCTGCGGAACTTTTCCCTTGAAACATAAGCAGTACCATATCTTTGATATGGCGGACCTGTAAAAATCGAGTTAAGACTGAGAAGAACAACCCTATTGCTAAACAGATGTAAATAACAGGTGTACTCCATAAAATACCGTTTAGCTGATTAACAAAAGCTTCCAAACAACTTCCCCCTTTTTTAGATATATTCTGAATCTTTTTCCTATTAGGAATTATAGAATAAATACTGTTATAAGACAATGTTTTTTTCACGGACTCTGGTAAAAATGTCATAGAAGTTTCTCTGATTCCCTGAGTAAAGCGGTTTTCATCATAGTTGAGAGGATATATATAAATTAGAGTAATAGCATAACCCTTCCTATTTTTTGTCATTTTCGTTATTATATATTTAGGGAAACGAAGTGTTGACCGGAAAGAAGTGTTTCAAACATGGTAAAACAGACAAAAAGAAATTTAATGATTATGTGGTTTGCCAATTTCTTTGTGGCAGGCAGCATGACAATGGTGCTTCCCTTTATATCGTTATATATAGAAAGCTTTGGCGACCATTCTGCCACCTATGTTCAGCACTGGTCTGGATGGACGTTTGCGATCACATTTGTGACGGCGTTTCTATTTTCACCTGTGTGGGGAAGAATCGGGGACCTTTTTGGGCGCAGGAAAATATTGATTCTGTCCGGAATTGGGATGGGCTTATCCATCTTCCTGATGGGATATGTGACTAACGTCTGGCAGCTGTTTTTTCTGAGACTGTTTATGGGGATTTTCACCGGCTTCATCGGTATGTCCCAGGCATTTATTTCCACTCAGACTCCAAAAGAAATCGCAGGCAGGGTAATGGGGACACTGCAGACCGGGAGCATTACAGGGTCATTGATGGGCCCACTTCTCGGCGGAGTTCTCGCTGATTTATTCGGATTCTCAGACACCTTTAAATGGACCTCCATCGCCATATTTGTTTCCGCTTTTCTAGTCTTTTTCACAAAAGAGCACAAAATCCAAACTCAAAAGGGCGAGAAAACACAGTATTCAAGTAAGGCCGTCATTCAGCATATTATCAGCAATCCCGTCCTGCTGACCGTCATGCTGATATCTACGCTTGTTCAAATCGCACATTTCAGTATTCAGCCTATCCTTTCTCTATATGTCAGTGAATTGCACGGACCAGAAAATCTGGCGTTTTTTGCCGGAATTGCTTTTTCAGCTGCAGGGCTTGGCAATCTCTTGATGGCAAGGCAATGGGGAAAAATCGGGGATCAGCATGGCTATGTCAAAACATTGGTTGTTCTCCTCCTTCTCGCAGGTGTGTTTTATCTGCCTGGCGGATTTGTCTCAAACATGTGGCAGCTTGTTCTTGTCCGCTTTGCACTTGGTGTCACCATCGGAGGCATCATTCCTGTCCGGATCGCCTATATTCGCCAGGAAGCACCTGTTGCTATGCAGGGTGAAGTGCTTGGCTACAACACAAGCCTCCGTTTTTTTGGAAATATTATCGGACCCGTCATCGGCGGTTTGATCTCAGGCTATTTAGGTTTTTCGGCCGTATTCGTCGTTACAAGCTTTCTCCTCATCCTAAGCGGACTGATTCTGCTTGGTATCATGAACCGCCATCCGAAGCTGGTGAAGGATTCTTATTAAATGAAAATGAAGCCGGCAGAAATGCTGGCTTCATTTTTCTTTTGCTGCGTTGCTTGCGATATGGACAGCATCCCAGACACCTGCAAATGGAGGGGCGTAACAAAGATCCACCATGCCAAGCTCTTCTGCTGTCATTTTATTGTGGATGGCAACGGCAAAAACATCGATTCGAAGGACCACTCCTTTATTTCCGATGGCGTGGGCTCCGAGAATTCGGTTTGTTCCTTTCTCACAGATCAGCTTGATCCAGATAGGGGTCTGATTCGGATAGTAGCCCGGATGATCTGCCGCTTTAACAAATTCAGTTGTATAGGCTAGGCCAAGCCTTGTGGCATCTTCCTCTGAAAGCCCCGTTCTGCCAAGCTCCATATCAAAAATTTTGATCGCGGCGCTGCCAAGCGTTCCCACATATTTTTCACGACTGCCGGCTATATTGGCCCCAGCGAGGCGGCCGCATTTATTCGCGTTTGTTCCAAGCGGGATATAATCATTTTCTTCTAGCAATCTGTGATATACCTGAGCGCAGTCCCCCGCTGCATAAACCCCTTCAACATTTGTCTGCATTTCACGGTCGATAATAATGGCACCATTTTCCGCCAGCTCTATTCCCGATCCCTCCAGAAACTTCGTAGCAGGCTTTACACCAACAGCTACAAGCACTAAATCGGCTTTATACGAGCCTTTATCCGTTTTGATGCTTTCCACTTTCCCATTGCCGCTAAAGCTCTCCACCTTTTCTCCCAGGTTCAGCTCTACGCCGTGATCACGGATTTCCTTTTCAGCGATATCGGTTATTTCCTTATCAAAAGGTGCCAGGATTCTCTCACCCATTTCAATCACTCGGACATTTTTGCCGAGGGTTTTCATCGCTTCGACCACTTCGATGCCAATATAGCCTCCGCCGACAATGACAACATCTTTCACCTCCGATTTACTGGAAATTTCTTTTAACGCCATCCCATCTTCCATGGTTTTCAGCACGTGAACGTTCTCAAGGTCCGCTCCAGGGAACTGGGGCATGATGGGAAACGTGCCTGTTCCAATCATCAGCTTATCGTAAGTATCCGTAAACATCTCCCCTGATGCAAGGTCTTTAACTGTTACTTCCTTCTTATCTGTATCCACTTTTAATACTTCATGCAGAAGATATGTTTTAATGTTCCTCTCAGAAAATTGCTCCTGTGTTCTTGCAATCATTTTCCGGTGATCATCATTTTCTCCTGAGATATAATAAGGAAGACCGCAGGCACCGTATGATAAAAACTTGCCTTTCTCATAAACGGTAATTTCCGCTTTTTCGTCCATTCTTCTCAATTTCGATGCGGCTGACATACTTGCAGCCACCCCGCCAATGACCAGCAGTTTCATCAGAATCTCTCCTCACGTATCAATAAGCTTTTAGATAGGTTTCGTTAAAGAGGCAAAATTATACAGCATCTCTATACCCTTATAGCTACCCCGCTTTGGCTATTTTAAGACGTTCTTCAATACTTCTTCCGTTACTTTTCGAACTATGCTTTCGATCATTTCTTCCCGATAGCCTGGAGCTGTCCGGCTTTTCTCCCCACAGCCACCATCAGGTATCCCGCCTGTTTTAATGCCCATTTTCTCACGGATTGTGATCAGCTCTGCAATTTGTTCAGTGCTCAATTCATTTGACTTTTGAATGATATGTCCGGAGTACATTAGCATGAGTGCATAGTGTTCCAGTGACTCCATCCGGAAATAGGCCTCTGTTATGTCCCGGCCCCAGGTTAGTGCACCATGATTTGCTAAAAGGACTGCATTGTAATCCCGGCAATAAGGGGCAATGGAATCTGGCACTTCCTGTGTTCCAGGGGTGGCATACGGGGCTACCGGCACTTTGCCAAGCAAGACTACCGCCTCAGGAGTAATGGGTTTTTCAAGACTGATTCCGGCTATGGCAAATGATGTTGCCACAGGCGGATGGGCATGAACTACAGCCCTTGCTTCAGAATTTTCCTGATACACTCTAAGGTGCATCTTTATTTCTGAAGAAGGCTTTAGCTTCCCTTTCAGAATATTTCCTGAAAGGTCCATTTTAACCATCATTTCCGGTGTCATAAATCCTTTGCTCACTCCTGTGGGTGTGGTCCAGATCTCATGGTCTCCTACTTTTATAGAGATATTCCCATCGTTAGCAGCAACAAAGTTTTTATTGTAAACCCTTCTGCCGATTTCGCAGATTAATTCCTTTGCATCCTGATCGCTTATATATGTATTTTGAACAGCCATAGCTGTCAGCTCCTTCCTATTCACATCCACTCCTTATTGTATATTCAAACAGGATTTGCATCATCAGTTTTTACAAGTTTTCATTTTTCGCTAAAAAATGATCATTTCCGCGGAAATATTATGTATTTCGGGATCATTCATGCTATACATAAAAACCGCCCGATCAGAGGATCGGACGGTCTTAGGGGGTATGATACTGCTTGCTTATTTCACGCGCGGGTATCCGAAGCCTGACGCATAGTCATCTCCTGCTGCTGCTCCGTATCCGCCTTTAATGTCATATTGCTTAGCACGGTTTTGAAGCTCTGAGCGAAGTTGAGTATGGCTCATGGATGGACTGGATGACCAGATTTTCGCTGCAAGACCAGCTACGTGAGGTGTAGCCATGGATGTTCCGCTGATCGTGTTATAGCCTCCGTTATACCATGTTGACTCAATGCTTGCTCCCGGTGCAGAAACTTCTACGTCTTTTTCCTGAATCACATAGTCACCGTCAGTGCTAGGGTTTCCGCGGGAAGAGAAGTTTGCCACACGGTATGTACCGTTCTGCTGAACATTTTCAAGAGCTGCAACCGCAACCGCATTCTTTAATGCTCCAGGATATCCGATTGTATTAGCACTGTAACCTGAGTTACCTGCCGCCGCCACAATAAGGACTCCTTTGCTGTATGCGTAATCAACAGCACTGCTGATTAATGAATCTTTGCCGCTTGAACCAAGTGACATATTGATGACCACTTTAGAACCTCTGCGGGATGCTTCGTCTGCAACGTGGCGGATTGCAGCTGCAATATCATCTGAGTAACCTGAACCATTATCGCCAAGAACTTTGTATGCCCATAATTTCGCCTGTGGGGCTACCCCATAAATTCCCTGGCCATCAGATCCCCCGTGTGCCAATACGGTTCCGGCTACATGTGTACCATGTCCCTGTCGATCCGTACAAGAGCCATTGACAATCGGAGAGGATTGAGTGAAATCCTTACATTGCTCTGCTGAGCCTGCCAGGTCGATATGGTTTGTATGAACCCCTGTATCAAGAACAGCTACCTTAATCCCGCTTCCGCCTGAGGTGCTCGTTATGCCGCTGTTGTTATAGATGGATTCAATCCCCCAAGGTGTCTGGTCACTTGGATATCCAGCGGCCTGAGCCTTCTTGGACGCTGCTGTCCTGACTGTATCAAGTTTAACTTCATGTACTTTTTCAATCTTTAAGTTTTTATTTTTCAATAATGCCTGGTACTGCTTAGCATTAACCTCTGCAGTCATTCCATCGCTGCCAAAATCCCAGCGCTTGTCCACCTGCGAATTCACAGAAGCTGTAGCATTTGATGGGCCTTGGATCAATACCCTATAGGTTTCGTTTTGAGTCTCCGGTTCTTTTGCAAATGCCCCCGCTGTGAAAACTGATAAACCCATTGTCATACTTAGTAGTGCTGCTCCTAATGCCCTTTTTTTCTTCATCCTTTTTCTCCTCTCGAATCTTTATTTTTTCTGTCGCTTCTTGTTACATTTAAAGTATATTTGAAATATTCAGACTCTATCAATATGCTAAATTATTTAATTATCAGACTTTGGAATCAGGCACTAAAACATAGTTTCTTAAAAAGTATCAGGTAATTTGGAGGGTTTACAAATAGTTTCTACTATTAATATGTTGTTTAATTCATAATTTTTCCACATAAAAAAGAATTCCCCCAAATAAAACAGTACAATTGGTTGATGCAAAGAGTAATATTACACTATGTTTTTTGTCGCTTTCAGGGATATTTTCCTAGTTAAACGCTTTAAAGATATAAAGAATAAAAATCCTCCTAATCGCGTGGACAGGAGGATTTTTATTCTTATTTAAACATTTTAGGAAGGCTATCTGTGTACGGTGCATACGCGATGCCATTCTCCGTGATAATGCCTGTGATCAGTTCATTATCCGTTACATCGAATGCGGGATTATAGGTTTTTACGCCTTCTGGCGCCATCGGCTTTTCGTACCATTTAGAAGTAATCTCTTCTGAATCTCTTAATTCAATATGGATATCGTTCCCTGTTTTGCATGTGAGGTCGACAGTTGACAGCGGAGCACAAACATAGAAAGGTATATTATAATGTTTTGCGAGAATCGCAACGCCTGATGTTCCAATTTTATTGGCAGTATCCCCATTGGCTGCAACACGGTCACAGCCGACAAGTACCGCTTGAACCCTGCCTTCTTTCATGATGATGCTGGCCATATTATCGCATATCAGCGTAACATCGACACCTGCTTCTTTAAGCTCCCATGCAGTCAGGCGGGCCCCCTGAAGCAGCGGGCGGGTTTCATCGGCGAATACTTTAAAATCATATCCCTTTTCCTGTCCTAAATAAATCGGAGCCAGGGCTGTCCCATATTTAGCAGTCGCAATTGTACCGGCATTGCAGTGTGTCAGAATTCCCCATCCGGGCTCAAGTACAGAAAGAGCGTGCTGGCCGATTGACTCGCAGACTTTTTCATCCTCACTACGAATTTTTTCTGCTTCCTCTTTCAGAGCCTGCTTTATTTCTGCTGCACTCCTGCCTTCTTCCTTCTGGAAACGGGCTTCCATGCGGTCGAGCGCCCAAAACAGATTGACTGCAGTCGGCCGTGATGAAGCCAGATATTCCTTCGCTTTTTTAAAATCCAGGTAAAGCTCATCATAGTCTTCTGCTGCTGATTGCTTTGTGCCCAAATAAACACCGTAAGCCGCAGCTATTCCGATGGCAGGTGCACCCCGGACCTTTAAATGATAGATTGCATCCCAAATTTCCTTTAATTCTTTCAAATACAAAAAGTTCTTTTCATTCGGCAGAACTGTTTGATCTAATAGAATGAGTGTATTGTTTTCATCCTCCAATCTTACAGACTGGATAACATCCACTGGTTTTCCCATCTTGCTGCCTCCTTAGAATCTTTTTTCACAGTCTTTTAGAGTACGCACAAAGTCTTCTCCTGTTTTAAAAGATTCCCTTTCCATAATAAACATCTTTCCGGCTGCCAGACAAATCATTTCTGCAGCAGCTTTGCTGCTGTAATCGTCAATGCAAGTGACATCCTTTACTGATGCCAGCCCAATAATCCTCCTGCACAATTCAAGTCCTGTAACAGCCGCTGTGTCGCGCAGAATTGTTTCCAGATAATATTCTTTAAACCCTTCATAACGGGCTGTTTGTTCAGTTGCTTTCTCATCCCATGCCTTCAGGAATTTCGTTTTGAACAAGTCGATAATATCTTCTATTGTATTTTCGAGATATTCCATCTGAACCTGCCTTTGTTCTCCATTATCCATTGTATATTTCGCGTTCACATAGGCGAAGATCAGATTGGCGATCACGTTGCCGATATCGTATCCGGCCGGGCCATAAAAGGCAAACTCTGGGTCAATAATTTTAGTAGAATCTTCTTTTACAAAAATTGAGCCTGTGTGCAGATCGCCATGCAATAATGACTGAGCATGGGTCATAAACTCAAATTTTAGCTTTGCCGTTTCGAGCTGAAGCTTGGAATCTTCCCAGATTTCCTTCTTGGCAAATTCCCTGGTACCTTCAAATACATCATTTCTCGAACAGTCGTAAAACGGTTCGGTGAAGACGAGATCCTCTGAAATTTCGCACAACTCCGGGTTAGTGAACCTTTGGACCAGCTCTTTCTTTTCCTTATGTCCGATGACAACATCAGAAGTGAGTAATAGGGTATTTACCAGGAAGCTTGAGATATGGTCAGCAAACAGCGGGAATTTTTCATGCTGTATTAAAGCTGTCCTCATAATAGTGTAATCTGACAAATCCTCCATTGCGGTACAATTCATTATGGGATCGTAGCTAATCACCTTTGGCACAAAACCTGGAGCGAGCCTGTTTTGAAGATCGAGAATTTCGTATTCGATGCGGTTGCGGTCAGGGGATAGCTTAAATTCATCAGATATTCTGGCAACCGGTCCGGCCTGCTTAATAATCAGAGACTTCTTGTGTTTATGGTCAATCAGCTTAAAAACGTAGTTTAAATTGCCATCGCCAATTTCCCTGCAATCCAATTCTGCATCTGGTGCAAAATAACTCAGCCTTGTTTTGGCATATTCAATGGCTTCTTGTTCAGTCATTGTAAAATAAGCAGATGTAAATACAGTCATACAAAAATCCCCCCATACGAATCTTTTTGATAGCATCTATTATTTTGTTAATTTAATATATTTGAAAATATCTAAATACTATCATGTGAATTGGGGTTCGACAATTGTTTTTTAAGGGGGTTTTCGTATAAATAGTGCTTTTCACTTAACAATGTTGTCCGTTGATTGCAGCGAGTGGAGGCTCCCTGCAGTCAGGCGCTGATGCTGTACATGTACCGGAGTAAGAAGTTTTCACCATTTTTATAAAAAAAAGCCGCTTAATAAGCAGCTCCTTTCATTACAGTTATTTAATGCTTCTAATCGCCTGCAAAACGTTCGAATATACCTCAAGGGATGATAAGTCGATGCCAAGTCCAACAGCACTTTTTGCCAAATCCGGTCTGACACCAGTGGCAATGGTATTGACACCGACCAGCTGGAGTATATTCCGGATATTGAAAATATGATTGGCAATTTCAACATCTATATGCACCGTTCCGGAAAAATCAATAATTAAGGTTTCAATCCCCAGCTGGTTTACCCGCGGGACTGTCTTCTCTATGATGATTTGTGCTCTGTCATAGTCTATGCTTCCGATCAATGGAAGTATTGCAATGCTGTCCTGAATCGGTACAATGGCTGCAGACAGCTCATTTACCTGGGATTGCGTCTCTTTTAATTGCTCCTCGGAGTGCCGTTCAAAGGCAAATACGGTCTCATTAATGCTGATGTCCAGCATAAAATTTACTTTTTTAACAATAGTAATAATTTCATCAGCCGTTAATTCAAGCTTTTTGCCAATATTATTTAATCTATCAGTAAAAACTAGGCGGGTGTCCGGATAACGGATAACGATATCAGAAATTTTCCCTCCTTTGGATGCAGCCCGCTCGCCATTTCCTTTGCTCCATTCAACAAGTCCATCAGGAATCATATTATCACTGCTTGCAATCATGGTTCCCAAGAACTTCAAAAAATTCACATACATCAATACGGCAGCCTCAATTTCCGGTTTAGGAATTTCAAAACCAAATCGTTTTATGATTTCTGTAACCAGTTCTTCGGATAATACCTCCGCATTTTGAGTAAGATATGCTGCAACTTTTTGTATAGGCTCCATCTGTATGTATATCCCCTCTCCTATGTCTTGCTTCGATTATATCCTACTAAATCTTCAAAAGAACAGATTGGGAAATGATTCCTTAAGATAATAACCATTCCTCATAATCTTCTTCCCTTATCTCACTGATCAGGAGAGATTCAAATCTTCTGTAAAGCTCAAGGATTCCAGGATCGCTGTTAATTAGCGGCATCTTGTTTAGATAGTCATCTTCCGACTTAAAAAAACTGATTTCAGTCCACTTTGTCTCATCTGTCTTGCTTTTTAATATCTTGGTCTGTACATCGATATACTTTCGGTAGATTTCACCGGCTTTCCGCTGAATCTGCATCAGTTCCTGCTGGTTTTCAGGGCTAATATGATATTGATAGAGTTTTATGCACATAGTATCTCCTTAAGATATTGGCGATTTGGGCAAGGCTGAGGGTTTATGGATAAAATTCAGTCATCTTTTCAACCTTTCAGCTTCTTGTAGAAGCCCAATGATTCTGTTAAAAGCTCCCGATCATACCCTGTCTTTTCATGAATCCTGTCTGTCCATTCTTCAATAGTATCCGCAGGGGGATCATGGTACAAGCCTTCTGTAGTGCTGAGGAAGCTTTTCCAATTATAAAATTCCCAGTGTGCGGTTTCGTTTTTATAGGAAATCCGCTGCTCCAGCAAAGCCTTTGGATAAATATAGTTTTGGGAACGTTCAGCTGCATCAAGAAAGAAGTTCAGTTCAACCGGATTTGTATCATAACTTTGCCGCGATATTTTTCCGTTCGGCCGGTGATAGGCAATTTCCAGCTGTCCGTGCTGGGTTGAAACCTGGACATCTGCTGCCGGGAAAAATCCGCTTCTCTTTTCCGGAGTAAAATTCCGTGCCTTTGAATCAATTAATATGGGCTGCAGCCATTGGTCGCCAAGATCACATAGAAAACGGTGCCCCTCCTCATCCACCGCTACCACTGCAGCATGGGCTGAGGAATTATGCAATTCGTGGCCAACCGGATAGGCCTGAATTCCAGCCTCCATAAACTCGTGCAGAAGCCAAATTGCGAGGTCAAAGCAGTTTCCGGTAATTCCATATTGAGCACGGTGCTCTTTCATTAAAGAAACGTCCCGCTGCTTTTTCGTTCCTGCTTTATCGTAAAACCATGCTTTAGTCAAAGTCTCCATCGGAAAGTGATCAAATTTTTTCCAAACAGACAAAATCGATTGGGGTGCCTCCAATATGATCATCCTTTCATCTATATACCTTATTTATTATTCTTTTTTGATTGTCAAATTCCTCTTCCTTTTGTTTGAACTGGAATGTATGATAGAGTATTTTCAGAGAAAAAGAATTAAAAGGAGGCTCCATATGGCCAAATATAGAGGATACATAGGGACATATACAAAGGGTGAAAGTGAAGGGATATATACATTTATTCTGGATACAGATGCCGGTAAAATTTCCGATGTGAAAACGGCAGCGAAATTGGATAATCCCACTTATTTAACAATCAGCCAGGATAACCGCTTTTTATACTCAGTAGCCAAGGAAGGCGAATCCGGCGGAGTAGCTGCATATCGTCTGGACAGCAGCACCGGTGCACTTGAGAAGATCAACAGCCAGGTTTCTGCCGGCTCCCCTCCATGCCATGTCAGTGTGGATTCTGCTGTCCGCAATGTTTTCAGTGCAAATTATCATAAAGGGACAGTCGAGTCTTACTTAACAAATGAGGATGGCTCTTTAAATCCTGCTGTTTCGGTTATAGAGCATAGCGGATCAGGTCCTGACAGCAGGCAGGAAAAGCCGCATACCCATTATGCAGGAATGACACCGGACGAAAAATACTTGGCTGCAGTTGACCTGGGAACAGACCAGGTAATTACGTATGAGGTAAGTAATGGCATTCTAAAGGAAACTAGCACCTTGTCCGTTAAACCTGGGAGCGGACCGAGACACCTTGTGTTCCATCCAAATGGAAAGTATGCCTATGTGATGACCGAGTTTAGCTCTGAGGTTCTTTTGCTTCAGTATCACGATGATGGGAGCTTTGTTCAAAAGCAGGCTATTAGCACACTACCGGAGGGCTTTACGGAAAATAATCAGGGAAGCGCCATCCATATCTCTTCTGACGGCCTCTTCATCTATGCGGGAAACCGCGGACATGACAGCATTGCTGTTTTCTCCGTCAATCAGGATAATGGAGAGCTTGCATTTGTGGAGCATACCTCAACAGAAGGTAACTGGCCCCGTGACTTTGAGCTCGATCCTGCCGAAAAATTTATCATTGGCTCAAACCAAAACTCCAGTAATATTGTTTTGTACTCGAGAGATGAACAAACAGGGAAGCTAACATTGCTTCAGGCAGATGTGAAAGTGCCGGACCCTGTTTGCGTGAAATTTTTACATGTATAAAAAAAGGGTGAGATACTGCTTTTAGGCAGCATCTCACCCTTTTTTTATTCGCTGATTCTGAAAGCAATCTTCCCCCATTGCTCCGCGTTTGCAATTTTATCAAAAGCATGGCCGTATTGTTCCAGGTGAAATGCCTGATCCAATACCGGTCTTAATTGATGTTTTTCAATAAACTGGAGCATTTCATGGTATTCCTCTGCACTTCCCATTGTCGAGCCAAGCAGGTTTTGCTGAGCGTAAAAGAGACTGCGAAGATTAAGTTCCAGCACATCTCCTGTTGAAGAGCCAAATGTTACGATGGTTCCGCCATTGCGAAGGATCTCCAGAGATTTATTAAATGTAGCCGGGCCGACAGATTCAATGACAAGATCCACCTTTTCCCCGCCAAGGGCTGCCTTCCAATCTTCGCTGCTGTCCAAGGCTATATCTGCACCAAGCTCCAGAGCTCTCTGACATTTCTCCTCGGAACGGGAAGCCACATACACGGTTGCCCCTGCTGCTTTAGCGAACTGCATTAAGAAGGTTGCCACTCCCCCTCCAATTCCGGGAATAAACACCTTCATGCCTTTCTTAAGCTTTCCTCTGGTGAATAATGCTCTATATGCGGTTAGTGCTGCAAGGGAAAGAACGCCAGCTTCCTCCCAGGTTAAATATTTGGGTTTGGGAGCTGCATTTTCAGCCGGAATCACGATGTATTCCGCGAAGGTGCCATGAAACGGCAAGCCGACAATTTCAAAGCCCTCAGGTGGCGCCTCGCTTTTTTCCTTCCAGCCAAGCCCCGGATTGATGATGACTTCATCATCTCGCTTCACTTCTGATACACCCTCCCCGACTGCGTCAATGACTCCGGCTCCATCAGAACCGATGACAAGCGCCGGATCCTCCGGTTTGTGGCGATGCGGGACAAATAAATCACGGTGGTTCAATCCTGCCGTTTTTAGTTTCACCCTGACCTCGCCTGCACCCGGCTCAGGTTTTTCCAATTCACCATATGATAACCCGTCGAGACCCGCTTTTCCTTTATGAATGATCGCTTTCATTTCGTCCACCTGCTTTTCTTTAAAAATTTCGTCTATTCTATCATAGCTTGAGAAGGAGCCGGGAAAAAAGCGATATGCCTAGATAAGCTTCAGTTTCACAAACTTCCTTTTTCCTGCCTGAAGAACTAATCCATCTGTAATTTTCACGAGCAGCTTAACATCGCTGACTTTTTCTCCGTTTAACCGGATGCCGCCTCCTGCAATCATTTTTCTTGCTTCTGTTTTGGATGGAAGAAGGCCAAGTCCTGCAATCAGGTCCGTAATGAACATTTCACCCTCTCCCTTCCATTCGAGTTCCGGAATCTCTTCCGGCATGGCTCCTTTTTGGAAAATGGTTTGAAAATGCTGTTCGGCTTTATCGGCTGCAGCTGCCCCATGGTACATGCGGACAATCGTGCGGCCTAAAAGCATTTTGGCGTCACGCGGATGAAGCGTTCCGTTTTCCAGCCCTTCTGCGATTTGCTGCTTTTCAGTTACCGGCAAATCGGTTGCCAGATTGAAGTATTTGACACTCAGCTCATCCGGTATGGACATCGTTTTGCCGTACATATTATTCGGGTCTTCATCCACACCAATATAATTGTTTTTCGATTTAGACATTTTCTCTTTGCCATCAAGGCCTTCAAGGAGCGGCATAAGGATGACAACCTGCTTTTCCTTTTCAAAATGCTCCTGCAGATGGCGTCCCATCAACACATTGAAGTGCTGATCAGTGCCTCCTAGCTCGATATCACTTTCAAGAGCAACCGAATCGTAGCCCTGCATCAGCGGGTAGAAAAATTCATGAAGGGAGATCGGCTTCCCTGTGGCCAGGCGCTCCGAAAAGTCATTTCGTTCCAGCAGACGGGCAACCGTAATGCTCGCGGACAGGCGGATAACATCTTCAAGCTGGAGGCCTGAAAGCCATGCTGAATTGTAATGAAGATCGACTTTATCCATGTCCAGCACCTTGCTGAATTGCTCGAAGTATGTTTTCGCATTATGCTTCACTGCCTCATCTGTGAGCTGATTTCGGGCTGCCGATTTGCCTGTCGGGTCGCCAATTTTCCCGGTAAAATCACCAATAATCAGCTGGATGATATGGCCGTTGTCCTGGAACTGCTTTAATTTGTTCAGCACAACCGTATGGCCGATATGGACATCCGGTGCAGACGGATCTAATCCAAGCTTAATTTTTAATGGCTGATTTTGAAAAATGGATTTAGCTATTTTATTCTTTAGATCTGCTTCAGGCAGAATCTCCTGGACGCCATTAGAGTAAATCTCAAGCTGCCTCTCTGTTTCGAGCTTTTGATCCTGTGTTAATTTGTCAAAAAAATTCTCCATGTTCCCCATCCTTTCTCTAATTGAAATATAAAAAACCACGCCCCTAAAGAAAGGGACGTGGTTAACGCGGTACCACCCTTTTTGAAGATTGCTCTTCCACTCAGCGGATTAACGGTCCGGGCCGTTCCCTGCTACTCTTGTTCACAGGAAAAGTTCAAGAAGGTAATTCACTGTTAACTATGTGCTGATTTTCACCGGGCATCAGCTCTCTAAAACAGGGAGAATAACAGCTACTTGTTTCTGTCATTACTTTAAAATTTGAAATTTTAATTATTTTAGCTGAATGTTCTGGAGAGTTCAAGCGTTTTTTTCACGGGTAACAAAAAATCTAAAAAAACCAGGAGCATCCCATGCTCCTGGTTCATGATTATTTCGTTAAGATAATTGGTCCTTCTTTTGTGACCACAACGGTATGTTCACATTGTGCGACATGGCTTTTATTTGGTGTAACAAACGTCCACCCGTCGCTCATTTCTCTAACTTCGTCATCTCCGCTTGAGATAAACGGTTCGAAGGCTACTACCATTCCTTCTTTTAACAGCTGTTTATCCCATGGATCAAAATAGTTCAAAATATGGTCCGGTTTCTCGTGAAGGGAGCGGCCGACACCGTGGCCAGTCAGATTCATGATTACGTTGAATCCGTTGTTTCTTGCCACTTTATGAACCGTTTTGCCGACAAGGCTCAGCTTGCCGCCCGGCTTTAACTTTTTCAGACCTTCGTCGAATGCTTCCTGTGCCACATCACATAATTTTTGCAGCTTTTCATCTTCTCCAACGACAAATGATAGGCCAGTATCAGCAAAATAGCCATCTTTTGATCCTGAAACATCAATGTTTACCAGATCGCCTTCTTTTATTATGCGGCTTCCGGGAATGCCATGGGCTACCTCTTCGTTCACGCTTATGCATGTAAAGCCTGGAAAATCGTATTCTCCTTTAGGGCCGGAAATTGCTCCGTGCTTTTCAAACAGCTCTCCGGCTAAATCATCAAGCTCTTTGGTTGTGACACCCGGCTTGGTTTTTTCAATCATCGCATCGCGAATTTCCGCGACAATTTTGCCAATTTCCTTCAGTTTTGCTAATTCTTCTTCATTTTTTACAATCATACAGAATCCTGCCTTTTCTTTAGTTGTTATTTCTCTATTATAATCTAAATGTGACGCGCTTAATAAGAATTCGCATTTTCTCTAAATAAAAACCTTAAAATCAACAGTAATGTAATCAGCCCTATTGAAGAAAACAGCAGGACTTCAATCAGGTGTCCATCCCCTTTTTCTTTAGCATGGCTTGGTATTCTTCCTTTTTCAGCCATTATCCTTCTGTAATAATCCTCATGCCCCGATACAATTCTGCCATCCCGAACCTCAGCCATTCCATTGGGACCGGCGACGGGTACTAGAAAACGGGCTTCCTTTGTTTTTTCCAAAAATAACAGGAACTTGCCGCCCTCCTGCTGAAATTCCTCTGCCCATCCAGTATCGTTTCTGTCAATGCCTGCCGTAATGTTTTCTGCCGCTTCCCCTTTATTAACCTTTTCAACATGAAACTGGCTTCCATAAAATATACTCTTGCCTGATTTTAGTTTACTATTGAAATTATATGTTCCCAGCACAATGACTTGTGCACGGGATTCGACCTCTTCGGGATTTATTTCCACCCATTTTGTTGCCAATGTCTGCAAACCTGGCAGTATGAGCAGCATCAGTAATAAAAACACCTTTTTCATTGGCTTCTTCCTTTCAATCAAATGTTTGATTGAATTTCTTCTATCATTGGCCATAATGATGTCCAGTTCTTCTTTGTAACTCGCTGCAGGTATACTTCAAATAACTTTCTATCTTCAGCAAACAAAGGAGTGGGGTTTATTTTAAAAGAAAGCAGGTCCTCTATCCCCCAAGGAGCCGTTAGTATGATATTGTATTTGTCATCAAGTTTTAGCCCGAGTGCAGTAGCTGTTTCAGGAAATTTCGAGATCGCATCCACTGATGAAGTATATGGGGGTAGGTCATTAAGCAGATGCATTCTTGCCTCATTTTTAACAGACCAGGGCACTTGGGGCAGAAGGGATTTAAGCTTGGACTCGAGTACTTTTTCCGTTTCTTCTCTAAGGTCATTCTTATTAAAATAGACGACATCCACATCCGGCAAATGGGTTCTATTCCTGAATCCATGAAGAGTATCCCATACTTTTGCCCTCACAAAGCCGGCACATACCCACCAGTCAGGGAGGTTTAATGACTTTGCGGCTAAAAGGATATCCATCATCCATTGGTCCTCTTTTACCAGCTTCACGATATCTTCTTCTGTTTTAATCTGCATATTCCCTCTCCATCTCCCGAATCGAATGCAGTACCCGCCTGTAATAGTAATCCTCATGCGGAACAAAGTCGTCTTTGCACACTTTTATAGAGGATGTGACTCTTTCATCGCGTTCAATCTGAAATCCCTCTGCCTGGATATGATCTCTTCCTTCAAACCAGAGCTCATGGAAGTCTTCCAGGTCAATCCGGTAGATTCCCGTTACTTCCTCCAGCTGCGGCTTGAACTCCTCCAGAGTATGGCCGCTGGGATATAGAAATACATTCGCCAGTTCTTTGTCGATAAAATTTTCTTTCTCTGCCATATAATCGATGACGCCCAATGGCACCAAATCCGTAAAATCAACTTGAATCCCCAGTTCTTCCTCCACTTCCCTCAGCCCGTCCATGACTGATTCATGGCTCATAAGATGGCCTGCAGCGGTTATGTCCAGTAATCCCGGGTAATCCTTTTTGTCTTTGCTGCGGTATTGAAAATAAATATATTCCTTTTCTTCTTGTCTATCGATGAACCAGCAGTGAAAGGTTTCATGCCAGAGTCCTTTTATGTGTACCTCTTCTCGGGAAGCAACACCAATCTGATTCCGATTTTCATCAAATATATTCAGCATTTCTGTCTCCAATTACATGTCCTCCTGGATCATATATCGATTAAGCAGTTCAACCGGATCTATATGAAATAAATCCCGGTACCTTGTGATTTTTTCCTGTTCTGCGTAATGCCTTACCATTTTATAAGCAAAAGAATAGCCAGAAAATATGGGGATGCCCATTTCCTTATCACCAAAACAGATTTTACTTTTTAACACACCGTCTGCTGTATGCAGATTCTGCCTGGCAATTTCCAAATAGCGATGCTCGGCTTCCTCAGTGAAGCTTTCCTTCCACCACCGCTTATCCCTATAAAGCGAAAGACTGAAATACTCAGCGCACCCCTCCATTTTATACCAGTCAGCGAGAGTAAAGGTTTCTAGTGTAAGATTGTAGATCGGATTTTCAGGGCAAGCATGATGGAGCTCATGGGCAAGCATATATTTTAAAAAGTCGGGGTCCGGCTGCGGCGGAATGGCAAGGAAAATAGTATCTGGACCTATAGTGTAGCCATTTGTCCACAGGGATTGATCTATATTCTGAAACCACGGGAAAGGCAGAGAAGGCACAATTGTTATAGACAGGCTTTTAAAGTGAAGCTGCCTCATAGCTGCCTTACACGTTTCATCGGCGATGGCTGCGATCTCCTCGGGATTCCAGCTGTACTCAGGGAGCCTCTCTGCTGACAAGGCTTCAAATTTAAAAAGCTGAAACCTTTTTGCCAGCTGCTCCCAGTTTTGCATCCACGATTTCCTGCCGATCAGGGGGCTGAACTCCGCTTGAAGGTAACGGTTCATATCCAGGCGGTTTTCCAGGAGGCGGGCTGGTGTGATTTGGTTCAGCGTGAATCCCATGAATAATCTCTCCTTTTCCGGAACTAATTTCAATAAACTTTCGACAGACTGCTTTGAAAAGCCTGTGCTTTTTTTGAAAAATTCAAACAGGCTATTTTTCATTTACTCTTTAATCTATTAAAATAATGATAA
Organism: Bacillus sp. ZZV12-4809; assembly: GCF_009849585.1. GTDB lineage: Bacteria > Bacillota > Bacilli > Bacillales > Cytobacillaceae > Cytobacillus. Next base: position 250,101 of record NZ_VCRN01000001.1, read on the forward strand.
AAGAATTTCTTAAAGGGGCTTACTAATGCTGGAACTGCTGATTACGATGCTGGAGAGGCTTGGGATCATTGTCACTATTGCACTGATTCTGACAAGGTTCCGCTTTTTCAGAGAGATGATTTATGGCGAAAGATTAAAAAGGCAGCAGGAGTATAAAGCCATTCTTTTTTTCGGATTCTTTGGCATCATTGGAACCTATTCCGGCCTGGCTTTTAATACAGACACTCTGCAGTTTAACCGCTGGGCATCCGAGCTTGCTTCAGATGAAGCCATTGCCAATTCCAGGGTGATCGGGGTCGTGCTCGCCGGATTGCTTGGCGGCCCTAAAGTAGGAATTGGTGCGGGTATTATCGCAGGATTCCACCGATTTACACTTGGCGGCTTTACCGGGATTGCCTGCGGCCTTGCATCCATAGTAGCCGGGCTGCTTGCCGGCTTTTTCCGCCGAAAGAACGAACATGTAAAGCTGTCATCAGCCTTCTTCATTGGTGCTGCGGCAGAAGCCGTGCAAATGCTGATTATCCTTGGAATATCACGGCCCATGGAAAAAGCGGTGGCGCTTGTTGAAATGATCGGGATTCCCATGATTATAGCAAATGGACTTGGCAGCGCATTATTCCTCCTGATCATAAAAAATGTCATTAACGAAGAAGAAAAAGCAGGTGCTTTTCATGCACAGAAAACGCTGCGTATTGCAGATCAGACCCTTGCTCACCTTCGGGAAGGGATTAATCATAAATCCGCACTGGCTGTCTGCCAGATCTTACATAAGGAACTTCAAATGAAAGCAGTGGCGATCACCAATCACACTGAAATCCTGGCCCATGTCGGCCTTGGAAATGACCACCACCGTTCCGGAAGCCCGATTCAGACCCGGATCACACGTGATGTCATTGAGCACGGTGAAATTATGGCTGCAAATGACCGGACCATTCACTGCCGGCAGGATAACTGTCCACTTGGTGCTGCCATTGTCGCTCCTTTAAAGCTGCGGGGTGAAACCATTGGAACGCTAAAGTTTTACTTCACTTCGGAAAAAGAAATGACCAATCTCGTGATGGAGCTGATCTCCGGACTAAGTGTACTGCTCAGCAATCAGCTCGAAATCGCTGAGGCTGATAAAGCCTACCAGCTGGCAAAGGAAGCTGAAATTAAAGCGCTGCAGGCGCAAATATCACCGCATTTTTTATTTAATTCATTAAATACGATCATTTCCCTTGTGAGGATTGAGCCTGCTCAGGCACGGAAATTGCTTGTATCGCTCTCACACTTTCTGCGGCAGAACCTGACCGCTACAACAGTCAGCTGTACGACCCTTGAACAGGAGCTCAGACATGTAAAGGCCTATTTGTCCATAGAGGAAACCCGGTTTGTGGATCGGCTAGAGGTCCTATATGACATTGAGGAAGAGGCCCTTTTGGAGAGAATTCCGCCGCTCACTCTGCAGCCGATTGTGGAAAACGCCGTAAAGCATGGGATTAAAGACAAAGAACAGGACTGTCTCATTAAAATCGAAATCATGAAACGGGATGGAGTAACGATAGTTAAAGTCGAGGACAATGGACAGGGTATGAGCAAAGAGCGAGCTGACCAAATTGGGAAAGAAACCCTTACGTCAAAATCGGGGTCCGGACTTGCACTCTATAATATTAACCGCCGGCTGACGATGATGTTTGGTGAAAAGGCTTCCCTTCAAATTGCCAGCACGCCTGGCGTCGGCACTGTCATACAATTCGCCATTCCACAAACGGAGGAAAAAATTGATGGACAAAACGATTCGGGCCTTAATTGCTGATGACGAACGCTACAGCAGAGATGAATTAAAGCATTTACTGGAGAATTTCCCTGCCATTCAGGTTGTCGGCGAGGCTGAATCAGGTGAAGCAGCGGTAATGAAAGCCATACAGCTTCAGCCGGATGTGGTTTTCCTGGATGTGGAGATGCCCAAAATGAACGGCATGGAAGCGGCCAAATCTCTGCACGAACTGAAAAAGGTGCCGCTTATCATCTTTGCAACAGCCTACCCGCAGTTTGCTGCTGAAGCCTTCCGCTATGAAGCCACCGATTATTTACTGAAGCCCTACGATGAAGAACAGCTCGAGCAGACGATCAGGCGTGTGGAAAAATTGATTAGCCGAAAAAAGGATCATGACATTGGCAAGCCTGCCGGCAAACTGGCAGTTGAAGAAGATGGGGAAATTTTATACCTGGAGCCAAAAGATATCCTCTATATCGGCCGGGACGAAAAAGTATCCAGAATCATTACCAAAACCGGAGAGCACGAAACCAAAATCCCGCTAAAGGACTTGGAGAGCAGGCTCTTGCCATTTTCTTTTTTCAGGATTCATAAAAGTTACTTGGTAAACCTGGACTATGTAACCAGACTGACTCCCTGGTTTAACGGTGCCTATCAGCTTGAGATGGAAGGCCGGGAAGAACTCTTGTCTGTGAGCAGGAACTATGTAAAAGCACTGCGGGTGCGATTGGAATTGTGATAAAAGCACCGGAAACGGTGCTTTTTCCTATGTGCGGGACTTCAGTTGTTCTTATTTTAGGCTCACTACATATCGCCTCAGGTCCGCCACTGCAAATAAAGGAAATTTTCAAATCATTCGTACCCTTCTCTGCATCTTAATCCTCCTCTATTGCCTTTTAATCTTCATTTATTACATGTTGGACACAAATTGTTCAAATCTTCTCGTTATTTTATATAATTTATGTAAACGCATTCATAAAGGGGGATATATATGATTACTTTTTTAACCTGTATTGCACTTTTAATTGTAGGTTATTTTACGTACGGCAAGTTTGTTGAAAAAGTCTTCGGTGTGAAGCAGGAACGTACGACGCCTGCCTATACACATGCTGACGGTGTAGATTACATCGCTATGAGCACACCAAAGAACTCTTTAATACAGCTATTGAATATTGCGGGGACTGGTCCGATTTTCGGCCCGATTATGGGAGCGCTTTACGGACCTGTCGCTTTTATCTGGATCGTGGTCGGCTGTATTTTTGCCGGTGCTGTTCATGATTATTTAACAGGAATGATTTCCATCCGCAACCGAGGCGCCCATTTGCCTGAGCTTGCGAGTAAATTCCTCGGCAAAGTCATGAAGCATGTTGTGAACGCTTTCGCTGTTCTTCTGCTTCTTTTAGTTGGAACAGTCTTTGTTACTACTCCTGCTGACCTTCTTTATGTGGTGATGGATCAAAAAATCTCATTAACGCTAATTATTGCTGCAATTTTCATCTATTATATTTTAGCGACATTACTGCCAGTTGATAAAATCATCGGCCGCCTGTACCCTTACTTTGGCGCCTTACTTTTAATCAGTGCCCTTGGTGTGGGGATAGGCTTAGTTGCAACCGGTGCTGAAATTCCGGAGATTTCTTTGCAGAATTTCCACCCGGCTAACGCACCGATATTCCCATTGCTGTTTTTCACAATCACGTGCGGTGCTCTTTCAGGATTCCATGCGACACAGACACCGATTATCTCCCGTACAACTCAGAACGAGAACCAGGGACGTAAAATTTTCTATGGCATGATGATTGCAGAAGGTGTTATTGCGATGATCTGGGCTGCTGCTGCCATGAGTTTATTTGATGGCTACAATGGATTAAGTGATTTCCTTGCCAACGGAGGCCCTGGTGCCGTGGTAAGTGAAGCTTCTACCCTAATGCTTGGTGCAATAGGCGGAACGCTTGCCATTCTTGGTGTTGTGGTCCTTCCAATTACATCTGGTGATACAGCATTCCGAAGTGCCCGAATGATCATTGCTGACTATATCAATTTCGCACAGAAGAAAATTTCAAGCCGTTTATGGATTGCGATTCCATTGTTTGCTGTTTCCTTGGCACTTACGCAAATCGACTTTAACATTCTATGGAGATACTTCAGCTGGGCTAACCAATCAACTGCAGTGATTGCACTGTTTGTCGGTGCCATGTACTTGTATATCGCGAAGAAAAATTACTGGATCTCGCTTATACCTGGAACATTCATGCTGCTGATGGTCTTAACGTATATCTTAAATGCACCTATCGGCTTCGGATTATCCTGGACTGCTGCCTGGATTGGCGGCGCGATCGGTACAATTGCTCTTGTAGTCCTCTTCTTCTCCGCTGCTAAAAAAGCGCGGGCGAATAACCTGCCGCTTGAAGAAGATATTTCCGGCTGGAAGAGATCTGCATAATGGCCTGCTGCTCCCCCAATTACCGGGAAACAGTAAAGGAGGAAGAGAAGAAAATAAACGCGAAAGGTGAGGAGTCTCTCTCTCTTACTTCCAAATTGATTTTAACTGCAGTTATGTTATCAGGAGCAGGATTCTTCTTCTATTTAACTTAGTAATCTTGCAAAAGTGCACGTACATGCGTGCACTTTTCCATTTACCAAAGGAGGCACTATAGTATGAAAATATTAATTGTCGGAGCCGGCGCTATTGGCGGTTATTTTGGCGGAAGACTTCTGGAAAAAGGCGAGGATGTTACGTTTTTGGTGAGGGAGAAAAGAAAGCAGGAGCTTGAGAAATATGGACTGCTCGCTGAAAGTGTCCATGGAAAGATGGAGTTCTCTTCGGCGAAAATCATTCAGGCAGGAGAAAGTGCTGATGCATTCGATGTCATCCTGCTCTCCACAAAAGCTTATCATCTTGAAGGAGCCATCAGGGATATCCGCCCATACACAGGCAGCAAAACCTTGATTCTTCCTCTCTTAAATGGAATTGCCCATATGGATCAGCTAATAGCTGCTTTTGGAGAAGAAAATGTTCTGGGCGGACTTTGCTTTATTGAAACCACTCTTGGTGAAAATGGCAAAGTGATTCACACCAGCCCAGTCCATGACTTGGTTTTCGGGGAGCGTTCCGGTGAAAAAACAGAGCGAATTCTGAAGCTTCAAGAAACTTTTTCAGGTACAAAAGCAAACTTCCGCCTCTCTGAAAATATTGAACAGGAGTTGTGGCATAAGTACCTGTTTATCTCCACACTTTCCGGTGTCACCTCCCTGTTCCGTTCCCCAATCGGGCCGATTCGCGAGCAGTCATTCGGATTGAATTCAATTAAAGAGGTTTTGAAAGAGGTATCTGCCATTATGAGAGGCTTAGGTGCTCCGCTCGCTGATGGGATTGAAGAAGCCCAGGTGAAGAAAGTACATGAAATGGGCTATGAAATGAAATCCTCCCTGCAGCGGGATATGGAAAAAGGGCAGCCTATTGAAGCGGATCATTTCTTCGGGTACTTGCTGGAAAAGGCTGAACTGCTGGATATAGATGCTCCTGTTCTTGGAGCGATTTATGCGAACCTGCAAGTTTATGAGAAGAATAGTCTTTAATAACAAAAATCCGAGCAGGCCACCCTGCTCGGATTTTTTAATCTATTATTTTTTGCTGCTGTTCGTGTTATAGAAGAATTTTGCTGTGATGGATCCATCGGCATTTTCTTTAATGTTTGTTACATGGATTCCGGAGTCAGCCGGTGTAGAGCCGTATCCTTTCCAGAAGTAGTAAGAGCCTGTGTGGACCTTTCCTGAAACAGGGGTGATTTTGCTGCCTGTCTTGAAGAAGTCACCTGCATCACCGCGGTTTTTATTTTTCTCCAGGTCATACTTGCCATCAGCCTGCAGAACAGATAAGCCATAGTGTGTTACCACTGTTCCGTCACTAGCTGTTTCAGATTGGTTGTACTGGAAGCGTTTGTTCATCCAGTTCTCCACATTGTTTGGACGGAAGCCGGCTGTCTGGTACAGGTTAATGATGTTCTCATCTACATGCCACGCCACTAAGCCTTTAGCATCTTCCCCCTGGCGGATAAATCCTTTGTTAAATCCATCGTGCTGAACGTTTTCAAACAGGAAGTATTCAGTGCCGTTTGAGCCTGGCACTTCCATTTTGATAATTCCGTTGTCATCATCCGCTTTGCTGATTGGCGGCAGAGTGATTTCCTTCACGCCATCCTCTGGTTTTACTTCAATAGGCTTTACCCATCCTAAGAAGATCTTAGAAAATGGATCAAAGTGAGCTGGTGAATTTCCGCCATATTCAGGTTTATCCGGATAGCGCAGCCATGAACCGCCTGCCATCATCGAGTAGTTTCCTGCCCCTTCTGAGCTATAGACCGTATCATAGAAGTCAGGCAACCCCAGGGCATGTCCAAATTCATGAGCATAAACCCCTGTTTGTGCCGGAAACGGACCCGTTTTGGCTTCTTCTTTGTAAGTATTTGTAGCAGCATCAAATCCGGCAACATTACCGCCGATGCCTGGCTGGATATTGTAGTTGTTGACTACTACCCCATCATATGTCATATCTTCAGCAACTGTTTGGTCAATCCACGCACCTTGGGACATACCAGCATGAACATCTGCAGGTTTGCCAGTTTCATAGTATTTTCCGTAATACAGAGCACTTAAAAGGCTCCACTTATGAGACCAGAACTGTGCAGGATCACGGCTGAATTCAGCTCCTGTACCTTCATGAATGACGAAAATATTAGGCACTTCCCCATTTTCGGCATACTTTGAAAAATCAACCTGATCGTCTGCAGCTTTCAGCAAGTCGCGAATAAATTCCCCTGTATGGGCATCACCATTCACGTTTCCATTTACATATGTTCCGTTTTCAGCAAACTTTCCTTCCTGATCTAAGTAATAAGATGCACCTTTTGGCATTTGTACCCAGACAAACTCGGTGTTCTCTTTGCGGATCAGGTTCGTTTTTCCATAACTGGATTCCTTATAAGCGTTTTGCATCGTGCGATCCTTTGGAACATCTGGTCCATCATATTGCTTGAACTGTTCAAGTTCGTATGGGTTATACTCAGTGCCAAAAATTAAATCCTCATAATATTTAGCCGGGACTTGTCCGGGCATATCGCCAACAGGCTCATCGCCATCCGGATACTTTGCAAGAAGAACCAGAACTGGAATATCCCCTGTTGCTTCTTTATATGCAACGTGATTGTCGCCAGGCTTCTGAAACTTTGCACCTGCCTTGGCCGCTTTCTCAGCAGGATCCACTTTTGATAGATCCATGCCCAATTCCTTCGCTTTTGCAGCAAGTTCCGGCGATGCACCGACATGATGCGCAAGACTGATTTGATACTTGCTTTCCTGCTTAACCTGAGTATTTGCCGGTCCGGCTCCTGCAAAAACGGCACTTCCTGCTAGAGCAAGAGATAATGCTGAAGTTGATAGGACTTTTAACAATGGACTCACTCCCTATAATCTATTTCTGCAATCTAAATATATAAAATATTCAGTATTTTCGGAATGAGTTGAAAGTATTATTTGGCAGGGAATTTAGTGATCCAAAAGACTTATTTTTCAGAAAAGTTACAGGTGAAAAGATTATATTCTCTGAGAAATTTCCTTTAATAGGTTAATGATTTATAATAGAGGGATATGTAAATAAAGGAGATTCTAATATGACTAATATAGAAGATAATACACCTAAGAAAATAAGTCTTAAAGAAGCAATGAAACAGCAGCTTATGAATAAAAAACAGGGTCAGACAGGCGGAACGTTCAATAATGCTCCCGTTAAATCCACGAAAGCATTGAAAAGCCAGCAGACAAAGAAGACCAATAATCAGCGGAAACGGACTGGTGTGTAATGGATGGCCAGAATCGCGCTGCAATTGCGCCAGGATTAAAAGTGAAAATCGTTCTAAAAAAAGATCAGCGGACAGGTGCGCTGACCGAAGGAATCGTGAAAGACATTTTAACGAAGTCCCCTTCCCATCCGCATGGCATTAAAGTAAGGCTTGTGGACGGGCAGGTTGGCCGTGTCAAACAAATCCTGCGCCCATAAGGAGCCGTCTTTAAAATAGATAACTCACGGAGGAGACTATTGGTTACACTGATTAAACCTTTACTGGTAAATATTACGATCCTATTCTCATTTGCGTTTAACGGAAACTTGTTTTTCCCATATCAGACAAAGGCCCCTCTTACCTTTAAGCAAAGGTTGATATATGGACTGCTTGGATCATTCGGAGCACTTCTGTGTATGTTTTACCCCATTGAAACATTGGGGGAAACCCATTTTGACCTGCGAATGGTCGCAATCATGATTGTGACGCTGTATACCGGATGGCTGCCGGGATCCATTGTGATGCTGAGTACTGTCATTACTCGCTATGTAATAGGCGGCCAGTTTACTTTTATTGGAATTTTGGTTTCCATTTTAGCTTTTGTGGTTTCCATTTCATTAAGAAGAGTGTTTCTTAATTCAAATCACCGGGTGATTACGGGGTCACTTATTGTATTTTTTTATTTTTATCTGTATATAGCGATCATTGAGACAGCAATCATGTTTCTGGACACCTATTTTTATCTGATCTACTATGCAGCATTTTACCTGACATTTATTGCTCTCATACTGATAATTGAGAGTTTATTCAGAACCAATAAACAGATAAGTGAAATGGTGTATATGGATAAGCTGACAATGGTCGGCCAGCTGGCAGCTTCGATTGCCCATGAAATTAGAAATCCCTTATCCACTGTGAGGGGCTTCATTCAATATTTGAGCCAGGATACGGCAGATGAGAACTTTAAGAAGTTCTCCCCTTTGATAATTGAAGAACTGGATCGCACAAACATCATCATTACCAACTATCTTAAAGTGTCAAAGCCTGAACAGTCCCATCTGGCCAATGTCCCCCTGCATGACGTGATTCAGGATTGTGTCCTGCTCATGAGGCCGCTTGCCTCTTATTCAAATGTGGAGATTGAGTACGGGAATAAAGAGCCCTTATATGTGAAAGGTGATGAAGATCACCTAAAACAGGCCATCATGAATGTGATCAAGAATGGAATTGAATCGGTTCAGGAAAAAGGAAAGATCTCGATTGTTATTTCAGCAGATTATTTTCTTAAAACCGTTAAAATATCGATTGCGGATAATGGCCGGGGCATGACATCCGAGCAATTAGAACATATCGGTTTGCCTTTTTATACAACGAAAACAAAGGGCACAGGCCTCGGGAGCATGGTTACGAACAAAATTATTCGTGAAATGAAGGGAACAATTGAGTATGATAGCGAAATCGGCAAGGGGACAACAGTAAACATCACACTGCCTTTGCTGAACAGCGAATAAGAAAAAGAGTGCCTGAGTGCACTCTTTTTCTGTGTGGATTTTTATCCGAGCCGGCCCTGGGCTGCTGGCTGATATTTTCTCATCGGGCCTTTTGCCAGAACATCACGCATATAGAAATCACCGGCCGGATTTGTTTTTTTCAGCAATTCCAAGAGGTATGTAATATCATCCATGGCTCGGTGTGTCTGGCTTTCCGCGATCCGGTGGGATTGAAGAAGCGTCAGCAGCTTGCTGTCTGAAAAACCGTATTCTTTCCATGGAACACTTCTCATGGTGCAATACCATTTTAATTCATTGATGTCCTCTGGATACATCCGGTACAAAAAGCTCCGGTCAAAGGATGCATTATGAGCGAAGACCGAATCAGCGTGAAAGAAGTATTTTTTTATTTTGATGTCATCAAAGCTTTTTCCTCTGACAGCTTCATAAGGAATCCCATGGACTCTGAATGCACGGCTGTAATTGTTTTTGGCTGATGGGCTGATGGGCTCCCGCAGGAATGCGGATTTATCCTTTATATCAAGAATCTCCCCTGTGTCGGCACGGTATGAAAATAGCTTTAATGCCAATTCGATGATTTCATCGGAATTTGGTCCAAGGCCCGTTGTCTCCACATCCAGCAGCAATCCCATCTTTTCCTGGTTTCTCATAGCCTGCCTCCTCTTTTTGAATTTAAATTAAGCATATATTAGAGGAGTGCTGAATGCCAGCGGAACCGTTTTTAGATCTTTTTATCGTTTTTCAGGCGGTCCACATAATCGGCATGGTAATTCTGATGCATGTATTCACGGTTTTTCATAGAATAGAAATATCCTGTCGCAAGAGACAGAAAGGCGAACAGAAAGCCTATCCCAAATCCGAAGCTATGGTATCCCATAACGATGCTGACAATGGTAATGAGCAATAGCACCACTAATATATAAAATAAAATATTTTTGCTATTCAAGGACGTGCCTCCTCTTATTTGAACTAAAAATCTGTCTTATTATTATACCAAAACCGAAACAAAACGGCGGCATTATCCGTAAAGAATAACAAGGAGGTTTTTGCCATGATTGGTCTTATCATTACACAAATTTCTGTAATTCTGCTATTCCTGCTTCTGGGATGGGCTGTACGATTCAAAAAAGCCTACTGGCTCATTTCCGGTTTCGCCTCGCGGCCGGAGATTGAAAAAGAACAATTAATCAGCAGCGGCTATCCGCAAAAAACCGGCAGCCTGCTCATTGGCACTGCAATCGGGATGCTGGTGCTCCTGCCTTTATCATTTACAGAATTCCGATTCGCAATGGAAGTGCAGTTCGGTTTTATGATAATTGTTTTGCTTGGGGGATTCACTTATTTATCCAGATATGAAGTGCCTGCCAAAAGAAAACGAAGTTATATTATTGCTCTCATCATTTTTATTGTGACTCTGGGCCCCCTCATTTACCTGACTGTCTCCAGCCATAAAGGCTATGAAATGGCACTAGCAGAGAATTCATTTGAAATTTCCGGAATGTACGGAGACGAATGGGATTATCGGGATATTCAGTCTGTTCAACTACTGGAGGAAATGCCTGAGGTCACATGGAAGCAGAATGGAATCGGCCTCCCTACCCTTTCACAGGGGCACTTTAAAGTGACCGGCTATGGCAGCAGCTTATTATTCATTCAGAAAAGCCATTCGCCGATTCTGTACATTGAACTTAAAGATAAACAGATCTTTGTGAATAGCAAAAATCCCTCAGAGACTGAGAGCTGGTATATGGTAATGAAGGAAACAGCGGCTAACAATTAAGTTGCTGGCATAAAAGCGATTTGGGTGCTTTTTAAAAAATCCCCCCCCCCCCCGAAATAACAGTACCTTTTTACATTTCTAATGACTTTTAAACTAAGAAAACTCGCCCTTTAAATTTGGCGAGTTTTCTTGTTATAGAATCTGGTTTTTCTTAAAAGCACCCATTAGCATAAGTACAATGTTTCACAAACTTATTTTGAAAAAGTAATTCTTAAATTTTGGCTTTGTTAAATAGTATTGTCGTTTTTCAGGTATAAAATATGGGAACGTCCGATTTAGACGTTCCAGTTCTTATTCCATTAAGGCCCCCTATAATGGAATACTGTAAAGCTAATGAAGATTTTTTAAAAGCTGCGTTTAGCTACCCAAGCTCCCTGCATTTTACTAAGGAATACAATTTGCCCAATATGATAGGCGTCGTGCATTGCTAAACTCTTTAGTTCAATCATTAATGGATTGTCTTCAGGGATTTCTCTATACAAATCTTCAAGTTCTGATGTTGCAAGTATTTTTTCTAGTTCACGATGAACATAGAAGTATTCTTGTTTTGTTTTCTGCCAATTTTGAGGTGTCTCAGTTGGTAATCGATATGTAGCGTCATTATTTTCTGCCTGTGGTTCATTTGTTGTTTCACCAAGAAATCGTAACAGAATTCTTTTTTCAAAGAAAAGCAAATGACAAACTAATTCCCAAATGGAATGTGCCCCTTCAACAGGTTTCCAAATTGCCTGTTCAAAGGTGATATTCTCTAGCACTTTTTCAAGTGGCGGAAACCAGTCTTCTTGATCTAAGCAACTTGCCCATTGCTGTAACAAAAGTGTCCTTACATCCATTTTCTATTCCCTCCCATTTTAATCCCTTTAATAGATAATCATTTTAGTCAAGATTCATTTGAGTTGGATTTTCTATTCAAACTTACCTCCTCTCAACCAATATCTTGAAGTTGAATCCCTATCCTTTTTGCGAATTTTAAGAAATATCAATTAGATAAGGAATACCATATTTCCCCTTAAAATGCTCGATTTATTTGTCGAAAACTAAATTTGCATTTAATTTCTTTTTCAACTAACCTGCCAATTTTGTTCAATAAAAAATGCTGCACCAGCAGCACCTAAATAAATTTCTAATATAACATGGATCTATGTTTGTTTTTAAGCGGACGTTGTTTCTGAAAAATACTGTTGCTTCCCCGGTTTTAAAAGCTGCCAGCAGACATATAGAGAAAGAAGTATATTGAGGACTGATAAAATGACAATTGTATAACGGAGCGGAAACAGATCTCCGAGAACACCGCTTCCTAATAGCAGTATAATTTGAGCCATGCTTTGTATGACACCAATCACACTGGTCATTCTGCCCATGATTTCCACAGGTACATTATTCTGATAAAAGGTTTGATATCCCGCACTTGAGAAAGCATTAAAAATGCCTAGTATTATAAATCCAGCTGCAACCATCATGAAGGAGTCTGCCAATGCATAAGTCAGATAACCTGCTGCTGTCAATAGCATGCCATAGCCCATGAGCTGCTTGAGGCTGAGCATTTTTGAAATGATGGTGATAAAGAGCGCGCCCAGGGCAAAGCCAATTCCGCTGATGCTGACAAGAAAACTATAATCCGCTTCTGTCAAACCTACAACATCCTGGATAAAGACAACCTCCTGGGAATCCATTGCAAGGGAGAACAAACCAAATGCCAGAAAGCATCCATAGACAGATAGAATAAAAATCGCGCTCCTGCCAAATGAGATGACCTGCTTCCAATCATCACGGAGTGTTTCATAGGCTGACGCTTTTACGGAAGGCGATGGCAAATCTTTATCCATGTCCGGCAAAAGCCATATGATGACAGCTGAAAAGACAAAGGAGGCAGCATTTATAAAGACAGCCGTTTCAATAGTTCCAATCAAAAACAAGCCTCCTGCAATCGCTGGCCCCACAATGAAAGCTCCTGAGGCAACAAGACTGTTAATGGAGTTGAACCTTTTTCTGCTTTCAATCGGAACGAGCTTGGTTATATACACAGCGGAAGCCGGCATAAATAGAGCCTTTGCCACGCTAATTAAAAAGAGGACTGCATATATGGACCCGATGCTTCCGATAAACGGGATCAGCGCTACACCCAGTGCCCTGGCCATGTCGGTCCAAATCATAATGCTCTTTTTGTTTTTCCGGTCAATCATGCCTCCGCTCCATGAATTAGTTATTACGGAAGTGATAGGACCTATAATCCATAATCCTGCTACAGCAGCTGCTGATCCGGTTAAGTCATAGACAATCAAATTAATTGCAATCAGGTATATGAAATCTCCTAATCTGGATATCCCAGTCCCCGTGAGCAGCAATGACGCTAATTTCCAGTTAAATTGCTTCATATATCACCTGTATAATTAAAGAATTTTCTTAATTATCAGTGTATCACAAGAAGATCTGGAGAGTTACCTCCAGTACCTCCCATTAACCCTATTTAAGGGCAGCTTAAAAGCTAATTCGGTGATAAAAAAATGCCCTAGTTGATCAGGACATTTCTTTTCTATCATGTAAACCATCCAAAAAATATCTTCAAAACCGCTGCGTTTATAGATGGCTCCTGCAGCCGGGACACATTTTCCGAATGAAGCTGGCAGCAGAGCTTGACCATACACTGAGTGGCATAGCCCTTCTCCTTAAATTCACTGCATGTTGCTACACCAACAACCATCGCTGAGAGGGAATATCAGCTGTTATTGAAGCAGTGCTGACCATCTTAGCTCCCTCTTTGATGACCTTTTTTTTAGCCCTCTTCGCTTTCGTTCGACGGTAATGGCTGAATCGCTGAATTCAAGTATGCTGTGAAGTAGCTCCACCAGCTGTTCTGCATCTTCTGGATCAGCCTGGCACACAGCTAATGCTTCAACATCCTCTGCATTTAACTTTATGCATTTTGCATAGTAGATTCCCGTTTTCTTTTTATGTGATGTAATACATATGGTTCAATTTTTGCCGTTACAGCTTTTAGGCCGGACATCATTCCAAAGTTCGGGTCACCAAGCATTAATTCCTCAAATTCCTTGGCATCAAAAGCACCATCTGCATAAGGAATGAAATTTTCTTCGTAATAAAACGGCCTTTCATTTGCGGTCTTTTCCAAATTGCCCCCACACCTTTTGAAAAGTCCTGTTCATAGCCATATGCTTAAATATCTCCAATAATGTACAGATTCTCAGCAGGATGCCTCTTTAAAAGACTGAAGCATTTTTCATAATGTTGTTCTGTAAGTTGTCTGATCATTTTCAATTAATGTCCTCCCGATCAAATTGGCTGACACAGGCTGAAGATTAAGGTCCCTTGCCCAGACTGACAGCTGTCCAATATGATGGATTTCATGGGCAATCATATGGTTCAAGATATCTCCCTTTTTATATTGCTTCTCCGTCCATGGGGGTGTAACGAACTCATTGTATGGGACTGGTCATTCCTCTTGAAAAAAGGTTTCTACCTCCCGGCGGTATTCTTCGGAAAGCGCCATTACTTTATCCATAGTCGGAAAACAGGGGATCTTTACTTCCTTGCCCTGTATCACACAAATCCAGCTGTATTCTACGTCTGCGATATGAAAGCCAGAATGCCTCCAACTCCTCCAGTCCGGTTGGCATTCAGCTCTTTCGGCTGTGCGTTGACGGCACCATTCAAACCACTCATCACGCACTTGCCAATTATAGCGAAACAACGTCAGCATACATTTACCTCCTTGTCCATATACCTGTAGGTTTCTTCAGCAAATGGGATTTTCCTTTAAAATTTCTTTTCCTCCGCATAATTAATTGCCATCTATTTAATCCTAAAGGAAGCAGCATGAGAAAGGGGATTGCACGTGAAAAAGAATTTAATGGTTTTCTATATATCGGCCGGAATCTTATTATTGCTTGTTTTATTTGGTGTGTTTGTACCGGATTCTCTGGAGAGTGTGACAGCCAATGTGCAGGCCTTTATCACCGATAAATTCGGCTGGTACTATTTGATTCTTGTTTCGTTTATTGTCATTGTTAATTTGTACTTTTTAATAAGTCCTTTAGGCAGAATTAAGCTTGGGAAGCCGGATGATAAACCCGAATTTTCCCGCCCTACTTGGTTTGCGATGCTATTTAGTGCGGGAATGGGAATCGGTCTGGTTTTCTGGGGAGCTGCAGAGCCGGTTTATCACTATGCAGTCGGGTCTCCAACTGGAGGAGAAGTAGGAACAGACCAGGCCATTCGAAATGCCATGAGATATACTTACTTTCATTGGGGAATCCATGCATGGGCGATTTATGGCATTGTGGCGCTTGTTTTGGCCTACTTTATTTTCCGCCACGGAGAACCAGGTTTAATCAGTGCCACTTTAAAGCCGATTTTAGGCGAACAAACGCAGAAAACTACAGGGAAGATCATTGATATTCTTTCAGTGGTTGCGACTGTTATTGGTGTGGCAACAACACTTGGGTTTGGTGCTGTGCAGATTAACGGAGGGCTGTCTTATCTATTTGGCATACCGGTAAGCATTACAATCCAGTTTATTATTGTGGCTATTGTTACAGTTCTTTTCATGATATCCGCATGGTCCGGACTTGGAAAGGGCATCAAAATTTTGAGCAATGCCAATATGATTTTAGCATTGATTCTATTTCTGCTTACTTTTTTCCTGGGACCTTCTTTGTTCATCTTAAATCTGTTCACCAATACACTTGGGTCTTATCTGCAGAATTTGCCTGGCATGAGCCTCAGAATTGCTCCGTTAAATCCAGAAGTCAGGGAATGGATTAATGGCTGGACGATTTTTTACTGGGCCTGGTGGATTGCCTGGGCACCATTTGTAGGGATTTTTATCGCACGTGTTTCAAAAGGAAGAACAATCCGGGAATTCGTTTTTGGTGTCCTCCTTGTGCCGTCACTAATAGGCTTCATATGGTTTTCCGCATTTGGCGGTACTGCAATAATGCAAGAGCACAACGGTGTCTCCAAAATTTCCGAATTGGCTACTGAGGAAGCATTGTTTGGTGTTTTTTCCAACTTGCCGATGGGAACGCTCCTTTCAATCATTGCCATTTTGCTCATTTGTACATTCTTTATTACATCTGCCGATTCCGGCACCTATGTATTAGGAATGATGACAACAAACGGCTCGCACCATCCCGGCAACAAGATAAAAATGATCTGGGGGATATTGCTTGCTGCCATTTCATTGGTTCTGCTTTATTCCGGCGGGCTTCAAGCGCTGCAGAATACGATGATTGCAGCTGCTCTTCCTTTTTCCGTCATCATGGCATTAATGACCTTCAGTTTGATCAAGGCTCTGCAAAAAGAAGCGAAGGAGCTCGGAATAGGAAAAATTCCGAAGAAGAAGGTGTAGATAGAGAAACCTGCAGATCTGGCATCTGCAGGTTTCTTGCTGATTATTTTACCGGAATCCAGATCTCTGAATAATAATCGGGACTGGATGCATCACCGGCAGTATACACTTCCAGTTCAGGTGCAGCGGCATGTTCATAGCCGCTGGATGGGAACCATTCCGAGAAGATTTTTTTCCAGGCGTTCTGTATGGCATGAGGCATGGCACCATGGACTTCAAATACCGCCCATTTGGATGCCGGGACTTCCAGGATTTCGAAACTGTCCGGCTTTGCGCCTTTAAAGCTTGCGGCAATCCAGTAATCCATGCTGTCTGGTTTTGAACTGCGCTTATCCACACACACGCCAAGAATCCCTTTAATTTCGCCATTATTCAGCTTGAACAGCTTATCGGAGGTGCCGTTTCTGTTCACTTCATCCCACATTTTCGGGATGCCGGCCAGATTTTCTTCATGGACCACAGAGAACTCCTTTTTGATTCCTGCTACTTGAAAAGCTTCTTTTTCAACAATTGCATATTGCATCGGTTCTGCCCCTTTCAGACTCACCTGGATTACCAGGCGGTTATAGGATTTCAGCTTTCCGGAATATTTCCTTGCTTCCGTGGGGGTCATGCCATGCTGCCTGCGGAAAGCCTTTGTAAAAGCTTCCGGAGTGTCATAGCCATATTTATAGGAAAGATCAATCACTTTAAGGTCTGTGCAGACCAGGTCCTGTGCTGCGAGAGTTAACTTTCTTCCCCGGATATATTCGCCAGCCGGCATATCTGTCAGAATAGCAAACGTCCGCTGAAAATGGAATACCGAGGCGTTTGCTGCCTCTGCAGCCTTCTGGATTGAAAAATCTTCATCCAGCAAATGCTCTTCTATATAATCAATGGCCTTCTGCAGTGATTCGATCCATGACATTACTGAACACTCCCTTATAATTATCCTATCTTTATCTCTTTTTGGCTGCCTGTCATTTTTTGCTTTCTTTTGGCAGGTGATTAGTAAAGATTCTTATTTTAAGCAAAGAATACCTGCTTAATGAGGAATTTTTATGCTGTTAGCTGCTGGAACGGGGAAAGAACAGGAAATTCACCTGCCTATTATGCTATTTTACCGGCCAAATGGGATAGAGAGCCTCCTATCATTCATAAGAGCATAAAAAAGCCAGCCGCCCGTGAACAGGCAGCTGGCTTCCATTAAAGTTTATATAGCACGTCCCCAATGGCGATGCATGGCAATGGTGTTGATTAAATTCTCACTGGAGGCTGAATCGCCGCTTTTGATTTCAACGATTCCCATTTCAGATAGCGTATGTGATTGCCCCAGCATGTTTAAGGCTTCTGCGGGCAGCAATTCTGCTCCCTCGCCGCCAAACGCAATCGTCTTAAAATGCACATAGGCTTCTCTGACGAATTCCTTGGCCTGCGGCACCTTTTTCAGTGATTCTGCGCTTTCCTTCCCTCCTGCTGCGTAGATAGCATCGTACATAACCGAATGAGAGGTCAGGAAGGTTTTCATAACTTCCAGCTCCCCGCCGTCCCCTTTAATAATTCCCAGGTTTTTGCTGACAATTTCCGGCATGACCCCAGCCGCTTTCAAAGCTTCCATTACGCTGCTGACTTCCTGATAGTTGAAGCCATTATCAGCAAGAATGGCAACTTTTCGGGTCTTAGCTGATCTGGCTGTATTCATTTGGCTTAACGCAGGAGAAGATAGCGTAACTTTGGATTCAGCCGCACCATCCGGCACCTTTGCGCCCACGCCAAGGGCAATTTGTTCAGCCAGATAAAGATCTACATTGCTGAACATATCGACTGCCTGCTGCTTCACATCCTTATTCTGGACCTTTCCAATTTCAAAACGGAAGGCTTCGATAATATGCTCCTTTTCGACTTGGGACATGCTGTTCCAGAACATTTTTGCCTGGCTGTAATGGTCACTGAAGCTTTCGCTGCGCTGGCGCACCTTGCGGCCTTCGATCTTTTCCTGATAATGAACATAGCCGCCCTCCTGTGCTGTGGCAGGACTTGGATCATTATTCTGCATCGAGTTTTTATGATAGGCAACCGGCCCTTTGTTGATCGTCATGCGATGATAGCCATCATACTGGTTATTATGAAATGGACAAACCGGCCGATTAATCGGGATCTCATGGAAGTTTGGTCCTCCAAGGCGTATCAGCTGGGTGTCTGTATAGGAGAATAACCGCCCCTGCAGCAATGGGTCATTTGAAAAATCAATGCCCGGTACGACATGGCCAGGATGGAATGCAGCCTGTTCCGTTTCAGCAAACACATTATCCTGATTCCGGTTCAGGGTCATTTTTCCAATGATTTTAACCGGAACCATTTCCTCCGGCCACAGCTTTGTTGCATCCAGAATATCAAAGTCAAAGGAGAATTCATCTTCTTCATCAATCATCTGAACACCGAGCTCAAATTCAGGGTAATCACCCATTTCAATGGCTTCCCAAAGATCGCGCCGGTGGAAATCCGGATCCTTTCCGGCAAGCTTTTGGGCTTCATCAAAAACAAGTGAATGCGTGCCCAGAACCGGCTTCCAGTGGAATTTCACAAAGCGCGCCTTTCCCTGTTCGTTCACAAACCGGAATGTATGAACACCGAAGCCTTCCATCATGCGGTAGCTGCGCGGAATGGCACGGTCTGACATTGTCCACATGATCATATGGGCGGTTTCAGTATTGTTGGCAGCAAAATCCCAGAACGTATCATGGGCTGTTGAAGCCTGCGGCATTTCATTATGCGGCTCCGGCTTGAATGAATGAACGAGATCCGGGAACTTAATGGCATCCTGTATGAAAAACACAGGAATATTGTTGCCAACTAAATCATAATTGCCTTCTTCTGTGTAAAACTTAGTAGCAAAGCCGCGGGCATCACGTACAGAGTCTGCGGAGCCGCGGGAGCCCGCAACTGTGGAGAACCGGACAAAGACCGGGGTTTTAACAGATGGATCCTGCAGAAACTTGGCCCGGGTGTATTCCGCCATGGATTCATACACCTGGAAATATCCATGTGCGCCAAAACCTCGGGCATGAACAACCCGCTCCGGGATGCGCTCATGATCAAAGTGCGTCATTTTTTCCCGAAAGTGAAAGTCCTCCATCAGCGTTGGACCGCGGGAACCGGCTTTTAACGAATGCTCATCCTCTGAAACCTTAACACCCTGATTCGTTGTCAGCTTCCTGCCTGTATTATCCATGCGAAACTCCTCAAGCTGCCTGTCCTTACTGTGCTCATTTACTCCTTTGTTTTGCTCTTGTTTCAATTGCTCATTCCTCCTTATATTGAAGAAGCAAATGCTTCCGGATTACGCTGTATGTATCTATAAATTGAAGTACCCTACATTGAAGGAGGTAAACTGCAAAATAAAAGAAAGCAGGAATTGATCTGAGTCTCTCAACAGGAATCCAGACAGGTACCTTTTCACAGATTATATATTTTTTAATAAACTGGTTCCGCCAGCCTCCAAATTTTTGTTTTTTCTGACAATAATATATAAAAAAAGCAAATGAGTATTGTCAATAATAGTAAAACAATATAGAATTTTCTTATAACCTCATAAAGAGGGGGGTGAAACGGTGGAAATCACAAAGCATTTTTTCTTCAATCTATCGCTCTTGATGGTTATCTTGTTTATTGTGCTTGTATGGGCGGAAAAAAGCTCTAAATTCCGGTTTTCCAAAGTCTGTTCCTTTGCATGGCTTTTGTTTATGATCTGGATATGCTTTCAGTTTTCCTTTCAGCCAAGCCCCCATTACTTTTTTGATTTGCGATTGATACCTGTCATCATCGGCGGATTATATGCCGGATTAGGCCTCGTACTGGGCGGGTCTGTTATATTGATGAGAAGTTTTTATGGAATAGAGCCTGGATTTTATTCTAATATTTTTTTATATTTACCCTTAGGGATTATTCTTTGGAAGCTCTATCCCTGGTTTTGGAAGCAGGCGCCACGGAAAAGGATCCGCTTTTCGGTCATCATTACCATGTTTTTAAGTGTAGCAACGGTCTTGGTAATGGAATTTAGCGTGCCCCCTCAAAACCGGTTCGACGCCTGGTTTGCTTATTTAATAATTCCTTCATTGGGTGTCTTTATGATTACATATGTATTTGAGTTCGCTAAAAAAAACCTGGATATGCGCGAGAATCTCGTCCGGGCTGAAAAGCTTGAAGCTGTCGAGCAAATGGGTGCCGCCATCTCCCATGAAATCCGCAACCCCCTGACAGCTGCTATCGGATTTGTGCAGCTTTTGCAGGAACAGCGGCTGCCACCGCGGAAAAGGGGGGAGTATTTGAGCATTGTGAAGGCTGAGCTGGAATCAGCTGAACAGGTCATCCAGAACTATTTAACTTTTTCCAAGCCATCTTTAGATAAGATCGAAGAAATTAATGTAAAAAAAGAACTTATGCAGGTAATGAATATATTAAAACCGACAGCCAACCAGAATTCCGTCGAGATCAATGCCCACTTTGCCCTCCTGGGATCGATTAAGGGAGACCGGCAAAAATTCCACCAATGCTTCTTGAATGTCATTAAAAATTCAATTGAGGCTATGCCTCGCGGCGGGCAATTATACATAGAGACCCACTATAGCAGCAGCCAGATCACCATCGAAATAAAAGACACCGGCGTGGGCATGACTCCCGAACAGCTTCAGCGCCTGGGAGAACCCTATTATTCCACTAAAGGCTCCAAAGGGACCGGCCTTGGAATGATGGTTGTATTCAGTATTGTAAGGGCCATGAGTGGCACTGTCCGGGTCAAAAGCGAAGTTGATAAAGGAACTGTTTTCACTTTTACCTTTCCGAATTATAAGTCGGAAATACATAAGGATTAAAAAAAACAGCAGGAAATTCTGCTGTTTTTTTGATGTTTATTTTGATTCAATCTGCTCCGCTTCCAGATGCTTCGTGCAATTATACAACTCGCAGTTCCATTTGCTTTCCTTTAATAACAGTTCCGTAATAGAGGTGTTTTTCGGCTGAGTGGATAGATCTGTCTGCGGAACCACTTCTCTTAGGAGATGGCGAATGAAGGAGCCGTGGCTTACGATCAAAACGTTCTCGTCCGGA
The DNA here is from genome assembly GCF_009849585.1 of Bacillus sp. ZZV12-4809. GTDB lineage: Bacteria > Bacillota > Bacilli > Bacillales > Cytobacillaceae > Cytobacillus. The sequence goes on from NZ_VCRN01000001.1 coordinate 271,438, forward strand.
TGCCTTTCTGCAATCTCCTGCAGGAAGCCAAGACCTCTTTTCAAAACACTTTCTTTCGCCTCGAAACCAAGGTCCATTTCTCGCCAATTCTTGCCCCATTTCTCAAGACGCTCTGCTTCGGTTGTTCCTTCAATCATTCCTCCACTGACTTCCCTTATTCGGGAATCAAGGTGCAGTGGAATCGAACCGATTTTCTCCTGAATGACTTCTGCCGTCTGCTTTGCCCTCAGGAGATTACTGGAGTAAATCACATCCCAGTTTTCGCCGCTAACCCGTTCGGCCAGACGTTCGGCCTCAGCCAGCCCCTCTTCATGAAGGGGAATATCAGAGCTTCCCTGTGCCCGTCCTTCCTTATTCCAGGGGGTGATTCCATGACGGATTAATCCGATTTTGGTCATTTGGACAACGTCCTTTCTCTTTCAATAATTAGGTTCTATTCTACTTTCCTCATACTTGTAAAAGGATACCAGACAAATTTACTGACGCCAATAATCCGCTCTTTCTCTATAAACCCGAGTCCATTTCGGCTGTCCCTGCTGACCAGGCGGTTGTCACCCATGACGTAATAATGATCACTCGGTACCGTCAGAGGGCCGAAGTCACCGGTCAGTTTGCTGACAATCCCATCGGCTGCTTTGCGATTTTCAGCAAGGTAGTCTTCATCCCATTGCTGGCCGTTAATATACAGCTGGTCATCCTTCATTTCCAGTTCATCGCCAGGGAAACCTATTAATCTTTTTACATAGTTTTTTTCATCGCCCCTGATGATGACAACATCGCCTCTGTCCAATTCTTCAAATTTATTAACAAAGATTTTTTCCTCATCATGAAGGGTCGGATCCATGGATGCTCCTTCCACATAGTACGGCGAAAAGAGAAAAACCTTTATGACCAATGTAATTCCAAAGGCAATTAGAAGGGATTTCAGCCAGCTCGCCAGTTCATGCTTATCCATTCACTCTGCCGTAGCTTTCTGCACCCATATACCGTTCTTTGATTAAGGTGCGGTGGTGATGTTCATGGCCGGCAATGATATACGCAATGGCCCTGGCGGTTACCTCGGTGCCGTTCGCATTCCCTCGCCTTAGCAGCGCCTCATCATCCAGGCTTTTCAGTAAAGCAATCGTATTTTGACGAACCTGGGACATTTGTGCTGAAAGTTCCCTAATGCTGAAGCGGTTAAATTTCCCATTCTTTACATACTGGTTATCATCATAACCCGGCAGCTCAGCCTTCTCACCTCTGCCAATGCAAAGCATTCGATAGCTCATGATGCGTTCAGTATCTGTAATATGGCCGATCACTTCTTTAATTGTCCATTTTTCCGGAGCATACCTGAACTGGGCCTGGTCTTCCTTCAGATCTTTAACCAGATTCATTGTTTCCCTCATTTGTTCATCGAGGATCTCCAGAAGGTCCCCTTCCGGTATAGAGCTGACATATTTCTCGTAATACGGTGCATACTCATTTGATTCAGGTTTCTTTAACATCTCGTCCCCTCCTATTCTATTACCTTATTTTACTAAATTTTCATATTAACAGCCAGCATCAGGTCTGAAAAAGCTCGCCCCTGACAGCTTTGACATATCGCTCAGCTGACCGTTGAACAGCAAGGTCTGCCTCTTTTTCTACCACTCTGTGAAACGCATTGTAAATCCGGTCAAATGACAGCGGTTTGATTTTGCCGGCTATCCGTTCAACGGTTTCGGCGGGAAGCGGAATGAGGTTCGGGTAGCTGTACATGAAGCTGACCCAAGCCCATCCGCAACGACCTGAATTATGTCGCCAGTCAGCATGATGCCTTTCCCCTCATTCCCCTTTTCCCAATGAAGGACAGCACCGCCTTTAAAATGGCCGCCCATGCGATAGATGACCAGGCCATCATGAAGCTTCAGACTTTCACCGCTCCAGAAAATGATGTGCTCACTATTCCTCATTACCCACTCCCTATCATCCTCATGGATATAAATCGGCACATTGAATGCTTCCGCCCATTCAACCTGGGCTGAATAATAATGAGGATGGGACAGTGCAATTGCGTTAATTCCGCCTAATTCTTTTATGGTTTCAATCGTGTGCTCATCAAGATAGGTAATGCAATCCCACAACAGATTAAAGCCATTTTGCTGAACAAGGTAGGCTGTCTGGCCGATGGCAAACTCCGGGGCTGTTTTCAAGCTGTAAAGGTGTGGTTCCTCCTGCTTTATTTCATTCGTATAATCTTGGCTTACAATCATTGCATGCAATGTTGTCCATTCCTGGCCGCGGGGTCCAACGTACTGGCGCTCTTCCAGGCAAATGGGACAGCTTTCAGGCTGATGTGCAGCTGGCGGAAATTGTGTTCCACATGTTTTGCATATATATTTTTCCATGAAATTGCCTCCGTTCTCATACTGGTTACATTAACCATTTTAAGACCTGACACAATAAGCTGAATCACCGTTCCGGCTGAAAGCATCTACAGCTTTAGCCTGAAGTCTTATACTTTAAGCCTAATGTAAAAATTTCAAACCCCAGCTTTTCATAATAGCCTGCTTTGTCTTCCTCGGCGAGCAATTGTAAATGGAGACTGGCCTTAGCGCACTCTTCTGCAAGCCTTCGCACCATTTCCTTGCCAATGCCCTGGCTGCGGAAATCAGGATCGACGATTAATCCGCAAAGATATGCATTGATCACTCCATCTGAAATAATTCGTCCTGTCCCGACCAGGCTCTCTCCATCATAGGCACTGATTACAAGCAAGCTCCCCTCCATCGCCTTATACAATTTTTCTTTTGGCATCTTCAAAAAATCATTCCAGCCGTCAAGTTCATATAACTGAAATAACTGATCCTGGTCCGGTATAGCCCATTCATATGTAATCATGAAAAATCTCCTTCATATGGGAATGCTAATCCTATTCTGGTTCGAGCCGGAAGAATCCTTCTTTTAAGAATTATGCTGGGATGCTGCTCAAGAACACTTAAAGATCAGCTTTATGAAACTTTTTTGTTTTTCATCCGTAACAGATAGTAACGAACTTTTTATTAGGGGAGATTCATAATGGGAAATATATTTATTTTTTCACTCATAGCCGGACTGGCGATTTCTATCCTGCTGATACCGTTCAGCTATAAATCCAAGGAAAAGGAAGGCAGGAAACGGGGAACCGGAATTATGGCCGCCACAGCCGCAGTATCTGTGCTGCTTGTTTTTGCTGTGTATTATTTCTCCAATCTGGACCGAAACCTGACCAGCTTATGGCTGTTAGCGGTTATCGCTTCATTAATTGGAGCCGTTCTTGCGACAGGCAGGGAACGAATGATTAAAACCGGTGTGTTTGCCGTCAGCCTGATAGCAGGAATTTTCTTTCTGACCGCTTTCCTCTTCAATGCAGATGAAAAATATGAGAGTGCCAAAATGAAGGAAAAAACGGAGATTGAGACATTTGATGAAAAAGAAACACCTGCAAGCGTGCCGCCGAAGTTTGCCCGCAATAAAATGAAGAAGGCTTTCGGGCAGGTTCCCAACACGAGCTATTACGAACTCGGCAGCCTGCAGATCCAAAAAGTCAATGGAGAGTATGTGTATATAGCTCCTGTAGAGTTTTCCGGCTTTTTCAAATGGTGGAATGGAGATAAGACACCAGGCTATTTTACTATTAGCGCCACTGATTCCACAGCTAATCCAAAATTTGTGAAAAGCGATATGGTGTATACACCATCCTCTTATTTTAATAAAAATATAGAGCGCCATATCCGGATGCAGTATCCACAGGCGATTTTTTACGGAGATGTGCAGCTGGAAGTGGATGAAGACGGAAAGCCGTTTTATATCCGTTCTTATGGAGAGTTTATTTCAGCGAGAAATGGCTTTGATGTTAAAGGCATCGTCATGGTTGACCCGCTGAACGGACAGACAAAGTCTTATAAACTTGCCGATGTGCCGGCTTTTATTGATGGAGCAGTCTCTCCTGAAACGGTCAGTCTGCAAAATAGTTATTTCGGGAATTATGTCCATGGCTTCTGGAACAGCAAATTTGGAAAATCAGATGTAAGGCTTCCATCTGATGAAGGAACGGAGGCCAATGTGAGTCCGATTTTTGATGAAAATGGTGACATGTACTACTTCACTGATTTTACAAGTCCAAAAGAAGGCGTAGATTCGATGCTTGGCTATTCTCTGACAAATTCAAGGACAGGTCAGGCCACCTTCTATACAGGCAATCTCGAGGAATCATATATGGACTCCCAGGGTGCCCTGCAGATTATCGAAAAGAAATTTATCGAGAAAAAATGGAGCGGGGAAATGCCTGTTCTGTATAACTTCTACGGTGAAGCGAGCTGGCTGACGCCTGTTCTTGATGCCAACGGATTCCTGCAGAACTACTTTATTGTATCTGCAGCCAATCCGGAAATATCGGCTTATGGTACAACGCCAAATGAAGCATTGCGTTCCTATAAAACTGCATTGCAGCGAGGCGGAGGCACTGTAGACGGAAGCTCGAAGGCAGAGGAAAAACAGGTGAACGGATCTGTACTTCGAGTGTACAAGGAGAAGTCCGGTGATTACACTGTCATATCGTTCCTTCTCGATAACCGCCAGAGCTATGTGGTTTCATCTGAAACCGTGCCGATGGCCATTTATCTGCAGGAAGGCGATCAGGTGGACGTAAATTATCTGGATACAGGTGAAGCCTTCCTGCCAGTGAAGGACATGACCATTAAAGGATTAAAATAGATAGAAAAACACGATGAAGCCAGTCTTCATCGTGTTTTTGTATTAACCTGCTATTATTTTTGCTGATTTAATGGCAGTTGATAGCGTGGATGTAATGTTAACGTGATCAAATGACAACCCGAGCTGTACGGCAGTCTGGGCAATTTCCGGCCTTAGGCCGGAGATTGTGGTCTTTACGCCGATCAGGCTTAGCGCTTCTATGAGCTGGAATAGCTGGTGGGCTACCATCGTATCGAGCATGACTACACCTGAGAGATCCAAAAAGAGCTGAGTCACCCCTAATTTATTGCATTGCTGAAGTGTATTTTCAAGCATGATTTTCGCACGTGTGGTATCAATATCCCCGACAAGCGGCAGAAGCGCGATATCTTCCGTCAAAGAAATGACCGGGGAGCTGAGCTCAAGGATTAAAGCCTGCTGAGCCTGCAGCCTCTTTTGGGAATGATTATTATATTCCTCCGTGAACCAGGTAACCACTTCACCAATGGTTTTAGTAATCATCCTGCGCCATAAGGAAATTTGCTTTTCATTAAATTGGCCCTGATTGATTTCAACGAATTGCTCCAGCAGATTCAAATACTGTTCCTGGGTGTTAAAAAACTCCTGGAGGATCTTCTCCAGAGGGGTGCGGAGATGTTCATCATCCTGCGCCACTTTGACAATCCATCCTTCCAAATCATGAAAAAAAGTTTCTTCATCTTTATCAAAGACTTCGGAGAACTCTTTGTGGAACTCGTAATTTTGCTTCTTTACTCGTTCGATCACAGCGGGGTCTTCCGAGGTATAAATCCCGCCGCTTTTTTCTTTGTTCACATTTTTATACCATTCTTCTGTTAAGTCCCATGTTTTTTCAAGGAAAAATTGATATAAATCATGATTACGATGCATGCCCGTCTCCCCTAACCGAACTGTTATTTCAATAATTTTATTTTAACCGAAGAGAAATAAAGTGTCGATTTTTAGCCTCTACCTATACTCGGCTAACTCTCTGCCGGCTGCATACTGATAATCTGCCCCCTGCCTTGGAAGCATTATGCTTAAGGCAGATGCGAATATCAGAAGAATAATGGAGGCAATGAAAGAACTGTCATAGCTGCCTGTCAGATCAAATAATACACCAGGGACAAAGGAACCGAGAGCTGACCCCAGCTGATGGCTCAAATAGATCCAGCCAATCACTGCTCCTGCGGACAGATGACTGAAATATTCCGCGGCCAGCTTCATAGTTGGTGCGACAGTGGCAAAATTAACAATTCCAAAGCTGATGGCAAATAGGATGAGCAGATGGGACTGGGTGATGAAAAAGCCAAATAGTGAAGCATCATTCAAGATGATCAGAAGCAGAACAATAGTCAGAGCCCTCACTCCGTAGAGAAAGGCAAGGATTTTTCTGCAATTCCACCTATCTGCCAGGAACCCGGAAACAACAGTGCCCAAAATATTAAAGCCGGCCAGCAGGCTGACAGCGGCTCCCGTAACGCCAGGCGTAAATCCGCAATATTGGGCAAATGGAATAAGGTGCGTATCCATCAGCCCAGTAGTCGTCACGCCGCACACGAAAAACGGGAGCATGAGAAACAGGAATTCTTTCCTCCTTAAAAGCTGGAATATAGATAGCGTCCCTTTTGGTGCTTCCTTTTTCTCCTGCAGGCCCTTCTCACTTTCACTCACTTTTGCTCCGTACGCATGGATATGCAGATCAGCCGGGTTCGAACGGATAAAAAGCAGAAGCAGCGGGAAAATGATTATTATCAAAAAGCAGCCGAGCACCAGGACGGTTGTCTTCCAGCCCAGCTGGTCAATTAGGAATAAGGAGAGCGGGACGAGAATAAGCTGTCCTGCGGCTGTGCCTGCAGACATCAGTCCCATCGCCATTCCTTTTTTATCTGCAAACCAGGTCGCCACTGCCATCGTTCCCGCTACATTGGATGCACCGCCAAAGCCAACTGAGGCGACTACTCCGTAGATGATCATCAGCTGAACGGGGCTGGTGGTAAAAAAGGTCAGAAGTGTTGAAAAACCAATAACCAGTATACTGAAGGATAGAATATAACGGATGCCATACTTATCAATCAGCCGGCCGACATACGGCTGTGAAATGGCAAAAACAATATAGCTCACAAAAGCAATGAAGGAAATAACACTTCGATTTGCCGAAAACTCATGCTCCCATGGCGCCATAAACGCTCCGAACGACAATCGAACCCCCTGTGCAGCCAGCAAAGCCAAAAACGTCAGCACTAAAATTATCCACGCATAATGAACCTTTGAGCGCTTCACTACGTAAACCTTCTTTCCGGTGACAGGTACCTATACCACTTTGGCCAAGTGGTATAGGTACCTGTCACATTTTTTAAAAATAATCATACCATAAATTTTTTATAACTTTCTAAATTTTATTTGTCTTTCGTGTTTATTCAACAATTTACTTTTCAATCAAACGTTTGATTGAAAATACATGGAAATACTGTCAGTTCTGAATTTTTCCCGGGAAATTACTGCAATAATTGTCGCCTGCACAGCGGGTATTTCGACAATATATGTGGAAAGGCCATTCCCCCAAAAGGAGAATGGCCTTTCCATTTATACTGCCTGCTTTTGCTGTTCCTGCTTCATTAATTTCATATCACTGATGGCTTGTTTCGCCTTAATTTCATCAAATTCATTTTCACTCTTCGCTACAACCATCGTGGCAATTCCGTTTCCGATCAGGTTTACGATTGCTCTTCCTTCACTCATGAAACGGTCTACACCAAGAAGCAGAGCCAATCCTTCAAGAGGAATAACCTGCAGGGCGGCAAGCGTGGATGCCAATACGATAAACCCGCTGCCTGTAACACCTGCTGCTCCCTTTGAAGTAAGCATTAATACTAGCAGAATCGTAATCTGCTGGCCGATTGTCAGATCCACTCCGAATACCTGGGCAAGGAAGACAACAGCCATAGACAGGTAGATGGATGTACCATCCAGGTTAAAGGAGTAGCCTGTTGGAATGACAAGACCCACCACCGATTTGGAGCAGCCGATGCGCTCCATTTTATCCATCATTCTCGGAAGCACTGATTCTGATGAACTTGTACCTAATACGATCAAAATTTCATCTTTGATGAACTTCAGATAATTCCATAAGCTGAATCCGTACATTTTGCAGATAATGTTTAATACAACAAAGATAAATAAGAACATTGTCACGTACACGGAAATCATCAGTTTGCCCAGTGGTACAAGTGATGCAAGTCCGAAGTGTCCGATTGTATAGGCCATGGCGCCAAATGCTCCAAGCGGGGCGGCCTTCATGACATAGCCGATGATTTTAAAGAATACCAGTGATAGCTTATCCAAAAATTCAATGACGATTTTGCCCTTTTCTCCAAGAGCCGCCAAGCCGACCCCAAATAGTACAGAAAAGAATAATACCTGCAGGATATCTCCTTTGGCAAAGGCATCCACCATGTTGGAAGGAACAATATGTGTCACAAACTCAATCCAATTGATGCCCTCTCCGCCATTGGCTGTATACTGTGAAACATCTCCTTTTTCCAATTCATTAAAGTTCAGTCCTGCACCCGGTTTAATGACATTTACGACGATCAGGCCGATCATTAAAGCAAGTGTAGTAACAATCTCAAAATAAATGAATGCTTTTCCGCCTACCTTGCCGACTTTTTTCATATCGCCCATTTTTGCGATTCCAAGGACGATGGTCAGGAAGATAATCGGAGCGATGACCATTTTGACTGCGTTTATGAAGGTGTCGCCTACAGGCTTCATTTCTTTTCCGACTTCCGGCCAAATAAGCCCGACCATAACACCGATAAAAATAGCCGTTAACACCTGAAAGGTTAAATTCTTATAAATCCGCTGCTTCTTCACTCTTATCTCAGCTCCTTTTTTCTAACTATTCATTCTATTAGAAATGATAGCGTTTTCAGATAAAAGAGAGAAGTTTATGGTCATAACGGATGTTTTGTTCATTTTGGTCTTAAGAAAACAGCTAAACGATGACATACCGATTTACAGGCCTGCCCACGCCCCCATACTGCACATCCAGCAAGATCGCTCCGCTTTTTTCAAGGTAATCCAGATAGCGGCGGGCGGTAACTCTGGCAATGCCGATGCCGTTCGCGACTTCTTCGGCAGAGCGGGGTTCAGTCTGCTGTTTCATAAACGCAGTAATTTCATTTAAGGTGAATTCATTTAGCCCTTTCGGCAATACGTTTTCTTCTTTCTTCGCCTGCTTCGCATAAATCAGGGCATCAAGCTGCTCCTGTGAGAGGGTGCCCGATTCCTTAAGGCTTTCTCTATAATGGCGGTACTTTTCGAGAGCCTGCTGTATCCTGTTCAGCTTAAAGGGCTTTATTATATAATCCCTGGCTCCGTTTTGAAGCATCTGCTTGATGGTTTCCTTATCCTTTGCAGCGGAAACGACGATGACATCCGAATCAAGGTGCTGTTTTCTAAATTCCTTCAAGGTTTGAATGCCATCTTTTTTTGGCATAAAAATATCCATGATCACCAGGTCAGGCTGCAGTTTTTTTGCCAGGGTAATGCCTTCCTCCCCATTCCCGGCCGCTCCGATGATCTTAAAGCCTGGCACACTTGCTATAAATTCTTTATTCACTTCCTGGACCATTGGATCATCTTCGATCAGCAGCACACTGATTTCTTCTTTAACCGCCATATGATTCTCCCTCCGCTTCCATCGGAAAAATGATTGTAAAAGAGCTTCCTTCATCCTTGCTTGTTGAAACCTCGATTGCTCCCCCGCCTTTTTCTGCAATTTGCTTGACGAGGTAAAGTCCGTAGCCTGTCCCGCCAGATTTATTGGCAGTAAATCCTTTTTCATATATCTTTGGCAAAATTGATTCCTCTATGCCGCTTCCGTTATCTTCCACCAGCAGGGCACAAATCTCGTCTGTCTGCTCAATGCTGATATCCACTTTTCGATCTTCCCGATCGCTATGCTCAAAAGCCCCGAAGGCATTCTCAATGAGATTGCCCAGCAGCAGAACAAAATCATGGTGATCCAGCCGGTCCGGAAACTTCGCCAGACTGCTGTTAGAGTCGATGACGACTGTAATGCCCAATTCCTTGCCGCGCCGCACCTTGCTTAATAGTAGACCTGCAATGGCATCGTTCCGGATATTATCACTGAGGAAATTCGAGAGGGTTTCCTGCTCTTCAGAAGCGTCGAACGTCAGCTTTAATGCTTGATCCGCTTTCCCGAGCTGAATCAGACCGGCAATGGTGTGAAGCTTGTTCATATGCTCATGATTCTGCACCCTGAGCGCCTCTACAAAGCTTTTCACTCCTGTCAGCTCTTCAGCCAGCTTCGTGACTTCTGTACGGTCCTGGAAGATGGCTACCGCTCCGATCTTTTCATTGTCTTTCCGGATCGGAATTCGGGTGCTCAGTATGACCTTGCCGCTCACTATAATTTGCTCATTATAAACGGCGCGGTTGCTCTCCACAATCTCGGGAAGCCTTGTATCTTTTAAAACAGATCTGATTTTTTTGCCTGCGACACGGCCTGCCACATTAAAAATTTTCTTGGCTTTGTCATTAAAAATCGTAATATTTTCCTGGTTGTCGATCGCAATTACGCCTTCATTGATCGAATGGAAAGTGGCTGTCCTTTCCTCCAGCATCCGTTTGATTTCATGTGGCTCAAGCTGAAACATCTGCTTTTTAATATGATTGGCGAGCATTAAAGAGCCGATCAGACCGAATATGAGCGTCAGCAGAACAATGATACTGATTTCATCTTTCAAATCTGCGATTATTTCGGTTATGGAAGGGATCTTGTTGCCGACTGCCACCACACCGATTTGGTTGAGGTTTTCATCCTTGATCGGGATAAACGCGCGGATAAAGATGCCTGCTTCTCCCTCTGCCTTGGAAAAATAAATATGTTCGGCAAATGCGGGCTTTTCATCCTCGCCTGCAGATGGCTTGCCGATCAATTCCCTGACCGGATGAGAATAGCGGATACGCTCCATATTCATGATCACTATATAATCTGTTTCATTAATAATGCGAATTTCCTCTGCAACTTTGTTGACCGTCTTCCAGCCCTGCGGCTGCAGGATCCCCTTTTTCACATCTGACAGCTCTGCCACCGTTCTGGCAGTATTCATCGAGCGAATTCTCAGTTCTTTTTCTTCCTGCTCCTGGATGTTAGCAATCACAACCATCCCGCCAATCAATAAAGAAAAAATGACGACGGCATAAGAAAGAATGGTAATCTTCCAGCGGATGGGCATCTGATTCACAAGGGGTCCCTCCCTTCTGTCTTTACGGATAGAATTCTTGTAAGTATGATAACATTAATAGTTTTTAAAAAGGAGGATTCACATGAAAAGCTATGTTCTCCTTGCCGGTTCGGTTTTGCTGCTGGCTGCCTTTTTGGGCTATCGAAGCTTTTTTCCAGGGGAAGAGATTCCCTACGATGATGACCAGGAAGGGCTCAAGGAGCAAATTGTCTTTAAATTCAGCCATGTTGTGGCAGAAAATACGCCGAAGGGCCTTGCAGCTCAACGGTTTGCAAAGCTTGTCGCTGAAAAATCGGATGGCCGCATTAAAATAGAAGTCTTTCCAAACGGCAGTCTCTATTCTGATATTGAAGAAATCAATGCGTTAAAGGAGGGGCAGGTTCACTTTATTGCTCCCTCCACGTCCAAGCTTGGCATGCTTTCCCTGCAATGGGGTGTGCTCGACTTGCCGTTTGCTTTCCCTTCGCGCGAAGCGGCTCTGGAAGGCTTGAACGGGGATATCGGCAGGCAGCTGCTGAATTCTCTTCAAGGGGCCGGCCTTAAAGGACTCGCCCACTGGCCAAATGGATTTAAACAGATCACCTCGAATAGAGGGCCCATACAAAAGCCGGAGGATCTGAAAGGGCAATCCTTCCGAATCATGCAAAGTGATGTGCTATCGGCCCAATTCAGCCGCTTAAAGGCAAAGGCTGTCCAGGATTCCTTTAATTCTACTTACAAGCTGCTGGAAGAAGGTGAAGTGGATGGCGAAGAAAACACGATTTCCAACATCTACTCTAAGAAATTTTATAACCTGCAGCAGCACATGACAATCAGCAATCATGGCTATCTTGGATATGCGGTGATGATGAGCAATAAGGTTTGGAATGAGCAGAGTGAGGAAACCAGGAAAATCCTGCTGGAGGCTATGGAAGAAACAACTGACTGGAACAGCCGGATGGCTTTTGACATGAACGAAGAACTGCTAGAGAAAATCAGGCAGAATTCTTCCATTCAGATTCATGAACTCACACCGGATGAAAAACAGCAATGGCAAGCCATGCTGGACCCGGTCTATGAAGACTTCTCACATGACATTGGGAAGAACCTGGTGAGAAAAATGAAAGAGCTGCGGGCAGAATACGAATGAAAAGGTGACAATGAAGAGATTGAAAAGGTGACAGGCACCTATACCAGTTCACTAAACTGGTATAGGTGCCTGTCACCCCTTTTTTGTTACAGCTTCTGTATAAATGCTACTTTAAGATAGTTTCCTTCTTTGAATTCCTTGATGGTGCGGAAGTCTTCCGGGAGGGTGAATTCCTCAAGGATTTTGTAGCTGTCCCCTGTCTGGGCGAACGCCTTTTTGATAAAGTCTTTGAATTTTTTCATGCTGAATGTGCTGCAGTTGGATGATGCCACAATGATTCCATCCTTTTCTGTGATCTGGATGGCCTGCGCGAGCAGCTCTGGGTAATCTTTTCTCGCACTGAATGTATGCTTTTTGGAACGGGCAAAGCTTGGAGGGTCCAGGATGACCATATCAAATTTCAGCTGCTTCCGCACTGCGTATTTAAAGTAGTTGAACACATCTTCCACAATGATATCCTGTGCCTCATGATCAATGCCGTTAACGCTAAACATTTCAATCGTTTTGCTTTTGCTGCGGTTGGCAAGATCGACACTGGTTGTCTTCACGGCTCCCCCTAATGCGGCAGCCGCTGAGAAAGCGCCGGTATAAGAGAACGTGTTCAGAACCGTTTTTCCGGCGGCATACTTGTCCCTGATTGTCTTGCGGACATGCCTCTGATCAAGGAATACACCTACCATGGCACCATCATTCAGATAAATGGGGAATCTGATGCCATTCTCCTTCACGATCAGCGGAAAAGATGCTCGTTCTCCTTCTATAAAATCATCATCCTCGATATACGTGCCTTTTACAGCAAACCGTTTCTTTTCGTACAGTCCTTTAACATCAGCACTTTTCATCAATGCCTGAATCACTGTATCCCTGAATGAATAAATGCCTTCACTGTACCAGCTGATTACATAAAAGCCATCATAAAAATCAATCGTGATGCCTCCGATTCCGTCTCCTTCCCCATTGAACACCCGGAAAGCGGTTGTATCGGGATCATGGTACAAAGCTTCCCGCCTTTCCAGTGCTTCTTCGAATTTTTTCGCAAAAAATGCTTCATCGAAGGTTTCCTGAGGATTTCGGGAAAGAATCCAGCCTCTGCCTTTATTCTGCTTCCCATAATACCCTTTGCCGATAAACCGGCCGCTCTCATCAGTCAATTCAAAGACCGCACCCTCTTCGATGTTCTTCGGAATCCGCTGCACAGACTCCTCTGTCACAAGCGGATAACCTTCCCGAAAACTATTCCTATATCTAGGAGCCGCAATTAATTTGATAGCATTCCTCATAAATTCACCCAATCATTTTGTTAGTATAGCTATCATTGTAACATTAAAAGTGACAGGCACCTATACCAGTTCGGTGAAGTGGTATAGGTGCCTGTCACCATCTATTTTCAGCAGAAGCTCCACTGTGGAACAGCAGCAGCAGCTGAAGCTGACGCTGTTTCTTTCAGCATAGTTCCGTTTTGGGCGAAGTCTGTGTGCCAGGAGAGGGCCTTTTCCAGTATGTGCGGTGTCTGGCCGCCTCTTGTGAGGGCTTCGCGGTAGTAGTCGCGAAGCTGGTCACGGTAGAGCGGATGTGCGCAATTTTCGATGATCAGCTCGACGCGCTGCCTTGGAGCCAGCCCGCGCAGATCTGCATAGCCCTGTTCTGTGACGATTACATCGACATCATGCTCGGTATGGTCAACATGGGAGACGAATGGGACGATGCTTGAAATCTTGCCGTCCTTGGCAATGGATTTTGTCACGAAGATCGCCAGACGTGCATTTCTGGCAAAATCGCCTGATCCGCCGATGCCATTCATCATTTTTGTTCCAAGTACATGGGTGGAGTTCACGTTCCCATAAATATCGAGCTCCAGTGCGGTATTGATCGAAATCAAGCCGAGGCGGCGGATGATTTCAGGATGGTTGGATATCTCCTGCGGACGCATAATTAAGCGGTCCCTGTACCGGTCGAAGTCCGCAAAAACCTCTTTCATTTTTTCATCTGATAGAGTGATAGAACAGCAGGACGCAAAGTCCACCTTTCCGGCATCCATCAAGTCAAATACCGCATCCTGCAGCACTTCTGAATAGACTTCCAGATTCTCAAACTCAGAATCGAGCATTCCATGAAGCACGGCATTTGCCACAGACCCAATGCCCGACTGCAGAGGTGCCAGACTTTTCGTCAGCCTCCCTGCTGCAATTTCCCCGCGGAGAAACTGAAGCAGATGCTGAGCCATGATGGCGGTCTCTTCATCCGGCGGCACGATTGTCGAAGGAGAGTCCTGCTGGTTCGTGAACACGATTCCCCTCACCTTATCCAAATCCACTTTAATTCCCGGCGTGCCGATGCGGTCGTCAGCTTTCGTAAGCGGGATTGGATCCCGTTCTCCTTGCCTGCCAGGTTCATACAAATCATGCAGGCCTTCCAGCTGTGTGGATTGAGCCAGATTGATTTCGATGATGATATGTCTGGCGTTTTCCGCGAAAGACAGCGAGTTTCCGATTGAAGTAGACGGGATGATCAAGCCATCCTCCGTAATAGAAACCGCTTCCAAAATAGCGAAATCAATAGGATCCATGACATTGGCGCGCACAAGCTCTGCCGTGTGGGATAAATGCTGATCGATAAATAAGAAATCCCCCTGGTTAATGCTTTTTCTCATAGTTGGATCAGCCTGAAATGGAAGCCTCTTTCCCAAAATCCCCGCTTCCGCAAAAAGCTTATCCACATCAGATCCCAAAGATGCCCCAGTATACACATTCACTTTAAAGCTTTCATGTCTGGCCCGGTCAGCCAGTGCAAATGGTACCGCTTTCACATCACCCGCACGTGTAAAGCCGCTTAGCCCCAGAGTCATGCCATCCTGAATCCAGGATGCTGCTTCTTCTGGTGTAACTACCCTGTCATGCAGGCGGCTGTCGCGAATCCGGTCTAATTGTTTATCCATGTTGCTCCTCCCCTTTGCCATGGTATATATCATCATTTTACCCGGATAAAAAGGGAGCCAGGACTTTTTCGGTTATGTTACGGAATATTCGGATAAAACAGCAAATTACCAAGCTGAAACAGAAAGAATTTTCTAAAAACCAAGCAGTTTCCTGAAATAGCTGGAATAAGACTGGCTGACCGGCACCCGGTCCCCGTTTTTCATGACAAGGAGAAAGGTGGAATGCGAGTCAGGAAAGATCTCCTTTATTTGATTGACATTGACAATAAATGAACGATGGCAGCGGATGAAACTGTCCTTCGGCAGCGAATACTCAAAATCCTGAAGCGAATATTTGTGGGTGCCTGAATGGCCGCCGGTATGTACATATGTCTTCTTATCCTTTGCCTCAAGGTAAACAACCTCTGAAAAAGGAATAGGAATCCATCCATCATTTGTTTTCATCGTCACAACCGATTTTCCATCCGTTAAAGCCGGAGAAATAGCCGTTACACAGCCTTCAAGCTTCCCTTCATGCAAAAAAGGCACGGCCATGCCGTGATACGGAACACCAAAGACATCACGGTCAATAAACTCCGATACTCTTTGCTGTGTCCCTAATGCCTTATAGGTGATGGTTCCTTCCTTCACCCTGTCACCCGGCCTGATTTTTAAATCGATGCGCTTGCTCGGCCGGTAATAGATATATTCACTCTTATTGGAAACCGCAATGGAAATCTCATCGGAAAACAGCTCTCCAATTACATCCAGCAGCGATACAACTGTAATGCTTTCCACGTTTTCTCAGCACCTTTCATGATGATGGCTGTTTCCTATTCTACAAGTTTTCACAAGGGGTTTCACTTAATTTCTTATCATTGCCGAAAAGGCACCGGCATAGAATAGAGAAGGTTAGGGGTAAAGGAGGATGCTCGCATGCTGATTCGCCATCAGATGGTGGATAAAAAAGATGTTAAGTTTTGTGATGAGACCTTTAATTTGGAAAAGGCTCTGCAGTTTTTAAATCAAACCGGCTACCGCTGTGTCCCTATTCTGGATGCCACACATACAAGATTTGCAGGCAATATTTATAAGGTCGATATTTTAGAATATAAAGAGAATCATTCTTTGGATGAACCGATTACAGTTCTGGCTAAAGACCAGCAGACTGTAATAAATGAGGACGACTCTTTCATGAAGGCCTTTATCACGCTGAAGAGATATCCTTATCTCCCGGTTGAGAATGATCATGGCCAGTTTGTTGGGCTGCTGACACACGCAGCCGTACTTGAACTGCTGGAGGAAGCGTGGGGGCTGAACCGCGGCAGTTATACACTGACTGTGGGCAGCTATGGTACACAGGGTACCTTGAAGAAGATGACAGGCATAATCAGCAAGTACAGCGATATCCAGGGTGTTATCTCACTGGATTCATCCAACTTCCATGTCAGCTTGATCCGCCGTGTCCTTTTTACATTGCCGAAGCATACGACAGAAGAGACATTGGATAAAATCAAGAAAGAACTGGATGCAAATGGCTTCCGTGTGATCGGAGTCGAGTGTCATAATGGAGAATGCTGATTACAGATGAAAAGCCGTTCCATGATGGAGCGGCTTTTTTTTACCGGTTATTCCGGTGGAAGAATTCCTGGTACCCATATATAATCCAGGCATAAGAGGTGAAGAACAGGAAAATATGAATGGGCTTAAATTTTTCGAGCTTGTACAATTTAAACTTTTCATACAAGTAATTTAGCGGGTATGCAAACAGAAGATCCATGATTGCATTTACTGCCAGGTACTTCTTAAAACTGCCAAAAGTGAAATGGAAGATCCAGAGGGTCCCGATAAAAAATGGCCCCAGTATGAAGGTTAGATCATTAAGCAGCTTCTTGAAGTGCCCTCCTTCCACTGTCCACCATTTAAAAGGGATAGCCAGTGTGCTTAAAATAAACACTAAAATACCTGCAAAAACAGAAACTGTCGAGAATTTATTGAATGACTTTTTAGGCAGAAAAACGATTGTCATCCAGGGTATAACCAGATGCATCAGCCTTATCACAGTTGTGGCTTTCATTAAAAAATCCCCCTTCTTCCATATTATGGTTTAGGGGGATTTTAATTATTCTCCGATCTTTATTAAACAGCTGATTCCATCTTAAACGTTCCGTCCATCTTCCTGACGATCTCTTTTCCAATTTCTATGGATGCCGTCGCGGCCGGAGATGGGGCATTTAAGACATGAATGGAGCGTTTGCCGGGCACAATGAAAAAGTCATCGACTAAAGAGCCATCGTCCTTCAAGGCCTGCGCTCTGACACCGGCCGGTCCCGGAACAATATCATCCTTTTGGATATCCGGCATTAGCTTCTGGACATTTTTCATGAACAGCTCCTTGGATGCTGAGCGGACCATTTCATCCACTCCCTCTTTCATGTATTTCTTTGCAAGCTTCCAGAACCCTTTATAGGCCACAACCTCCATCAGATCTGCCACATTCAGGTCCGTCTTTTTGTATCCCTCGCGCTTAAAGCTAAGGACTGCATTGGGGCCAACATCGACCGTTCCATTAATCATACGGGTAAAATGGACTCCCAGGAAAGGAAAGTTAGGGTTAGGCACAGGATAAATCAGGTTTTTGACAAGCGAGCTTTTCTCCGGTTTGAGCATATAATACTCTCCCCTGAATGGCACGATCTTGACATCTGTTCTGAGTCCGGCAAGCTTTGCAATCCGGTCTGATTGAAGACCGCCGCAGTTTACGTAATAAGCTCCCCTAACCTCTTTCCTGCTGGTCTGAACGATTACTTCCTGAGCATTTTCATCAATCGCCAGAACTTTATGGTTCAGCAGAATGTCTCCGCCTTTTTCCGTAATGATCTCAGCCATTTTTTCGGAAACCTGCTTATAGTTAACAATGCCTGCCATTGGCACATGAATGGCCTTTTTTCCATTCACATGCGGCTCGATTTCATTCAGCTCCTCCTTGTCAATCATGCGGATTCCAAGGCCGTTGTCCAGTCCGCGCTGATATAAATTGTCGATGAGGGGGAGCTCGAAATCTTCGCTTGCAACAATAACCTTGCCGCAGATATCCACTTCAAGACCATGATTCCGGCAAAATTCTGTCATGGATTCGCTGCCTTTTTTAGCAAGTTTAGCTTTAAAGCTGCCAGGTTTATAATAAATACCAGAATGGATAACGCCGCTGTTATGGCCCGTCTGGTGGGCAGCCACATGGCTTTCCTTTTCCAGGATAGCCACTTTTGCAGACGGAAACCGGTTCAGCAGCTCCATTCCTGTTGACAGGCCGACAATGCCCCCGCCAATAATGATGTAATCATACATGATCCTCCACCCTTTCCCTTATTTATGATCAATCCCGCAGGCTTCTGCTAATAATTCAATAATATGAACAACACGGACCTTGCCTTCAAGCCCTTCCCGTTTGACCCCAAGGCACATCTGCAGATGGCATCCCGGGTTGGACGTGACGATGATGTCCGGGGAGATTTTTTGGACCTGTTCCATTTTGCTATCAAGGATTTCCATGGATTCTTCGTAGTGGACAATATTATAAATCCCCGCCGATCCGCAGCACATCTCTCCTTTCGGAAGCGGAACATATGTAATCCCTGGTATGCTTTCGAGGAGCTGGACGGGATCATCCGCCACCTTCTGCACATTCAGCAAATGGCAGGATGGCTGATAGGTCACAGCCCCTGATAGTTCCCGGCTGAAGCTGATTCCGAGTTTGTTCAGAATTACACTTACATCCTTATTCTTTTCCGCAAACACCCTGGCACGCTCTGCCCATTCCGGGTCATCAGCAAGAAGGTGATCATATTCAACAAGCATCGCACCGCAGCCGCCAATCGCATTAACGACAAAGTCAAAGCTCCCTTTTTCAAAGGCCGCGATATTTTCCTTCGCCAGCTTCCTGGATGTTCCCGAGTCACCGCTATGGTTTTGCAGTGCGCCGCAGCAGGTTTGTTCCTTGATTACCGTAACTTCGCAGCCCGCATGCTTCAGCAGCTTGATGCTGAGGTCATTGATTTTGGCAAAAAACACATCCATTATGCAGCCTGTAAAAAATGCGACACGGACTTTCAGCTTACGCCCCAGGCTATGGGTGCCTGCTCTCAGCTGTTTATTTGGCATTTCCACCGCCGGAGCAATTTCTTCAAAAGCACGCAGCTGTTCGGGAAGAATACTGAGCACCTTGCTTTTGCGGGCAAACGAATTCAAACCCGCTTGCTGATAGGCCCGAAGTGAAGCTCTCATGGCTGCCAGCAATTTTTTATTCGGCAAGGCCTTCTGCAGCGCCATGTTTTCCATGAATGGAGCTGGTGTTTCGTCCGCTTTTACTTCCTTAAATGACTCAAGAATTTTTCCATATTGCACATTGGTTGGACAGGCTGTTTCACAGGCACGGCAGCCGAGGCATAGCTCCATCGATTCGGTAATTTCATCAATGGTTATCTTCCCTTCGGCCGCCATTTGCACAAGATTAATCCTGCCCCGAGGCGAGTGCCTTTCCTTCCCCATAGTGGCGTATGTGGGACATGCCGGGAGACAATAACCGCACTGGACGCAATCGAATGTTTCTTTATAGGCAAGCTGGCTAGTCATGGATTAACACCAGCTTTTGTCCTTTTGTCTCGGGAAAAATTTTGCCCGGATTCATAATGTTATTCGGATCCCACGCTTTCTTCATTCGTTTCATCATGTCGAGTCCCGCTTCTCCCAGCTCCATCTCCATAAATGGCGCTTTCATGGTCCCGATTCCATGCTCGCCTGAGAGAGTTCCTCCCAATTCAATCGCTGCTGTGAAAATTTCTTCGACTGCTTTTTCTACGCATTTCATTTCTTCCTTATTTGTTTTATCGGTAATAATATTCGGATGCAGATTTCCGTCTCCAGCGTGACCGAATACAACTAAGTCAATTTCATATTTTGCTTTGATTTCCTGTAGCCTTCTGAACATTTCAGGAATCTTGCTTCTGGGAATGGTGGCATCTTCGGAAATTTTCGTCGGTTTTTTCCTGACGATAGCAGGTGAAACAAGTTTTCTCGCTTTCCATAGGTTTGCGGCAGATTCCCCGTCCCTGGCGATGATTGCTTCCCTGGCCCCAACTTCCAGGCATACCTGCTTCACCTGCTCGCTTTCATCTCTGATGGCGATTGGATGGCCATCAAGCTCAATCAGGATAATCGCATCTACATCTATCGGAAGCCCAATCGGCTGAAACTCTTCCACCGCCTGGATGGAAGCCTGGTCCATGATTTCCATTTTAGAAGGCAGGATGCCGGATGTGAGTACTGCGGAAATCGCTTTTCCTGCATCAATAATGTCATCAAATATGACCATCATGGTCTGAGTGGCCTGCGGTCTTGGAATCAGCTGGAGGGTCGCTTCTGTAATGATGCCGAGCGTCCCCTCAGAGCCAACGATCAGTTTTGTCAGATCATAGCCGGTGACGTTTTTGACCGTCCTGCCGCCTGTCCGGATAATGTCACCTTCTGGGGTGACAACCTCGAGTCCCAGCACATAATCTTTTGTTACTCCGTACTTTAAACCGCGCGGGCCTCCTGCATTTTCAGCAAGGTTCCCTCCGATTGTGGAAACATGGGAGCTGCTCGGGTCTGGGGGATACATCAGTCCATGCCGCTGCGCTTCCCGGTCAATATCGGCTGTAATGACACCTGGAGATACAATCGCAACGGTATCCTCCGGGTCGATGATCAGCTTCTCAGTCCACCTGGAAAAGTCAAGCACCATTCCGCCATGAACTGGAAGCGGGCCGCCACTCAGACTCGTTCCTCTGCCTCTTGGATAGACGGGGATTTTCATTTCATTTGCAAGCCTCACAATGCCTGCCACTTCCTCAGTCGAAACAGGCTGCAGAATGATCTCCGGAATATAGGCTCCAAATGAACCATCATATGAATAAGAGACCAGGTCTGCCTTTTCAAGCAAAATGCGCTTTTCTGAATCCATGATGCTTTTAAGCCGCTCAACAATCTGTTCAGTGATCACAAGGCACCTTCTTTCTTTCCCCTTCATTCACCTTCAATTTATTTGCCACATTCTCAAGATGCACCCGCATCGCTTTTGCTGCTCGTTCTTCATCCTGTTCTTTAATAGCTGCATAAATGCTTCTATGCTCCTGATATACCTGTTCGCGCTTTGCCGGAAGGCCTACATTCTTCTTGAGGGAAAAGGCAATGGCTTTTCGGTACAGATAATCTATATTTTCCATTACTTGTATCATGAAGCGATTTTTCGTTGCAGCAATCAGGTGTTTATGAAAAGTAACATCTGCCTGATCGCCAACCGCTTCAGGGTTGGTCAGCGTGATTTCAAATTGATCGAGCGCTTCCTTCATTTTTTCCAGGTCGTCCTCATCACGACGTAAGGCAGCAATTGCTGCTGCCTGTGTCTCCATAACCATCCGCATCTCCAATAGCTCAAAAACCTGTTCCACAGAAATGTATTCAATCGCTAACGATCCAAGCATGTCTGCCATATTAACTTCTTTGACGAAGCTGCGGCCGCCTTGCCTGGATTCGATAATTCCACTGGCAGATAACACGCTCAATGCTTCTCGAACAGGCGCACGGCTGACGCCAAACAGTTTGGCCAGTTCATTCTCGGATGGCATCGGCTTATTTGCCGTGAACCTGCCATCCTTTATCATTTCTTTCAGCTGATCCAGCACCTGGGCCGAGATTTTTTTTCGTTCGATTTTCATAGCTGTTAGCTCCTTATATGGTGATTTCGACTGAACTGCTTTTCTTGACTCTGATGATGTGGAATAAAATCGCGAACACACAAATACCGAGTCCGGCGATATCTGTAATCATGCCTGGTTTAATGAGCATTAAAGCTCCTGCAAACATCAGGACTCTCTCAACAATCACAAGCTTGGCATTCAGGTAGTTTCCAAGTGAACTTGCCAGGGCGTAAATGCCAAGTGTGCTTGTGATGACTACAAGCGCTACTGATAAAATAGATACCGTCTCCCCCTCTGCTGCCTGAAGGAGAATGATAGGATTATAGGCAATCATAAATGGAATGATAAAGCCCGGCAATGAAATTCTAAGCGCTTCCCATGACGTCTGCATCGCATTGGCCCCTGCCAGTCCCGCTGCGGTATAAGAAGCCAATGCCACCGGAGGCGTGATATTTGATAAAGCACCAAACCAGAACACAAAGAAGTGTGCGGCAATCGGATGAACGCCTGCTTCTACAAGCGCTGGAGCAGCTGTTACTGCAACCACGATATAAAGAGCTGTCGATGGAAGTCCCATACTTAAAACGATGCAAGTGATCATGACAACGATTAAAATCAGCCAAAGCTGTCCGCCCGTTAATTCGACAATATTATAAGCTAATGTAGATCCAATTCCCGTCATAGTAACAACGCAAATGATGATTCCGATGGCGGCACAGGCGATCCCTACTTGAATTGTCCCTCTTCCGCCTTCGATAAATGCCTCAATTGTTTTAGAAATGGTAATTCTTGATGATTTATCTTTTGCCAGCCAGCTCGCAATGATGACCGCGCCGATTCCGGCAAATCCGGCAAAAAGGGCTGTTTTCCCCATTAATAGTGTTGTGATAACAACGATAATCGGGATAAGGAGAACCCCTCGTTCCTTCAGAATTTTGATAACATCCGGGATATTTTCTTTGCTGATCCCTTTTAGTCCTTGTTTTTTCGCTTCAATATCAATGGCAAAGATCAAAGCGATATAGTAGAGAAAACTTGGAATGATTGCTGCCAGGATGACCGTCGTATAAGAGATTCCAAGGAACCCGGCCATGATGAAGGCCGCAGCCCCCATAATCGGCGGCATGATCATACCGCCAGTAGAAGCAGCTGCTTCTACTGCACCGGCAAACTTAGGCTTAAGTCCAATGGATTTCATCAGCGGAATGGTAAAAGCTCCTGTTGTCGCAACATTGGCAACTGCACTTCCGCTCAAAGACCCTGTCAGTGCACTGGAGATGACCGCAACCTGAGCCGGGCCTCCACGCTTTCTGCCTGCAATGGCAAGGGCGAGATCATTGAAAAGCTGGGTGGCGCCGCTGACAGAGAGGAATGCTCCAAACAGGACGAACATGACGATGAACGTGGATGCTGTTGAAAGCGTTAATCCGAGTACACCCTCAGTCGTCATATAAAGACGGTACAGAAGCCGTTCAAGTGAAAAGCCCGCATGCCCGAAGATCCACGGGAAGTATGTGCCAAACAAGGCATATACCATTGCGCCTCCGCACAGGATGGGGATAAAGATCCCAACTGCCCTTCTTGATGCTTCAAGGAGGACAATGATTGTAATTGCTCCAAAAATATAGTCAATCATTATCGGCTGGGAGCCCCGGTCCACATGAATCGTTGTATAATTCAGGAGCAGATAGCCAAGGCCTGCGAGGGCAAGAGCCGCAAATAGGTAGTCAGGTAATGTAAACCTTTTTTGATTGGAAGATTTGCCGGCAGGGTAGTACAAAAAAGTCATTACCAGCAGAATACCCAGGAAAATCAGGTTTCTGTATATCTCTTGAATATTGGATAATCCATTGGAATAAATGGCAAAAACAGAAAACAGTACAGCAATGGCGGCAGCAGCTTTTTTGTATGGCCCCTCAAGCAGGCGCATACCTCCGCCTGCTTCTTTATCCAGATCAGCGGGCTGTACAATGGGTTCGCTTGTTGATTTTGTCATCATGTTCCCTCCTTTATTTCGCTTCCGGCGGTATTAGATTTTCAGGTATATCAAGACCAGCTTCTTTAAAATATCTGTAGGCTCCGGCATGCAAAGGCACGGATACACCATCAAGGGCGGTTTCAAGAGTCATTTCCTTGGCAGAGCTATGAACCTCATACATTTCATCCAAATTTTCATAGAGGGTTTTGGTTAATGTATAGATCGTTTCCTCATCCATTTCCTTCGTTGTGGATAAAAGGTTTGGCTGTGCAATGGTGTTGATATCTTCGTCAATGCGAGGATATGTCCCGCCAGGAATGACATAGCGGTACCAGCTGTCAGATACTGCATTAATGGCATCCAGCTGCTCATCGGTTACTTCCAAAATCGAAGCTTTTACATTACTTGCATACATATCCGTCACTGCAGAAATCGGGATCCCCGCAGGCAGTGAACCTCCATCCAGTCTTCCGTCACGCATCGCGGAAACAGTGTCACTGTAGCCAAGATACTCAGGAGAAATATCTTTTTTCGTAAGACCGAGGCCTTCCATCATCACGACTGTGGATTGCTCCGTACCGCTTGCCTGCGGCCCTACAGAGAATCGCGTTCCTTTTATATCGTCGATCGTCCCGCTTTTGATATCATTGTTCATCAGCACAAAATGCTCCACATTCGGCCATAGCATCGAGATCGTTCGGAGATCCTCATAGCGTTTCCCTTCAAAGGAATCGTCCCCTGCATAGGCTTGTGAAGAAATTAACCCCTGCAGGATAGCTAGCTGCGCTTCCCCTTCACGAAGCAGTTCAATATTTTCAATAGAGCCGGCTGAAGACTGACCGCTCGCCTGAATTTTTTCATCCTTTAAATGGCTGCTCCAAATATTAGCCATTCCAACCCCTATCGGGTAATATGTACCTCCAGTTGATGCAGTCGCAACAGAAACGAACTTTTTATCCTCGTTTTCGGCTGCAGTCCGTACGCCAACAATGACAATGAAAACCAGTGTCAGAACCGATATGATAATCTTCCACTTTCTCTTAATCATAAAATCCTCCCTTTCCTGCTGAATGTTGAATGTAAGCGTTTTTAAGTTACTTGTATTACAAGTATACAAGATTACTTGTTTTGAATTCAAATAAAATTCTGATTTTTCATTATGTTTAGTGAAAATGAATGCCGAATGCCTTGGGAATACTGGGATTTCTGAAATAAAATAGGAAATTCTACCTTAAGATCGGTCTATTAACCTAGGTTGGCTGGGGGTCGTGCCTTTTTTGTTTAAAGCGTTACGGGGTTCGGACTCTGGGGGAGCGATTTTGACTTTCTCTGTCCGAAGTTGACCAAGGTTCGGACTCTAGCAACGTGATTTCCGCTTATTCTGTCCGAAGTTGACCCAGGTTCAAGACTCTAGCAATGTGATTTCCGCTTGTTCTGTCCGAAGTGCCGCCTGTGTACAAATTTTTAAGAAGAAAAAGGCCATTCCCCTTGTTTAATAGGAAATGACCTTTCTGCTATATCAGCTTAGCCATATAGTATTCATCAACAAAATTACCGTTTATCATGAGCGAATGTTTTTTGGTGCCTTCAATTTGGAAATCCGCTTTTTGTAGAGGGCGATACCGGCATGATTATGGATAACGGCTGTAAGCTCCAGCCTGTGGATATCTTGCTCACGCGCCCAGCGGTCAAGCTCTTCAAACAGCATAGTGCCGCTGCCCTGGCCTCTGTGTTCCTTAAGAATGCCTGCAACGAGATAGACTGAGTGCCTGTTTCTCTTTGCTGCACCGCCGATAGCCATTACGAAGCCGATCAATCTATTGTTCTGTTCTGCTACAATTATGGCTGAGTGATCTTCTTTTTGGATAGCTTCAATTCTTTTAAATTGCGCTTCAGCTGATGTCTGCCTTTCACCGGGCTCAAATAGCATGTAGTCTGAATCGTTTTCTACTTGTGTAATCAGATCTGCCAGGGACTGGGCGTCTGATAGGGTTATGTGGCGGATACTCATGCGGATGACTCCTTTTGCTATTTTTTCATAAGCCCTTCAACAAAATCTTTCAAAACATGGACACCATATACACAGTCATTTAATGACGTCCATTCCCGGGGATTATGGCTGATGCCATCCCTGCTGCGGACAAACAGCATAGCCGCTGGGATTTCAGTTCCGACAATCATCGTGTCATGGCCGGCACCGCTTGGGATATAAACAGGTTTAATCTCGAATTTCTCCAGGGATTCTGCTATGCCAGATTGCAGATTTTCATTAATTGGCAGAGGTTTGATTTTGGCATTCAGCTTCATTTTCACGTCAATACTTCGTTCGTCCGCTATTTTTCGGGCTTCATTCTTAATTTGATCAAGCAGCTGATCACGGGTTTCTTCAAAAATATCCCGTATATCCACTGTTAATATTACTTCCTGAGCGATGACATTAAAGCCATTCGGGTATACGTTCAGCTTTCCAACAGTCGCAACGGACGTATCGGAGATTTGCTTTGGAAATTTCTCGATAGACGCTACAAACAATGAGGCAGCCACTAAGGGGTCTCTGCGTCCAGCCATTGGCGTATTTCCCGCATGGCCCGCTTCCCCCGTAAACGTTACCTCCAGAGAGGCTGGACCAGCAATGCCTTTTACCACACCAACTGGCTGATTCTCTCTTTCCAGCACCTTTCCCTGCTCAATATGGACCTCCACGAAGGTTTCGATGTCACGCCTGTTTCTTCCTGCCTTTAAGCACTCTTCAGCACTGCTGCCATATTCACTTAACACTTCACGAAACGTTTTGCCATTTTCATCACGCAGGTGATCCATTTCTTCCGGCTTCAGCAGACCCATAAATGCCCGGCTGCCTGTTAAGCTGCTCTTAAATCTCGAACCCTCTTCATCTGAAAAAATCACAACCTCATACGGCTTCTCCGGTATGTATCCTGTTTCCTTCCATGACTCCGCAACTTCCAATGCTGAGAGAACCCCTAATGGCCCATCGAAGTGCCCTCCATTTGGAACACTGTCAACATGGGAACCGGAAGCGATTGAGGGGCCATCTGTTTTTCCTTCCAATCTGCCGAATACATTTCCTGCACCGTCTGCTGTCACAGTAAGACCGGCGCTTTTCATCCAATTGGTAACCAGCTCCTTCGCTTCCTTCTCTTCAGCAGAATAGCCTGGGCGTGTCACTCCACCGCTACCCATGAGGCCTATCCTTGAAAGCTCATCAAGTCTTTTAGCCAATCTTTCGCCGTTTACACCTGAGCGGGTCAGTTCCTGGTCATAATCTTTTATTAGCTGTTCATAAAGGTTCATAGGCTTCACTCTTTCTTATTTTTTTTGGATACTATTAACACTGTGGATATTCGAGCCAAAAAGACCTGGCAGTATCCTCCTGCCAGGCTGCAATCATTAAATAATTCCCTGCATCCGCAGAATAATCTCGGCTATTACGGCAGATCCAATGAAGGTTCCGAAGAACACGAAGACTGCGACAATAATGCTTCTCCAACCCAGCTTGGAAAAATCAGCCCAGTTCTTTCCGATTGAGATGCCTGCATAAGCCAAAATAGGGGTAGCAAGAGCCAGGATATTGACCTGGGTTGTCCATTCGACAACGTACTGTGATCCAGGTACTCCAGGAATAGAAACGATGATTCCGATAATCCCAATATATCCGACACTCGGAATATTACCTGGCAGCACTTTTTCAAGAATAAGACCAAGTACACTGATGACAATTAACACAAGCATGCCCGGAATGGCTGCAGACGGCAGGATATCGTAGCCTACCCAGTTACCGATCAGCGCTGAAAGACCGAATATACATAATATCAGGAACCACTCTGTTATATTTTTAAGCATGGATATCTTCCCCTTTGTCCGCATCCTTCTGCTCTTTGCGTTTTATCATTATGCTGTACAGCTTTTCAGTAAGAGGGAGTCCAATGAAAATACTTGCATACAGCCCTGTTGAAAGTGAAAGAAGATTACTGGCGCCTGCGAAGGCAACAATCTGCGCCTCCATTTCAGGGAAGGCAGCAACGAGTGATCCGCTGGCAGCCGCCATCATGCTTCCGCTTCCCACCCCTGATGCCATCGCGAAAGACAATGGATGGAGCGGGGTAATGGTGGCCAGGAATCCGGAAATCAGTCCCAGGAAGGCAGCACCAAACACAGTACCGAAAATATAAATAGCCATTACTCCCCTGCCTTCTGGCGAATCGAATCCGTATTTATTCATAATCAGCCCCACGTTCGGCTCACGGGCAATTGAGTGGGTCATGCCAATGGATTCTCTTTTAAAGCCAAGAAAAATAGCCACTGGCAGCGCAAATAAGATTGTTCCCAGGTTACCAAGTTCCTGCAGCAGCAATGAAGGCCCAGCCGCAATAATGGCCTCGATTTGCGGCCCAATTGTTACGCCAATTTTCGCAATTAACAGAGTAACCCCCAGCACGATGAGGGGCTCTGCATTTTTAGCCTGTTTTTCCTTAATAAGAGGAGTGAAGTAAAGACCCAGCCCCACGAAAAAAGCATAAAGCATAGGCAGCAGCAGAATAACTCCAGCGCCTACTTTAAAGCTGATCTGTCCGATCGCTTCAGTGGCTGCCACCAAAACAAGCACAATGGCATGCAAGCGCCAATCTTTTAAAATTTCTGTTTTTTCATTTTTCACGGTTTCCCCCCTAGATATAAAGATTACTAGATAGATCCGCACCCAGTGGAAGAATCAAGCATGCCCTTCCCCTGCTCCAGCCTTCCTAGTATGTCGCACACCAGCTGAAAATATCTTTTTGTAAGTGGATATCCTTGGTCTGTGCTCGAGGCTAAACATCACATTCTATATGTATTCTGCAGGATCTTTTCACCGAATGGACAGGACCTCCATTGCAGCTTGATACAGCTCCAGGTCTGTTTTTGGATCTATCTATGGTGCTCGCTCATATCCGAACAAAACTATGAGGCTTTAAAGCAGGAAAGCCCCTGCTTTCACCCATCATACCACCCATGACAATATTTGGTCCAGGCAATGAAGAAATTACTAGATTCGTTTGTTTTGCTGCCTTGTATGGCTAAGACGGGGAATAGTTCCCTGCATTTCCCCCATATAAACACTGAGCATTTTTCTATCAAGCTCCCAAACTCATTCCTTCGTTTCCACACTTTTTACTGGTGCCTGTCACCACATTAATGCTTCTCCACCGTCCGGGCCAATACCGCTCCGGCAACAAGTCCCCAAACAGGAGCGCTGATATGAAGAATGCTCACGCCTGATAAAGTGACAATAAAAGCTGAGAGGGCGCTTAATCGGTATCGGTTTCCGGAAAAGCCCGTTTGCAGGCTTGAATGCAGGACGCCAATGAGGGCGAACCCTGCCAGCAATGAAATGAAAGCCTGGGGGAGCGATTGGATAAAGGGAACGATTTTCCAGGCGAAAATGCCGAAGACAATCGTAATCGCTCCTGACACAACTGCTCCCATATACCTTTTTTCCCTGGGACCGGAATCCGGTCCGGCACAGATAGCACTCATCATGCCGGCGATATTGGCACACTGTCCGCCAAAGAAGCTCGTGATCACGGAGAATATGCCGCTTGATGAAACAATTTTCCGAATAGGGGGTTTGAAATCTCCGCTTTCCAATGCACCGATTCCTGGTGCCGCATCATTGCTCAGAATCAGCATTGCCAGCGGCAGAGCAATCGTTACAAGCCCCATCCAGCTGAATTCCGGTGTCTGGATTGACGGCAAAAAATATGATATGTCTTTTGCTGCATTCAAATCTGCTGTAAAAAATAAGACCGCAAAGGCAACTGCAACAGCCGCTAGCACAGGCGGGAACTTTTTCACATATCTCGTAAAAAGCAGAAAACTGACCAAAGCCGCTCCTCCAACAAAAGGCATTTCCTGGATTGCTGGTACGAGCTTCACTACATAGCTGGCGACCAGCCCGCCAAGCATGCTGGCGATGACTTCTTTCGGCACCCAGCCAATGATTTTTGTAAACAGGCCAGAAATGCCAACCAGAAAAGTCAGCAGGCCGGACATGACATATCCGCCAATCAGTTCTGGATACGAATATTGTGCAGTCACAGTCGCCAAAAAGGCCGCACCGGTAATCGAATGCCCTCCTGTAATGGGCATCCGGTATAAAAGCGGCAGCAGGATGCTGTAGACACCCCCAAAAAAATAAACCGCAAACATCCAGTTAATCGTCTGCTGATCGGTGAACCCCCCTGCTGACGCCGCCTGCAGGATGATCAGGGCAGGCCCGGTCATAACCAGTGTGCTTGCAATGATTCCCGATGATATGTTTTCAGCAGTCAAATCTCTTATGAAGGAACCCTTTTGTTCCGTTTGACTGTTAGGCCTCTCCTTCGGCAAACCCATTTTTTCTGCCCCCGACTTTCAAATAGTTTACTTACTATCATGATTTTAAACGGAATAATTGTCAAACTATTTCGCCTTTGGAAACAAAAAAAGAAATACCCTCGCAAGGATATTTCTCTGTTTCGACAAATTTCGGGTGGTGCCTGTCACTTTATGAAATTTCGGCGTTCTTCTATTTGCGGCAAAAAAAAAGACCTCCTAAGAGGCACCCCGTTCATTCCTTTTAAAATAGACATTTAAAACCTGCTTCAGGGACTGATCGATCTGCACCCATTCATCAAGCTTATAGTTATTAAGCACTTCAGCCAGGTTTGGCTTTATTCCGATCAATTTGATGATGCTGCCTGTCATAAAGTTCAAGGTTTTAATCAGCTGGGTGAATTTCTCTATGCCTTTATCTTCAATTTCCCCAACAGCGGTCAGATCAAAAAGAATTTCGTCATATTCACCGGCAAAGACAGCCTTCAGGCAGCTTTCCGAAATAACGTTTATTTTATCTGCGGTTATATCGCCAAATAAAGGGATCAGGCAAAGTGTATCAGACAGCGGAATAAATGGTCCAGACAACTGATTTAAGCGGAGCAGCACTTGCTCCAGCTCTTCTTTTTTCTCCAGCAGCTCAAAATCTGTTGACGCCAGGCGCTCCTGCAGCTGCATCAGCTTATCCATCAAGCCTTCATTTGAGCTGTCCTTTGGCAAAAACAGCATATTGGCATAATCCTCGCTGTCCCATTGGATATGAACCTCAAATAAGCAGAGCTGCATTTCCCTGGTTTTCATATTCAATTCCAGCTTCACAGGATCCACACCAGGCTCCCAGCTGTATTGAATCATCTTCTCAATGCTTTCCTCATCAATGATTCCCTTTAAATGCCCGCCGCTCAAGTCAAATGTTTCCCTTGCTATACTAGAGTAGCTGACGATTTTTCCATTCTTGTCCGCTTTTAAAAACGCAAGAGGAAGCGCATGGTTAAAATATTGCATTTTGCTGTCCTCCCACTTTATGGTTTTGCAGCCATTCTTTTGTTTG
The DNA here is from genome assembly GCF_009849585.1 of Bacillus sp. ZZV12-4809. GTDB lineage: Bacteria > Bacillota > Bacilli > Bacillales > Cytobacillaceae > Cytobacillus. The sequence goes on from NZ_VCRN01000001.1 coordinate 302,607, forward strand.
CGGCAAATCTTTTAGGATAACTGTTTGATCGGAGCAGTAAGGAAGGAGGTCATACTTTCCGGTTAACCGTCCTCCAAGCAGAACTATCGGCTTATGCGGAAGTTTGGCAAAGGCGTCGGCATATTCCTTTAATTTCGGCAGGTGATAAACAATGCTGACCGACATGCCGATGACGCTTGGCTTCCAGTCTATTGCCGTTGTCAGCGCATATTCCAAGGGCAGACTCGGGCCAAAATATTTAGTCTCCCATCCGTTCTCTTCAAAAAGGCTGTTAACCATTTTCAGCCCAATGTAATGCTGCTCCCCATCCAGGCAAAGAAACATGGCCCTTTTGCCTGTTTGGCTTTTTTCACGCTGGTAAGCGAGCTTTGACAACACAAAATCACAGGTAGCTGTAGCAAGATGCTCATCAGCCACTGTGATCTGATTCGTCTCCCACAAGTACCCGATGTGCTGCATAGCAGGTGTAATCAGATTTTGATAGACTTCGATCCGTGATAGATGGGAATTCTTTTGAAGGTTATCCCAGACCTTCGCAGAGTTTCCTTCCAGCAATAGAGCAGCGAGTAGTTCAGCCTGTTGCATCTTACGCGCCTCCCTTCACATGTTCACCTTTCAAAACAGTAATAGCTTCAGCAAGGTAAAGATGAAACTTTTCTCTCTTTTCATCGGAATCCATACTATCAGCCAAAACAGCCTGAATGATTTCAAAATTGTCGATCAGGTGCTGTGAATTCATCCCATGCTTTGTTAAAATGCCCTCAAGCCAGACAGCATAATCAATGAAAAAAGCAGGCTGATCCAGCTCGTAAGCAGTCTCGAGATGTTTCATATGATGATGGTTGTCTTCTCGGCACTTCTCTTTCCCTTTTTCACCGAACCGCTCCAGCAGGGAAGGCTCAAGTTCATAAATCTTTTCGGTTATGCTGTTTACGATCTTTTCATAATTCACTTAGCCACCACCTTATATTGAGAAACCTTCGGTACCACCGCAGCGAGCTCCTGATCAGGATACTTTTTCTCCAGATCATGGATTCTCTTAAAATCTTCGCTCCGGACCCAGTTTAAATAGTTTTCTTTTGTATCAAAAATGAGCTGCACAGTCAGTTCGCCGGGGCGCTTATCATTCTGCAGCAGCAGAAAGTCGACAAACCCCTCAGCCTGGTCAACCGACCGTGTTCTATTTTTATATATGCGAATGACTTCTTCCGACTTTTCGTCGGGAACGTCGAATGTTGAAAAAACAGTGTACATGAACTCTCCTCCAATTTTGGGAGTTTTATGGCTCCTTTAGTATAACATACTGCATGGGATTGTCATTTTGACGGGTTAGTAGGTTGGAGAGGGCAATGTTACTTCAGCCTCCTCAAAAAGAGGGCATTTGCGGATATTTCATGTAATATGGACAAGGGCTCTTTCCTTCTGGTTTCTCCTTCATATATTGGTAGGAGGAAAGGAGTGAAACCCATGTGCCATTATTGTGTTGAAGAATATTATTACAAGAAAAAGGTCTGCTGCAAAAAGAAAGAAGAGCCTGAACATCACGGCTGCAAGAAATGCACAAGCGATTTTAAATTCCACTGTCCCTGCAAAAGATGCTCTTTTGAGCATAAAAGCTGCTCCTGCAGAAAATGCACACCTGAAATTCATCATTGCTGCTGTAAAAAATGCGCATTTGAACGGCATGACAGCTGCTGTAAAAAGTGTTTCCATAGCTTTCACTATTAATCCAGAAAAACAGCGGCCAGCTTTGCTGACCGCTTTCATTATTTTTCAGCCTCATATTTTAAGGACTGCATCAGATATAAATTCAAGCAGGATTCCAGGCCAGCTGCTGCAGCCACACAGCTTTAGTGCTGAAATACTGGAAAAACAGCATCACTGACACCGGAATGGCCACAAAATCCGCAAAAAGCAGCCGGCAGCCCCACCCGCTTTCCTCCTCACTGCTGTCCTGTATAAATGAGAATGGCATCTCTCAGAAATTCGGCTGCACCTGGACCAATTTTATCATAATAAGCTTTAAACCTTTCATCTGCTACATACATTTCCGCCAGGCCGGCGTGGGCTTCCCTGCTGTATTCATTCCAGTAGAAAGTGATCCATTGCTTATGCAGGCCGGCTGCTTTTTGGGCCAGCTCACCATCCGGATTGCCCGTTTTCATGGCCTGAGCTAAAGTGCTGCTCACCTCTTCGGCCAGTTTGGTTACAGCCTCATGCTCCTCCTGGGTCATATTCATGAGTTTGGCATTGGACTTATCTACTGTCTCATCACCATATTTCTCCCGTATTTCCTTGCCGTATTGCTTCTCGTTATCTTCAATCATTTTCTTTTTGAACCCTTCAAACTTCTCTTTATCAGACATTTTCGTTCTCCCTTCCACTGACGCGATCGTTTTATCTACATTCGTAATAAGCAGATCAAGCTGCTTTCTTTTCTCAAGGAGTTTCTCGCGGTGCTCCTTTAGTGCATCAGCCGCATTGAAAGCAGGTGCTGTGATAATTTCCTTTATCTGATCAAGACTAATGCCCAGTTCTCTGTAAAATAAAATCTGCTGCAGTCTGTCAACTTCCTTTTGACCATAAATCCGGTATCCCGACGAATTGGTTCTTGCCGGCTTAAGAATCCCTATTTCGTCATAATACCGGAGGGTCCTCGAGCTGACCCCGGCCAGCTTCGCGAGCTTCTGCACTGTGTATTCCATGCGATGGTCCCCCTTACAAGAAAAGCGGGAGCGCCTCCAGATGAACTTCAATCCCCCACATCCTGTGACGAAAATTGAAGTCAAAACATCCTGCAAGCCCAACAGGCATAAGTGACTCACACAGGAAATCCTGATTCGGATTGAGTTGGCTTATGATCCCAAGGGGCTAGGCGCCGCAGCTAGACATTGAAAAATATAGAAAGCACTTTCTGTTAATAACGATACACCTTTACGCAGCGTGAAGGTCAAATACATTTTTAAAAAAATTAATCCAGCTTTTTAATCAGGAGAGCGGCAGTAGTCCTCGAGATTCTGCATCCCTCTAGGTCCGTATCCTTAATCAATCCAAGGTCCATGGCGGATTTTATTTTCCCTTCATCCGGACGCTTTTCAATCAGATCGATAAGATTCAGCTCCTCCAGTTTGCTGACAGTTGGAACCGGGTCGAACTTCTCTGTTCTTCTGATCTGCCTCTGCAATTTGTAGCTATCGATCTTGACTTCCCCTTTTTCATTCTGTCCTACGGCTGTATCAAAATACTGGTGGAACAGGTCCTTCAATTTATCCAGCTCTGCTTCCAGGTCCTTTTTCCTGCGGTTCAGCTCATCATAACGGGCCAGCATCTCTTTTGTAATCATGGTTGGATCGCCTCTTTTCTTGGATGATACTTCATCTTATTTAGTAAGCGGCGAATTTATGCACAACTAAGGAACATACGTTCCTGATACATCCTCTTAGAGATGATGTAAAATGGAATTAACTAGGAGGAGACAATATGTTTTTTAAGCTTTTTTGGGGAATTCTTGGTTTGTATATTTTGTTTTCGCTTCTGATTCTGCCTATGCAATACCGCTTGTTGACGGCTCTAAAAAAGAATGAAGACGAAAACAAAGCAAAGGGGAAAACACAGGGAGAAATGTATGACAGCATGAGAGTGGATGAACTAGTTCTGCATGAGAATATTCAGGGAAATCCCATCTTTTTTCTGGCTAATTGGCTGGCATCGGTTATCTATCGGATTAAACATTGAATAAAGCCTGGCGAGCTTTCGCCAGGCATCTTTTTTAATTGATTTCCTCCAGCGCAATCGTCTGATATGCTTTAAAGAAGGAATCGCAAAATACATCCCACTCTTCAGCCGCTTCCATGGAAGCTTCACTGACTTCACCGCACACCGGCCGGTGCAGCAGGTCGGTCAGCTGTTCAGCAAACCGATTAATCGTTTCCTGAGAAGCCCCCTCCAGCACGCCTGCCACAAAATCGGACGGCGGATACCAGTCGGCCACTCTTTGAATATCACGGTAAATCTGCGTCAGCAGCAGATTGCGCGGACCCTCCCACTGCTCATTGACAACCACATCCCGGAATATGCGCGGCAGTGATGAAAATTCCTCCATGACGCCATGGCCGGCAAACACGGAGATGCTCTCGCGCAGGACCTCTGCTCCTTCATTCGTCACGCAGACTTTCTGCAGCAGCACAAGCTCTCTCAAGTTAAACAGCTGCTTTCTCCGTTCCAGCGGCTGGTCAACCGGAATACCGGCATTCAGCGGCTGATCAAGGTGCAGGAACTGATCATAAATTTTAAAAGCACCAGCAGCTGTGCGGTGTGCAGCATTCTCTATTTTCTTCAGCGTTCTGGCAGATAGCGGGTAATCCTTTACCTTCTTGCCGAAAACCGTCCTGAAATCGCCATAGAGACTGGCTTCTCGGGCTGCGCGAAGCATGAAGCCTGCACAGGCAATGCCAATTTCAAGACGGGATAATGTCAGGACAATACCGACTGCAACGGCCACTCCTTTTCCTGCAGGGCCAACCGGATAAGCTAGTGCCCCATTATACTGGAACTCCCCTGTCGGCAGCTCGGCCGTTCCCATTTTCCACTTGATGCGGTTGATTTCATAGCTGTTGCGTTTTTCTTTTTTCTTATCACCCGGAAGCCAGGAAGGAACGATGAATGTAGAAATTTTATCTGTTCCGGAAATTTTCGCGGTAACTACAGAATAGTCCGCATGGGCAACCGAACAGAAAAATTTATTGCCGTACAGGCGATAGTTTTTTCCATCTGGAACTGCCTCAAGCACATTGGCAGGCAAATCGGAACCGCCCTGGATCTCCGTCATGAACTGTGCCCCGATCGCAAAGTCTCCTTCTAGTCCCTCTTTTGTATGCTGCAAAATTTGCTCAAGCTCCGGAATATCTTCATTTGGATATTGTTCAAGGAGTGCAATTAATCCAATCGTGCATGTAAGCGGACAGGCAACACCTGCTTCTCCCAGCTGATGGATCAGCATCCGCTTGGCAAAGCTTTCCCAGGATAGCATTTTGCTTGAAAAAAGGCCTGCTCCGAACACTTCCTTTTCAAGCTGATGCGTTTCCATAGGACGGACGACACGGTCAATCCGGTGATTGAAGGCATCAAAATGAAGCATATATGGACGGACTTCCGGTCTTGCCGCACGTTCTGCAAGCGAGTTCCATTTGGACGAAACAGCAGGAGAAAAATGCTGCAGCTCATTATGTATCTCTTCAAATTGTGTACCGGTATATTTTTTTAAGGCTTTTTGCAGAAAAGGGTCATCCTTATACCAATCCAGATTGCTGCGCTTCTCTAAAAAATTATCAAATGAATACGTGTTCTCTCCTCTTGTCTGTACGTCCCGGGAAGTTACATTCATGGAAAATTCACTCCTTTTTTGATTGACAAAATGTAATTTTCAGAATTATTATAAAACTAAGCTAACGTTAACGTCAACTAGGAGGATACATAATGGCCCAAGAAAAAGTTTTTACCATCAGCGAACTGGCGTCAATGTTTGACATTAGCTCCAGGACAATTCGCTATTACGAGGAAATTGGCATGCTGACTTCCGAAAACCGGGACAGCCTGACCAAGCAGCGCAGCTATACAAACCGGGAGCGCAGGCGCCTGAAGATGATTCTGCGGGGAAAAAAGCTCGGCTTCAGCCTGCAGGAAATCAAGGAGATGATTGATCTCTATGAATCAAATCCGGAAGGCGAAGCGGAAAAAAGCCGAATTATTGCATTCGCTGACAGCAAGCTAAAGGAAATTGAGGAGCAGATTATGCAGCTGCAAATGCTGCGCGAAGACATTTTAACCTACAAAGAAAAGTATGAAAACAGCCGGGTGAAAACGTAAAATCAATATTTTATAGGGGGCTGACTGAAGTGGGAACAACGATTCACGGAGTACTGGAGAGAAACGCAAGGAAGTATCCTGGAAAAGACGCCTTTATTACGGTGTCGAGCCGCCTTACATACGCTGACATGAACCGTACATGCAACAGACTGGCACGGTATCTTCAGGACCAGGGAGTCCGGCGCGGCGATCGGGTTGCGTTAATGTCGCGCAATAATGAGTATTTCTTTTTTGCCTTTTTTGCCTGCATGAAAATCGGTGCTATTCCGATGCCGGTAAACATCCGTTTGACATCGAAAGAACTGGGGGCTATTTTTCAAAATGCAAATGCTGCAGGGATTATTTATGAGAATGAGCTTGCTGAAACGGTAACGGCTTTAAAAGACAATTTGAATTTCTATTTTTCCATTCAGGATGCTGTTGAGGCTTCTGTTCTGTTTTCTGACGGCAATCTTGATGTGCCGATTGATTCACGTGATGTCTGCGAGATTCTTTTTACATCCGGAACAACCGGAACGCCAAAAGGAGTCGTGTTTAACCATGAACGCATTCTTGCGATTGCTGCCGCGGTTTCGGTTAATTTCAGCTTGTCGCATAGCGATTCCATTCTTACACTGATGCCGCTTTCCCACTCTGCTCCTTTGAATACATTTTTCATGAGCGGGTTTTACTGTGGCGCATCCCATGTGCTTGGGGACTTTACACCAAAAGGCTTCCTGAACTGGATTCAAGAGGAAAAGACCACCTTCTCCTTTGCGGCACCGGTCGCCTATTTGCTTGCTTCCAAGGATCCGGATTTGGCTGCTTATGATTTATCCAGCATGCGTGTTTTTGCCTATGGCGGCGGGCCGCTGGCACTGGCCTCCTATCATCATGTAAAAAAGGCATTCCAGAACGAAAACTTTTTTCAGGTTTACGGGCTGACGGAAGCAGGACCGAATGGCATTTTATTATATCCGGAAGAGCATCTGGACAAAGCCGGAAGCATTGGCAAAAATCCGACAGTTAATATGGAAATCCGGGTCGTCAGGCCGGATGGCACTGATACGGCACCAAATGAATACGGTGAGATTCTTCTGACAGGTGACAGCCTCATGCTCGGATATGACAATAATCCGGATGAAACAAGCGCCGTGCTGAAAGACGGATGGCTCTATACCGGCGATATTGCCTACAGGGATGAAGATGGCTACTTTTACATCGTAGACCGTAAAAAGGATGTTATCATTTCGGGCGGAGTCAACATTTATCCTCGGGAAATCGAAGAAGTTTTCGCAACGCATGATGCGGTTATGGAATCCTGTGTTGTCGGTGTGCCTCATGAAGAATGGGGCGAAACGGTAAAAGCAGTCGTGGTGCTGAAAGGTCAGGTGTCTGAAGAAGAATTGCGTTCATTTGCGGCTGAACACCTGGCTGAATTCAAGTGTCCGCGTATTTATTCCTTTGTGGATGAACTTCCGCGGAATGCGAGCGGGAAGATTTTAAAGCAGCAGGTAAAATGGGTGCATGCTTAGAATAGTTTGGGGATCAGGTGCCTGGATGGTGCCTGATTTTTTTGTATGGGTGGTGGTGCTGATTCATGCAGGCTTTATGGGACCGCTTTTATTGTTCGGGTGCCTTTTTCGGCTTCATGAAGGCTTCTTGGCGACCGCTTTTCTGGCGCCGGGTCCTTTTTCGGCTTAATGATGGTTCCATGACGACCGTTTTTCTGGCGCCGGGTCCTTTTTCGGCTTCATGATGGTTCCATGACGACCGTTTTTCTGGCGCCGGGTCCTTTTTCGGCTTCATGATGGTTCCATGACGACCGTTTTTCTGGATCGGCTCCCTTTTTCGGCTTTATTTTCCCTTCTTAGCGGCAACGACAACTAAATAAAGTTTCCTCAAAAAACAATCATTACCAGAGTCACCAGCAGGAATCCCCCACATAAAAAAAGTATCATAACAGTATGACCAAAACAATCAGGAGGGCAAATGAAATCTAGAACTGAAACTGAGATGATGAATCTAATTTTAGGAACTGCCAAGGAAGATGAACGGGTTCTGGCGGTTGTTCTGAATGGTTCGCGCGCGAATTCCAATGTAAAAAAAGATATTTTTCAGGATTATGATATTGTGTACATCGTCAGGGAAATCGAATCCTTTACCTGTAATCATAGCTGGGTGGATGTGTTTGGCGAGCGTGTAATGATGCAGATGCCGGAGGAGAAGGTGCTGCCTCCGGCCGATGGGCTCGGCCGCTTTCCTTATTTGATGCAGTTTATGGACGGAAATCGGATTGACCTGACTTTAATCCCGGCTGAAAGGATGGATGAACTTCTGGAGCCTGACAGTCTGAGTATACTGCTTCTTGATAAGGATGGCCTGATTGGGGCCATGCCGCCAGCAAGTGACCGGGATTATCATATCAGGAAGCCTGATGCCAGAGAGTTTGCAGATCTGTGCAATGAGTTTTGGTGGATTACGATGAATATCAGCAAAGGTCTTTGGCGCCAGGAGCTGACGTACGCGATGTTTATGCATGAGCAGATCAACCGCAATGTACTGATTACCATGCTGGAATGGAAGTCCGGCATTGCAGCAGATTTTAAAATAAGTGCAGGCAAAGCTGGCAAGTATTTGTCCGATCTCCTTCCTGCCGGGGATTGGGAGCAATTTCTGTCCACCTATTCAGACGCGAATATTGATAATATCTGGGATGCTCTATTTACCATGTGCTCCCTTTTCAGAAATACAGCTGTCGAGGTCGCGGAGAGACTTGGATTTGAATACCCATTTGAAGATGATAAGCGTGTGACTGCATTCTTAAGCCATGTCCGCAGCCTGCCTTCAAACGCCCGATCTATCTATTAAAAAAATCCCCTAATAACAGGGGATTTTTCTAGTTATTCTTCAATTCCAGCTGTTCGAGCGCAGACCAGTTCACCATTTTTTCCAAAAGAATGGAGAGTAGGACACCCATGAGGAGCCCGTTTGAGACAAATGGCTGAATTAATACAGGCAATCCCGAAAATACCTCAGTCGGTGTATTCATCAGGCTGATGCCAATCAGGACGGGTGCGGCTAAACGGAAGATGGTGTCTGAGTTGAATACTTTTCCGCTTAAGCTGTTGAATGCAGTCCCGAATAGCTGAAGATACGCGACAAACAGGACGGCGTTTCCGACTGTTACCGGCATGCCCGCCAGCCATGATCCCAGATGCGGAACCAGACCAATGACTGACAGCAGCGCCCCGCCTATGAAAAAGGGTGTTTTCATTAATATTCGCGTGCTTTGGAGGAAGCCAATCGATGAGGTGAATGGCGTATACGGTACAAGGCCAAACCCGCTTCCGATCACCGTGAAAACTGAGGTGATAAAAATCGAGCTGCGGTACTCACGCTTGCCGGATTCTTTTTTAAATAACCGGTCACCAGAACTGATCGATGCGACGGTGTTGCTCAGATTCATCAAACAGGCAAAGAAGGCTACTGCCACAATTCCGATTTCCAGGTTAGGCTGTCCCAGCGGAAAGAGTGTAAAGCTCATACCTCCGGATGCCATCTCCTGTACCGCTTCGTCGGGAAAAAGGAAATTATAGCCGATCCAGCCTGCCAGCAACCCTATTAAGATGGAAAAATTGCCGATGAGGGCGTTCCCTTTTAATTTTAGTAAACTCACAAAAATAACGAGGGCAAAGGAATATAGCGTGATCGGCACATCAATGGTGCCCTGCTCGCTGACCTTCATCATTCCCTTAAAAAATATGAAAATCAGCTGGAAGGTTAATAGAAACAAATAAACGGACATCACCATTGGGCTGAAAATTGATTTCAGCAGTGAAATGCCGTTGAATGCTGCGAGAATCAGCGTGACAGCCGAAGCGAGCAGCACACCTGTTGCTATTCCGCCCCCGATTTCTGAATAGCTCATGCCAAGGGACGATGCCGACAGTCCAAGGTTAAGGATGACTCCCCACAGCAGGCCGGAATGGCCTTCCATGAGCGGGTAGCGATGCCCTTTCCATCCTTGAAAAATGGTCGCTAATCCCGTGAAGATAAGCGAGGCTCTCAGCATCAGCGCAATCGTTTCACCAGGAAGCCCGAAGACGGTTCCCACTGAAATTGGGATCATCACAGTATTTGCAAAAATAAAAAATAGCCATTGAACAGAAGAAAATATTGTTACGGTACCAAACCGTTTATCCAAGGTATCAACACCGCTCTCTATTATTTCGTTGCTCTAAAAATAAACCAGCTATTATTATAGTACAAATCGTGAAAAATTTCTTTGGATTTTTCTTGAAGACGGGACGAAACTTATAAAAGAGGAGCAGGAGCCACCGATCCATCAAAAAAAGTGCTAGGTAAATAGGCTGCAGGCCGGCATTCTTTTTAACAAAAGATAGTTATTAGTACGGACAAACTAATCCCTGTTTAAATATAATATCCTGTAAAAATTGTGTGGGAATGGATGTGAAAATGTATGTATCCAAGGAAAAAGAATGACGCTAATCCAAATGTACTGACTCCCAGCGAACTTCATTCTATTAATTCCTGGATATCCATCATGAAAAAATGGGAAAATAGAACGAATTCTGCTAAGGTCAATATGGCAAGAAGAACATTGCGGTTACGATATCGATTTCTGGGACATGGATATACCAGAATTGTCTTTGATATGGGGAACAATTATGTGTTAAAAGTGGCTATTTCCGATCTTGGCCTTAAGAGTAATAAAACTGAATTTGAAATTTTCACCAATAGTCCGCCTGACATAAAAAAACACCTTTGCCCTGTCCTGCAATATGGACATGGCTGGATTATTATGAAAAAAATCTCTGCTAAAGTACCTTCTAATAAACAGTTTGATAATCAAATACTGCAGCTGCAAAATAAATTCATAAGCCACGGAATTATACCGAATGACTTTAAGAAGGCAAATTTGGCATTATCCAAAAAGCAGACCCTTACAGTTATTGATTATGGCAGTTTTATTCAGAAGTAATCCTCTTTTCAAATCTTGCTTCAATATCCCTTCCTCCCCATTCCCGATATTTCATTGTAAAAACCCGCAATAAATATTGCGGGCAAGCTTCATTTTTTACATAAACCCGGAAAACCACAGTCCAAGCGCGGTTCCAACATAGTTGCCAATGATATAGCCCAGCGTTCCTACAACGAGTATCGGTCCGATCAGGTCCTTCCAGCCCTTCGCAATGGCCATGGCCGCTGCGGTGGTTGGACCGCCAACATTCGCATTGCTGGCCAACAGGATTTCTTCGAGGTCATATTTTAATAGTTTGCCTGCAGCCAGAGATACGCACAGATTTACAACGACAATGATGAACACAAACACCAGCAGCAGCGGGGCATTTTCAATAATCAGCGGGATTGATGCCGGGATGCCGATCACGACAAAGAACAGGTATATCAGGAATGTGCCGATTTCCTGACTTCCGTTAATAGACTCGAAGTATTTTGGGAACATGGCCAGAGCAAGAAACGTCATGGTCGTCAGCATCAAATACTTATCTCCAAACAGACCATTTACGAGATTGGTAAAAAAAGAAACACCTTCTCCCGTTGGAATAGCTGTGTCCAGGAACTCAGCTATTTTAAAAGAAACAATCACCAGCAAAAAGGCTGTTCCCACGGATAACGCGATATCCTTTAAGGAAATGTCCTTTCTCTTCCAGAAGCTTTCCGCCAGTGTCTTCCCCTCTTCTCTTAAATTTCCGCTTTCCACCTGATCTGCATGTGGTGTTTTGAACCGGCGCCGAAAAAAACCAATCGCCGGTATCAGCATCAAAACGACGAAGTAAATGGCCATCATTAAATTATCGGCGACCACTGCTGCAGAAACCATTTCTCCAGGCGCTTCAAATTTGGCCGCCATGGCAGCGAAGTTAACTCCGCCTCCAATATAGGATGCGCTTAGCATCGCCCCCAATTTATCGAGTACTGGTATATGATCTTTCAGCAGGAAAAAGCTGATGATCACGCCTGCGGCAGTTCCAATGGAGCTGATCAGAAAGATAATCAGGAGCCTTCCGCTTTCTTGCCAGATTCTTTTGATCTTCACATGAAAAAGAAGCAATGGGATCGCAAGCGGAATGATAAATGTCCAGACTGCATCATAAACCGGCGATGCTGTCGGAATAATGCCCGTATTAGAAAGAATGATGGCACCAATCAGTGCAACAATCGCCCCTGAAATTTTTGCTGCTAAAGCGTAACGCTGCTCCAGAAAAATGCTTACCGAGGCCCACACCACAATAATTCCCCATAGCGTGACATAATCATCGGCTTTAATAAGTGTCTGCTCCAATAGCAATTCCTCCCCTTTTTCAGTTTCACTACTATTATAGTAGCCTACCTCTTTCTGAATTCAAAATATTCAAATCTTTCGGAGTGGTTTCGACAAAATTCGGGTGGTGCCTGTCACCAAAAATTTCTTTTTATTTTTTTGAAGCCGAAAGGGGTGTTTCGTACGTCTAGATGGCAGAGACTTTTTTAGAAGGAAGGTTATGGTGTGATAGAAGTTAGAGATTTGAGCCATGCGTTTGAGATTGGCAAGAAGGAGAAGAAGTCGGTTATTCCTGTATTGGAGGGTGTTTCTTTTTCAGTGGAGAAAGGCGAGATTGTCACGATTGTGGGCAGGAGCGGTTCCGGGAAGTCGACGCTTTTGAATATCATCAGCGGCTTTATTAAGCCGAAGCAAGGAGAGGTCTGGATACAGGGTGAAAAGGTCAGTGATTATAGCGAAGGTAAATTTTCTGATTTCCGCCTTAAGAATCTCGGATTCATTTTCCAGAGCTTTCAGTTGATTCCGAGTATGACGGCTTACCAGAATGTCGAGCTCCCTCTCATTCTCAAAGGGATGACAGAAAAGGATAGACAGCAGAAAACCGAAGAGACGTTAAAGCGTGTAGGACTAAGCGAATATAAGGATCATTATCCAAGTGAGCTTTCCGGCGGACAGCAGCAGCGTGTCAGCATCGCCCGGGCGCTCGTTGTCAATCCTCCTCTCATTCTTGCAGATGAACCGACAGGCAGCCTGGACAGCGAAACAGAAAGCGAACTGCTGCAGTTTATTCAAGAGCTGAATCGTGATCTGGGTATTACGTTTCTGATAATTACTCATGACGAAAAAGTAGCAGCCATCGGCCATAAGACAATTGAAATCACAGATGGAAGGGTTATGGAGGGTGTATTGGCATGAAATTGAAAGATCAATTCCGATTTGTAAGACAAAATATGAAAAAGAATAAAACCAGGCTGTTTATGACGATTTTAGCTACAGCCATTGGATGTACCTTCCTCATTGTACTGGCATCCGTCGGCTTCGGCCTGCATAAATCAATCATTCAGGATGTAATGGAAGACAGCCTTGTGACGGAAATTCAAGTTCACGGCAAGGAAGAGGGCGAAGGAAATTATCAGGGCATCCAAGATAAAGATATTCAGTATTTCAAAGAAATAACCGGGGTAAAAGCAGTCACCCGCAGGCAATCCCTGCAGCAAACCCCGACTTTTAAAACTGGGGAATATACTGTTCAAACAGAAACCGTTTCGGCTTATTTTCCCGAAGAAGTGAAGGCCGGGTTTGAGCTGTCTGAAGGAAGGCTGCCAGAGAAAGAGAATGAAGTGGTAGTGGGCTCCTCCTTTGCAGACAATCTGGCAAAGGAACCGAAAGAAGGAGAAAATGCCTTTAATGAGGATGGCTCCATAAAAGAAGAATACGCCTACAAGGGTGAGTTAGTAGGAAAGAAGCTTGAAATGGAAGTTATTAAAACGGAGGATGGCAAAGAAGTCAAAAAGTCCATTCCCCTGACCATAACCGGGGTGACGAAAAAGCCTTCTAAAGAATGGCTGCAGATCCAAACAGTCTTCATTTCCGAAGATATCTTTAAAGAAGTGGAAACGTTCACCGGCACACCTGCCGGCAATCCGGAGCAAATGGAAGAGGCTCCCGTGGATACTGGAAGAACATACGATAGAGTGAGCCTTTACGCTAAAAATGTAGAAGCTGTTACAGGCATTAATGAAACATTGAAAGACGGCAATTATATGGTTTATTCCATCGTGAACGAGATGAAGCAAATCAATATGGTGTTTACGATTCTAAAAATTGGCCTGCTCTTCATCGGAACGATCGCTTTGATCATTGCCTCCATCGGTATTTATAATACGATGACGATGGCTGTTACGGAGCGCGCCCCCGATATCGGCATTATGAAAGCAATCGGTGCCCATCCGAAAACGATTAAACGGATTTTTGTCCTTGAAAGCAGCTATATCGGTCTGCTTGGCGCCCTGTTTGGCACCATTGTCGCTTATGGAATCAGCTATGCAGTCAACCTGGCCCTGCCGCTCGTGCTGGAACGAGTATTTGAAGAAGCCCCGCCTGAGGGCCTCATGCTTTCCTATATTCCATGGTCCCTTACGCTGATCAGTGTAGCGATTTGCCTGACCGTCACCATCTTCTCCGGCTGGCGTCCGGCCAAGCGTGCAACACAGGTGGATGTGCTAAAGGCAATGAGACGGGAAGTCTAATAGAAAAAACATCGCTGGCATTAGCCGGCGATGTTTTTTTATAGTTTGAATGCTTCTTCGCGAACCTTCTGCAGAAATTCTTCAACCACCTTCAGATTGTTTTTATCGCCGCCAAGCTTCAGCATGGCCCTTCCGACGAAGTTAACGCCTTTATTTTCCCCTTCATAAATAAATCTGGTTTGGGATTCATCGATTTTGATCAGAGTAAAGCCGAGGGTGATGGCAAAGGCTTTTCCTAATACAAAATGGATCCGCTTATGCTTTTTATCCTCTGTATCCTCATAGGCCAGTGTTTCGACAATGTAAGTCTCAAGGCGCTTGCCTTCTCTATAGGTTTGCCTGTGCTTAGCACCTGCTTCATTTTCCTTTTTTTCAATCAGGGTGTGCTCTTCAACCTTGGGCATAATTTTCTTTATGTGCCGGTCGGAAAACAGGCTCCACACCTTTTCTATATTCCTGTCAATCATGATTTCTTCCTTCCATTGAATCACGCTTCCTCCTCCTTTCCTGATTCCAAAAAAGCATCAATTTCCGCCATTTGTCCTTCGAGCTCCTCCATTTGCATCTCAATCAGCTTTCTTTTTTGCAGCAGCAAAGCTTCCAGGTTCGCAAATGATTCATCCTCCATCACTGAAATCATTTCCTGAATAGTGAAGCCTAATCCTCTCAGCTTTCGTAAAAGGATAGCCAAAAAATAGCTGCCGTCATCGTAATACCGGTAATGATTATGGGGGTCAATAAAAGCGGGCTCCAGAAGCTTCACTTCTGCGTAATATCGCAATGTTTCCTTCGTTAATCCGGTCATTTCCGCAAACTCGCTAATCTTGTACATCGCTTCCTCCCATTTATCTTAAACTGTGTGGTGCACCACAAGGTCAATGCTTTTTGATATATTATTTTGTTTTATGTATAACACAATGCAAGCCAGATAAAAAGGGACAGAAAAAGCCTCAAGCGGCCTATTGCGCTGAGGCTTATTTGGATTAATCTATTTGGCTCTCTTATTTTTTAAGTTTCGTTAATTCATCTACGATAAATTCCATTTGATTTTCAAGGGAAATGGCATCGTTAAACCAGAAAGATTCGGAATCAAATTCGATCACCCTGTTGTTTTGAACAGCAGGTATTTCCTTCCATACGCTTGTATCCATGAAGGAACCCTTCCCTGTTTCATCTCCTATTCCAACAAACATAATGTCACCGGCATACTCTGGGATCAGCTCAGTCGATATGGATTTATAGCCAGGCCCAAACACATCCTTTTCTACCTTTTCCGGTGCCTTCATTCCTAGGGCCTGATAAATAATTTCCGTTCCCCGTCCCCAATTCTTTCCGTAAATATATGTTTCTTTTCCCATTGTTTCGAGCACGGTTACAGTTACATCCTCACCTAAGGCGGCCTTTACTTTTTCCTTTTCTTCTTTCGCGTTTTCAGTCCATTCTTCAACCCATTTTTCTGCTTCTTTTTCTTTTCCGACAATTTTTCCAATTTCAACATGCTGCTGTAAATAATCGTACTCTGTATTTGTCAGGGCAACAGTTGGGGCGATTTCTGAGTATTTCTTTAAATTCTTATCAGATGAAAAAGCAATGATTAAATCAGGCTCTAATTCTATTAGCTTCTCGATGGATCCTTCCGCAACAACCTCTGTATTCTCCAGTTTATCACCGAAAAATTTATTTCCTTTTACCCATTCATTCACCGCTACAGGGGTGATTCCAAGCTTCAATACATTCCCCGCATAAATATGTGCCAATACCGCCACTCTTTTAGGCTTGGCAGGAACCTCGACATCCCCGTTCTCTCCATGGTATGTCCTTGTGCCGGAGTCATCGATTGAGCCTGATTTTTTTGCTGAGCCTTCTCCGCAGGCAGATAACATACAAGCGAACAACAGTGTGATGGCAATTACTATAACCTTCGTACTTTTCATTGTTTTTCATCTCCATTCATTTTCTATCAAATAGCATATGTAAATGATTATCATTATCAATAAGAATAATATACATCACCTAGTTTATCAATATCATTCTGGATAACATATCTTATTTTTGATCAGAATTCGACTTCCTCTAATTAAAAACATCAGACGTTAAGGCCCCCTTCCGTTCACTTCTGCAAGCTGATGCTTCAGCTGCCACGCAATAAAACATGAGGATAAAAAAGCATCGCCCTCCAGTGGCGATGCTTTTTACCCATTTAAAAATAAGGTAGCCGTTACATATTTCTTTGTCAGTGACTTGTAGTAGGCCGATAAAACGGTGAGGGATGCCGTGACAAGAATATTCGAGACGATGTCTTTCTGCTGATCCGTAAAATCCTGAAAGCCAGCCAATGCCTGCAATGCTTCTTGTTTGATGCATGTCTCTATGCCATCATGCATGCTTTCGCCTAATATATTATGATGATGGGTTTTTTCAAAAATAGACGCGTATGCAGCATAAAATGGGATCGGCTCAATTAAATCGTCAGAGCGGTCTTCCAGATCATTAAAAAGGAGAGTCAGTATTTTCCGGATTGAATCAAAATCAAGCGTTGCCTTCAGATCCTCCACGATGAACAGCATCGCTGCCTGGTCGACTGAATATTTTTTGCCGAGGTGCGGACTTCCAATCAGGTCCTTCACATCCCGCTTCACCCAATTCTGAACTGCAGTCGAAGATAAATGAGTGAATTCAATCTGGTTGCCCATTGCAACAATTTCGTTGATGGAAAAGCCGAGTTTCTTCAAATCTGCCCGCAGCAATTTTTCAAATATGGCCGGCATTTTCGTATCCAGAAAAGCCTCTGTTGATATTCCCTTTTTGGCATGGGCGGCTGTCCATGCCTGCTGAAGGATTTGTTTGGGCGAAAGCTCCCCTTCCCCCTTCAGCGATAGAAGGAAATCAGCCATACTTTTCCTTGATAGCTGGAATAATTCCAAGGTAATCATCCCCTGCGTTCTCTATTCAATGCTTTCATCCTAATCTTTTCAATGATGACAGTCAATGTCTATTTCCGTTTCGCCTAGTTATGGCTTGCCATTTTCATAGAAAAATTATATCATATAGTCAGATAACAAGTTCATATGAACTCGAAAATAGATAGGATGGGTGAGAAAATGGGAAAACGTATTTTTTACTTTTTATTGACAAACGTGCTTGTTCTATTAACGATCAGTATTATTTTCTCGCTGATTGGCGGAGGTAATTACATCAATGCCGAGGGCGGCATTGATTTTGGCGCATTGCTTGTTGTCAGTGCAGTGATTGGTTTTACGGGCTCCTTCATTTCTCTGTGGATGTCCCGCTGGATGGCCAAGAAAATGATGAATGTCCAGGTGCTGGATCCGAATGGCTCCCTTTCAGGTGCTGAACGCGAAATCGTAGAGAAAGTTCACCGCCTTTCAAGAGCGGCAGGCTTAACACATATGCCGGAAGTTGGAATCTACCACTCTCCTGAAGTGAACGCTTTTGCGACAGGTCCTTCGAAAAAACGCTCGCTTGTGGCCGTTTCAACAGGATTGCTCCAGGAAATGGACGACGATGCCATTGAAGGTGTCATCGCCCATGAGGTGGCACACATTGCAAACGGAGACATGGTCACCATGACCCTTCTTCAGGGTGTAGTCAACACATTCGTGGTCTTCCTTGCTCGAATTGCAGCATGGGTGGCATCCCGCTTTGTAAAAGAAGAAATGGCACCAATTGTACACTTTATAGCTGTCATCGTGTTCCAGATCGCTTTCTCAATTCTTGGAAGCCTTGTGGTCTTCGCCTACTCCCGCCACCGCGAATTTCATGCGGACCGCGGAGGCGCTGATCTTGCCGGCAAAGACAAGATGACACATGCCCTGCAGATGCTGAAGGCTTACTCCAGCCGCATTCAGGGTGAAGAACAGACAGCCATTTCCACTTTGAAAATCAATAACAGAAGAAAAGCTTCCTTATTCTCGACACATCCTGACTTAGATGAGCGTATTAGACGTTTGAGTGCGAAATAAGAAACTGTTGAAAGAAAAAAGCTATCCTTTTGCGGGATAGCTTTTCCTCATTTTAGTGATTGTTTTCCTCAAAATGGAGGGGTGTTTCCTAATTAGCTGAATCCTTTCCTGCAATAAAATGTTCATTTCCCCAATTTCACTTTTTATTTCTCCAACTCTCTGAAATTTGTTTGCCCCCTCCAATACCGGGGTAACTCCCTAATATATAGCGAGCACGCTGTATGATTACTCATTGTAAGGAGGATAAAAAGATGAACGGTTTCCAGCGTATTGCACTTGTTTTAACCATTATTGGAGCTATTAATTGGGGTCTGATCGGATTTTTTCAATTTGATTTAGTTGCCAGCTTATTCGGGGGACAGGATGCAGTGTTATCAAGAATTGTCTATGGATTAGTGGGAATTGCGGGATTGATCAATTTGGGTCTCCTCTTTAAACCAAACCGGGAATATGAAAGAGAACCTGAATCAAGGCCAGTACGATAAAAGAAATTCCCCCAGCTTTTAGCAGCGGGGGAATTTTCAATCAAACGTTTGATTGAAACGATAAACCAGGAAACGCTCGTTTTCATTCCCCTCAAGTCTCTCCTCTTTGATCAGCTCAAAGGGAGTGCTGTTTTCCAGATAAAACAGATAATCTTCTGAAGGGTAGTAGAGAATAATATCCATTTTGCGCAGTTTTTCTTCGGCAGAGCGGAGTATGTTGTTGACGACTTTAATAAAAATCTGCACAGAAAACGGATTGAAAAAGTAAAAATGGGTGTCCTGCGGAGTGATATCATACTCCTGAGCCAGCATGCAGTGAAAGCTGATACCTGCTTTTTCCCCTTTGTATGTCCGGTGATTTATCATTGCCTCACGGTAAAAGTCATCACTCATTTCCACACCAGCAGCGGATGCACCAAAGGTATGGTGAATATAAAACGGCAGCCGGCCCTTGCCGCAGCCAAAGTCCACGAGGCGATCACTGCTTTTCAGCGTATATTCACTGAACAGTTTTTCCAGGCCCTCATAAGGAGTAGGTTCGTAGCGGTGGTAGTGAAGGGATTTGGGAAACCCTTTTTGGTCGCCATGTGTATGGATATTCAGCCATTCATCAAAGTCTTTCATAGCAGGCTCCTTAAAAAAATGCCGGCCGCGTTCCGATGAAGACAGCGACAGGCATTTTATATGTACTATTGTTTAGGTTCAATAACTAAATACTCCCGTAAAGTCTGCTGCAAAGTCCCTTTTGTTTCTGCCTGATCCTGGAACATTACACCAGCATGCACCATTTTTCGGACCAGTTCTGCTCGAAGACCTGTGATGACTGCCTCGCAGCCCATCATTTTTATACCGCTTAAAATCTTTTTGAAATGAACGATGACATCCACTTCCATGTCGGCAATTCCGGAAAGGTCCATGATTAAAGTCTGGATTTTAATGGATGCAATATCCATCAGAACCTTTTCTTCAATCGTCTGAATCCGGTATGAATCAATCATGCCAATCAGCGGCAGTACAGCGACAGACGTGCTGACCGGAATAATTGGCACGGATAAATGCTCTACCAGTTTGCGCTGGGATTTGAGCATTTCATCTTTATAATCAGAATAGCTGATAAAGAAATTATTTAAAAATTGGTCCACATAATCATTGACCACTTTTTCCATATGATAAAAGTCTTCCGATACTTTGTCCTGCTTTTTAATTTTGTCATATTGGTACAGAAAGTGCCACATTGTCCGTCTGATCGCCTGCACCCATTCCAGTTTTAAAAAAAGCGTCAGGGAGTGCTCAGCCCAGGCAACGCCTTCCTGTCTGGCAAAAGCAATCAGCTCTTCCTCTTTATCTTCAGCAACATATAAAGCCAATCTTTCTGCATTTTTTAAAAGATCAATATTCCCTCTTTGCAGAATTTCATTGATCTTAGAAGCTACATTTACAGCCTCTGACAATAATTTGTGCTGAAAGTGGTCTCGATTCGCAACAATAAAGCCCGCCATATCGCTTGTTTCTTTGTAGGTTGCTTCCATATCAATCATACGCCCCCTCGTGTTATATATTATACAATTCGTTTAAGTCGAAGAAAATCCTTCTCTTGAATTTGGTATTATAGATTACATCTTCATTTAGGCAGAATCCTACAATTTTATACCCTTTTAGTTTTATCCATAAACCATAAATTTAAATTTTTTTATTAAAAAGTAAAAAAAAAAAGCGTCGGATTGACGCCTCTTTAAATAATTCCTAGTGTGCTCAGGAACACAACCCCAATTGTAACCGGAACAACCACTTTCATCAGGATGCTCCACGCTGTGTACATAGCTGGTGAAATGTCGCTTCCGAGCAGAAATTCTTCTTTTATTAGCCCTTTATCCATTCTAAACGAAATAAAAAGGGCAATCAGCAGGCAGCCCAGCGGAAGCAGGATATTGCTGACAAGATAGTCGGTGGCATCAAAAATATTTTTCCCGAAGACCGTGAAGTCTCCAAACAGGCTGAACGACAGGGCAGCAGGAATACCGGCTGCAAACATGATTATGCCGGAGATCCAGGAGGTTTTTTTCCGTGAATGCTTACCGTTCTCGATGAAGGCTGAGACGATGATTTCCAGCATGCTGAACGATGATGTCAGAGTGGCAAATAAGAAAAGCAGCAGGAAGATCGCCAGGAACAGTTCACCCAAGGGGATCTGTGAAAAGACAGCCGGCAGGACCATGAACAGCAGCCCCGGGCCTTCCGTCGGTTCAAAACCGAATGCAAAGACTACCGGGAAAATCGCTAGCCCAGCCAGGACCGAGATGATGATGTTCATGATAACAACAGATCCGGCTGACGATGGAATGCTGACTTTCTTATCCAGGTATGAGCTGTACGTGACCATGCAGGAAAAACCGACGGCTAACGCAAAGAATGATTGTCCTAATGCATAAAGTGCCGAATCACCTGTGATCTTACTAAAGTCCGGGTTCAGGAAAAACTTGACCCCTTCCATTGCTCCATCAAGCGTTAAAGCACGTATGACAAGCACGATAAAAAAGATAAATAATAGCGGCATCATGTATTTGCTTGCAGCTTCAATCCCGTTTTGGATTCCAAATGTAATCACGACAATGTTAATAAGCAGAAACGCAGCCAGTCCCATGAGTGTCCAGCTTGGTGTAGATGTGATCATGCCAAAAAGTTCCGGATAGGCTGCACCTGGCTTGATGATTTGGCCGCCGATTGAGAGAACTGTGTAAATTAGCACCCAGCCCCCAACAACCGAGTAAAAGCTCAGCAGCAGGAAGCAGCCGATTACCCCTAGTTTCCCGGTAAACGTCCACAGGCTGTTTGGCGCCAGTTTATAATAGGCCGATACGGCTTCCTTCTGTGCACCACGCCCGATAATAAATTCGGAAATGAGCATGGGCAGCCCTACCAGAATCGTAAATACGATAAACATCAGCAAAAAGGCGCCCCCGCCGCTGTTTCCGGCTACGTATGGGAATTTCCATATGGCCCCCAGGCCGATCGCCGCACCGGCCGAGGACATAATAAAGCCGAATTTAGATGACCATTGCTCTCGTTTTGTACTCATCGTTTCCCCCCTGTTGTTATATTTTTAGGTGGTCCAGACTCTAGCTGCAGGTTTCTTGTTGTTTGAGTCCGAAGTTGGACCTGGTTCGGACTCTGACTCCTGTTTTTTCGCTGGTTGTGTCCGAAGTTGATCTTGGTTCGGACTCTGACTTCCGTTTTTACTCTGGTTGTGTCCGAAGTTGGTCTTGGTTCGGACTCTAACCTCCGTTTTTACGCTGGTTGTGTCCGAAGTTGACTCGGGTTCGGACTCTGACTTCCGTTTTTACGCTGGTTGTGTCCGAAGTTGACTCGGGCTCGGACTCTAACCTCCGTTTTTACGCTGGTTGTGTCCGAAGTTGGTCTTGGTTCGGACTCTGACTTCCGTTTTTACTCTGGTTGTGTCCGAAGTTGGTCTTGGTTCGGACTCTAACCTCCGTTTTTACGCTGGTTGTGTCCGAAGTTGGTCTTGGTTCGGACTCTGACTTCCGTTTTTAAGCTGGTTGTGTCCGAAGTTGACTCGGGCTCGGACTCTATCTCCCGGTTTCTTGCCTGATGAGTCCGAAGTTCCCCCAATAGCTTACAGCTCTGTACGGATATCCCAGAGTTCAGGGAAGAAGCGCTGATCCAGTACTTTTTTCAGATAGCCGACACCTGATGAGCCGCCTGTGCCCATTTTGAAGCCAATGATTCTTTCGACCGTTTTCATATGGCGGAAGCGCCACTGCTGAAGCCAGTCTTCGATATCCACTAATTTTTCAGCTAACTCGTATAACTCCCAATACTTTTCAGGATTTTTATACACAGTCATCCAGGCTGCACGGACGGATTCATTTTCCTTGTACGTCCTGGTTACATCTCTGTTCAAAATGTCATCATCAATTGACAAGCCGGCTTTGTGAAGCGCGCGGATGGCCACATCATAAAGGCCCGGTTTTTCAAAGGCTTCTGTTAACCTTGCATGAAGCTCCGGATCTTTTTGATAGATTTTTAGAACATGCTCAGTTTTATACCCTAACGCAAATTCTACCATACGATACTGGTAGGATTGAAAGCCAGATGCCTGACCAAGTGAATCACGGAACTCCATATATTCGGAAGGAGTCAGAGTGGAAAGTACATCCCATGCCTGAATAATCTGCGATTGCGTCTTCGAAACGCGTGACAATCTCTTCTGTGCTGTGGATAAATCATTGTTTTCGATCGATTCGATGGCTGCGCCCATTTCATGAAGAATCAGCTTCATCCACAGCTCGCTCACCTGGTGGATGACGATGAACAGCATTTCATCATGATGGCCGGAAAGCCTGTTTTGCGCGGATAAAATTTTATCAAGCTGAAGATATTCTCCGTAAGTCATGTTATTGGTAAAGTCTGTATGGATGCTCTTTTCAGAGGTTGTTGCGTTTACGTCCTGGTTTTTCTCGTTGATCATTTGAGTTCCTCCTTGGAATTGCTTCTTGTCGTTCTCGATTCGGCCTTGTTGTAATGTCTTGTATGTCAGGGACTGACCCGATTTCATTTAGCCGGTAAATCCCGCAGTTTGGCCGGATATTTATACGATATTGGCCGGTATTTCCTTCAAATCGGCCGATAAAGGTTATTTCTGATGGCTTCAAGGCAGAAAGTCAGCATTTTGCCGATAAATATCCCGCCTAAAGCGGGCGAATGACCGCCCGCACCGGGCTGCCGTCTCCATCTTTGATTGGAAGAGGCAAAGCAATCAGTTCATAATTTCCTTCATCTACGTCATCGAGCATGATGTTTTCCAGTATATGAACGCCATTGCGATATAAGGCATGGTGCGTCGCCATCTCTTTGCTGTCGAGCGCATCAACGGACGGCACATCGACTCCGAGCAGGCGGACTCCTTTCTCGCCAAGGTAGTCTGCCATATCCACGGTCAGTTCCGGAATACGCTTCGGAAACACTTCCGAATTATTCGGAACCGAAGTTTTGAGCAGGACACGTTCCACGCCTTCAAGGTCGAATCCTTTCAGAACTTCCGAATCGACTGTTTCAAAGGCAGATACATCAATTACATGCGCCGGCCCGATATACAGCTCGATGTCCAGATCCAGGATTTTTTCACCTTCATCATTAAAATGGAACGGTGCATCAACATGGGTGCCGGTATGCAGGCTGGTCGTAATCCGTCCGATATTGACAGAACCGGTTTGTTCTTTTGTATAAGCCGTTTCATAGCTGAACGGGGTGTCACCGGGCCAATGGGCAATGTCGCCGGTAAGAGGCTGTGAAATATCAATCCAGTTTCTTTTCGTCATGCGACAACTCCCCTCTTATTTTCAAATTGTTTATATTTCTCCTCTTCCATGATTCCTTTTAAAATTTGAACCGTTTTCCAAACATCCTCAAACGTGTTGTATAGTGCAACCGGTGCCAGGCGGATTCCATTTGGCGCCCGGAAATCCGGGATGACTCCTTCAGCCTTCAGTGCCCTGCAGATCCTAGCTGCTTCCGAATGCTCCAGATAAATATGGCCGCCCCGCTTCTTTTCATCAAGCGGATTGCGCAGGACAAATCCGTGTCCATCAAGCTCCTGCTGAACCAGCTCAATCATATAGCCTGTCAGTTGCAGCGATTTTTCACGTATTCTTTCCATGCCAGCCTCATTAAACATGCTGAGCGATCCGATAATCGGCGCCATGCTGAAGATATTTGGCGTTCCAATCTGATAGGCACCCGCATCTTCAGCCGCCGTCAGCACATGCTCCATATCAAACTGCTTATCCTTGCGGGAACTGAACCAGCCGGCAAGTCCCGGGACCTTTCCGAAGTGGCGCTTGTTCACAAACAGCCCTCCCGTTGAACCCGGTCCGCCATTCAGATGCTTATAATTGCACCAGAACGCAAAATCCACATCCCACTCACTCAAAGCATGAGGGACAGATCCAACTGAATGGCATAGGTCAAAGCCTATCTCAATCCCGCGCATATGCGCCTCGGCAGTCAGATACTCCATATCCAGCACCTGGCCGCTCCGGTACAACACACCCGGCAGGACAATCAGCGCGATTTCATCCGTCATCGCTGCGACAATATCTTCCTCTTTCAATGTATGTCCATCCGCGCTTTTCACCCGGACAAGATGCTCTCCAGGATCATAGCCCTTCAGCTTCACCTGGCTTTGCAGCGCATAAATATCACTTGGAAAATTAAGCTCATCTGCCAGTATCTTTGTTCTTTTTCCTTCCGGCTTATAAAATGTAGAGACAAGCTGGTGAAGATTAACAGTAGTGGAACCGCTTACAATTACTTCCTCCGGGTTTGCCCCTACGATTGGCCCCATTTCTTTACCCAGTTTTTCAGATAGGTAGAACCAGGGATTGTCCCCTTCTGTCCAGCCGTCAATGGCATGATGCTTCCAGGATTCCAGCAGGTCGAGCAGTGATTTCTCTGCCCGTTTGGACAGCAGCCCAAGTGAATTGCCATCCATGTAAATTCCATCTTCCTTTATATAAAACTCTTCCCGATAGGACAGGTCATTTTGTTCATCCAGTTTGACAGCATACTCCTTTGTTATATCCATAAACTCCCAACCTTTCAGAATATTAATTATTTACGAAAATTATATTGTTTGATTGACACTATGTCAATGATATAATGTCAGTAAGATCAGATAACATATAAAGGATGAAAGTGATGAAAAAAACCGTAGGTCAAATGCCGGCAAGGCAGCAGAAGGCCATGAGAACACGCCAGAAACTTCTCCGAGCCGGAAAAGAGGTTTTTCTCGAAAATGGCTTTCAAAAAGCGACCATCTCCCAAGTGATCAAAAAAGCAAACACAGGCTACGGTACGGCGTATGTCTATTTTAAAAATAAAGACGAGCTTTTCATTACATTAATGGAAGACCACATGAACCAGTTTTACGAAGTGGCAGAGATGCCCTTTAAGCCACAGTCCAAAGAAGAAGCCTATGAGAATATTAAAAAGCAGGTGAGGCTGTTCCTGCAGCTCGCTTTGGAGGAGCGGGACATGATGAAGGCCGTAAAAGAGGCAATCGGCATCTCCCCTGTGATAGAGGAAAAATGGTATGCAATCCGTGAACGCTTCATCGAACGGATTTCCCTTGACATCCGCTACGCCCAGTCCCAAAAGCTTACCAAGGAGGACCTTGACCCGGCCCTCACCGCGAGAGGCTGGTTCTATTCGAATGAAATGTTCATGTGGGAGCTGGTTCTGAACAAGGAAAAGTATAAGATGGATGATGTGATTGTGAACCTTACGAGGATGTATACAGGCGGATTGTACAAATAAAAATGCCCAAAAGGTGCCTCCCCCTCAGGAAAGGCACCTTTTTTCAAATTCGCAGCCCTTCCGAACTGTTCGGAAGGGGCTTGAGATTTAAATCCACTCTTTTCCACGATGACGAATGAAATCAATATCTTTTTGATAGTGTTCATAGTGACCTTCATCAATCATTTTTTGAAAAGCAGGGTCACCTTCGCCGGCTTTTCTTTTCATGTACTGACATAATCCTTCTAACCGGAGCAATACCATCTCCAAATAGTCTTCTTCCATATTCTCCATACCATAGGAGTCCAAAAACAATTTAACTCGCTTTCTTGTGCGGCTGGCATCAAGGGATGGATTATAATGAATGGCTTCTCCTGCTTCATTATGATAATGCCTGCTTAATGGAACGCAGGTGTAAAGAGCATACGCAATGTCCCAGAGTCTTGGTCCTGGTGCCGCAAGGTCAAAATCGATAATGCCTGCCGACTTTTCCTGTCTAAAAATAATATTGTAAATGGCAAAATCGTTGTGGCAGACAACCTCATGGCTATCTGGAGTATTGTCTATTGGCATCCATTCACCAGATATCGGAAAGTCGCTCACAGCATCATGATATTGACGGAGCATCTTCGCTATTTCTATTAAAACATCATTGGACCACATGAATTCTTTTAAAGGGTAATTGCCTGCTTCTCCTTCTATAAACGATAAGATTTCTCTGCCTTTCTCATCTATCCCCAGAAACTTTGGCGCATTGCTGAATCCTTTGCTTTCCAAATGCTTTAATACACGGTGGATTCTGGGACTGTCTGGCTTTAATTCACGCCGGACAGTATCTCCCGATCGATAGACGCGAGAGACATTCCCTCCTGCCAGCAGCTCTTCGTTTTGATTCTTCATTAAAATTCCCCCAGTTCAGGGATTCGGCAGCTGTGTCAATAAAGATGTATTTTTACCCAAAAATAAAAGCAGATCTGCAAAAGGCGTCTGCTTGGCAATGGGAAATTAATTGTCCACACCATATATCCCTTGAATGATTTCAGATAGACAAATAAACGCATCCTTAGAAATCAAGGATCGCCGCCTGTCTCTATCCAATTAATGAATCAGTTCAAGTTAATCCACATGTGTAAAATAGATTCCCCTTTCTTTACATCTCTATTATGATATTATCATAACATTCTAACTTTTCAATAATTCTATTATCTCAAGACCGTACTCGATACCCTCTTCTCATGGCTAATAAATTCCTCAATAAACTCCCGGTATTATGACAATAAGGACTGCCCTATGCACGGGGCAGTCCTCTTTTAATACTTCCGCAAAGTATTTAATCTACAACCGGAAACCAGCACGGAGTGTTCACAATGGCCTGCCAGAGCGGATCCGGGATAACCAGTTTTTCCTGATCCTTTTTAGATAGGGTGACAGCAATTTCGGATTCTTTTCCTTCCTGCACCTTTTGCACCCAATCCGGCTCCATAATCAGCTCCCGTCCAAGGGCAACCATGGCTACTCCTGCTTCCAGTGCTTTAGCGGCTTCATCAGGAGTATGGATTGATCCAACTCCGATTAGCGGTACACGGTTATTGATCGTTTCTAATAAATGCTCAATCCTTGTTTTGGATTCGTCGGCTCCGCGTCTTGGCTTGGACCAGAAATCCATCAGGGAGACATGAAGGTAGTCAAGCCCTTTATCTGATAGCACATCGACCAAATGAAGTGTATCATCCATAGTGATTCCCGGAGTGGTCGGTTCCTCTGGAGAAAAACGGTATCCGACAATGAATGGCTCTTTCGCATGCTCTTGCACCGTTTTTTGAACTTCTTCTACCACAGCAAGAGGGAACGCCATGCGCTTTTCCAGACTGCCTCCAAATCGATCCTCACGGCGATTGGAATGCGGTGAAAAGAACTGCTGAATTAAGTAGCCGTTAGCGCCATGGATTTCAACGCCATCAAAGCCTGCCTCGATGGCCCGGCGGGTAGTCTCGCCAAAAGCGGCAATGATATCCTCCACTTCTTTTTCCGTCAGTTCCCTTGGCGTATGGCTGCTTCCTTCAGATGCAACCGCACTGGCGCTGACTGTTTCCCCATTTGGCACCAGCTCCGGCGGACACTCCCTGCCTCCGTGAAAAATCTGCAGAACAGCTTTGGCCCCCTGCTCTTTAATACTTGCAGCCAGTCTCGAAAGACTTGGAATCATTCCATCATGATCCCCGCCAAATTCACCGTGAAACCCTTTTCCGTTCGCGGTCACATTGGTGCATGCGGTAATGACCATACCGACCCCTTTTGAGCGCCGTATGTAATAATCGATCTCGGCATCTGACACCGTCCCATCAGGATGGGAGGAGAAATTAGTCATCGGGGCCAGGACCACCCTGTTTTTTAGTTCCATTTTATTTTTTAACTGCAAAGATTCTACTAGCGGTTTATAACTTGTATTCATCTGCGTCACTCCTTTTTCATTCACACCTAGTTTGGTTAATGTTTACACAAATTAAACGGGCATGAAACCTACTGTAATGGTATAAGTTACAGTTTAGGAAGTCAATTATTGAATTCACAAAAGGAACAGAGGGACAGTTACCTGCCCCTCTGCTTTCTCTTCCTGGTTGTTCAGCCAGTTCCCTGGTCCCAGGATATATTTTCAATAACCACATCCAGCTTGCCGCTTGGGATCGTGAGTGATGTTTTTTCACCCAGATTTTTTAGCAGAAGCTGCCTGCCAACCGGAGATAAAAACGAGATACAGCCATTATCAGGGTCTGACTCTTCCGGGAGGCAAATGTGATAAACTTCCCGGTCATCCTCCCCGTCAAATAATACAGTTACCTTTGTGCCAATCAATACTTTCCGCAAAGGCTGTTCTGCCGGCGCCTGATTGCAAAGTTCAATGTATTGCTCTACTTCCCTTACATAAATACTGAGAAAATCCTTTCTCCTTTCCTTTAGAGGAGTGGAAGAAAGATAAAGGCCATTCAGCTCCTGATGATTTTCATCAATATAGGTCAGCTGTTTAATAAAGAATTCTTTTTCAGTGAGAGCCTCCAGACTATGGTTCATAATAGATAACCCCCCTGCTTGGATCAAACACTCTGCAAAACTTCATTTCTGTGATCATTCTCCCTGCACCATCCTTTTTTGAATATATAAAAAGCAGACCTTTCCCGTTTGCAAAGAAAGGTCTACTTTATATTACCAACATAGCATATAGACACCAGAAAAGCCAGCTAACTTAGGCAGTCATTGGCAAACCCCCAGAGGATTCCCATCAGGGTCAAAGAAGGTAAAAAATCTCGTGCTCCCTTCCCCGCCAATCGGGTTTACACTGACCCCTTTCTCAAGTAGCATTTTATGTGTTTCTTCAATATCCTCGGGAATGAAATTATAATATTTCCCCACGCCAAAATGATTTTCCGGAAACTTCATCGGCTGATGAGGACTGGTTCTCACAAGGCAGACGACCGTTTGAGCATGGTCTCCAATCCGCATGACAGCTGCCTCCTTTTCCATATAAATCAGCTGGAAACCCAGTATTTCTCTGTACCACCTTGCTGATTGCTCCGGGTTTTTTACCGGTATAAAGATTCCTTCCACCCCTTTCAGCAGCGGCTTGCTCATTAGAACTCCTCCTTTTCATCTGTACCATACTCCTGCCTGCCTGTCCCTTCCAGGATTTTGGCATCGCACTCAAACATTCGCACATCCGCCATTACAACCACTTCCTTTGCTATCTTATTACTTCTCCTATTTGTATTATTTTTCCTTTTTGTTCTGCATGAAAAAACGCTCCTGCTTTTGCAGGAGCGTTTAAGTTTGATTGACTCTTTTCTCATACAGCCGGTCTCGGAACTGGAAGGCTGAATACTTTCCCAAATTTTAAGCATTCTAATTGTGTATGGGAGGTGATGGATTTGCCGCGTCAAAACAATAAACCAGCGAACCAGAAAACAAATTCCGCTGCAGTAAACCGCCAAGGTTCAGGGTCAGCATATGAAAAAGAACGTGCCGGGAATATAGAAGGGTACGGTCAGCCCTACCCTGAAAATGGTGCTAAACAATAAGGGTGAGTTAGAGTGAATTGATCTTAATTCACTCTTTTTATATGGCCTTCATCACTTTTGATGGCTTCTCTGCAGGCTTTTTCCATGCAAAAGTTAAACCGGTTCCCGCTGCAGTAACGATAGCTGCGAAGTAGTATGGGTAGTTAATATCGATATCAAACAGCATACCCCCTATAATAGGTCCGCTGATGTTTGCGAGGCTTGTAAACATTGAATTCATTCCGCCGACGAAGCCCTGTTCATTTCCGGCAATATTGGAAAGATAGGTGGTGATAGCCGGACGGAATAAATCGAACCCTATAAATACAATGAAGGTTACAAGCAATATCGCAAAGTAAGAATGAACAACAGTCATTAAAAATACAAGCAGGCCGGATAATAGCAGGCTATAGCGGATCAGTCTGATTTCGCCCCATATGCGGGTCAGGCGGTCAAATAGCAGGACCTGGGATACTGCGCCCAAAATGGCTCCGCCCATGATGACAATAGCTATATCTGAAGGTTTAAACGAAAACTTGTGATCCACAAATAAACTAAAGAAGGATTCAAAAGCAGCAAGCCCAAATGAAGCAATAAAAATCAGGATAAAAGCAAAGAGATACTTTGGTTCCAGCAAGCGTCTGAAGCCGCTCTTTCCTTCTTCTTCGGCTCCTTTATTAGTTTCCTCATTGCGCTCAGGCTCTTTTAATAAAATCAGGGAAAGCACCGCTGCAAGTGCACCAAGTCCCCCTGCAAAGAAAAATGGCACACGTGTTCCAAACTCTGCTAAAAATCCGCCGATCCCCGGACCGATGATAAACCCAGTGCTGATAGCCGCTGACATATACCCAAGTGCCTTCGGTCGGGTCTCAGTTGTCGTAATATCGGCAATAAAGGCTGTTACGGCCGGCATAATAAACGCGGCACTAATCCCGCCTAAAATCCTCGAAACGAACAGAACCTCAATTTCTTGGCCGATCCCGAATAAGAATTCTGATAGGCCAAAAATAAACAGGCCGATGACGATCATGATTTTCCTGCCCCACTTATCGGCTGCTCTCCCTGCAATCGGGGATACAATTAGCTAGGCAAATGCGAATGCGGCTGTCAAATAGCCGACCGTGGTTCCTGTTATGCGCAATTCATTCATCAGCGTAGGCAGAACAGGAATGACCAGGCCGATTCCCAAAAAGGCAATAAATAAATTTGTCAATAATAGCCCCAATGTGATTTTTTGTGTTTTCATCTATATCATGCTCCTTACCAAACAGTCAAACTTGATTTATTTATACGATTTATCCTAGTCTATATAGTAACTATATAGTCAAGGGCAGTGAGGTAAAAATGAGTAAAAAAGATAGAAAATATGTAACAACAGGTGAATTTGCAAAGCTTTGCAAGGTTAACAAGCAGACCATTTTTTATTACGACCAGATTGGAATTTTGTCCCCGGTCATGAAAAATGAAAAAGGCTACCGCTATTATTCGATTCATCAATTAGAGCTGTTTTTTGTTATTGATTTGCTGAAGGATCTTGGCATGTCGCTTAATGATATCCAGCAATACATGCAAAATAAATCGCCTGAAAGCTTTTTATCCATCATGTACCGGAAAAAAGAGGAGATTATAAAGAAGCGTCAGGAAATCGAAATGAAGGAGAAATTGATTGAAGCCAAAATAAGCTTAATGGAAGAAGCCTCCCATCTTGATTTTAACCGTATTACATTTCAGCCTTTGCCGGAAGCAACCCTGTATTTAAGCAGAAACATTCAAAACATATCGGACGAAGAATTTGTAGAAGTCATCTCGGATTTTATTAATGAATTGCAGATCGCACAGCTGGATTCAGGTTATCCGATCGGGTCCATTACAAAGCGTGAGCAGGTGCTCAAGGGGGAATACGCCAATTACAGCTATTTGTATATCGAACAGCCGAATCCAAAGGAAGGCCATCCCTATTTTCGGGCCGTAAAAGGAGATTTCCTTATCGGCTATCATGTGGGAAGCGAAAAAACGATCGGCGAAGCGTATGAGCGGCTTTTTTTTGAAATGGAACGGCTTGGTTTAACCCTGGGAGAGCATGTATTTGAAGAGTACATTTATGATACGGTTGTCCATAATGATAAGGAGCAGTATGTGACGAAAATTATGATGGAGGTTGACGGGGTATAATATTGAACAGGGATTATCCGGACAAATAAAAAGCAGGCTCATAAAGAGCCTGCTTTGAGTTTGACTGGTTTAAGATTAAGCTTTGCGAACGTTAGCTGCTTGAGCTCCACGCTGGCCTTGCTCAACGTCGAAAGTCACTTCTTGACCTTCTTCTAGAGTTTTGTAGCCTTCGCCTTGGATAGCTGAGAAATGAACGAATACGTCTTCTCCACCTTCACGCTCGATGAATCCGAAACCTTTTTCACTGTTAAACCATTTTACTTTACCGTTTTCCATTTTTGTTGCCTCCTTGTGTGTAAACCACACATTGTGTTACTATCCTTGCTCTCAGTGATCATCAAGACGTAAAGTTTTTACTCAAACTATCCTTTACACCGAACAAAAATAATTCTTAATCATCATAACACTTTTCAGAATTATATGCAAGGAAACTTCAAAATTCAAAGCACATTCGCGCAAATCTGTTACACTATTTAGTAAAAACGAGGTATTTCTGCCCCATATAATTGGTTATCGTATAAATGCCTGCCCCCATAAGAACTGCAAGCTCTTCAGGCGATACTTCATAGCCGAAAAGCGTAAAGCTCTTTATAGCCTCTGCAGCCATGCCGCTTATGGAATAAGATAATATATAGCACAGAAATAAAATGAAAATGAAGCGCACAGCACTTCCTGGAATGCTGGTCCCGCTCCTGAAAGTGAACGTTCGGTTCAGTAAAAAGCTGATAACTGCACCTGTACTGTTTCCCAAAAATGTCGCGGTCCAATAAGACATTCCTGCTAAATCCAGGAGCATGAATATCATGGTTAACCCGACTAATGTATTGACTGTTCCAACGATCAAAAAGCGAATAAAGGTATTAGTTCGATTCAGATAATGTTCTAAAGTGAATATCCGCGTACTCATTATCAGTCTCTCCATCAGTCACCATATGCCTCGAAATAGGCAGATTAAAAGCATCTACTTCAATTGAGAACCTGGGTCTTCGTTTTGTCTCTTTATAGATTTTTCCAATATATTCTCCAATTAGGCCAATGGCTGTCAGCTGAAGCCCCCCCAGCATCCAAATCGAGATAATTAAAGATGTCCAGCCAGTTTCTGTTTCTCCAAAATAGCGCAGGCCCAGAAAGTAGAGGCCAAATAAAAAGCTGAGCAGAAAGGATCCGATTCCCAATGCCAATACCATCCGGATCGGCGTCACGGAAAAAGAGGTAATGCCCTCAAAGGAAAAGGCCAGCATTTTTTTCAGCGGATACTTCGTTTCCCCGGCAAGGCGTTCTTTGCGGTCATAGTAAACACTGGCTGTTTTAAAGCCCAGCAAGGGCACAATTCCGCGGAGGAACAGATTGGCCTCCTCATAGCGCTGCAGCTCCTCCAGAGCCCGCTTGCTCATCAGGCGGAAATCCGCATGATTATAGACAAGATCTACACCCATTTTCCTCATCAGCTTATAAAATCCCTGTGCCGTGCTTCTCTTAAAAAATGTATCACTGTCCCGCTTTCTTCTCACACCATAGACAATGTCAAAACCTTCACGGAACTTCAGGATAAACTCCCTGATCACGTCAATATCATCTTGAAGATCAGCATCAATGGACACTGTGCAATCCGAAACTTTCCCCGCTGCCGTCAATCCTGCAAGCAGCGCATTCTGATGTCCTGCATTCCTGGCAAGCTTCAGTCCGCGCACATGGGGATTATTCAGGCTATGTTTATAAATAATCTGCCAGGTCCGGTCCCTGCTGCCATCATCTACAAAAAGGATTTTGCTTTTTTCCGAAACCAGTTCATCATCCATCAGTTCTTCAATCAGCCCATTCAGCTGATTAATGGTATCCGGCAGTACCTCCTCTTCGTTATAGCAAGGAACTACGATGGTAAGTACCGGGTTGGTCATTCTCATTCCCCCTGCTTATATGGCTTTATAAAGATAGATTTTCCATACCGAGCTTTTTGATTCAAAAACCTTCTCCAATACAAGCTGATTCTCTTCGGCATTGTCGATGGGAACGGATGAAAAAAGATAGGAGCCTCCCATGGACTTAAAGGCGTCTGTATTCAATTCCAGGTTCTTCAGCCTTTTTTTCGTGCGCTTTTTGAACATATAATGCTTGCCAAGCTCGTCTGTAAAGATATAGCATCTCCCGCCCCATTCATCATAATAGGTGCGGATCGTTTTATTTTTTTTAAGCTCTTTTTCAATGATTTTCCGAAATTGATATTTATAGGTTAAGGGATAGAAATTATTATAGGAATCCAGCGTGTAGAACCCATTATACTGGGCAATCGCCGGATGAAGCCCAATGCTTGCCACCCTGTAATCCTCCTGAGGAAGACCGATGTATTCTTTAATGGCCGAGAACTGCTCTTCTGCATAAAACTGTTTGAAGGTTGGCTTCTTCTGAAAAAGAATTTCCTCGTTAAAAAAGGACACGGCAACCACCTGGGCAAGCACCAATACAGGGATCAGCCTCCTCCATATCCCCCCGTATGACCAAAGTATTTTCAGCGATAGCGCAAATAAGACATAAACAACCATGGGCCTTAGAAAGTGATATCTCGCAAAGTTGAATGTATCAAGCACGTGAAAACGCTTTGTAAGGGGCACCCAGCCTTTGTAGAACCAGAAGGCATACCATGCAGATAACGCAAAGTTCAGGAAAAACAGGAACAAAAACACCTTCTCTTTTTTCCAATCCTTTTTCCAAAGTATCATAAAAAGGGACACAAACATAACCGGCAAAATAACCAGCGTGTGAATGGTTGCAGCATGATGGTGGCCGATCGCAAAATTCTTGAATGTCAGTCTGACGCAATGCCAAAAAGTGAGCCTCGCATGGAAATATTCATCCCGGCTGTTCGGCTCATCGTCAAAAAGGAAGGAATACACCAGCCTGTATTCAACGATGAAAAAGATTCCGGTCATATAAACAATCGATAAAAGAAACGGCCAGTTCCATTCCCTTTTCCTGATTGCGTCCACCAGCCAGAAAACCCCCATGGCACTCAGGAAAAAGAAAAAGCCCAGGACGATGCTTGCATATAAAGGCAAAAGGGTGAGGACCAGTATATTTTTCCACGACCGCTCCCCCTGCCTGATATTTAAGATGGCCCACAGGGCAAGCGGCATCCCCAGCGTGCTCAGCATGCCGGATGGCCAGAAAGGGGTGAAGGCAAAAGCAAGGGCAGTCCCGATCGTTATAGGTGCCCACTTTTTTTCTTTAAGAAAATGCTTTTTCAGAAGCAAATACATCCCGATAAAAGCAAACACTCTTGTGATTGTCTGGCTGAGTGCATACGCAATCATCGTCGGAAAAAGAGCATACAGCCACACAATTAAGGTAAATTCCGATCCAAACGCATTGCGGGATAAATTCCCGTTCATCACCTGCGGAATGACAGCATCTATGGGTCCTGTAAGCTGCCCGCTTTCAGCAAGGACTTTATACCACGCCAGATTGCTGTCCAGATTATCATGAACGCGTATATGTACATTTTCACCTAATATGTATAAAGGGGAAACAAATAAAGCTAAAGCAATGCCTGCCAGAATAAGGAGATTTTTCTCCGACGCCCATTTTTTTAGAAGCAATCTCTACACCTCTGGGTTCATGATTATTTACAATTTTAGGGTTCACGAACCGTGGCAAAATATTCAGGAAGGGATAATACAACCTTCCTCCGACATAAAAATAGAGGGGAAAGGGGGATTGCAATGATTAAAAAAGCGGTCATTCCTGCTGCAGGGCTCGGAACCCGTTTCCTGCCGGCCACCAAGGCACAGCCCAAGGAAATGCTCCCCATCGTCGATAAGCCTGCCATTCAATATATTGTGGAGGAAGCCATTGCTTCAGGAATTGAGGATATTATTATCATAACGGGGAGAAACAAACGGGCGATTGAAGACCATTTTGATAAATCGGTTGAAATGGAGCTGCTGCTGCAGAAAAGCGGAAAGTATAAAATGCTTGAGGAAGTGCGGGAAATCACTAATCTGGCGGATATCCACTATGTCAGGCAGAAGGATCCGCTCGGATTGGGTCACGCCATTTTATGCGCGAGAAAGTTCATTGGCAAAGAGCCGTTTGCCGTCCTCCTTGGCGATGATATCATCGACGGGGATCCTCCTGCCATGCTGCAAATGATGGAGCAATTTAACCAAACGGGATCAAGCATCCTCGGATGCAGCGAGGTTCCTCTCTCAGAAGTCAATAAATATGGAATTGTCGGCTATTCAGAACAAAGGGGCCCATTATACAAAGTGGATAGCCTCGTGGAAAAGCCTCCTGCTGAAAAAGCCCCTTCTGCACATGCCATTATTGGCCGCTATATCTTAACACCTGCGATATTTGACATGCTTGAGAATGGAACCCCGGACAGCAAAGGCGAGCTGCAGCTGACAGATGCTCTCCATGCCTTGCTTCGCCGGGAAAATATTTATTCCTATCTGATCCAGGGAAGCCGTTATGATATTGGAGATAAATTCGGCTTTCTTAAAGCCTCGATTGATTATGCACTAAAAAGACCAGAGCTGAAGGAAAAGCTTTCACTCTACTTAAGGCAAGCCCGCATATGAATTATGATATCCGTCAGGATGGGACCTGTGCCAGCGCCAGGCATCCCCGACAATCTGGCGGATACTTGTTTTTTCGGGCTTCCAGTTCAGAATTATTCTTGCTTTTTCAGATGAAGCTACCAGTTCTGCCGGATCACCAGACCGGCGGGGAGCTTTCGTTACTTTAAAATACCTGTTTGTTACCTCCGCCGCAGCTTCAATTACCTCTTTTACCGAAGCCCCTTTGCTGCCTCCCAGGTTAAAGACATCGCTCTCCCCTCCATCTTCCAGATAGCGGAGTGCGAGCAGATGGGCTTCTGCCAAATCTTCTACGTGAATATAATCCCTTATGCAGGTACCATCCTCAGTTGGGTAATCATCCCCAAAAATGGAGACAGATTCTCTTTTTCCAAGGGCCGCCTGCAGTATAATCGGAATGAGGTGGGTCTCGTTCTGATGGTCTTCGCCAATTTCTCCTGAGCCCTTTGCTCCTGCAGCATTAAAATAACGGAGCGACACGAATCTGGCTCCTGATGCCTGCGCCCACCATTGAATCATCCGTTCAACGGCAAGTTTCGTCTCACCATACGGGCTTGCAGGCGCAAGCGGAGCATCCTCCCGTATTGGCTGGCTTATTGCCTCACCATATACGGCTGCAGTGGACGAAAACACCAGTTTTTTTACCTTATGCGCTTCCAAAGCCTTTAACAGGCTATGGGAACCAAGCACATTATTATTATAGTAATTTAGCGGATCTTTCATCGATTCCCCTACCAGGGATGATGCCGCAAAATGAAAGACCGCCTCTATTCTCTCACGGGAAAGGACACTATTTAGAAAATCCTGCGATCTGATATCACCCTCATAGAATGCAGCCTTTGGATGGACCGCCTTTCTATGGCCAGTAGTCAAATTATCTGCCACTGCTGTTTTGTATCCCTTTTGTATGAGAAGATCTACAATATGCGAACCAATATAACCGGCTCCTCCAGTAACCAAGATTGTCATTCCATCACTCCTGCATAGGTTTACTTTCCCTTTTCTATATGCAGGTGCGGGCTTGAGTATGATAAAAGACGGGGTACCTCTTCAGGTTCGGACTCAATATAAAAAAGGGCCAGATTCATCCGGCCCCCGTAATTTCTTATTAAATTTAAATCGCAGCCTTGATCTGCTTCGTATAGAAAAAGCGCACGATAAAGAAGTAAACCACCTGGATGGCCAGGAAAACACTCAGAACAGCGACTGATTCTTTAAACAGATTAAAGTAGAACAGGTTGGATAACGCAGTCAGAGCAACGGCACCATGGATAAGAGCGACGAGGATTGGTGCGAAAAACAGGATCATAGTCTGTCTGTTTAAGACCTTTTGCAGCTCTTTTTCTGTCAGCCCCATCTTGGATATCGACTTGAATTTTTGTTTGTCCTCATCCAGATCCATGTAGAGCCTGAAGTACAGGAAGCTGCCGGCTGATACGAAAAAGACGATCCCGATAAACAGCCCGACAAATAATATCGGCCCAAAGCCTTTCATAATCTCGTATATTTCGTATTCAACTGATATAATTTCATATCTTGGCAATTCCTTGTACAGCTTTTCAGAGGCAGCCATTATGTGCTCCTCACCATCTGTTGCCTCCCAGGCGTAATAACTTTCCTGAAACCCTGGTTCAGGGAGCTTTTCATAGTCTTCATCTGATACGATATAATAGGAGTCCGTTGCCGGCAGTGCTTTCGAATGAATGACCTCCTTCGGCTTCAAAACGGTGCCCGAAGTCAGTGTAATGGTTTCATTTAGGAGCTCCTTCGTTTGCCCGAAGTTGGTCCCTTCAAACTCGACTGTCATGACTTGCCCGGCTTTTAACTCAATCGGATCTTCATCAATGAGTGCTGCAAAACGGTTATAGTCGGATTGACTCGCAATCAGAATGCTGTCCCCGCCAACTTCAAAGTAACGTAAAATCGCATGCGCCGATTCTGCTGTAACCTTTTCTTCCTTTAACGTCTGATTGATAAACTCTACATTCTTCACTTCATGTTCTTCAGTCGTTCTATAAGAAAACGTTGTGGCATTTGCATTCTTAATGCTGGAAGTCAGCACCGTCTGGAATCCGAATAAAGTGCCAATTGCACTGAATGCAACGGTTGAAACCATTGCCACCATGAAGAAGGTTCGCGCATTATCCTTCATGCGAAAGGCCAAATCTGAAAACAGCAGCATATTGGTTTTAAACCAAAATACACTTTCATTCTTCTTTAATCTTCTAATAATATAAACACTCAATTGTGTAAATAACAGGTAGGTGCCAATGCAGACAACAATAATAACCGGCACCATTGCCGCTACAACAACCAGCCCTTTTGCGATTAGGGCAGCAGCATACCCCACCCCTATTAATAGGACAGCGAGCATCGTTAGAAAACGATTCGCTTTTGGCTCTCCCTTTGACATTTTATTACCCTTTATTAATTCAATCAGCTTTTTGCTGCGCAGAACATACGTCACAAATAAGGAAATGAAGAAAAATAAAATAATAAAAGAAATGAAGGTGACCAGGATGGCCTTCATTGGAAAGTAAAAAGACAGAGTCTGCTCTATAATCAAGACATTTTCAGCAAGAAGGAGAATCGCCTTGGCAAACACAAGACCAAGGAGAATCCCCCCCAAAGTGGCAAATAAGCCAATCAGCATATTTTCCAAAAATACCATGAGACGAATCTGTTTTATGCTCATGCCCTGTATCATTAATAACCCAAACTCTTTTTTCCGGGACTGCAGGAATGAACTCATCGAATATAGAACAAAAAAGAACGAAAATACATAGATAATGCCTGCAGAGGCATTCATTCCCTTTGTAACGACAGAGTTCATGCCATCCCCGCTTAAGGCAGGATGATTCGCAAAAATCGAGAAGGTAAAGAACACCATGACCGTAAATAAACTGCTGAGAAAATAGGCTGCATACAGCCGTTTATTGCGAATAACGTTATTAAACGCGAACTGACGAAAGGTCATGTGCATCCCCTCCCAGCAGTGAAAGTGTATCGATGATCTTTTGGAAAAAGGCCTGGCGGTTATCTCCGCGGTGAATCTCCGAATAGAACTTTCCGTCCCGAATGAAGATGACCCGGTTGCAATAGCTCGCTGCCTGCGCATCATGTGTGACAAGCATCATAGTAGTCTTCTCTGTTTGGTTAATCGATTCAAGCATTTCCATTACATCCTTGGAAGACTTGGAATCCAAATTCCCTGTAGGTTCATCGGCGAGTAGAAGCTTTGGTGTATGAATCATCGCTCTTGCCACAGCAGCTCTTTGCGCCTGCCCCCCGGATATTTCATACGTCCGTTTATTCATAATGCCGGAAATCCCCAGCTTCTCCGCTATTTCATGTGCTTTCCGCTTCATTTCCTTCACTTTTTTCCCGTCCAATGTCAGCGGTAGAACCATATTTTCTTCAACCGTCAAGGTATGAAGCAGGTTGAAGTCCTGGAAAACAAACCCCAGTTCACGGCGCCGGAATTGAGCCAGCTCCTCTTTTTTTAGGACATGGGGATTTCTTTCATTGATCAGGATTTCTCCTGTTGTCGGTTCATCAATGGTGGCAATCATGTTCAGCAGCGTTGTTTTCCCGCTTCCCGAAGGTCCCATGATTCCGACAAACTCACCTTCTTTAATGGTTAAATTAATATCCGTTAACGCACGATAGGCGATTTTTCCTTCATAAATCTTGCTTACTTGCTTCACTTTTAGCATCACAAGCTCTCCTTTCACATTCAGTTGACTTGTGATCAGTATATCCTTCAGACCCATTTCAAAAAATCGATTTTTCTTTCACTTACCTTACAGGGCTGTAAGGTTCTGTGTTTCGCTAAAAATCAGCCTGAAAATTGTCCCTTTTCCGGGCTCGGATTCCAGTTCGATGCGATGGCCCAGATGATCAGCCGCCTCCTTCGTCAAGTACAGCCCCATACCTGTCGATTCCCTGAATTTCCGTCCATTCTCTCCTGTGTAAAAAGGTTCAAACACCCGGCGCTTGTCCGCTTCCGGAATCCCGACCCCATAGTCCTTCACTTCTAAGACAGCTTCCCCGTTTTTCTCAAAAATGTCGATATCAATCCGATTGCTCTTCCCTCTGGAATACTTGACCGCATTATTGATCAGCTGAGAAAGCATAAAAAACAGCCATTTCTCATCTGTCTCCACGATCATATCCTGCTTGTCCTGAATGAGATTTGGATACACCCCGTTCCGGATATAAAACCGTTTGTTCTCACCATTCACTTCATGAATGATTTTGGACAAGTGTACAGGTTTTATATGAAAATCCTGTTCGATTGTCCGGAGCCGCGCCATATAGAGGATGGTGTTCAAGCCCGTTTTCATCCGGTCCGTCTCTTCACGGATACTGGAGGAATCCGGTTCATCCAAGTTTTGTGCAATCAGCTCAATGACGGAAAGCGGCGTCTTCATCTGATGAACCCATTGATCCATAAACTTCAAATGCTCCTCCTGCCTGGATTCCAGCGCTTTGATTCCCGTCTGATAATGCCTGTACTGAACCTTTAGCAGATGATCAAGGGCCTTAGAAATCGGTGAATTTTCTGTTGTTTGAAAGGAATCGTCAAGAGAAGCAAGTTCCTCTGTCAGCCTTTGATAAAATTTGCGGCGGCTGGCATAGTGGTATGCCAGATAGGCTGTTAGAAAGAATAGGCCTAGGAAGATGCCATAGAGGGCAGGCAAAAGATGCCGATAGCCATCAAGCCAGTAAATGGCCAGAATCATAAAAAATTGAATGAT
Source organism: Bacillus sp. ZZV12-4809 (assembly GCF_009849585.1). Taxonomy (GTDB): domain Bacteria; phylum Bacillota; class Bacilli; order Bacillales; family Cytobacillaceae; genus Cytobacillus. The sequence continues at coordinate 344,362 of NZ_VCRN01000001.1, forward strand.
CTGTACCCCGATTAGGAGTGCATGCTCTTTAAGGAATAATTTCATGTTTCTCCAGCCCTTCACCAGGTGACGATCAGACGGTAGCCTGCGCCTCTTACGGTTTCAACCGCCCCTGAAAGCCCGATTGCCTCGAATTTTTTTCGTACCCTCGCCATATTGACATTCAGCGTATTTTCATCCACATACACCTGCTCATCCCACAGCTTTTCCAGCAAATCTTCACGCCCGGCCACACGCGGGTACCGCTCCAGCAGACTTTCTATAATATCCGCTTCTTTTTTAGACAGCTGTACGGTTTTATCCTTGAAACACAATTCCAGCCTTTCCGGAAACAGCTTTAATCCCTCTGTCTCAAGCACCCGCTCCTGGGCCTGCGAGGCATATTCCCCGTAAGCCCGTCGCAGCTGGCTGCGGATTTTCGCCATCACAATTTCCGGATGAAACGGCTTGGTAATGAAATCATCGCCGCCATTCTCGAGCGCCATCACCTGATCCATCTCCCCTACCCGAGCCGAAATGAAAATAACCGGACAGATCGATTCCTTCCGGATTTGCCTGCACCAGTAATACCCATCAAAGCTCGGCAGATTTATATCCAGGAGCACAAGATCCGGTTTATGCCTATGAAACTCTTCCATCACATGATCGAATTGTTCCGCAGCCGCAGCTTCATAGCCATACTTCACTAAGTGTGACCTCAGGTGCTCTGCGATCTTCGGGTCATCCTCAATAATGAATATTTTCTTCATCCTCTCACTCCTTTGTCTTAGAAAATTATGCCATACGATATACAGGAAAAAAAGAGCTGCCTCAGCAGCCCTTCTAGAGGCAAGCTTTCTTTTCTAATGTACTGATCCATTTGTAATACCCCATCAGGATCATTAATAGAATCGGATTTACAAAGGCAGAATACCATAAATTCCACCATCCATAATGAAAGAAACCAAATGGATGAGGCAGCAGGGTGGCCGCTTCATAGCTCAGCAGGAAGATTTCCCAAATAATAAAGTAGCCCACCTTTTTCATAAAAGAGCCCGAAAAAGGATACCAATTAATAAACATCAAATTAACAGGCGGGATTAAAATGGTGTAGGACGGAAGTGCTTCCCAATCAATTCCTTGAGTAAAGTACCAGTATCCTTTGTACTTGAAATCCACAAAAATATCAAAGAATAATTGGAAGGCTATTGTAAAAATCCAGATATGGACAATTTTATTGACTGATATCCCTTTAATGGTCTTATATATATGATCAAATTAAACAGAACTACTGAAGCAATTTGTAAAATCATTTTCCACTCCGAAACTTTTTTTGGATAGTATTTGCAGTTTGGGGAAATTCAATCCTTTCTTGATACTCACTTAGGGACCAGTTTCCCAGCATATACAAATTGAACATGGATAGTGAAAAGTTAGACTGTTCTCCCCCAACATGACAAAAATGTCACTTTACATTCTGTTACATCGATGGCTGGCGGGAAGTATAGCCGGTATAGTGTGATAGTGAAGGAGGTCGAAAACATGACCAGAATGATACAAACCAAAAATCTATCAAAATCTTATGGGAAAACACAGGTCTTAAAGAATATTGATTTGACTGTTGAACAAGGGGAATTGACTGCCATTATGGGTCCGTCCGGATCCGGAAAAACCACCTTAATGAACACCCTGTCCACCATTGATGACTTTAGCGGGGGAAATGTATGGATAGAGGGAAATTCCCTATTAGATATGAAAAAGAAGGATCTGCGGTCGTTCCGCCAAAAAAGAATGGGATTTATTTTTCAGGATTATAACCTGCTGGATACTTTAACGGTGAAGGAGAATATCCTCCTCCCGCTTTCTCTCCAAAAAACACCTGTTGATGAAATGGAAAAGCGGTTAGCCAGATTGGTTGATGCCTTATCGATTGAATCCATTTTACATCAATACCCTTCTGAGATATCAGGCGGTCAGAAACAGCGGACAGCTGCCGCTAGGGCAATCATTACAAATCCCGCCATTGTGTTTGCTGATGAACCAACAGGTGCACTCGACTCCCGGTCTGCTACCCAGCTGCTGGAACAAATTCAATTACTCAATGAAACCTTCAGGACAACTGTTCTGATGATTACGCACGATCCCTATGCAGCCAGCTACTGTCAGCGTGTTATTTTTCTCCGTGATGGAAGAATCGTCAATGAAATGTTTAAAGGCGAGCAGACGGAAAAGGAATTCTTTGATCGCATCCTGACGATTCAAAGTGCTTTAGGAAGTGACCGGCGATGAACTTAGTGGATTTATCATGGAGAAATATGAAACGGAACTTCCGCTTGTATTCCATTTATTTCATCTCGATGTTTGTCGGCGTTGTCATTTACTTTACTTTCTCGGGTCTCATGTTTAATAAAGATGTAGTCGAAGCCATTCAAAATAAGGAAAACTACAAAATGGTTATTTCCCTGGCTTCGGTGATTGTCTTTTTGTTTATTGTCTTCTTTATTTTATATGCGAACTCTTTTTTCATGAAGCAGCGAAAAAAGGAATTCGGCATGTATTTGCTTTACGGCATGAAGGAGAGACAAATTGCCGCAATGGTCTTCTTTGAAACCTTATTCTTGAGCGCCATTTCAGTTTCCAGCGGGATTTTAATCGGTGGACTGCTATCGAAATTTTTCGGTGCGGTATTAATGAACTTAATGCGCTACAATGAGGACATTTCTTTTGCTTTTCCATTAGAGGCGATTGGATCAACTGTTCTGTTATTTGCCTTATTAATCATCATCATTACCATTCAAAGTTATGTAACTGTCCGGCGTGTCCAGTTAGTGGAATTGTTTCATGCAAAGGAAAAGATGGAAAAGCCATTTAGATTTTCTTTTGCCTTCGCGCTGCTGTCCATTCTATTGATTTCCGGGTCATACTATATGATTACCATAGGAGATACGGACATTTGGAAAAATCATTTTAATGAAACCTTAACAGCTGTAGCGGCGGCTTTGATTGCCGGGACCTATTTATTTTACCGGCAGTTCTCTGGCTGGATGCTCCAAAAGCTGAGCCAGCAGAAAAACTATTTTATGGGCAGTAAAATGTTATGGATCTCTTCTCTCCGTTTTTCCATTCGAGGAAATACAGTCAATTTCACCTTCAATTCACTGATTAGTGCGATTGTCATCTTTACAGTCGGATTTCTTGCTGTAGACTATGCCATGAAAAGCGAAGTGGTAAAAAAAGAGTACCCGAATCATTTTGCCTTTTCGACCCAGGATGATGAAACTCAAAGATATATTGAAAAAATGATGAATGAGTCTCACCCCATCCTTGGCCATGAAACCCTTACAGGAATTCAAACAGAAAAGATCCAAAACAGAAAGGCATTCTTTAGCTATCCCGAATATTACACCGAGGAATTTTACCTTTTCCCGGAGTCCCAATTAAATGCCATTGTTGATTTGAGAGGAACGGGAGAAAAAGTAGATATCGCCGGGGATGAGGCCATTGTATTAACAAGGGGGATTGATGAACCGGTAAAATATAAAGGTTCTCAGCCTGAAATAACCGTTTTGAAAGACCATACATTTCGTTTAGCGGAAAAAATACGGTACCCGCTGTTAACCATCCCAACGAGGCCTGGCGGAAAAACCAATCCGCAGCCTTCTGTGCTTATTGTTTCAGACGAGGCTTTTGAGGAATTAAGAAAAGAACGCACCCTTTTTTCATTTGAAATTTATCAAATTGAAGATCCCAAAACATCCAATGATGTATCACGGGAAATCCATGACATCGTGATGAAAACAGAAGGAGCCTATTATTCGGCCTATATTGATATGTATTCTATAGATACGGAGTCATCTTCTTTAATCTTGTTCTCTGTTGCCTTTTTTGCTGTTATTGCCTTGTTTGCTTTAGGGAGTGTGATTTATTTTAAACAGCTGCGCGAAGCTACAGAAGAACGGGAACACTACGCCATTCTGCGGAAAATCGGTGTGGACGACAAAGACATGAAAAAGATTATCCGCAAACAATTGCTGTGCGTATTTTTGCCTCCGCTCCTGCTGGGATTGCTTCACAGCTGGTTCCTTTTATATTATACGGTCATCCTGGTTATCAAAGATTTGCCTTCTTTAACGACCATTATTTTTTCCGTCATGGGATTATATGTTTTAACATATTTAATCTTTTACGCTTCATCTGTATCTATTTACTACAAAATTGTCAGCGAAAAAAACACACGATGAGCTTTACTCATCGTGTGTTCTTTTCATTAGTAAAAAGGGATCGCTATCAAGCGGGAAGTGAACGATAAATTGGGTGTATTCATTCACTTTCGACGTGCAGCTAATATAATGCCCCAGCTTATTGCACAGCTGCTGCGCTAAATATAAACCCATCCCGGTTGACTTCGAATGCAGCCGCCCCGTTTCTCCGGTAAAACCGCGATTAAATACTCTTGGAAGATCTTTTCTGCTGATGCCAATCCCATTATCCCGAATCACGAGCTGCTTTTCCTGCGGGGTTTCAACAACGCTAATAGTGATTTCTCCGCCAGGTTCCGTATATTTCAAACTGTTTGTCAGAAGCTGATTGACAATGAAATGGAGCCATTTAGGATCACTTTGAACTTCAAGCTTATCTGCCTGTATGTGCAGGCGGATGTTTTTTGAAATAAACGACTTGGAGTGGGACTTTACAATATCCTTCGTAATCTTGATTATATCGCATTTCCGGATATCGTAATCCTGATTAAAGCTGTCCAGTTTAGCGTAATAGAGTGCTTGATCAACATAATTTTCAACTTTGGCGATTTCTTCCCTTAAACTGTCTGCATCCATATCAGTCTGCTGCAGCAGGCGAAGTACCGCAATCGGAGTTTTGATTTCATGAAACCAGCTTACGATAAAATCATAATGTTCCTTCTGTCTTTCCTGAATCCGATTCATCTCCCGGATATGTTCCCGCTTCAGCTCATCGATGTGGGCCTTAGCAAACTCTCCTTCCAGAGACAGGCTTTCATAATCCGATCTTTCTATTTGCCGGATCACACGCAGATTTTGCTGATACCGGTATAATAAAAACCCGATTAAGACAATCGAAGATAAGGTAAAGGCATAGAGGAATGTCCCCCACGCCAGGCTGCCATGGATATCAGTAAAAAAGATGGCGGCTGAAATCAGGAAGCTGATCAGGTAGAGGACGATATAAGCCTTTTCATAGGATAGATAGCGAAGGAAATTCATTCGATTATATACCCTAACCCTTTCCGAGTGACAATGAAGTCCTCTAGTCCAAGTGCGCCAATTTTCCGGCGCATCCGATTCACATTCACGGTCAGTGTATTATCATCAACAAACTGCTCCTCATTCCACAGCGCCTGCATTAAGTCATCCCTGGACACGATTTTTCCGATATTCCGCATCATCAGCTGCAAAAGGATGAATTCATTCCGGCTTAGCTCATTGCTTTTCCCATCCAATTCAATCGTTGAATTGGTTACATTTAATTTCAGGCCGCGATGGATCAGACGGATATTCTCCTCTTCCTGATAGGTATACTTCCGGCGGATGAGCGCACTGATTTTGGCAAGAAGGATATCCAAATCAAAGGGCTTCTGGATAAAATCATCCCCGCCCATATTAATAGCCATTATGATATCCATATTCTGATTTCTGGAGGAAAGGAAAATGATCGGCACCTTTGAAACCGAGCGTATTTGCTGGCACCAGTAATATCCATCAAAAACAGGAAGATTGATATCCAATAAAATCAGGTGTGGACTTGTCTGCTCAAATTCCGTCAGCACTTGATCAAACTGAGTTACCTCTACCACATCATATTGCCACTTTTTAAGCGTATCAGCGACAATCCGTCTTATTTTTTCATCGTCTTCGATCATCATGATTCTATACATAATATCCCTCTTTGCTGGAATAATGGACTTCGTTTAAAAGTTTTAAGATACTGCTATTATTCCATACTGTAATCCGGATTTGAAATGATCACCTTATTGCTTGAGCTCATCAAGAGTCTTAAACATTCTCAAATACACATCACGAATGGATTCATCGGTCAATTCGTCATTATACAGCCCATACTCCCAAGTTTGAAGGGAATCATTTTCTTCGGAAGTCAGAACTCCCACAGCATAGCTTTTGCCAGCCTCCCACTTCCATGAATCACTATATTCTGTGTCTTCACCTAAAAACGGGATATGACTGCTTGCCGATACAAAAAAGAACGGAATGGATGACTCTGCATAGGTATCTGCATATTTGGCTTCAGCCGCTTTAGCAAGATTCTTTTCAGTTATGATAACTGCTTCATAAGAGCTTAATTCCTCAGCTCTAAGTTCATCAATAGATAGTTCATTAAACTTCACTTGGTCTACATCCAATCTTGGCGGGTCTCCAACGACCGCAATCCTTAATGCTTTTCCATCATACGGCTCGAGGTCAGGGGTTTGATTACAAGCTGATAGTATAATGGCGAGGAATAGCAATATAGAAGAAAACTCTCTCGTCATAAGCTTCACCGTACCTTAGAAAAAATAAAAAATAGCCCCTAGTATCCCAATCATCATTAGGGCAAAACTCTTTTTAAACTGTCTCTGCCTGAATGTAGACACGCATGCTGTCACCAGCCCGATGAACACTAATCCGGAGCCTATATGCTGAATGATTTTGATTTCTGAAATGCTGCCGGTAATAAAGACTTGAAAACCTATGCAGCAGCCTCCAAAAGTCAGGAAAAAGAAAGGGTTCTTCAGCTCTATTTTCACATCCTGCTGTTCCTTTTTGCTCATTTTTTTATAAGCATTTTGAAAGAAGAAAAAGGGAGCCACCCATATAAATATGATTAATATTGCCTGGAAGAAAAACATATGAACTCCTCTCGCCATTCTATTAATCTACCACTTCAAAATTATACCATATTCTAACAATAACAAAAAAAGCGCCCTCCAGTGGATAGGCGCCCTATAAACAATACTTATGATAAATGCCGTATTTTGCTATTGATCTGTGTACGCGGCTTCGCTTCCGGCACTTCTGCAGGATATCCTACACCGAAGATACCGACGACATCGTAATCTTCAGGGACATTTAACGTCAGTCTGGCTTTGGCAGAAGTCCCCAGAGAAGACCAGAAAGTCCCTACGCCTGATTCCCACGCCATCAGCATAAAGTTCTGGATAAAGCAGGATACGGCAGCCATATTCTCTGTTCGCTCCAGAGCTGTTGCTCCATGCTTGGACAGAATCGCGAGCACAATGGGCGCTCCCCCGAAATCGGTTTTATGATTCAGCTTAGCCCTTGTTTCCGGGCCAGCAAATAAAACTTCCCAAGGCTCCGTCATTTTGTGGTTGGGCGCCATGGTCGCAGCCTCCAGCCAGGAGATGATGGCACTTTGCTCCACTGCATCCGGTTTGAATTTTTTGATGTTGCGGCGAGTCGTGATTATTTTCTGTATATCCATTGTTCATTTCCCCTTTCATTTATCATTCATTTTACTGGATTAATAGATTATTTACATCACAGCCTTCTCATTATCAATGGATTTCCCGCTGGGCCGGGCTGCCAGGAACAAATAGGACAGTACAGCCCCGGCACTTGCGCATGCTATGACAATCCCCATCGATATCGCCGGGCTGTCTCCTAAGCCGACAAGGGGAGCCACACAACCTCCAAAGATTAAGGACAGTACCCCCAGTAATGCAGAGGCACTTCCTGCCGACTTGCCCTGATTTTGCATGGCAAGCGAGAAGCCTGAAGTACTCACCACCCCAATACTTGATACAACAAAGAATAACGGCAGCAAAATAGCGTACAAGCCTGCATCTAAAAGAAGCATGATTAATAGAGCAATAGCCCCAATGAAAGAGATGCATATGCCAGCCGTAAAAAGCTTCCTTTCGCTGATCCTCCCCGCCAGTCTTCCCGTTATTTGACTGGAAATGATGATTCCGAGACCATTGATGGCAAAGATCAGGCTGAACATCTGCGGGGTCGCCCCATAAATGTTCTGAAGGACGAAGGGTGAGCCGGATATATACGCAAACATGGCGGCAAACACCAGGCCTTGCGACAATGCATACCCTATGAAACTTCGATTCAATAAGAGCTGCTGAAAGGTCGATAATGTGTTTTTTATGCCGCCCTGTGAACGGGAACCGTCTGGCAGCGTCTCTGGCAAACCAAATAGTACGACAAGAAACATCACCAGGCCAATTACACTCAAAACGATAAACACTCCCTGCCAGGGAGCAATCCGCAATAACTGGCCGCCAAGTATAGGAGCAAGGATGGGGGCCACACCATTCACCAAAGCCAGCAGAGAGAAAAACTTAGTCAGTTCCGTGCCTGAGTATAGATCCCGGACAATCGCACGGGAGATGACAATCCCGGCTGCCCCGGCCAGACCCTGAATAAACCTCAGCACAATCAAGCCCCAGATGGACTGGCTAAAGGCGCACAGCAAAGAAACGCCAAAATAAATGAGTAATCCTATAAGAAGCGGCTTTCGGCGTCCGCGAACATCACTGAGCGGCCCTGCAAGCAGCTGGCCTAGGGATAGACCGAGCAGAAAAAAGGTTAAACTTAGCTGTACAAGGGACGGCTTGGTATGCAGGTCATTCGCGATATCAGGCAGAGCCGGCAAATACATGTCGATGGATAACGGAGCAAACGCTGCTAAAGTACCAAGCACGAGCGCCATCCATAATCGCCTGGATTTTGAAGGACCCGGGGCATTTCTTATACTTTCTACAGAATCATTCATTGGTTTTCCTGCCTTTTCCTATGAATTTGGACTTTGAGCTTAAAGATTATTGATAAGAATCCGTATGGCTTCTGAAACATCCACCTTTTTTTCCTGGCAGAAATGATTCAGCTTTTTGAACATCTCTTCGTCCAGCCTGACATGGATGGAATGCTTAAGTTTTTGGCCTTCAGGCTTCTTGGGCCGGCCCCTACCAATTTTCCGCTGTCCTTTTTCGTCCCTCCAAACGGCTATGGTCACATACCCGTCTTTTTCCAGCCATTTCTGAAGATCATTTTCCTTCCAAATGCGCGCTGCATCATTCTCATGCTTTTTCAGATATTCTGTAAGATCCTCACTTTCAAGACCTTTCTTTTTCGCTTTATGGATCATCTTATTTCTAAGAAACTCTTCGTATTGTTCGAATGATGTAAAGGTTTGTTCTTTCATAAACCCTCCGGATTATTTTTTGTTCTACAAAAAATAATAAAGAAGTTTATTTCACAATGCAATCTTTTTTGTGCTACAAAAAAAGAAAGCCAAATTTCTCCGGGAGAAGTTTGGCTTTCCATATGAATATCAATGTTTCTGAACCACCCCAGGCTCAAGATCTCTTTCTGAACCTTTTGAAGACACAATCAATACACCAATTCCAAGCAGTAAGAGAAGGATCCCTAACCAGGAAGTCATGTTTAAAGATTCCTCTAATAGAAAAACACCTAATAATGCTGCAGTTAAAGGCTCGGCCAGCGCAAGTGTAACAGCCGTTGAAGAGGAAACATAGACAAGCCCTTTTGAAAAAAGGAAATAGGCAATTCCCGTAGCCAGAATCCCCAGGTGCAGGCTAACAGTCAACCCCCGAACACTCCCAAGCCAGGACATGTCAAAAATAATTAAGAATGGCGATAGAAAGATGGCACTTAGTGTGAATACAACGGCAACGACTGATAGTGATGAATAATTTTCAACCAGATCCCTGCTGACAAGTGTATAGCATGCAAATGTTAAACCAGCCCCCAATGCCATGAATAGTCCCGCCGGGTCCATTTGAACGGAATTTTTGTTCACGAAAAGCAAAACACATCCCAAAACGGACAAGAAGGTAGAACACCACCAAATGGCAGACGGGCGTTTTTTTAAATAGAGCCATTCAAGAAATCCCGATAAGACCGGCGCACTCCCGATCGCTGTTACGGTACCAATGGCCACTCCTGTAAGGGTGACCGCTGAAAAGAACAATGGCTGGTACAGGGCCATACAAAGTGATGCCATCAGGGTATTCTTAATTGGCCAATTTTTCAGGTCCAGTTTCCCTGCCATCAGAACCATGAATAATAAAAATAAACCACCTGCCGCCAGACGGGCAGCCCCGATGGCAATCGGGTGTGCGCTTTCCGGAGCAAATGCCTGTGTGGCACCCGTAGTCCCCCAGAGCACTCCGGCAAGCAATATAAAAAATGGAGCTGCTTTCCCGTTCATGTTATCACCTCAATAAAAAAAGATAAAAGGAATCATTAAACTTATCTTAGAAAAATTCCTGAGAATTTTCTTTACCAAGTTTAATATCCCTTTTATCCATTCTTAAGGATCCTGTATTTTTGTGGTGCTATTCCTTCACAGCGGGTGAACCACCGGGTAAAGGAGGAAGAATTTTCGAAGCCTAATTCCCCGCTGATCACCGACATGGACCAGGAGGTTGACATTAATAAATGCTTCGCCTCTTTCAAACGGAGATCAGATATATAGGCTTTGGGACTTCTCCCGGTTTTCTTCTTAAACCATGCGGAATAATAGGCCGGATGATAATGTTCGATTTTCGCTAAAGTCTCAAGCCGGATGGACTCCTTAAAATGCCTATGAATATAGTCAACCGACGGGGGCTTGGCGATTTGCAGTTTGCTGGCCACATATCTGGTCAAATCTGCCAGGGAGGATGCACTCCCCTGATTCCCCGCCTCTTCAAGCAGCAAATAACGGATCGAAGCCCATTGCTGATCCAGCTGAATGTACATGCTGCTGGAATCTTCCGGCAAATAAGCTATCGGGATATCCAGGATCAAAAACTCATTCCGGTCCATCGACCTATAGTTATGATCAACCCCTTGCGGAAGGAAAAAGCAATAGTCCGGGCTAAGCTTGATTTCCTGCCATTTCGTCTTGATATCCAAGGATCCCTGTAACGGGAAAAGAAACTGGCCAAATTCATGCTGGTGCGAATGAAACTCACTGGGATAGGATCTTTTTTCGCAGGTGATGCTTTGCATTAAACTCCCTCCTAGTCTTTAATTTATTATAATCCGAAACTAAGAGGGATGAAAGATTGGGTAATGAAATCTATACTTAATAAAAAGCCAAATGTCACATGATGGGGATAAAATGGGGTGGCATCCGGATGGCAAATTTCTTTAGAATAGTCAATGCGATTATCTTATGAGCCATCGTCATTAAGTTTCTTCCAAAGAATCTTTAAAAAGATATTTGCCGGTCACACTGTTCTTCGCAGGTAATTACTTACACTTTCTCTTCTTAAAGGCGGCACTAAATTTCTTATATTTGATGCCCCTGCTTTCATATACGAGCCATTTTTTAACTTGTGGATCTTTGCAGATTCTCAATTTATGCCTTAACCAACCTCATCATGGACCTATTATTTGCTTTTCCCTTGAGTGCACTGGTTCAAAAATTGGTCATTATAAATTAAATAATAAACTCAATGGGCTTATTTATAATGTACTATGCTTTCGCATTAAAATTACGGATTTCAAATGATTTTCGAAAAGGAGACTAACCGCCTCAGTAAAAAGCCCATCAGTATGCATATCCGCTTTTTTTAACCAAGCTGCTACATTCTATAGCATCCAGAAAAAATCAGTCTTAATGGCAGTAATGAACAAAATGATGGAAAAAAACAAACAGCCTAGAGTTACAATAAAAGCCCTGCGGTTTTCGGCAAATTTCCACTCCATAATCGCTTGAACCGTCTCCGTAACAACGATTAATAACATTAGCAAAAACCAAGGCTCCCAATACCAGAGCGATTCCTGGATGTCTCTTTCAATATTAATTCCAAATCCAATAAAGAGGAGCACCATGAAGGAAATCCGAATGGTCCAATCGATTTTTTTATGTTTAGCATTAACATGGTTATAAGAAAAAAACTTTCTCTTCTCAACCTTGAGCCATTTTCTCAAACCCAGCTCAAATGAATACATCAATACTCCTGCAATCGTTACAATAAGGATAAGCTTTGGCCCAAACATCGGATCCGCTCCATACATACCATCCTCCCCTTTCTCCTTATTCTTATCTATATCTACGCATGAGAGTGGGAAAAGTTCCCTTAATGAGCTGCAGAAAAAACAAGGCTGAAGAGGACCATCTCTTCAGCCTTGTTTCTCCAATTTAAGCAGAGTCTGCTTCATTTCTATGCCCCCGCGGTAGCCGGTGATCGCACCATTTTTGCCGATGACACGATGGCATGGAACCGCGATTAACAGTGGATTAGCACCGATTGCTTTCCCTGCTGCCCTTACTGCCTGCGGCCTGTTTATTTTCTCTGCGATGTCAGAATAAGTGACTGTTTGTCCATAAGGGATATGTGCCAGTGCCTCCCAGACTTCCTCTTGAAACGGAGTGCCTTTCACATCCAGGTCCATTGAAAATGCTTGTCTTTTTCCCAGAAGAAATTCCTGTATTTCGGTCATGTATGGCTGCAATGCTTTATTATTTTCCACCAGCACTGCAGCTGGAAAATATTTTCCCAGCGACCTTTCAAAATCCTTAAACTCCGAGTCACATCCTATATAGCAGAGGCCCTTTTCTGTTCTGGCCAGATACAGGCTCCATTCTCCTTCCTCAAGCTTCGCCCATTCAATGTTCATTCTTCCGCTCCTCCCTTGTTTTGTTTCTATATGCAGCAGGTGTTGTACCCAGCTTCTTTTTAAATAAAGAGATAAAATAAGGGGTGCTGGGGAATCCTGCTGATGCACCGACATCGGCTATCGACTGCTCCCCTGCCTCCAGCAGATGGATGGCTTTTTCGAGCCGGAGATCCTGAATATATTCTGCGGGCGACTTCCCGGTGACACGTTTGAACACCCGCTGCAAATGATAGGGACTTCCATGAAAGAGGTCCCCCAGTTGCTGTAATGTAATCGGATCCTTATAATGCTGATCGATCCACCCGGTTATTTGCTTAATCCATACTTCTGCAGGCAGGCTGAGGCCATCCGGTTTGCAGCGCTTGCATGGCCTGAAATTTTGCGCCAGTGCTTGAGCGGCATTTTTAAAAATAGTGACATTTCCAATATTGGGAACTCTCGACCGGCACGACGGCCTGCAGAAAATTCCTGTCGTTTTAACGCCATAAAGAAAGAGCTCATCATAGGATTTGTCGCAATCCTTTATTGCGTTCCAATATTCTTCCGGAATCTGTTCATAAGCCACATGCACTCACCTCTGCTAAAAAGTATACACAAAAAAGAGGCCAAAACAGCGAAATCCTTAATATAAACGCAAGATAACGTAATCCTGAAAACTTACAATAAAGAAAAGGAGGAATGCAAATGAACTCTCATTTTGTTAACTGGAAAGAGGCTGAAAATGGCCTGGTCCTTTTCACCCCGCCTGACTTCAGCTTTTCCGAAAACCTGCGATATTTGTCACGATCGGCAAATGAATGCCTTTATGAGATTTCTGGGGAGACAATTAGACACGCCCTTTCCATCAGAAATGAAAAGCTGCTGCTTGAAATAAGCAGCGCTGCAGACCATTTTCTATCTGTCAGGATTCATAAGCCTGTCCCTCATCAAATGAAAGGAGAAATTGCCGCATATATTCATGATTGGTTCGACCTGGGGACCAGCCTGACCCCATTTTATGAGATGGCACAAACAGACCCCTTGCTGAAAATGCCTGCTGAGCAATTTTTCGGACTGCGGGTGATGGGCATTCCCGATTTATTCGAGGCTCTTGCCTGGGGAATCCTTGGCCAGCAGATTAACCTTACATATGCATATACACTAAAGCGGCGGCTCGTTGAAAAATTTGGGGAGTGCCTGAATTACGACGGGAGCAGATACTGGCTTTTTCCTTCTGCTGAAACAATAGCGGGGTTAACCATGGAGGATCTGGCCGACTTAAAAATGACCGTGAAAAAGTGTGAATATCTCATTGATGTGGCTCGCTTAATGGTAAATGGCGAGCTATCGAAAGAGGACCTGCTTAATGAGGGAGATGTAAAAGCTGCCGAAAGAAGGCTAACGAAAATACGCGGCATCGGACCCTGGACCGCCCATTATGTCCTCATGCGGTGCCTGCGCTTCCCGAACGCTTTTCCTATCGATGATGTCGGCCTGCACAATGCGATTAAAGTGATCTCAGGCTCTGAAAGGAAGCCTGCGAGAGAGGAAATTCTGAAATATTCAGCCCGCTGGGAGAAATGGGAAGCATACGCTGCTTTTTATTTGTGGAGAGTTCTGTACTAAAAATCTTTTGACAGCATCAGTATCCCATGCTAGTATTTTCTTTAAATTTAAATTTTTTAAATTTTCGCGAGGGTTCCCGAAACCCGCACAACCAGACAATTTCATAACGAATGCTTCAGGTGCTGAACGATCTTGTTCAGTTAAAAGGGAAGACCGGTTAAAAGCCGGCGCGGTCCCGCCACTGTATTGGGGAGCGGCTTATATCAAACCACTGTTTCATCTGAAATGGGAAGGGTTAAGCTGCGGTGAACCAGAGCCAGGAGACCTGCCTGTTGTATGCACTTGTACTCTACGGGTATATAGAGAGGAGTGAGATAAGCAAGTTGGGGAAGCCCCGACTCTATTTAACTATGCACAACTATCTCTCTTTTCAATGAAAAGAGAGATTTTTTATTTTACAGAGAAAAAGGACGGGAGTGTTGTCAGATTGAGTAAAGTGAAGAGTTCGAGCTTAGGATATCCTCGTATTGGAGAACAGAGAGAATGGAAAAAGGCGCTGGAGCAGTTTTGGAAGGGCGCTACTGAAAAAGAAGATTTTTTAAAGCACATGGAGGAGCTGCGCCTGAATCATCTGAAAAAACAGCTGGACCAGGGCATTGATCTGGTTCCTGTCGGCGATTGGAGCATGTACGATCACATGCTGGATACGGCTGTTATGTTTGGGCTGGTGCCAAAACGTTTCGACTATACCGGCGGCAAGGTCACATTGGAGACCTATTTTGATATGGCCCGGGGAAGCGCTTCTGCTGTTGCGTGTGAAATGACAAAATGGTTTAACACCAACTACCATTATATCGTTCCCGAGCTGGACCAGCATACTCCTTTCCTGTCTGAAAACCGGCCGCTTCAGTTCTTTAAAGAAGCGAAGCAAAAGCTCGGCATCACAGGCAAACCGGTCATCATCGGCCCCATCACCTTTGTCAAATTAGCGAAAGGCTATAAAAAGGCCGAACTCGCGCAAATGGTGCACCTGTTTGTGCCTTTGTATGCCCAGATACTCAAAGAGCTTGAGGAAGCCGGTGCTGAATGGGTGCAGATGGATGAGCCGATTCTATGCAGCACGCTCACCCATGAAGACAACCAGCTTTTTAAAGATGTGTACGGGCTATTAAGCGAAGCAGTCCCGGGCATCAAGCTGATTCTTCAGACTTATTTTGATTCAGTGGAATTTTTTAGAGAATTAGTCTCCCTCCCTGTTCACGGAATAGGCCTTGATTTTGTCCATGATGATGGACGGAACCTGGAAGCCTTGAAGAAATTTGGATTTCCAAAGGATAAAACGCTGGCCGTCGGTGTGATTGATGGCCGCAATATTTGGAGAGCTGATTTGGAGAAATGCTTCAGGCTGCTGGAGGAAGTTTCCGAATACACTGAGAACCTGATTGTCCAGCCGGCTTCTTCTCTCCTGCATGTTCCGGTTACTGTTAAAAATGAAGAAGAATTGCATCCTGTATTAAAAAACAGCCTCTCTTTTGCGAATGAAAAGCTGCGGGAAATCGCCATTCTTTCAGATGGACTTCAAAACAGCAGAGAGAAAGCGGCCGATGAAATAGCCGCAAGCTCAGCTGCCAACCGAACATTCGCGGACCTGCCCGAACGAAAGCATCAGGAGGTAAGAGAAAAAATGGCGAACCTTCAGGCATTGAACAGGGAACGGTCCGCTCCGTTTGAAGTCCGGCATCAGGCGCAGGAAGCTGCCTTTAAGCTGCCGATTCTTCCAACAACCACCATCGGCAGCCTTCCACAGACAGCTGAGGTCCGGAAAGAGCGCCTTAAATGGCGTAAAGACGAGATCACACATGAGGCCTATGAACAATTTATACAGGCTGAGATCAAAAAATGGATCAGCATTCAGGAAGATCTGGGATTGGATGTGCTGGTCCACGGGGAATTCGAGCGGACCGACATGGTTGAATATTTCGGCGAAAAGCTGGGTGGCTTTCAATTCACGAAATGGGGCTGGGTGCAATCCTATGGGTCACGGTGTGTCAAACCGCCGATCATTTATGGGGATGTGTTTTTCAAGGCACCGATGACACTGAAGGAATCCGTCTATGCGCAGTCTCTGACATCCAAGCCGGTAAAAGGGATGCTGACAGGACCTATCACCATTCTGAACTGGTCATTTGTCCGGAATGATCTGCCCCGCTATGCAGTAGCAAACCAGATTGCTCTGGCATTAAGAAAAGAGATCGAAACCCTTGAGGAGCACGGTATCCGGATGATCCAGGTGGATGAGCCCGCACTAAGGGAAGGGCTTCCTTTAAAAAGGGAGAATTGGGACAGCTACCTGCATGCAGCTGTGGATGCCTTTAAACTGGCTACGGCATCTGTGAAAAATGATACCCAAATCCATACCCATATGTGCTACTCCAATTTCAAAGATATTATCGAAGCCATTGATGCACTGGATGCAGATGTCATTTCCATCGAAACCTCCAGAAGCCATGGCGAGCTGATTGGGGCCTTTGAGGAAAGCATCTATTCGAAGGGCATTGGACTTGGCATTTATGATATTCACAGTCCACGGGTACCAAGTGTGGAGGAAATGACCCGTAATATTGACCGGGCACTGAAGGTCCTGGATCCAAGGCTGTTCTGGATTAACCCGGACTGCGGCCTGAAAACACGCGGCATAGCAGAAGCCACCGGGGCATTGGCCGTGATGGTGGATGCCGCGCGCCAGGCCAGGGAAAAACTGCTGGCCCAATGGCTTGAAGCGGAAACTGCAGAGAATACCCATTCAACAGAAGTGTCGAAAACCGTCCAGACCCGATTGGTCCTCCCGCCTGACACGAACCATCTGCAGACGATCTTTGGCGGAAAAGTGCTGGCCTATATTGACGAAATTGCGGCACTGGCGGCTATGAAGCATGCCAACAGCGCGGTCGTGACTGCCTCCATTGACTCGGTCGATTTCCTCTCGTCTGCTAAAGTCGGGGATGCGTTAAGCCTGGAAGCCTATGTCACTTCCACTGGCCGGACATCAATGGAGATTTACGTGAAAGTCACGTCTACGAACCTCCTGACAGGCGAAAGCACACTGACGACCGAGTCCTTCCTGACCATGGTTGCCGTAGATGAAAGCGGGAAGCCGGTTCCGGTTCCGAAAGTCATCCCATTAACAGATGAAGAAATCCGGCTGCATGCAACGGCAGCTGCAAGGAAGGAACACCGGATCAATCGGGCGAGCATCCGCTGATGAGGGTTTACTCCCTGATGTAATGCCATAACTCAGAGTAAATTAGGGGACAGGGTTCCCCCCTGTCCTTTCTATGTCAGAAAAAAGTACAGCGGGGTCATCACAAGAAATAAGGCTTGAAAAAAACACCCGCCAGCACAGCCAAGACAGCCTTCATCCGCCAGCTGTTCACCCGCTTCATATATATTCTCCCCTACATCCCAGCCATTGTCCTCTTCTTCACCCTTGTACTTTTGGCTATTCTCTTTGTCTTGAATCATAGATACTCCTTTTTTCTGATAGATAATAATTTTTCAGAAAAAAAGAAAAGACCCATGTGGCCCTCCCTTTAATAATGAATCTTATATTTCTCCGCCAGTATTTTTATATCCAGCCTGTAGAGAAGATCAATCATCCGAGTTCCGATCATCTGGCAGATCACGGCATACACAATGACCTTCCAGTCCACGACAACCCCCGTAAGAAGCAGCAGACAGCCATTTATGTAAAATAATGTCCGTCCCGGCGCACTTCCCCTTGCTTTAGAGATGATTAGCGCTAGGATATCCATGCCACCGGAGGAAGCCCCCATCCGGAATAAAATGCCGACTCCTATTCCGAAAATAACAGCACCCAGCAGTAAATCCAACAGGACCGGATTAAGTGGCTCTGATGCTAAGGGAGTCAGAAGATCGATTGTTACGGAAGTGACTGATACACAATAGAGCGTCCAGATTACACTGCTTTTCCCCAGCCACTTTGCTGCTGCGAGGAGAAGGCCTGCGTTCAGCACCCACAATGTGACCGAATAAGGTGTATTCATCAGATAATTTAATAGTACTGCCAGACTTGCAGCGCCACCCGACGGGATAAAATGCGGAAACAAGAAAAAAGTCATCGCGATTCCCTGGATGACGGCGGCCATTCCCAAAATCAAAGATTTATAGAGTACGTGCATGACAAAAACTCCTAACGTTTTTCCTTACTCTATCTTATAATAATTCCATAGAATAAGAAACCATGCGAGGTGATAGAATGTCCATTCCTTTTGAAACAGAACGGCTCCTGCTCCGGACCATGCAGGGAGATGACCTGGAAGCCGTTTATGAGATTTGGGGCAGCCCCGAGGTAATGAAATACTGCGGCGGCGCCAGTACTAAAAGCCGTATCGAGCGCTCTATCGATTTTTATAGGGAGCTGCAAAATGAAAAGGGCTACTCGGTTTACACTGTTCTGCAAAAAGAAACCTCTGCCATCATTGGGGTTTGCGGGTTTAACCCGGCAGAAGATGAACATGAAGCCGAGCTTATTTATCATTTTAATCAGCATTACTGGGGAAAAGGATATGCTGCAGAAGCATCCGCTGCATGCTTGGCTGTTATAAGGAAAAATTGCCCGCGTATCCGGAAAGTGATTGCGGCTGTGGATCCGGCCAACCCTGCTTCCGGGAAGGTGCTCCGGAAAATCGGCATGACCCCGGCTGGGATGAAGTGGTTTGAAGATACACAGCAGGAAGAACTGTGTTTTGAACTGGAGCTTGCGTAAACAATTCACCTTCTTATTTTGCTGAGAAATAAAAAACGAGTCTGCACTTGCTGCAGACCCGGCTCTTTTATTCTATTAAAATCCAACTGCCTTTTTTCCGCCCACAACAGGCAGGCTGATGTAACTTTGCCCGAGCTTTACTTCAAACGTGGCCTCTGTTGTGGATGGAATGGTACGTCTTCGGTCGCTTCCGGCGATGATAATGCCGATTCGGTGACCTTTCTTAAATACATAGTCTTCAGGCAAAACACTCCACTCAAACTTATAATTCTTGCCTCCTTTTAAAGGTTCCTCCTTCTCAATCGTTTTCCAGTTTTTCGGATCAAACCATCCTCTTGTCACGACTTCATATGGTGCTGTGTGAGTAGTTTTTTCTGTTTCTTTGTAGCATGCATCATCAGTTGAGATACTTTCTCCCCAACAGCTTTCTGTATTGAGAGTTCGCACTCCCTCTCCCGGGCCTTCATGATGAATGCGGGTATCCGTTCCATAATCTACAATGAGAACTGTCAAATTAGAGTCTTCCTTATTGACCTTTGCCCGAAGTGAAATTTCAGGAATGCCACTCAAACGGACATCTTCTGCAAGCTGTGGAGATAAAAATGCCAGGCGGTCGCTTTTGACAGCCGTTTCATTGGTGACCATCTGCTGCTCAGTTTGTGTCGGGTTATCTGTAAAGGATTGCTGAAAATTGCCCTTCACAGGTCCAGTTGTCAGCATGCCATTTGTCTCTTCATTCTCACCTGGCGCTAATCGTATTTTTACATTTGCTGCATTTTGATCGGGCCATGAGGTTTGGGTTTCCCAATTATCCGCACCTCTTTCAATATCAACGGCAGGCTCGTCCATAATGCCGTTCTCAATATCCATCAGCCAGTAGTCAAACCAGCGCTGCAGTGTATCAACCCACTCTGCTCTTCGGAAGTCAAATGGATCGACATGGCCCGTTTGCGTGAGCCATAGTTTTCTCGGAACATCTTCTTTGGATAGAGCTATCCACCAATCCGCGAGGTGATTCATTTTTACATTGAAATCATTTAATCCATGAACTGCAAACACACTTGCTTTTACATTTTTTACGTCCTTAACGTAATTTCTTTCATCCCAAAACTCATTATAATCTCCCGATGGGTCATCCGCTTCCGCATTCAAGCGATCAAACACCGGCTTACAGGCCTCTTTGCGGGAGCTGCTGGCCACTCTGCTTGCCAGGCCTCCTGGCCCGTTGTTGTAATATGTAAGCCCCTCATGGCGATAATAATTGTACCAGCTGCTAATGGCACCAATTGGAACAATTGTCTTTAAGCCTTCCACTCCTGTAGCGGCAACCCCATTGGCCAGCGTGCCGTCATAGGACTTTCCAATCATTCCGACATTCCCGGTTGTCCAATCTGCTTTCACTTCATTATTATCATGATCCCATGCTTTTGCTCTGCCATTCATCCAGTCAATTACAACCCGGATGCTTTCAATTTCCTCATATCCGCCTGTTGTCGGACAGCCATCAGAATTGTTCGTCCCAACCATCTCGGGCAAAGCGACTGCATAACCTCTTGGAACAAAATAATTATCATAAAATAGAGGAAACTTCTCATTAATGCCATCCTTATCCCCGTCTTTCACTTCACTTTCATTTCCCCGCCCCATACTCTCATAATACGGACTCGCATCCATGATCACGGGAACCTTGAGTCCCTCTTCTGTTTCTTTCGGACGAATGATATCCACGGCAATTCTGTCTTGTTTTCCGTTTTCATCCGAATCCAGTGTGGATTCGACATAGACCGTCTCACGAATCGCCTCTTCATATGAATAAATCG
This sequence comes from Bacillus sp. ZZV12-4809, assembly GCF_009849585.1. GTDB lineage: Bacteria > Bacillota > Bacilli > Bacillales > Cytobacillaceae > Cytobacillus. The sequence continues at coordinate 365,127 of NZ_VCRN01000001.1, forward strand.
GCTGAGACTTTGCCTCCTCGATTGGTGCTGCCTGTGCCGGTTTCTCTTTCACAGCTGCATTGGCAGGCGTGTAAGCAAATGATGATAGAGTCATAGAAATGACCGCTAACAAAGCTGCAGATCTGAGAAGCTTTTTCTTTCTCATAGAATCCCTCCTCTATTATTTGCAACTCATTATATTTCGAGTATGGAAATATTAATAGATTACTTTTTCCTAAAATTCAATATTTTTGAAAAAATGTTACTTAGTTACTAATAGTAGGAAAGTCTCGGAAGTGGCAGTCTTCCTTTTAACAGAACGTTACAACACTAGTCGAGGATATACAGATGCAGCTGCTGGAGAGTCATCAATTTGACAGCAGGAACTGATTTTTTGACAAAAAAAACCTGGCACTCACCAAGAGTGCCAGGTACCTATTAACAAACCGAATCAGTAGATTTCGGGTTCTTCAATCCAAACAGCGGACGGATGAACAGCGCTACACCTGTTCCGAGCATAGCCATGATCGCCCATACCCAGCCGTGCAGGCTGAAAGATGCGATTCCTCCGAAGTAGGCACCGATGTTGCAGCCGAATGCAAGGCGGGAACCATATCCCATCAGCAGTCCGCCGACAACCGCAGCACCTGCAACACCCGGCTTGATTTTGCCAGGCTTGAACGTTCCCTGTGATGCCGCTGAAATGAAGGCACCCAGGATGATGCCGAAGTTCATGACGCTAGTAGAATCAGCCAGCACTGTGTTTTTCAATGCTGCCAGGTTCGGTTCAGTCGCAAAATAACCCCATGATGTTACGTCGATGCCCATTGCCATCAGTGCTTTTCCGCCCCATAATGCGAATGCGGATGTGATGCCCCAAGGCGTTCCGCGGACAGTAAGAGTCAGTGCATTCAGCACAGCCAGAACGATTGCTGCTGCGAACAAAGGCCATGAACCTCTCAGCACTTTTTTCCATCCAGCCGTTGTAGGCAATGCTTTCATCATTGGCGCTTTGCGCTTTTTCGCGATTTGAAGGGTTACCCAATAGATCAGGCCAAATACAGCAAGCTGAACAACCAATGCCCCGCCATATCCAAGACCCGTAGAGGTAGCCAAAGAAATCGGCGGCAATGCTGGTGTTTCTTCCATCCAGAATGAGAAGTGATACGCTCCGATCGTGGAACCAGCGATGAAAGAAATAAGCGTAAGGATCATGGAGGATTGCCCTCCCCCTACAGAGTACAATGTACCGGATGCACAGCCATTCCCAAGCTGCATCCCAATTCCAAAAATAAAGGAACCAAATAGGACACTGACTCCTACAGGAGACACATATCCTTTAGGCTCAATTCCTGTAAAACTGAAGCCAGTGCTTAAAATAACCGCAAACAATGCTGAAGCAACGGCCAGCATCAGCATATGCGCCTGCAGCCCCTGCCCGTTTCCCACGCTGGCAAATCGCCTGAAGGCAGACGTAAAGCCGAACCGTGCGTGCAGCAGGGTCATGCCGATTGCAATTCCAATAATGAATAATACTCCCTGCGTCATGTCTGCTGCATTTATGATAGAAATGAACAAAATGATAGCCGCAAGAACACCAGCTGCAACAAATGGCTTTTGAATCGGATTTAAGTTTGAAACAACTGTTGTAGGTGCTGAAATCCATGATTTATTTTTCATTTCAACTTGAGCCAACTTCATTCACTCCTTTTCTTATCTTTTTAGTCGGATTAAAGTGCTATTTTATACTAAATTATTTTAAAAGTAAATGGTGAATTTTTCATTCCACCAATGATTTCCGGTGGGACACCTGATATAATTATATATTTGGAGAGTCATAATTTCATAAGGCAGGAAAGGAAAGGATATCATTGCTTAAGCGGCTAAAAGGGCCTTCATGGGCCGTCATCTTCGTCTTCATTGCAGGCATTTATTACTTCATCAGCTCTGGAGCAGACAGCAGTCTCCAGGCTTTTTCGAGAACAGAAACCACTTCCCCGGCAGCTTTCCCCGGATTAAATCTTGAAACCCGGACAAAGGAAACGAAATCTTATACCCTTGCGATTAGTACTCCGATAACGAAATTCGAGAATTTGAACAAACCGATGAAAGATTGGATTCAGGCTCAGGAATCAGAATTTCTGAAGACGGTCAAAGCAAACCGGCAGCTGATGGACAGTAAGGAATTCCGTGCCCATCTTAATATTAAGGCAGAGCCTAAAAAAATCTCCGATACCATGTACACCCTAGTTTTTGAGGCCTACCGATATTCCGGCGGCGCAAACGGCCAGGCTGAGGTTAAAACGTTCACCGTCGATATCGGCAAGCAGAAAATGGTTCAGCTTGAGGATGTTATCCATATGGATGAGGAATCCCTGGCGACACTCAGGACGCTGATAAAAAATCAAATGGGCGAGAAGGAAGAACTCCAGGACTATCTGTTTGAGGACTTCCTTGACGAGGCGCTTGAAAATCCGCTGAACTGGAAATGGGCACTAAGCGGCAAGCATTTCACGCTTTATTTTAACGAATATGAAATCGCGGCCGGTGCAGCCGGTGCAGTAAAAGTGAAAGTTCCCATCGAACAGATTCGTCCCCTCTTAAAGGATGAAATCATCCGGCATTTGGAGCTTCCTGACATTCAGGCTCCTGAACCGGAAGTGAGCGAACCAGAAACAGCTCCGCTGGATCCGGCCGGCAAGTACATTGCCCTTACTTTTGACGATGGGCCACACCCAAAAGTAACACCGCTAATCCTGGATATCTTAAAAAGGCATAATGCAAAGGCTACCTTTTATATGCTTGGCAGCCAGGCGCAATTTTATCCTGCCCTTGCAAGCCAGGTGGCAGAAGAAGGTCATGAAATCGGCAACCACAGTAACAGTCATGCGGATCTTTCCTCCCTCGGCGCAAAAGAAATCCGCAAAGAAATGGAAGAAGCCAGCGCCAAAATCAAAGAAGCCAGCGGCCAGCTTCCCGCAACCGTCCGCCCGCCTTATGGCGCCATGAATGAGGATGTGAAGAAGATTGCCGGAATGGCCCAAACACCGCTTATTCTGTGGTCTGTTGATTCACTCGATTGGAAAACACTCAATGCCCATTCAATCAAAAAAATAGTGAAGGCTAATGCCGTGCCAGGCTCGATCGTCTTAATGCACGACATCCATATGCCAACTGCTCAAGCACTGCCGGAACTCCTGACTTATCTGGAAAAAGAGGGCTACGAATTCATTACCGTCTCTCAGCTTCTGTCCCTGCAGGAGCAGGAAGTAACCGGCACGTTTTTTGGAAAAAGATCATAAGCATACAGCTAAACGCTCAGGTTTTTTCCTGAGCGTTTTGTTTTATGCGCCTGTCCCCTTTTCATAAAACTGAATGGAACCGCCGCCCGCCCCGAAAACCTCTCCTCTATGCAACCAGCCATATTTTTCATAATACCCTTTTAAATCTGTCTGGAGATAGAGTTTTTTAAAACCAAGCTTTGCCGCTTCTTCAATAGCATGATCAAGCAGGCTGGATCCAAGCTTCTGTCCTCGGCTGCCGGGATCAATGTACAGACAGGCAAGCCACGGCTGCAGATCCTGCCGGCTATTGAGATCATTGCGGATTAAGGCATATATGCCAATGATTTCCTCATCCTGGATAGCTGCATAAAACCTTGGGATTCCGTCATCTGTATTTCCGGAGTGAATCATGCAATCCTGGTAAAAAGTGAAGTTTTCACCTGATCCCCACTTCTCCCAGAAATATTGAACTGCACTATCCAATAAATAAGGATGTTCGTGAACTGCGATAATTTTCATTCTTCTTTCCTCCCGCATAAATTATGCCCCTTTAATCTTGGTCCTGGATGAACTCTTAGCCGAGGTTAACCGCCAAATAAAGTTGATAGGAATAAAATTTTCCAGCAAGCGAAGAATAATAATATTTATGTCTTTATAAAGGGGTAACCCGCCATGGACCGTTTTATTAATGATTTAAAAGTAGAGCTTGGCAACAATAGCGATTTTCATCTTCAAAGGGACTATCTTGCGGATGCTGCCGTGATGCTGATGGGATTTAATACACTCATTGATTTTATCAAAACGAGAACAGTGCTGCACAAGCTTGCAGAGAGCCTCCTTTCCCTGAATCAGCACCCTCAGGATTTATGGGAGGCAATAGGAGAAGTGATGGAGGGGGATGTCCGAAAGGCCATTTCATCCATATTTGAAGGCAAACTGATCATACATTTTGAAAACACCGACCGTTTTATCATTATGGAGCCTGTTCCGCCTATGCTTGATCGCTCGGTTGATTCACCCACAAACGAAAATGTGATTCAAGGAGCATTGGATGCTTTTACAGAAGGAATTGATACGAATATCGGCATCGTCCGAAAACTGGTGAACTCGGACAAAATCAGAATCGACTCATTCTCAGCCGGCCGCAGCCGCAATAACAAACTTTCCATGCTGTATATAGAGGGTGAAGCAGATATAGAGCTGGTTAACAGCATCCGTGATCATATTGAAAAGAACATCCAAATGGAAGCAGGTGATCTGCAGGGGCTTGCCAAAATGCTTGGTTTTCCATCTTGGAACGCTATCTCTAAATTTAATACAACCGAGCTTCCCCATCATGCGGTCCAGAATCTGAGAAAAGGAAAAGTAATTCTGTTCGTGGATCGCTTGCCTTTTGCGCTTATTCTTCCAAATCTGTTCTGGGATATGTTCGCTGCTGAAAATGACCGAAATTTCCCCCTGCCTATCATGCTGGCAATCAGGCTAATCAGAATCATCGGCATTTTAATCACACTGATCACACCCGGGCTTTATGTGGCACTGGTTTCCGTAAACCCTGAAGTCCTTCAGATCCAGCTGGCTTTATCAGTTGCCCAAAGCCGTGAAGGCGTACCTTATCCAGCCTTGGTGGAAATTATTTTTATGCTGCTTATTCTGGAATTAATCCTGGAAGCCAGTGTAAGACTGCCAAAATCCATAGGCCCCACCATTACAATGGTTGGAGGAATTATTCTGGGGCAGGCTGCCGTGGAAGCGAAATTAGTCAGCAATCTCCTAATCATCATTCTTGCCGCTACTACCATCGCCAACTCAACTATCGTAGGATTTCAGAATACTGTTGCCATCCGGCTTTTCAAGTATGCCATTGTGCTTCTGGCAGCGATATTTGGCATCCTGGGACTGGTTGCCGGTTTGGTTTTCATTTGCGCTTATCTGGCAAGCCTCAATACCTATGGCAAGTCCTATCTCTACTTAAATGTAAAAGGGAATGAAAGCAATGGCGGATAAAAGTTTGCATGTCATGCTGATGTATGTCATTAGTCATTTAGGCCTTATTTTCTTTATGTATCCAGGCAATGTGATTTCGAGTACAGAACAGGGCCACTGGCTTCCTGTTCTGATCGGCGTGGCCATTCATTTCTTTTTTATCACTGTATATATGAAGGGACTTAGCTATTTTCCGAAAAAAGACATCATTCAAATCTATGCAGGGATCGGAAAAGGGACAGCTATCTTTTTTATTATTCCGGTTTTCTTCTATTTCAGCATGATCTTATTGATTACGGTCCGGGCTTATGCCGAAATCATTACCATCGTCTTTTTATCAAATACTCCTTTATGGGCAATCATGCTTTTACTGATTTCCATCTCGACCTATATAGCGGTCAAAGGAGTTGAAACGATTTTTCGCACAGGACTTCTCCTGTCCCTTTTATTTCTTCCCGTAATCATCTTTATCTTCTTTACTTCTTTCCAAAACGCAGACTGGAGGTACATCGTTCCTTTAGATGCAGATCTCGGATTCCTTATGAAGAGAACATACTTTGAAAGCTTTTTCGCTTTCTCTGGAGGCTTTCTCTTTCTCGGCTTTGTCCAGCCTTATTTCTCTTATGACAGAAAATATGTATTATGGGCCGCTGCATTTCTTATTCCCTTTTTCCTTTTTTCAGTCTATATTCCAGTCCTGACCTTTGGGCAGGCAACCTCGGCTACAACCTTCCTCCCCTATGTAATAGCCGTGGATGCCATCAATATTAATTGGCTGATGTTCGACAGGGTCACCATGTTTTTCCTGTTAAGCCTGATCTGCTTTGTCATGCTTTATATTGCACTTGTGTCATGGAAAGCAGTCCGGATTGCAAATCATTATCTGCCTGCGATTAAACCGGTAAAGTTACTGCTTGCCCTGTCGGCTTTAGTGTACATTTCCTGTTTTTTCATTCCAGACTGGAGGGCGGTTGAGCAATTATTTTGGTGGAATACATTTTTACGGTTTTACATCCTGATGGCCGTTCCTTTTTCACTATTATTCTTTGGATATCGCATGAAGAGGAAGAGTAATCATGAAAACATGTAAATGGAAATCCAACATCTCTATTGCACTCTGTCTGCTTCTGACAGTCATAATATTGACCGGCTGCTGGGACATCAGGGATATCAACCATCGGACACTCCCCATCGTTCTTGGCATTTCTACAGATGAGGAGGGTAAATACAAAGTATTTCTAAAGATCCCTGAACCTGTGGAAGATAAGGTTGAAGTGAAAATCGTCAGCGGAACCGGTGAGACCATTTCCCATGCAATCGATGCAATCAGCCGGAACATGGAGAGCACGATTGACCTCCTTCACGTCAAGGTCATTATGATTGAGAGGAAAACGGCTGAGGAAGGCATGAAAGATATTATTGCCGGTTTCATCAGATCTCGGGAAGTATCACCCAAAGCACTCATTACAATTTGTGACCAGAACCTGGATGAGTTTTTTTCGATTCTTTCCACTTCAAAGAACCTACAGGGAACCAACATGTTCGAATTCTTTGAAAAAAATGCAGGCTGGAACCCGGAAATTGCTCTTACACGAATATGGGAAGTGTACCGCAGCATCCATTCGTATACACGTGATGTAGCGATCCCCATGATTGCTACGGGAGAAACGACATCTTACCGGCAAACCGGATCGGCCGTTATCAAAAACGGAAAGATGGTTGAGCAGATCAGTAATGACGAAACCCTGCTATTCAACGCTTTCAACAATGAAAGCACCCATGGACAAATTGAAGTTCTGAATCATGCAAGTGTCATGATCACCGCAAACTCGATGGACCATTATATTGAATTTAAGAATAACCAGCCTTATCTCAAAAGCCGTGTCAAACTAAAGGTGGTCCTCCTGGAAACCAGGGGCAAAACCACCGATGCCATGATTAAAAAAGAATTAAGGCGCATGCTGACAAGCCGGTTTAATGACATGCTGGCCAAACTCCAGAAGAGCGAAGCAGATATACTCGGCTTGGGGCAATTGTACCGCACGAAAATCAGCCGAAAAGATTTGAAAAACTGGCGGTCGGTTTATTATCCAACTTTAAAGTCTGATATCCAATTTGACATTGATATCCAAAATGAGGGGTATTTGAAAACCATCTGATGGGGCAGATCACCTGTCCCTTTTTCAGGTCTCTATTCGACCTGATTAGGGCCGCTCACCGCCGGGCTTTCCCTCTAAGCGGCTCTATTCTCCTTGATTAGCGCCGCTCACCCTCAGTCTTGACATCTAAGCCCCTCTATTCCACCCGACTACTCCCCCTAACTCCCCTGCTGCAGCTCCCCAAACTTCCCAATCTCCTTCATAAACGCCAGCCGAACTGTCCCAATCGGCCCATTCCGCTGTTTGGCGAGGATAATCTCTATCGTATCCTTACGGTCGGAGTCCTTATCGTAATAATCATCACGGTATAAAAACGCAATCAAGTCTGCATCCTGCTCAATCTGCCCGCTCTCACGCAAATCTGATAGCATCGGCCGCTTGTCCTGCCTGCTTTCCACGCCCCGGCTCAGCTGCGACAAGGCAATTACCGCTACATTCAATTCCCTGGCCATCGTCTTCAGCTTCCGGCTGATTTCGCTGATTTCCGCCTGACGGTTCTGATGCCCCGGATCCCCCGAAATCAGCTGCAGATAATCAATCACCACCAGCATCCGTTTCCCCTCTCCGTACTCCCGGCGTGCTTTTCTGACCTTGGACCAGATGTATCCAATATTCATTCCCGCCCGGTCAAAAATATGCAGATTCACCTCACCGAATGACCCCATCACACTGGAAAATTGAGTCCAGTCTCCCTCACCGAAATAACGCTTCGGATTCCGGAGTTTTATCGAGCTGATTTCTCCTTTACAGCTGATCATCCTTTTCAGGAGCTGCTTTTTGGACATCTCCAGTGAAAAAATAAGGGCCGTATTCTGATCAGCTGCGTTCATGGCCATGTTCAGAGCAAAGGCTGTTTTCCCAACACTGGGGCGCGCTCCAACAATAATCAAATCAGACTCCTGGAATCCTCCGGTCAGCTTGTCCAGACTCCTAAAACCTGACGGAATCCCGGTCATTTCGCCAAGATCCTTCTCAGCTTCCCCGTAAAGCTCGACCAAAGAAGGCACAACATCCCCCAGGTCATCATCACCAACAAGATCCTCAATCTGCATAAGATCCTGAATGCCATCCCTCAAAGTACAGGATATGTCTCCGGTCTGCGCACTCTCCTGAATCCGCCCCGCAATCTCAACAGCTTTGCGCTTTTGGTAATATTCAAAAACGGTATCCTGATAAAATGTAAAGTTCGCTGCAGTCGGCACACTTCCCGCAATCTCGGTAATATAGCCGATTCCCCCAATGCTCTCAAGATTGTGGTGGCCCGCTTCTTCCACAACTGAAATCACATCAACCGGCTTCCCCTTCGCATCAAGCTGCAGGATAATCGTCATCAGCCGCTTTAATCTCGATAAATAAAAGTGTTCCGGCCGCAGCTTACAATCTTTGATCAGCCCATCCTCCAAGAACAGTGCCCCCACCGCCGCCTCTTCTGCCTCCTGACTGTATAGCCCATACCCCAGCATCAGACTTCACCTCTGGCTATCCCCAGAATCTCCCGCATTTTCGCTAGCTCCGCCTGAACCACTTCCTCCCTTGCCGGCTTCCAGGATGTCGGCACAATAAGGGCCGTATCCCGGCAATCCGGAATGGCTCTGGATACAGCCATAGGTTTCCGCACCAGATCCGAAATCTTCGGTGAATATGGGGACTCCTCCACATGACGATACAAATTCAGCTGCAGTTCTTCAATCTCATAAGGATGCAGCAACTCGTGCCAATAATCAATTTTCTGCTGATTCACCTCAAACTGCTCGTAATAAACGGCAATTAGCGCCAGCAGCGTATACGTCTCCCGTTTAGTCATCAAGGTTGAAATCCTCCTCCCGCAGCTGCTTTGTAAGAGGCTTTTGATTCAGGTACGATTCAAAACGGGTGCCAAACAGCGTCTCCGGCCTCAGGAACTTCCGCCAATACGGGTCATGCAGCCATTCCTCTGCCTTCAGGTCGATCACTTTTTTAAAATCCTCCAGCCTGAATCCCTCCAGCCATCGTGCCCGGATCAGATTCTTCGTCTTCTTCGAGCCTGTCCGGTAAGCTGATTGGGTTTGGCTGTTCAGGTATTCGATAACCGCAGCATAAGGGATATCTTTTTTCTCTGTTGTAGTCTCTGTAGTAATCTCTGGTATTGGTTGCTGCACATTGTCATCTTCGGAGTCGCAATCTGTTATATTCAGTTCTTCAGACTGTGATTCTCGATGTTCCATGCCAAGTGATTCTTCCCATTCAGCCAGTTTTTGATAATCAATTGTGTACCATTTGGTCTTATCCATTTTACTGGCATTAAAATTCGCAGATACCAAGTATCCTCTCTCCTCAAGGGAACGAATGGTACGTCCGATCGTCGCATGAGACCAGAATGGCATCTGCTTTTTCCAGTCTTTATAGGTATTGTAAATCCATTTGCGCCCTTCTTTTAGATGCCTGCTCCTCACAAGCCAATAATGAATCTGCTGAAGGAGCACCGCCTCATTCAGTCCCAGCTTTTCCGCCAATGACGGAAGTATTAAAATAGGCTTTTCATTTACCAAAAGTGAACTCATATACATCCCTCCACAATTTATATTCTCGAATTCTGCTACATTCGGATTGGCAGATTCGAGAATCGCAACCCTTTCATATGTATACATATATAGTTGAGCCCTAAAAGGACAGGGTGAATGTATATTTTTCCGGTAATTATGGTATATTTCATGAACAAATAAAGAAAGGCTGCCTTTTTCAGCAGCCTTACATTGGTAACCTTTTCTCCAGCACGATCTTATGTATTCCTTTTTCATCGGTGCAGGTTTCGATAACATCGAATCTATGCTTAAGATTCAGAATCAGCATCCCTCTCCATTTGTTCATCGTCTTCGTCCGGACCATCTTATACCCCATTTCTGTTAAGTGTTCATGCTGCTTTTCCATTAACTTAGAAGCAATACCATTTCGCCTGTATTGAGGATCCACTCCGCCTAGCCAACTATAAAAGGTATCCTCATTCAGGCGGTATCCCATTTTATACCCAATCACTTTTTCCCCATCCATAGCAGTCAGCACCAGCAAATCAGGTTTGGTTTTCATTTTGACGGCTAACCCTTCAGAATCGCCGAATATGCTCCCATGAAGTTGATCTATTCCTTCTAACATGTCATCCCCTGTCATTGAAATAAAGATATTTAATTTCATATGTACCTCCCCGCGCAGATAGCTCTCCTCCTCTAAATATACCAAATTTATACTATCGCTGCTCTCTACCTTTAGTATATTACAGGCATCTAGTCTTAGTTCTCCTGCACCATTTTGAATATTTTAAATATTTTATATTTTTATTCACGAAACAAAATTGTATAATTTACCAGAATACTAGAATTAAGGGAGGCGAAATAAGTTGAGGCAATTGAAAAAGTCTTTAATCTTATTTGTTACATTGCTTTTAATGTCCATTTCTTCTGCGGCTTATGCAGAAAAACCGGGTCTCGAAGACTTCCCGGAACCTGCAGATATGCAGTCCTGGGAGCTTCCTGAGGATATGACCTGGGAAGATTACCGGCCGATTCCGGGAATTGACTGGCGCACGGCTGATATTAAGCCTGAGAGAGTATTAAGGGGAGCACTTGTCATTGTCGATTTTCCTGACCGGGAGTTTATTCTAAGTCAGCCGGAAGGATCTGAAGTGGCAGGCAACCCTATTGGGACCGGTAATATCCCGCGGGATGAAATCGGCCAGTTCTGGGTAGATTTCCTGAACAAACCGCAGCCACTGAATAACCATCGGACGATTAATGAATATTGGAGAGAAAATTCGTATGGCAAATGGGCTGTTGAACTTGATTCATTTGGAACCTACCGGATGGACCACAATGAATTCCAGTATGGACTGAACGAATTTGGACAGCAATCCAATATGCCGGGAGAATATCAGGCAAAAAATTTAAGAGCTGAAGCAATGGAAAAGGCGCAAGCAGATATCGCCGCTTCAGGCAAACATTACGATTTCACCTTCATCCTGCATGCCGGATATGATGAGTCAGGCGTCTGGCAGGAGTTTGGGGAAATGATGTTCCAGACAGCAGAAGATGTAGCAAAGGAATTCGGACCTCCTTTTGAAGGATTCCCGAATTCCGCCAATACCCGCTATGTTCCTTGGACTTCTTGGCTTGCTGCGAAAAGCATCTGGTCCAGTGCCAGCAACGGGGTTTCCATTCAAGGTGAAAATGACGGAATGGGTACCTTCGCCCATGAATTCGGCCATATTATGAAATTGGGAGATAACTACAACAATCCATATGGAAAGCCTGTTTCCCGCTCCTATTCCGGTCCCTGGGAATTAATGAGCCGGGGAAGCTTTAATGGGCCTGCAGGGCCTCATACACGCTGGATGGTACTCCCTACTCTGGGAGGGTCAGCTCCGGCGCATCACATGCTCCGGAACAAAATCAAGCAAGGCTTCTTATCGGAAGACCAGTACTTGAACATCAGCCGTGAGGAATTGGCTGAAACCGGACCTGTGTTTACCGATATCCTGGCACGCGCGGTACCGGCCGGTGAAGAGTTTGGCCGCAATGCCCTTCATGGCATCAACATCAGCATGGAAGATCTGACTCCGAAAAATTCACTTGAGGACGACTGGCGTGCTGATATGCAGCGCGGGGAAAAGTGGTATAACAACTATACGGTAGAAGTAGTGGACCGTGTAGGATTCGATTCGTTCACTCCAGATTCCGGGGTTCTACTGGCTAAAACCAAAAATACGGAAGCCGCACCAAACATCTGGGTAATCGACTCTCACGCAGAGGACATTAACAAGGTTGACTTTAAACGCCCTGACGGAACAGAAGCCATGTATTCAAAAGGGGATTACAGGCAGCTTTCGGATTCTCTCTTTAAAGCCGGAACCGATGAAGGCGTTGTCAGCGAATATAAGGACGAGCATAACCGTCTTCACTTTTACATTTTAAATAAAAAGATAGATCATGAAGGAGCACTCTCCTATCGAGTTGCCGTCCGTCATATGGATGAATCTGGACCGGCCACAAGAGGCGTCTCAGCTGAAAAAAGCAAAGTCCAATTTGCTGCTCCAGGCAAAGTAGCAGCCTATTACTTCAAGGTAACCAATACAGGAAATGCTGCGGATCTTATCCGCCTTAATGCCAAGACAGAAGCTGGCTGGGAGCTCATGCTGGAGCATAATGTGATTGAGGTGCCAGCCGGTGCAACAGTAGATGTTCCAGTTTATGTAAAAATCCCAAAAACCAAGCCGGTACCGACAAACCTTACATTTACAAGCACCTCTGAAACCGATCCTGCCAAAAAGGATACAGTTACACGCCGTGTTGGCCCTGGTGCGGGGAAATAAACTATGGAGGACACTCTTTTGTGTCCTCTTTTTCAAATTGCAAAGGGACAGTGGGAACTTTCCCTTCAAAAAGTTTTATGGTGTTAGCTTGGCTATTTTACAAATAAGACCTTGATGTTCGCAGGCTTCCTTACTTCAGCTCCTCAAAAGTTGCAGAATCAGGTATAGCAATCTTTCATATCGACAAATCCTTATGGAATGCTTTTACAATTTCATCTGATAGAAGATCTAAGAAGTATTCACCCCCTTCTGCTTTTGCCTGTCTTGGATCTCCCAGTATGCCTGCTTCTGTAATGCCGGATATCCCACTATCAAATAGATCCTGTCATTTTTATTAAAGTCTCCTCCATGTGAGGAAAAGAGAATGACCTTAAGACGGGCTGTATTAATTCTAGCAGCAGAAAAGATTGGTGATGGTTTCCATCTCTCCTCCATGCCCACAGCTTCCTTCAGCAAGACCGAACTCCTTATCTCCCCCACCTGATCAGCGCTGCTGCCCAAGCCAAACCTGATCCAAAACCCGCCAGGACAACATGGTCTCCGGTTTTAATCCGTCCCGTCTCCACTTCATCAGCAAGAGCGAGTGCCACACTGGCAGAAGAAGTGTTTCCGTAGTACTGGACGGCATGGGTGGCTACCTTCCCAATTGGGAATTCAAGATTATGTACCGCTTTTTCAATAATGCGAAGGTTTGCCTGATGTGGAACCAGATAATCTAAGTCATTGAGAGTTAAATTGGCCTTTTGCAAGACGTCTTTTACAATACTTGGAATGTAGGTCGAAGCAAATTGAAATATGGCCTCGCCATCCATTGACGGCCTGTGATTTTTGTCTTCTCTCATATATTCAGACCCGGATCCATCAGAACCTGCTGTTGAAGATAATAAGCCAAAGCCTTCTGACACTTTCCCGACAATCGCAGCGCCCGCTCCGTCGCCAAACAGAATATTAACCTTTCTTTCATTCTTGTTTTCTAATACCATATTACGGGAACATTCATCTACACCAATGACCAGCACTTTTTTCGCAAAGCCGGTCTGTACATACTGAAAGCCATTCAGCAGAGCTAATACAAACCCAGCGCAGCCTACACTCATATCATAGGCTCCAGCTGTGGTCGGGATGCCGAGGCGGCTTTGAACCTGACAGGCAATAGAGGGATAGATGCGTTCCTGTGTAATAGTGGAGAGAATAACAAAATCAATTTCCGATGCATCTGTATTCGCATTCTCCAAGGCTGCTTCCCCTGCTTTACACGCCATGTCTACCATATCAATGCCTGGAATCGTAAATCTTCTTTCCTTGATGCCTGTCATTTTTTCAATGGATCTGCCAGAAATGCCGCACTTTTCATTGAAAAAATCATTAGTCACTACCCGAGGCGGCAAATAGCTCCCTACCCCCATTATTCCAGCATTTTTCAACATGTTAGCATCTCCTTTTTTGACGAATTTTGTTGGACTACCTCAATTGTACCCAATATTTTCATAATTTAGGAGTAATTTGTATAATAGATAGTTTCATAGTTAGGAAAAGCTGGAGTCTCCGTAAATATAAGCTATGTGCGGAGAAATAAATGATTAAAAAGGGACAGTTCCGGCTGCCCCTTTTCATTTGCCTACTCTCTTTCCTGCAAATCTATCTTATAAAACTTTAGAAATCCCACAAACACCATAACCGCACCAATCGTGCTGCAAGCTACTCTGATCCAATTGATCATCAGAAACTCCCTTGCTGTCTGTTTCAGAAATGCTGCAGAATGAACACTCTGCCCTTCAATAAACATAATTTCATTTCTCGGCCATTCAAATACCATGGAGATGAGCCCTAAAAGAATCATGACAAGAATGCTTCCCAGAACCCAGCGGCGGGCAGACTTTTGCTTCCACACCAGAATCAGCGCACCGGCACCAGTGACCCAGCTCGCAAATCCAAGCGGCGGGAAGAAGGTATGAGGGCTTGCAGCCTTCATAAAATCCATCGAAACCTCCAGCGATTCCGGCATGTTATGAAAAATATTCGGATACACCATGAATACCTCCAGTACAAAAGCCCCCAGCGTAATAAAGGTAATCCATAAATAGGAAACCATAAAGAAATACGTTAATTTTTGCTTCATTATTTTTCCTCCCCCTTTTTATACTGCCAGGCGGGCAGTATCACCGCTGAACAGGCAGCCATATAAATCGGCAGAAATTTGATGCCAATAGGCTTATCCACTAAAATCAGTCCAACGATGGCGATTACATTTGAAAATAGGATTCCAGCTGTAAATCCGCCGGCGGCACCGCCCAATGCCCAAATCAGGAGCCCTCTTTCCTTTCCTGCAGAAGCTTTAACGGGGTTCTCATTCCTGTAAGTCCCCTTTAGAACCTTACGAACTGCTGCAGCACCTGCCCCCAGAAACACAATCCCGGCAATTGGATGAAAAGCGCCCAGCCAGCTGATCCTCCACCCCATGTTCGCCGTAAAGTACATGACAAACAGCAGCAGGAAAACGATCGTCATTTCCTTATAGATCCGCTTGAAAAATCCTCCTGCCAGCGCAGACAGCATCATCAGCACCGGAATGGCATAGCCAAACAAATGAACAAACATTTTATGGGCAGCCCACTTGGACGGATCTCCAAAGATCGACATCCCAGCAAGCAAAAATTGAACCAGCAGGCAGCCCAGATAAACCAAACCCAATCCTATATAACTATTTTCAGCCAGTGTTCTTTTTGGCATTTTCAGTTTCCCCTCTCTTGTTTCCTTTACAAAACCCATTCTACGGAGAGGTTCTAACAGCACTCTTATCAATTTCTTACAGAATTATTAAATCCAAAAATAAAAAAAGAACGCATAGAAATCTATACGCTCTTACCGTTTAAACCGATAGCCCACACCCCAAACCGTTTCAATATAATCCGGTTCAGATGGGTCTTTTTCAATTTTTTCCCGCAGTCTTCTGATATGAACTGTCACGGTTGTGACATCCCCATAGAAATCAAAGCCCCACACCTGCTCGAGCAAATGCTCTTTACTGAAGACCTGGTTCGGAGAGGATGCCATGAACTGCAGAAGGTCAAACTCTTTGGCGGTAAGGATTTTTTCTTGACTGCCTGCAAATACTTTCCGTGTACCCGGCTGAATCAGCAAATCCCCTATCCTGAGGTCTTCACCCTTGCTGGGACCGCTTGAAATCAGCCGGTCGTATCTGGCTATATGTGCCTTTACCCTGGCAATCAATTGATTGGGATTAAAAGGCTTGGCAATATAATCATCGGCTCCTCTGCCTAAGCCCCGAATCATATCAATGTCCTCATTTTTGGCTGTCACCATGATAATGGGAATCTCTGAGAATTCCCTGATTTTCCCGCAAACCTCATAGCCATCCATATCCGGAAGCATCAGGTCAAGTAAAACCAGCCGATAGGTGTTTGCTTTTAAGCGCTCCAGGCCTTCCTGACCGGTTGCCGCAATATCGGCCTCATACTGGTTCAATTCCAGGTAATCCCTTTCGAGCTCAGCAATACTAAGCTCATCCTCGATAATCAAGATTTTTTCCAATCAGCTTCCCCCTTTTTCAACGTAAAACATATACTAAGCCCCTGCCTGTCTCCTCCACTTGCCCAAACGGTCCCCCCGTGGCCTTCAATGATCTTTTTCACAATGGCGAGACCCAGACCGCTGCCGCCTGTGGCAGAATTCCTGGAGATATCCGTCCGGTAAAAGCGGTCAAATAAATGAGGCAGCTCAACCGGTGAGACGCCGGTACCATTGTCCTGGATTTCAACCGTCACGTACTCCTCTTTCGAAGACAGTCTGACGACTAATTCCTTTTTGCCTTCCTTCATATATTTCAAGCTGTTCTGCACAATATTGCCAATAACACGATTTAATTTCTCCCTGTCTGCCTGCACCCGATATGAATGATTGGGCTCGCATTCAAGACAAAGGTTGACTGGCTGTCCCACCAGATTAAACCGGAGCTCCTCGAGATAATCATCAAAATAGGATGCTAAATCCATCACCCTCAAATGGTAAGGAACATTCGGCAAATCAAGCTTGGAATACAATAAAAGCTCAGAAATCAAGGCTTCCATATCATCCGTCTTTTTTTCAATCGTGCCCAAATACCGCGCCAACTTTTCCGGCGTATTCGCCACTCCATCTGATATCCCCCTGATATAACCCTTAATGCTTGTTAAAGGGGTTTTTAAATCATGGGAAATGCTCGCAATCAATTCCTTCTGATTTTCTTCATACTGCTTTTGCATGGCATCGGCCTCCTTAAGCCTTTCGCGCATCATCTCAAAGGCGATCGCCAGCTCGTTCAGTTCATCCTTTCTCCCGGTAACTTCTATTTGGGTATCCAGATTTCCTCTGCTGATATCATTTGCCGCGTTCTTCAGCCGGAGAAGAGGGGCAATGATGCTTTTCGAAACAAGGAAAGTCAGGACGCCATTGGTCAAAACCAGCACCCCGACCAGCAGATAAATCCGGATCGACCGGAAGAATTCGAGATCCTCGTGATCGACTGATCCTTTTACAGGATAAAACAATACATATCCAATAATTATTTCCAGCAGTAAAAATAATAAAACAGGGAGCAGCACCATCCCTATATTCGATAATATCAATCGTTTTTTTATCGACATCCTGTCACCCCTGTTTTTAATAATAAAAACGAAAACCTCTTCAGAATAAATATAAGGTTCAATTCTAACCGAATCCTTATGCATATATTACAGAATTCTTAACAAATTTCTATGCACTTCCTATTATGTATGGGTTGCCAGTCTTCCACAGTTTCATTTGTCTTTTTTAATGGACAGGCTTGTTAAATGCTGTTTGTGTTTTATCCTAAGCTAAATGGCGACAGCTTTCCATTCAGCCATTCGTTTATCTAGCCATTCCATCAAGACAAAAGGGACGCCGATAGTCACCATATTTCCAAGAAAGAATAGAATCGTTAACGTTAAAAACACCAGTTCAAACATCGCATACACCCGCCGTTTTGTATAGTTCTCCTCCTGTATGAGAGCCTCTTCGTAATCACTTACTATTTTGTATGTCAGGAAGCGGGGAGTGATAGAACCAATCACAATCTATTAGATAACAATCAGGAAGCCATATCCAAAACTATCGCCAAGC
Organism: Bacillus sp. ZZV12-4809; assembly: GCF_009849585.1. Lineage (GTDB taxonomy): Bacteria > Bacillota > Bacilli > Bacillales > Cytobacillaceae > Cytobacillus. Next base: position 383,012 of record NZ_VCRN01000001.1, read on the forward strand.
ATTAAAAAAGGACCTATTTAGGTCCTTCGTTCAGGTTACTGTTTGGTTTTCACTGGCAGTTCCATTGCTTCTGCATAGGCTTTAACCTCGTCCGTCATCATGTCAACGATGGATGCCTGCAGCACTAAATCCGCCATGGGTATCTCATCATTTTCCACAAATTCCTTCGGATGTACGGTAAACATAGCAATCTTCACGCCATCTTGTCGAACATTTATTCCAACCGTGTCTGCTTGCTGAACACTATCTTGAAGCAAGAAGTCATAAGTATCGTTTAACACATGCTGAAATGCCATGCCTTGGTTTGTTTTAGGATTCATATCAATCATGAGTGTAATGTGGTTATTTATTTCAAGCGCATCAGTCACATCAATGTTTTTGGCGTATTGATACATGGACGTATCAATCTTAGCGGCTTCTGCAGTTTCTTCCTCTTTAGCCTTTTCTTCTTTTTCTTCTGCAGGTTCCTTAGCTTTCTCTTTCTGCTCCTGAACCTCTTCTTTTTTTGGTTCGTCTTCTTTGGATGTTTCTTCACCACATGCAGACAACATAATAGCAAGAGTGGCGATGACGAACATCATAATGGATTTTTTCATTTTTGTACCCCCTCTAGATTTATGTATCAAATCCAAATTCCATAATATACCTACTGATTCATGGATGCAACGGAAAACTTATCTATATCAGCAGATTCAAAGGATTCTCGGTTTGTTTTTAAGTAATTAAATGGGAGGCAATTAAACCATTCACTGTGGCAACGAAGAAAAAATCACCCAAAACTGTGGAACTCGCCCATAAGGTAATTAAAGTCCTGGGTGAAATCAGTACGTATCTAAGGGCAGATAAAAGTGAATACAGCATCCGGTATAGTTTCAAAACATCTCTTTGAGGTATTGAAGGGGCAATGAAATAAAACAAAGCAGACTGCATTCCCAGATTAGGGACCTTAAAAAGGCAAATTATCCTCCGGTAATAGAGATTGTAGAGTATACATATTCCTACCCCCAGTAATAAAGAAATAGTGAGTAATCCTATGCTATACATTTTCAATTCCAACCACCTCCAATTTAAACCTAATCCTATTTTGTTATTAATTACATCTTGTAAAATCTACTCATAAATGAATTGACCAGGGCTGTTTTCCATGGTGCAATGAGTGTGTATCATGATCGTTTTCTCAATACACCGTCTGCAAGAAGACCGAAGCCAAAGGATGAAGAAACTGAACCGAAGAATCATTCAGAATTATTGGAGATGATGAATCAACAGTAACAAGTTTCAGAATCTGCAAGATGGGTAGTAAATTACCTGGCACGCGGCGGTGATAAAAGTCAACTCCTAAATACGCTCGGACACGCTTTACTAAGGGAGGATGCAGAGTTTCATTCATTTCAAATGTATGAAGCGGCAATAATCGAACATGATCATTTGGAAAATGAGGATTCCGAGTTTGCCAGGTATGCACAGGAAACATTGATTCTCGCGGTAACACGTTATCTGGCAGGCCATGCCCCAACTGCTAGGGAAATGCCGCATACAGCAGATATTGCCATGCGCCTCCATCGTGGAGAAAAATTATTTGAAGATGATTGATCAACAAGGGACTACTCCTTCTTCAGAGCGAGAAAGAACAATTGCGCGTATAATGCGAATTAACGTTTGACAGGTTCACCATGAGCAGGTCTATTTCTAATAGAATTGAATTCTATTAATTTACTAATCCAAAAATCCCATTCCTCTAGTTCAACTTCTTTAATAAGTTGGTCTTTTCTAGACTCTAAATATCCCATGATTTTTTTCCACATTAATGATTTTTTTTTGATATTATTTTCTTTTTCTCTATGGAGAATAATTGTTTTTAGTTCACTTTCTATCACTCCTAAGTAACTCATAGAAAGTCCCATATAGGATAACAGTTCTTTAGATTTTGTAATTGCTTTTTCAGTGGATATGGCGGTAGCTATTTCTCTAATAGAAAATGGAGATAAGTATCCAAACATATTTTTTATTCTTTCTATCTCATTTTCCAAGGGATCTAGCGAGTGTGTACTAATGAATAAACGAGTGTCTCTTGTCGGGCTCTCGACATGATAATCTGTTACATTCCATGACAGTAATTCATGATTGGTATCAATAAAAATATCTATGAATGATGGAGCAGCTGCATTTGTAAAAGTTTGGTTCTCCAATACTGATACTAAAAAATTATAATATACCTTCATCATTAAAAGATCAGGAAACTTTCCTTGTGTTAAAAAGGCATACTCAGAAGATATAGCTGTTGCAATTTCTCTAGTTATCAAGTTATCTGAGGTACTTAACAAACCTTTTCGATAGTTCTTTTTAACCTGTAAATTATTGAGTTTTTCCTGTATATCTCTAGGGTCAAAATGATCGTATTTATATGTTTCTGTATAAACAAGAAAAGTAAAGTATGGACTTTTTTCATGAGTTAATGAAACTATCATTCTTGCAGCATTAAAAACTAAATCATTCCTAGTATCTTCCTTTTCTAATTCATCTATTGAAAAACGTATTAAAGATAGAATTAACTCTTTAGGATTTTTGGTTGGGTTGTACTTCGTCTCTAACTGCTTATTTTTCATTTCATTGAATAAAATTTTCAGCTGCTGTAAATCTTCTGTCATGTTAGTTCCCTCTTCCATTACTCATCATTAGTAGGATAATTATACCATAATTTAGTTTTACGCCTGATACTTTCGTTACAGTGGAACAAGAATGAAGTCAAAAGCCTAGGAAGGCCTAGGAATAACCGGGTCGCAAGGCAAGGGTTTCAGAAGTGCCGAAAAGCAAATTAGCTGAGGCTGGTGAAATTCCTAGCGGTGAAAGTCCTTAGGGAAGCGAGTTCCCATCGCTATATACCCACGTGGTCATCCCTCTTGTATGTGTCAAAATATTTTTGCTGTATAAATTAGATTAACCGCATCATAAGTAACAACATAATATATTTCACTATTATCCTATAAAGAGTGGTTCAATGGCCCCCATAACAAAAGAAAACCTTGAAAGGCTTAGGACCACTCAAGGTTTTTAACAATTCATCTCCACCTCCAGCTAATTTCCCAATCAGAATAAACTGCAGGTATGTATATCCCCTTTTTTCTATTTTCAGCATCAACAATATACCAATTATTGTCATCTAACCATTCTTCGTTATAATTGCCTTCTTCGAATTCATTATCTTCATCGACAATTGCAGCAAAAAATTTCTTGAATTTGTCTATATTTGTGGAAGGGGTAATCTTAGCATTTACCCACATTCCTTCAACACTTATATTAAATATGTCTCCTAAAAACTCATTTGAATAGTACAGTTTCATACTTCTCACTCCTTAGGTGAAACCTTAATATATTGGCTGGGAACTACTCCCTTAATCAAATATTCATTATCTCTTTTAGTCCAGTTAATTGCTCTATCTTTCCAGAAATCAGAGGATATAGTATCTCTTTCAATTAATTTTTGAATTTGTTTTGGGGACAGAATAACAACAATAGCATAATCCATTTAAACTATTTGCTGCTGTATACCTTCGATTTGTTCCTCAATCCTAGAAACATTACTGCTTGATTCTGCAATGACTGAAACCGGGAGACTGCCTACTCCTATAACAAAGGCAGCTGATAATGTTGCTAATCTTTTCATGACTTCCCTCCAAACAAAAAACCCCCAAGGGACACAGTAAGATGGTTACTGTGTCCTCTTGGGGGATTCCCATTTTTTAGTTTATTAATTTATTAAATATATCATAGCGTAAATTACAACCACCCACAAGATAGGGCCTTTTGGAATTATTGTTAAGGGAGAGAGAATTATAGACTTGTCCATAAGTCTATGTATTTCTAAGAAAGGGAAAATACACCTAAGTAATGTGCAAATCAATTTCTCTTCTTCATAGTAAATAGCAAAAAGTGCACAAGCATTCCCAACTATAGAGAAAATATATCTTTCCTTAGTCATTACTAAGTCTTTTTAGAATTGGAATTCATGTACTCATAAGACTTGAAGAAGATTACAATATATGGTATTTTACCTTTGATAAGTTACAAAAATAGGAAAGGTATTTTTGGTTTATTTGCATCCCACAATAATTATGAGAGGAGAAAATTATGAAAAAACTAACTATTAAACTATTAATTTTGACCCTATTTTTTAGTTATATTTTGCCTACTGGTTTTGCAGATGCACATTCTAGCAAAAGTGATGTAATTAATACCTTTGGTACGATCTCTAATTATGAGAAAATTAAATTAAAGACATTTAATCTGAATGAAGAAACATCAGAACAATTCGTAACAGTAGAGTTTAATAATACAGAGTCCGGACAAGTTACTACTCAAATAGATTATGAAATGCTACTAATTAACGATCCTAACCAAGATCTTAAAGTATCTTTAGTTGACCAAAGTGATGGCAGCGAATTATATTTGACAGCCAAGGAATTCCAAACCTTCGCATTACCATTGGTACCACTTGTAATAGCTTTTATTGCCAAACAGGGATTAAAGGCTGCGATAAAAAAATATGGAAAATCAACTTTAACCAAACTTCTTAAAGATAATGAATCTGTTGCCAAGGCTGTTGCAAAAGAATTAGGTTATTCTGAAGTAAAAGGTCAATACTCACACGGAGCTAAGATTTATTTAAGGGGAAAAGGTAAGGGACCAAAGTATATATCTAGGGATAAAGATGGTCATATTGGTGGAGCGTGGAAGGGAGCAACCTCAATTAAAAACCTCGGTAGCAAAAAGACCAGGTCAGGCACCTATGATATTGAATTAAAACGAATAGGAGATTGACTTTATGATAAAAATTCAAGATATTGAAGTGGATTTTACAAATATAGATATAACACCTTATTTTCAAGTTAAGGCAGAAAACAGAATAAGGTTTGGGTTAGAAGTTTTTGAGAATCATGGAACAAGATTACTACAAGATATATTAAACGATGTCTTTCTAGATAGCAGTTCGGTTTCTGCTTCTTTTATTACTGGATATATTAATAAAAACAAAAGATCTTCTTTAAAAACCGGACTAGGTGAAATAGTAAAGATTTCAAATTGGAAAGAATCATTAATTGAAGATCCTATTAATGAAAGAACTATTATATTCGGTACAATAAATAATCTCCAACCAAAACATATTTTTGCTTATACCAAAATGATTATACAAGGACACCCTCAGTCTTACATAATATTCTACAATGATAATGTCCTTATTTATGTTAGCAGTGATGTAGTTGATATAATTACCGATAAGAATTTAATTACAAGCCTAAAATCTAAGTATAATAAATACTATGTACAAGGTTTTGAGTGAAGTACAGATAACTAATAAATAATTCTTTCAACAAAATAAAAAAGCTGTATGCCACGATATGTTGGAATACAGCTTTCTTCATTGTAATACATGCTCTTTCTTTCCTTTAATCCGGACAAAAGGTGACGTTGCTCTAATAAGTTCATAGGTTGAAGCCTGTTCTTTATTTCCGCTCATTAAAGATTCGTACCGACTTCTCGCTGTATCTAAGATTTCGTCAATCTCAGCCTGAATTAAGGTCCTCTCCTTCTTGTTATGGGCATCATGTAGTTCAAGTTGAAGTTCATTAAACTTCTCAAGCTCATTAGCATTTAGAAAGTCCTTAAGTTGCATCTTGGCATCTCCTTTCAGGATTTATTTGCTAAGATTCAGTCTCCATTTAGATATCGTTTAATTGTTACGGTAATTATATCATAATTTTCTTACAAAATATGTAAGAAAGAATAATGCTTGTTTATTGTTCTTTCTCATGTTTTGCTGAGGACTCATTGTCTTTCGGTTCAGGAGAAGGCAAAGATTCGTTTAATTTTTCTAAATTGCTCTTAACCGAATCAATATTAGCTTGCTGATTTGAAGCTTCTAATTTGGCAATTGTACCTTCTCCGGCATAGCCGCCTAAGATAGAAGTCAATATTACTCTTTCCAACCCATTAGGATCTGCCACAATAACAACTGCGACGGCAGCCAATGCCCCATAAGCCATATCAGTTAAAAAACCAGGATAGAATGTTCTTTTTGTGTTTCTTGGTTTTTTAATGGTGTTATTCCTCTTAGCATGAGATAATACGCCCATCATTGAACCTATCCCTGCTGCTATTAATATCTTTGTTAACATATTTTACCTCACCCTTTCGTTTTTTGTCTTGAAAATTTGCACAAAAAAACGACCTTTGGACGATAGAAAGACATTACAAATAAAGTAATGTTCCATCGACCACAAAGGCCGTAACTTTTAAGCGTACCCGCTAGTCTCAAAAAGACTGCTAAAAAAATTAATAGAAAAAAATACTACTATAAATTTCTAGCGGTATCAATATTTTCCTAATATATTCTTTTACCTCACCCATTCATCCGTGCTCTTTAAAGCATTTTTAGTCTTGTAGAAGCTTCTTTATAACATTCTGGGTCTTCCCTACAAGTATCCTCAATGGAATGGATTAGAACATCAATGGCTTGCAAAGTCAGCTTAAGTTCACTTTTGGACTTTCCTTTTATCTCAAACATTCTCTTTGTTCTTTATAATGGTATCCATGTATAGAAATGACAGGCTCACAAATAATATGAAAAAAACAGAGGTTTTGCTATGAAGAGAAAGAGCAGCCGAAATAATGACAGCATCGGCAACTCCCATCCAATCCATCAGAATTGGGTTGAAACTTTTTCCGGTTCAAATGACTTTGTTCATTATCATACTTCACCAATCGATAATCATCCATTTTGGATAGCCTATTTTCGCACGCTTATATCATCAGATATTCTGCATAAGGATGTTCTTCCATACATACAGGGCCGCCTTTCCTTAATCGAGCTAAAAGACATTATTCCGATTCAGGAAATGGTTATCACCAGCGATTCGGATGAAATCATTCAAAGCATTATGAATGGCTACATGGCCATTCAATTACATCCTCATGATGAGGACTGTTTATTAGTCAATATCGCAAACAGTAAATTTCGCGATGTGGGTATTCCAACATTGGAAGCCTCTGCAATAGGCCCTCAAATCGGGTTTATTGAGGAATTGGATACTAATATTAACCTCATCCGAAAGAGATTGCCCATATCTGACCTTATCGTAAAGGAAATGACTGTAGGAAATTTATCAAAAACAAAAGTAGCCGTTCTCTATGTGAAAGGGATAGCAGATCCGGAAAATATCAACACCGTCATTCAAAGAATTACAGACATACAGTATGAGCACATCCAGGATAGTTCCTATATCTCGGCTATGATCGAGGACAATTCCAATTCTTTGTTCCCCCAATCCATTTCAACAGAAAGGTCAGACAGGGTGGCAGCGGGGCTTACAGAAGGAAAGGTTATCATTGCCGTAGATGGGTCACCCAATCTGATAATTCTGCCCGTCACGTTTATGGAATCCTTTATTGCAATGGAGGATTATAACTATTCATGGATTATCAGTAATTTCTTCCGTTTATTGCGCTTTGCTTCCTTATTTATTTCAGCATTTGTCACTCCCATGTATGTGGCGATTATGACCTATCATTACGAGTTAATTCCAGCCCGTCTGCTGGAGCCGCTTGTAGGATCAAGAGCAACAGTTCCCTTCCCCCCTTTTCTGGAAGCTTTGTTTTTAGAACTAATGATCGAAATGGTAAAGGAGGCAGGAATCCGATTACCGCTTAAAATTGGGCAATCGCTGGGTGTCGTAGGCGGCATTGTCATCGGACAGGCAGTGGTGGAAGCCGGATTAACCAGCAATGTGCTGCTGATTATTGTGGGGCTTGGAACATTAGCTTCCTACACATCCCCCGTGTATAAATTCAGCAACACCATCCGCTTTATTAAGTTTCCGATCATTTTTCTAGCCGCTTGGCTGGGCCTATTTGGTGTATACCTTAGCTTAATCTATACATTGATACACATACTTAGGCTGACATCACTTGGACGGCCATATTTAAGCAATTATCCTATGCGGAGAACCGCATTTCAGGACCTGTGGATCAGACTCCCTTTTTCCATACAAAAAGATAACCCCCAAAATTTAAGGCCGCAAAAAAAGAAAAAGGTTTCAGGAAACCAAAAGAATCCTGAGCCATTGAATGATTTTTACGAATAATGTTATAGGGTGATTCGTTTGAAAGTAAGCATAAGGCACCAGGTCTCCCCTTATTTGGTCTTTTTCATCATTTACAACTCACAGGTGGGTGTGGGGATTTTAAGTTTTCAAAGAACGATTGCAGAGAAAGCGGGATATGATGCATGGATTGGCGTCCTCGCCGCAGGATGTCTGGTTCAGGTCTTTATTTGGGTTATGTATAAACTGCTTGGAAAAGCACAGGGGGATATCATCGATATTCACAAGGCTTCCTTCGGCAATGTCCTTGGAAAATTCCTAAGCTTCTTCATCATCAGCTATTATGCTTTAGCAAGTGTGTCTGTCATGCTTAAATTCATAGAAATTATCCAGGTTTGGATGTTTCCGGCCATACCTTCCTGGATTGTATCCGTTTTGATTCTAATACTTGTATATTATTGCATTTCCGGAGGCTTTCGCGTTGTCGTCGGCCTGTCATTTTTATCTTTTCTTTTCCCGCAGCTATGGGTCTTATTTCTGTATATATTTCCATTGAAGACTGCTCATTTTTCAAATTTGCTTCCCATCATGAATCACTCCGTTATGGACATGCTGGACTCTATTAAGAGCTCCATGTACACCATAGCAGGAACAGAGACACTATTAATGGTTTACCCATTTATCCGAAATCCTGATAAATCCAGAAAGTTTGCTCATCTCGGTGTACTTTTCACTACATTGCTCTATACCCTTTCTTCCATTGTGTCTTTCACCTTTTATAGTGAAAACCAATTAAAATCGACCATCTGGCCAGAGCTTTCACTTACTAAAGTCATTAAGTTTTCTTATTTGGAGCGCTTTGAATATTTATATATCTCTATGTATTCAATGGTTGTCACCGCATTGATTTCACTGTTGTTATGGTGTTCAAGCAGGGGATTAAAGAAAATCTTTAATGTGAAGCAAAAGTATGCTTTATGGGTCCTTATTTTAATCAGCGTAGGGTTGTGTCTAATTAATAATGAGCATTTTAATGAGATGCTGGATAAATATATTACGCAGATGAATTTGTACGTCTTTTACGTCTATATCCCTCTGCTTCTGATTTATTTCACTTTGTTTAAAAGGGGGCATCAAGATGGGTAGCCGCTCAGTATTATCGATCTTCTTCATCCTTTTTCTATCCGGGTGTTCCCTGCTCCCAACCCGTATTGTCAATGAGGTCGGGATGATACAGGGGGTTGGCTATGATTTGGCCGGTGAAGGGGAGATTGAAGGGACCGTTGCCTATCCAGTCTTTAAGAATAAAGGTTCAACAACCGAGGTCAAATCAGTATCCGGATATTCAAGCAAGGAAATAAGGGAAAAGTTAAACAATGAAACACAGCTTCGATTAGTCAGCGGCCAGCTCAGGCTGGCTCTTTATGGGGAGTCACTGGCAGAAAGCGGGATCAGTGATTTTATCGATACCTTAAACCGGGATCCCTTTATCGGAAGCATCGTACAATTGGCGATTGTGGATGGGGAAACGAAAGAGCTGATGAACCTGAATAAATATCAGAGTGAGAATATTTCCATTTACCTCCAGGAAATGCTGGATCAAAACATGGAGTTCGGAACGCTTCCAAAAACCAATCTGCAAACCTTTTTATTTCAATTATTTCAGACAGGTCAAGATGCATACTTACCTTTAATAAAGAATGTAAATGGTACCATCAGAATAACTGGTTTGGCGGTTTTTAAAGATGATAGCTTTATTACTTCCATTCCAAGGGAAGACATATTTATGTTCAAAACATTGCTTAAAAAGAACAAAAACAATGGTACGCAGGCGTTTATGCTGGAAAATGGGGATAAGGTGGTCCTGGAAACCCTTTATTCAAATCCTAAATATAAAATAAAGATGGTTCAGGGAAAGCCGGAATTTTCCATTCACCTAAAAATGAAAACAAAGCTTCAGGAATTTGCTTCATCTGAGAAAAAAAAACATGCTTTTGATAGGAAGAAATATCAGGATAAAGTAGAAAAGGAACTGGAAAAAAAAGCTCTCCATTTCATAAATAGGCTTAAGGAGGAGCAGGTTGATCCTCTAGGGCTGGGAGCAAAATACAGGGAGCATGATCGTGCCTTTGATGAACAACAATGGAAGATGCAATATCCAGATGTCAAAGTGTCCATTAAAGCCAATGTGGAAATAGAGCAGACTGGAACAATCAATTAACTGGATCAAAAAAAGCTGCCTGATCAGCAGCTGATTATAGCTTATGAAGGTCTCTGTGCCCATGTAGTACGAAGCTTGAACATCGAAATGATCATGACTAAAGATAAGATAATGGCTCCGCCGTCCGTAATCGCACTTGGCAGAATCCCTAACACGCCATAAATGTCATTAACTGCTGTCCACATTGATGAAGGAATCATAATTGGCCCAGTGGCTTGCGTGACATTAACGATTAATATGATCCACCATAATATTTTTGAACGGCTATTTAAAGCCAATATGCCTAACGCATTTCCAGCAATGTATAAACACCCGACAATTCTAAAACCAAATGTGAATTCGATTGCTTCACCAGCAGGGTCTGCTGCTCCCGCCATTTGCATCATGGTTTCAATTAAAGACGGATTTATAATAATAAAATTGTGAATGGCTGTCCCAATGGTAAAAAGAATGGAACATAAAAAAATGGTCATTTGCAGCTTTCCGGTTGCAGCTGAATCTGTTAACTGATGTTTCTCTTTTGGCATTTATCTTCATCCTCTTCCTGACTCTTTATATATCAAATGTACCATGGTCCATTTATAGTATCCTGGGCCTCCGGTTCAATTTTTATCTAAGTCTTGGGATTTAGTCTATCGCAGGGAATGGACCAGCAGCTGGTCGTTAATAAATGCACTTTTGTTCCAGACAATATTCGCACGTTTTTTGTCACCCATAAAAAAAGCCTTTCTCAGCGAAAGGCTTCTCTAAACTGCAAAGTATGGACTATTAGAATCATTAACCTCTATCAGCAGCTGCAGGCGGCTGTTCAAACCATCCTTTCTCAATCATAATTCTAGCAGCACGTTCAACAAAATATGAGTTTTTCATAATGGCCTTCAAATAAATCATGCCTAGATCCCGCCGGCCATTGACGGCCACTGAATTTCCGAAGGCTCTTATTTTTATTGAAAACATATCCATCTTATGGAACAGCATGATTTTATCTGAAAAAGGAGAAAAAGTGGAATTGGTTACTAAGTCATCCAGATAAGGTGGAGACGGCAAATCTTCCTCATGAAGCTTTTGCTTATAACTCTCGATATTAGCTGTAGTTATTTCCTTTCCACTCTCGAATAGTTTTCGTATCTTTTCATCCTTTGCCACCTGGCTGAATGCCATAATCAGTGCTTTGCTTGTTACATTATTTTCAATATTATCGTAGAAATGGGTGATTTCCATTGCATGCATAGGACGTTTGTTTCCAAGATATCCATTCAGAAAATCCTTATGTACAAATTCCACTTTCTCAGGAGCCGGAATTAATGGTGGTTTAATAATTAACCCTTTATACATGAGGATATCTTTTATCTGCTCCATTAAATCCATGGCAGAATCCATACAATGCCTGAAGAATTCCTTTACATCCTTTCTGTAAACAAGTGGGATCGCGATACTGTAAATACTTAATCCTGCTTTTGCCGTATACTTTAAATAATGGACATAAAATTCGTCCATAAACAGTCTCGGAGCACCTAAGTTAACATCCTCATCAGAAAAACCCGCAGGAATGGGAACTCCATCTTTCTCAAAGATCCCTTTAATGATTTCCATGAATTCTTCTGACAGGTGCAAGGCGTTTTCCAATAACTTTTTAATTTCTTTATCTTCCACATGCTGCAGAAAATATTTTAAAATACATGTTGCCATGCTGTTTCCCATGTATGTAGCCCAAAGCTTGCCCATTTCTGCAGATGTTAATTTTTCCTTGCTGCTTGCTTGATGAGAACCTAATTTAATTGGCTTAATTTTTTTCATGGTAATCCCTTCTTTTTTACTTAATATCTCCCTCCTTTAAATTCGTATACTTTAAATATGCATATTAACAGCCTAATATAAGAAAAGGGAGCTTCCGATCCCTTAGATCTTCAACTCCCAGCTAATGAAAAAGTATCTTCCGGTTAGTTGAAAACTAAATATTGGACTAAGAACACTCCACACATCTATCTGATAAAAACGTCCAAAAATGCACATGTCCTCAATGTCGCCCACTCTAATCTTTTTGTATGGCTTACCCGTCCTGGGAGGACATGGTTAGTTTATATAAATAAGCAAGCGATCCAAGCAGGGCAAACACAGCCAAAGCATTTGTCACAGAAAAAAAGCCTATGTCCGCTAACATGTTCCTGATCATTAAAAAGATAGCCATCACCGAAATCATGACAGCCCAGTAAAAATCAAACCTGCCGCTATCCTTTTTCAAAACCAGCCCTCCCTTTATAATCTAGTACGATCTTTAAGGAGTAAAGGTTTCATTGAACGGATAAAAACACAACAAAAAGAAAATACCCCTCCAGGCTCTAATTAACCACCTTCCTATAGGTCAGCCCCTTCCACCTGTCTCACCTTAAGCACTGCCAAAAAAGAGAAAAACCCGGCTCCATCAAGGAAGCCGGGTTTCTCAATACTATTACTTATCTTTCTTTCCATTCCCTTTACCAGGCTTTGCCGGACCATCAGGGGTTTCGTTATTTTGCGGAGGCTGTTCGCCTTTTTTCAGCTTGTACAGTTCGACCGTCTTGGTTGTTTTGTTGCCTGCCAGGTCCTCTGCTTCAAACGTGAAGACGTTTAAGCCTTCCTTCAATGAGAGTTTAATCTTTTTGAACTCTTTTTCAATTGGTCTCATTGCGTATGGTTCCTGAAACTCCTGGTAAAATAGCTCGCTGCCGTCCTGATAGAAGCGGAGCTGGTCAAAATTATCTGTCACTGTGATGTTGATGACAGGGTCTTTTTTGTTGTGCTTAATGTATTTGCTTGAAGGCAGTCCATCGATTTCGACAGTCGGACCAGTCGCATCTACGATAATTGTGCGCTTGAAGGAAATTGCATTATTCGCAGTATCAACGGCTTTCACTTCCAGGCTGTGAACGCCATCTTCAAACGTCATCTTTGTTTCAAACTCATACTGGCCTTTAGCTTCATTGTACTTGGTTTCAATTGGAGTTCCAGCAATGGAGAATTCCTTCATGCCAGACTCTTCTTTAATCGTTCCGCTGACAGTCAGTTCATTCGTGTTATACACTTCAAGTGCCTCAGGCTCTTCAAGGTACACGTATGGAACGGTCTTGTCATTGCTCACTTCGCCCACTTCCACAGTCGCTGCTGATGAGTTGCCGGCAAAGTCATAGGCTACAACCTTAACATTGGTGCCAGCTTCCAACTCTTCCGGAAGTGTGAATTCTTCGGTATCTCCGCTTAGCGCTTCATCCAGAATGGACTCTTCCTCTACGAAAATATCAATATACGAAATGCCGGAGCCTTCAGGGTTATCAGCAGCTTCAATCTTAAGTGCTGTGTTGCCTTCGATCAGCTCAGCCTGAATGCTTGGCGCAGCCGTGTCCACTTTTACAGGGATTTTCACGGATTGCCATTCTGCCCCTGCATAATCAATAACAGACTTAATTTCAAAATAATACTGTCCATCCTGTGCAATCTGGTTGCTGATTTTTCCATCCCAGCCCCAAGACGGGTTAAGCGTGTATGTTGCACCACGGCCGCCATCGTAATAATGCTTGCGGAGGCTGTTTTCCGTGCGCAGCTTGCGCAGCGTTTTTCCATCCTCATCTGTAATCGCGAATTCTACCTGTTTCGCATTTCTAAGAAACGAAAGAACCGGAATTAATTGATCCTGAACTTTGTCCCCGTTCGGAGAAATCGCAATGGCTTCACCGTTGAAAGTATCATTTACCGGGTCGTATCCCAAATATGTGTAGCTGTCAGCTGACTCAGAAACAGCTCCTGCCATTCCGTAGAATGAACTGTCATCATACTTCATGCCGTCAAGGATCGGAGCATTATCCCAATCACCCTTGAAGCCTACATATGGAACCGTTAACTGCGGGTTCACATCAGCTGAATCTGTCAACGTGACATATCCTTCAACAAAGTAACCATTAGGGAATACCTCGTTAATGTCAATCGGAGTTTCCCAATCTCCTGTCACTGAAGGATCTACCACTTTTGCATTGCTCACATCCACACTTACTTTAAAGCTTACAGATCCATTCGCAGGAACGGTTACCTCTGCTGTATCCTGGCCATCCACTTTTACAGAAGCATCTAAAATCTTCTGAGCTTCAAGCTCATCTGCTGCCCAGCCCATCTCTCCATAGGCTGCAAAGTCAGTCTGAAGATTAGCAGCCACATCATATGCTACATCTTCATCACTGAAGTTTTGTGCTTTTAACGTGAATTCAAACGTATTGCCAACCTCTTTTAAAGCTACCTTCCCTTCATTCGTTGAAGCCTCCGTCACAATCACAGGAGAAGACAATGCCGAATGAAGCTGCATGATGCCCGATCCCTGGCGGCGTGGAGAATAAGGGATATTCCATTCAAATGCACTGTTAACGGTTCCTTTATCAATAACTGGTGCCGCTGTATTCATCATCAAGTTCTTCGCAACGTTGACACGGTCAAAGCCGGTTACGCCAAACTCGTTATCCACGCGCTCAAGAACAAGTGCTGCACCACCAGAAACATGAGGAGCTGCCATGGATGTACCGCTCATCATTCCGTACTGGTTATTCTCAAGAGTAGAATAAATTTGTCCGCCTGGAGCTGTAATTTCAGGCTTGAAGTCCAGGTTAGGCGTTAATCCCCATGAAGTGAAGGCGCTCATTTTGCCTGCTTCAGGGTTTGCAGATTTCGTCTTTTCTCCGTTGAACGTAAGATTGACTGTCTGTCCATCCTGAAGAGCTGCTGCCAGCTTGTCACCATCATTTTTCAGCATGAACAGCTGCGGGATGGTAATGGACGGATCACTTGCCATGTTGACATATCCGTCTGCATTGTTGTAGATAATGACACCAAGTGCTCCAGCTGCCTGGGCATTGATTGCTTTATCAACAAATCCCAGCTCTCCGCGCTGAATTAATGCGTATTTCCCAGCAACTCCGGAAAGCTCTTCAGGCTTGCCCAGTCCGCCGTATGCCACTTCAAATGTTTTCTTTTCTACATCGTTCGGGTGAACATTTGATGCTGATAGGAATGCAGCTTTTCCAGACTCTTCACCGAATTGGTAGTTCACTGCATCCAGATCCATGAAGCTATTTTCAATGGATGCAACCTGCAGAGAATCATAGGATACACCAGGTGATCCGCTGACACCGATATCGGGATTTTCACTGCTTGGATTCGCAAATCCATTTCCAAAGTGAGCAGAGTTCCCAGCAGAAATAGACATTAAAATGCCGTTTTCAACTGCTCTGGCAATCGCTTTTTGCTCAGCTGATTCAGGGCTCACAAAACCAGCTGTAGAACCAAGGCTCATGTTTAGTACATCTGCACCAAGTACGATCGCATCATCAATTGCCTTTACATAAATATCGCTGTATGTAGAAGGCATATTCGGATCATTTCCGAATACTTTAAGTGCAAGGATCTGGGCTTCAGGGGCGACCCCTTTAATACCGCCGTTTTCCTCATCGCCATTTGCTCCGACAGTTCCGGCAACGTGCATTCCATGCATGGAAGCATCCGGGCCGATATCGCGGATTGTGTCATTTTCATCCATATAATTGTATCCATATGGAACTTTTTCAGAATAATATTTTCCTAGAAGGCCATTATCTTTTTTAAACTTGTTGATTTCGGCCTTCGTTAATTCTTTTTCAGTGTCGCCGGCTAAAACCATATCGCGGTGAGAAGGATCCATTCCGGTATCAATGACGCCGACTACCATTCCCTCACCTTTAAATCCATAATCACGCCAAGCTTCCTGAGCCTGTACGAGCTCTTTGCTGTAAACCATATCCGGTTTTTCCTGCGGCTTTTCGTACTCGTTCACCACTTGTACCTCTGCCACTTCCGGCATTTCTTCTACAAGCTCAATGTCGCCATACATCATTTCAGCACTAAAGCCATTTACGATTGTAGTAAAGCTTTCGCGTTCAATCATCTTCACTCTATTCTTTTTGGCGCGATCCTTTACCTTCTGCTGTTCAGACAGCTTTTCATTTTTCAGCTTCTGCTTTGTTGCATCTGGAAGTTCTTTATACTTCTTCTTTTGCTTTTGGGCATAAAGGACAGAAGGCTCTGTCTTCATCTCCACTATGACTCGGACAATATCTGTTTTCTTGTACTGCTTGTCCAATTCACTTTTCTTAATTTCCTGGACGGTCTTGCGGTTTTCATCTCCCTTGGTGCTCGGTGATTTTTCAGGCAGCACAGCCCCCGACACCGAACTGGAGAAGATTAGCATGAACATTAATAAGGCCACTGCTGATCTTTTAATCCTCATCCCTTACCTCCTAGTTCTATTATTCAGAATTTTTTTAATACACTATAAAGGTAACAAAACCAAATTTTTCATATAAGAATCAAAAGACCCGATTAACAGCTTTCGAAATAGGGAATTAGAACTATTTTTCACGAAAAATGATGTTGAATATTTTCATAATTTAACTGAATATGAGATTTATTGTAAGTAAAACAGGACAGTGGAGCATGTCGTATGACACAGTCTGGCTTAAGCCATTCGAACATATCTTTGTCCCAATAAAGATTCCTTCCCCAAAAAGCAGAAGAGGCATAACCAGACAGCAGAACTGCCGGGTTATACCTATACAATTTCTTATAGACTTTTAAAAAGACGCTTCATTACTGAAGCCAGATTCTATGCTTATGAAACACTTGTGAAACAAGATTTTTCGGGTGGTGCCTGTCACCAGGTCAAATTACAAGCCCTCCATCTATACTCAAAATTGTTCCCGTAATAAAGCGAGCTTCTTTTGAAGCCAAGAAAGCATAGCCGTTTGCTATATCTTCCGGTCTGCCCATTTGATTCAAGGCTGACTTTGCTTTCATGATGTCTTTTACTTTATCAGGCAGAACGCTGGTCATGTCCGTCTCGATAAATCCAGGGGCAATGGCATTGACACGAATCCCGTATTTCCCCAATTCCTTCGCCCAGGTTTTAGTCATGCCGTTTACTCCCCATTTAGCAGCGGCATAATTGGACTGGCCAAAATTGCCGTATAGCCCTACAACAGAAGAGGCATTAAGAATAACTCCTTCTCCCTGATCCTTCATTATTTTTGCTGCATACTGGCCGACATTGAAAACACCCTTTAGATTTACATCAACGACCTGATCCCACTGGGATTCTGTCATATTTACCAGCTGTGCATCCTGAACAATGCCGGCATTGTTTACGACAATATCTACACGGCCGTACTGTACCAGCGTTTCTTCAAATAACTGACTGACTTCATTCCGATCTGCCACATTGCATACAATATAGATGGCTTCTCCATCGCCTTTTCTAATTTCCTCTGCCCTATCCAATAGTTTCTGCTCATTTAAGTCAGCTAAGACTAATTTTGCCCCTTCTTCTGCAAATTTCTTAGCTATGGCTGCACCAATACCTTGTGCTGCACCGGTAATGACAGCAACCTTGCCTAATAATTTCATTTTTATGTTCCTTTCATTTGAAAGTATTCCTTCTCTTCTTTATCCTTCAACTGCCTCTTTGGAACTGGTAACTGCCTTTTGCTCATTTTCTTCCTGAGCATAGTCATCCTGAATACTTGAAATAGCCTTTTTGGTTGAGCTGCTTATTTCGATCTCAAAATAAGGTTCATACGCTTCCAGCGGTGCTTTCTTGCCAATTTTAACAGCAATTAAAACGCATACAAAGGCAGCTGCCAGAGCAATGATAAATGGATTAGTTGCTCCTAATACCTTTGCAATGATATACACTGCCGTACCTACAATTATGTTGGCATATGCACCCGCACTGTTCATTCGCTTCCAATATAGACCTAAATAGACGACAAAGAAGAATGCTGCGCCGAATCCTCCGTATACATACGTGAATCCCATTGCCAGCAGCACAGGCGGTTTTATTGCGCTCACCACAGCTAAAACGCCAAGTGCCAGAACCGTATATCTTAAATGCTTTTTCGAATTTTCCTCTGTTGTTTTCGAAGTGAATATGTTTTTGTAAATATCATAGTAAAGTGATGTCCCGCAATGCAGCAGCATAGAGTTAGCAGTCGATACGGCTGCCGCACATAAAGCGACTAAGGTAAGTGCTCCCACTAAAGGATGCGCATATTCCGTGATCACCAGCGGCATAATATAGTCCGTGGTTTGTCCTGCCGGCAGGCTGGGAATCAATGTTTTCGCACCTAGTCCAATAATGATTAACGGAACGAAAATGGCGATTAGCAGAACGACTGAGATCATCATCTGCATGATGGCTACTTTAATGCTTTTAGGAGCCAGCATTCGGGCTACCCAGTGAGGGGAGACGGCAGCTCCAAGTGAATTGGAAATAAAAATAGAAAATAGAGCGCCCAGGCCAAAGGATCCAACAGGTGACAATAAAACACCTTCTGCCAGATTCTCTCCTCCAACAACGGTTGGTGCAGTTGTTGCCGCCAGGGTATCATAAATATTGGAGAATCCTCCTGCTGCGGCCAATACAGCGACAGCCCCCAGAACTACACCTAAAATGATTAAAATGGTGTTCACAGTATCTGTAACAGCTACTGACCAGAAGCCTCCTATGCTTGTAAAAAGAAGGAAAACAAGAAATGCAAAAATAGCTATTTCGTATTTCATGCCTGTAATAGTTGAAAAAACAATTCCAAACCCCACTACCTGCAGATGCGTAAAAACAAAATATCCAACGAGCATAAGTGCCGCAACCAGTGTCCGCAATTGGCTATTCTTTTTTAATGGTTCATATCGGAGATGAATAAATTCTGGAAAAGTCTTTGCCGGTGATTCCGGCCTTCTGACTTTATAAGCAACAATCGGGATTAAAGCTGTGCCGAAAAACCATCCAGCAACCCACCCTATAATGGCTGCCACTCCCGAACTGTACAAGTATCCCGGAACCCCCATAACAGAGGCAACACTTACCCAGGTGGCAACAGATGTGCCAACCCCAATAAATAAGCCCATTCGGTGCCCGCCTGTTGTAAAGTCTGACATGGATTCAACATTCTTTAAGCTTTTCAGACATGTCCACACGATAAATAATAAATAAAATGCAAAAACTGCGATATACCACATACCTGTCACCACCTCCTATTTAAATAGTTTTCCGGAATATCCCCAGCGTTTTACTTTTGACTTTTCGACTTTATAACACAGAACTGTCCCGAAAATCAGTGAAAAAGCGATTGTGGCACCCCAAATCAACAATACTATAGCCATGGGTTATCTCCCCTCTACAAGCGTACTTGGTTTATTTTTCAATTTCTTATTTAAGGATTCAAAAAAAGGCAAATTATCAGAAAAAACAGGAGCTGCTTTCCTATTTTCAGCATCCGATACCAGCTTCACAACTAAATCGTTATAAGGAGTTGGAATACCAAATTCTTTCCCTTTTTTCGAAACATGGCCATTAATGAAGTTAATTTCTGTCTTCACTTTCCGTACTAAATCCTGCAGCATGCTCGCTTTCAGATTTCGGTGTGGAGACCAAACCTCATGGTAAAAACCCATTTTCTCACTAACCTTTTGACCTTCCTTCAGTTCCAGGAATTCCATGTCTTTTCCCTGCATATTGGTTAATTGGATCCCTTTCGCATGTGCAACTTTAATGGTTTCATCCGCAATATAAGCCAGGCTTGTCATTGCTTCCTTATTCGACAGAACATCGCCGAACGTACAGCCGAGTGCCGCTGACATACCGCTGAATGTCGTATTCATTAATAACTTTGTCCATTTGATTCCGTTAATATTGGATGTGATTTTGCAATAGCCTACATGTTCCAATACCGCTTTTACATCTGATAAGCGGGAGGTGATTTTTCCGTCCGTTTCCCCTATCTCAAATGCATATTTCTTTACAATCTCCCATTCTGTAGTCAGTTCAGACTCCCCCGGCCCTTTCCATGTTGCTCCAAAGCCAACAGCCCCGCCAATCGTCCTTTTTCCGCCAACTATGGAAGCAACATACTCTTCAGGAATTCCGTTCTGAAGCGTACAGACAATGCTGCTTTCATGCAGATAAGGAAGTAATTGATGAAGAGATTCATAGGTAAATACCTGCTTGGTTAATAGAAATACTAAATCATATGGGCTGCTGATTTGATCTGGTGTCAATGCATTGACAGGAACCGTTTTATTTAGAAAACCTGAAAGCTTTGCACCGGATTGATTCAGCATATTTACATGACTTTCATTAATATCAATTAAATCTACTTTTTCTCCTCCTTCCGCCATTAGTGCTCCAATAATTGTTCCTAAAGAGCCTGCACCCATAATCGCAATATTCATAATCCCCCCCCCTATTCTTAATAATTTTTGGCACCCTTCAGCGATGAAACTAGACTGCCTCTATTCAGATTATCAATCCCTAAGATTTTTCTGGCCTCCGCTGGAGTTGCAACCTCTCTCCCCAATGTTTGGGCCAGGTTCGCTATTCGATTCACAAATTGAGCATTTGTTTCAGCTAATTCACCTTTTCGATAATAGACACTATCCTCCATTCCTACCCGAACATGTCCGCCTAATAGAATACTCATTGTATTGATGGTTAACTGATCTTTACTTGCACCAATTGCCGACCATGTAGAACCTTCCGGAATACTGTCTATTAAAAACATCAAGTTTTTAGGAGTTGCCGGCATACCTCCATGAACACCCAATACGAATTGAAAATGGAATGGATCATTAATCAATCCCTTTTTAGCAATCCTTAACGTATTGTGAATCATGCCGACATCAAAAATCTCAATCTCCGGCTTGATTTGCCGTTCTTTCGTAACAGCAGCCAATCTTTCCAGGAACTCAGGCGTATTGTGAAAGACACCTGAGCCAAAGTTCATGGTCCCTGCATCAAAAGTAGCCATTTCAGGGTTTAATTCACACACCTTTAGCCGATCTTCATCATCATTTCCGATTCCCCCGGCAGTTGTTAAATTTAAAATAATATCGCATTTTTCCTGGACTCGGTCAATAACTTCCTTATACGTATCCAGATTAAGTGTGTTTTCTCCCCTATGATCCCTTACATGAATATGGGCAATAGCCGCCCCCTCTTTCCATGACTCATAAACAGAGTCCGCAATCTCTTTTGGTGATAAGGGCACATAAGGGGTATGTTCCCGGGTGGTTTGTGCTCCTGTAGGGGCTACTGTAATAATTAATTTTTCCATTGTTTGATCCCTCTTTCTGCAAAATAAATTCTTCTCTTTCTGTAAATGCAATTTCCATGCCAAAAGTAAAAGGGCGATAAACTCACTTTTTTCTAAAAATCAACGTAAAAAACCGATGATAAAATTCATCGGTTTTAAAGTAATCTGACTATTCAACTCTTTTATCAGGCATATGTTCCGATGAAATATTTCATCAACTCTGATTCGTTTTTGCATCACTTAAATTAATTCCCAGCCTTTTAGCCTTTTTTACGATAGTAGATTGGTCAACTTCTAAAATAGCGGCTGCTTTTCTTGTGCTTCCATAAAGTTTTATTGCCTTTTCAATTGTCTCTTTCTCAACGTTTTCCACTATTTTCTTTAAACTGAGACCTTCATTTATTGTTTTTGCCCCATCCAGTTCAATATTTAATAACTTCATTGCATGGTCAGCACTAAACCTCTTAAATTTTTCCGAAACGATCACCATTCGTTCTACCACATTTTGAAGCTCTCTTATGTTTCCAGGCCAGTTATACTCTTTAAATACTTCGAATACATCCTTTTCTAAAATCACTTCTTTACTATATTTTGTATTATAAATGTCCAAATAATGTCTGACTAATATCTCAATGTCTTCTGCACGTATCCGAAGCGGAGGAATATGAATCGGAAATACATTTAGCCGAAAATACAAATCTTCTCTAAACTTCCCTTCTTTTACAAGATCATATAAATTGCAATTGGTTGACGCCAGGATTCGGACATTGAATTTAATCGGCTTTGTCCCGCCTAGACGGGTTACTTCTTTTTCTTGGATAATCCTTAACAGCTTCGATTGCAGTTCAATTGGCATCTCCCCAATTTCATCTAACAGCAAAGTGCCTTTATCAGCTAATTCAAACATGCCAATTTTCCCTTTACTGGATGCTCCAGTAAAGGAGCCGCCTTCATAGCCAAACAACTCAGACTCCAGGAGACTTGCAGGAATAGCTGCACAATTGATTTTTATAAACGGCTTGCCCTTCCTCTCACTATTCATATATATTTCATTGGCGACAACTTCTTTTCCAACTCCTGTTTCTCCCGTTATAAGGACCGTAACATCTAAATTGGCTACCTGGTGAATCATTTGGATAACAGGCTTCATCTCACGGCTTACTCCAATTAAACTTTTGGATGTCTGTAATTTTCTGAGATGTTCAATTTCATATTGGTTTTTTAGCTTGTCTTTTTCAACCTC
The DNA here is from genome assembly GCF_009849585.1 of Bacillus sp. ZZV12-4809. GTDB lineage: Bacteria > Bacillota > Bacilli > Bacillales > Cytobacillaceae > Cytobacillus. Next base: position 405,707 of record NZ_VCRN01000001.1, read on the forward strand.
TTGCATACGTTTCTCTGAAGCTGCTAATTTTTCATGCATCTCCAATAGATCCGACATATCACGATTAATTACCACAACTTTTTTGATATCGCCCTTATGGTCAAAGATTGGATTGCCGGAAGTTAGAACTTTGACCCCAGTCCGGATTTCAGCTACTGCATTAATTGGCTTTTTTGTTCGAATAATTTCAGGAGTGATGGCATTCTTATACAGACCTTCCTTCATCAGATCTTCCACATACTTATTCAAAACAAGTTCAGGAGCCAGCCCGGTTATTCTGCTGTAAGCCTTATTTACATATAACGTCTTTCCTTCTCCGTCTGCGATATAAATTCCATCATAAAGCTCATCACAAACCTGTTTATAGTCTCCTTCGTTTAACTCTTTAATTTCTTCTAAAATTTTCATAAGACCATTTTTAATCTCTTTTTGATCCAAAGACGTCAGTGACGAACTTTTTACTGTTTCTATCAATCCTTTTAAAAACTCCTGTGAAGAAAACAGTTTATCTCTTGACATAAAATTCTCACACCCATTTAACTTACTGATTTTTTCTAATACTTAAACAAATTAAACATAATTATAGAATAATAATCAATAGCAGATTGGTACGGCTTGATAGTGTTTATTCTTTTTAACAGCCCCAACAAATGGATATTTATGTTAAAATATTTCTAACAACCCCTTACCCATTTGCCTCCACTGAAGGTTCACGGAAAGCCTACGTCATATAAAGAAAGCAGTGGAAATATGAATAAAAGAAAACAAATATTACTTAGCCTATTTTCCATCCTCATTTGCCTTGCCCTGTTTGTGACTGGAATCCTTTTTGCTGAAAAACTGCCTCTCCTTACCGTGCTGGGAATTCTGGGACTCAGCGGAATTTATTTTGTCGTGTACCGGCTTGTCAAAACAACCGTGGATATAAAAAAATCATAGGCCGGATGAAAAGGAGATAGACATGGGTACAAAATATAAAAATTTGATAACCACTAAAGAAGAATTTGCTTCTTTTCGGGCGGAAATCGGCCAGCCGAGTGCACGCGCCGCGGCCAAAGTCATCCCTTTCATTGATGAGCATTGCATTGATTTTATTTCCAAATCGGCTTTTTTAACCTTGTCCACTTCAGACGCAGCCGGGAAATGCGATGTTTCTCCAAGGGGTGATTCCCCCGGGTTTGTGACAGTTCTTGACGAGCAGCATCTTTTTATTCCGGAACGGCCGGGCAATCGAAGGATGGATACCGTCATAATCTCATTGAAAACCCCAATATTGGTCTGCTTTTTCTTATACCAGGGCTTGGCGAAACGCTAAGAATTAACGGCAAAGCGTACATATGCCGTGACCCCGAGCTTTTAGGAAAGAGTATAGCCAATGGCCGCACTCCCTTATTTGGAATTTTAGTAGAAGCAGAGGAATGCTTTATCCATTGTGCAAAAGCGTTGATCCGATCGGGATTATGGAATGTGGAATCATGGCCTGCAGAGGAAGCCCTGCCTTCCGCTCCTGCAATGCTGGCAGCACATACGAAACTGCCGAATGACACCGTTGAACTGGTGGCGAAGGATCTTCAGGAAAGTTATAAAAAGAGATTATATTAAGGAAAAATTTTTCGATGCGGGAATAAGAAGCTGAACTGATTTCTGATTGAAAAGAAGGCAGCCGCTTGGGGAAAAACCTAAATTTCCGGCTCTTCTGCCAGATAGAAGCAAAGCGTTATAGTGACTACCTCGAGGGTAATATAGGCTCTTCTTAGTGGCCTAAATAATTTTCGTATTGTTTAAGCAATCTCATGTAATCAGCCGGCGGTTTTATGTCCGGCTTTAATTGTTTAACGAGTTGAATGGCAGGGTCACGCTTTAAACCAAATCTTTGCATATAATAAGCAGTAATAACAAAGCCCAACCGCTCTTTGCCTATAGTATCATGGATTAAAATTCTATAGTTTAACTCCATTAGATGGTTTAACTGATTCATAAGACTGAGAACCCAATCTAAACTCGGAGCCACCCGAACATTAAGCGGGGCCCAAATCATAATTCTATTCGTAAAATCAAAAGGAGGCTGATCCGGTTTCGTTCTTAGATTAACAATTGCGGTTATATTGTTTTTAATAAAGTCCCAGTCTGCAGCAGTAATCTTTCCGCCTATATAGAGCCTTTGAGGAATCATTTCTACAAAACTCATTTTTGACTCACCTCTTTCCGTCTCATAGAGAATGAAGCGGCAGTCAAGGCTGCCTCCTTTTGAAATTGAGTGTTAATCAAAATCATGTTCTTCTTCGATTTTTAACACTTTACCTGTTTTTGCAGCAATCTCGACCTCGAATATTCTGTTATCCGCTGTTAAAATGAAAACCTCATAAACTAACACACCATTTTCTAAATCCATATCTACATGCTGAATTTGCCCAGGTACGTTTTTCAGGGCGATTTCCTGAGCCTGCTCCTTCGTAATTCTCTGTCTATACACTGGTCTGGGGCTGCCATAATAATAATTTTCATACATTCGGATATTTCCTCCTCGTCAATACATAGATCAATCTTTTTTATCCATATGTATGTGACAAACTAAAAGTGCTATTCCATTCCCCTTTTTACCTAACCTTGATTTATTCAAAAAGAAAAAGCCGCCTGATTCGGCAGCTGGATCATATAACGCTATTTATAACACTTTCCATATTTTAAAGGCATAAATAATGAGTGGAATTTGAATACAAATTTCCCTTTGCAAATCCAAGAGAAGTATAGAATGTATCCCCTTGTTCGGTATCTGTATTAAGCACTAAAACCTTATAAAAGTTTTTTGCATCGGAAATTAGCTGATTTACCAAGAGTCTTCCGAGGCCATTCCTTCGATAACCCTTGGAAACATAGAACCTTCTCAGCCGTCCAGCTTCATTTGAAAATGGATCTATATTAAGCCCTCCAATTGCAATTAGTACACCCTCTTTGTTAAACAAACCATATAAAGACTCCCCAGGTTTATCAAAGTTATTAGTGTCATCTTCATATTCATTAACTAATCTTTCAAGAAATCGAAAACCGTCTTCTTTGCTTTCCTTAACTAAATGGTGTAAGTCAATATCAAACAGGCTTTTTAATTGCTTCACTATAAACTCTTCCATATTTCCCTCCGAAAAAAGCATTCTCAGGAACCCCCTTGGTTCCTGCATAAGCCTGCAAGATTTCTATTATTTGGTTTTCACTTTATATCTAAGAACTGTCTTCAACTTTGCCGGTTCTACTTTTCTAGCGTCTGAAAGATAAATCTCCCTGTGTTTGAGTGTAGCAATTTCCAGCTGATTTTCCTCTATGTATTCCTTCATTTTTCTAAAGCTTTGCGGTTCCTCATCATAAGAGCCGATATGAAGCATTTGGACGGATAGGCCATCCTCCATGGATTCAAATGACACTTCATCAATAAGCGGATTGGGCTTCTTTTTTCTTACGCTTTCAATCGCCCTTTCGACTATTTCTTTTGTCACAAAGTCCGGCTGTCTGATCATAATGGTATAAAGTAATTGATCCTTATCAAGGGTATCTAACTTTCTTCCCTCTTCTGTTAAATCCCAAAGTCCTTCTAATGGATAGACGGTATATTCAAAGTATCCTTCTGGGGTATACCCTTGCCTTGGCATCATTCTGATGGCATATGCAATGGAATAAAGAACTTCTATCCTTCTGGAAAAGTCCTCACTATTGGGATTTCCTTCTCCGTCTATAGTAATAAATTTTTGCTCTGGCACCGTTACGACTTCAGGTTTCTGTTTCGGCAAATACAGATTCTTTTCCTGCTTTCTCCATTCAAACTTCATGGCCGCAGCTCCCTTCTATTCAGCAGTCAATCACTCATTTTTGTATCGTATTTAGAATACCATTTTAACAGCTTATATCATCCCAGGCCTATGTGAAAAATTCCTTACTTCTCTCCCTTTTCCACCAGCTTAATTTCATCAATTCTCCACTTTTCCTCACTCTCAAATCGTCCTGGCGCCTTAACCATAACAAATTGATAATTCTGTTTGATATCCTCTGCCGTATGATAGGTCAGTAAAATTTTATCCTTTTCAACTCTAAATGCTTTTAGGTCAAGAACTGCATTGGGTACCCATTCAAATCCTTTTTCATTTAAAAAGAACCCACATGGGCAGCCTCCTCCTCGCTCGCTTGTATAGGATCCACCCCCGTCCTTTAGGGCAATAAACCTATTTGCCTCCTCAAATGTTTGTACGGCCTTGTAAGAGTCAATCGCCTTTACCGCGGCAGTAAATTCCGTATAGTCAATCGCAGCCCGCAAGGATTCGGTTTCCTTCTCCAGCACCGAGATCCTTTCTTCAAAAACTCTATTTTCCTTTTTGGTCTCATCCAGCATTTTAGCTTTCATTTCATATTCATTTTTGATACTTCGACTTCCTCAGCCAGCCGGTCCTGTTCCTTACGCAGCTCCTCAGCCGCATTTGAATTATTTAAGCCATCCATGATAGCCAAAACGGCAATTATCAATAGAAGAAAAAAAGCATATGTTTTATAGTTTTTAATAACTTTCCCTCCCATCCCAGCCGGGCACGGTGCATGCAAAAGAAGCCATTCCTATCGGAATCGCTTTTCTACCATTTATTATTCCGCCTATTTTGATATTCACCCCTGAAAAGATAATCGGCACTTTTGCCTGAGCTCCATTGGGACAAAAACGTGGAAATGCTCATAAGTATCCCGCCAATTAGAAAACCGGCCATATAATAGCCCATAAAAATTAAAACAAAGGAACCTATAAGGGTAACTATCATGATCGTCAGCAGCCAATTTTTCAGTTGCTCTTTTCTTTCATGCTTCAATCCCAGTCCCACCCCTATCAAACATCTATTTTAATAATTTTCCAAATATTACCTTTATTTTAACATAAATTTCCTGCTAAAAGTGTTACAAAAAAAATAACTTTGACCTGTTGGACAAAGTTATCAGAACGATATCTTAACTCCCGGCACATTCCCGAATCGCATCAGCAGCAAGCGTAAAAATGCCGCTTTTTGGCGGTTTCAAGGATTGGATCATGGCTTGAGCCAATTTTTCTGTCGGCATCGGCTCCTGAGACCGAAGCAGTCCGAACCGATTAAAAAACTGTACGGCTTTTATTCCCGCCACCTCCATGGTACGATCACTGTTTTTTCGTACCAGCACAGGCGGCCTAAGGATGGTCACGCCAGGAAACCCTAATTCTTTTACGGCTTCTTCCAGCTGCCCCTTCATCCTTGGATAAAAGAAGGGAGAATTAGGCGATGAGCCTCCTGAGGAGACTAAAACATAATGGCTAACATGGTTTTCCCTTGCGATACTCGCAAATTGGTACTGGTAATCGTAATCGACTCTCCATTGTGCCTCTTTACTCCCCGCAGCCTTCAAGGTTGTGCCCAGGCAGGAAAACAAGCAATCGCCCCTCACTAAATGCCTCCATTTTTCCGGCTGATCAAAGTCAATCACATGCACTTTTAATTTTTCATGCTGGATAGAAAGATCCCGCCTGACAAAAACATCTACCTGACGGAAATGCTCATCCTCCAGCAGCAATTCCAGCAAGTCCTTGCCAGTTGCTCCCGTTGCTCCTATTAATAATGCGTGCATTTTTTTCTCCTTATATTTTCATAGTTTTTTTTATAAGAATTATATAACATGTTTCCTCAAATATAAGACATAACGGCTTAACTTCTGATTCAAATTGGCCATACTCTGAATAAATGCTGGAACAAAGGGTAATATACCTCTATAACACATAATGAGGTGATGGAAATGTCTAACATGATAAATCAAGAAGAAGTAGAAACATTACGAGAGTTAATCAAAGACATAGATACGGCCATGCTGACCACAGTAACGGAAGAAGGGCTTGTGTCCCGTCCTATGAAAACGCAGGAAGTAGAGTTTGATGGTGACTTATGGTTTTTCACGAAAAAAGAGACTGCTAAGTATGAGGAAATTCTGCATGATCAAGATGTAAATGTGGCTTATGCAGGCAAATCCTATGTGTCTGTCCGCGGCAGAGCGGAAATCGTTGAGGATTTAGAAAAGAAAAAAGAATTATGGAGCAAAGCATACGAAGAAATCATGCAGACGTCTTATGATGATCCTAACGTTGTCCTTATCAAGGTAAAAGCGGAAGCGGCCGAATATTGGGAGACTGGCAATTTTACGAAAAAAGCAGCGTTTCTCTTTAAACGCATGACAGGGCAAAACTCTCAATCGTCAGATATTAATGAAACCGTTGAATTGGATTAATAAAGCAGAAATGGATTGTCTGGAATAGACAATCCATTTTTGTATGCCAGAACTATGCCGATTATGACAGCCACGCTTTTTTTGCGAGAATTGTATTTTCTCAGCAGATGAACAACACAGCACATCACCAGCATGGCCTGAATGGCGCACACACTATCAGGCCATGTAGTGAACTGCCCCAGCTCTTAGGCATTAGGATTGGAAATTCCCTTATCATCAGCAGCTCCATTTTCAAGGATTTCCTTAATTTCACCAGCATCGCCTTTGGCATTAATAATTTCAAATATCTGATTCAGTCCTTCACTCGTTTCCTGATCTTTGTCTTTCATTTTGGATCCCTCCAGTTAATAACCTTTTACTATAGGTTTTCCAGACTCTCCATTTGTATCCTTTCTGATACTTTTTTTGCCGCTTGCTTCCCATATTCCTCTCTATATAAGAGTATTTGATTTATTTAGTTCGTTCTATAATTAAAAAATTGAAAGGAAAATGATGAGTAAAGCCATCACCACAATGCAATAAGCAGAAAGAGATTTTTTATTATGACGAAACTCTTGAATACTCCAAAGAATCAAATTCATTGCAATCAATAGGTTAATTATTTCGATTAATCCATCATAGCTGTCGTGTATAAAAGGCAAGTATTCCTAATAAAGCAGCTGCTAACGCGAATCAAATCTGTATTTTATCCATCATATTACGTTTTTTCATCGTCTCCTCCCTTCCATTGAACGATATTTCAATTAATCTCTTTATCGTTTTATGTCTCAATTGGTAATACAGGCTACAGAGAGAATAAGTTTCGGTTACGATAAACCGCCCCGCAAATAAAAAAATCAGCCTGGACAGTGGCTGATTTCAACCTGAAGGACCTCGACTCCTCACTTTTTAGAAAAGAGGTATTTCTCTTTGAAAGCTGGACTTAATTCACTCCAAACATCAAATTTATTGCCATCTAAGTCATAAAAAACAAAATTCCTTCCAGCGTGACCTCTGTCTTCAATCTCACCAACTCTCAGTCCATTTTCCTTAAAGTCTCTATGTATGTCTTCTAAGGCATTTAATCCATTCACCTCAAATGTTAGCGAAAAACGCTCGTTGCCATGAATATCATAGAAATTGGAGCTTTGATCCCTATTGGATTTCACAAGAAAGATACTCTGATTGGCAACGTTTAAAATGGCTTTGTCCTCATCTTTGTAGCATAGCTCTGCCCCTAATTTATTTACATACCACTCAGAGGAAAGCTCTACATTTGTTACGGGTATATAGGTAGTGCCTACTCTTATTAATTTCTCGCTCATTTTCGTCATCTCCCCATATATTTTTTAATAAGATCGACCAGGTTTATTCATTGCTTGTGTTATCCGTCCTGGCACGCTTTATATCAAAGAAACCGATAGCACCACAAATCAACACACCTAAGCTAAAAAAAACAGTAAGCACCCAATTATTACCCCAGCTGTTGATCATGCTCAATAAACAGCTGAATGCAACAGCAGCAGCTCCGTATTTCGCACGCCATTTTTCTAGTTTTGAAGGGTTAACATTACTCAAAATCACTCAACTCCATATGAGAACTTCCACCATGAACATCAAAGCAGGGAAACAAGGAACTCCATAAAGAAAATAGACAGAATAAAAATAGGAATGGCGATAAGTATTTTATTTCGCAGCCTAATATCTTCAAAATGTCTATGTAATTTGTTTATTACGATAAAACCAATGATCAGAACAGGTACACTGATACATATGGCTATTAAATCAACACGGGTAAAGGGTCTGCTGATGTATTGATCCAAAATGAAGTTTAATACAAGAAGCGCTGAAAATAAAACGAATTGATAAAGGCAAAATTTAATGTATAGCATGGATGATTCCCCTAGTTGCATGACCGCCTGATTTTTTTGAATTTATTCCTTATTGCTTAAAGTATTAATATTATCCCAGCCGTAAACAAGTTCCTTAAGTTTCTTTCCTGCAATTTCAACTCCAACCTTATCGATGGCCTTACCTCCCATGGCCTCATAAAATAACGCGGATTTATTATCCGCTAAAACAAAAACGAGCATAGTGTTCATCCCTAATTTCCTCAATTCCTTCATTACCGAATTAAAAAGGGCCTTGCCTATTCCTTGCCCCTGGAATTCCTTCAAAATATAGATGGCATTGAGTTCTCCCTGGTATCCTTTGTATTTCCCGCTTCTTTCTTTGCCGCAGGATGAAAATCCAACAATCTGTCCTTCATCCGTTTCTGCCACAATAACACTTCCCTTTTAGATAATATAAATCCATAACTCTTCACGGCTTTGATAGGATAGATTCTCCAAAAAATTTTCTGGAATAATATCTTTGTATGTAGTTCTCCAGCTGTCGACGTGTACCTTTGCAATTCCTTCTGCATCAGATAATTCAGCCGCCCTTATCTTCATAAAATCCCCCTTTTTTCCATTCGTTCAATCCAGATTACAGTGAATCATTATTTCGGGGCATTAATTTTATTAAAGCTGCTATACAAGACGCTCCCAGCAGTTTAAGTATGCTGTTACCTATAATAGAGTCATCAATGGTTATACTCATGAACAAACTGTCTGCTAATAATAGAATCATAATGAACAGAGTTCTCATAATGTAGCATCAACCCTTAATCTGCAGGCGGAATAACACCTGAAACAAGAAGAATAAACAGCAGCAGTCCAATGGAGAAAAAAACGATGGAGGAAGTGAAGACAGGACCTCTTCTTAACACAAATACTTCCCTTTTTTGGATGTAGCCTGTTTGAGCGCTAGCCTGTGAAGAACTGAAATCTGAAATGACCCCTCCACTGCTTGAAAAGTAAAAGCTTAAGCCGGCAAAAGCCATCCCGGTAAAAAACATAACCTCAATGAACCTTACAGAGAATGTGGAAGCAACAAACATCGTTACAGCCGCTTCAACCAAAAAAGTAAAAAGCAATATAATAAAATATCTTGTCCGAATGTCTTTCTCCTCCTTTTTTAGTAACCTAGTACTATATTAATTTTAACATATTTTTACAAAAGTTACTATATTCTGAAAATAGAGTGCGTGCGGGTAAACTTTACCTTGCCGAATGGAAATGCCTCCTTTAATCTAGTAATAAATAAAATGGCCAGAGGTGTCCAATGTGTCCAAACCTTTTAAATTAAAACGGCCGGGGCTTTTCGGGCAAATGGTTCTGCTTGTTCTTACTGTCCTTATCCTTTGCATACTGCTAATCATCATTTCTTTTTCATCAATTATTGATCAAATGATTGAGAGAACCACTGGACAGCAGGCGCTGACCGTTGCGGAATTGGTTGCTGAAAACGATTCTATTATTGATGCGTTTGATACAGAACATCCAGCAAAGATTATACAGCCGATTGCTGAGAAACTAAGAAAACGGACAGGTGCGGATTATATTGTAATAGCAAACGGGGAAGGCATCCGCTATTCCCACCCCTACCCGAAACAAATTGGCAAAGTGACAGAAACAAGCAATGATGCCCCGCTCGCAGGAGATTCTGTTATTTTCATAGGAAATGGCGTCTTAGGGGAAGCAGTTAAAGCGAAAACACCTATTTATGATGAGGAGGGCACCATTATCGGTGTTTCTTCCGTTGGCTTTTTAACAAATGAAGTGGAAAGCAAGATCTTTACTTATCAGCTGCGGGTAGCTGCCTTCGGCGGACTTGCCCTTCTCATTGGCATACCAGGGGCATTTTATATTGCACGCCGAGTCAAAAGGCTTATATTTAATTTGGAGCCGGAAGAGATCTCCCACGCTTTTTCTGAAAAGCAGGCCATTCTGGAGTCGATTGGGGATGCCACTCTTGCCATCAGTCCTTCATTCCATGTTTTATCAGCCAATAAAAAAGCGCGTGACATTCTGGGGAAACATGCAAAAGGCATACTGACAGAGCCTCATTTGAAAGCGCTTATCGGAACTGCATTACAGAATCCGGACCGATTAATTCAGGAACAAGTGCTCATCAGCAACTCGATCTATATCGTAGACATTTCTCCCATCACAGCGGAGGAAACGGCCATATCAGGTATAGTGCTGACTATCCGCCCCTTCTCTGAAGTAGAAGATCTAGCGAATGAACTTATTGAGATCCGGCAGCACGCAAACCATATTCGGGCACAGACCCATGAATATTTAAATAAACTGAACACATTAAACGGACTCCTGCTATTGGAGCGCTACGAAGAGGCAAAAGCATTTATGAAGACGGAAGTGCAGGAACTGCAGCAGACTGTCACCTTTTTAATGACTACAATTAAAGATCCTTTAATTGTTGCCGTTCTTCTTGGGAAAGTGAACCGGGCCAAAGAAATGAAAGTTTCGTTCACCTTTGATGAAAACAGCCAATGGCTGGACTACCCTGACACCATTCAAAGCGAGCATGTCGTTACTGTAATTGGCAATTTGATCGATAATGCTCTTGAAGCATCTTCTGAGTGGAAAGGACAAAACGCTGCTGTCCACTTATCCTTCACAGACTATGGAGACGAACTGGTTATGGATATAGAGGACAATGGCAAAGGCATGACTTCGGAAGAAGAAGCCTACTTTTTCACCGAAGGAGCCACAACCAAAAACCACCCGCAGCACGGGCTGGGCCTGACAATCATGCAGCACGCATTGAACCGCCTTGGCGGGGAATGGTACCGTACTGACCGGCCAGAAGGCACATGTATGACCATCGCCATTCCAAAGAACAAGCCTGAATACACCACCGCGGAGGAGAGAGAAAATCATGACTAACCCATCAATTGGGGTGCTTATCGTTGAGGATGACCCTGTCGCTTCGTCTGTATATGAACAGCTTATTCAGAACAGACAGGATTTCACTGTGATAGGGAAATCTCAGACCGCTTCAGAAACGATTCAGCTGCTGAACGCAGTTACACCTGATTTAATCTTACTTGATGTTCACCTGCCGGATGCAAATGGCATTGATTTGCTGTTTCAGATCAAACATGAACATTCCCATATCGATATCATCATGATCACCGCTTCAAATGATGCTAAAACCGTACGAGATGCCATGCGCGGGGGAGCCTACAGCTACCTGCTGAAGCCTGTAATGGTTGAAAGCTTTTTTTCTACCTTTGAAGAGTACAGCCAAACAAGGCAAGGCAGACAAACCAGTTCTCATATGGAACAACATCAAATACAGCGGCTCTTTCAGAAAATCCCCCCTGCATCAGAGGCAAATCAGGAATCCAAGGCTTTGCCAAAAGGCATCGACAAACATACACTGCGAAAAGTGACCAAAGCAATTGGAGCTGCTTCCACAAGCCTGAACGCTGAAGAAGTAGGAAGGCAAATCGGTGCAAGCCACTCCACGGCAAGGCGCTATTTAGAGTACCTGGTTTCCATCGACCTGGTAGAAGTGGATATTGTCTACGGCAGTGTGGGCCGTCCCGAACGCCGATATAAGCAACACTAGCAAGCCCTCTTATAAGGGGGCTTGCTTTTATTTTTTGAGAATAGACCTCCTGCCGTCCTATGTCTAGGAGCAAGCTCCATCTTCCCACTGAGACTTAGACATATTCCAGTTTATTACCACCCCTATTTTTCATAGAAAATATGAAAATTATGAAATTAATATGTTTTATGTAAATTAAACAACTAATCTGGTCTTTCAGGAGCCCCCCTGTTAAAGTGATTCAAAAGGAAGCGCTTACAAATAATAAGGAGGGGTTTTATGCTGGCAATACTGGGATATTGTATGGTTGCTGTTTTTATGGCTTTAATTATGACGAAACGAATGTCTGCCCTGTTGGCATTAATTATTGTGCCGATCCTGTTTGCTTTAATTGGCGGGTTCTATACAGGGATTGGCGATATGATGCTGGAAGGGATTAAGCAAGTTGCTCCAACAGGCGTGATGCTCGTGTTTGCTATCCTGTATTTTGGCATTATGATTGATGCTGGCCTGTTTGATCCAATTGTGAATACGATTTTACGGATTGTTAAGGGGGATCCTCTAAAAATAGCCCTCGGAACCGTTGCTCTCGCGTCGTTGGTAGCTCTTGACGGAGATGGAACAACAACGTTCATCATTACTGTCACAGCCATGCTGCCACTATACAAAAAGCTGAATATGAATTTATACATGCTGGCAACGCTCGCCCTTCTCTCCATCGGGGTTATGAACATGACACCCTGGGGCGGACCGACAGCGAGAGTCATCAGCTCTCTGCAGCTTACAACCGAGGAAGTATTCCTTCCGCTGATTCCTGTAATGGCAGCCGGCATTCTTTTTGCCTTTCTTGCTGCCTGGTACTTTGGGATAAAGGAACGCAAACGAATTGGAATCCGCTCAATGGATGATTCCGCTATCAGGGAGCTTCAGGCTGCAGAGGAACAGATAGCTGCGGCTGTCAGCAGAGAATCACTTGCAGATTTGCAGCGTCCAAAGCTAATTTGGGTAAATGCAGGACTGACAATAGCCCTTCTGATTGCCTTAATCGCCGGATTGCTGCCGCTCCCTGTACTCTTTATGTTAGGCTTCGCAATTGCTGCGATGATTAATTACCCAGACCTTGTGCAGCAAAAAGAACGTGTTGCCGCTCATGCTGGCAATGTCCTGGCAGTTGTCGCGCTAGTCTTTGCTTCTGGTATTTTCACAGGAATCATGAATGGAACTGAAATGGTGGATGCAATGGCGACAGCACTTGTTCAAGTCATCCCAGATCAATTGGGAAGCCAGCTGCCTTTAATTACAGCGATCACGAGCATGCCATTCACGTATTTCATGGCGAACGACCCTTATTATTATGGAATTATCCCGATCATAGGGGAAACGGCTGCCAGCTACAATATTCCTATGGCTGAGATTGCCCGTGCATCAGTGCTCGGCCAGCCTGCTCACGTGCTAAGTCCGCTCTATGCAGCAGGTTACCTGCTAGTTGGAATGATCGGCATTGACTATGGCCAGAATCAGCGCTTTGCATTAAAATGGGCAGTTGCCTCTTCCCTATTTATGATTATGGCTGCGATTGCATTTGGCGTTATTTCAATTTAATATCCTTAATGCTGGTGCGGATAATGAATTTATGCTGTTTTCACCTCGCAGCTGATCCTATGCTATAATTTGAAGGGTAAAATAAACATAGAGGTGACAACCCTTGGCCATACATGTCGTACTTTATCAGCCGGATATACCGGCCAACACCGGAAACATTGCGCTGACTTGCGCCGCAACGGATACAGCTTTGCATTTGATCCGGCCGCTTGGCTTTTCGACAGAGCCGGAAATGATCAAACGGGCAGGCTTTGATTTCTGGGACTCTGTGAACATATCGTATTATGATTCCATGGATGAATTTTTCTCTAAAAACCAGGGAGAGTTTTACTATATAGAAACCTTTGGTGAACAGGCCCATTCATCCTTTGATTTCAGTGATGTCTCAAAGGAGCATTATTTTATGTTTGGGAAAGAAACAACAGGCTTGCCTAAAGACTTGCTGGAGGAAAATAAAGACCATTTCTTAAGAATCCCTATGAATGGCAATGTCCGATCGCTCAACCTATCGAGCACAGCTGCGATATTGGTGTACGAGGCATTGCGCCAGCAGGGGTTTCCGAATATTAAATAACCATCTTCCCTGCTGGAAGATGGTTTGTTTTTGCTCAAACAGTATCAAATCTGATTCAGCCTCCCAGCGCCTTTCACCTTTATTATCGCATAAAAAAAGCTGCACAATGACAGCCCAGAATCCCGCTTTCTCTCTATGACACCCTCATTTTTCCGGCTTCAGAATCGTCCTTTGCAGAGGAACTCCTCCCATCGAAACATTGCGTTCTATGAAAATATAGGTCCGGCCGTCAATAATGAATTTTCGATTTCCAATATAACTGACCTCTCTCCCTTGATTCACAAGCTCATTTTGGATAGCTTCTATATATTCTTTAATATCCACATACCTCTCATCAAAATCAATCGTGATATGATTTTTTCGATATCCCATAAGCCAATTAAAACCAGCCAGACATAGGCCGAGTATAACCAAAAATAGTATGAGTTTCATCTCGGGGCTTCACCTCCCTTTAATAACTATTTTACGTGAGAGAAACTCATTGGTTTCATGTAAAACAAATTTGACTAACTCATATTCCAAATACTAAAAAACAGAGGGTCTCATGAGTTCCTCTGTTTTCATAATTCCCCCTCCATCAGCTGGGCCATTTACTTGGAATTGGGATCATTCTCTTTTTATAAGGCTCTTTTCTAAAATTTTTTTGTTTTGGTTTGTGAATTCTGTCCGTTGATTGCAGCGAAAGGCACGCAGCGAACCCGCGGAAAGGAATGCGAGCCTCCTCGGCTTCGCCTGTGGGATCTCACACTTCCCTCTCTACCCGGAGGACATTGAAAAAGCATCTTCGAATGAAGACCGCACGAAGAAAATGCGTCAGCATTTTCGAGGATTAAGTGCCCGCACGAAGATCCAACTCAGCAAATTAAACTAGGTTATGAAAAAGCAACAAACTTTACGAAAACAGCCTTTTATAAAACATTTGGATTTCATCCACTTGCTCCCTGCTTACTTCGCATAGCTTTTGTATCTAATCGGCATCATCTCCACTGCTCAATTTTTAAAATAGAAAACCGGGAGGCACCTGATCTGGATGCCACCCGGTTTTTTCTCTATTGATTACTCTTTAACAGTCATTTCCTCACCTGTTTGATTCTCATGATGAGGTTTCACTCTCTTAATAAAGAAAGCAAGAATAAGTGCAATGACCGCAATCAAGGCAGAAATGAAGAAAGTAAAATTAATGCCATTCAGCATCGCTTCATTCATGATCTGCCGCTGGATATCAGCTGCAGCCTGTGCAGATGGCTGTGCACTTGCACTCATATTGGCCAGTGTGTCAGCTGCCAGCTCCTCTGCTTTTTCTTTCGTACGGTTATTCATGACGGTAATCAGCAGGGCCGACCCAATGGCGCCTGAAACCTGCTGCAGCGTATTATTCATAGCGGTTCCGTGCGGGTTATTGATCGGCGGCAGCTGATTCAACCCATTTGTCATGACAGGCATCATCACCATTGACATCCCGAACATCCGGAAGGTATACAGCAGAACAAGGGTTGAATAGGCCGTAGTCATGCTGATTCTGCTGAAGTAAAAAGAGGTTACAACCGTAATGGTCAGTCCAATCACCGCTAAAACCCTTGCCCCATACTTATCAAATAGCTTCCCTGTAATTGGAGACATAATCCCCATCACAATCGCTCCCGGCAGCATCAAAAGACCCGAATCTATCGGTGAAATGCCGCGGATGGTCTGTACATAGATCGGCATCAAGATCATTGCCGAAAACATGGCGACAGCTATCACGATTGAAATGGCCGATGACAGGGCAAACATCGGATATTTGTAGATGCGAAACTCTAGCATTGGATCATCCATCCGGAGCTGTCGGAGTATAAAAGTAACTAAAGCAATGGCCCCAATTACAATCGTCCCGTATACAAGAAGGCTATCCCATCCTTTTTCCCCTGCTGAGCTAAAGCCATAAAGCAGCCCGCCAAATCCGATGCTTGATAATACCAGCGAGATGAAATCAAGCTTAATCGCTCTCTGCGGTGTGATGTCTTTTAACTTAAAGACGGCAAAAACTACGGTTAACAGAGCAATAGGCAGAACAAGATCAAATAACATTCTCCAGCTGTAATGTTCAATCAGCCAGCCGGAAAGAGTCGGCCCGATCGCTGGAGCTGTAATCATAACAAGCCCAAACATCCCCATTGCCGCCCCTCTTCTTTCAACCGGAAATGCGGTTAGCATGACATTCATTAATAATGGCATCATAATCGCTGAGCCTGAAGCCTGGATCATCCGAGCCCCTAATAACACACCAAATGCAGGGGCAATGCTTGCAAGGAATGTTCCCAAAGTAAACAGTGACATGGCTGTAATGAATAACTTCTTATCAGAAAATCGCTGAATGAAGAACGCACTCGCCGGTATTAAAATTCCGTTAATCAGCATATAGCCTGTAGACAGCCATTGAACGGCCGTTGCGTTCACGTCAAATTCCGCCATAATGGATGGGAGGGCTACGTTCAGCAAGGTTTCATTCAAGATCGCTACAAAAGCCCCGATAAATAAAATGGCAATCATGCCATATGGCGGTTTATTTTGATCTGCTTTGGTTTCCTGCTGCATATAGATCAAACCTTCTTTCTATGTTAAATATAAATTTGCTTATCGGATACATCCGGACGGATCAGCCCTGAATGAAGCCATTCCGAAGTGCATTGTGCAAAAATGAGCTCGGCTCCCCTGCGCTATAGAGCTGCAATTCATGCATAGCCCTGGTGCAGGCGGTGTAAAAGACCCGGCGCAGACTTTCATTCCCATACACACGTTCAGAAGCATCATAAATGATGACAGCTTCAAATTCGATGCCCTTGGATAAATACGAAGGTACGACAACCACGCCTTCTTCATATTCTGTCGAGTTGCTTTTCAAGAGCTTAATGCCATCGATGCCGGACAGAGCCTCATAAGCCTTTGCACTTTCTTCAGCTGACTTGCAAATAATAGCTATGCTTTTAAGCCCCTGGCTTCTCCAGTCAGCCACCTTGGAGGCAATGCTCTTATGCAAATCGGTATGATCGGTTAATTGCATCAGCTCAGGCACCTTTCCACCACGATCAAAAGGAATGATTTCTTTCCCGTTCGGAACCAGTCTGCGCGTGAATTCGATGATGGGTTTAGTCGACCGGTAGCTCCTCGCTAAATTAATCAGCTCTGTCTGATCCGGCCCATACAGGCTGGTCAGTGTGTGAAAATCAGCGGTTTCGCTCGCATGGGCGAAGATTGCCTGATTAAAATCACCTAGCACGGTCATCTTGGAAGCTGGAAACAAACGCTTTAAAAACTCAAATTGAAACGGAGAATAGTCCTGTGCCTCATCCACTACAATGTGTTTGATCGCGCTATTCGTCTGAAATCCTTGAATTTGCTCCTTCACATATAAAAAGGGAGTCGCATCTTCATAGCATAATCTGTCTTCATCAAGCCTTTCCTGTGTCGCCAGGCAAATATCCTTCCATTCTGAAGGCACCTCCTCTGCCCATTTCTGAATCCTTAGCGGATCAGCAAAGAGCTGCTTGTAAATCGCCTTTATGTCAATGAAACGCATGCTCCTGATTTGTTTTCGCAGCGGCTTGAATTTTTTCCGGACAATCAGGCGGGCTAACGCTTCAGGCTCGATTTCATAATCATGTACCGAATCCCCTGTAAAGCCGCGTTTTTTCGCAAGATAGGCATGCGCCTTATGGTACTCCTCATTGCTGAGCAGCTCGATTTCCTCCTGTACCCACGGCTGATTCCTTTCAGCTTTTTCCGCTTCCTTTATACGCTTGCCAAGCCATTCCGTCAGCTTCTCAAGTCTGTTATGGAATCGGAGTGAGGTATCGCTGCTGTAGAATCGGTCAGCCATTTGCTGAGCAGTAACGATTGGCTTGCCCCTGAAACTGATATCCTTAAAGATAATGCCTGTTAACTCCAGAGACGTTAAGCAATCATTAATCGCCTCAAGAAAACGAACAGATGCCTTGAATTTAATGCCAGCTACCCTAGCTTTGTACTCAGGGGTTTCCGCTGCAGTTAAGACATACTCTAATTGCTCATATGGATTTTCGACAGTAAATTCTTTCCCCAGCCGGTGATCGAGGTATTCCTGGAAAGTAACCTGCTGCATGTTCTCTTCCCCCAGTTCAGGCAGCACATTGGATACATAGCTGTTAAACATCGAATTGGGAGAGAACAGGATGATCTGATCAGCATTTAGATTTTCCCGATATTTGTAAAGCAAATAAGCAATCCGCTGCAGGGCAGCAGATGTTTTGCCGCTGCCGGCTGCCCCGTGAACTATTAGCAGCCTTCCCAGATCATGACGGATAATCCGATTTTGATCCTGCTGAATGGTTGCAACGATATTATGCATATGCTTATCAGTTCCCTGGCCGAGAACCTGCTGCAGAATTTCATCCCCAATGGTAAGGCTCGTATCGAACATCGATTGCAGTTCACCCCGGCGGATCAGGTACTGCCACTTTTTCTCCAATGTGCCCTCAATTGTGCCTCCGGGCGTATCATATTTTGCCGGCCCCGGCTGGTAATCATAATACACACTTGAGACAGGTGCCCTCCAATCGTAGATAAGAAAATTTTCTCCACTCTGATCCCTCAGGGTAGAGATTCCTATATAGACGGGTTCAAGATCGGAAGAGTCTTCCTCCCTAAAATCGATCCGGCCGAAATAGGGCACCTCCTCCATTCGGCGCAGGGTGGACAATCGCTTCGAAGCATGTCTATGGGTGCTTTGGCTTACAGATAGAGCCTGCGCTTCTTGTCTTAAGCCAATAATCGTCTCCAGATAATCATCAAACGTATCCGTATTCACCTTCACTTCATCCCAAAAGTGTTTGCGGATATGAACTACTTCGTTTTTACGTCTGGAGGTTTCTTCTTCCAATCTGCGGACTTCCTCCGAAATCGTCTCCATTACACCATCCAATCGTTTTTGCTCCTGCTGAAGTTTTGAATCCATAGCAAACACTCCTTAAAAAAATTTTATAAAAAGGTTGACAAACGAATTGATTGCATTATATAATTAAGATAGGGAAAATATACTTTTATTTAATTAAATAATGCGTATCTATATAAATTTACCACAGGGCATTCTCTTTTTCAATGGTTTTTACATAATTTTTTTTGTCGAATCCACACTAGCCGTTTTTAACGTTTCCAGCGTTAAAAATGGCTAGTTTTATTTTTCATAGTTTCCCGCCTAATTAGACATTGGTTCCCTCCTGCCCATTCCTAATCGTATTTTTATTTCCCCTCATTAAGACTGCCGGCTGCAGGTCTATTCTTTTCCTTCAGGACCTTTTTTCTAAAGTAAAAAGTCCGCCTTTTGACTCCTAAGGCGGACTAAACTTTATTGGCGATCCTGCAGTGATTTACCCTGATTTTTCTTAAACTTCTCGATCATGGCTGCAAAATTCTCATGTGCATAAATGCCTTCCGATTCTGAAATAGCCCCATAAAGAACAGAATCTAAAGATTCCTTTAATACGCATAAAGACTGCTGAACAGCACCACTCTCAAAGCTCTCCAGCGGCTCAGGTAATTCATCCTCATCTAATATAAAAATATCTCCATTCGGAAGCACTAGCATATCGATGATTAAATCTTCAAATGAAACCATTCCATCGGTGAGCACTGTATCTTTTACAATGTTAAAATAGGAGCCTAAATAGCCGCCTTCAGCATCTCTCCAGAAATACAAATTATATGGGCGGTCCTCCCAGTAATAAGCAATCGTATAACTGCCTTTCGGTATAGTTAATTGAGTTTGACCTGCTATCATTGTAAAGGAATCTTCTATAATATGAAAAAGCACCGCACGATGATTTTCTGCTGTCAGCAGCATACAATGATGTTCCACGATTTCGGAATCGTATCGTATCTTTCTTTCTATTATTTCATCCCCATACATCATTTATTGCTCAAGTCTCCTTTTATAAATTCATTCTGTCCAATTGGCCCATAGTTCTGCGGACCATTTACGCTCGTTATTATAACTTATTGTACATAGAAATAGAAAAAGCTTACTCCATCCAGCTAATTTAATAGCCTGGAGTAAGCTTTTAATACTTTAGTGTTTTTGCAGTAAGCTGGTCAGCAGCCCCTTGTCCAGGCTGCCTTTTCCCGTTCGCTTAGCCTCGTCATGCCACCAGTTGGCTTTTTCCGGGTTTTCGAGGACTTCTTTTATCTCACTCGGATGCTCAACAACTGGCGCGGAGCCGCGAAGCGACCTGCCTGCAGTCTCTCTTACAAACAGGGTGACAACAATAATTCCGAACGCACACATGCCCATCAGGTAAAATGCCGGTACCATATTATTATCAGTCACACTCACAAGCCATGCCACAAGCAGCGGCGTCGTTCCTCCAAAAAGGGATGTCGCCGTATTATATGTGATGGCAAGTGCACCGTAACGCACTTTCGTGAAGAATAAAGAAGGCAGTGTAGCCGGCAGGGACCCCTGCAAGGTGGACAGCGTCGCACCGAGAATCAGCAATCCAAAAAAGGCCGCATATATATTGCCTGAACGAACCAGCATGAATGCAGGGATGCTTAGGACAATTGCCCCCAATAAACCTGCTTTTAATACTTTGTTCCTCCCATATCGATCACTCAATCGTCCCATTGTTAATACCATTGGAACCATGGCAATCATGACAAGCACAAGGAGCAATAACCCTTTTTGCTCACTGTAGCCAAGTTCCTCAGACATATAAGATGGCATATACGTAAGAACGGTGTAACTCATCACATTGTAAAAAATTACGATGCTTGTACAAATTAACAGAGCCTTCCAATGCTCAGCAAAAATCTCTCTTAGGGACGAATGTTCTTTTCTTTCTTCTATCGTTTCATTCATAGCCTCAAATGCTGGAGTCTCATCCAAATGGTTGCGGAAGTAGAAACCGATGATGCCAAGTGGTGCAGCAATGAAGAAAGGTATTCTCCAGCCCCATTCCACCATTGTTTCACTTCCAAGAATAGATGTCAGCAAGGTGACAAGACCGGCACCCGCAATAAACCCTACCAGTGTTCCAACCTCTAATCCACTTGCCATAAAGCTGCGATTTTTATCGGGAGTGGTCTCCGCAATGTAGGTCATTGCCCCCGCATACTCACCACCCGTTGAGAAACCTTGAACGAGTCTGGCTAATAGCAATAACACCTGAGCAGTAATCCCAATGGCTGCAAAACTAGGTATTAAACCAATACTAAGGGTGGCAGCCGACATCAGAATCATAGTGATTGCCAGGACATTCTTCCGGCCAATGCGGTCACCCATCATTCCAAAAAACATACCACCGAGCGGCCGTGCTATGAAAGCCACTGCAAATGTAGCAAAAGCATATATAAGCTGAAAGGATGGATCAATTTCCGGGAAAAAAACTTTTCCGATTGTAACGGCTAAGAAGGAGTAAATACCAAAGTCAAACCACTCCATCGCATTCCCGAGCGATGTACCCATCATAGATTTTTTAGCGACACTGCTGTCTACTACCGAAATATCTTTTTTCTCTACGGATCTTGGTTGTTTATTCACATTTTCCCTCCTAAATATTATTACACTAGAATAATTGCTTAATGGTTTTTTCCCTATCTCTCATCTATTAAACAATACAAATATTGGTAATAATCAGAAATCTTAACACCTGCAACTCCATTAAACAAAAAAGCTGCCTATTGGCAGCCTGCTGATCAATGGTGGTTTTAAGCGACCATATATTATAGATATTGGAATTATAATGCTGATAGTTACACCTTAGCTTTACAGAGATATCAAAAGGAAACAATCATATCTTCCCTTCTCTAATCTGTCCAATCAGCTTCTCCATCCAAAAAATAGCATGCTCCGCTTTGGTTGACACGTATCCGCCCAGGAATTCAATTAGCTGTTCATTATCTTTGTCTTTTTCAATTAGCTGTTCAAAACTTTTATAATACTCCCACTTAGCCTTGGCACTCTTTAATTTTTCTTCAAGGATTGCAGCTGCTTTGTCCCGGTCTACGTATTCGAGGTTGGCCAAACCCACCATCATTTCACCGATCGTATCGGCTTTTTCAAACAATTTGTAAATTTTCCTCGGCAGTTCTTCCCGGCCGTTTGCGGTGATCTCGAATATGTGTTTATCCGGGCGATGCTCCTCTTTCATAATTTCAACTGCTTGAATCAAGCCTTGTTTCTCTAAAGAATCAAAATGGTAGTACAGCTTGCTCTCTGTTATTCCTGCGAGCTGATCAAATGGAATGGGTTCTGAAAGCTGCTTTTTTATTTTATAAGGGTAATTCTTACCTTCCATCAGTTTCGTTAAAATAAATATTTGAATGGTCATCCTTTATACTCCTTCAAGAGAATTACCCTTATTTTAGCAAAACGCAGGTGCCATTTCAGCCTCATCCTTTGCCTTCTTAATAGAAAGCCACCCTTAAAGATATCAGTATGCCTGCACTAAGGGTGGCTATTTTATCTTACTTAAACACCTTCATCGGCAGGTGCGTCAAGGACTGGCCAGTGGCAGATGATGTTAAATTCTTTTCCAATTCAAACCCTTCCACTGGTTCAATGCCGGAGAATTTTTTCACGAAGGTCTCCAATGCTATTTTCATTTCCAGGCGTGCCAGAGGGGCACCCAAACAGAAATGCGGGCCATTGCCGAATGTCAGATGCTTTTTATTGTTAGGCCGGTGTATGTTTAACGAAAAAGGATCTTCAAACATCCGATGGTCCAAGTTACAGGCACTCATCCAGGCAATAACGACATCCCCCTCTTTTAGCTCAACACCTAATAAATTGTTATCTTTTTTCACAGTGCGGTCTCTTCTTGACATATGGAATCGATAGCGAAGCATTTCTTCAACTGCGTTCGGCACCAATTCAGGGTCTTTACGCAGCTCTTTATATAGTGACTCATCGTCATATAGCAATGAATAAAACGTATTGGCGATCGCATGACTGGTAGTCTCGACTCCTGCACCTAAAAGCAGCATAGTCACCTGCACAATTTCATCATCGGTAAACTTTTCGCCATCTACCTCAGCTTGAATCAAATCAGAAATAATATCATCCGAAAGATTCGACCTCTTCTGAACCACTATCGGATAGAGATATTGAAAATATTCTTTCGCAGCATTTTGTTTTTGAAGCTCTATGTCTTCCAGTCTTTCTTTATCATAAGGCTGGAACAGGATATCTACCCACTCCTTGAACTGGGTCCTGTCCTGTATCGGCACGCCAAATAAATCGGCAATCACCATACTCGGCAACGGGGCTGCCAGAGCCTCAACAATATTCACTATCGAATTTTCCTGGATGTTTTCTGTCAGTTCCTGTGCGATCTGCTCAATGCGCGGCTCCCAATCCTTTAAACTGCGGGGAGTAAAAGCTGCCGCTAACAAGGAACGCCCTTTTCGATGATCCGGAGGGTCCACAAGTGTCAGATTGGTTAAAGGCGACGCTTTTTGCTGCTTGTCATTGGCGCCAACAAAAATCGTTGTTCTCGGCCCGGCACTTGAAAAATATTCATAGTTGCCAAGCACCTGTTTCACACGCTCATAAGTAAACACATTCCAAGTATTCGTTGGTTCATGATAATACACCGGATGATGATGGAGCATATCTTTATACCACTCAATAGGAAAAAACTCTTCTGCACGTGACCGAAAATTAGTAATCTCGTTTACGGGAATAACTTCTTTCAACATACGATTTCTTTTCCTCCTTTAAAATGATGGAGATTCACCGGGCTGCGCCAAAGCAAGATTTAATAGGCTATTAAATGCCTTCCGTTAATACATTACTCTAATTAGAGTAGTTTAAAAAGAGTATTTCAGGCTAAATATTTCCATATTTTATTTTTGGAGAAAATTTATATGTAGTCCATGTAACCTACAAAACGATTGAAACTTGAGAGATACGCCTGTATGGATGCTGCAGCTAGTTCGATAGGCACCTTTCAGGGAAATTTTGTATTTAAGTGATTAGACTTATGGTATGGTAATACATATAGGGTGAGTCCCTTGTTAGTAAGGATTTAAAGGAGGCCTCGTCATGATTATCAAGTGGATTCGGCACAGATAATGAACAGGGGCAGGCCAATGCTCCGGGAAGAAACTGATCTGCGATAGGAAGAACAGTGAGACGGAGGTAAAATATGAGTGAACAAATAATGAAAATAAATAATGTGGAAATCTGTACTGAGAGCTTTGGGAACCCCAAGAATCCAGCTATTCTTTTGATAATGGGCGCCATGACTTCACTCGATTGGTGGGATGAGGACTTCTGTTTTCGTCTAGCTGAACAGGGGAGATTTGTCATCCGGTACGATCATCGGGATTTGGGAAGGTCGACTACTTATGAACCCGGGACTTCCCATTACACCATAACGGACTTGGCTGATGATGCGGCAGGCGTACTCGATGCTTATCAAATAGACCAGGCACATATTGTCGGTATGTCCATGGGCGGCTTAACTGGCCAGATTCTTGCCTTAAGACATCCGGAACGTGTATTGACGCTGACCCTTATCGCCTCAAGTGTGTTTGGAACTGTGATGGAAAAGCTGCCGCCAATGGACCAAAGCATACTGGATTACCACGCGAAGAGCGCTTCCATCGATTGGTCGGATCGGGATGCGGTTATTTCCTTTCTTGCGGGCGGATGGAAAACATTAGCCGGCTCCAAACCTTTCGAGCATGAAAGAATGCATAAGCTGGCAGCAAGAGAAGCCGACCGTGCCAATCATCTCCCAAGCAGATTTAACCATGCCCTGCTGCAAGGCGGAGAAGAATATTATGATAAAACGGATGCGATTCGCGTACCGGTTCTCATTATCCACGGCACGAAAGATCCTGCCCTCCCTTACGAGCATGGACTTGCGCTTAGGAAAGCCATTCCTCATGCAGAACTGGTGACGCTTGAAGGGACTGGACATGAGATTCATAGTGAAGACTGGAACCAGATTATAAATTCTGTTGTTAAGCATAGCTCCTGATTAAAGACTAAGATGTTACTAGAAAGTTCAAAGCCCAGTTTCTCCAATCAAATTAGAAACTGGGCAGCTTTTTTCTTTACAATCATGGCATTAAAAGGAACGGAAAGGAATTGACTGCATCCGAACCCTTTAAGTGTGAATTTTTGAAACCCCTTTATACATTTATTCGTATAAAATATTAGAAAAACCTAAAGAAATATGGTGTTGCTAAGTGTTCATTAGAATTTTTCACAAATCAAGCCGACCGGCACAAGCAGCTCTAGTTGCAGGCTCTATACTATTATTAATTGGCGGAATAGTTAGTCTTGCTTTCTAAGTTCTAGCCAGCCAGACATACTATACCTTACTAAAATTGTATTTAAATTGAATTACTGCCTTTAACAGTACCATATCACGATATTCAACTACATTTAGATTCCTTTGTAGCGGAGGCGTTAGCAAAAGCTGGCGCCTTTTTTTAATTAGCTGTGAACTAAAAAAAGAAGCAGCTGGAAAACAGATGAAATCCAGTGATTAATCCTTAACTTACACTAAAAAAAGTGCGAGAGCTATGGTCGCACTTTATGATTGGAATTGATTAATTTAAGCTCTTTTTCAGACTTACCTGATTCCGGGCAGAGTGAAAGTAAATCTGCATTAACCGCATAAGTAAATGTATCCTCTGTTTTTAATTCTCTCTTGCCGTTGATAATTAATTTGTCATAATGTAAAGAGATTTTTATAAGATGGGTATACATTTGGTCGTTTTCAGCGGACTTAAGCTGCTTAATCCAAATACGAATTCCTTCTGGTTTTAGCTCTCCCCAGCTGATGGAGTTTGCATTATATTTATGATGATAATAATCGTTTAAGCTATGACGAACCCATACCTGCATTGTGTCATATATAAACATCTTTGCTGCTTGATCCTTCACTTCATATTTTTCTCCTCCTACTGCAGGAACCTTACTAGCCGAGGCATTACCAACGGTTAAGAAAAATATCGCGACAAAAATTAGCACCATTTTATTCATCTCAACACCCCCATAATTAATTATGAATAGGGTTGCCTAATGATATTCTTTAATGTACTTAAAATGGAAGTTAAATTTAGCTGGGTTCCCAACTATCATGCCCAAGCAGAATAAACCTCCCGCAATAATAAAATAAAAAAAGTGCAGGAAATAAGATCTCCATACACTTTTTCACCTTCACCTATTTATTTAATAAAAGCTCTGTTTCCGAAAAAATTTCTTGTAGTATTTCCAGCGCTAGCCTTGTGCTATCTATGTTTGCAGAAAGCAATGTGATTATTTTATCTATTTTTATCTTATAGTCTTTTGGCTTGTCATCAAACCCGTCAATCATTCGAACAGCTTTTTTCTCATTGATACAATATTCTTCATTCAGAGCAAATAAGACTTGATTTAGACATGAGATGGATCGATAACAATGACCTGTAACATACGAAATATCATCTTTATCAGCATTAGCTTTTGCAAACATTAATGAAAACGATGCTTCGAACATAAAGTAGCCAATGATTGCATCCTTTAAAGTCTTTGGATATGGCATGGTTTTGGATTTTAGGCTGGCAATTCGATTCCTTTTGTCATCCAGTATTTTGCAGATGGAGACTTCACCCATATACATAACATTTAAATAGGCATGTGGATGTCCTGTATGGTAATGAGTTGAAACGTTACCTAACAAGCATTTATCGATGACCTGCTCCACTCTATTGATATCACGAAATATTAAATCAACGTGATAACCTTGAACAATAATCCATCCGCCTCCATTTATCCAAGCACCCCATTCCCCTAAAGATGTAACTAAATTCTCTCTATGTTCATCATCCAGTTTTGCAGCAGCCCTGTTAACATCACTGACATTAAAACCTGCCGATTCATCATAGTAGATTCCAATGTCAATATCAGAAGTGGCGTGATTAGTCCCTCTTGCTCTGGAGCCGCCTAAAACTGTCCCTACAATGCCAGGTATCCCGTCCAGTTCTTTTATTATTTCAGTTATAATCTTTTGCACAGTCAAAAATTTTCAACTCCTATAGATTTATTTTAATATGGGGCCATACGTTACTCATCCATTAATTTGTCCTCCCTTTCTTTCAGCCTGCCGCTCTCAATTATCTTTATTTAATTATAAAATCTAAGCTCTTTCTCACAATGTTATAAATGTATAAATTATCATTTGTGACTTAGGCGTTTCCTATATAACTTTATTGATATAAGGATAATGATATCGAGCAAGCAGCAGCAAAGAATCATCAATCCACTGAAGAGATAAGAACTTGGAAACAGACAACCCCAGAAACTATCCCAACTGACAACGTTTCTATAGATTTGTATGGTGAGGTTGGAAAATATGGACTTGTCCGCGGCACCTTCAGGGTTGAGAATGAGGGGAAACATACATGGTATTTATGGGTTGACCCTGACAAAAAGGAAGAGTTGATTGGTAAAAAAGTAACTATTACAGGGATTAATGAAAAAGATAAAAACGCAGAAATGGACTTAGGTGTAAGTGATATTGCAGAATTATTAACGGATGAAGCAAAAATTATTCCTGACTCTATGAATGCATTGAAATTCGAAAGTACCATAACTCCGCCAAGGGAAGGCAAATGGAAAATAAATACTTTTGTAGATGATACCATATTAGGAACAACTGTTGCTGAAGCTCAAGGTAAATAATGCTCTACAATAATATTCTTATTATAAATGCCCTTCTTTTTAGAAGGGCTGTTTTTTTTTGCTATCCTAAAGTTTGCCCATTTTTAACAAATTACTAGAGATCGCCACTTAGGGACATTAGTATGATATAAAGAAATTTGGTTTTTACCACTGGTTATCATCAACAAACCGCAACAGTTCCTTTGATACAGAAATAACGTCTTCCTCATTAAAAATGATACAAGCTGTGCCCCCACCATATTTCTCGTGTTCAAATTCACCAAGGACTGTAACATATCCCTTTTGAAAAAAATAAATGAGTTCTCCATCGAGTTCTTCAACAGCACTTAAATCATTAAATAAATATGCTTTGCGCGGTTTGTCATAAATCTGCAATGCACTGCCTCCTTGCTCCATGATTAGCAGCTTTACTTGTATAAAAGTACCCGTAAATTTAAGTGAATTTCTTCAAAATCTATTAACTTACCTTATTAATGCACCAAACACCAGTTAATTATTGCACTCAATTTATTATATAATGTTAAAATATTATATTGCTGATTCCTGTGGTCTAATTTTTGTATTTTACTATATTATCGGTAGTTTGCAGCTTATTAAAGAAAATATAGAAAGAGGGATTTTTTATCAAAGAAAAAAATTTGGTTGTTATACATACTGTTTCTTTGTTTGTTTTTATAGCTGTTACCAGCCTTACATATACTCAAGCAGGTTTGGAACTTGACCAAGTCATCACACACTGGTTAATAAAATTCAAAGATACACTTATTGGAAGCAGTATGAAATACATCTCTGTATTAGGTTCGAGTGAGTTTATTTTAATCTGTACACTATTCCTTTTACTTTGCCTCATGTTTAAAAGAGATTGGTATAATAGCTTGTTCTTATGTGCTGTAACATTTGGGGGTATTCTTTTAAACCTTGTGTTGAAAATCGCTTTCCAGAGGGAACGCCCAGAAGATATGCATTCCATTGAAGTTTTTAGCTACTCTCTTGATATTCCATCTTATAGTTTCCCAAGCGGTCACACAATGAGGGCTGTTGTGATGTGCCTCTTTTTAATCTATATTAGTTCCCTTTTATTTAAAAAGGGTTTCACTAGAATGGTATCCTATGTTATCTGCATCACCATTATAATAGCCGTAGCAGCAAGCCGTATTCTCCTTGGATTTCATTTTCCATCCGACACGGTCGCTGCTGTCAGTATTTCAATAGTTTGGTTCACCTTCTGCTTATACTTTTTCCCATTCATAATAGAAATAATAAAACGGCAAAGGGCTTAAAAACCTTTTCCGTTTTTTATTTTGTATAAATAAAGCACGGCACTTTGCTTAAATATCCTGCCTATAGCATTTGAATTCTTATCTTATTCTTCACTGTTCACCTATATCCTCTTTTAGAAAACTTCCCGCAGCAGCTAAATTCTTTTACTGGGAATCCATTAACCTTGGAAAATCCCCCCTTTTTTCTAATCATTTTCTAATCTGCTTTTCAGAGAATTTTAGTTTTCGGCAGGTACATTATAAGTAATAAAGCTAGGAGGGAAACAAATTGAAGATTGTAATTGTACCATCGGGGTTTAAGGAATGCATGGATGCGGAGGATGTTGCTTTGGCGATGGAAAGAGGAGCTATGCGGTTTAATGAGTCCGCCAAAATCGAAGTAGTACCCATGATTGATGGGGGTGAAGGGTTTGCCAAAACCATCACGCGATTAAAGAGCGGGAAATTAATTTACCTGGAAGCTACCGGGCCTGTAGGCAAAAGAATACATACCTATTTTGGCATGTTCGAAGAGAACGGGAAGCAGACTGCTGTAATTGAGATGGCAGCTGTTGCCGGGCTGAAGCATGTCCCGCTGCTGGAACGCAATCCTTTGCTGACGACTACTTATGGTGTGGGCGAGTTGATCCTGGCGGCACTTGACCTTCGGGCAGATCGATTTCTAATCGGCTGCGGCGACTCTGGAACATCAGATGGAGGAGCTGGAATGGCTCAGGCACTTGGAGTGAAGTTTATGGATACCAACGGGGAAATTATTGATATTCATGGCGGAGCTGATTTATTGAAGGTAAAGCATATTGATGCCACTGGTATTGATAGGCGGCTTAGTAAAGTGAAAATAGATGCAGCCTGCAACTGGGAGAATGTTTTATGCGGGGAAAGAGGTGTGGCAAGAGTATTTGGACCGCAAAAGGGTGCGAGCCCAGAACAGGCAGGCATATTATCTGACGCTATGGAACATTATGCTGGATTAATAGAAAACACCTTCTCTTTGGATGTCAGATTGATACCTGGAGGCGGGGCCTCAGGCGGGCTAGGGGCAGGTTTGGCAGCATTTGCAGGTGCCTCTCTTCATCCGCGCTTTAGCCTTATTAAGAAGTATATTAACATCGAAGAAAAAATTGCAAACGCTGACATTGTGCTAACAGCAGAAGGCAGCATCGATTCCCAGACTCCCCATGGAAAAATACCAACAGAAGTCGCGCGAATTGCCAAGAGATACGGAATCCCCGTTATTGCCATTACCGGAACGATCGGAAAGGGAGCCGAACTAAATTATGAAGCAGGCATCGATGCTTTCTTAAGTATTATTCAAAAGCCAACTTCACTTGAGAAGGCTATTCTCTATGCTCCTGAATGGATTGAAGACAGCACAGAATCTGTGATGAGACAGATTGCCATAGGGCTGAGGATTGCCAAAAGGAACCGGGTTAAGGAAGCAGCCGTTTAATATGCAGACAAGAATAGAAAGACATAAACATAGCGGGCCTCTTATGGTACAAGTGGATCGTGTTTTTACACGGACGCTCACCATTATCCTCTTACATGGCCTTTTCCTGCTGGTGACTTTCTTTTTGGAGGGGCTGGACTACAAGGCAAAATTATCACTATTTGCTTTCCTCTCCGCCATGACCCTTTGGATCACAACGAAATTTCCGGCAGGATATGTCGCACTTGCTAGTGTTTGCTTCATTGTTTTCATGAAGGGCAGCAGCCAGGAGCTTCTATTCCATTCCCTCTCCGAAGAAGTAGTATGGCTGATGATTGGGGCCTTTATCATTGGAGAGGCGGTTACACAATCCGGATTAGCTGCCAGACTTGTTGAATTTATTTTAAGGAAAAGCCGGACTGCTGGAAGAATGAAAATGGGGATTATCTCATTTATTTTCGCAACAGCTTTTTTTATCCCCTCCACTTCCGGACGTGCTGCAATGGCAAAACCCATCATCATGCATGTAGGAAGCAGATTATCTCCAGGAGAGAAAAGAGTTTTGGCGGTCACAGTGCCAGTCGTCATACTAATGAGTACATCTGCTGCTTTAATTGGAGCCGGATCTCATATGATTAGCATCGGCCTCCTAGAGAGCGCTTCGGGACAGACCATCTCCTATTTACAATGGATGGTATGGGGTCTGCCATTTGCTCTAATAGTGACAATTTTATCTGTGTTGGTCATAAAATGGCTGATGAGACAGGAAGCAACATCCGCCCACTGGGATACTAAAACAGCCGTCGAAGTAACCAAGCCTCTAACCATGGCGGAGAAAAAAACTTTAGTCATTATTGCCTTCCTTTTAGCAGGATGGATGACTGAAAATATCCATGGGTATGATCTTGCGTTTGTAACAGTCCTTGGAGCCATCGTCATGATGCTTCCCAACATAGGTATCATCAGCTGGAAGCAAGGAATTAAATCAGTATCGTGGAACCTTATTCTGTTCGTAGCAGCAGCGACTTCCCTTGGAAAGATACTGGTTGAAACTGGTTTGGTTCAATGGCTGGAGGAAAAGATAACAGGTTTTCTCTTTTTGTTCAGTCAGGCCCCTGGCTGGATTATAGTACTGGGCATTTTACTGATCACCTCAACGAGCCATTTATACATTACTTCCCATACTACAAGGGCAATCGTTCTGATTCCAGGGATCATTCTCTTTAGCCAGTCAGCAGGGATTAGTCCCTCTGCTGCCGTCTTTCTAAGTTTAATAGGAATGAATTATTGCATTACCTTTCCTGTCAGTTCAAAAGCACTGCTTCTCTTTTATGAAGATGGAGATTTAAATTATGATGCAGGGTTATTGACTAAGTTAAGTGCAATCCTAATGCCGGTTTACATTATAGTGGCTGTGGTTTTTTATTGTACTTATTGGCAATGGACTGGAATGAGCCTGCATTAATTCAGCTTACATTAATTGGCTAGTTCATTTCCACTGGTGTTTTTCAAAACATCTCAAATGGTCTATAACAAAGCAAAACTCGTCCTGCAACTGACGAGTTTTCTTTGTTAAACTGAAGCCCCCATTACTTTAAATTCTAAAGTCAAAAAGTTCCCTTCTAATTTGTCGGTGAAGCTTTATCTTAAATTTTGTTGACTAAATTAGTAGTAACTTGCCTGTCCCCTTAGTGGAATAAAAAAAAGCCGCATAATTCAGCAGCCGGTCATGAACATATGCTCTTGTTATAATAAGCAGCTGTGCTTACTGAGAGTTAATTGTGACTTAAAAATCAATGTCAATCCACTTTCAAATAATGAAAGAAAACACGTTCCCATCTATAAATTAGTAATTTCACCATTACCTATATGTTATATTTCGGCCTTCCGTAACCGGCAATCTTTTGATTAGACAAAGTATAAAACTTCTTGCTAACGCCGCCTCCGTTGGAAATCTCGCTGGAAGCCCCGAAAGTATTGCCTTCGATTGTATATACATATGTGGAATCAACCGCATAAACAATTCCTGTATGACTAACACATTGAATGTTGGAGCCAAAGAAAATTTGATCACCAATTTTCGGGCCGGACGTATAATATTGACCGTTATTTTTAAAATATAGAGCGGAATGTGCGCAGCTAGCCCCACGCTCTCCATGGCACAAAAGCTTCTTCGCTTCTTCTACTCCGTAAGCTTGTACAAAGCACCAGTCAACAAATACGTCGCACCAGGCATATCCTTGTTTTTCACCAATATAAAATCCGCTGATGGCATCTAAATCTCTTGCGTACTTAGTGAAATTATTAACACCAGCATTAGCGGTCTTGTCATCAAGATCCCTGTTACTTGCCTTTTCAAGATAGCCAACTTCTGCTTTGGCTATTTCAATGACAATGGATACATCAGTCACATCCTGCACCTCCTTAAAACGGTAATACAAGCCACTACTTTATTAGATGCGTCAATATAAAACCCAGTTACAGGATACATGGACTAGTACCTATTTTAATCGAAAAATTTTCAACGCCAGTTGAGTATGGCGGCTCGTTAGAACACCAGATGCTTGGAAGAATAGATATAACCAGCTGTAGCAAAAATTGACCTACAGTACTTAATTAATCTAGTAAGAACACAAAAAAAGCAGCTGTATAGGCTGCTTTTTTCGTCCGTAAATAGCTTAAAATTAGAACTAACTATTTATTATGTCGTTTGTTAACTTCAATCTTTATGAACTCCGGCAAATAGTTGGGAGTACATCCTTTTGATACTTTTTCATCTTTGTAAAGACCCGTTTTCTCGCCAATTTTAATACAGCGTGCACGATTCTTTTCATCATAAACGCCTATCCAGCCTGCGGTGAAATTCATAGCCCATTGTACTTCCGGTTCTTCCTGCGAAATATTAGCTTCTAACGCAGATAGCAAGTCTTCGGTGTTATCAGGCGGTGTTTGTCCAGTCCATCTCAACCGTGCTTGATAATACCAGAAAGCTCGCCTTTGTAGAGCAGAAGGACTAGTTTCCCATGACTCCATCAATGCAACTGTCTTCTTATCTTTATTGAGCTGATTAGCCATTAACCAATCCATTAAGTTATTTCGCTCATCAATCGTGTGAATCTGCATATCCTTATCAAGCTTATTCAGTACATCTTGTGAAAGAAGTTTTTTGTCCATAATTAGGATTGCTAAAAGTCTGGGCAAATACTCTTCGCTTGACCATAGTTCCATAGCTAGTTCGTGATCCTTTTTTATGACCTTCGCGATTTTTCGTAAATCGCCCAGCTTGGTTTTACTATCGATCTGAGATAAGATGTTTTCTGCTTTTGAAGAGCGTTTTATTTCTGCAGCTTTATTTTCGTTCATTTTATACCACTCCTTTTTTAACACTTTTTTAATATGTAGTTGACGTTCTATTTTTTATCTCCAAGTATAGTTCGAAAACTTTACAACTTCAATTAATGCCTTTGAGTTTTTCCCACTCACTTAAGTACATAGTTGGTGAGTTCTCAGGCTCTGAAGGGAGTTTGCAGATAAATTCTAATGAATTCCCATCGGGATCATGAAAATACACCATAGCATGAGATTGATCTGGCATTACAATTGGCTCAGCAGGTTCAAATCCGAACTCTTCACACAGATCAATCCCCCTTTGCTTTAACCATTGCTTTGCATTTTTCAAATCCTCAAGATTCACTTTAAACGCTATATGTCTTAAGGATGGATGGTAATTTATATTAACACTTTGGTCATTTTCCCATAAACCAATCCAGCTATTATTCTCTACTATCCAAAAAAACGCTGTCCTCTCATACCTGATTGCTAACTTTAAGCCTATGCCTTCGTAAAATTCAATTGACTTTTGTAAATGACTAACTGGCAAATGCGCTTCATATAATCCTCTAATCATTTTATATAACCTCCTTACATGAAATTTTACATTTCTATGAGATGATTACCTCCAGGCATAGTTTGATATCCCCTGCAACTTTAGATGTAGGATTAATAGGAATCTCAGTTTGTCCAAAAGAAAAAGCTGCCGATTAGCAGCTGATCTTGCACTTAAGCATCCTTTCGTTCAACAGGCAAAGGTTATTTTTGAGCAGGATTTTTTAACCACTCGTCATTCCGCTGAAAATATACTTCACTAGATTCCCTATGGATATGGTAAAGCCATTTCAGGCATATGGATTGGATTAAAATATTGAAGTTCAGCAGTCTCATTATCGATTGGATATAGTTCACCACTCTGCCACTCTGAATAATGCATTCAAACATAAAGACGTTATACTCCACTTGATGACCAGTAGGATATTGATATCGAAAGTCTTCCCCGCCAAATATACCTAATAACTTCTTGGGTAAAACATTTAATCCTGTCTCTTCCCATACGTCTCGAATAACTGCTTCAGCAGGTGCTTCTCCAAGTTCAATGGCACCAGCAGGAAGACTCCACTTTTCACCATTTCCTTTGTATGGTAATAAAATTTCTCGCAAATCGTTTCGAACAATCCCTGCTGCACAGGGCATAAAGATTAGTTCATTCCCTACTTTTTCTCGGAGTTTCTTATAGTAATCTGACATTCCCATTATCTAACCACCTAGAGTTAGTTATTTCTTTATAAATTCTCTCCGGTATATAAAGGACCAGTTTTTTCTTCACCTAAACTTCCCTGAGTAAGCAAATTGCTCTATTACTTTATTAAAGAGTACATCTTTAAGTCTTTATGTTCCCCTTTAACATACAAAACTTTTCTGTTTATACCTTCAAATGACATCCCCAACTTTTTCATAACGCGCTCTGAACCCTCATTTTCTAAGAAGCATCTTGCCTGAATACGAACTAAGTTCATACTTTCGAACCCAAAAGTGGTGATTGCCTCTGCTGCTTCCGTAATTAACCCTTTGCCCCAGTATTCTTTTGATAAGACATATCCAATTTCAGCACTATTGTGTCTTGGCTGCCACCAAACAAAATGAACTGTTCCAATAAATTTACCGCTTTCTTTGAGCTCTATCCCCCACGGGGCATCATATTGAGGCAAAAAGTTATTTATAAAGTCAATTGTATCTGTTAATGAAGAATGTGTATCCCAGGTTACATATCTTGTTACATCTTCATTCGAGGCATATAAAAACATATCTTCTGCATCATCTAAGGTGATTTTTCTAAGAATGAGACGTTCCGTTTCTATTTTAGGTATATCACCAAATCTTTCTATCATATTCATGAATTCACCGCTTTACAAAATATTACCTGGTGCCCTGGTTAGCAGTCCCGGTTTATTTCATTTCAATAAAAGGAGTATTTTTACCTGCTTAACGCCAGGCTTCCTCTGAACCGCCTATAAGGTAAATTACCAACAAAAAAATAGCGTTAATCCAATCCCACCTGGATAAACGCTGCCTTCTTCTTTATCTGTTCCAACTGTTTTGCAGTTTTCGAATAAAAATAATTTGACCAATATGATAGGCATTATGGGTTGTTGAATTACTCAGAATATGCCACCATTTAGCCTGTTCCGGAAAACCGATTACGTCACTTTCTATTTTATCTGCGGATAATAAACCATCCCATTTTAAAAGTACAGCAAGCAGCGTTCTTTTTAAATCATGAAAGGTGGTATTTTCCGGAATTTTAAAACTCTCTTTGTTATCTGCAATGGAAGGGACAGCATCCATGCTGGATTTCATATACCTGGTCTGCCAGCATTGATTCCAATATATTAAATGCTGTACAATCTCAGCAATACTGGGACAATTCTCGTTTGGCTTCCAAAATGCCTGTTTTTCTGTTAGATTTTCCACGGATTCTGAAAAAGGCTTATACCAACTGGCATCATTGGCATTCGCCAGAAATTGGTCAGAAAGAAGATCTTTTATGTCAGCTATTGTAATCACTCCTCATAAGTTCTCATTTACCTTTTATATTATTCTATATATTTACTTTGACACCCTTATAGTAAAAAGATACTTTTAAATTTCTTAATATTAGTAAGCCATTCCTATTATTTTTTTGAGTTGTTCCTCATTTTCTTTTATATTCACTTGGATACTTAGATGTTTATTCAGCCTAAGAATTTCTGGTACCATGCTACCCATTGTTTTCATAATTTGATTAGTGTTACGGCCACAATCCCAGCTTTCCAAGAGCGATAATTGCCAGCCTTTCAATTTGCTTCTATTCCCCTCAATTTTAGACCAAACACCGTAGGGGCTATCCAACTGCTGTTCCATCTCCATAAACCAGCCAGAAACAATTAACCAGCGTACTCTATCTAAGTTAGATAAAGCATAATAATTTTCATTCCTCATAACCGCACGGTAAGTTTCGTGTATTAAAGCAAAGAGTTTGCCTCGCCAAAACTCAACTTCCTCCGGTGATGGTTTATACACCTCAAATGATGAGTCATTAATCACCACACTAATCATGTTATTTGGGTCATAAAGAACTTTATATCCCTTTAACCAAATAGACGGTTTAACCTCCTCAGGCGAATGATACCAGCTATCTACCTTTACAAAAGAATCGTAATGGGTAACTATAACTGGGGAAGAAGGATGGAAGTCTTCATAAAATAAAACATTTCCCCATTTTCCAGCTCTATTACCTTTCTCTTTAATAAAATCCGCTTTCTTTTCAGGAGTGACAACAGTGTGTAAATCAATATCTGAGTAATTGTCAAAGTTCCCTCTCGCCAGTGAACCTGCTAGATAAATAGCCAAAACATTGGAATCTGATGTAAGATCATTTAATGCGTTTTCCAAGAGAACATCCCGATATTTAGGCAGTGATTGATCTCTTTCTAAATGTTTGCTTACAAAGCCCACTCTTCTTTCACCTGCCCCTTTAGCACAAATAGAAAAAAGCTCCTTGATTAGCAGCTGATCTTGAGTATAGGCACCCGTAATTTTAAGTAAATGTATGCATAATAATACTTCTATCTTTACCCATAAACGGATTAAAGGATTATATCAAATATTCTTTGATAGCCAAAGGGCAAAACTGAAGCAACTAAAACACCGATAACTATATAAGATGCTGCTAAAACTCTAAATTTAAGAACGGGTATTTCTTCTCTTTTATAAGCAATACTTAAGACTTTAATCATAAAAAAACAGTAATAAAAATAATCATAGCTGAAAAAAGACTGGTTAAAAATACTGGCATTTTGCGCCTCCCATATAAGACACTCTATTTTCTATATTTACTTTTAAATTCTCCGAGGATGAATTTAATTCCTTTTTTATCACCTTATTCTGTAACAACCTTCTCCTCTCTTGTATTAAAAGAAAAAGCTGCCTTATCGGCAGCTGCTCTTTAATTAGCAACACAAGCAGGAGCAATAAAAAGGTCTAAAAACGTATACTAAGCTTTCTTCTCCCACACTTTAGTATAGAAAGACATAATAACCCAAATAGCAGCCGGAAGTGTGATTGCTCCAATAAGCATATACATTAACATGTTAAATGTATTGCCATTTGCATATAACAAAATAAAAACAGCTATTAAGAAGACCAGAACTGGAATAGTCTTTATAAGAACAACTAATCCATTTTTTTCTTTTACCTTCCATTTGTTCTTGTACGTCGCGATTACAGTCCAAGCTGCCGGAATGGCAATGGCAGTGAAAATAACAGCTATTGCAAACAGTATTGATTGAACTAGAGCGGAGCTTAGCGCTGCTCCAACCCATGCAAGAACTGTTACTAAAATGAACGGGATGGCAAAATAATTCATAGTATGAGCTAAATTTTCATACTTTTCAGCAGATGTGTCACGGTCGCTATAAATCGGTTTTGTATTAGGTTTCGCTCGAAATAAATGAATATCTCCTTCTGAAGCAATATGCGACCATCCAGAAGCTGAAAAAAAGGCAAAGTATTCTTCTTCATCCCCTTTTAATGAACGGTAATCTACACTGTAGATATAATCTGCACTTTCCCCTTTTTTCAAAGTATATCCCATACCTTTAAAACCACTGACATGCCAGCCTTTCAATGAAAAACGGCGTAATTTTTCCATATCCTTATCCTCTGAAAAAGCTAGCCCGCCTGACATGATATACTTTGTTTGTTTCATTCTTCCCCCTCCTTCAGTCCCGATTCTGCTAAGTGAATCATCAGTTTCCTAATCTTCACATCTTCTTCTAATACTTCCCTGCCCTTGTCAGTAAGCAGATACGTCTTTCGCCTTGAATCTGACCCATCATGCAAATAAATCCAGTCTTGATTTAATAATTTTCTAATTATCGTGTACATTGAAGCAGGTCCTATCGTAATTTCTCCTTTTGTTGTTTCCTCAATTAAGCTCATAATGGCGTAGCCATGCCTTGGCTTCGTTAAAGCAGCCATAATGTAAAACATCGAATCCGTTAATTGCTCCTTTTTCTTCAATCCATCACCCTCTATATCTCATTAAGATATATCACTATATGATACATGTATCTAAAAACAATATATCATCATATTATATATATGTCTAGAGTTATATCACATAATGATATATAAAATTTTTGTAATTTGTACTTTATAATTAAAAAAGAGCCCTTAATATGGTTCCCCTCTAAATCTTCAAACACATGATTTTATTTATCAATACAAAAAAGCTGCCTGAACGACAGCGACAGAATTTGTTCGAAAATGAAAGAGATTAGAATAAATATAATGAAAGCAAGAACTAATCAAACTGTAACCGGAATAGCAAGTGAATTCCAATTACTTTAGAGCTTCAACAAAATTGCCTGTTAGTTGAAGATTAAGTCATTGTTTCCTGCGCGTTATCAAGAAGATCCTTATTGTCAAAAGATCTTGATTGTTTTTCGCCTTTTATGGAAGTACAATTTCTCGATTTAGATAGGGGTTCTGCTTTCTGAAAAATCCATTAACATCATTCTTATGAATAAACATGCTTAAATACCCAGTTTTTAAAGGATTGATATGCTTGTTCTTGTAATGGTGCAGGGTAAGACATTAATACAAGCGCAACCGAACTTTGCCCTTTTGCAAGTGCTGGTTGAACATACCCCCACTGACTAAGGCTAAAGCCATTTCGTTCATAAAAATCCGCTCTTCTTTTTTCGATTTCTCCCTCAGGCGGTTCGATTTCAATCACGACAGGTTTTTCATGCTGCATAAGAAATTCTTGAAGAAGCTTCGACCCTAAGCCGCCATTGCGAAAGCTTTCTTTAACTGCAAAATGCTCCAGGAAGATAAAATCAGGTCCTTCCCATGCAGCAAAAAAAGCAGCAAGCTCGTGATCTTTTTCATAAACATATATTTGATAGTTAGGGTGAGAAAGTAATGCACGTTGTGTTTGATAGGGCCTATATTCATCACGAGGGAAGGAGTCTTCCATTAATTGATAGAAGCTTTCAAATTGTTCTTCTTGTAAAATTGTTAGCATTTGATTCACCTTACTGACTTTTTATTTTGTTATTACTCGCGGAACTTCATGGTGATAGATGCATGATGTGCACGATCTACATAACCGTATTTGGTTCGATTGTTTAATTAATAGCAAAAGACATTATTGTAGGATTACCTCATCGCCAACCTTGACTTCACCAAAACGTACAACCTTTGCCCAAACGCCGAATGTTCCATTATGATTATTAACCAGGTGCCGGAGGATTCGATCATCCTCTTTTAAGTCCTCTTGTTGATTATTCACCATTACACACCTTGGAAGCAGAGCAGCCACTCTCAGAATAACATTTGGTCCGACTTTAATTAATCGGTCAATCCAATCATCTTCCAGGTATCCCGGTGCTTCTGTATCAATTAAAAAGTTTGCCCTAAAACGGCGAATGTCTGCCGGCTCTCCTAATTCCTTTCTCAACTGACGCAGTGCGGAAGTTGTAATGATACTGATTGGTCCCTCATCAAAATGAGAGATAGACTCTTCTCTTGACAAGGATACTTGAACCCCAAGACACTCAGTCAACTTCTCATTTATGACATGGTTATCAGCTCGATATTCAGTTCCATCAGGCATCTTAATGATTGGAACAGTCCCCTCATATCGAAACTTAAATTGAAATAACCCATCCATCCGCTGAAAGCGGCGTGTTGTCTTCCCGCTGCCGAACTTTCCATTTGTGTTTTTTATTGCCCACAGGCGATCTCCAATAAGACCGCGCTCATCAACTGAAGCTTTCGACAATGGCTCTCCCAGAATTGATTTTACCGGAAAACGGTAAATTTCCTTCAAACTCCCTGCTTTATCATTCAAAGCTTTACCCCCATGTTTCTTTTGAAGTATTTTTTTCTCTTATATTTATTTTATATTCTTCTTCAAGAAACCTGCCTTGTTAGTCAATAATAATTCAAGGGCTTGATCTTTAAAGACTAGCGCATCTTATTGAGCCAATTACTGGTACGATCGGCGCGCCACCATGGTTCAATATTTACACCCTGAAAAAAGAAACCCTCCCTTATTTAAGGGTGAGTTTCAAAGGATTGTTCTCTTATACATACTAAACCAATTGGCAAACTAAACCCAACTCAATTCAGCCTTTATAATAATCGGCAAGAGCCGTGAACGCAGTCTTGGGTTCCCAAGGCATATCCGGGTATGTGCGGCCGAGTCGATCTTCAAGCACCTTTACCACTCCGTAACTAGCCAAGTCGAAGTCTTTGCTGGGATTGCTGCGGTGTGGCAGGTCGTAGCGAGCGAAGGTGTTAACGAATGCAGTGTCTACACCTTCCGTGTTGAAAATGTCCAGCAGTTCACATAAGTATCTGGCTTGTTCCGCCTCATCCCGGGTGTATTCGCCGTTCAGGCGGATTGGCCTGCCGTCCTCCCCCCACTCGACGATCATATCTCCGCGCCCGCCTCTGTCAGCGGCTCCGCAATAAGTGGTGCATCCGAACTCGGTTATCGCGACAGGCTTTCCTTGCGAGACTAAGGCACGGACGCCATCGCTAAAACGCTCTGCGTCTTCTATGGATCGATAGCCCGCATCGGTTGAAATGAAATCAAAAGGTGTCCAGTCGACGCCTTCAAACGGGAGCGATGCATAGCTGATCTTCCCGCCAAACCGCTTACGGACAACTCCCACAGCCTTGTCGAGAAAGGCGTTGATTCGGATAGGGAGCTCTCCAATAACCTCTCGCAGTTTATGTGGCGCAGTCAGAAGCTTAACCCTCTCTTTGAAGGTATCACCTGGAAGAAGGCCGGCAGTAAACAGGCTCAGTTCGGATCCCGTTACAAATACTATTTCAGCACCCTGCTTCCGTAGATGCTCGGCGTGTTCGGCACAGTCTGCGAGGATGGCAAGGAGCTCATCAGCTGTCAGATCACATGTGAACGGACAGAGCCAGATGTCCAGACCGGCGTTAGCAGCATGGTCAGCCGCTAACTTCAATCGTTCTGGATCTCCTCCCGTAATGCGCACTGCTGTACAGTGCAGATCCTCTCGAATAATCCGCATTTCCCGCTGGACAACCTCCGGATCAAACTGTTCACGGGTAGTTATTCCGGCATTAATAAAGCCGGTATCGTAGGTGATTCCTTTTCCCCGCATGATTCTTTCCCTTTCTTATCAAGATCAATGTGTAACTCAGCTTTCTTGATGTAGTCAGCAAGATGTCTATCCAGTCCAAGTCTCTCCCCTATTTCAGGATTCTCTTTATAATAGTGGGCAGCTGCTTTGGTTAAATCGGAATCCCCAAAACTCAACTGATTGAATAATTCAGCCCATTGTTTCACCAATTGTATAACCGTCAGATTCTCAGGCGGTATTCCCTTCTCATATTCACAGCGAATCTTTGCAGTTATTTCTAGCCATTCACTGACCATCTGCTTTCTTTCCTCTAATCCAAGCTGTTTGAACATCTTTTCCTGTTGATCCTGGGTAAAGTATTTATCCTTACTCCTATTGATCACTTCAATTAAGTTTAGGAATTGCTCTGACTCCACTTCCTGCTGACTGTTAAGCAATTCATAAATCCTTTCCAAACGGCTGCACAATTGTTCTTGAATCTGTATTGACTCTCTTACACTTTCCAGCTGTACTTTTATCACTTCGGCCGGATTCAGCTTTGGATTTTCCATCATCCTCTTAATCTCTTCTAAGGCAAAACCCAGCTGCTTAAGTGACATAATTTGCTGCAGCCTGGAAATATCTGTTTCCGTATAGATTCTATGTCCCTTTTCAGAAGACTTCGAAGGAGTAAACAAACCAATTTTGTCATAGTGATGGAGCATTCGTACCGTGAGTCCAGTTTGCTTAGCTAATTCTCCAACTTTCCACGTTTTTTTATCCATTATCAACCCCTCTTTTCATACAATTATTTTCACTGGCAACATTACTATACAACCTGACACCGTGTTAGGTTCAAGTACCCTTTTTAAACTTTTTGGGCAGACGGAACTTAATTTAGTCTTTGTTAAATAGTATTGGTGTTTTTCAGGCAAAAAAATAGAGGAACGTCTGATTTGGGCGTTCCCCTTCTTCTTACCAGTGTACTTGAAGTTTATTGCCATTTGGATCATAAAAGTGGAAAAAGGCATGACCATTATCTTCTTTTATATCCTCCACCTTAACTTGATGATCCCTTAAGTGCTGATGAAATTTAGATAGTTCTGGACTAGTAAAACCAATGCTGAATTCTGGTTCATTATCCAATGTAAAATGGGCAAATGTTTCATCTGGGGTAGGGACTAAGATAAGTAAGAAAGGTCCTTCATTTACTTTTATAATGGCAAGTTCCTTAGTCTTGTTTAGTAACTGGAGCCCTAAAACGTCTCTATACCATTGTGCAGACAGTTCTAAATCTTTTACAGGAATTCTAATATAATGCACTTGTTCAATAAATGAATTACACATAGCTTCTCTCCTTTAGTTAATCCGGTATATTGATACCAGACGCTCCAGCCTCCTGAAATCGCCAGAAGTATCAGTAAAAGATTGCGTTGAGAACTAATCCTGGAGCTGGAGCCAGTAAATATTAAAGATAACGCCAGCACCAAAATTCCGATAGTTAACAGCCCGAAAATAATCGGATGAAAGGCTGAAGAAGATCTAAGAATGGGCATTCACTGAAAAAGGTGCTGCAAATTTAGACTATTTTTCAAGTAACCTTTTTATCGCACACACTACAACTTCCGGTTCATCATTTTGTATATAGTGAGCACTGTTTTCAGCAATTACCAATTCCCCATCTGTAGATATTTCAAGAATCTCTCTCTGCATTTCATTCCATAACTTTTGTGATTCCATAGAATAATGAGCTTTCTTACCCGCTGAAAGAACAATTAATGGTACATTTAGCTTTTGTCTAATGTCTTTTAACTGCTTTAGGCTTTCTACAAATTCGTCATAATTTCCTTCGTATACGAATTGTTTGTTATAGGCTTGTTGAAAATCTAGTGACATTGCAGGGAGAAAGCGCTCTCTATAATCTTCTGGAGTTGAGTCAACCAAGAGCAGGCCATGAACTTCATTTGGATATTCTGCAGCAAACATCCGCATATTTACTCCGCCAAATGAATGACCTACTAATAATAGGGAGGATTAATCCTGGCTTCACTAAGCAGTTCCTTTAATTCCTTTACCATCTCCCGGCTGGTTCTGGGATTAGAGCTTGCTTCACTTTTTCCAAGTCCGGCTCTATCATAAACTAGTACACTGGAGAGCATTGAAATCTCTTTGAATACTGAATTCCAGGCCTTAGAGTAGTCTCCATATCCAGCATCCATTATGACTGTTGGTTTTCCGTTATTTTCCCCTGCCAATCTAGCATACAGTTTACAATTACTTA
The DNA here is from genome assembly GCF_009849585.1 of Bacillus sp. ZZV12-4809. Lineage (GTDB taxonomy): Bacteria > Bacillota > Bacilli > Bacillales > Cytobacillaceae > Cytobacillus. The sequence continues at coordinate 449,758 of NZ_VCRN01000001.1, forward strand.
TAGGTATAAGCAATTCCTTCATTCCTCTCATTCTCCAACTATCCATAGCTAAGATATAATTAATAGGGCCCAGGCAGCTAACCTGCCCCGTTTCTATCAAAAAAAGCCACCTGATTCGGCAGCTCGACTTTAACAAAGAATAGGGCCCCGCCAGATTGGGATCAGTCACCTATTTTCAAGGTCTATGAAATTTTTAAGTAGGGCTGCAACCTGGTTGTTGAATGGGAAATTCCCCTGTCTCACCACTTCTTTTAACCTTTCAAGTGCTCTTAAGGCCTCGACCTTTAATTCTTCAGAATACCCATATTTAATACAATTTATTTCAAACTCATCCTCATCAACTACTGTCCAACCTTTATTCTTCTCCTGAATAAAGTCTAAATCTAAATCAACAAAACTTATTTCTTCATTATTAAATAAGGATGGTTTTGCTACATTGCAATAAGCAGATACAACTTTTCCATCTTCAACTTCCATCGCAGCTGTGAACCATTCTTTTAAAGAAAAATACTCTATAGAAGTATTATCAATAGTAAAAACAGTATTTTTGGTATGGTGAATTAATTTGCGGCCTGGTTTACACAGCACAAGTAAATAATCTGAGGTGTGAGAAATTAATTCGCCTTCCCATTCATAGTGAAGAATATTAGGGAATTTAAGGGATTTAATTTTTACAGCTTTGCTCAATATAATCATCCTCAAAAAAAGATTCTAACTATTTCGCATGATAATAGGAGAGTCGCCCAATTGATAGGAGTAAACCTTTTAATTAAAATCCTGAATTTTACATTTATTTCTCAATTTATCATAATAAAAGCTTAATGATAAGGATCGTTTCACAATAGTCAAATAAGAAAAGCCACTTAGATTATTGCTTAAATGATAACCCTTCTTCTTCTAAGGAGGCTCTCATAATAGGCAAGGAAGCTGGCCCAATGCCATGAATTTTTAATATCTCTTTTTCTGTGTAATTTGATAGTTTTTTCAAAGTGTCTATTCCTTGGCCAGTCAGTGCATTCCTTGCAGGAGCACTGAGTTTCGAAAGGAAGCCGCTTTTTGGTTTATTCTCTTTATCACATGTAGGGCAGCTATTACACTCACTGCTTTTATAAAACCTATGTCCCTTTTCACAAACCCTTAAACTTTTATCTGCTTTCAAAATCATTCCTCCAATCATATTCTATTCCGGTGTTATCTATTATGAATTGTATATTAATTATACAAACTCGACAAAAGCATGAATATAAAAAAAGATCGGCTTGAAATGGACAGCCGATCCTTGATATTTTTCATATTGTTGCTGCTGCAGCGTATTTCTCTTCTAATGTCTTTTTTAGGTAGGCAGCTAATTCGAGCATGCCGTACATTCCGGCTTTCTCTTCCGCCTCAGAGTTGTAGTTTGTATTTGTATTTATATCATACGTAAATATGTCACCTTCAGCATTTCTGATAAATTCAATGCCGGCTACTTGAATACCATTCCTGGCCAAAACCTCTTTGTATCTATCCAATATTTCATCCTCAAAATCTTCAATGACCTGAAATTTAGGCTTCTCTTCTGCTTCTTCTCCTGCAGGACAGAATAAATCGCCAATCTGGCAGGCGTCAGCTGGACAAAGTTCGAATCCTTCGGAAGTATCAACCCTGACTGCATAAACAAAGCGGCCTCCAACAAATTCACAGCGCGTGATATAGCTCTCTGGAGATTGAATATATTCCTGAATAAGCGTAATGCCATCGACCGGTTCTTCGAAGGAAGGGCCTTCCACATAAGTCTTCAGGGCTTCAATACTATGGAATAATTGAACACCCAGACCTTTGCCGGCACGATTATGCTTTGTGATAAACGGATGTCCGGCAAATGCTTCAGCTGCCTTAAGGATTTTTTGTTTTCCAACCGCCGCAATTGTCTTTGGCGTCCTCACACCCGATTTATTCAACTCCAAGTATTGTAAAACCTTACTCACTTCCAGCTTTAAAGCACCCGTTCCATTAATCACTGTACGCCCATGCGCTTCAAGCCAAGCCAATACTTGTCCGGTTAATTCAGCCGCAAAACGGTGATCACGGGTATGTGAAGATGCGCTCATCCGACTATAGAAGATACCTTCCGGGGGTTCTGCCGATAAATCCAGCGTTCCTTCGTCTAAATGCCATTCCTCATAAGGAACACCCAGTTCCTCTAATCTTTTTGACAGATGGACTGTCCACTCACTATTTTCATGTATAACATATACTTTGCTCATGATTCAGACTCCTTTCTGGCTCTTAATTTTGTTCTTCTATTTTTTAAACATCTACTTTTCGTATCATTTAAGTAGGATTTACAGGTTTGAAAAAACTCTCCATCACTAATAGGAGAGTTTTTTAACCCTATTCTCATATGTCAAGCGCTGCTCCTGATGCTGAAGCTTCAAAGGGCAGTCCCTCCCCCTCTCTGAATAAGAAGAAAGACTATTAAGCTCATAAATTATTTAAAGCGATAATAATTTAAATAGATCAAATTGTCAATTGAATATTCCTGAGCTCGAAATATTTTCACTTAGATTTATTTCTGCTCTAATGCAGAAAAATCTTCAATTTCTTCAACAGCCAGCTCTAACGCTTTTATTCTCCTTTTCAAAAGTGTCCTTTGAGGACTTCCCTTCTTTAACCTTGGCATAAGCGTTCTCTAGTGAAGGCATTAACCCATTAAGAACATGGCGGGCTTCTGCTAAATCCTCATCGGTATAAGGATGGGTCTCTGATTCCACACTTTCTCGAGGACAGCTAAGCCGATGCAGCATGCTTAATACGCTTTTCTGCCAAAGTAGTGTTAGAATCTTTCGCAGTCATCTGAGTCAGGGCCTTTTCTAGTTTTACTGATTGTCGATTTGAAGGATTTAATGGATTCCAATTTAATTGCATTGGATACGTTTTCCATGTTACAGGCTGTCCTCTCTTCCTCTTTTTAATATGGTTATATAGTATTTATGACACGGCTATTTTTTCTTTTAGACAGTATTGCACCAAGCAAATACTCAGCGTCCTTCCCTACTCCGCAAATCAGCGCCGATCCGCGCTGGTATTGCCAGGGCAAGCCTAGATAGTATAGCCCCTCTATTTCAGTCATTCCCCTCTTATGCAGCGGTTTTCCATCAGTAGAGACAGCACCTTTTATGTGAATCCAGTTATAGGAAGGAATGAAGCCTGTAGACCAGATGATATTTTCAAATTTCCTCCGTGACCCATCTTCAAATAGAACTTCTTTATCGATGACCTTTAAAACCTTAGGTTTAACATCAATCTCCCTATTTTTAATGAGCATTTTTAGCTCTTTACCAAAAATCGGGTCCTTCTGTTTTTGAAACCAGCTGCCCTTCATCGTATCTTTTCCTGCAAACAGCAGTCCGAGTTTATCCAGCCAGTAAAAAATGCTTTTTCCGAAAAATGTTAAAGGCAAAAACTTTAAGCGATGACCTACTGCTATTGTAACCTTCCTGTCTTTGGCTAATTCTGCAGCAATTTGCGCACCCGAATTGCCCCCGCCAACAACCAATATCTCTTCGCCTGGTATTTCCTGTGGTGAGCGATATTCCGAGGAATGAAGCTGAAAAGGATTCATCCCTTTAGGAATAAATGGTTTCTGAAATGCACCAGAAGCAATGATGACTTGTTGAGCTTGAATCTTCCCTCTGCTGGTTTCTAACATAAATGAACCTCCTGGCACCTTGCTTAACTTACTTACATTCGTATTCAGCATGACTGGAAGATCAAAATGCTTCACATAGTCATTCAGATATTCCGCCATGTCATTCTTCGTTGGAAAGTCTTCTGATGGTCCTCTCATTTGCAATCCGGGCAGACTGCTATATTGGCGTGGAGTAAATAAAACAAGGGAATGGTATCTTTGTCTCCAGGAGTCCCCCACATCAGCGTTTTTTTCAATTATCACAAAGGAAACCTTTTCTTTTTTCAAAAAATATCCCATCGCTAACCCTGCCTGGCCACCGCCAATAATAGCAGCTTCATAGCTTTTCATTATCATCTCTCCCAGCACAACATTCAAACATACATTTGAATATTATTATACATAATAACCAGAAAAAGGAACACGAAATTCCACAAAAAAAGCCGCCCAGTGGCAGCCCGACAGCGGTTTTCTTTATGTTAATTGCATCGTGGTAATGCAGGTAGGATCATTCTTAAAAGTTGAAATTTCCGATTCTGCTGCTTTTCCATCATGCTTAATCTTTATTTGATAGGTTCTATCTCTTGGAAGCCACAGATCGAAAAACCCATTAGCCTGGGATTTAACTTTATCGTTCAAAATCACATTGCCTTTTGAATCCTCAATATATACCTCAAACTCTTTTTCAGCCAGTTCACCTTGACAACCTGTCAAGTTATGATTCGTTCAAGGGTGGGTTTCATTAGCATAAGGGGCAATCGATACGAAAAATTCATCTTTTGGCAGATCATAGGCTAATTCCTCGCCATCCGCTTCTTTAACCATCAGCTGCTCTGAAGTAATGGAGGCAGACCCGCCCTTTATGTTTCCGGCACTGTAATCATTCACTAATGTTTTGATGTTATCAGCTTTTAAAGCAGCATCATCCTTGGAATCTGCTTGTCCACAGCCAGCTAATGCAATAGAAATTAGTGAAGCGGCGAGAACTAATCTGATCTTCATTGTTTTCACATCCTTCTTCAATCTCATCTCTAACTATATCAAGTACTATAGCAAATAAATATGAACAATTTATGAAAGCTTCAATACTATGTTTCTTCCTTAAATGTCTCAACAGCTCTTTACATTCGTCACCATGATTCTGCCTATATGTTAAAATAGAAAAAAAATACAGAGGTGTTTTCTTTGCCGGATTGGTCGTATCACCCTATTTTCAAGCCAATACTTCAAAAACTGCCTCCTTCCTTCAGCCGGGAATTTATCCACCGCGGAATGAGCATCATCGCATCCAGCCGTATCGGTGAAGCTTTAATAGAATTCCTTGGTCATATAAAACCATCCCAAAAAATCTCGAAAAATGTATTTGGCATTCATTTTGCAACTCCAGCAGGGCTTAGTGCCAGGATGGATCCCCAATTATCGGGGATAAAGGCTTTTCAGAACCTCGGGTTTGGTTATCTTGAGATTGGCCCTGTTTCCATTAGCGGATCAGAAGAAGAACTCTATATAAACCCAAAAGAAGAAAAGATACATAGACTTGCACCATCCTCAGTGGATTTACCTGCAGCAAAGAAGCAGCTTCAGTCTCTTAAAAAGAAGAAGCTTCCATTTTTCACTAAGGTTGAAGGAAATGATCAAGAGGCAAAGCTAATTTGTGAAGAGCTGCTGCCTTTTAGTGATGGGTTTATTTTAAACAGTCAGACCTTTCCATCAGCTGATCAATTTATCCAGCTGAAAAGTGAAATGGATAAACCTATGATTCTCTCACTTTCAGCAGACTTTGACATAGAGAGGATTCATGACTATGGCCCGGACGGAATTCTCCTTGAAGACTACAATACCCATGAAGAACTCCTTCAGCAGCTGACAGCCCTCAGGAAAAGATTCAGCAGGGAGTTTCCCATCATTACTTCGGGCTGCATTAAAGAGCCGTTACATGCGATTACACTGCTTGAAAGCGGAGCTGCGCTAATCATGTTAGGCGATGAGTATATTTTCGCCGGTCCCGGTTTGCCAAAGCGGATCAATGAAGCCTATAGCCGTACAATTCCAAAGGAGCCTGTCAAAAACGGCGGATGGCTCTGGTATTGGCTGTTTGGCCTGGCTATAACCATTGCAGGGTTCATTGCCCTTTTCTTCAGCATGACTTCGGTGATTCTTCCTTATGATGAATCTTTTTTGGGAATTCTCAGGAAAGATATTATCTATTTTAACCCTGCCGTTTTATACTTCATGGCCCATGACAGAATGACGCTTTCAGGAACAATGATATCAGGCGGAATCATCTATATGCAGCTAGCCAGACATGGAATCAGACATGGCCTCCACTGGGCAAAAAAAGCAGTCAATATAGCTGGCACGATTGGGTTTCTGGGGATTCTCCTTTTTATTGGCTACGGATATTTTGATTGGCTGCATGGGCTGTTCTGGCTTGTTTTACTGCCCCTTTTTACTTTGGGCTGGATAAAATCAAGAAAGGCAAGTGCGTCGCCCGCCAGTTCAAACCTGTTCAATACTCCTGAGTGGAAGCTGAGCTTAGTTGGTCAGCTATGCTATGTCTTATTGGGTTTTTCTTTAACAGCTGGCGGAGCCGTCATTTCTGTCATTGGAGCTTCACATGTATTTGTGCCTTCAGATCTCACTTATCTTTGTCTTACTCCTGAAGCTCTTAACACATTCAACGATAAATTGATTCCAGTGATTGCACATGATCGTGCAGGATTCGGTAGTGCACTGTTAAGCGTGGGCCTGCTAGTCTTGATGCTGGCTTTATGGGGGATCCGCGAGGGTGAACGCTGGGTATGGCGGACCTTCGCCATAGGGGCCATCCCGGCATTCGCAGCTGGTATCTTAACTCACTTTTTTATAAATTATACGGATTTCATCCACCTGCTTCCAGCTTACTTCGCATTGCTTTTATATGGGATAGGGGTTGTGGCAACCGCACCGTTTTTATTAAAAAAAACAAGATCCTGAAACCTGTCAGGATCTTGTTTTTAAATTATTCTACTATTTCCACACGTACGCTTTTTCTCCCCCACTCAAGGGCATCCCCCTTGTTAGGAATGAACACGTCGATTGAATTTCCATTGATGCCGCCGCCTATGTCTGCTGCTATTGCAGTTCCATAACCTTCGATTTTAACAATAGAGCCCAGCGGAATGACACTCGGATCAACCGCAATCACTTTTGCATCAGGATATTTTTTTAGATCCAGTCCCATTCTCGTCACACCTGAACAGCCTTCACAGCTTGCTGTATAGGCTGTGCTTTGTACAGTCAATGTTTTGCCTGCCGCTGTCCCGCGCTTTGCCTTACGATCAAGTGCGGCTCGTGTCTTAGATCCCGCAATTCCATCAGCCGGTAAGCCCTGCTGTTTTTGAAAACTTTTGACGGCGCTCACTGTGCCATTTCCATAAATACCATCTAAATTCGATTTATAGTGGCCTGTTTGTTTTAATTGATATTGAATTTGAATGACTTGCTTTCCGATGTCCCCATATCTCAGCACTTTTAGTGCGTGATTCGTTTGCGGTCCGGCAATCCCATCAGCCTTCAAATTGCGCTTACGCTGAAAATCCTTAATAGCTTCAACTGTGATGCTTCCATAATATCCTGTCGATGTATGATACGGGAATACCCCTTTTGTCATCAGGTAATCCTGCAATTCGGCCACATCAGATCCTGATGATCCATTTGCAAGTGTCCGGTCCCCAAGCGCTGCTTCTGTAAATGAAGGAGCTGCCAGCATGAGAGCCACAGCTGCAAATACCACCAGCATGTTCCTAAATCTCTTTAACATAAAAAATCCTCCCCAATTTCTTTTTACATAAAAGAATTCGAGAGGATTAGACATTATTCGTGTATTGAAAACAGAATCACAACGTTCGGCCCTCAATCATCCATTTTCTTGTAATAATGTGTTCTATTTTGTCTGCGCATATAATACCCAACAGTATCAAAAGGAGCTGAAGACCTTTAGCTTCAGCAATTTGAGCTATTTCCATATATCCATGTACCAATCTAACCCAAAAATTTCTTTTTCCTCAAAAGGCTATCTCTGCACTATTTGAATAAGGTTGCCGCATGTATCATCAAAGACAGCCAATGTGACATCACCCATTACTGTCGGCTCAATCGTAAACTTCACGTCTTGGTTTACTAATCGGTTATATTCTTCATGAACATCTTCTACGCCAAACATAGTGGCCGGAATTCCATCCGCAAATATCTTCCTTTGGTAATCCTTTGCTGCCGGATGTACATTAGGTTCGAGCAATACCTCCGTACCGTCCTGGTCTTCAGGAGAAACAAGGGCAATCCACCTGTGTTCTCCGACTGGAATGTCATGCTTTTTAACAAACCCGAGCGTTTCTGTATAAAATTTTAATGCCTTATCCTGATCCTGGACGAAAATGCTTGTAACAACAACCTTCAACATGTTTTTGCCTCCCTTGATATTTGTAATGGGTGCAAGCCAGCCGGCACTCCATTTAGTAAATTACTCTAACCATCCTTTCAGCAAATTCTTCAGTGGCTGGTTATTAAAAATAATTACCCGATATTTTCCCTTTCGTTCGGATCTAATAAGCTTTGCATCTTCCAATACAGAAAGATGCTTAGCTATTGCCTGCCGGGAAATGGACAGGCTGTGCTTCATAATGAGACGAGCAGTCAGTTCATACAGCGTCATCTCTTTGCGCTCGGACAGTTCGTCCAATATAAGCCGCCGAGTCGAATCACCAAGAGCTTTGAATATAATGTCTCTGTCCCAATTCATAATATGAGTATAAGCAACCACAGGGTTACTTGTCAATACACGCAACCCTAAAGTTGCCCAATAAATGTACAGTACCGGAACAAGTCTAAAAGGTTAAATCCAGAGGACTGCATACATCATTCTTAATTAGTAAAAAATATTGAAGAGGTGAGAACAATTGGAAAAGGATAATATAATGCTTACATCTTCCGAAATAGGTACACTATGGGGGGAGTATGTAAACGGAACAATGACCGATATCGTAAATAAGTATATGAATTCTATAATAGAAGACGAAGAAACAAAACAAGTTTTTGAAACTGCCATCAAGACATGGAAAAAGCAAAAGAAGCAGCTTGTTTCCTTCATTGTGAAGGATGGCTTTCCGGTGCCCAATGGGTTTACAGAGTCCGACCTCAATGAAAATGCAGGCAAATTGTTTTCTGACATATTCTGCTTAAATTACTTACATATTATGACGATACATGGTTTGCTGGGGCATACAACCGCATTAAGTGTTTCGGTCAGAAAGGACTTAAGGGAGTTTTACAGTTCATGTGTGGACGATGCAAAAAATATGTATGAGTTAACTATTGAGCTGCTGCTGAAGAAAGGTGTTTTTCAGCGGGATCCCTATTTTTATCCAAACGTGAGCCCTGAAATTATTACCTCAAAAGATTTTACGGATGGAATCTTTGGAAAAGGCAGAGTTCTATCTTCCACAGAAATCATCAGCATTTCTCTTAACATTAAAAAAGGAATTATGGCAAAAGCTCTTTCCATCGGATTCAGTCAAGTTACAGGATCGAAGGATATTAGGAAGTTTTTTGAGGAGCTGGAAGAAGCAGCCGATGAAAACCTGCAGGCCCTGTCAAAAATCTTGCACGAGGATAACCTGCCAGTGCCAAAGTCTTTGGAAACAGAAGTGACAACATCAAAAGACTCTCCATTTTCCGATAAATTAATGCTTTATCACATGGGTTTTCTGGTTCAAACTGCACAAGTATATTACGGGACGGGCCTGGCCGGATCCATGCGGACAGACCTGGCATTAACTTATGAAAAAGCAATCCTGAAATCATTGGGAATCACCAGAAAATGGTTCGGAATAATGGTGAAGAAAAAGTGGCTAGAACAGCCGCCGCTTGCTCCCAATCGAAAAGAACTGGCAAAGGGTGAATAAGTTATCCCCTCATTTGCGTGTGGTTTACCGGCTGGTGAGCCGTGCTGGCCTCTCAGTTCCAGCCCGGCTCTTCTTTATTAATCTCCACCCCCGCCGCAGCTTGAGCATGAGCTGCAGGATGAGGAGCTGCAGGAACTGCAGGAGCTGCCCGAACCGCAGCTTGTACAGCTTGATGAAATCTTGCTGCTGATCTTCATGTAACTGGCAAATTCGTCATAATGAAAATAGGAAACAGATAAAAAAGGAACGAGCATGGCGTTATAGTTTTGCTGTTCTTTTCTTTTTCTCATCATTTCTTGTATGACCTTTCTTTCATAGCTTTTTACTTTCTTTGCCGATTTTTTCATGGCAGAAACAAGCGCGAGCACCGTATTTATATATTGGCTATCTCTCTTAAAATAGAGGTCTGCTAATTCATTTTCCGGCAAATTCTTAAAATCATCAATTATATTTTGGGGTACAGGGAATCTGTAAAACCCCTTATAAATATGGATATTTTCCTGTCTAATGAAAAAGAGCTCACCATACACCCAATCAAAAAATCCTCGCAAATCAGGTTCAGGCGACTTTTTTAGATTTGGACTATGATGAAGAGTGCTTCCCAAATATTTTTTTGAAAAGTCATCATACTCACGGGTAAACATGAGCATCTGATGCCACAGGCCGTCGACTTTTTCGCTGAACATAGGGGACTCTTTTAAAAGAGAAGTCATAATAAAGTAGCGTTTTAAATCCAGCAGACGCCAGCTGTACTCATTTTCTTTAAGCTTAACTTCTTTCCTTACCCTCTCTTCAACGTTTCCCATATAACTGCTGCTAAGGGACTTCTCCAGATGATCACTTAGCTTTTTCAACCCTTTAACCGGTTTTATGTCTAATGACTTCGGAGATAAGCCGAATTTAAGTGAAAGCTTTTTTCGCAGACATAAAATAGACCAGATAATCACTATAAGCAAAAGTAACCAGACCATGTCATCCCCCCTCTTTCTACTATTACGAATTTCACCGCCGAAAGTTCCATATTTTTCAAAATCACTATTCTTTAGCTCAAAAAGAAAAGGCTGCCCTGCCCGGCAGCTGCTCCATATATGTACTATTTAATTTAATATCACCCCTGCGAAATTCCCTCTTAGTACTTGTTTCTTATTCTGGTTTATACAAAGGAATGATGCAGCAATAGCCATTCTATTTGAATCTTTCTCTTCATACCTATCGATCGTGACTTCACAAAGAATGGTATCTCCTGTAAATACAGGTCTCAAAAACTCAAAGTTCATCGTACGGGCCAGCACGTTTGCGTCACCGCCTATCTTGGTCGGCAGAGTCGCCGTCAATAATCCTTGTACCACAAGCCTCCCCTGTTCATCCGGTGTTATATGGTGAATACCTGCATCCCCCGATATCCCTGTAAATAATTCAACATCCCTCTTTGTAAAGGTCCGTTCAAACGAAATGACCTCTCCAACTTTTAATGGCATAAAAATCTCCCTCAATATTTGTTTTTAGTTCAAAACCTTTTCCATTTCAATTTCATCTCTGATCGGGATACCATCGTTCCCAATTAAGGGTATACCGGGTTTTATCTTTCTTGCTTCCATCACGGCATTATGAATAATTCTGGACATGATAAATCCCCGTTTTTGATAAAACTTTAAAGCTAATAAATTATCATTTGTAGTTATAAGTTTAATGATTTTACAATTTTTCTTTTTAGCAAAATACTCGACTTCCTGAACTAACGTTGTTCCAATCCCCTTGCCTTCTTCCGTACTGTCTAAAGATATAATTTCACATTCCATATCTTTAATTATGTAAGTAATTAAGCCAATGATTTTATCTTCTTCATTTAGAACAGCAAATCCATCTAATACACTGCAATCATAGATGCCGCTGGAAATAACCATTTCCGTGCTCCCCCAATGCAGCTTAAAAAACTCTATTATCTTATCTTTCGGTACATCCTCAACTGTGAAAATATTCATTTTAGCCACCTTAATTTTATAAATTCTATATTAATTATCTTAAATGGCCCTCCAGTTAACAACCTTTTTATTCCATTTCACTTAGAAAATTAAACCAATTTCCCTTTAGCAAAAAAGTGCTCTAATGTTAGAATAGTTTTAATGGTATATTTTTGGAAATGGGGTCAAGGGTATGGAGGACGTTATATTAGAAATTAATGATCTGAGAAAGAGCTATGGTTCGAAGTCCGTTCTCAACGGTGTTTCTTTTGGGGTAAAACGCGGGGAAATCATCGGGTATATCGGTCCGAATGGCGCTGGAAAGAGCACTACTGTCAAAATCATGCTTGGCATTGATGATGACTATTCAGGACAAGTCAAAATCTTTGGCAAGGATATATCCGATAAAGATATCGAGTATAAAAGAAAAATTGGATATGTTCCGGAAATCGCTGAAGTATACGATAATTTAACCGGCCAGGAATACTTAACCTTTGTTGGCGAGTTGTATGGGCTTGATGCCGATCTTGCCGCCAGCAAAGCAAAAAGTCTGATGGAGCTATTCGGCATAGGGGAAGTCTATCATTCACGGATCGCTTCTTATTCAAAAGGAATGCGCCAAAAGCTGCTCATTATTTCTAGCCTGCTGCATAATCCGGAACTTCTGTTTTTCGATGAACCCATCAATGGCCTGGATGCAAATAGTGTCATGATATTTAAAGAAATCATGGCCCAGCTGGCCGAACAGGGAAAAACGATCTTTTATTCATCACATATCATGGATGTGGTCGAAAAAATAAGCAGCCGCATTATTCTCCTGCATGATGGGAGAATCGCAGCAGACGGTACTTTTGAAGAGCTAAAGCAGCAAAATACGGAAGGTTCACTCGAACAGATCTTCAATCAGCTTACGGGATTCAGTGAACATAAGGAACTTGGAGCCCGATTTGTGTCGGCTGTAAGGGAGATGTAGGGATGCAGAACTATCGCACTCTTAAACTATTGGATCGTTTTGAGCGGATTTTTACCAGCTTTGGAGTAGATTACAAGGTTATGAGGAGACTCCTGCAGGTAAAGCTGACGATGGATGGGCGGCGTGTGCCCACCATTTTCTCACAGAATGCCAAAAAAGATAACAAAGAAAAGAACAATCAGTATATAAAATCTTTATGGATTTACGTTTTGTTTGGCCTGTTTTTAATTCCATTTGTGCTTATTGGGGACAATTATCTTTTCCAGATGAGCCTCTTTTATGGGGTGTTCACCTTTTTTGTCATGACCTCCATAATTTCCGATTTCTCTTCGGTTTTATTGGATATCCGGGATCGGAATATTCTGTTTCCAAAGCCGGTCAGCCGAAAAACAATCAGCACGGCAAAAATGGTCCATGTAACGATTTATCTTTTTTTCCTTACTATAGCACTTGCGGGAATTCCCTTAATCGTGGGACTTTTCAAGAATGGAATCTTATTTTTTCTAGTGGCTGCTGTTCACATCATCCTGATCGACCTATTGGTTGTTGGCTTAACTGCGCTCATCTATCTATCGATTTTGCGGTTTTTTGATGGGGAAAAATTAAAAGATATCATCAACTATGTTCAAATCGGGCTGTCTCTGATGATCATGGTAGGCTATCAATTGCTGATTCGCTCCTTTGAGTTTATTAACTTAACGATTTCACTTCAGCCAAAGTGGTGGCAGGTATTCATTTTTCCGATGTGGTTTGGGGCTAATATGGAAATGCTGATGAAGGGTCGTTTCGAGCCATTTTATCTCCTCTTCTCAGCATTAGCAATCCTCACTCCCATCCTGTCTATCTGGATATATATGAAATTTACAGGCACCTTTGAGCAGAACCTGCAAAAGCTTGCTTATCATGGAAAAGCCAAAGAACCAAGGCGGAGAAAAGCAGGGGAAATGCTTCTTAGCCTCATTTGCCGCTCGCCCGAGGAGAGAGCCTTTTTCCGCTTTGCCGGCAGCATGATGAAAAATGAACGGGACTTTAAACTAAAGGCCTATCCATCCCTTGGTTTTTCCATTGTGATTCCGTTTATTTTTATTATGAATGTTCTCAGGGATGACTTCGGCCAATTATCAGACAGCAAGTCCTATTTAACGATATACTTTAGCTTGATCACTATTCCGACCATCATGATTCTTCTAAAGTATTCAGGAAAATATAAGGGTGCCTTTGTCTACCGGGTTGCTCCGCTCAAACAGCTGAATCCGGTATTCAGCGGTACCATCAAGGCATTTATCTTCAAGTTATATCTGCCTGTCTACCTTCTTCTTAGTGTTCTATTTCTTTTCCTGTTCGGAGCAAGGATTCTGCCGGACCTTATCGCCTTATTTATTAGTGCCTGTCTATATGCAGTTCTTTGTTTTATGGCATTAAAGAAAGCCCTGCCCTTCTCGGAGTCTTTTGATGACTACAACCAAAACGGCAGCACTGCCATTATCTTTGGATTGATGTTTTTGGCAGCTTTATTTGCCGGGCTGCATTTCGCCAGCACTTTCCTGCCATATGGGATTTATCTATATTTGGGGATTGGCTTCATTTGTCTCGTGACTATTTGGAGGCCGGCTTTCAATGTTTCTTGGGAGCGGATTATCAAAGGATGATGCCAGACATACTATTACAGTTTCAAAAATTACGCCGCCATTATAGGCGGCTCTTTTTGCATTCAACTGGAGCAACTAAAAATAGACATCCTTCAACAGGATGTCTTCTTATGTTTTAATCAGCTGAACAAAAACCAGCATGATAAAAGATATTCCTATCATACACGCCACCCATAGCCAGGCCATCTCCATATTGCCTGAATCAATGGCTACATAAATAGCAGTTGGAATCGTTTGTGTTTTTCCAGGGATATTGCCGGCAAACATTAAAGTCGCACCGAATTCCCCCAGGGCTCTGGCAAAGCTCAGTATGCCGCCTGAAATAATGGCCTTATAGGAAAGGGGGATCGTGATATTCGTGAATAACTGAAAGGCATTCGCCCCATCTACCCTAGCGGCATTTTCAATGTCACGATCAATCGCTTCAAAGCCTGTCTTGGCAGACTGATACATAAGTGGAAAGGCGACAACCGTCGAAGCAATAACAGCAGCCCACCATGTAAACATAATTGGCTGTTTAAAGATAAGCTCAATGAACCGGCCTGCAAAACTATTTCTTCCAAAAATAACAATCAGCAAAAATCCTACAACAGATGGGGGTAATACTAACGGCAAAAGGAAGGCGGTCTCAGCAATGGCTTTCCCTTTAAATCTTTTATTCGCCATGCTCTTTCCTATGATAACGCCCAAAATAATTGCCAATACTCCTGATACAGCTGCAACTTCAGCAGATAATAAGACTGGTGACCAAAAATCAGTAGCCATATCCTTATTTCAGCCCTTTAAATCCATACTCTTCAAATATACTCATTGATTCTTCGTTTTGAAGAAAATCATAAAAAAGCTTGGCTTCCTCCGGATGACTCGTATCCTTAATTACACCCAAAGGATAAATAATAGGACCATGAGTATTTTCATCTGCTGTGTCCACAATATCCACATTGTCAGAAATGAGTGCATCTGTTTTATAGACAATTCCGGCATCCACATTATTGGTCTCTACATATGTAAGGACTTGGCGGACGTCTTTGGCATACACCACTTTTTCTTTGAGGCCGTTCCAAATATTCATGTTTTTTAATGATTCCTTAGAATATTTCCCCGCAGGAACCGACTCCGGTGTACCGATGGACAACCTATCTGCTTTTGACAGATCTTGAAACGATTTGATTTTCGCCGCTGAATCCTTGGGCACCACTAAAACAAGCTGATTCCCGACCAAATCAATTCCATTCTTTTCTTCCATCAGTCCATCCTTTACTAATTGATCAAACTTATCCTCTGAAGCTGAAAAGAACAGATCAGCGGGTGCTCCCTGCGAAATTTGCTGCTGAAGAGAGCCTGAAGCTCCAAAATTAAAGTTTACATGCACATTAGGGTGTTCTTTTTCAAAGCTTGCTTTGATATCTGATAGGGCATCCTGCAGGCTTGCTGCTGCTGAAATCGTCAATTCCACTTTCTCTTCAGCTTCATCCTGCTTCACTTCTTCTGTATTTTTAGACTGGCCACTGTTTGAACATCCGGCCAATAATAAAAAAAGGACCATTGATGAAAGAAATAACAGGGAATTCTTTTTCATTATGTATCACCTTCTCTGAATAGGGATATCTAGTAATAATTAATTATAACTACTTATAGGGATACTGGCGAATATTTAATTAGCTAGTAAATACAAAGAGACGCGTTCCTTTACAAACGCGCCTGCTAGTATTAAAAACAATATTCAGCAAGAAACACGCCGATTGGCATCAGCTTCTATCGCATGGAATTCTTCCCTCAAGACAACCCTACACCCTCAGCGAGCCGCGGAATCCCCTTGCAGCATAGTAGGAGTCGGCTCCATTGTGATACACAAAGACCGAGTCGTAGCGGCGGTCACAGAAGAGAGCCCCGCCAAGTTTTCTAATATGAGCGGGTGTCTGTACCCAGCTCGATGTCTTCTTATCAAAAGCTTCAAGCTCCTGGAGCTCCCGGTATTGCTCTTCTGTTAAAAGTTCAATGCCCATGGCAGCTGCCATATCCATCGCACTGTTTTCCGGCTTATGCTTTTTCCTTGCCTCCAGTGCTTCACGATCGTAACAAACACTCCTGCGGCCTTTTGGACTTTCTGCTGCACAATCATAAAATATGTATTCAGCCGCCTGTTCATCATACCCGGCAACATCCGGTTCGCCGCCCGTTTCCTCCATTTCATTCAGTGACCACATTTTTTCAGGATTAGCCTCAAGCTTAGCTTCAACATCCTCCCAGTCGAGCCCTTCATGCCTGTGCATATTCTTCTCAAAACGGGCTTTCAATGTTTGCAGCAATACATCCTTCTGTTCTGGTGAAAGTTCCTTACTTCCCTTTGCCATTTGAGTTCCTCCTTTTTTTCTCCATTATAATATAATTATGACCCTAAATGGCTAGTAGATAAAAGCCGGAACCGGATTTCTTTTCACCTATTACCTCTTGAATCTGCTCTGACTTCGGACTCTAAATCGCCGGTTTCCTCTTTTTGAGTCCGGACATGAACCTCTTCCAACTCTGCCCCGACGATTTCCCGTTCATGTGTCCGGCCCCGAACTATCTCGCTCCATAAAAAAAACACTAACAAACGAATACATTTGTTAGTGTTTTCTAATCTATTATGAAGCTTGCTGTTCAAATCTTTTTTCAGCTGGTGGGTTAAATTGCCCTTCCCACTTCGCAATAACAATTGCTGCCAGTGAGTTCCCTACTACGTTAACCGCTGTGCGGCCCATGTCAAGGATACGGTCAATTCCCGCAATAAAGGCCAGGCCTTCTGCAGGCAATCCAATGGTGCTGAATGTTGCCAAAAGCACAACAAAGGATACGCCAGGTACGCCCGCCATCCCTTTCGATGTAACCATCAGCACTAACATTAACGTAATTTGCTGTCCGATGCTTAATTCGATCCCAAACATTTGGGCAATAAATAAAGAGGCAATCGCCTGATATAAAACAGATCCATCCAGGTTAAAAGAGTAGCCTGTTGGAATAACGAATGAAGCAATATGTTTCGGGCTTCCCGCTTTCTCCATTTTGTCCATGATTCTAGGAAGAACGGTTTCTGAGCTTGCTGTGGAAAATGCCAAAATTAATTCTTCTTTGATCATCTTTAATAATTTAAAGATGCTGAACCCGACAATTTTCGCCATCACTCCCAGTACAACAAGAACAAAGAAAATCATAGCTCCATATACAGTGAGCGCAAGCTTGCCTAATGGAATCAGTGAGGCGAAACCGTACTTGGAAATCGTGACACCAATTAAGGCAAATACCCCGATCGGCGCATACTTCATAAATAGGTTAGTTACATAGAACATCGCTTTAGCCGTACCTTCAAAAAATCTCAGAACTGGCTTTCCCAGATCTCCAATGGCTGCAATTCCAAGTCCAAATACAACAGCAAAGAAGATAATTGCCAGCATATCGCCTTCAACCATGGCTTGTACAGGGTTAGTAGGCACAATATGCAAAAACGTATCCGCTACAGACTTGCCTTCCTGCTCTTTATTGGTTTCGACATAATTTGAAATGTCACTTTGCTGCAGGCTGTCCATATTCAGGCCTGCACCAGGCTGTAACAGGTTTCCGGCAACTAAGCCAACTACAATGGCAACCAATGTCATACCGATAAAATAGGCCAATGATTTACCGCCAAGCTTACCAACGGATTTAATATCTCCTACACCAGCAATGGCAACGATAATTGTGGATAGTACAATAGGAACCACAATCATTTTAATTAAACGGATGAACACATCACCAAAGGGCTGTAAGAAACTTTGCGCCGATTCATTACCGTAAAAAATTCCGCCAACCACAATCCCCAAAACAAGGCCAATAAAGATTTGAGTGGCTAAACTTAATTTAAATTTTTTCATCAATTACCCTACCTTCCTTTTTGTATTAACATGCTGCTCAGGCAAGGGAAACAAAGCTGAACTCCATAAAAAAGAAAATCGACGATTGTCAATTCTCCTAATTCATATAGTTTTTATGTTTCCTTTAAACGCTGACGAGGTTAGCTTTCGGGTTAGGACTATGGAAACGGTAAGCCCTTCCATTTTACTGGATTCACCCCATGCGGAAACTCCGCCGTAAATAATGGGTCCCCCGTTCTTAAAATAAGATTAAGCATAGAACACTAAATCATTATATTATCCCAAGATAATTTTTGTAAATAGTTAAGTATTCCCGGTTGGCAGAACTTAAGTTCATTTCTAAACAAAAAAGCACTTGGCTCCACCTGCGCCAAGTGCCATGATAGCCACCCCTGCTATCCCCGCTAGAACTAAATTAACATCTTTGTTTTAAGAAAAATGAAGGAATTTGTAAACTTTTGTTAAGGTTATATCTTGCTTACATACCACTATCTGCACTTTTTCTTACTGTTTCGGAAAAGACAATTTTGACCAAAATTTTTTAGTATGCTGCCCCCACTTGTTCTGCTTATGCGTCCCTTTTATTTACCCTATTCCTCTCAAAACCTAAAAAACGGGTACCCTGAAAATTTAATTTTCCAATATCTCCTTCTGAAAGCAAACCATATTCCTTCCCGGAAACATGGAGCTCCAGACGGTCCCCGCTTTCAAATTCGAATGTGACAAAATACCGTGTGCGGGTACTGGAAGAATGGTGGTGATGGTTATCATGATGAATAGTTGAGCTTCTGGATACATCTGCTCGTTTTGAAGTAATCATAGCCGGCACTTTTAAATTTGGGGACTCTTCGTTTTTCTTCCACTGCCCAATCCCTTTAAAAATTGAAAATAAAATACTGCCAAAAACAATAATAAAAACGATGCCAATAAAAACAGGAACCACTTGAAACAGAACATCATCCATAAAGAATGGATCAGACATCATTCAACACACCCCCCTTTTTAATCTATAACGTACAAAACAGTTTCACAAAGTTATTGAAGGAACCGTTATAAGAGAATATGCAAATGAATTGATGTAGTATCACGCAAACAAAATGGAAAACATATTAAATCCCGCCATAAGTCCAGCAAAACTATCTGCCGAATGAGAAAGGACAGTCTCGTCCGGGGACAAAACTGCCTTTTAAAATTAAACACACGCTTCATATTCCCTTGTGATATTATGAATGATTGTCTCAACAGGCAGAATCTCGGTAATCTCATGGACTCTTGCCCCCGCAAATACGAGACCATTCTCACAATCCCCTTCCATGGATGTGACCAGGGAATCCATAGTGCAAAAGCGGTATGAGCAGTTTTTCAGGCAATCGATGCATTTCTTGATTTTGACCTTTTTATTGTCAGATATTTGTTCCGTAAAGTGGTTCTTAATGGCACGGCCTTCCAATCCTACGGTAGTTTTCACCATAACGATATCTTCCTGTTGGGCATGTACATATTTTTCCTTGAAAGATAAAGGTGCATCACATTCATGACTTGCGACAAACCGTGTTCCCATTTGAACACCGGAAGCACCGAAGCGAATGGCATGCGCCATATCTTCTCCTGTCAAAATCCCCCCCGCTGCAATGACAGGGATTTTAACAGCTTCCACAACTTCCGGTAAAATATCAAATAATGGCCTTTCGGTGCCTAAATGTCCTCCTGCCTCATTGCCTTCAACGACAACAGCAGAAGCCCCCAGCCTTTCTGACATTTTAGCCAGCCTTGCAGATGACACAATCGAAATGACCGGGGTACCGGATTCTTTGCCCCAATTGTACATATCCCTTGATATTCCTGCACCTGAAATAATGAAATCCACCTTCTCCTCAATGGCGGCTTTCATTTTTTCAGCGAAATCATTCATGGCAAATAGAACATTCACCCCAATATAGCCCTCACCCTTGATAGATGCCCTGGCCTTTCGTATGTGCAGCCTTAACTCTTCTATGCTAATACCTGTTCCTGAAATAATGCCAATCCCCCCGGCATTCGCCACAGCGGATGCCAAGCCGCTTAACGAAATCCCTACGCCCATTCCACCTTGCATAATGGGAAACTCGGGTGTCATATGACCGATTGTTAATTGTGGAAATTTCAAAAGAACTACCCCATTTCATCGCCAATTTATTTCTTCTCCATTATTGTGCGAATGGAGTTAATTGAATAGTGATAAACATAATACCTGGTACTAAAATCAGGTTGTATTTTTACGGTATTCACAGAATGTTCATGAATTTGCAAAGACTGCTTCTGACTATAAACATAGAGCTGATACAGTTGACCGCTGCAGCCTATCTTAATAAAATGAAAGCATCTCAAATTGGAGGTTTTTGTTTGTTGAACTTATGTGTAGAGCTGGAGGAGAAACACTTTCTGGCTGCATAACAGCATGAGAAAGTGCCATTTATATTGAAACTTTATCATCACATAAAGAACAGGAGACTATAAATGGATATCTTAATTCGTCAAGAACTCCCGTCAGACTATCATTCGACTGAAGAAATGGTAAAAGAAGCTTTTTTAAATGAAGAATACAGCGATAAAAAAGAACATTACCTTGTCAAAAGGCTAAGGAGTTCCGAAGCTTTCATTCCGGAGCTTTCTTTAGTCGCAGCCGCTCCGGCTAAAGAGATTGCGGGTCATATTCTCTTATCCAAAATTAAAATATTGGATGGTGAAAGAGAGGCAGATTCTCTTGCACTTGCCCCTGTTTCTGTTGCTCCCGGTTATCAAGGGAAAGGCATCGGGAGCCAATTAATTCGTACTGCACTTAACACGGCCAAAGAAGCCGGTTATCATTCTGTAATTGTTCTGGGCCATAAAGATTTCTATCCTAAGTTTGGCTTTAAACCGGCCAGTCTTTGGAATATCAAAGCCCCCTTCGAAGTGCCTGACGAAGCATTCATGGCTCTCGAATTGACGGATAATGCTCTCAAAAATTCAGCTGGTACAGTCCGGTATTCAAAAGCCTTTTCAGAGTAAAAACAAATACAAGCTATCTCTATTTAAATATCTGGAGATAGCTTTTTCTTTACTAAGGCTCTTTTCGAATAAATTGTTGTTTTTCGCTTATCAATGTTGTCCGCTGATTGCAGCGAGAGGATGCTCGCTTTCCACTACAATCCACTCAGTAAATATTATATAAATACCAACAAACTTTGCGAAAACGGCCTAAAAAAGCTGTACCCTACTTCATATACTTCGCAACTAACAAATAACACCTTTCTCTTGTCAGACTTGCCAGGGCAGCCACATATTCTAATTGCTCCATTGAACCCCCTTTATATTTTAGGGAAGAATTTTTAGCCGTTTCATCTCTTTGCTGGACCCATTTCCGCTGTTCTTCTCTTAGTTGATCCATCTGATCATTTTCAAGCTGTTCTTCCAGCAACCCATAGATTTTGTTTAATTCGTCATCCCACGTTCTATATCTTTCTTCCTCCTGTTCCACCATTTCTGTGGTCGTTGTCTTGGCTTCTGCGTTTCTGTCCGCTTCTTCCATTTTGTTTAGCTTCTTAAGATATTCATCTTTACTGCTCCCGGGACTTTCATTTTTATCAACATCAACATCATTTGAGGCTTCAGCTGAATTGTCTTTGTCATGGGACTGTGCAGTATTACTGCTGCCGTCAGATTTTTCTTCCTCCATTCCCTGTGATCCTTTAGGCTCCTTTTCCGTTGTTTCGATATCTTCTTCTTGAACAGAGCTGTTACTGGTTGGCTCACTGCTCGATACTTCAGATGAGTTCCCACAAGCAGCCAATACTCCTGACAAGGCTACTGTTAACAGTACTGCCAAAAACCTTTTATTGTTTTTCAATGTTCTAACTCCCTTTCTCTTTTTGAAAAAATGTCTGTATTCATTCGTCCAAACCAATCTTATCATTATTTATAGAAAATTATCCCAATTAAAAATCAAGGACGAAAAAAGGAGCTCCGCTTCGGAACTCCTTTCTAGATAGATTGAACATAATCCTTAATCACTCTTTGGTCAGGAGGACTAATATTCGAGGGAATCTCCTGAACATGAAAAAATCGCAATTCGCTTACCTCATCTTCACCTATATCAAGTTCTCCATCAAAGTTATTGCAGATATAGGCGGCAACGACATTATATACTTCATCACCGTGAGGGTATTTATAGTAAAACTCTTCACCTGAATAGATATTAAACAATTGCAGGTCTTTCGCTGTTAGCCCTGTTTCTTCAAGCATCTCTCTCTTTGCCACATCTTCCAGTGTTTCACCGGGCTCCAGAGAACCTCCCGTCAGCCCCCAGCAGTTATTATCCTTCCTTAACTGTAATAATAGTCTATTATTCTTATCCAAAATGATGACACTCGCTCCAGTAATTACAAGAGGACGGCTTCCAACTATCTTTCTTAAATCCATAACATACCCCATAACAATCTCCTATACTTAAGACTTCCCTAAGACTATTCGCCAATTTGGAAATAAATCCTTTATTATTTTTGGAATTTTATGTTAATATAAATGGGTGGAGGGCACGCTTTTCAGCATTTCATAAAATGGTATTTAATACATTCAAGGACGGAATATATGTGGATTATATTTGGATTCATTGCCATAGCTGCAACGATCATGAACCTTTATAAGTATAAAGCAGGAAAAGATTATAAACTGGCACTGGCAATAGGATTATCCTTCACTGCCTTGACACTATGTGCAGAGCACAGCACTGTGGCCAATTGGGTGGATGGAGAAGATTGGGGAGCATTAATGGATGTGGTTCCTGCTATGGAAAAAGCATTGTGGGTATTAACAGCGGTTTCAATCCTGTTGAATATAACACCTATCCTTCTAGAGAGAAAAAATAAAACAATAAGATAAACGAAAGGAGAATTTTATGAGCACTCAAAATAAACACACATCAAAAGCTATAGGAATTTCCCTATTAATAACAATCGTTGCCTTATTCAATATCGATAGTCTTAAACTCTATACAATAATATATATCCCCTTCGTATTCTGTATATCGTTCATAAGCATTTACTGGATTTCAGCGATTACTGCAAAAGCCTTTCAAAAGTTCCAAAAACACACTGGTTACAATTAAGATAAGGAAAGAAGGCAAACTGCTGCCACACTTCATAGATTCTTTTCTTCCGCTAACCAAGCAATCGCCTTCTTCTCCATCTCTTTCACAAACAACATTTTTGCCTGGCTATAATCACTCGTGTCTTCAACCTTCTGGCCAGTTCTTCCTTAAATTATGAATACCTTGCTGCTTCATCCGGGCGGGACCTCAGATAATCTCTCAAGATAAGATGCCGTTCTATTTGAGGGTTATCAAATTGATAGAAATGGATATGGTGGGATCGGTTTTCCCCGCCTTTTCGAAATAATCTTCGCCCTGTAATGCCCCATTCCCCTGCAGGTTCGTACCTAAGCTTTTTCATCTGTTCATTAAATGGATCAATCTTCCCGATGTTTTTCACGATACACATCATATCGATTACAGGCTTTGCTTCATCCCCCCGGACTGCAGTGATCCCAAAATGTTCACACTCAATGATTTCATCTTTAAAAATGGCTTTTAAAAATTCAGCTTCTCTTTGATACATAAGGGCCCATCTATCGCTAATTCAGTTAGTCGAATCTTCACTCAAAAAACCTCCGTTGAAACCTTCATAGTA
This sequence comes from Bacillus sp. ZZV12-4809, assembly GCF_009849585.1. Lineage (GTDB taxonomy): Bacteria > Bacillota > Bacilli > Bacillales > Cytobacillaceae > Cytobacillus. The sequence goes on from NZ_VCRN01000001.1 coordinate 473,548, forward strand.
CTTATTCCATACGGAAAATCATTTACCTTCTAATGAATCATACGCCTTTTGCTGTTTTCTTATATAATTGTTTAAGGAGAGCTGGAAGGGGCACTAATGAAAAAAAACATCTATATCCATTACTATTTTTGGGATTAACTGTATTAGAACTATTCTTATATGAATTTTCCAAGGAAAAAGAGGCACCTGAAAACACCCTTTTAAACGAATATAATATTTTTATGAATTTCAATGGTTATGAAATCTTGAAGTCCACCCTGGGGAAGAATATATATTTTCTCTATATGAAAATGCAGCTGCTAATACTGTTGGTTTAATAGAATCTCGGGAGAATGGAGAAATGAAAACCGAAATGGGAGAGGAAGAGAAATTAGATTTTTACGTTCTTTGTCTTAAGGGTAAGTACAATAATTATGTTGGAGTAAAGTTTGAAAAGACCTCAAAAGGCAGGATATTTTGAATTACATACAAAAGAGGCCGTGTAGAAAAGTTTGCAGTTAATACAGATACTTATATAACTAAAACTGAGCTGCCTTTTAATGAGCTTACAGTGATAAAAATCTTTACTAGAAACGGAGAAGATTTATTTCAGAGTCAGCTGTTGTATGAGCCTTAAGATTAAACTTATGGAGGATGTGTTTTTAGCTTGAAAGACCGTTATTATCTAATACTTTTAATTATGATCATTCTGATGCCAATAATTGTATTTCTAAAAACGCACAATTGGGAAAATGCGATTACGGCTTTACTGGGGGGAGTGATCTTTTATGGCATTTACGGATTGTTTAGTTTGCACCGCGATCTGAAAAGGCAAGAGGATTCCGACATCTCGATGATCAGCAAGCTTTCGGATGAACAATTAGAGGATTTCACCCTCCCTCTGTTAACTAAATTAGGATATCCCATTACAAAGCCGAGTGATGAGAACCCGGATATCAGTTTTTTACTAACCCTCCCAACAGGCAGCCAAGCGATTGTAAAAGTCAAAAGCCATAAAAGAGAAATCGGTATTCGCCTTGTCCAAAAAACTTTAAAACAAATGGATACTTATGAGGCTTCTGAATGCTGGGTTATCACAAACGAGCGTTTCACCACTCAAGCAATTGAATTTGCTAAAGCAAACAAGATCCGCTTATTCGACCGGGAACAATTCATAGACTGGATACTAAAAGCAAAAAAAGAGGAAAAAATTCGGGGATAGGCTCCTTGATATTCAGGAGATTCCTTCACACTTCTACATTTGAAGATATGGATTTTCACCTTAACATCCAATTTTTTTGGACGTTAAGGTGAAATATCTCTTGGCTATAATTTCATTTTACCTATAAGAATCATGTATCGGATGGAACAGATCTTCCTCTGCATTTCTGACAACTGAAAAGTGTTCCACATTGTAATGGCCGTGAAGTGTTTCATTATGATGCTTAATAATTTGCTCAGCAGTTAAAGCATCGCTGTCCGTTGTTGAATGCCCATCACCTACTAATGTAACATCCAATCCGCTGATTGTTGCGGTTCTAACAGCACTGTCTATACAATGCTGAGTTTTACAGCCCATTATAACAACATGCCTGACCTCTTGAGACTTCAGGTGATCCAGCAGTCCTGTTCCATGAAATGAATTGGTTGCTGTTTTATCAAAGCACTTTGTTTCTGCAGGCAATTTAATATCTCCGTGAACCTGAAATCCTTTTCCTTTCCCTTCCGCAACATCCAGATCCCTTACAGCGACTACTGGAACACCTGATTGTTTTGCTTTTTCGATCACTGTATTGATATTCCCGATAAGGTGCTCTTTATTAAAAACAGCACTCTCTTCCAGGTTCCCATCAATTAACTCCTGCTGAGCATCAATAATCAATAAGGTTTGATTCAATTAATTTTCCCCTTTCAACACCTTTAAATTTTTCTCAGAAATATTCTCCTAGTGCTTTCACGCCAATATATTTATTTCTCATATTATCTTCCTCCTCAATACAGCTAAAATTATCTAAATTTTTAGATATATTTGATTATAACAGAATAACCAAAGCAAAAAAATGAATTTCGTAAGCTATGAATCAAAAAAAAATAGGCCGCCTGAGTAAGGCGGCCTAAGTTCAATATTCCAATTCCCAGCTTAGTAAGCCCGGGCAAACCATACGGTATGCTTCGCTTCTTTTCCACAATGGATGCATGTATCCTTAGTGGACGGCGGGTTGAACGGAATGTTTCGTGTTGTGAATTTTGTTTTTTCTTTTACACTTTCTTCACAGGCGTCATCACCGCACCATCCGGCTAAGATCCACCCTGGGATGGCATCATTTTGTTCTGATTGGGCAATGTGCTGTTCTAATTGCTCGATTGTATCAATATGTGTGTGCGAATGCTCTGCACGGAATGCTTTAGCTTTTTCTAATAAACGAGTTTGCATGGTTTCAAGCTCTTTTTTGATGCTTTCGATAACCGAATCAAGCGATACAGCCACTTTATCCCCAAGATCTCGTGCTTTCATTAAGCCTTGATTCTGGTCTAAATCACGCGGACCAAGCTCGATGCGGACAGGTACGCCTTTTAGCTCCCACTCATTAAATTTATAGCCTGGTGATTGATCGGAGTCATCAAGGCGTACGCGGATTCCTTCTGCCTTTAATGCAGCAAAGATTTCATCCAATTTCTCCATAATCGCAGGGTTCTTTTTCCATGGGCCAACTGGAATCAGCACCACTTGAGTCGGTGCTATTCTTGGAGGCAGCACAAGACCTTGTTCATCACCATGAACCATGATGACAGAGCCGATTAACCGTGTCGATGTACCCCATGATGTGGTGTGAACAAACGTATGTTTATTTTCTTTGTTCAAATATTTGATATCAAAGGCTTCGGCAAATTTTGTGCCCAGGTAGTGGGAAGTCCCCGCCTGCACGGCTTTTCCATCCTTCATCATTGCTTCAATGCTAAACGTATCAACTGCACCGGCAAAGCGCTCGGATGGAGTTTTTTGTCCATCATAAACCGGAATCGCTAGCAAACCTTCAACCACTTCTTTATAGATTTCAAGCATCTGCATTGTTTCCTTGCGCGCATCTTCTTCGTCCACATGTGCTGTATGGCCTTCTTGCCATAAAAATTCAGATGTGCGGATGAAAGGAAGAGTTTTCTTCTCCCAGCGGAATACATTTGCCCATTGATTGATTAAGACCGGCAGATCCCGGTAGCTTTTAATCCAATCGGAATATAAATGTCCAATCATCGTTTCAGAAGTTGGACGCAGTGCCAGACGCTCCTCCAGCTTTTCTCCAGCCGCTTCTGTGATCCAAGGAAGCTCAGGCGAGAATCCTTCAATGTGATCCTTTTCCTTTTGAAAAAAGTTCTCCGGAATCAGCATCGGAAAATAGGCATTGCGGTGGCCGGTTTCCTTAAAACGCTTATCCATCTCTGCCTGAATATGCTCCCAAATTTCATAGCCATCAGGCTTAAAGGCGATACACCCGCGAACAGGGGTGTAATCAAATAAATCTGCTTTTTGTATCGTTTCCAGATACCACTTTGAAAAATTATTGGTGTTTTGAGACATCTTCTTTTCCTCCTGAAAGTATTTTTTTAGAATAAAAAAAGCATAAAGAGTCCTTCAAAAGGACGTCTTTATGCTGATAGACGCGGTACCACCTTAGTTCGGCTTTACAAAATTTAAAGCCCTCTAATCGTTAATAACGAAACGACCCGGTTAGCTTTTTCCTAACATCTCCGTGGCAGGTTTCAATAAGGAGGGGTGATATAGCTCTCAGCCCAGGCTATATTTTCTGTTTCACAATCCTTATTTACTTGATCACATCATTGATTACATATATATGATAATATACCAACTTGTGATGAGTAATTCAATACAGGCAGAAATAAATTCCTGCCTAACCGTCCCTTCCAACTATTTCCCCTCAGATCTTCTCTCTATCTTAGACGTCTTCAGGAAAAATAATCCATACACAACCGGACCAATAATGAGCGTCAGCTTAATTTAAAAGTTAACCTTCTACTCTGTTTTATATTCCTATTTCTCAACATTTCCATCATTGTTCATAAAGTCGATCTGGAAAAAATAGTTTGATATGATAATATAAATAAATGTGTTAACCTTCAAACCATTTTAGTTAACCTTTATATTTTATGGGGGGATTTTATGTTTAAGCTGCGCGGCCATCATCTCTTCTGTCTTTTGGGCTATCGGGGAATGGGCTATTCCCAGGAATACGCGGAAAATATGACACGTATGCATAAAACCTTGAGAGACAATCCCAGGACATGGATACAGCTAGTAAAAGGGCCGGATCATTTGTGTGAAAAGTATCCCAACTCAGGTGAATACCATTGTGAACACGATAATATTTACGAAAGAGATGCTGTTATTCTAGAGAAATTAGGGCTTCATATCGGGCAAATTCTGTACTGGCAGGACATTGAATTAAACATCCGGAAGCATGCTCTTCCCTCAGATATACAGACTGTCTGCGAAACTTGTTCCTGGCGCTCTTATGGAGTCTGTGAAGAAGGCATTCGGGATATTCTTGAAGGGCAGGGTTTAAGGGAAGTAAAGTAAGCCTCTATTAGAATACTTTTCTTAAAAATGGCAGCATCCATTTATTTATCCCTCCATTCAGGCATTAGTCTATTCTTTCCGGAATATAGGTAGAAAAAAGAAATAAATGGAGGGAATTTCGTGGCATTTGCGGCAATTTTGACAGTTGGTCAGCTAAAGTATCCAGAAGAACACCCTGCCTCAAGGGAGTTCTTTATAGCAGGAAATCAAGTTATGAGAGAGGCCGCTAAAACCGGGCAGCTTATAAAAGAATTCAATCCTAATAGAGTGAAACTCCCTGAAGAAAAAATTAAGGGCAATAGAACTCCTATCCTTACCTTAACAGTATGGCAAGACCTGCAATCCTTATACCGGTTTACCTATTCAGGCAGCCATAGGCAAGCATTGCAGGACAGGAATAAGTGGTTTGGTCCTCTTCCGGAAAGGCAGCCTAATTATGTGGTATGGTGGACAGATAAATTATCGGATGTTTCCTGGAAGGAAGCTTTCAAAAGATATGATACTTATATCCAGCATGGACCTGATTCTTTCGCATTTGACTTTAAGCATCCGTTCAATGAACTTGGGGAGCCGGTCTCGCTTAAATAGCTATGAAAGAAAGTTACTTTTTCTTTTTAATCAATTCTATTAAATAACACATTTGCGAAATTATTAATGACAGCAGTAAGACAATAATTATTCCGAATGTGTTTACCGCTTCTTCTGCCGAATCGCTTCCGACCATATTTACTGAACCCATTATAATAATGAGCAAGGCACTTACTAGTACTGATAAGAAGAAAATACTAATATATATTTTGACATGGAATCCCCCTGCTCTTCAGAGTATATTGTTTCGTTTCTTTTTGCGCTTTCTTTTTTTATAGCCCTTCATTATATGAAAAAGGATTTCGTCTATTCAAAGAGATTAAGCCCTGAAGGTCTTCCCAAGATGTCCGCCCAGTCCGTAATAGTGTCTGAAATTATAAATAAGCGGACTCCATTCATAGGGGTTCACATGATGATCCTCCATAATGATGGATGTATGGGCATGAACTTTTAATGCTTTTACTTCTACGATAGCAAAGCTTGGGTCATGCTCCGGAATCCTGATATGTTCCACCCTGCTCTCAATTTGCAGGGGACATTCCAGGATTCTAAGGGGCTTCACGATTTCTGCTTCCTGCTTACTAAGGGAGGCTGCCGAGAATTTATCCCTCTCAAAACGAAATGAATTATCCCGTTTGTATTCCGGTACTGGATTCTTGCCTGTCAGCGGTGCCAAAGCCTCTACATTCCTCCAGAGGCCGGGGCCGGGAACGTTCACCACGCACTCAGGATGATTACGAAGGTTTTCCAATGCCTTTCCCCCTTCCCCGATTCCAAGAACAATACATTCCCCTAACGCCCATGACGAGGATAACGGGCTGATGTTGGATGTTCCATCTTCATTAAGTGTTGTTAATAAGACCACTGGTGTTCCATAGTATAAAATTTTGGCGTGAATGGGTTTAGTTCTTATTTCTTCCTTTTTCATAACTTGTTCCTCCTGAATATTTTTTCAATTATCATTGTAAGGGCTAATTATTTCAATTATCATCGAAATATGGATTACATGGAGGAATGGGATATGATAGTGAATTCTAACGTTGCAAAAGTCGCTTCTCTAATCAGTGAACCCAGTCGGGCAGCTATACTGACCGCCTTATTGGATGGCCGCTTTCACACTGTAAACGAGCTCGCCCATATGGCACGGGTTAAGCCGCAAACGGCCAGCTTCCACCTCAAAAAAATGCTGGATGCTCAAGTAGTGACAGCAGAAAAACAGGGAAGGCACCGGTATTATGGAATCATGAATCAAGAAGTTGCCAGAGTGATGGAATCCTTTCTATCCATTGCCCCTGCAGCAGAAATTAAATCTTTTAAACATGCCTCTGAAGATAAAGCAATCCGCTTTGCCAGAACATGCTATGATCATCTCGCTGGAAATTTAGGGGTGCAAATAACTGAATCGCTAAAAAAAAGAGGATTTATTGCTGAAGTAAATGACACATTCAGTGTTACGGAAGAGGGAAAAGAATTTTTCCACACCATGCAAATAGACCTGGCCTCATTAAAAAAGAAACGCCGCTCTTTTTCCCATAAATGTCTGGACTGGAGCGAAAGACGCCATCATCTTGCAGGTGCACTGGGGAATGCCATCCTGGAGATACTCCTGGAACGAAATTGGATCCAGCGTATCCCCAAAACCCGGGCTATCAAAATAACCCCTTCTGGATTGAAGGGACTTAAGGATACCTTTGCGATTGATATGGATAGAGAATAAAAATGGTACCCTCGCTTCCTGGATGCGGGTACCACTGGCATTCCTATTACCGTCAAATCTGCCGAACTATGATTCTATCCAAGCCACTGACAATTGTAAGCTAAAATACCTAAGAGTGCCCCCACACCTGATCCAAATCCTAACCCAAACAATGCCCATACAGCTTTTCTATTCACTTGCTTTTTATTCTTTTCACCCAAGATCAGTACCTCCCTATAGAATGGACAGTAGCTTCCATGACAAAAAATGCTGCTCTATATTTCATGCACCTGTAAAAAAATGTATGAATCCATCATTACAATATACTATGCTGAATTGGAAATTCCTTCTATAAAACAAAAGGGACAAGCTCTAAAGCTTGTCCCCTATTTATGCTACATCTCTAAATCCGTAAATGCATAAGGCAATAAATCCTTTAATGTCAGTTCTAATATTTCTTTCTTCTCATTTGTTAAGTAGACTGGCATATCAGGCAAACAAAACTCCGCTAATACCTGCCTGCAAATGCTGCATGGCGGAAGAAAATCTGCCGTATCACCAGCTACAGCTATAGCTTGAAAATCACCTTTTTTGTAACCGTTAGCAATTGCAGTGAAAATGGCTGTTCGTTCGGCGCAATTCGTTGCACCTAACGAGACATTTTCCACGTTCACTCCATTAATGACAGTGCCGTCTTTCAGTAATAAAGCAGCTCCAACTGGAAACTTGGAATAGGGAGCATAAGCTCTCTCCTTCATACTGCGTGCACTTTCCATCAATTGCTCTTTATTCATCGTTACCCATCCTTTACAAAGAAGAATGAACTTTTCACAGTCCCCTTAGGCCAAAGTAAAAATTGGCAGGATTTTTATCATATATTTTTTTGAAAAGTTTGTCAATAAACCCACACTGCAATCTGCAGAAAAAATAAAAGCTTGATTACAATCCTATAGTTGGTATTATTATCCTATGATACTATTATTGATTAAACACCAAGGAGGAATGAATGTGCACTGGAGAAAATACTTTATTCTATTAATTCCAGCTCTTGTGATTTTTATAGCTTCAGCCTTTATCATTCCATATAATAAATTTTATTTAATATATATAATTCCCTTCACTTTTTGGGTGATTTACTACTCTTGGCTTTATATAGAGAAAAGGAAAAAAAGGCAGTAGCTTATGTTTATTAACATATTTACCTTTTTGTACTCTTATGAAAAAGCAAAACGCCTGCACAGACAGCAGATTTCATAATAGTAACTCCATCCCGGAAGACTTATCTATAAACCCTATTTTCTTATAAAGCGGGTAGCCAGCCTTAGAAAAATGCAGCCATATCCGCCTTACACCTAAACCTTTACATTCTAGAATACATTTTTCCACAAGAGAACGAGCAGCACATGCCCTCTATATTTTGTTTTAGTATACATATTCATTATATATGCTTACAATCCGCTAATATTTTCCCCATGCGGCGGTCACTCAAAAAATACCCATCCTCCTATGGCAGCAACAGGACCGTTAAATCCGTTTTTCGCTCATCCAACTTTATCCGATAAATCCATAACCTTTATTTTAAAGCTCCAAATGTTATTGTCATTGCTGTGAGCACTTAGTATTTGTATAGAGGTTGTAATGTTGTGTACACTGGGATTCTGAATATATTTAAACGATTATTCACAAAATCTATATGAAGACGAGAAGATAGGACTGAAAAGCATGTGGAAAATTTATAAGAATGATATTAGAAGTATTTTTACTAATTGGGTTGCGGCAGTATTAATTGGAGGCTTGACGCTGCTGCCTTCTTTATATGCCTGGTTTAACATTGTGGCTTCCTGGGATCCCTATAGTCAAACGGATCAGCTTCCAGTGGGAATCGTGAATGAAGATGCCGGAGCAGTGGTTCGTGATAAGAACATCCATATAGGGGATGATATCGTCAAGGAATTAAAGAAGAACGATGATATGGACTGGCACTTTGATGACCGCAAAGACGCGATGGAAAAGGTAGAATACGGTGACTATTTTGCTGTCATCGTAATCCCGGAGAATTTCTCTCAGAAGCTGGGGACCGTCATGGAAGACAAGCCCGAAAAAGCGAAAATTGAGTATTATGTGAATGAAAAAATCAATGCCATTGCACCTAAAATCACAGAAAAGGGTGCTGGCGGGATTGTCGATACGGTTACAAGCAATTTCATCTCATCTGTAAACGGCACTATTTTTGAGAGATTCAATGAATTGGGTCTGGAAATTGAAAAGGACCTTCCGGATATAAAGCGGTTCGAAGAGTATGTTTTTCAAATAGAGGAAAAGCTTCCTGAAATTCATTCTTTATTAAGCAGCTCCCTATCAGACGCTGAAAACGCCAAAATAATGATTGATAAAGCACAAGCACTCGTTCCTGAAGCCAAAAGTGCAACAGGCAACGGTCTGCAGACCATTAATGAAACGATGTCATTCCTAAATGAGGCAGAGAATCGCCTGAATACAATGGAACCCAAGATTCAGGAGAACCTGGAGAGTGTCCAGAATATGGCGATAAAAATAAACGATTTTGTCTCTTCGGTGCAATCCTCTGACTTGAACCTGGACCAGGGAAAGGAAATAAGCAATCAAATCAATGAGCAGATAGCGGGTTCTCTTCAGAACCTAGAAACTATTGAAGCAGCACTAAAGCAGCTGCAGGAAACAAATAAGGAACAAGAATCAAACCAAAATCAGGAGCAAATTAACAGGGCTCTGGAACAAGTCGCCTTGTTAAAACAAGAACTGCAGACGATCCAGGAAAACGGGCAAAAAGTCACTGTCTTTCTTTCAGACAAACAGCAGGAAGCAGATGAGTTCATCACCCGGCTTCAGGAACGTTCAGCTGCAACTGCAGACAGGATCGACACATTTGTGAAAGAATATAACGAAAGCATTCGGCCAGCCATCAAAAATGAAGTGGCCAGCGCCAAGGACACATTAAACAACGCCCGGAATATCCTGACCGATATTCAATCCGCCATACCTGAGATTGAAAAAATCCTTGCTAATACGGAGGGGAACTTAGGTGAAGGAGAAAAAACGCTGAAGCACCTATTAGGAGAGTTTCCTTATGTAAACGAAAAGGTTAATCAATTAGCAGACAGGATTAGGGAAATCCAGGGTGAGACAGACATCAACGAGATCATTGAGCTGCTGCAAAATGATCCCGAAGCAGAGAAAGGTTTCTTCGAAGAACCTGTTCAGCTCAATAAAAACAGCCTATTTCCAATCCAAAATTATGGAACGGGTATGACTCCTTTCTATACCGTACTTTCGATCTGGGTAGGTGCTTTACTATTAATTTCTTTATTGGCTACAGATGTTCATCATTCTGAAGAATTTACGGAAAGACAAATCTATTTTGGCAAACTGCTCACCTTCCTTAGCATTGGGTTTGCACAGACCCTAATAGTGACTCTGGGTGATATCTTCTTGCTGGGAGTGGATGTGGCAGAACCAGTATGGTTTGTCTTGTTTGGACTGGTAAGCAGTTTAGTGTTTATATTAATTGTTTATACCTTAGTATCTGTATTTGGAGATGTAGGAAAAGCTATGGCGATTGTCTTGCTGGTACTGCAGATTGCGGGTGCTGGCGGAACCTATCCGATTGCCCTGCTTCCTGAGTTTTTCCAAACCATTCATCCGTTCCTGCCATTCTCTTATGTAATTGACATTATGAGAGAAGCTGTAGGCGGCATAGTTTGGGAAAAAGTATACAGAGACCTCTTGGTTCTCATGATTTTTGGCATCATTGCGCTATTAGTTGGCACTTTCCTGAAGGAGCCATTGAGCAGAAAAACGAAAGCACTGATGAAGAAATCGAAGGAATCAGGGTTGTTTCATTAGGTTCAAATGTATGCAAACAGAGATTACCATACCACTGAAGCTCTGAAAATTACACCTTGAATTATTTCATGATCGGAGAGTCCTTCCGCAGCTAAACTTCGGCCACACTCATCACTAGGAAGAGTGTGGTCTTTTTAATTGGTGTTTTACCGGTATTGTCCGCTGATTTTCGCTCCATGCTGTTCAGCAGTCCATGAGCTTCCTCGAAGCTGCAGGTCTTAAAAGCCAAACCCTGCAGTTTTTAATGGAGAAAGGAACGGCTGATATCTTCCAATGAATCCCTCTTCCGTATCTTTGCATCCATGTGTATGTTACAATGAAATAAGTAACACAACTTAGGGTCACCATGACTTTTCTTAGTCACCCCTTCGAAAGGGGATTAAAAAGTGGAGAAAATAAGCGTATTTCTTGATGATTATAGGAAAGCGCCGGATGGTCATGTATTAGTTGAGACCATTGATGAATGTATCCTTTTGCTTCAGACCTATGACATTGACCACTTGTCTTTAGACCATGATTTAGTAAGCAAATCAAGAAATGGTCTTATGCTTGTTCAAATGATGGTTCAAAAACAGTTATTCGCAGATCGCATAACTGTTCATTCAGCCAATTCAGTCGCCGGGAAAGCCATGTACCACTATCTAAAACAGGCACAGCACGATTTTGAAATGCCCTCTGATATTAAAGTCATCTTACGTCCACTGCCTCTAAATTACATTCCGCCAAGGTATCTGCAAAACTATTAATGATTAGTAGCCATCAACCATTCTCCTTCGTCAAAGGAATTTTATAAATCACTTATATATAGGAAGCAGATCTAATCGACTGCTTCCTTTTTCGTGTCTTCAAACAGAAAAATCCGCTCCTCATACAAGGAGCGGATTGAACAGCTTTACGGTTTTTCGTTCAAGTATGCCCATGCATATTGTGCATATAGCTCTGCACCAGTTGATAAGGCGTCTTCATCAATATTGAATTTACCGTGGTGGTGTGCCCACTCTGTATCTTTCTCCGGATTGCCGCTGCCGACGAGGGCGAAGCTGCCAGGTGCTTTCTCCAGGTAAAAACTGAAATCTTCTGCCCCCATTGTGGGCTTTTCATTAAATAAAACATCTTCCCCGAAAGCTTCAGAGGCAACCCTTTGGACCAGCTGCGCACTGGATTTATCATTGATTACTGCCAGCGAACCCTGAGTATATTCTACCTCTGCTTTAGCACCATAGATAGCTGCCGTGTTTTCAGCATAATGCTGCAGCTGTTTTTCAATATAATCTCTTGTTTCAGGATCAAAGCAGCGCACTGTTCCCTCAATGACTGCATTTTCAGCGATGATATTGAATCTTGTACCCACTGTCATTTTCCCAATGGTGACTACGGCAGGCTGCTGGGCATCAATGGTTCTCGACACCACACTCTGCACATTCATAACAAAGGAAGAGGCGACAATAGCGGCATCAATGCAATCATGCGGCATTGCCCCATGCCCGCCTTTCCCTTTGAATGTCACTTTGAATATATCGGCTGATGCGAAGGATGGCCCGGGTGTACAGGACACTTTATGTGTCGGCATTTGCGACCAGATATGAATGCCAAAGACATTGTCCACATCTTCCATTGCACCCTGTTCCACCATCATCCTCGCCCCTTCCGCCACTTCTTCGGCTGGCTGGAACAGAAGACGGACACTCCCCGGCAGATCTTCTTTAATTTCATTTAATGCCTTGGCGGCAATCAGCAGCATGGCAGTATGAGCATCATGTCCGCATGCATGCATTTTGCCGTTTTCTGTGGATGCATAAGGAAGATCTTTATTTAATTCTTCCACCTGCAGCGCATCCATGTCTCCCCTTAAAGCTACCGTCTTTCCAGGCTTCCCTCCTGTAATTTCAGCAATGACACCCGTTGGTTCCGTTCTTCTATAATCGATGCCCAGTCCATCCAGGTACTCACAGATAAATTGAGTGGTTTCAAATTCCTCCCATGATACTTCCGGTTTACGATGCAATGTTCTGCGCAGTTCTGTTATTTCATCGCTATATGCCGCAATCAATTCTTTTAATCTGTTATGAATCATGACTTATTCCGCCTCCGTTAACTCTGCTGCTGCCTCAAAAAGAATCTGAACTGCTTCTGCAATATGCCGGGAATCTGACCATTCCTCCGGACAATGACTAAGTCCGTTTTTACTCGGAATGAATAGCATTCCGGTACTTGTGTAGTCAGCGAAAACCATGGCATCGTGTCCTGCACCGCTATTCATAGGATATGAAGGGTATCCCAGTTTACTGCTTTTCTCTTTTAAAAGACTGACAATCTCTTTATTCATCTCTTTTGGCTGAATATATAAAGGCTGTTCAATGGTTATTTCGACACCGCTATCATGATAGGACTCGGCTAATTCCTTCACTCTCCGAATGACATTCTGGACATGCTCCTCCTTGCCGGAGCGTATATCTACAGAAAAAACTGTCTGATCGGGAATCACATTGGCTCCGTTTGGATATACCTGCAATCGTCCCGTTGTCACAACCGTCCCATCTCCTTCAGCTGCTGCAAGCCCAGGAAAATGGGCAATCATCCCGGCTGCCGCAACCAGCGCGTCTGATCTTCTATCCATTGGTGTGGTCCCTGCGTGGCCGGCTTGTCCTTTTACAGTTACCTCCAATTGCGTCAATCCGACAATTGCTTCGACGATCCCAATTGGAATATTCTTTTCTTCTAAAATAGGACCCTGTTCAATATGCAATTCCAGATAAGCCTTGACTGACTTCTGGTCTCTTGCTTTCGGGAGAGAAGGATCTAGGCCAATTTTCTCCATAGCTTCAACGGTCGTAATGCCATCTTTATCCTTCAATGTTTTGAAGTCTTCCTCGGTCAGCAAACCAGCCATCCCACGTGACCCCATTAGACCGCCGCCGAATCTGGAGCCTTCCTCCTCGATAAGAGCGACAACCTCTAAAGGATATTTTGGCGCTAATCCATTTTCAGCAAAAAGCTTAGCCACTTCAAGCCCCGCCACTACTCCTGCTGGCCCATCATAGGCCCCTCCATTCGGCACTGAATCAAAGTGAGATCCGACCAGAACACTCGGTGCATCTTTCAAGGATCCTTCAAGCTTTCCAAAAATATTGCCCAATCCATCTTCACGGACACTCAAGCCTGCTTCCTTCATTTTCTCCTTAATATACTGCCGTGCAAGCAGATCCTCCTGGCTATATGTTAATCTGGTTGTTCCTCTGCCTGGTGTCGCTGTATATGTGCTTAAGGTGTCAATATGGTTTTCGATTCTCGTCTGAACTTTTTCCAGATTCACATTTTTCCCTGTTTGAACTTTGCTCATTTCGATTCAATCCCTTTCTTATAATAATCCGACAAATATTCCAGCCAAGACTACCGACACAATGGTAACGGTGATGAATCCCCCGACAAGCATAGGCGGAAGCATATTACTGGTCAGCATTTCCCTCTCTTTTTCATCTTCTGTCAATGATTTTATGACTTCATTTGTAATAATGTAATCAGCCGGGAAACCATATAGTGCTGTCAGGGAAACAGCGAAAGCCATTTCCTTGCTCACTTTTAAAATTTTCCCTGCGATAAATGAGAAGATATACATTCCGATTACGCCCAGAATAATCGTACCGGCAAGCGGATAAATAATTTCAAGCATCATCCCTGGGGTAGCCTGCTTTAAGCCGTCAAAAATAAAGAGCATGAGGGCCATGATCGCAAAACCAAAGCCATTTGCTTTTTGGAGCACCTGCTTTTCAAGAAAGCCAAGGCTTGCAGCAATAACCCCGAATAATAGACAAAGGACAAATGGACTGACATTGGCAACAGGCGCAAGCAGTGTTGAAGTCAGGTAAGCAAGATAGGATACAATAGCCAATCTTAAAAATTTGAAGAAGTCTGTATTATATTTCTCCGGTACTTTTTCTATGAGCTTCAGTCCAGGCCTAACAGTCTCCGCTGCTGCAGCCGTCTCTTCAGCGGCCTTGTTCTGCGCCTTAAAAACAAGCTGTCCGCTTCGGTACTGCTTCAAAAGCCGTTTTCCTTCTTTTTTCAGGACGATGGATGTAAGCGGGTATCCCGCAAATCCCTGCATCACATATATCACAATCGCAAAGACAGATAATGAAGCAAGACCCGCTTCTTTCGCACCTTCAGACATGATCAAGGCAGAAACTACACCGCCGACTAAAGGAGGAACAGCTACAACCATAGTTTGATATCCAAAAATAAATGTTCCAATTCCAAATAAAATGGCAATAATCCCTATAATTCCTGACAAAGCAATTACAATCGTCTTCCACTGATTTTTCAATTCCTTAATGGAAAGCAATGTGCCCATATTGGTTATCAATAAGTACATCATCATTGTGGCAACAACCGGCGGAACCCCTGCCAATGCCACGATATCCTGTGGAAAGAATGTCCAATATCCTGCAAGGAACAGAACGGCACAGACAAATATGGATGGCACCCATGCCTTGGTCCGGACTGCAACCAAATCTCCTATGAATAAAATAAACAAAAGAATGACTAACGCTAACATCTGTGACATAAATCCTTCCCCCTCTTAGTTGAATACCTATTCATTCGTGTTGCGAAAATATATATTGTTAGAATAATAATACAATTATACTATTCAGTCAATTTAAATTATTTTTAATTTTTTTGTAACCGTTATCAATCTGTCTTCTGTATGACAATATCTCTTGAATCAATTTAGCAAAATAATATTATTATTTTAAATGTCTATTAAAACTGAAAAAAACCCGCCATTAATGACGAGTCTACTCCATTTTTGATATAGATTAAGCCTAGTTTCTGGGATCTACATAATCCGGATAATCGGTAATAATGGCGTCAACCTTCATTTCGAACAGGAAATCAGCGGCTTCCTGGCTGCGCACAGTCCATGATCCAATTTGCATGTCAAGAGAGTGAACCTGATTCACTAATTCTTCGGTAACAATTCCATAGCTTGGATTAAACCAATCTGCATAAGCTGAAAAATCCTTTAAAGCTTCCGCGGTAGTATCTGCAGGGTTAGACGTCAGTACCCCAATCGGAATTTTAGGCAAAAGCTGATTCATTGTTTTCATAGATTCAAAGTTAAAAGACTGGATAATGATTTTTTCATTTTGCGGTTTACCAAGATTTCGTTCTTTTAACGCATCAGCAACCTGTTTTTCAATGCCGGGATAAAGCTCTGGGGCCTTCAATTCTATTAAGATTCCAACCTTTCCGCGGTAACGATCCAGAACCTCTTCAAATGTCGGGATTTGTTCCCCCGTAAATTGTTCCCCTTTCCAGCTGCCGGCATCAAGACTTCTTAAATAATCAAACGGCAAGTCCCCCACTTTTCCGGTGCCATCTGTTGTTCGATCCACAGTTGTATCGTGGATGACCACTAATTCTCCATCTTGGCTCCTTTGAACATCAATTTCGATAAAATCGGCTTTCATGTCAACGGCAAGATCAAATGCGGCGATTGTATTTTCCGGCGCATACCCTGTCGCACCGCGGTGAGCGATATTATCCACTTGTTTCCTTTCCCCAGTTCCCGGTTCTGCTGCCAGCGTCTGAGTGATTGGGCTGAACAGCAGCGACAAAGCCACACCTGTACCAATTAATAACTTTTTGCTCACGCACTCCATCTCCTATCTAAAATATGTATTCAACCATATTCTAGATAAGGATTGTTGAAGAGGTATGTGATTATTTTTATGGCTAAATTAAGATCATGTTAACAAAAACCAGCCATTTTCCTTATGATTTTTTACAAAACAAATGAATATTTCTCCCCTTTCATATGTTTTAATCCAAAGCCTTTATGGTCATCTCCGCTGCCTCTGCAATCAGAGCGTTATCAAATTCAGCATCCTTTGTCTTCCTGCTAGAAAGGATTGTCATGATAATCGGTTCTCTGTCCGGAGGCCAGATAATCGCAATGTCATTACGTGTGCCATATCCTGCTGCACCGCTCTTATCAGCCACCTCCCAGCCGCTTGGCACACCGGCACGGATTAATGGATCCCCAGTAGCGTTCCCCCGCATCCAATCGGTTAAGATGTTCCTCTTTTCCTCAGTTAGAAAATCGCCAATTAAAACTTTCTGAAGGCTTGCTGCAAGTGCTTTTGGTGTACTAGTATCCTGGATGTCCCCCGGCTTTGCCTCATTCAAATCTGTCTCGAAACGCTCAGGCCTTGTGACAGTATCCCCCATTTCCTTTAAGGCTGCTTTGAATCCTTCAGGGCCACCTAATTCCTCTAATATTATGTTGCCTGCGGTATTGTCGCTGTACCGGATTGCAGCTTCACAAAGTTCTCTTAAAGTCATGCCAGTATCTACATGCTTTTCTGTAACCGGAGAATATGTAACCAGGTCATCACTTGTGTATGTAATGATTTCATCCATTTCCTCCAGTGACTTTCTCTCCAGCAATATGGCTGCTGCCAGCGGCTTGAATGTAGATGCGTAAGCAAATCTTTCGTTAGATCTGTAAGCAATTTTCTTTTTTGTTCCTGTGTCATATGCATAAACGCCAAGCCGTGCGTCAAACTTCTTCTCCAGCTGTTTGAACTTTTGGTTTGTATTTATAGAAGTTTCTTTAGAGTTTTCTGCCGCACTGGCATCTGATTGAGAATTGCCATTTGCACAGCCAGTCAGGGCAAGAAGCAAAAGCAGAACCAAACAGACTAGCCGGGCTCCTATTAACCTATTCTTACTATCGTATTTCCTCATTTTTATAACCTCTTTCCTCAAAAAAATTTTCTCCAGCCATTTTTTAAACAGCATTAAGGACTACAAGTGTAATCTAATACTACATATGTAATCCTCGATTGTCAAACCCTATTATAATCAGAGATTCTTTGATCTCCCTAATTTGTTAAATTAAAAATAGGATGCTAGAATGGTTGGGATTCATTTTATCTATGGAATTGAAACCGGATGTCAAAAAGTGCGAGGAAGGTATGAGAATGATCACAAGCTCACAGTCTTTAGCTGTTTTTTTGGAATGTCTGCTGGTGTCTTCCTTTACAATCGGAGTCGTTTTTCTTTTTAAAAATATTTTCAGGAAGCATTTAACAGCACAAGCCCACTATAATCTTTGGTTTCTATTATTGCTTGCTCTGCCGCTGCCTTTTATCCCATTACATTTCATGTCATTTGCGGATTCATTATCTTTTTGGGATAACAATAGCAGCCTTCATTCCCAAACTGCTCCTGCTGCAGATACTTCTTTAAGGCAAAATAATTGGATGGAGGACCTGACCGTTTCGGTAGAACGCTATGATTTAGCCTTCTTAAGTAATGCTGTCTTCTACACTTGGATTTCCGGAGTGGCTACTCTAACTGTATTTATGCTGATCGCAATGCTTAAAATCAATAAAGTAAAGAAACACACCAATTGTCTTAGAAATAAAGAGCTTTTATCCTTATTCGAACACTGCAAACACAAACTGAAGATTACAAAATGCATTATTGTCGGAGAATCATCTCTCGTTAAAACCCCCATGACGTTTGGACTTTTTAAGACATATGTGGTTCTCCCCCGTCATTTTGACCAGTGGCTTTCTGAAAAGGAGATAGAATATATTTTTTTACATGAACTGAACCACTATAAAAATAAAGATTTTGCAGTCAACTATTTAATGGTGATTCTGCAAATTATATATTGGTTTAGTCCCCTAGTTTGGCTTGCTTTAAGGAGAATGAGGCTGGATCGCGAAATTGCCTGTGATGCAGCGGTTTTAAATACCCTGGATGAGCCTGATTATACTGAGTATGGAAACAGCATTATTCATTTTGCCCATAAAACCTCAAGGGCAGTGACAGTCGATTTGGCAAACCATTTAAACGGGTCAAAGAAACAAATCAAAACGAGAATCGAAAAAATTGCCTGTTTTAAACCGGAATCAAAACGGCTGAGATGGAAAAGTGCGGCTGTACTCATTTTGGCAGGGATATTTATTGCTGGCCAAGCTCCATTTATCTCTGCTATGGGTCGTGAAAATAGCAGCTTTAACTTGAAGGATGAAAACATTAGTTATGAGGATTTAGGCAATTATTTTGAAGGATATGATGGAAGCTTTGTATTGTATGATAAAGAAGCAGATCAATATCTTATTCATAATAAAAATCAAAGCACATTAAGGGTTTCACCAAATTCCACTTATAAGATTTATAGTGCACTGCTTGGTTTAGAGTCAGGCACCATTACGGTTGAAAATTCATCGGCAAAATGGAACGGATTTACGTATCCGATTGAGTCCTGGAATGCGGATCAGGATTTAACTTCTGCCATGAGAAATTCCGTAACATGGTATTTTCAGATGTTAGACAAGCAGATGCAGCCGGGTACGATTCAAACTTTTATAGACCAAATCAATTACGGGAATCGTGATTTATCTGGTGGAATAGAGGAATATTGGCTGGAATCCTCCCTTAAAATTTCTCCTGTGGAGCAAGTTCAGCTGCTTAAAAGCTTTTATGCTAATCAATTTGGATTTAAAGAAAACAATATCCAAGCAGTGAAAGATTCCATTAAACTAGAAAGAAAAGAGGGTGCCCTCCTTTCAGGAAAAACAGGTACAGGCACTGTAAATGGAAAAAACATTAATGGATGGTTCATCGGATATGTTGAGTCAGAGCATAACACATACTTTTTTGCAACGAATATCCAGAATGATAATAACTCTAGTGGAAGTAAAGCAGCTGAAATCACATTATCTATATTGAAGCAGAAAGGCATTTATTAATTCGTTTATCTCATTAATTAAGGAGGGTGGTCATATGACTGAAAGGATTCCCAGCATTTCAGAATCCGAGTGGGAAGTCATGACGGTTCTTTGGCATGGTGCACCTAAAACAGCTAATGAAGTCATTCAATCCTTGCAAGAGCGTACAGACTGGAAGCCCAAAACAATCCGGACTCTTCTGGACAGGCTTGTCCATAAAAATGTAGTTGGCGTAAATAAAAATCAGAGAATCTATACCTTTTTCCCGCTCTATTCACAGGATCAATGCCAGCGGGCAGAAGCTCAATCCTTTATTAAGCGAATCTATGGAGGAACAGTCAAATCCATGCTGGTCCAATTCATCCAGGAAGACTCCCTGACTGAGGAGGAAATTAACGAACTCCGGACAATTTTGGCAAAAAAACAAAAGAAGGATCATTAACTTACATGCAAAAACCTCACAATTGTGGGGTTTTTTGCGTTCACTTCTTTGCCAAGCTCCAAAAGTTGCGACTAGTGCGGTGAAAGCACTAATTTCAACAGCAGAAGTCCAGTTAAATGTCCTTTAATATTTTCGCATTCTACTTATTCCATTTTGAATCAATGAATAGGTGCGCGGGCATATTTTCCTCTAGTACATACAGAATAAGGAAAAAGGAGGAATGAATATGCCTCATGGAAAAGCATTGGCACTTAAATTTATAGGAAGCTTGGTGCTCCTATATATCATACTTGGCATGATATTTGGAATGAGCTTTATTAACGTATTTCTTATAACAGCTTTACTGTGCATCATATCTTATACTCTCGGGGATATGCTGATCCTTCCAAGAACCGGCAACACCTTTGCCGCAGCTGCCGATTCCGGCCTCAGTTTCGTCTTAATATGGTTTCTAAGTTCCATCTTAACGGATGGGGAAAACCTCTTGGCCATGTCCATAATTGCTGCAATAGGTACTGCTTTATTTGAATACTTCTTCCATAAATATTTGGCAAAGGTTATGACTGAAGCATCATCAGAGAATAAGGGTGCACAGCATGTAAGCCTGCGTTATAGCACAGAAGCATCTGAAGAGATTACTCCTCTTAATCCGGAAGAAGGGAGGGAAAATTAACAGTAACACAATAGAAATAGAAAACACCCCGCTTTGATTAGCAGGGTGTTTTCATTAAGAAAGGCTTGGAGGAATTTGTTCCTGCCGCATAACTGAAGGCGGCGTATTATAAATATACGGAGGTGCCGGCTTTAATTTCGGTTTTTTCGCAAATGGCTGCGGATTCTGAACATACTGGAACGTACCCATTCCATCCATGCTCGGCCCGCTGGCCCAGCGTCCTTTGGCACTTTGATCTCCATCTGAAAAATTGAATAAAACATAGGAGACTTCCTGCTTTTCCAAGTTTTTAGGGAAAGTACTCGGAACCACAATATTTTCTTTCGATTCTAATTCCTGAATCGCTGCAATCCACTGATTTTGGTGCATCGTATCCCTCGCCAGCAGCCAGGAGAGCATATCTCTTACTCCACGGTCATTTGTTTCGTTATAAAGCCTGGCTACCTGAAGACGTCCCTGAGATTCTGCTGTAAGATTCGCCCGGAAATCAGCCAGGAGGTTTCCGCTTGCAGCAATATAATCCGCCTTCCATCGATTGCCGACACTATCCGCCGGCATTGCTCCCAGTCCAGAAACGATTACATGCTGAGGATTCATTCCTCCCAATATGGCCTCCATTACAGGATCCTTAGCAGCCTCATCCTGTGCTCCAACCGGCGCCCCATCGAGCAGTCGTGCTATCATCGTACAAAGCATCTCTATATGTGCCAGTTCTTCCGTCCCTGTGTCCATTAATAAGTCGCGGTACTTTCCATCCCCGCGGGTATTCCATCCTTGAAATAAGTATTGCATGGCAACCGAAATTTCCCCGAATTGTCCTCCAAGTACTTCCTGCAGCTTCTTAGCAAAAATCGGGTCCGGTCTCTCAGGCTTGGCATGATATTGAAGCTCTTTGATGTGATAAAACATAGGAGTCCTCCTTTATCTTTGTCATACCTTTATAAGCCTATGAACGCCCGCTCGTCTAAATGCTAAATTTTGTATCTTTAGCCCTATTTGTCAAGGTGAAAAACAAGAACAGCCAGGAGGATTTGTTAGTCCGTAAGAATCCCTCCAATAAAAAAAAGACCCCTTCGGCAAGGAGCCTTTGACTTGGATATTTTTCCGTCAGCATGAATGACTGCCCTCCATCGTTAAAATGGTTGGCTGCAATGGATCATTTCCAGCTTAAACTCAACTCAAGTTTTGTATCATAGCCCGCCACATTCAGGAGGTTTTTCCTTTTCTCCTTCAGCAAAATCGCAGCCTTCTGCAACTGATTCAAGGCCATACTCTGTAGTGCTGATATCCTTAGAACCCTGATCATGTATGGTGCTGCTTAATTCCTTACCCTGCTCTTCTTTATTTTCTCTCATGAGTTTACCTCCGCCCTTTTTATAAGAAGTTTTCTCTTAGAGGATTCAGGTTATTCATGCAGAGGAATTCTTGGGATGTGTATTGCAGAGTTATACTGTAATTTCGCAGCACAGCTCTCCCTTACGCTGAGCATAAAAAAGCCTAACACTTGGAATCGATCTACAGCTCAATCTGCTTAATGACTTTTGCCGGGTTTCCGCCCACTACCGTATTAGCCGGGACGTCTTTGTTAACGACCGCACCTGACGCGATCACTGCATTGTCCCCAATTGTTACACCTGGATTAATGACAGCACTTCCCCCAATCCATACATTGTTTCCAATCGTAATCGGTTTTGCATATTCCCTGCCTGAATTGCGTTCAGCAGGGTGAAGCGGATGAGTTGCCGTATAGATATGTACGCCGGGTGCAAGCATGCAATTATCTCCAAAACGCACTTCACAAACATCCAGGATGGTACAGTCAAAATTCGCAAAAAAGTTTTCTCCTACATGGGTATTATAGCCGTAATCAAATCGGATATTGGGCTCCATATATACATTTTCCCCGGTAGACCCAAGCAGCTCCTTTAATAACTTTGTCCGCTTTTCTCCTTCTGTCTCCAGAGTCTGATTGTACATTCTGACCTTTCGTCTTGCTTCCCCGCGTTCCTTTAATAATACCGGATCGGCAGGATCATACATTTCTCCGGCCAGCATTTTTTCTTTTTCTGTTTTCATTTAATGACCTGCTTTCCAGAAAATATTCAAATAAAGAACTGAAAAAAGGACAGTATTCCTGTCCCCTGTTACCTTAGCGCGACGCTTTAGGCGGCTGGCAAACGTCACATTTGCGCTGGTGATTATTTTTGAATTTCGTAAATGTTTTTTCAAACTGGCTTCCGCATGCACATTGAAAAAGCAGCTTTTGAGAAAAACCATGATATTCCGTCGATAGCAGTTTACTATCCGAGTTCTTCTCAACGAACTCGTTAATTTTGCTGATGGTCCATCGTTTATTCATTACATGACCCTCCATATTTATACTCAGAGCGGAGGCTTTCTCGGCATCCGTTTCACTATGAGTGCTTATTTATAATTCTTAAGTTCCTCATTATAACACAAAGGGGCAAGTTCATTATCATGTCCAATAAGTTAGCATCTTACATATTTCCGTTTAAAGCCAATCTTTCCTCTGTCTACTTCCTTCTGGATATTATCTGAGGCCTTCAGGATGGCACTTTTTTTCTTACCCCTTTTCATTTCGACCGGCCCAATGGCTTTTGCAATTTCAACTGCCTTTTCATGGAGCGGCACAAATGAAACACCCACAGTATATACGAAATTATTCATTGCGGATTTGGTTCGCTCGGGAGAATCGTGAATAGTGTCTTTCACTTTATCAAGCATTTTAGCCAGCTTCTCTTCTGAAAATTCAGCGTCCGGACGATTTCCCAAAAGCCAGCAGTAGCAGCTCCAGCCACCAGACATCCGCAGTTCTTCCCCGCTTTCGATCCATTTATCTGCAACTTCCTGTGCAATATCACTTTCAGCTAATGTAACAGCAACCACATAATCGGACAGCATATAAAAATAGGCTTTATCCATCCAGCGGTCAAAATCCGCTTCCGTCATAGCTTCAGGATCTGCAATGACACCTGCAAAGTACATGGCATCGTAGTTTCCTGTAGCGTATAGCTCCTCTGCCAAAGGCTGATTCCTTTTTATTTTTTTAGCAATTGGCTTCATTGCACCTGTTGCCACTCCAAAAAGCGGCTCATGCGCACCATTTGATATGTACATTTTCTTGGTCCGTTCCTTGCCAAGAGCTTCGAGCTCCTGCATAACCGTCTGCAAATCCACTTTAAGCACTTCCTTCCATTATTAATGTTAAGTTCTCTTATGCGCCTCAAGAACCCAAGTATTCTGTTTTCAGTTCAATCTCTTTTACTTCCTTATCGCAATAGACCTTATAGGCCCTTGCGCCGGGTCTAGAGCTTACGATTCGGCTGACCTCCTCCTCAATAAAGTGGATAGCCACTCCATCATCCGCTGCAATTCCAGGCTTTACTTTATCAGAAGCCAAAAGCTCATGGTAGGCAGGCCTTCTTTCCGCTTCGCCATCGTAATGAGGACAATTGCTTCCTTTTAAGAACCCCAGGCATGTTAAAGGCTCCAATTTATCTCCATAAGAATCCGTAACCCCTTCTTCAAACCAGCAAATGGATCCTGCGCTGATGCCGGCTAATACGATCCCTTGATCCCATGCCTTTCTTAGAATCTTATCTAATTCCCATTCTTTCCATAATGCCAATAAATTCTTCGTATTTCCGCCTCCAACATAGATGATATCTTTATCTAAAATAAACCCCTCTATATCCCTTGTTGGCGGCTTAAATAAAGATAAGTGGGACGGCTGGCATTTCTGTTTTTCAAAAAAGTCATAAAACCATTTAATGCAGATATCGGAATCACCTGTTGCAGTAGGCACATAACAGACTTTAGGATTTTCTTTACCTGACTGAGATAAAATATATTCATCCAGCAATGGATTCTCGGGCTCCATGGAGAACCCTCCTCCTCCGAGTGCAATAATTTGCCTCATCTTTCTACTTCCCTTCAAATGACATTACGTATAAATATTCTCCTTCAGTACTGTTGTTCCTTGTTTTTACATAAAAAAATGGAGCTGCCACTTTTGACAGCTCCACTTTACAAAGACCTCTTACTATTCACTTAGCGCAGGCTTTCCTGCTTCAAGAAGCACCTGATCCCGGCCTAAAATAACAGCTAACAGGATAATGAATGCCCCCGTTCCCACAAGAAGCCATTCGATGGCTATGAAGTCTGCGATTGGGCCAAATATCAGCATGCCAATCGGCATCATAGAGGTGGAAATCATCCCCATGACACCAAACACTCTGCCTAAATAATTCTCTTCAATTTTTTCCTGCAGCAATACGGTTACAGGTGTATTGAAAATTGGCATGGCAATCCCGAACAAGGCCATGAACACTAAATAAATCCAGAAAACCGGCACGATGCCAAGCGCCAGGGTGCAGATCCCCATGATGAGACTGGCAAGGGTCATGGATTTAATTTTATTTGGATATCCGCCCCAGGAAGCAATGATTGCCCCTCCTGCCATCATGCCAACTGAAAAGGCAATTTCAATGGCGGTCAAAAGCCACACATCTCCGCCAAAGGTCCGGGTAACCTGCAGCGGCGTCAGGAAGGCAGCAGGTGCCATTAGGACGAAGAAGATCGCAAAGAACAGAAAGAATTTTTTCAGAAACGGGCTGCTATTGACATATTGGAGCCCCTGTTTAAAGTCGCTGAAGTAGCTCGTTGTCTGTTCAGCTGCTGCTTTTTCGTGCACAGCGACTTTAACAAAAGCCATCAGAGTTATTATGGCAATCGCTGCTGTGGCGACATCGATGAAGAAGATGACTTCAAGTGACGCCATTGCGATTAAAGCGGCGCTGACCATCGGTGAAACAAACATAATGACAGCCTGTATGCTCCCATTTACGCCATTCACCTTTGTGAGCTTATCCTTAGGAACGATCTGCGGCAAAATAGCCCCGACTGCAGGAGTCTGAATCCCTGTTCCCAGGGCACGAATCCCAGCCATGACAAACAGCAGCCAGATGGATTCATATCCCATTAAAAAGAGAATGGCAAGTATCAGTGTTGAAAAGGCAATGAGGCCATCCGCTAAAATAATCAGCATTTTCCGGTTGTACCGGTCTGCCCAGACACCCGCAACCGGTGATAAAAAGAAGGTTGGAATGAACCCGCAAATGATATAGAGAGTCATCATCAAACCGGATTCGGTTGTTAAAGTAATATGCCACATAATGGCGTATTGAACGAGCGACGATCCAAAAAGGGAGACCGTCTGGCTGCTTAAAAATAGAATAATATTTTTCAGCCAATTTTCCTGCAGATTTGGATTTACGGTATTCATATAATAACCACTCATTTCTATATTTAATAGGCTCTTTTCCTAGAAATTATGATGTTCCGCTTATAAATGCTGCCCGTTGATTTCCGCTCCAGGTGCTCGCTTTCCGCGGGCCGGGCGCTGAGCCTCCTCGATGCTGCGCATCTGCGAGGTCTCACCTGTCCCGCTACTCCCGCAGGAGTCTCGCACCTTCCACTACAATCAACTCAGTAAATAAAATCCGAATAGCAACAACCTTTACGAAAAAGCCATTTAATAAAAACAAGCTTTGCCTATATTCAGCTGATCAATTCCGTCCAATACATTCTATTTCTAAAGACAGCAAAAAAGAGGGGAAATTCATCCCCTCTTTAAAAGATACCGTTAAATATAGGTTTCCTTAAATAGACAGACCAATCCCTTTGCTCTGAACATAGGCAGAGCCTTCAAACGTATTCAGTTAACGATTGAAAAGCGGGCTTCTTAGTCTCATTGATGCTGTCAAAAGGAAAACCTCCATTTCATTATAATTACATTAATTTTACCAGCAAAGAC
Source organism: Bacillus sp. ZZV12-4809 (assembly GCF_009849585.1). GTDB lineage: Bacteria > Bacillota > Bacilli > Bacillales > Cytobacillaceae > Cytobacillus. Next base: position 499,985 of record NZ_VCRN01000001.1, read on the forward strand.
CGGTTGAAGCAATACCTGGAGAGGTAAAGTCCTTACTTATAAACATCTTCCCGGGAATGGAACCCATCAGCAATAATAGTCCGATCCATATTATCTTTATCTACGGCAATTGGCGGAAGAAGGACGGCAGGGACCTCGATTTTGCCATTGTTGATTTTTTGGTTTGCTTCAACAGACTCTCCCTTTGCCATTCTGACCGCAAGTTCAGCAGCTTCTTTGGTTAGTGTGCCGATAGGTTTGTATACTGTCATCGTCTGCGTGCCTCTGATGATCCGCTGGGCAGCAGCAAGCTCGGCATCCTGTCCGGCTACTGGGATCTTCCCTGCCAGCCCTTGCACAGCGAGCGCCTGGATGGCTCCACCCGCGGTTGCATCGTTAGCTGCAATCACTGCGTCTATTTGACCCTGATTGGCGTTAAGTGCTTCTTCCATGTTCACAAATGCATTAGCCGGCGTCCAATCTCTGGACCACTGATCATATACAACCTGTATATCCCCTCTTTCAATAAAGGGCTGGAGCACATTAAAGACTCCTCGTTTGAATAAATGAGCATTATGGTCGGTGACTGCTCCCCCAATGTATACATACTTTCCTTTAGGTACCAGCCTTGTGATTGCTTCTGCCTGCTGTTCGCCAACTTTTTCATTATCAAAAGATATATATAAGTCAATATCCGCATTTTTTACGAGCCTGTCATATGAGATCACCTTAATGCCCGCTTCGTGTGCCTTTTTGACAATTGAAGCAGTCGCTTCAGCATTATGGGGAACAACAACCAGCAGGTCCACCCCTTGTTTAATTAAGGTTTCCGCCTGCGATATTTGAACGGCGTCATCCCCATTAGCCGCCATGATCTCCACTTCGGCTCCAAGCTCTTCAACAGCCTCCTTGAACAGATCTCTGTCCTTCAGCCAGCGCTCTTCCAATAGTGTATCCATTGAAAAGCCAATCTTAATTGACTTTTCCTCCCCGCCGCCATTCATTTGTTCACCAGCAGCAGGAACGGGATTCCCATCACGCACTGTACCTATTTCACAGGCTGACAGGGTGCATGCCAGAAACAGCGCAGTCAAAATGAGTTTCCAGTGGATTCTATACATCTTCCTTGCCCCTTTTTCTTTCATAAATCCTATTTGCCCAAAAGGGCTTTGCGGAACTCTGTCGGTGACTGGCCGCACATTTTTTTGAAAACCTTGCTGAAATAATTCGGCTCATGATAGCCTACCTCAAAGGTGATTTCTTTCAGGCTTTTCCCTGCATCAGCCATCAGCTTCTTTGCTTTTTCAATACGGCATTCAGTCAGGAAGTCGATATAGTTTACCCCAAGCTTTTCTTTGAACATTTTACTGATGTAAATCGGGCTGAGCCCCACTTTCCTTCCCAGTGCTTCAAGAGAAATATCCTCATGCGAATGTTCGGTTATATAGTGTTTCAGCTGCTGTATGGTGTCTGCTTCCAAACGGTTGTAATGCTCCCCATAGGATTTTTTCATTAATTTTATCAATTGTTCGGCTTCCGTGCGCAATTGGCGGAAATCCCGGGTTTGATAAGCAAAAAATGGTGCAGGACTCTCTGACCCAATTTCACTCATTACCCGTGATGCAATCCAGAGCATCTGCAGAACACGCTGCTGAGCCTGAACAACCCCTTCCTTTTCTCTTTCACACCGCTGGATCATATCCATTACACTAAGAGAGACCTGATCCCATTTGCCAAGCCTGACCTGATCGAAAAACTGTTTTTCTCGCTCTTTAGTCAGCTGCAGATCTTCCCCGGTTCTGAGAGCCGGCACATCAGAGTAAAATCGGTATTTAACAGGAAGAGTGGAGTCCATGGTCGCAATGAGAGATTCCTGATAGGATTGACGAATGGTCTGCAATGATCCGCAAACATTCCCAATTCCTATGAACCAGCCTTCTAATGAATCCTTTTTCGGAAGGGACAGGATTTCACCCGCAATGGATATCGCCTGAGAGCGGAATGATTGCTGCTTTTCCCGAAAAACAATGATCGGCAGCTGGCGTCCAAATAGGGCACCTACCCATGCACTACCTGCTTGTCTTACCTTCTCTTTTACCGGGGTATAAAGATGCTCATGTCCTTCGGGAAGCAAAATGCTCATAACAAATTGTTCATGGGTTGAAGGAATTTCAAGCATTTCGACCAGCATGTCCAAATGAACTTCATGGACGTGATCGAACAGCAGCTGTGTTACGACATCCGTCTCAATCACCGGAAGTGCCTTTTGCAGCGCATCCTTTTGAATCTTCGTCAATGCGCGGAATTTCCGCTCTTCTTCAATCTCTTCAAGCACCTTCCGGACTGTTGTCTCAATTTCAGTGATCTTGCTCGGCTTCAGCAGATAGTCCTTAACCCCAAGCTTTATCGCCTGGCGGGCATAATCGAAAGTATCGAATGCAGTAATCATGATAAACTTAATTTCCGGATCTTCTTCACTGATCAGCTTAATCGCTTCGAGGCCGTTCATCCCCGGCATTTGAATGTCCATCATAATTAAATCAGGATGAAGCTCTTCAGCCATTTGAACCGCCATCTTTCCATTTTTCGCCTGGCTGATCTCAACATCCGGAAATGCCTTCTGCAGAATCACTTCAAGGCCTTCCCTTTCAATTTGCTCATCATCCGCAATCAGAAGTTTTGTCATGCTGCCCCCTCCTATCTTTCGGTATTCTCATCACCACTTTTGTTCCGGCTGCGCTGCTTTCGATATTCATGATATCTTCATATCCATAAAGGAGCCGGAGCCGCCTGACGACATTGGTAAATCCGATGCCCGTTGTTTTTCCATCCGTTTGGGTGAATTGCCCTTGAAGAATTTGTTTAATTTTGGATTCCTCAATGCCCGGACCATCGTCTTCCACCTCTATAATCACACAGTCATTTCCATCCTGAATGCGAAACCAAATGACTCCGCCTTCTTCCCTTGGTTCAACTGCATAGTTAACAGCATTCTCGATGATCGGCTGCAGTGTGAGGCCAGGGATGTCCACATGGAGACAGGATTCATCGATTGACATCTTTAACTGCAGGCGATCTGTAAATCTTGCTTTTTGAATATCCATATACTGCTGCAGGACCATTACCTCTTCCCTGAGTGTGACAGGGCGGTCAAGCCTTTTTAAGTTATAGCGCAGTATGCCCGCAACACTTACAAGCAGGTCGCTGGTTTCATGAGAGCCTTCCAGATAGGCTTTCTTTGAAAGAGTATTAAGTGTGTTAAATAGAAAGTGGGGATTGATCTGGCTTTGCAGATTTAATAGCTGGCTTTCCTTCAGCAGCAGCTTGCTTTCCTGCAGCTCATGCTCCAGCTGTGCTTTATGCTGTATCTCTGATATCAGATTATTTATATTAATCCTCATACGGTCAAAGGTTTGAGCAAGGAAGGCAATTTCATCATTTGAATCGACCTTTATCGGCAGGTGAAATCTTCCTCTTGATAAATCATTTGCAGCTTGAGTCAGCTTCTGTACAGGCTTGGTAATGCTTAATGAAAATCCATAAGTTAAAAGCATCAAGAGGCAGGTGATCATCAGCATAACCCAAATCCCGAGTTTTTTAATTTCCCCGGATTGATCAATGATTCCCCTGTAAAAACGTTCATAGGTATTCAATTCACTATCAATTAAAGTAAGCGTCATCTCGGAAATATACATCGAGATGCGCGTCGCTTCCGCAAACTCTTTAGCAGAATCCTCTTTCTCATGTTCATTAAAGAACAGAAGGGAGCGGTCTGCGGTCTCTGCCAGGCTGTCAATCAGATTTATATAATTGGTCAAAGCAAACTCATTTTCCGAATTTCGAAGATAAATAACTTCCTTTTGCACCTTTTTCATTTTTTCCTTGCTGCTGTTCAGTTTTTCCAAATTTTCCGGAGTTGGTGTAATAAAGTAGTTATTCAAGTCTGCGATTACCTGCTGGCTGGTTGTTGTCACCTCGTTCATCCTGAGGTATCGCTGAAGAATGTCGTTGTACTGATTCTGAGTTTTCTGATTATAGTAGGTCAGTGTGACCCAAATGGCTGCCATAATCAATAGAATGACCGTTGTAAGTGCCCAGATCTTCTTATGAATTTTATTCATTGCTCTTCCATTGCCTTTAAGATCCTGATATCGGTGAGATAGCCGTCAGATTTTAGCGGCACTTCCTCATCTTTAAGCCATTTTAAGATCAGCTCAGCACTGAGACTTCCCATTTTCTCAGGAGATTGTTCAATGATTCCATCAAGCTTTCCCTGTGTAAGTAAAGACAGTGAATCCGGACCATCATCGAATGAATAAATGTAATAAGGCTCAACCTGTGATCGCCTTCCAATTTCCTGAATCATTGCTTCGGCTATATTAGCTTTAATCGCTATAAAACTATCAGTATCCGGATTTAGATTTAACATGTTCTGAGTCGAAGCAATAATTTCCTCCCTGACATCCCCCGTTTCAGCATAGACGGTGCGGATGCCGGGATAAGCTTTCAGGACATCATGAATGCCGTTTAAGCGCTGCTGCAGATAATACTCCTTATGCTTGTCGCCCATGAGTATGACTTTCCCCTCATGACCCATGTCGTCGATAAGCTGCTCTGCAATTAACTGCCCGGCCAGATATTGGTCAGAGCCTACATATGTTTTTCTCAGACTTTCAGCTTTTGGTACATCATTGGCCACTGTAATAATCGGAATGCCATAAAAAGCAGCTTTTACCTTAACTAAATCTTTAAATTCCTGAGCATCCAAACCCTGAACAATAATGCCGTCCACTTTTGACTGAATCGCGATCTCCAGCTTCTTCAGAAAATCTTCCTGGTTCTTTCCATAGCTTCCCCAGACTTCAAGACTTGCTCCATCCTTCCGCGCCTGTTCCTTTGCTGCGATGCCAGCCTTGTCCCAGAAAGGAGTGTCTAATTCCTGAGTAATCAGGACCAGCCGGTATTTCATATCCTTTCCGTCTGCAATAGCAGGGAGATCCTCTACTGTTGTAAACGCTTTCTTAGCAAGTGCCAATGTAAAATAGCCAAGGGCGATGCATGTGATGCAAATTATTAAAATACTTATTTTACGCAAGGCAGTATCTCCGTTTCCACAGTATAAATGACTGAATATTTTTAATCATATCACCTTTTTACTTTCGATAGAATAGCAGGATGAAAGGTGGTTGATAAGCTGCCTGAACACACAGCTGGGGCATCCTGATCCAACAGATGCCCCAAACCATTCTGTCATACTATGATTCCAGAAAACTTAAAATCTATCCTCTTTTCTTCCGGGTCATGACATCAAAAATTACAGCTCCGGCCAATACGCCTCCACGAATCATATACTGGAGAGAAACGCCTACACCGAGAAGATTCATCCCGCTTGATAAAGAGGCCATAACAACAGCTCCGATAATAGCACCGGTGATTTTTCCTACGCCTCCGGCAGAAGAAACCCCTCCGACATAAGCAGCTGCAATGGCATCAAGTTCAAATAAAGTCCCTGCTGTAGTGGTCGCTGATTGAAGCCTTGAAGTGAATAAAATGCCTGAAAGTGCAGCCAGCATCCCCATTGAACCGAATACAATATACGTTATTTTATTTACATTGATTCCGCTTAAATGCGCAGCTTCCGGATTGCTTCCGACTGCATATACATGCCTGCCTAGCACTGTTTTGGTTGTCAGGAAGTGATAAATGACAACCACCAGAAGCATAATGACAACTGTCCAGGAAAAACCGTTGTATCCTGCAAGGATCCAGGTAATATAGGATATGATAGCAGAAACAAACACTAATTTTAGGATAAAAATCCCTTTTGATACTACCTCAAACTGATATTTAATTTTATTTTTGCGGGTGGAAATTTCACTGTATATATACATTAATATAGCTAATAATCCCAGTATCAAGGTAAGCAGGTGAAGCCCATTCACTTGCATAAGGGAAGGGATGAACCCATTGCCGATAGCGTTAAATCCGTCGTCCTTGATAATAATCGTTCCTGTTTTCTCCGTTACCTGAAGAAGCGCTCCTCTAAAGATCAGCATTCCTGCAAGAGTTGCTACGAAAGAAGGGATGCCGAATTTTGCAACCAGGAGCCCGTTGAACAGCCCGACTACAATGCCAAGCACAAGGATGATGGGGATGGTGATATAAAAAGGGATTCCCATTCCCGTTAACAGAATCGCTGCAATGGCTCCCAAAAAGCCGGCGACGAATCCGACTGACAGGTCAATATGCCGAATCACGATCACAAGCGTCATTCCCACTGCAAGGACTGCGATATATCCTGTTGAATCAAGGAGATTGCTGATATTCCGTGAAGACATAAATAACCCGTCAGTCATAATGGTGAAGGTAAGCATAATAACGAATAAGGCAATGTACATGCCATAATCACGGATATTATCTTTAAATAGCGTTTTTGCTTCATTAATAAATTCCATTAGTTTAACCTCCTATTGCGTAGCAAGCTGCATAATGCTTTCCTGATTTGCTTCCTCAATCGACAGCTCGCCTTTTATTTGTCCTTCCGCCATGACATAGACACGATCGCTCATCCCCAGGACTTCACCCAGTTCTGAAGAAATCATTATGATGCTCATACCTTCCTCGATCAATTTATTCATAATCGTATAAATTTCGAATTTAGCCCCGACATCAATGCCCCTCGTCGGCTCGTCCAGGATCAGCAATTTCGGGCCGACAAATAGCCATTTGCCCAGCGACACTTTCTGCTGATTCCCCCCGCTCAAGTCGCCGACAACCTGTTCAAGGGAAGATGCCTTAATGTACATGGACTTTTTATATTCCGCTGTTTCCTTCACTTCTTCGTTATCGTTAATAATTCCATTGACAGCAATACGATTAAGGTTAGCTGCAGAGATGTTGTTTTTAATATCCTGTATTAAAAACAGCCCATCCCCTTTCCGGTCTTCTGTCACATATGCAATCCCCGACCTGATGGCGTCACTCGGATGCTTCAGCGTTTTAGGAACGCCATCCACCAATAGCTCGCCTTGTACTTTATACGATTTTGGATTTCCGAAAATACTCAGGGCAAGTTCTGTCCTGCCTGACCCCATCAAGCCCGCAATCCCGACGATTTCTCCTTTCTTAACATGGAAGTTAACATCTTTTACAACCTGTCTGCCCAGGTGCACCGCATACGCAGACCAGTCGCGAAGCTCAAGGACAGGATCGCCAAATGTTTTGTTCGGCCTCTTCGGATAAATATCTTCAATCTCCCTGCCGACCATGTTTTTAATAATGAGATTTTCAGAGATTTCGCCTTTTGCTGCGTCCAGGGTACAAATGGTTTGGCCATCACGAAGCACCGTCGCCTTGTCTGCAATGGAGATGACTTCTTTCAATTTATGGGAGATCATGATGCAGGTAATTCCCTGCTCTTTAAGCTCACCTAACAGATCCAGCAGATTTTCGCTGTCATCTTCATTCAATGCTGCAGTCGGCTCATCGAGAATAAGCAGTTTCACGTCCTTGCTTAATGCTTTTGCAATTTCGACTAATTGCTGTTTTCCAACGCTCAGATCTTTTACAAGCGTTTCAGGATTCACATCAAGCTTAACTTTATCCAGCATTTTTTTAGCTTCTGCAATCGTCCGGTTCCAATCGACAATTCCGCCTTGCTTAATTTCATTGCCTGCAAAAATATTTTCATAAACTGTGAGATCAGGAAATAAGGCCAGCTCCTGATAGATAATAACGATTCCTGATTTTACGCTGTCGCTGATTGTATTGAATTGCTGCACACTGCATTCAAATACAATATCTCCCTGATAGGTGCCATAAGGATAAACGCCGCTGAGTACTTTCATCAAAGTGGATTTGCCCGCTCCATTTTCACCAATCAAGCAGTGAATTTCACCTTTCTCCACCTTGAAATTGACATTGCTGAGCGCTTTAACACCTGTGAATTCTTTGGAAATTCCGTGCATCTCCAAAATATTTTCGCTCATTATGACTCACTCCTTAGCCCAAAAGCTATTCAGAAGGAGAAATAGTGATAGACGCTTCTATCACTATTTCTCGTCCATTATTAATTAAAGCCCTGTAAATTCATCTGCTTTATAATATTCAGAATCAATCAGTTCTTTCTTCACATTGTCCTTGTCTACAACAATTACATCTGTTTGCTTTGCTTTCACTTCAATCTTTCCGTTATCGTAAGAACCTGTTGTCTCAGGGTCCTTGTCTTCAAGGATTTCAATTGCCATGCCCATTGCATCTTGTACAAGAGTACGAACATCCTTAAATACTGTCATAGATTGTTTTTCATCTATCACATACTGAATAGATGCTTTCTCAGCATCCTGACCTGTAACAAGGTAGCTGGATACTGCACTGTCAGTTCCAAAAACATCTGCGATGGAGCGGGCAGTTCCGTCGTTCGGAGCAAGAATAGCCACATCGCCTTTCATATCATCAGATGCAGCTGTCAAATGCGTTTGAGCCTTATTCTTTGCTTCGTTCGGATCCCAGTTTGTTGTCACCTGGCCAATAATTTTGCTCAGCTGGTCACGGGACAGATCAGCTGTATCTTTTAAAGCCTCAGCTTCGCTTGAGTTCGCAATTTTGAATGTCCCATCTGCAATCTTTGGCTGAAGCACACTCCATGCTCCCTGGAAGAATAAGAAAGCATTGTTATCAGAAGCAGCTCCTGCGTACAGATATAAAGGCGTATCCTTGCCCTTTGCATTGTCGATCAGGTATTGCGCCTGAGCAGCTCCTACAGCAAGGCTGTCAAATGTTACATAATAATCAATTGCATCTGTATTCGTAATTAAACGGTCATAAGAAATGACTTTTACCCCATCTTTTTTTGCAGCTTCAACCGCTGCAGCAGCTGCATCTCCATCCTGCGGACAGATGATCAGCACATCAATTCCTTTGTTCAGCAAAGTCTCAACATTTTCTTTTTCCTTGGCGGAAGATCCCTGGCTAAACAAAATTTCAGTTGTATATTCTGTACCTTTTAAAGCGTCTTTAAATCTTTGCTCATCCTGAACCCATCTAGGCTCATCCTTGGTTGGCAGCACAATTCCCACACTTACTTCACTGCTGCTGCCGCCAGTGCCTTCACTGCATCCTGCCGCAATAAATGCAAACATCAAAACAGTCAGCATAAGAGAAATAACTTTCCACTTTCTTTTCATTCTTTTTCCCCCTTTATAATGGATAAAAATTACTTGCCTACATGAAAATTATATCTTTATTACTAGACTATGAAAGCGTTATCAATAGCACTCTTTTAATATTATCTGTAAATTTTTATTCTTCAACTAATCCTGGACACCGCTGTTTATCCTTATGGATACTGACTGGCGGATCCCTTTTTTTCAGACAAAAGCTCCTTCCTCCTGTTAAGACAAAAAAATGGCAGCCCTCAAAGGGCTGCCTGTATAAAAAGGCTCTGTGCAAGCCTATTGACCTATTAAGATTTCAGCCTGCCAACCAGTTTTTGCAGCTGTTCAGCCCTCAGGCTAATATGTTCGGCCAATGCAGCAATTTCTTCTATAGAAGATAACTGTTCTACAGATGATGCAGCCACACTTTGCGACGCTGCAGATAGTTCCTTTGATATCATAGCCAAACTTTCGATGGAACGGGCAATTCCTTCTGTCCCCCTGGCTAATTGTTTCAAAGCTGCTGTATTGACAGTCTCTTGAATGGAATTGATTTGTTCAATAGTACTGGCTACCGCCTTATTCCCTGCTGCCGCAAGTGAGGAGGCTTCCATACCAGAGCCATTAACAGCTGTAGCCGATTGGGCAACTGAAATACCTCTGTATTTTCTTGAAATTCTGATATATTCAGGAACAAAAAAATGCGCTAATCCTTAGATCAGCGCATTTATATTTATAAAGCTTCACCTTCCGTTTGTTTTTTGCCCGGAGCAAACCACCCAAGCAGTGCAATGGCCACCAATACTCCATAGAAGACGATTGTCCAGCCAGTACTATGAGGAAAATGGTGATCAAGAACACCAATATCCTCATGGGCAAGCGTGATAACAGCAAGCTTTACACCAACCCAGGCAACAATGGCATAAGCCGTTGTTTCCAATGCCGGCCGTTTGCCAAGCAGTTGCACAAACCAGGTTGCCGCGAACTTAATCAGGATCAGTCCGGCGATCCCGCCAAGCACGACTACGATAAACTGCCCGCCGTCCATGCCGCCGAAATCGGCAAGCGGTGAATCCGGCAAACCAAGTGCAAGTGCAACAGCAGCCAAAATCGAATCGATGGCAAAGGCAAGATCGGCTAATGCAATCTTTCCTACTGTTGGCCAAAATCCTTTCCCGGCAGCTTCTTCCTTCACATCCTCGCGAATATTTTTATTTTCTTTCCCAAACCTGGCCTTAATCACATGCTTTAAGCCAAGATACAATAAGTAGGCAGCTCCGATTGCCTGAATCTGCCAGACGTTTGCAATAAATGAGATGGCAAATAACGCACCAAACCGGAAAACGAACGCCATAATGATTCCATAATTTATCGCTCTTTTCTTCTGATCTTCCGGTAAATGCTTTGCTATGACAGCTAAGACAAGTGCATTGTCAGCCGACAGCAATCCTTCGAGTCCAATTAATATCAATAATGCCCATGCGTACTCGAGCCAGATAGACTCCATTCGCTGCACTCCTTTCAGAAACAACCAGTTCTTCATTATTTAGATAACTATAGATTCCCCAAAAATGCTAGAGGAAACCTAAAAAAATATATAAAAAAACGGCGTCCTGTACTCAGGACGCCAGAAGAAGGAAACTAATTATTCAAATCAAAAAGCCCCGGCGCATGCTCATTTGGCATGTCTGGCATTTCAGGAACAGGATAGCCTTTTGGTGGTTCCACAACAGCAAGATCTCCGCCATTTCGGCTTGGAGTTTTACCCTGGAATACCTCTCCTATCCGGGTATCATCCAGCCTGAAATTAAATTGTGCATTATGGAAGCCCATTTCCACATATTTTCGGCACTCAGGGTATTTATTTAAATCGTAATTAGGAACCGGGAATATTTTGCCCCAATCCACTCCCAACGTTTCCAGCGCTTTTGCGAACGCATTTTGATGGGCATTATCGCGGACTATCAGGAAGGCAATCGTCTCTCTCAGCGTCTTATTGCTGCTCATCTCGTAAATCCTTGATTTCTGCAGAACACCCGTCGATTCAAGCATCACATTATTGATAAGGTTCGCCACCAGGTTTCCATGGTCATAAACCCAGGAACCGTTCCACGGGTTGCCGCCGGCATCAACTGGAAGCGATGCCTTCGCCCCCATTATGAAATGATGCGGATTCGCGCCTCCCTGGATAACATCATCCAAAGGAGCCCCATCTGCTGCCTGGTTGCCAGGCATATCCCCTCCGGCTTCGTTCAGAAGCTGATTAATCGTGGATTGGACGAGCTCCACATGGCTAAGCTCTTCTAAAAATACGCCTCTAATCAGGTCGCGATATTGCTTCGCCTTGCCTCTAAAATTTGCACTCTGGAATGAGAACTGCATCAAGGTCCGCATTTCGCCAAACTGTCCGCCCAATGCCTCCTGCAGCACTTTCGCCGCATGCGGATCGGGTTTATCGGGTACAATCATATTGATTAAGTCTTCTTTATAAAAGTACATAGATCATCAATCTCCTTTTCCAAAGCATTCTTAATTAGAATGCCTGAATGGAGGCACATTATTCATCCCGGATTGACGTCCCGGCACCCACTTATCGGAAAAGAAAGACCTTGCATTAATAAAAAATAAAGTTCCGATGAAAAATAAAGCAACCTTAAGACAGCTTGCAATCGCCGAGTACTCTCCATTTCTAGTCAGATTAACAAAACCATTACCGTCATGATTTCATGGATGTCTCTCCCAGCAGAACAATCCTTTTACCTGAAACATAAGTCCATACAGGAGAAATCTGAAGGATCCTTTATTTCACACCTTTTGCTGGTTATTTGATCGATCCATAGAGACCTCGTTTTGCCTGACTGGAAATTCATAGGCACATCTTCTTTATCATTTAAGCTCCCTCTCAAAAATGAGTTGTATTTCCAATGCCTGTCCCCCTGAAGCAAACGGAAGCGGAGTGAAGGTATGCAGGCGCCATCCTTCCTGTGCCTGCTGAATAATAATTTCCTCATAGTCTTCCTTTGGTTTGCCGCTAAAAGCCCCAACGTTAATTTTTATAAATTTGTAATCATACATATAAACACCCCTCCCAAGTGTAGTTTACCTAAGGTGCGGTTTAGATATTGAATTGGTTTCACTTTCCCTCTCAAGTATTTGGCAATGGGCACGTCCAGAGAGGTAAAATAAATTGAATCCATTTTAGAAAGGAACCGGAAACAATATGTATGCGTATTTACTTTTAGGATTGGCCATTGTAACCGAGGTGTTTGGCAGTTCCATGCTCAAAGCATCAGACGGATTTAGAAAAGTGCTGCCCTCACTTGGCGTAATAATTGGATATGCTGCTGCTTTCTATGCCTTATCACTTGCATTAAAAACACTTCCTCTCGGCGTAGCCTATGCAATCTGGGCAGGCCTTGGAACTGTGCTTACATCCTTAGTCGGGATCTTTATTTACAAAGAGAAGGTAAACCGCAAAAAGTTTCTGGGCTTGGTTTTAATAGTTGGAGGGGTCATCTTATTAAATAGCGGCGGGGGCCATTAAATATGAGGGGATATGTATTCTTAATCATTTCAATCGCAGGAGAGGTTTTTGCTACTACCATGCTCAAACTGTCGGAAGGTTTTACTGTGCAGCTTCCATCTGCAGGAGTTGCCATTGGCTATGCACTTTCATTTTATTCCTTATCATTATGTCTTAAAACCGTTCCATTAAGTCTGGCTTACGCCATTTGGTCCGGGGCAGGGACTGCGTTAACTGCTTTGATAGGCGCCATTATTTGGGGAGAAGCTTTCAGCAGCCTCAAGATAGCCGGCATCATGCTGATTATTGGCGGTATCATTGTATTAAATTCATCTCACAGTGCCGAAACAGCAGAAGAGCCTTCATGATGAGGCTCTTTTTTTTACATAAGCTCATTATACAGAAAACAACTCATTAACCCTGACTCGCCAAATCATATGATGAGCCCCGTCCCCCCAATAATCCTTAAACAAATAATCAGGTTCTTCAAACTTCTTTTCCCATATCTTTTGTGAATGTTTATAGCCCGAATCCAGACAGAACTCTTCCACACCTTTATTCTTTAGAGTCAAATACATTTCATTTAGCAATTGATTGGCTATGCCTGAATTCTGATAGTCAGGATGTACAAATACTGTTCCCACTTCATAAAGACCACTGAGTGCCCCCTCTGTACATTTGTCTATGAGCTCACTTGCAGGTCCGTATTCAATAGTTCCGATAATCTTCTCCTCAGCTAAGGCAATTAAAAAAAATCTATCATTGCCGCCGCTTAACAGATCATGCTGCAGATAACTATTCTTGGCTTCTATCTCTTTTTCTATGTCTTCGTGCAGCTCCCCTATACCTTCTTTATGAAATGTATCGGTAATCACTGTTCTAAAGAATTGGTTCAGCTCATCTATATCCGCTGGCTTTGGTCTTCTTATTCGAGCTTTAACCATATTAGACTCTCCCTTTCAGCCATTTCCTTTAACCTGCCTAGAATAATCAAAGTGCCCCCTTAATCAGGGGCACTCTATGAACAACAGCTCTGTTCCGGACTTCTATCTTTTTCAGTCACCGCCTCCACCGCAGCCGCCGCCATCTCCTCCGAAATTACTACAACTATCCGAGCTGCTGCTATAATCTCCTATAAAATGATGGGAAGAGAAATCCCCGCTGTCATAAGTACGTTTCGATGGTTTGGAACCACTAATACCAATCAAAATAACAAGTAAAAAACCCATAATAATTATTCCTGACATGTTAATCACCCCTTATCTGAATATACGGATGACGGCTTATTTAGTTTCAGAAAATTTACAAAATAAAAGACTTTATTAATCTCCAGCAAGCTTTGCCGAAAAAACTAGTAAGATGCTTTTGATTAAATAGAAAATGAGGATTTTAACATGAAAGAAATACTGGTTTATAGATATGAAGATGTTATTCACGCCCCCATTGATCTGGTTTTTAAATACGTGGATGAAGATGAAAAGATAAAGCTCTGGAATACCATGCTGATCGAAAACATTTATGATAATGAGGAAAATAAACCAGTCCCGCATCCCGGGACTAAGTTTGTCACCGTTCAGAAAATGGATAAAAAAATCATCAAAATCAATTCCGAGTTAATTGAATATGAGGCTCCCTATAAAGTGGTTATGCACTCCCATTCCAAAGAGGGATTAAGCATTTCAAGGTATCTCTTATCAAGGGAGCATGATGGGACGCGCCTGATTGTGGAGGCAAGCCTGATTCCGAGCAGCCTCTTTTATAAGCTGACAGCCAAACTTTTAGGCTGGACGGCTAAATTTGTGTTAGAAGAGCAATACGAGAATTTAAAGAGATATGTAGAGAATGAAGCGGAAGAAGATTGAAAAAAGGTGTCCTCGAACGGACACCTTTTACCAATCTACTCTTCTTTTTCAACCCACTTATCATTATCATTTTTCTCATATTTCTTCTTCACTGCACTCCAGGCTACCTTAAAGGCCGTTTCTTCCTCATCATACTCTTCCCTTGCAGAATTAAACGCTTCCTTAAATATTTCCTGGGCGTGATGAGGAAGATTATCTTTGACAGAGTCCGGCAGATCACTTAGTTTATCGTATGGCATTATTTGCTTCCTCCCTTGTACATGTTCTAATAGGTATTTTTCCTGATAAGGTTTGTTTTAAACACATGCCAAAAGCAAATAATATTGGTTTCCACCCCTGAACGTACTTTTATAGATTCAAAAGACTACTTCATTATCGGCAGCACTGTTGAATCCTTGATCTCTCTCAAAGCCAGGCTGGTCTGAATCTTCGTAATCCCCAATTCATTGAGCTTCCTGATAAACATCTCAAGCCCTTTGCGATCCTTGCAGGCGACCTTCAGCAAATAATCATACTCTCCTGTTAAACAATGACATTCTAAAACTTCCTTCATGGATTCCAGCGTCTTTTCAAGGGACTCCAGTTTATCAGCCTGGTGCATATTCGTGCTCATAAACACGAAGCATAATAAATCAAATCCTAGCTTCTCATGGTTGAGAATAGCGACATGCTCCTGGATATACCCTTCCGTTTCCAGCCTCTTAATTCTTGCATGTACAGCCGGAGCCGACAGATTCACCCTTTTCGACAGTTCCAGATTGCTGATCCGCGCGTCCTTTTGGAGCAAATCCAAGATTTTTATATCCAGGTGATCCAATACCTTGCTTACAATTGATTCCACTGTCCATCCGCCCTTTTCAATTATTCCAAATTAAGTTCAAACCAAATGCGTAAACTGAATTTTTTATTCTATTTCTCTGATAAACTTTTAATTATTTCTAATTAATATCATTATACAAAATTATCTTTAGGTTTTAATAAAAAATGTTAAAATTATTCATATAAACAATGTCATTGTGCACAATGGCTCTGAAAAGGAGCTAAATGACGTGAAATATTACCTGCTTCTTCTATTAACCAGCTTACTTTGGGGCGGAAATTTTATTGTTGGAAAAACGCTTGTAGATCATGCATCTCCTACTACCCTGACCATTTTGAGATGGGCCATCGCCATTATCTGTCTCGTTCCTCTTGTCTGGCATAAAGAGAAACGGCTGCTGCCGCCTAAAAAAGCCATTCTGCCATTATGGCTGATGGGCATTACGGGCGTAGCTTTGTTTCAGGCACTGCAATTCATGGCACTGGAGAAAACATCAGCCACCAGCGTTGGCTTAATCTCTACTTTAAATATGTTCTCCATTGCTGCCTTCTCTTTTATTTTTCTTAAAGAAAAACTAAACACCCTGCAGCTCCTCTCCATGTTTGTTTCATTGTTTGGCGTCCTGCTGGTTCTTTCAAAAGGAAACCTGGAATTGCTGATTTCGCTGCAGTTTAATAGCGGGGATCTGTACATGATGGCCGCGGTGGGCATGTGGGGCATCTATTCCGTCTGCAGTAAATGGGCCATGTCTTTCGTTTCACCAATGATGTCCATCTTATATTCAGGCTTCTTTGGCCTTCTTGTGCTTCTTCCGTTCGGCATGGCTGACTTCACCGTTACAGATGTCAGTGTTTCCTTTCTATTATCCATTCTGTATACAGGACTGATCTCAACCGTTCTTTGCATGGTGCTTTGGAACATTGGGATTTCCAAGGTGGGAGCGAGCACTTCCGGCCTGTTTTTAAACTTCAATCCCATTTTCACAGCCCTATTGGCTTTTATCTTCTTAGGAGAAGTCATGAACTGGCTGCAAGCCATTGGAAGCATCATTGTCATTGCGGGTTGTTTCTTATTCTCCGCACTTAAAAAGAGGCCTGGAAAAACAAAAATGGGGATATCTTCACCTGTGTTCCTAAGGGAGCCAGTTAAGCAAAGATAAAAAATAGTGCCTGTTCCATAAATGGGGCAGGCACTTTGCATACTTTATATTATGTACTATGGGCAGTGCAACTAGGCATTTGCCTCAATAAAATTCATTTAATAAGGAACTTTTATTCACTGCTAAGTGATTAATAATCCCAGGAAGCTGAGAGTTATTGCTATGAAGCAATTCTTCATTTGGGACGGGTTTCTCTTGAACAAACTCTCTCCACTCATCTTCAAGCTGCTGTAATGTTTTTCCGTAAACAGTATGCAGTTCCTGGAAGTTGTCCACATTAGGTTTCGGCACGCTGCAGCCAGCCATTAAAAACAGCAAAAATACAATGTTGCTGACTTTTATTAGTCTTCTCAAGCCATCCCAGCCTTTCTTAACCATTTAGTGAGCTGTTAAGTTTCCTGCAAGATAAATAGCCATACAGATGCTAATCCCCCATAGCAGAATTAAAATCAGGTAAAATATTTTTCTCCATAATCCTCCCCTGAAATAGACATGCACTAAAAAATAATAGATTAGAAAACTCCCAAAAATAAACAACAGGAATTCCATGGTTTTATCCATTGAAGGCAGCGGATTTGTCATATTGGTTAAAACCATACCTCCGAAAATAAATAGGCCAAAACCATATAATAACTTTTTCAGGCTTACTTCCTTTTGAGTTTTCAAGACATCCACCTCTTTTACTAATGGTACGAACTCCCAATAAGAAAGTTTCACCAAATGTTTACTTTTCTGCATTTCCTTAACGGACATAGCATATAAATTAGCAAACTCATTAACACCAACATTCTTATACCTGATAAGGGGGTGCTCAACGCGATGCGGTATGCACCCCCAATTGATATTTTCCCGACTTATATTGAACCTGTTAACATGTTTACAGAATAGCTTAATACAATTCCTTTAGAGGTGATAAAAAGTGCCAAGAGTACAATATACCGACAGCGATGTGGCATTAATGGCAAGGATGATGAGAGCTGAGGCCGAAGGTGAAGGAAAACTGGGGATGCTGATGGTTGGAAATGTAATCGTCAATAGGCGGAAAGCGAATTGCCTCGACTTTGAAGGCCTAAGGACCATCCCACAGGTCATCTTCCAGGTGCAGGGCGGGAATTATTCTTTTGAAGCTGTTCAGAAAGGAAATGTCTTTTATAACAGAGCAAGAGGCGTGGAAAAAAGATTGGCCAGACAAACCTTAGATTATTGGAGACAGCATCCTTCCAAGTTTGCTCTCTGGTATTTCAATCCGTACGCTGCATGTCCGCCAACCTGGTACGACCAGCCTTTCTCAGGACAATTCAAAAAGCATTGCTACTATGAACCAAAAGCAAATACATGTGAAGGAGCCTATACTTGGTGAACAAGACCCCCATTATTGGGGGATCTTTTTCCTTATTATATGTTTTTTGAAGGGCATCTGAATAATAATCATCTATAACCAGCATGGGTTCCTGTATAGATTCCAGGAGCCTTTCTATATCGACAGATTCCTGTTCCGCTTCTTTGCTGACATTTCGATACACAGAAATTACTGCTTCCATTTTTTCTTTATCTTCATCGCTAATCCTATATGACTTGTTCTTCAGAAACTTATTAGTCATGTCATCTAAAAACATATCAGCGTGAAACAAGCTATATTGAAGCAAATTCCATTCCTTTATCTTATCCTCCATATGTATTGTGTACATACTGGACAAATAGGATTTAATACTCCTGCTCTCACCTCTGACAACCCTCCATGAGTCAAACAATTGGTCTTTCTTTTCATCTTCTTGTTCAATAGGTATCTGCATAAATATCTCCAGCCGGTGAGCCAAATTATCCCCAATTACAGATATAGTCCGCAAATGCTCATAATTTTTTTCCTGACTTTGCTTAATATGATTTCTGTAACCGAGATTTATAAAAATACTATATATAAAATAGGAGACTAATAATGTTATTAGCATTCTCTTAAGATACTTTTTCATATTCCTTTTCTTCATTTGATCCTCCTCCGTAACTTCCTTTACAAAAATAAAGAGCCGCCATCCGGCAGCTGAACTAATTGATAAAATGGATTAACACTGCTCCCCAATAAAGAAAACTTATAGCCAGAAAAACGACTGCAAATGTGGATAACATTTTTGGTAATTTACCATATGTATAAATAAGCGCACACCCTACTGCGATGTGAATAATAACAAAAAGAAAAAGGTACATTTTCCCACCTCTTTTTCAAATGGTATCATGTATTACTTTGGAAAGTAACCCCATTATTAAAAAAAGCCGCCCTTGTCCGAAGAACGGCTAATTCTGATCATTTCATATAAAGGCATCCATAACATATACGCCACCCATAAACATTATCCAGATGAGAACCGGCAAACCGAAAGATTTCAAAGCATTCCTCCAGCCTCCGATTTGTTTTCGCTGTAAAACATTATCCGTAACAAAAAATAATAAAGCTGCAGCTAAACTGTATCCAAGCAGAATTAATCCAAAAAGCAGGTGAAGTAGTAATGAAATAGAAAATTCCAGTTTCCTGTTGGTATGATTCGAAATAAATAAAGCTATGCAGTCACTAATGATAGAAGTTACTGTGCCATAAACCAGGATGATCGGAATGCTGTACATAAGATAGAAGGGAGTAGACAGTAACACCCCCTGAAAGTACTCTCCGGCTGAATTAACTTCTCCGCCAAACGGATCCACTATAATCAGGCCTAACATAACGGCGAACAGCGATCCTGTTATAGATGCAGCTATTATCTTTCTTGCAAGCATTTTACTGATATTGTGTTTGATAAGAGATCACTCCCCGTTATGAATTTGCATGGATAATACATGTGACCTTTTCACCAAATATTAAAAACTATAAAGACCATAAAAAATGCAACAGCTATCCTCCCAATCTGCCATAATACAAAATTTCCTTTATCGCTATTTACCTTTCCTTCATATATATCACGTTTGATCGTTTTTGAAAATATTAACAATTTCGCTAATGACCTCGGTGACATCACCAGGAAAGCGGATTTTCTATAGATAATCCGCTTTCCCATTGACAGGCTCTTTAATGTCTCCTTGATTTGATTCCGCCTGCACAACAAAACAAAGTGCCTGCATCTGTCTGCTGTTAAGCAGACTGACACAGGCACCTATCCGAATTTAATTAACATCCTTCACAAGCTCTCTCATTGAGTTTAGCTTCGAGGTCAGCTCAAAGAACCATTCTTCATCTCCCGTGGAAAGAGCAAGGTCAATCAGGAAATGAATCTGTTCCTTGTTGGCTACTTTCGCCGCCGGCATTTTTTTAACCTGCTTGCTCTGCAGCGGAATAATTTTGCCTTCAATGGTTTTATTATCACTCGAAATCACCTTTGTCTTAATAATACCTTCTTCCAGGTTTTCGATATAGCCAATGATTAGCTCCCCTTCACGGGATTTGCCTTTAACCCAATCCCCTGCTTTTAAAATAGCATTCTGGCTGGACATCATATTCTCCCACCTCTTTTTTAATCTGTAATATTTTTTGTTACATTTTAATGATGGAAAGCTTGTTAGCTCCCAATTAATTTTCTTTATAGATTAAGTCAACGATATCTTTTATGGTATAGTGCTTCAAATATTCACCGAGATGTTCCTCTGCGCCTAAGAAAATGCTGATCAGGACTCTTTGCATATTGGCACCCACTACACACGCCTCATTTGAATCCGGACACTTGGGCTGTAGAGCACCTTCAGATGTAATCTTATAAATATCCCAAAGATTCACTTCACTTAAATCCCGGGCAAAAATAAATCCGCCGCCCGTTCCTTCTTTCGATTTAATAAATCCATGTTTTTTTAATAGACTCAGGACTTTTCGGATGCGGACCGGATGGACACATGCGCTTTCAGAAATTGCATCGCTTGTTGACATGCGATCCAGCTGCAGAGCGAGATACGTTAAACTGTGAATGGCAAGAGTAAAATCGCTATTCATGGCCGGCCTCCTATATTGTGCTGTATACTGTCATGTTATGATTTACAGATTAGCTTGTCAAGAAATCAAAGCAGTTCCTAGTTAGCCAATCTTTGCAGTTCATTGAACGAAAACGTACGGAATTTTCGCGGAAGGAAGCTGCGGATTTCATCCTCGTTAAAGCCGACCTGAAGCCTTTTTTCATCTACCATAATCGGTCTCTTCAGCATTTGAGGGTTATCAATGATTAATTGATATAACTCTTTCAGCGGCATGGAATCAATATTCACGTTTAGTTCCTGATATGCTTTTGATTTAGTAGAGATAATCTCTTCAGTTCCATTTTCAGTCAGGCGAAGAATCGATTTGATTTCATCGACGGTAAGCGGATCGGTTACAATATTTCGTTCCACATACTCAATTTGATGCTCCTCCAGCCATGCACGGGCTTTCCTGCAGGAACCGCAGCTGGATGATAAGAATAGATTCACCATTTAGAACACTCCTTCTATTGTGTTTAATTTTATGAAATGTAATAATAATGATTACAGTTTATGCAAAAAATATAATTTGTGATTGTTTATACTGTAATAATAATATTTACAGTTCAAAAAGTCAATATCACTTCTAACTTTTTAGATCACTTAAACCGAATTCCTAATAAAAATACTCCGGATAAACCGGAGTGTAAGAGTGCGATTGTATCTAGATTAACCAATTACCAATTCATAATGATAAAATTGCTCATCACGCTTAAAGCCCATTTTTTCATACAGCCTCTGAGCAGTAAAATTATCCGAAGCCGTGCTGAGGCTGATGCTCACCGCTCCTGTTTCGGCTGCAAGCTCTTTCGCTTTATCTATAAGTTTTTCCCCTATCCCCCCCTTCCTTGCTGCTGCGTCCACGTACAGGTCATTTAGTATCCATGCCTTTTTCATAGATACGGAAGAAAAAGTCGGGTACAGCTGAGTGAAACCAAGATATTTACCTTCCTCTCTCACCACAAATATGACAGAATCCTCCTTCTCTAAGCGTTCTCTTATGTAACCTGCTGCAGCTTCCAAATCGGATGCCTGGCTGTAAAATACACGGTATAAATTAAATAATGCCGAAACTCCTGCTAAATCCTCCATTGATGCTTGATAAATCTCCATTTTCATAGCCACCTTTATCTCTTTGATGAAACAATTATATAAATATTAAAAAATATTTGTAAATAAAATGTGTTCATGTATAAAAAAAGCCCTGAGATATTAGGGCTTACTTTCCGCTCCAACGAAAGAACCGCACTGCAAGGAATACAGACACCATTGCAATTCCAAGCAAAATAGCCACTTCAAACCCATATTCCGTAATAGGCGCTTCAGTCCAAGTTCCCCTCAGTAGTTGAATTACGTAATAAAGTGGAAGAGCTTTTGCTGCGTATTGAAGAACTGTCGGCATCATTTCAAGCGGAAAGGTCGCTCCTGAGAGGAAAAGCATCAGATTCAGAAAAAGAGAACTGATTGCTGCTGCAGCTTGAGCATTTTTAGCTAAAGATGTCAGGAATAATGCAAACGGAAAAAAGGCAAGGATGCTAATCAGTAAGGATAACAGCGTACTGCCCATATAAACCGGCAGAGTAAGATCATACAGAAGCATGCCAAAGACCATAAGAAGCAAGGCGGATATGGCAAAGATGACAGTCCCTTGAAAGGTGTGGGCGGCGAGGATTTTCCATGGCTGAAGCGGCGTTGACTGATATCTCCTTAAAACACCCGTTTCCCGGTAATTGGTCAATACGGTTCCCAGTGTAAAAAAGGAAGTGGTCACTATGTTGACGCCGATCCATGAAGGAACAAAGTATTCTGCGAAAGTCTTTTGACTCATGTTGTCCCCGACAAACATGGAACCGAACAGCCAAATCATCACAACCGGGAAAAGGAACGTCCAAAACACGCTCAGACGGTCTCTAAAAAACATTTTCGTCTCAAGATTGGCAAGTTTTACGATTGCATTCATCCGATTTTCTCCTTTTCTAAGTACTGGACAAACAAATCATCTAGGGATCCCTTCTCGAATTTGAACTCAGAAAGAGTGATCCCCTTTTCCTGGCAGTGAGTAAAAATGTGATAAGCCGTTGTCTGCTGGTCCTCACAGTATAGTTTGAATTCCTCCATATTGTTTTCCACTCGTTCAACACCAGGGAGGGAGTATAAATATTCACGGCTAAGGCCCGCACTCTTAAAGGCCAGACAGTCTGCCGTCCCTTCATTCAGCAGTTCATGTGGTGTATTCAGCGCTTTCAATTGTCCGCTGTAGATCATGGCGACCCGATCACAAAGCTGCTCAGCTTCTTCCATATAGTGTGTGGTTACCACAATGGTGCTGCCCCGCTCCCTTAACAGCCGGATCAATGACCACATTTCTCTCCTTGCTGAAGGATCCAGCCCCATGCTCGGTTCATCAAGAAAAAGAATCTCCGGTTCATGCAGGGTCGCCAAAGCGAGTGTCACCCGCTGCTGCCAGCCGCCGGACAGGTCGTCGAACCTTACATTCATTTTTTCGCTTAAACCAAGTAAGTCTATTAAATACTCTTTTTGGGTTGGACCTTCGTAGAAGGAGGAAAAGAGATCCAGCGCTTCTTTCACTTTCATTTTCTTCTGAATGGAAGTGGCCTGGAATTGAACGCCAATCCTTTTATTTAACTCACGAAGCTGCTTGCTTGGAACCAGCCCAAGCACTTCAACCTCCCCTCCGCTCGGGGTCGTAATTCCCTCAAGTATTTCAAGTGTTGTCGTTTTGCCTGCACCGTTCGGCCCGATAATCCCGAAGATTTCACCTTTGTAAACGGTGAAGGAAAGATTCCTTACTGCCCGGATGGCGCCAAAATTTTTTGATAAATTGTTTACAGTAATAACACTTTCCATCTGAACCCTCCATTCATCTTTATATATTCAGTATAGGGGCAATATTTCCAATTGTCTCCAACTAATTGACGACACGCAGGATGAGTATGGTAAGATGCATTTTTCAGCTTCCGACTTGCAATTTCTTAATCAGACAGTGATGGTGTAAAAAAAATGCCTGCATCACTTATGATAAAGTGAACAGGCATTATTACTATTTGATGGATACTGCAATTTCCAGGGTTTTGAGGGCTCCTTCAGCTTTTTCAATCTTATAGACAGTTTGGTCCTCCTGCCAGGCAAGAATTTGATCGCGGGAATGCTCGCTGATTGTGTCAAATTTGCCGGATCCATACATTTTAGGAGGCGGCAGCATGTTGCTTTCTAAGAATTCTACAATTTTCTTGGATTCGGTCAGCAGGATATCAGAATCCTCTGTCCGTGCCCGCGATGTAAATGCCCATCTTCCCTCATTCCAGCTAAGGAAAACGGAACCCGCCCCTGCATCCTGGTAACCTGTGATGGAATACCCAAGATCAACCGGCTCTCCTCCAATTTGCTCAAAATTCTGGTATGAAATTTGTTCAGAGGCCGCTTCCTTACTTTCATAATTCTGTCCGGTCAGAACCGCAAGGATGGAGTCATCACTTAACTGGTCTAATTTAGCGTCGTTTATCGGAATTACTTCTTCTGTCTGGAAAAAGATAACCTGATAAGAATCCTGATCAGAATCAGTTTTGGCTGTTAAATGATATCCCTCGTTCAACTTCAGTGTTTCAGGGAGTTTAATTGGAACATCTGTGCTCAATTGCTTTTCTATTTCAGCTATTACTTCCTCTGGAGTTGATGCTTCCTCTTGAGCTGGCTCCTCCTTTTCAGCCTCCGCGTTTTCATTTTCCTGATCGCTGTTTTCGACTTTTCCTTCATCTGTTTGTTCCTTAACGGGCGGTTCACTGGTGCATCCTGTAAGAACAATCAGTAAAGCCGCGATACAAATTGTCTTCATCTTCATGATTTCTCACCTCCTAAATAGTTTTCCCTAATGTCTATTTGCAAAACAGCCATGATATGCAGATTCCGTCTGTATATCCGCTCGTGACGGTATACCACGGACGATTCTTACTCCAGACATTCGAGATCCTTATTCAGCTTCTTCGATTCGTTTTTGAAGTAAAGATAAAAGCCGATCCAGGCAATCGCGTAAATAAATAATGAGATTGCGAGATATATAAAGAAGTTTTTCGTTCCAATCGGAATCCAGCCAATCCAACGCCCTAAAGTGAAATAAACAATCGTGACGGTAAGATAGTGCAGGGCTGTCTGCATGGGCAGACGGAGTGAGCGAATTTCAAAATAAAGCGGAGTAACCGTAAACAGCCAGCCGCTGATAATAAAACCTAATGCGTTTAGGATAAATGCCTGCCCGTCCAAAGTCGTCTGGCCACCGAAACCAATTAAGGCTATAGCTGAGGCTGTAGTGATGAATCCCCCAAAAAATATGCCAAGCATGCTTCTGTACAAAAATGTCCTCACTTCTTCTCCCTCCTGCTCATTTTTAAAATTTCTTTTATCCGTCCAACATAATGGCGTGAAGCATATTCCTTCTCTCCCGATTTAAAGTGAACACAGAGTGTCCCGTTAAAGGATGGCTCAAAGTGACTCATAGCGTAAAGATTTGCTATGACAGACTTTGATATCCTGATAAACCGGTGAGAAGGGAGGGATTGTTCAAGTTCATAGAGCTTTTCCTTTACTTTATAAATTCCTTCAGGGGTTGCAGCTGTCACAGTGTCACCTTCTGATCGAAAAAATTGAACGTCATCAGGCTTTATTAAGTGCTGGTTCTCTCCATCCTTTCCGACAATAATGCCGGTTTCATTCTTTCGAAGGTACTCGAGGATTTCCTGAATATCCGGGGTGAGTTCTTTGCAGTGTATTGTCACGGTGGTTTCCTCGTTGCGCGGATCGAGGTCAATCAGTATTTTCATGAAGGCGTCCTCCTTTCCATCAGCTTCTTAATTTAAGTATAGATGGCTGATTTCCAATTGTCACCAGATTCAAGGCAACACGCATGACCGGCAGGATAAGCTGCAGGTAATTCCCTCCCTCCTGCAGGCTTAAAAAAACCTAAATCACGTAGGATTTAGGCTTCTATTTGATATTTAGTTTAGCTGGCCCTGATTGCCAATGAACTGTTTTGCAGGCTATCGGAAAACATGCTGTATGCAATGACCTTTTGTCCGCGCTGTTTAACCACATCAATTCGGTCATGATAGCTAAAAACGAACAGCTTGTCACCTCTTTCAAGAAACTCTATAACTATAGGTGTCCCACTGATCTCCGGCCGTAGAAAAAGCTGTTCGCTGCCAGGGTGGATATAATGCTTCTTAATAAATATTCCTTCATTGAATTGATTGATAATCTGAAGTTTTTCCTCACCTTCCAGCCTGCCATCTTCAACTGTAACTGTAACCTCTTTTACATCAAGCCTTGAATGAGTTTCAAATTTCCTGATCAGCCAA
This sequence comes from Bacillus sp. ZZV12-4809, assembly GCF_009849585.1. Taxonomy (GTDB): domain Bacteria; phylum Bacillota; class Bacilli; order Bacillales; family Cytobacillaceae; genus Cytobacillus. The sequence continues at coordinate 525,839 of NZ_VCRN01000001.1, forward strand.
TTAACTGTGCCAGTTGGCATACAGGTCAGCACGATTTTCAGAATACTAGCGAGAATAATAGGAACCACTATTGCCCATGTCAACTTTTTTCATCTCCAACAATATTTAGAATCTCCAAATATAAACTCCAAGGGAAGCTAATCCCATAAAAATAATGACCACATATATTAAGGTTAAATTGGTGGTGTTCCGTTTTGTTGAACTTCCATAGTTTTCATCAGATTTGCCTGTCAGAAGCAAAGTCGAAACCACAGCAAAAATCAAGATTAATAGTACCAGTCCAAGCATTATTCCCATGCTGCGCACCCCTTCCTTTACATCAATACCTATATATTATCGCAAACTAAAGAATAAACAATCCCACTTTCATTATAATAGCCAGCAGGCTAATTTCTCTAATTAAATATGAAAATATTATGTTATTATTATCAAATACTAGCCTTAAGCGGGGAATTTAATGAAAAAGATAATCAGATTGATCATTGCAATTAGCTTTCTTTCATACATATGTGCCTTAATCGTATTACTCTTCTTTCTATCGAGAGGATTTTGGTCTGGCATGCCATTAATGGAATATATCAGGTATTCTTCAAACTTTGTGCCGTTTAAAACCATTAACGGGTATGTGGTGTCAATTTCCAATGTAAGCATGAATTTAGACATTCCTATAAAAAACCTTGCCGGCAACGTTGCTGCATTTTTGCCAATGGGATTTTTCCTGCCCTATTATTTCAGAAAGCTATACAGACTTAAGACGTTTACCATTACCATGACTGTCATGATTCTTAGTGTGGAAGTTATCCAGCTGGTTACAAGACGGGGAAGTTTTGATATTGATGATTATATTCTAAATATCATTGGAGCTCTATTGGGTCTGGGAATATGGAAGGCAGTGAGCGCACAATAAAATGCCTGTCTCCCAGTGTAGACAGGCATTTCCATTACTTTGCTTTTTTTAAAGCTAATATAACCAGCAGCAGTCCATTTATGGCCAGCATAATTACCGCCAATATGGCTAAACAGGCAATATCAGGCGCAAAAACAGAGATGGAATGCCAAGGGGATGATGTGATGAATGTGAAAAGCGGGATTATGGCAGCTGAAAGGCCAATTAATACCAGCCCTAAGAAAAGACACACTCCCTTTTTTATATGCTTTTGGTTTCTGATTCGGTTTCCTAAAAAAATTGAAAGCAGAATCAGCAGCAGAATGCATCCCAGCATAATGTATTGGACGTCCGAATTAAGGCTGGGCACTTTTTCAGGCTTCTCTCCATTCAAAAGACTAATGATATGTTCCTTCAGATAATAAAGACCCTCTTCCTCCATAACATGATTCTTATTTGTCAAAATCACGCCGCCCCATCCGGTTTCCGGAATATAAAAGACTTCTGCATGCGAATCAGGGGTAGAGCCAGAATGCCAGATCATTTCTTTCGGAGTATCCGGATTGGAAATGCGAATTCCGAACCCATAATACCGGTCTTCACCTGTTTGAACCTGCGGAGTCATATATAACTCCAAAGTTTTATCACTAATAAAATGGTCCGGCCCGTTTCCGCTCAATACTTTGACGAATTGTACCATATCTTCAGAGCTGGCTGTAATGTATCCGTAAGGTGCGCCAGCATCATCATAGGCTGCAGAATTTTTCACCGGCAGCCCAAACCAGGACTGATAACCGCGGAGATACCCTTTCTTATAAGCTCCCTTTATATCCGCTCCAGCATTTTTCATTCCTAAAGGCTGAAAGATCTGCTGTTCCATATACTCTGAATAGGAAATACCCGTAAGTTCTTCAAGTATTGCACCTAAGATTAAGAAATTAGCATTGCTGTATTGATGCTTCTCACCAGGTTTAGCAGTCAGATCGACTTCTGATAACTTCCTGACTTGATTCTTAATAGCATTCCTGCCTGTTAACTCTTTATCTGATAATGCAAGACCATCGTACGTGCTAAACCCGCTTGTTTGTGTGAGCAAATGCTGCACAGTGATTTCGGCAGCTTTCCCATTGTTCAGCTTCAGCCAGGGAAGATATTCCTGAACGCTGGCATCCAGGCGGATGGTTCCATCATCAGCTAATTTCATTATGGCCATTCCCGTTAAAGACTTGCTTATGGAGCCAATTGTAAAAGGAGTTTGTTCTGTAACCTTCTCCTCTGATTCTCCAGTAACTCCCCATGACTGGGAAAAAAACAGTTCATTATTTTGAACGATGGCAACCGAAGCACCCGGAACCTTATATTCCTCCAGATAATCTTTAATTGCCTTCTCTATGTTCATTTCTATTCCATCTTCAGCTGAAGCCGATTTTCCAAGAAAAAAACTAAATGAAATGAACATAAAAAGAACTGCTATTACCTTTAAAAATCTTGACCGTAAGACAGCCATATTACCTCTCCTCTATCAATGACCTTCTATCATTAATATGACCTAATTTAATATTATCTTTATTTGGAAGGCTCTAAAATGAGCCTCAGCATGATTTTGCAGTAGGTCTTGAGATGTAATAGGCTGGATTCTTCCCATGTTCATTTAGAAAAAGTGCAGGTATTTGCGTATTGATGAAGTGTACACACGGGGCAGACAGACAAATGAAAGCAGCAAACCTTACTTCCTTATTACTCTTCTTCTATCTCGTTACTGGGATACATGCACTGGTTGTGGGCGGATGCATACTTTATCAGAGACACTCATTTTCCCAGGAGGACTGAGCAGAAATGGTTAAATATTTAGATTACACCTCTCCATCTTTAAATTACTTTTTTGATTTGAATAAAAGCACCCTGGTGAAAAAAGACAACAGAAACTATATAAATGTAATGGGAATTCAGCAATTAAACACGCTGGAGGATGTCTCGCTTCTTGACATCTATCTAAGCCAAAATAATGTAATAGAACCGCATTATCATCAAAATGCTGCTGAGTTGGTTTATTGTATATCGGGGGCAGCTACTGTGTCATTGCTTAACCCATTCACCAAACAAATCCAGAACTATTACATTACTCCCGGACAGGTAGCCAATGTGCCTCAAGGCTGGTGGCACTATGAGGTAGCACATACCGACGGCACTCATCTGCTGGCCATCTTTAATGCTCCTGCTCCGGAGGTGATCCTGGGATCTGATATTCTCAAATTAACGCCTTCCAATATTATGGCACATACTTATTGTATGGATGAAAAGCAATGGAAAAAGACCATAGCACCTGTCCGGCCTTCAACCTTTATCGGCCCTGCTAAAGATTGCAGCAGGTATACTCAGGAACCAAACAAGCCATACCAATACAACCAGCCATATTATCCCCAGCAAATGTATTATTATTAAAAACTCCGCCGGCATGGATAGTACCATGCCTGTCTTTTCAGGTCTTCAGCGTACAAGCCTTCCGCTGAATCCCAACCTGGACCTATTGCTATAATTGTGCAAGTAAAAGAGCTCCAATCTGATTTCTTATCATTCAAGATCTTGAATAATGGAATTTTCAAGTAATTAACCGTAGTAATTATGAAACAACCTAACAATAAGGAAGATACTCACTATTCCCCAAGCTGTAACACCCACTATCCACCAAACTATAGATCTGGCTTTTAATGTACTTTCTTCACTCTCCTTATTTGCTTTTATAAAAGCAAGATTATTTTCCATACTTTTCTTCTTAAATATAAGAAAAATGATTCCAATTATAATGAATCCACTCGTTACCCAAAGTAATAAGTCCACCTTTCCACCTCCATATTTTTGCAAATTATGCTAATAGCCTTAATAATTAAGGAAAATGACGTGTACCAATACACACACGCCATTCTATCTATAAATCTCCTGAAAACGAAAACCGAACAGGGCTCACCCTATATCTGCTCTCGGCTGACATAAGTCCCGGCAATCAAATCATGTATCGCCCTCTTGTCTTCTCTAAATATGACCATAAATATACTGGCCAGTGTTGTGATACCGAACGTCACATTTGCCAGTAAAAATTTTCCGATCATTTCTCTTAGAACCATCGTTTTCAAGGTCAAGCCTTCTTCATCCATTCGGCAAACCTTGATCTTAAATATGCGCTTCCCGATGATATAACCGCTCCAGACAAGGGGAATGAATGTTAAATAAATTGTATAAATCGTTGGCCAGGTCCATCCCATCATCCAATTAAATGTGAGATCTCCCGTTATAAAAAAGAACACTGTTGAGATGGGTATAGTAAGGATGAGATTATCAATAAGGTCTGCGGCAAACCTTATGCCAAATCCCGCATTCTGTTTCTTCATTTATCTTCTCCTTCTTTATAAAAAATTCTATAAAACTCTTAATCCCACTTCGATAATCAAAAACCTCATCCGGAACTTCAAGCTGAATGTTATTAATTTTAACAGTATCGTCATCAACCCATTCTATAACAGCTTTCTCCTCCCTATATTGCCAATAGATTTTCCTGGATTTTCGGTTTTCTTTATTAAAAATTAATTCACCCAAAATTGCATAAGACACTGTAGCACCTTCATTAGATCGATACGCTCTAACGGTATAAGTGCCATCCGGAGAAGCGGCTTCCGCAATGAACTCCTGTTTAAATCGGCTCCAATCATAAAATAGCCAATACACACCATAAGCAAGAACACCTGTCAATAATAAAACAAAACAAAGTATTGCCATCATAACCTTACGGCGTGCCAGATTTATTTTCATATCATTTGTATGTGATGCCAACTGGTTTCCCTCCTAATACAATGATCCTCCAGATTTATTAATGATTGGTTCAGTAAATATTTGGGTAACTTAAAATCAACATCGTGATTAAGGAGGATTTTAATGAAACTGAACCTTATAATCTCGGCATCTCTCTCAGCATTATTGCTAACAGCCTGCAATGGTGACAAAGTAGAAAATCCGCCTGAAAATGCACCTGCTGAAAACGAAAATAAAGAAGCTTCCAATGAGGCTGCATTTAATTTTACGAATTTCGACCTTGAGGTAGAGTACAAAGATAATAAAACCATTGATGTGGATTATGAAAATGAAAAAAACGGAATGGAAGCTGCATATCAGGATGACCTTGCTGACGAGAAGTTAACATCAGATGAAGCGATGGAGAAGCTTACTCCAATTTTTGAGGGGCTTTCGTTTGATCAAAATACAGAAAATCAAGAGGTCATTAACCAGGTAAAGGACGCATTTTCAGTTGATGACAATTACCAAACATTCGAATTGGAAGTAAAATTCCCGGATGGAACGGAAAAAGAATATTCAGAAACGAAAACTCAATAAAAATGAAATGAGCTCAGCGCATTGCCTCCTGAGCTCATTTGACATGCATCAGCAATCCCTGGTATCTTGGCACTCACCTATAACTATGCTGCATTTGTTTACAGCGGCCAATTTCCCCCGGCAATTCTCAGCATATACAGGTCTTCCGCTTAATCCCAACCCGGTCCTTTGATTCCACTTTCTCAATATATTCCTTGGCCAAAGGCACTTTGCAGGCTGTATTTCCTACATCTACATGCACTTTTCCGATATGTTCAGCAACATTCTTCGCTTCCTCATTCAGCTCTGGTACATAAGAGCCCACTGAAATAACAAAGCCGTTCATAACATACCTTACTCTATTTTTTTCATCATGAATGGTATTTTTAACTTGTTCCAATAATGCTCTTATTTCACTAAGATCAAGCTCGTCATCAGGTGTGATGGACACATAATTAGAATACGCGCTCCAGCCGCAGACCGAAACCATTTCATCTTCTGATTTGATCCACTCCCGGGCCAATTCAAGAGCATAATCACTTTCCGCTGCCACCTGGGCAACTGTATACTCCGCAATCATGTACCAATAGGCTTTTTCAGCCCATTCCTGTAAAGTCTCTTTTGTCATTAGCTTCGGATTGACAGATAGTCCTGCCAGATACATCGCATCATGATTTCCTGATTCAAATAATTGAAGTGCCAGCCCGTGATCCTTCTTTACAAACTTCACCAGCTTTTTCAAATCTCCAACCTTCACGCCAAAATAAGGCTCCTTCACCCCATGATTCATGAAGATCCGTTTCGTCTGATCAGACCCAAGCTCCTCAAGCTTTTGCATAATTTCTTCATAAGTCATCTCTCTCACCCTTTCAATCCATTGCTTCCTTTACATTATCGGCCATGTTTAAATGCTTTTAGCCAAAAATCGGGATGTTTTTATGCCGGGCTTTCAAAAGGCATTTTTATCACACTTACTCCTCAGCAGTGCTACTGATAATTTTTTACATACTGCCCTTCTTGAAAGATCTCTTCCGCCCCCAAGGCTGTCCACTCTTTCGGAGTGCTGTCAGGATGCAGCTTAAGATAAGAATCGACCATTTTGTAGCCTTCACTGTAACCATAATGGCGCGGAAGCTCACCGCCGCCCATAATAATTTGGCTGGATCGATATCCATCCACCTTATCTAAGTCTTTTTCAATCTTGGACCAATTGGTTTTATTAAAACTTTGATTGATGGGAGTAAGCTGCCGAATATCAGGATAAACCAGCTTTTCAAACATGACTGCTTTACCTTCGAAGATTAGATTATCCAAAACGGTTACGTCCAGATTTCCATCATAAAGTTCTTCGGTCCATACACTATGATGGTATTCATGAGCGATACCCATCCTGATAGTTTCCCCGGTATAGTATTTATTGTAGAAAACAGTTATTTTCCCGGCTCCAGCGTTTACCATAAGAGGCGTATCCTCAGAAAGCTCAACTGGAAATACACAAACAGCCGTTTCTCTCTTACCCGGTAAAATATCTGAGGACTTCAGCAGAGCCTCTTTAATGATCTCATTTGTTTTGTATTCATTAATCTTCTCAATAACGCTCTGAATTTCCTTTAAATTTTCAGGTGCTTTATCCAATATCGGGTCCGCCATATGAATGTACTCCTCGTCTTCGAAACAGTTATCATAAACAGGAGAAATGACTTCATCTTTATAAATTGAATATTTTGAGCTGGTCTCTGCCTTTTCTACTCTATCCGCGTAACTGCCGAATAGCTTATAGGCATTAACAATTTTGAACTTCTGCTTTGTCTCCGGATGTTCAAACGAGTAAATAAGCTCTTCCTCAACTGCAGGCTCATTATCGTGCACCGCACTCGATTCCTCTTTTTCTGAACAGGCAGCCAGTGTAAACGCCATGGTCAGCAGAAGCACACCTGTCCTCAAAAGTGAAATTCTCCTCAAATATGCCCCTCCATTCCACCTATTGCTTTTTCATAATTTTACCATCAAATTTGGCGAATTGCAGTTGCCAATTAGAAAAGGTCTGTCAGACATAAATGGCTATACTTCCCTTACCTTCCTGCAAACATAGACCATTTCATGGCTATCGCAGGTAATAGGGGTCTCCTTCCAATCACTATAAATATTCACAATCTCCAATCCGTTAGAGGAAAGAATCCTGTCCATTTCTCTCGGAAAAACATATCGCAACTCTATATTAGTTCTTTTTTCATCTATTTGTTTTCCTTCTTGATCATAAAATTTTCGAATGGTGGTATAGTGCTGTACCTGACTTATTGAGTCGTACCTGCTGATTGTATAAACATCAACTTTATTTTGATTATCCGGGTCGTTATACGTTTTCCAATATTCTTCATTTGCAGGCTGCAGCAGCTCTTCTCCATTGGGAAACCTTGTTCCAAATACAAAGAGGCCGCCAGATTCCAAATGTTTATTAACAGAAGATAAGAAAGCATCCTGATCTTCATTCGTTAAAAAATGCTGAAAAGAATTTCCGACTGAAAACATGAACTTACTTTTTACACTAAGGCTGAGCCTTCTGCAATCCTGCTCCACCCAATCGATTTGCAGACCCAGCTCCGCAGATTTCTTCCTTGCAAGGTCCAGCATCCCTCTATGTACATCAACACCGATTAAATGATGGCCCTTCATTGCAAGCGGAATGGTTGCCCGTCCTGTCCCGCATGCTAAATCAATGATGGGTCCATCCGTTTGTGAAGCCCATTGCAGCAGATAGGGAATTTCCCCTTGAAAGAGACCATTCTCTTGATCATATAAAAGTGGATCATTGTATTCCTCTGAATTTTTCATATTATGCCGATTTAATTCTCCCTTCCATCTTCATACGAGGCTTGATTTTTTGCTTCAATTTTATGAGGTTCCCTGCTGTCTTTCCTTATCAGACCAGTATCCAAGTCATCGAATGGGGTAAAGCCGCTGCTTGAGCCGCCTCTCCCGGACTTGAATATGGGAAAAAGAAGAATATTGATCATAAAACCTAATACAGCAATTAACAAAATATAGAGCTACTCCACCTCAAATCCATTATTTCTTAAGCATCCATATAACAAAAACTATCCCCAATAAGAGTAAACACAAAATAAGTCCTGGAACAACTATATTAGACACCATTTATGTACCTCCTAAGAAAATACAAGTTTAGTACTCTTTCTTTATCTAAACTTTTAATTAAAAACCGTAAAAATCACTCATGGATATTTGTTGCAATTTTTCACAAAAAAGGATAATTTTAATTCATTAAGAATAAAATGTTACATCTGTGCAAAGAGAAAACGAGAAAGAACGCTATGAAAAAGGGGATTGAAACTATGCAAAAGTATAGAAGGAGAAACACGCCAGCTTTCACTTTTTTGGCCTACTTTACATTAATTGCCGGTGTTGGTTTGTTTCTAATCGGCCTCTATAATGCCGATATGCAACTCAATGAGAAAGGTTATTATATTGCGGTCATGCTCCTGGTTGCAGTTGGATCCATTCTTACCCAAAAAGTGACACGGGATAATGCTGAAGATGCGGAAATCCTGGCAGAGCAAGAGCGCAGATCAGCTAAGATTGATTAATAAATAACTCTATCATGTTGAATAAACAAAGTGCCTGTTGAAGATGACAGGCACTTATTTTTCCCATGTATCCAGCGGAATCTCATAATCCCGAAGCATCTCGTAAAATGCAATTCACTTCGCATACCAGTCTGCATGTAAATTCAGCACAATTACTTTGTCCCCTGCTAAACTAACCTCAAGCTGGGCCGGAGCACCTTCTTTTGTTCAGCTGAGTGACTGACTCCACCTCTTCCCACGGATAATTTTCAACAGCTCTTATATTTGCTGCGCTATTTATATGAATCCCTTTTCGTCCACATAGGTATACACATCAAGAGACAAATAAAATATGAAAAGAGACAGGCAGAACAAGGTAACTGCTGTTAAATTCAGCCATTTTGAAGAATTCATTTCTCTGGAATATAGAAAAAGCCCAGCCACAGCGAACAAAAGAAAAAACCCTGCACTAAAAATCACATATGATAGTTTATAGGTGATAAATGCTAAGAAATATTGAGGATGAAAGTAGAATTTATGAATGAAGTTAACACAAATGATGCTAATGGGGATGACACTTAAAATGTAAATCAGGCTTAGGCTGAATATAGGTATTAAACCTTTTTCATGCGCAAGCTGAATTTCCATCACCCCACTATTTTCCTTATATTACCATATAAACACAAATATTTATATAGCTGATTTTGTGTTTTGATACTGATGCACAGAATACTCAAGAGCCCACCATCATACATTAGAGCGAAAGTTGTTAGGGCAGGTCACTAATAATAAGACGGGGGGCATAAATGGATGGCTATCAATGAAGAAGCGCTGTGTCAGCAATTCGCACGAACAATCGGCGGGCAGGAAGGGTTTGCTGGCGGGAAGTGTGTAGCAACGATTAATCGGGATGACCTGGAAGTCACCATTAAGGGGAAACCCTTTAGCGTAACAGCTTCTTTCTCATTTGAATCGATGGATGCCAGGTCAGGAAGAGCATTATGCCTGGGCAGGGTGGCCCTTTTGCAACAAGAAGTTGATGGATTTGCTGCTGCCATTATTAAACAGGGAATAACCATTTCATCCGTACACAATGAGTGGCTATTTGATCAGCCCAGCCTTATTTACGTGAATATCCAGGATGTTGATCATCCAATCAATTTTGCAAGGAAAGTCAGAAGAGCATTAAAACGTTAAACATTTCATATGAAAAATAATAAAGCCCCATATAGAATGTGAACTAATGGGGCATTTCCTTATAACGCTGACTGCAAATCTTCAATGAGATCTTCCGCATCTTCAAGGCCAACTGATATTCGGATCAGGCCATCTGTAATTCCCAATTCCAGACGGCGCTCTCTCGGTATAGAAGCATGCGTCATTTTGGCTGGCAGGGAAATCAGGCTTTCAACCGCGCCCAAGCTTTCCGCAAGGGTAAAATATGTTACTTTCTTCAGCACCTCTTCTGCCTTTTCACCGCTGCCTGCATCGAATGAAATCATACCGCCAAATCCTCTGGCCTGCTTCGAATGAATTTCATGACCTTTATGATCTTTAAAACCTGGATAATAAACCTTGGAAACCTGCGGATGATCAGCAAGAAAACCGGCCACTCTTTTCGCGTTTTCTTCAATTTCTTCCATCCGAATGGCCAGTGTCCGAATTCCCCTGATTAACAGCCAGCTGTCCTGCGGTCCTAAAACAGCCCCGATTGAATTTTGGATAAAGTGCATATCTGCTGCAAGCTGTTCGGAATTCACCACAACCAGCCCGGCAACCACATCACTATGTCCGCCTATATATTTGGTGGCACTATGAAGAACGATATCAGCACCCAGTTCAATCGGATTTTGCCAATATGGTGTACTGAAGGTGTTATCCACGATCATGAGCAGGTTCTTGGATTTGGCCAGTTTAGAAATACCGGCTAAATCAGTAATCTTCAGCAATGGATTCGTAGGCGTCTCGACATAGATGGCTTTTGTATTTTCCTGTATTGCCGCTTCCACTGCAGCCAAGTCGCTAGTATCCACAAAGGATACATCTACATTATATTTCGTCAAAACCTTTGTCACTAAGCGGTAAGAACCGCCATATACATCATCTGTGAAAATAACATGATCTCCTGTTGAAAATAAATGCATGACAGACGAGATAGCCGCCATGCCAGAGCCGAAAGCGAATCCGCTGTGCCCGCCTTCCAGATCCTTTATTAATTCCTCCAGTGCATGCCTTGTCGGATTTCCGGTTCTGGCGTATTCATAAACGAAATTGCCCACACCATCTTGTTTAAAGGTACTGGCATGGTGGACAGGTATGGAGACCGCACCTGTATGTTCATCCCTCGAGATGCCGCCGTGAATCATTTGTGTTTTCTTTCTCATTGTATATCCTCCTCATAAATAGATTTACTTAAATACCGCTCACTGCTGTCAGGAAAAATAGTCACGATATTTGTTCCAGGCGGAGCACTTTCGGCTTCTTTCAACACTGCTTCAAAGGCAGCACCTGATGAACTTCCAACTAAGTACCCTTGCAGCAGCGCCAGCTCCTTCACTCGTTTGAACGCATCTTTATCTGATATGGTATGAATAGCGTCAAATAGACCTGTTTCCATGAACGGAGGCAAAAACTCCATCCCAATTCCCTCGGTTCGATGCGGTCCTGCCTTCCCGCCATTTAAAATGGAGCCTTCAGGTTCGACGATAACGGTCTTTATCTTTGGATTCTTCTCTTTAAGGTACCTGGCGCATCCCATGAACGTACCGCCAGTCCCTGCTCCAGCTGCAAAAATATCAATCTTCCCTTGCAGCGCTTCGTAAATTTCAGGTCCCAATGTTTCATAATACGTTTTGGGGTTATTTTCATTGCTGAATTGCTGAGGACTATAAGAATCAGGAATCTTCATGAGCAGTTCCTCAGCCTTCTTAATAGCACCTTCCATGCCTTCTTCGGTCGGCGAATTAATAACTTCTGCTCCTAACGCCTTCATTAGATTCTGTTTTTCAATACTGAATTTTTGAGGTATGACGCAGATGATTTTGATTTTCGTCCCAATAGCTGCAAGCGCTAAGCCTATGCCTGTATTTCCTGCAGTTGGTTCAATGACAGTCCCATTTTCCGGGAGAAGCCCGCCCTCTATCGCTGTCCGAATCAGCTTTTGCCCTAACCGATCCTTTACACTGCCGCCAGGATTAAAATATTCAAGCTTCGCAAAAACATTTACCCCTTGCGGAATAGCATAATGGCTGATTTTCACAAGTGGGGTGTTTCCAATCAATTCTTTCACACTGCTGTAATAATTCATTGTCAGCACCTCTGTTTTTTTACAAAGATTGTTTAATCTCTCCAATACATTGTTGGATATTATCTGCGTTTTATTTAATTCTTATTATTCCTACTTGTATAGTATGTTTTAACCGCTTTTTTTGTCAATTAAGAATTAAGAGATCATGCGAAGTTGCCAAGCGAAAGCTTTATTCATAGTATACCAATAAGTATTATAAGAATTAGAAGGAGTGATTTTTCGATGGGCCGTGAATTTGTTGACTTGTTTGACCATTGGGCAGAATCCTATGATCAGGCAGTAACCGGTAAAGACCTTGAATATCAGGAGGTGTTTTTGAATTATGAAAATATCCTTCAAGAGGTGGCCAATCTTGCAGATGGCAATGTAATTGAATTTGGTGCAGGCACAGGGAATTTGACACAAAAGCTTCTGGAAAAGGGGGCTAATGTAACTGGAATTGAACCCTCTGCTGCCATGAGGGAAATAGCACGCAGTAAACTTCCTGATGTTCCATTGCTGAATGGTGATTTTCTGGACTTTCAAGTAAATGGTCCCGCAGATGCCCTTGTTAGTACTTACGCTTTCCACCACTTAGAGGACGCCGAAAAAGCAGAAGCCATCAAAAAATACAGTTCTCTGCTTTCAAAGGGCGGTAAAGTAATTTTTGCCGATACCCTTTTTAAAAGTGAAGAGGTTAAACAGGATTTCATCAATGAGGCAAAAGTGAACCATTTTCTCAGTCTGGCACAGGATCTGGAAACAGAGTATTATACAACGATTCCTGTTTTGAAGGAGATCTTTCAATCCAATGGTTTTTCAGTCCAGTTTAAACAGCTCAATCGGTTTGTCTGGCTCATATATGCTGTAAAACTATAAAATAAGATACAGTCCTCCCTTAAAACCGACTTGACAAATAGGAATTATAGGAATTAAAATATGGTTATTATCTAATTATTGCCGATCAGTCAGCTGAAGGCCCTGTGGAGTAGCGATTTGCTGCTCTGCAGGGCCTTTCTTTTTTATCGGTGAAAAAGGCAGGTGAACCGTTAAATTTAGTTTTCACTTTTAAAATGGGGGAATGGAAAATGAAAAGCTGGAAGCATGTAAAGTCTTTTGTAATTTTTGTATTGATGATCGGTCTGCTGTCAGGATGCCAAGCCCAATCGGCGGGCAGAGGCAGTAATGCTGAGGATAAAAAGGAGGATAAGGCTCTAACAGTTACAATAGGAATCCAGCAAAGCATATGGCCTATTCTGCTAGCCAAGCACAAAGGCTGGTTTGAAGAAGAGTTTGAGAAAGCAGGAGTAAAAGTAAAATGGGCGGAATTCCAAAGCGGCCCTTCTTACTTTGAAGCAATTGCCTCCAACCGCATTGACTTTGGCCGGGTTGGAAATATTCCAGTTCTTGCAGGACAAAGCGGCGGAATTGACTTTAAGGAAATTGCTGTAGCCAGTACAGGGGAAAAAGGAGACTCAATTCGGTGCCTAAAGACAGCCCTATTACTTCCGTGAAGGATTTAAAGGGCAAAAAAGTGGCGGTTGCAAAAGGAAGCAGTGCATACGGCCTTCTCTACCGCCTGCTGGAAAAGGAAAACATCAAGCCGTCAGAATTGGAAATCATCCAGCTTCAGCCAGATGAAGCACAGCCGGCTTTTGAAACAGGGAAAGTGGATGCATGGGCCATCTGGGAACCTTATCAATCCATTCAGGCAGTCAAAAATAGCGCAAAAGTCATCGCAAGTGGCGAAACAATTGGAACCTTCAGTCCCGGATTCCAAATTGTCCGGACACAATTCGCAAAAGAACATCCTGAACTGGTAGAACTTTATCTTAAGGTTACGGAGAAAGCAACAAGATGGCAGCTTGAAAACAAAGATGAAGCAACCGAAATATATGCAGACCTGAAAAAAACGGACAAAGAAGTAATTGAGAGAGTGCTGGAAAACTCCGTGCCGGCCAATACACCGGTAAGTCCAGAAATTGTGGAGACCCAGCAGGAATCTGCTGCACTTCTATTAGAATTGGGAGGACTCAACAAAGAAATTGATGTTTCAGAAGTTGTTGAAAACTCATATATCGAGAAAGTCTTAGAAGAATACAAATAACCACTAATAACCCTAAGAGAAGAACCCCGCTCACATTAACCGGAGCGGGGTTCTTCTTTAGCTTATCCTGCAGGATGAAAATTTTGAGCTTTATCCGGAAAAGGCAGCCCAAGATTGCCCCTTAGTGTTTCGCTTGTATATTCTGTTCTAAAGAGGCCCCTATCTTGAAGGAAAGGAATAACGTATTGAACAAAATCTGAAAAGCCTTCACTCATTAACTGGGGCATGATGTTAAACCCGTCAGCACCCGCATTTTCAAACCATAGCTGAAGTTCATCCGCTACCTGCTCAGCCGTCCCGGCAATTGTATAATGCCCCCTGCCTCCTGCAAGCCTGAGTAGCAATTGTCTAATGGTAAGATTCTCTTTTTCAGCCAGATCCCGAATAAGCTTGGTTCGGCTTTGATGCCCTTGAATTTCGTGGATTTCCGGCAGTTCAGGCAGCGGACCATCCAGCGGATAGCCTGTTAAGTCAATGCCAATGCGATTGGAAAGCTGTAAAAGACTATACTCTGGATTGGTCAAATGATGAAGCTCTGCCTCTTTTTCTTTGGCAGCTTCTTCTGTTTCTCCTATAATAGGGCAAATGCCCGGCAAGATGATAAGGTTCTCCGGATTTCGGCCAAACTCGGCGGCCCTTGTTTTTAAAGCTTTGTAAAATGCTTGTGCGTCAGAAAGCGACTGCTGTGCTGTAAAAACCACTTCAGCGAATTGAGCAGCGAAATCAATGCAGGTTTTGGAGGAGCCAGCCTGTACAATGACAGGCTGCCCCTGAGGTGATCTCGGGCTGTTTAACGGGCCCTTTACCGAATAGCAGCTGCCTTTGTGGTTAATTTCATGGACTTTATCACTCAAGGAATATATCCCAGCTTCCTTATCCCTTTTTAACGCTCCTTCTTCCCAGCTGTCCCATAGTTTCTTTGTGACTTCCACAAATTCTTTCGCGCGCTCATAGCGCTCCTTGTGTGCCGGTATTTTCTCCAGGTTAAAGTTTTTGGCTTCCGCATCTGTTCCTGATGTGACGACATTCCAGCCTGCACGGCCTTTACTTAAATGATCCAGGGAAGAAAACTTTCTGGCCACATTGAAAGGCTCATTAAAAGTAGTCGAGACTGTTCCAATCAGTCCAATTTTTTTAGTTGCAGCCGATAATGCTGATAATAGAGTGAGAGGCTCAAAGCCTCCTCCGCCAAGCTCACCATATTTGACTGCTCTTGTTGATACCGAATACCTGTCTGATAGAAAGATAGAATCCAGCTTTGCTTCTTCTGCTTTTTGTGTAATTTCCATATAATAATTTATATCATGTGCCCGCTCAGGGTCTGATGAAGGGTGCCTCCAAGCAGCCTCATGATGTCCCATGCTTGTTAAAAATAAATTCAGGTGTATTTTACGGTTTCCCATTCTCTCTGCCTCCATTATTTAGCCTTTATAGCTCTCCCGCCATTTAAGCCATCTTCTTTCAAAAAACCTTACAAACGAGTCTGAAGCCTTTCCAAATACTGCAAAAATAATAATTCCTGCAAATACAACCGTTGTTTGTGAAAACTGCCGGGCATCCGTAATTAAATATCCAATACCTTCGCTTGACCCCATAAGTTCCGCAGCAACGAGCGCAAGCCATGCTGCACCTAATGCAAGACGAAGCCCAAGCAGGATATTTGGCAGGGCTGAAGGAAGGATCAAATTCGTGATTTGCTTCCATCTGCTGAATTCAAGGACTTTGGCAACATCGAATAATTTGGCATCCACACTGCGTATGCCCAGGAAAGCATTAACATAGAGCGGAAAGAAAGCTCCTTTTGCAATAAGAAGAACCTTTGAGACTTCACCAAAACCAAACCACAAGATAAACAGCGGAATGACTGCAAGAGTAGGAATGGTACGAAGCATTTGCAGCGTCGGATCCAGCGTATGCTCCACCTTACTGGAAAAGCCGACAGCTAATCCCGCGATCAATCCAAGGGTTCCTCCAATAAGAAATCCTCCCAAGGCCCGAAAAAAGCTGACTTGAAAATGGTAAAGAAGATTGCCAGCAGTCAGCAGCTCGATAAATGAGCTGAAAATGCTGCTTGGCCTTGGCAGGAGTGTTTCAGAGATCAGCTGATAATAGCCAGCAAATTCCCACATAAGGAGGACGAGCAGCGGAAAAACCATCCCTCTTAAGAACACGCCCCATTTTTTATCACTGTTTCCTTTCAATTCTTTTATTTTCAATTTCGCTTTCTCCTGAACAAATACCCTCGGGTGAGCCCAGTCTGCTTTATTATTCAATCCTTACACCTCCGCTAGATTCCTGCCTGATCCATTAATTCAAGTTCATCTGCTTTTTCAAATTCATTCAAAATAAGCTGACGGAATTCCTGAAACGTCTTATTTGATTTTTTCCTTGGATGCGGCAAATTGATTTTCACCACTTTTTGAATGGTGCCTGGCCTTGCATTCATAATGACTACCCGATCTGCCAGATAAATAGCTTCATCTATATCATGGGTAACAAAAAGCATGGTAGTTTTATTCTCATGCCAAATATCAAGCAGCACCTCCTGCATATGTGATCTTGTGAACGCATCAAGAGCACCAAAAGGTTCATCCAGCAGCAATACCTTTGGATTTCGCAGAAGGGCACGGGCTATGGCCGCCCTTTGCGCCATCCCTCCCGAAAGCTCTCGCGGATACGCTTTGGCGAAACCCTCCAGTTTCACCAGCTGAATTAATTCTTTTACCTTATCTCTCACTTCTTTATTTCTTAATGTAAAGTTCGAGGCAATGTTCTTCTCCACCGTTTGCCAGGGAAATAGCCTGGGCTCCTGAAATATAAAGCCTTTATCTATACTGGGGCCTTTTACTTCCTTCCCGTCAATCTCCACAATGCCTTCCACATCATTATCCAGACCCGCTATGATTTTCAGCAGTGTGCTTTTCCCGCATCCGCTGGGACCTATAACCGTAATTAATTCACCATCTTCAACAGCTAAATGAAAATCCTTTAAAGCCTGAACTTCCCCTTTTTCCGAAAGAAATGTCTTGCTTAAATCGCTAATTTCTAAAAAAGCCATTTGAAATCTCCCTCCTCTAATAGTTTCAGCTGTAAGTACAAATAAAAAAGACACGTTCTATGAAAATAGATATCGTGTCTTCTCCGGGGGACCGGTCGAATGACTGTCTGCTATAACAGAGCTTTGGTTTTTTGGGAGATGTCTGTTAGCTGTCCAAGCTGATCTGTAATTCTTTCAAGCAGTTCCTCATTTTTAATTGGATTTTCGAATTCCTCTTTATCCACATATTGGTCGGTGAGATACACTCCTTTTAGTATGGTCTGGGCGCTTAGCGCAGCCAATAACGGCTTTAAGGAATAATCAATTGCCAGCAGATGGGCGGGACTTCCTCCCACCATTAATGGAAATACAGGCTTATCTTTAAAAACGTCTTGGGGCAGAATATCCAGCAATGCTTTCAAGGTCCCTGTATAAGAAGCTTTATATACCGGAGAAATAATAAGGATGCCGCTTGCCTCCTTGATTTCTTCAGAAAGCTTTTTGATTGAAGGATCATCATACCGCCCTTCAATCAGAACATCGGCCGGAAAATCAAGTACAGAATATTCTTTTACGGTAAACCCTTGTTTAAAAGATTCCTTCCGCAGAAAGTTTACAAGTATAGAAGATCTTGAAACAGCAGATGGACTTCCCGATATAGCCACAAAATAACTCATAACCTTCATCCCCTTTCTTTTCAAAACACTACCCAACAATACCTATGGGCAAACTAGGAATAAAACCAAAAAATAAACATCACCTCTTCCCATTATTAGACTCCACCCGTATTTTTTCCGTTATCTCCACTTGTGCCACTTTTCCTGCATGAAGGGTAATGACTACTGACCCATAATCAATATCCTTAATAGAAGATAAAATATACTTTTCATACTCAGCCGTGATTTTTGCCATTGTAATTACTCCCTTCCTTAAGATATTTATATGTTAAAATCATCAGGTATGAAGATTTTGAGCTGCTTCGGCTTAATGAATACTTCTTCCCCTTCTTTCAATCCCAGCCTGTGATACTTTTCTTTTGGGATTTCTGCCTCAAGATACTCATTGGTATCTTTCCTGACAAGTTCTATTTGTACGATCGGGCCAACTATATGCAAGTGGGATATTGCTGCGTGTACTGAATCATTTGAAGCTTCTCTGCTGATGCTGATATCATGCGGCCTTGCATAGCCTACTGCCTCCAGATTATCTGACCCTGCCCAATCCGGAATTTCCAAGGCTACTTCACCTTGCTTAAGCTTTCCATTTTTCAGCCTTCCCCTGAATAAATTGACGCTCCCTAAAAAGTCATATACAAAAGGAGTCTGGGGATTATCATATACTTCTTCCGGTGTTCCAACTTGCTCGATTTTCCCCTGATTCATCACGACAATCTTGTCAGCAACATCCAATGCCTCTTCCTGATCATGTGTAACAAATATGCTTGAAATCTGGAATTCGTCATGGAGTCTTCTCAGCCACCTTCTCAGCTCTTTTCTGACCTTCGCATCAAGAGCTCCAAATGGTTCATCCAATAAAAGAACCTTGGGTTCAACGGCCAATGCTCTTGCAAGCGCAACCCTCTGCCGCTGTCCCCCAGATAGCTGGGCAGGATACCGGTTTGCCAGGTCTTTCAGCTTTACAAGCTCCAGCAGTTCATAAACTTTGCTCTCAATTTCTTTTTTGCCAGGCCGCTCTTTCCTTGGCCTTACTCTCAGACCATAAGCGACATTATCAAATACGGTCATATGACGAAACAGTGCATAATGCTGGAAGACAAACCCAACTTTTCGTTCTTTAGCATTAATGGCGGTAATGTTCTCACTGTCAAAAAATATAGAACCCTTGTCAGCTGCTTCTAAGCCGGCAATAATC
The DNA here is from genome assembly GCF_009849585.1 of Bacillus sp. ZZV12-4809. Lineage (GTDB taxonomy): Bacteria > Bacillota > Bacilli > Bacillales > Cytobacillaceae > Cytobacillus. The sequence continues at coordinate 544,970 of NZ_VCRN01000001.1, forward strand.
CGCAGCAAAGAGGTTTTTCCCGAACCAGAAGGGCCTAATAAAGCTACCAGCTCTCCTTTCTGGATTTCAAGATTGATATTTTCCAATGCCTGAAATGTTCCAAAGGCTTTGTAAACGGAATTTATCACGATACTCATTTCTGAATTCCCCTAACTTCTATGATTTCTATGCTCTTTCCTTTTTTCCATGCCATTCCAGAATGTTTTTTATAATAAGTGTGAAAATAGCCATTATCGACATTAAAGAAGCAATAGCAAACGCAGCAGCAAATTGATATTCGCCATATAGGATTTCAATATGCAGGGGCATTGTATTGGTGAGGCCTCTTATATGCCCGGATACGACCGAAACTGCCCCAAACTCGCCAATCGCACGCGCATTGCAGAGAATCATGCCGTAAAGAAGTGCCCATTTGATATTAGGCATGGTTACATGCCAAAATGTCTTCCATCCCCCTGCCCCAAGAGTGATTGATGCTTCCTCTTCTGCTGTTCCCTGTGCCTGCATCAGCGGAATCAATTCCCTTGCAATAAAGGGAATTGTTACAAAGATTGTCGCAAGAACAATACCAGGCACTGCAAATATAATCTTGATATCCCTCTCAAAAAGCCATTCCCCGAAAAGCCCCTGAGAGCCGAACAGCAAAACGAAAATTAAACCGGCAATGACTGGAGAGACTGCAAACGGAAGGTCAATCAGCGTAATAAGCAGGTTCTTTCCTTTAAAGTGAAACTTTGTAATGGCCCAGGCCGCCATGATGCCAAAGAAAGCATTCAGCGGAACAGCAATAATGGCTACCAATAGGGTCAGCTTAATCGCATATAATGCATCTGGATTCGTAATTGCCTCCAGATAAACCGCGAGCCCCTTTTCAAAAGCCTGAACAAAAACCGTGACCAGCGGCAAGAACAGAAACAACCCCAAAAATATTAAAGCAAAACTGATTAACAGCCATTGAACCCATAAAGGATCCTTTGCTTCTCTCGTGCTCTTAAGCGGAGCATTACTAAGATTCATTGGTATATTCCCGCCCATATCACTACCCCTTTCTTTATAGAATGAACAAAGCCGAAAAGCCACTTAAAACTGAGTCTTCCAAGCCTATTGCGACATAAACTTTCTGTTCGTCCACCATTGAATAATATTGATAATAAATAACAGCAAAAACGACGCTACCAGCATGACAGTTGCAATGGCTGTAGCACCTGCATAGTCATATTGCTCAAGTTTTGTCATTATCAGCAGGGGTGTAATTTCCGTTTTCATGGGCATATTTCCTGAGATAAAAACGACTGACCCATACTCCCCAAGAGACCTTGCGAAGGCAAGAGTGAACCCTGCAAGTGCTGCCGGCAGCAATTCCGGGAAAATAACTTTTCTGAAAGTCTGAAAACGGCTTGCTCCGAGGGAGGCAGAAGCTTCCTCCACCTCTTTTTCAAGACTTTGCAGGACAGGCTGCACCATTCTTACCACGAACGGAAGCCCGATAAAAGTCAGAGCAATCACCACCCCGATTGGTGTAAAAGCCACCTTGAACCCCAGCAGGCTTCCAATCCATCCATTAGGTGAATATACAGTTGTCAGGGCAATGCCAGCAACTGCCGTTGGAAGAGCAAAGGGCAAATCTACAAGAGCGTCAATAATCTTCTTTCCCGGAAAGGAATATCTGACCAGAACCCATGCCAGGAGGACACCAAATACCATATTTATTAAACCAGCTGCCAAGGACGCACCAAAGCTCAGCTTGTAGGAGGCCATTACTCTTGGATCCAGCACCGTGCTCCAAAATGCAGCCCAGCCCATTTGAGAACTATAAAAAATGATCATGGACAGCGGCAATAAAACTAAAATACTAAGGTAAAGCATCGTATACCCCATTGTTAAGCCGAAACCTGGAAGCACACTATATTTTTTGAATTCCGTTCCTTTCGCTTTCCTCAACTCCATCACCTGGATCCTCTCATTCTCATGCTGTTTTATTGGAGGTAGATCTCATCAAATGTTCCGCCATCATTAAAGTGGGTTTCCTGTGCTTTTTGCCATCCTCCGAATTCTTCATCTACTGTAACGAATTCAATATCAGCAAACTGATCGGAGTATTTTTTCAGCACTTCAGTATTTCTCGGTCTGTAATAGTTCTTTTCTGCAATTTCCTGTCCGGTTTCACTGTACAAATACTTTAAATAAGCTTCTGCTGCAGCGGCCGTTCCTTTTTTCTCGGCTATTTTATCGACTACTGCTACAGGCGGCTCCGCAAGAATACTAAGCGATGGATTCACAATTTCAAATTTTTCTTTGCCCAGCTCATTGATGGATAAATAGGCTTCATTTTCCCATGCTATAAGAACATCTCCGATTTCCCGCTGAACAAATGTATTGGTTGAATCGCGGGCTCCTGAATCAAGAACCTCCACATTCTTATACAAATTTTTCACAAAGTCTTTGATCTGCTTTTCGTCTCCATTAAACTGCTTGCTCGCATAAGCCCATGCCGCAAGATAGTTCCACCTTGCCCCTCCTGATGTTTTTGGATTAGGTGTGATAACCGAAACATCTTCCCTGATTAGGTCATCCCAATCTTGAATATTTTTTGGATTCCCTTTTCGAACCAAAAAGACAATGGTGGATGTGTAAGGAGTAGAATTATCATCCAGTCTCTTCTGCCAGTCTTTATCGATGATTCCCCGCTTATTGGCTATTTCATCAATATCATAGGCAAGCGCCAAAGTGACGACATCCGCCTGAAGCCCGTCAATGACAGATCTTGCCTGCTTTCCGGAACCTCCATGTGACTGCTGAATCGTTACATCCTGCCCTGTTTCTTCCTTCCAGTATTTGATGAACTCCTGATTGAACTCCTGATAAAGCTCCCGTGTCGGATCATATGAAACATTTAAAAGTTCAATCGGATCCTTTCCTAAGCTGCCTTCATCTCCCGCTTTTCCACTGCTCTCCTGACTGCATCCTGTAATAGAAGACAAAGCCAGCAAACCAGCGGCCAATAATCCTACAAAAGAATTCTTTTTCCTGCCCATCCAAGATCTCTCCTTTTGATTGTCTTTATAAAAAAAGACCGCATGCTTAGTCCATAAGCAGCGGCCTTCAGTTTATCTGATCAGCTCAATATTCTTTTATCTATCAATTGTTCTCTTCCTGCATGGTCATGTTATTCGCATATTCGCGCTCAAGGTCAGATAAGGTTAACTCAAACAAATGGCGTTCCCCTTTCTTGTAGACTCCGGCGCTTATCAGACTATTAATTAAATATCTCTTTCTGCCTTCAACTGCCTTTCTTAGATACTTTGACACCTAACTCCCTCCCTGATTTACTCAATCAATAGCTCCCTTTGCTGCAAGTGCTTTTGGTTGACCAATCAGCGACAAAGCATAATTTCTGCTAAATTTATTATTCAGTGCATCATACTCGTCCTGCAGTGAAAACGTTACTGCAAGTGTATTTTTGACCATCACCTCCAGCGAATAATTATTAATACCAACAAAACACAGTGATTTACTCGGAATAAAGAGATAAAAAAAGCCCTCAAGTTCTTTTGGAACAAAAGGGCCTTTGGTTTTCCAATCGGCAATTAATTTGAAATTCTTGTTAGAAATGAATTTACAATGAATTATTAGAAAAGTCAATCCCCTTTTTTCTGATTTTTGTCAATTGGGCTTCTTTTTCTAATTGCTATAAGGCAGCGAATAGCATTCTGACATTACTGCTGATAAACTCCGGCTAATTTGTTTGACTTTAAAAAAATTTTATTTTATAGTAATTGACGTATCAATCATTGACCTATCAATTATAAGGCGGGGATGCTGTGTTTAATTGTTCAAAGGAAGAAGAACTTATTGCGGCCCGGCTATTTGAGCTCAGTAAGCAGACAATGCCGAAGTTTGAGCGCTGTACAGGCATCAGCCAATCTCGGCTTGAGATTCTTCGGGAGCTTTTTGAAGCGGAGGAAATTACGCAGCGGGAGCTTCAGAAAAAAGTGAATATTGATCATGCTGCTGTCACAAGACACCTTAAGCAGCTAGAAGAAAAAGGCATGGTGATCCGCAGGAAAAACCCCGAAGATAACCGCTTTACTTATGTCAGTTTGACAGAGGAAGGCAAAGCGAAGATTGCTGCTTACTGCGAAGAAAAGCAGCGGTTTATTTCCAAAATCCTGAACGGCTTTTCGGAACTTGAGCGAAGCACACTATTAAATATGCTCACGCGCATCCAGAAAAGTGTAGATAAAATGTAATTTTCACATCCAGAAAAAACATAAAGGAGAGTTCATCATGAATAAAACCATTAACAATGACTTTAAAGAAATCATCACAGGCCGACGTTCCATCCGTAATTATGACCCAACAGTCAAAATCAGCCGAGAAGAAATGGCAGAAATCCTGGAAGAAGCTTCTTTAGCTCCTTCATCTGTAAACCTGCAGCCTTGGCGCTTTGTTGTCATTGATTCAAAAGAAGGCAAAGAAACACTGGCACCGCTCGCAAAATTCAATCAGAGACAAGTTGGGACATCAGCAGCTGTCATTGCTGTTTTTGTTGATATGAAAAGTGAAGTGTTTATTGAAGAAATTTATGATACTGCTGTTGAAAAAGGATACATGCCTGCCGAAGTAAGAGACCAGCAGGTGCCATCCATTAAGGGCTATTTTGAAAACATGACATTTGAGCAAAAGAAAGAAATGAATCTGATTGATGCCGGTCTCGTATCCATGCAGCTTATGCTCGCAGCACGTGCTCATGGCTATGATACAAATCCAATTGGAGGCTATGAAAAAGACCGCATTGCAGAAGCTTTTGATCTGGACAAGGAACGCTACTATCCTGTCATGCTAATCTCCATCGGGAAAGCTGCTGATAAAGGGTACAAATCCGTTCGCCTGCCTGTTGAAGAAATCACGGAGTGGAAATAACTCATTAAGGAGAGATTAAATATGATCATTATTCATGCCGGCTTCAAAGTCCAAGCTGAAAAAGAAACTGAATTTCTTGCTGAAATTAGTCCGCTGATCGAATCTTCAAGAGCAGAAGAAGGCAATATCACTTATGACCTCTTGAAGGATACAGAACAAGCAGGATCATATACGATGGTTGAATTATGGAAGGATATGGACGCAGTGAAGTTTCACAATCAGACGGACCATTTTACTGCATTTACAGCAAAAGCTCCTCAATATTTTACAGCACCTCCTCAGGTGAATGTGTATGATGCAAAGGCTGCGGACAGTAAGTAACAATAATGCAAAAAAACGCTTGAGATTTTATAATCCCAAGCGTTTTTTAATATCTAATTTACAAGCCTTTCCTGGCCGGCATGGAGTTTTTTCATTGCAAATCTTGCAATAGGCTGTGCAATCACCAGCTCAACCCAGAATGCAATTCCGAAATTCCTGAACCAGCTCTGGAAAAAGTTCTGAAACGGCTCCAGGCTTATTTGTTTGGAACCAATCCAGGTGCCTATTATAGTTAAAAGAATAGAAAGAATGGTCACATTCAATAGAGTATTTAATAAAACCCTGGCATTAAATCCGTCCGTTTCCCCAGCAAACCTTTGCATAATTCTGCCGGCTAACGGTCCCGCCACTAGCCTTACAAGCAAGACCACGATCACCCACATAAACGGAATAATCTTTAAAGTTTCCAAATAGGTTTCTTTACTGAAGCCGCGTTCCATTCCCACAATAATCGGTGCAATTGTGTTTACCGAAATAACAGAAATGATCAGCAAAAATAATATGCCTTCTTTTGCATTTTGAGGCAGCCTGTCCTCTTTATACATAATTTCCCCTCCGAAATTCAAACTAAAAATTTCAGATGGCAGACGTATCTTTCGACATATATTTTTGGCCAGTAAAGCCAATATCTCTACACACTGATTTAATAATTATACCAAATCAGCTATGGATGTTTCTAATGTTTTATTTACTGTTCTCTTTTTGGTCATGATAAGCAATGAGAATGACTTCTTCTCCCTTTTCCTCACTTAATCGCTTTTCCAGATTGTGCACCTGCTGCAGATCCCCATCAGACAAATTTGCAAATTGATATTCTTTATCCATTTTTTCATCACCTTTTTGTAATAGAATACCTAAAGTTTGTGTTTTTCAAGCATTTTTATTCACACTCTCTAGTTATTCCACAATACGGCAAAGGCTAGGATAGCTAACACCAGGCTCAGCAGCAATGACATGCCCCAATGCTTCTTTTCAGTCATTTTAAATAAAACATTCATCACTGAACTAATTGCCAGAAAAATAAAGAATACAAAAATAAAAATCATAAATTCCACTGCTTCTCAACCTGCCTTCTGCTCTGTTTTAGCAAGGGAAAAGAAGAGCTTTCCAAGACTCACAATGAAAAGGCGCAATTTCAACATAGCACAGACAGAAGGGTGCAGGACAAAAGAAATTGGCCCCTTAAAATTAACAGGGCTTTTTCTATTTTCCCTCGCCTGTTCATCAGCCTAAATCTTTCAAAACCGCCATTTCCTTTCCGAAGCGGTTGCCGTGGTCAGCAAACCCTAAACTTGCATAAAGGTTGTGTGCCCCAAGATTCTCGGGATGGTAGCCTACCGCAAGCTTTTTCGCATTCGGCAGTTTCTCCATCTCTGCAATCATCAGCTCTGTCGCTTTTTTGCCTATTCCCTTGCCCTGGTAAGTCTTATCCACCATGATCCGGTAAATCCAGTATGCATCCAGCTCTTCTATACATGTATTAAACATTAAGAAGCCGACCGCTTTATCATCCAAGTAAATCGCATATGGTTTCAGCCCTGTTTCAAACTTAGATTGCGCAATGGAAACAGCATTTGGCTCCATATAAGATTTTTGTTCCTCTGAAAGCTTTAATAAGCAGCAATCATACCAATTGTCTGCTGTTACTTCTTTAATTGTTATTTTGCCGGTATTCATATAAATTTCCCCTTTACATATTTTGGGGAAACGCTGATTTTAATTAGGCGTTCTCCCCTTAATTTGTTCCTTAATCACTAAAGTTTTATTTAGCATAATGAACGCCTCCTTTTACTAAATTATCAGAAATCGCAAGACTTACTCATTATACTATAATATTCCAGTAATTACGCACATCTGATTTCAGTTATTTTTTCTATGAAAAGGCCATATATAATATATTGATTCAGCAAAAAAGGGGAGGATGCGATAATATGCCAGCGAAACAAATTCGTTTACGAAGAATTCAAAGCCTTGCTCACGACATTATGGTAGAAATGAATACAAAGGAAGACCATAAGAAGAATGAATCATACAGAACAGTGATTGATGACCTATCACGTGCGATTGGGGAACTTTCTGATCCATCGGGTGAATATTCATTGGATTATGTAGAAGAAAAAATCGGCACTGCCCATTATAAAATATTTAAAAACATGAAAAAGCTGACACCTCTTCGAAAAACAAAAGAATCGGCAAGATAAAATTTTTTGAATGAAACTGATAATTATTATCAATAATAGATAAAGAAGGTAACCAAATCGGTTACCCCTTGGTTTACATTCCAGGTTCAAAGGTTTTACAATCTGTCTCTTTGCTGTTGGAAGCCTGCTTGCCTGTGTGGCTCACAACGTAAATAGCATCTGCGGAGCACTTATTTCCTTTTTCCCAATAAGTGCAGTTATTTACTTCACAAAGTACATCTTTAGCCATTTATATCACCTCCTGGCCATTATTTTCTTCAAATCAGGACGGTGATATACATGGCCATCTATTTAACTGAATTCCATTCTTCTTTCAGAATCGCGTAATAATACTCATCCCACCACTCATCTCCATGTGGAATGCACTTTTTGAAAAAGGCTTCCCGCCTCATGCCGATTTTCTCCATCACGCGGTAAGATGGCGGGTTCTCAGGCTGGCAGGTTGCGATAATCCGGTGCAGGCCAAGCTCTTCAAAGCCATATTTCAATACCGTATAAGCGGCTTCTGACGCGTAGCCCTTATTATAGAACTTCGGATTAAACACCCAGCCGATTTCAAAGGTGTGATTGCCAAAATATTGATGAAATCCAATATGTCCAATCAGTACTTCTTCATTTTTAAGGAAGACAGGAAAATGCTTTGCATTTTCGACATTCTCGCGGATAAACTCTTTAGCAGCTTCTTTTGTAAAAATACCTTCTGGAATGTATCTCATTACTTCTGGATTTGATGTGTACTCATAAACGGCCTGCCAATCCTCTGTTGTAAAATTTCGGATCGTTAGCCTCTCTGTTTTAAGCTCCATTTCTAAACCTCTATTCAGCTGTGTTTTGATCCTATGTAATTCGTTGATTTCAGCCGGATTTCCTTTAAAAAAGCTGAGCGCACAGAAATTTTTTTATTCGCACAGAAAACACGGCTATCCGCACAGAAAAAATCTTATGCGCACATATTTCTCGGCTATCCGCACACAAATTAACCAGGCACCCCCTTTAATCTGAAAAAACCGCAATATTCATCATTCCGGACAGTACTTTCTGTCCTGTTCTTCAATTGGAGCGGGTTTTCCAAACAGATATCCCTGAAAAAGCTGGTATCCTCTGTCCCTAAGCCACTCAAAGTCTTCCCGGGTTTCAATCCCTTCTGCAAGCGGAACCGACTTCAGCCGAAATGCCTGCTGCAGGAAAGCTTCTGCGACCTTCTGTTTCCCATTATCTTTTGATACACCCTGTACATATTTCATATCCAGCTTCATATAATGCGGCTGCAGCTCGCTAAATAACTCGGCCGTGCTGAACTCGGCGCCCACATCATCAAGTGCATAGCGGAATCCTTTCTCCCTATAAAAAGCGAGGATTGTTTTCAAATGTTCAGTGTCGTCCACTTTATCTGTTTCCACTACCTCAAATACGAGTCGATTTGGATCTACACACCTAAGCGGTTCGCAAGCTGTACCGTTGATTTCAGGCAGAACTCAGGTGAGTAAATGCTTGTAGGTATAAAATTGATGAATGCCTTTTTATCAATAAACGAAGCAAACCTGACCGCCGTCATCCTGCACAGGCGATCGAGCGCATAAAGTCTGCTGCGCTTTCTGGCTGCACTAAATATTTCTCCCGGAAAAATGACCGACCCGTCCTCCCGGTAAAACCTCGCCAGCATCTCATAGGCGATCACTTCATCAATCCACAAGCTATCCAGAATTTCTGCAACCTCCTCAATGGGGCGCCAAGCCTCATCGAATGACCTGAAGCTGACAGATTCAGCTTCCACCAAAACGCCTTTTCGCTCCAAATGCTCAACCACATTTGAAAACATTCGGGAAATTTGTTCTCCATCTGTTCTTACCTCAAATTGCAATTCCTGCACCACACAAGCATTACAGCTCATTTAAGCGCATCCCATCACATGATAGTTCTTTTTTACTGCATTACTAGATTAACGATAGATCACGTACTATAAAAGCAAAAAAGACCACCCCCGGCCTCAGCCGAAGATAGCCTTTTTAGAAATCATTCATACCGCAAGGATTCAATCGGACTCAGCCTTGAAGCTTTATTGGCCGGAAGCAGTCCGAAGATGATCCCGATCATCATTGAAAAGAATAGGGCTCCGGCGACCACCTGCCAGGAAATGAGAGATGGCCATCCGGCAAAGAACGAAATGAGAGAGGCCGAGCCCCAGCCCAGCAGAATGCCCAGCAATCCGCCGATCAAGGTCAAGGTGACAGATTCGATTAAAAACTGTCCCATAATTTGTCCCCTGGTCGCTCCGAGTGCTTTGCGGATACCGATTTCCCTCGTTCTTTCCGTTACAGAAACGAGCATGATATTCATGACGCCAATTCCGCCTACAAACAGCGAGATGCCGGCAATACTGCCGATGATTAATGTCATCACCTTTGTAATCTGGCCGATTCCTTCTGCCATTTCTTCCATATTGATGACCATATAAGATTCTTCTGTATTATGCATTTTATTAAGTAAGCTGGCAGCCTTCTTTCCCGCAGTTTGAAGCTGATCAGCGGATTCTGCCTGAAGCGTCACCTGGGTAAAGTCACTCTTCCCATATATAGTCTGCCATGTTTTAGTAGGCACATAGATCTCCAGAGCACCGAATGAAAAGAGACCTGTCGGTTTTTTCATAACGCCAATAATCTCAATCGGCTGGTTCCCAATCCGGATTACTTCACCAACCGGCGACTTGCCGTCAAAGAGTTCCTCCTGCAAAGAAAAGCTGACAAGCCCCACCCTTCGTCCGCCAAGGAAATCTGCAGCGGTGAAGGACCGCCCTTTTTCCAGATCCACATTATTCAGCTCAAAATAGGCAGGACCTACCCCTGTTGTTGAAGTCTCTGCAGTCTGTTCTCCATACGCAGCCTGTGAAAACTGCGAGCTTGAAGCAACTACCCGTTTTATCTCGGGAATCTGCTCCAGTGCTTTGATATCTTCCCCTTCAAAAGGAGCTTCATTAAATATGTTTGGATTGGCCTGAATCTCCTCGTCAGAAGGCTGGTAAAATAATTCCACTGTATTGCCCGGGCCTGTCAGCTGCGTTTTTAGCATCGCTTCTCCGCCCTGGCCAATGGCGACCACAATGATAACTGCCCCCACACCAATAATGATCCCGATCATGGTTAAAATAGATCTCATCTTATGCGCCTTCAATGAGCTAAGCGCCATTTTGATATTCTCTAAAAAGCTCATGTAGGCGCCCCCCTCCTGAAAGGTTCAGCGTTCACAATCAGACCGTCCCTCACCATAATCGTGTGATGAGCATATTCTGCTATTTCAGGTTCATGTGTTACCATTACAATCGTTGCCCCTTCATGGTTAAGCTCACTGAACAGCTCCATAATGGAGGCGCTTGTTTTCGTATCAAGTGCACCTGTCGGTTCATCCGCTAAGATAATTTTCGGCTCGTTCACAATCGCCCGGGCGATGGCAACCCGCTGCTTCTGCCCTCCTGATAAGGCATTGGGCAGATGATCTATCCGATCGGCCAGGCCCACTTTAACCAGCGCAGCTTCTGCCCTTTCCACTCGTTCCTTTTTGGCAATGCCGCTGTAAATCATCGGCAGCTCCACATTTTGAATAGCCGTCAGCCTCGGAAGCAGATGAAACTGCTGAAAAACAAACCCAATCGACTGATTTCTGACATTGGCCAGCTCTGCTTCCGAATAATCGGATATATTCTCTCCATCCAGTTCATATATTCCTTCTGTCGGCAGATCAAGGCACCCAATAATGTTCATAAGGGTGGACTTGCCCGATCCGGAGGGTCCCATAATAGCTACAGATTCACCTTGCTCAATGCTTAGGTTAATTCCTTTTAACACTTCAATATTTTCTTTTCCAGCCTGATAGGCCTTGGTTATGCCTCTGAGGTTGATCATTCCGTATCCACTTCCATGCCGTCTTTCAGCTGATCTGATGGATTCGTAATGATCAAATCCTTCTCTTTAAGTCCGTCCGTTATCTCGATTTTATTCCCCGAAGCGACACCTGTCTCCACTTCCAGTTTATAACTTTTCTGATCTCTGACCACGAATACATATACACTGCTGTCTCCCGTTGCCACTGCATTTGCAGGAACAGTGAGCGCCTTCTTTTTATCCGTTTCGATTTCCATAATGAGCTGAAAACCCGGTTTCAGTGACATTTCCTTCACCGTAACCGCTACCCGGTACTGCGGTGCACTACTTTCAGCAGGGTTAGCTCCCTGGTTCTCTTCAGGCATATCAGCTACTTCGGTGACTACACCTTTCCATTCCTTATCAGGAATCGCATCGGAACGGAGGGTCACTTTCTGCCCCTCTTTGACCTTCAATGAATCGAATTCTGAAAGCAGTCCCGATGCTCCGATTGTTTTCAGATCCCCGATATAAATGACCGGCTTTCCTGCCGAAGATGGATCTGAAGAAGGTTCTTTGTTCACCTGGAGCACCACTCCATCCATTGTGCTCTTAATCTCTAAATCTTCCAGCCGCTTTTCAATATCCTTCTTCTGCAGAAGCACCTGGCTTAATTCCAGATTCGCCAATCGCTTTTCCAGCTTTAGCTGATCCCTTTCAGGCTGTATCTGTTTCTCAGCTTCTTTTTTCCCAGCCTGTTTGCGCAGCTCTTTTTCCTTATCACCCAGCTCATCTTCCTGCTTTTCCAGCTGATTGATCTTTAGATAACCAGACTCAGCCTGGAGTTTAACCTTTTCCAGTTCCAGGGTTAGAGCCTGTTCATCAAACCTGGCTAAAACCTCTCCTTTTTTGACTGAATCACCTTCTTCCACCAGGAACTCCTTTATTTCTCCTTTTTCAGGTGAAGCATATATCTTCTGTTCATTCATCAGCTTCACTGTTCCAGGAATCATGATCTGTTCTGTTATTTCCTCCTGCACCGGATGGGCAGTTTTTACTTCTGGCCCTTTCGCGAACGCCTGTCTATAGATGCTTACGCCAGCCATTAGCAGTACCACTGCCGTCACTCCGATGGCGATCCAAACTTTCTTTTTCATTTACACACCAGTCATTCCTGAGAGGGTATTGCCAAGTAAAGCAAACAGAATGCCAATAATGAAGAACGCAATCGCAATGCCCCAAGCCCAGCCTTTTGATAATCCTGCCACCCTCTGCAGCCCCAGCGCCGTGATAACGGACTGCCAAATACTGAATAGCTCAATAGATCCTAAGACTCCCGGCTTATCACTATTCATCAGCCCTGCTAAACTAGTAATATAAATTTCTGGATTTCCGCCGATGGCCGCTCTCAAGGCCATGTTCAGGATAATACCAAATCCGCCAATCACTATAATATAGACATTCATAGAGAATAGCTGCTTAAATGTCGCATCCGATCCTGCTATCTTCGTGAAGATCATATAAATAGCACTTGAAACCAGCGCCACAAATACCGGAGTAAAAATGCCTGTAATGGCTACCCCGCCCCTGGCAAACATCATCACCATTTCCGCTTCCGCGTCACTAATCCCATCAAGCCCCAAATAAGAAGCATCCATCGACATAGCCATCAAAAACATGCCGATTAAATAAATAATACTCACCAATATGAGCGGCACCCAAACTCTCGGATTCTGTCTGATTCGGTCAAACTGCTCCCCCGGACTCCAAATCATCCCAAGCAAACTCGGTTTTGCACTGCTCGTTTTGACTTCCTGTTCCATATTGAACACTCCTATTCTAGTTAAAAATAATTCCACTATGCATTACGGAATTATATAGAAAAGGTTTCAAAAGATTACATTTTTATCCTAAAAATATGGTTCTCATGTTCTTCGTTGTAAAAGCTTATTCGCACCTGGCCGGGAAGGATCAAAAACTCGTTCAACATCAAAAAAACCTTTTAATACATCACTTTGTCCAGTCAACGCTGCACGCATACGGATTCCGTCTAAATTTATGCGTGCTTGCCGGAAGTAATCCGGTCCTATTTGAGACCAGGAAGTGCTTGATGCATCAACATTGGCATAATAAGCAAAACCCATGCTTTTCAATAAATCATATTTTTCACCTGAATACCGGTGCCAGTCTCCAATATCACTGCCAAACGCGAAAATAATGGTGTTTACAGGTCCTGTAATCGGTTCAACCTCTCGTTTCCATTTAAGCAGATCTCTTTCTAAATGTTCTATAGATACTTTCCCTGCATCGAGGTGTCCCCACGTATGTGAGGCAAACGTCCACCCCTTCTGCTTCATTACATTTGCTACTTTTTTCGCCTGCTGCTGGTCCTTTTTAATGTTTGGATTAGGTTTTTCACTATTCGGGCCATAGGCGCTCTCCGAAGTTCGATATCCCAATACTCCGTTATATCCGGTTAATGCAATAATTCCTTTTGATCCCTTATAGGAAAAATCCGGGTGCTGTTCAACAAAGTCATCCACGATGGGAACCAGGTCATACGCTCCATGAATGGCTTCTCCTTTGTCATTTAGATAAGTATTTGTGATATTTCCATTAGCATCAATCGTTAAATTTTTGGGGAATCCGTCTCCCATCATGTACTCATAATAACTGACATCATCCTGGGACAGCACCAATGGCTTTTTATCAGGAGGCAATAAAATATCCTGATAAACCATTTCCCCCTCTGAATTGGGTTTTGCAATATCATCAAGATTTACAAGGATGTATCCTCTTTTGTATAATTCGTTTAAGATTTTTTTACATTCATCAATGGTTACCATGTAATCCAGATAGCCTTGAGTCATACTGTCACCATCAAATGCCTTAGAAGCATCTGCAATCAATGAGTGGAAAAACAAATGAGGAATCTTGCTGTTATCTTGCCACTTGACGAGATGATTCCTTTGTTTTTCGTAAGCATCTAAAGCCCTCTGTATGTCTTCATCACCAGAAATACCTGCTTGCTTTAATAGTGTAATAGCTTTTTCGTAATCGTATTGTTGGGATGAAACCTTAGCCTCGGCTAACAGCTTTTCTTTCTCTTCCCTGGTCTTGCTGGGGATGGCCCTTTTTTCAAGGACGGATTCATGACTGGAGTGATAGTTTACCACCGCCGCTGTGTCTGCTGATAATTTTAAACCCTGACAGCCTGCCATAATAAAGAGACTGAGCATAGCCCCTATCAAAGCAAAATACTTTCTCATTTTAAGGCACTCCTTTGTGAATGATGAGTGAATTTTCTTCATATCAGAGGGTGCCGCTAAGATTGTGGAGTTATAAAGAACCCTCTCATTTAATAGACGAGAGACCTTCTTTTTTTGTTTCTGCATTTATAAAATCAGGAGATTTCTCCCCTGATATCATTCCTAAACAGCCTTCCGCTGAAAATAAAAATAGCCGCCCAGATAAAACAATAAAAAGAATCCGCCGATTACAGTCATAAGCTGTTCCCATGGAATAAAGAAAATATCATTGCTGTCTGATGCTGGGTACATCATGGCAAACGGCTGTGCCCATGGATAATAAGGGCCGACTTTTTCAGAGTTCATCGCCAGAATTGATGGCAGCGTAAAAATGACATTGACAGCAAATGGTGCCGCAAAGCTTTTGAACCAGACAGACATCCACAGCTGCAGCGCAACTAATGGGAACGCTGCGACCCAGCC
The DNA here is from genome assembly GCF_009849585.1 of Bacillus sp. ZZV12-4809. Classification (GTDB taxonomy): domain Bacteria; phylum Bacillota; class Bacilli; order Bacillales; family Cytobacillaceae; genus Cytobacillus. Next base: position 560,000 of record NZ_VCRN01000001.1, read on the forward strand.
TCCCAGTATGCTCTTCCAGACAATTGCCGCCGGGAACGGATCTGCCACGCCTTTATAAAATCCTGCTCCGGCAATCGCAGCCAAATAACATAACTGGATAAATAAAACCAGCAGGATTATCAGAACATATTTTGCTGCAAACACTTTTCCCCTTGTGACTGGCAGCGCCAAAAGCTGCTTCCAGCCCCCGGCCTGATGCTCATAACGGCAGACAAGGCTTGCCAGGACCCCAGTCATTAACGGCAAAAAGAGAACACCATATGGCAGATTCATATAAATTAAAAGCATATACCATTCATTCATGACTCCCGCCGCTGAAGATGTATCTGCCCCTATCCCTGCCCCCAGCCCAATCAGCGGTCCTGCTAAAAGGATGCCAATAATGCTTGATTTACGCAGTTTAAACCACTCCGACTTCAAAATAGACAGCATCTATTTCACATCCCTTCTCGCAAAATCAATCATGCCGGCTGTATATAATAAAACCCCGGCTCCAATGCCAAGCAAGACGTTGATGAGCGGTTCATTCCACTCATTCAGCAGCATCGGCCATTTCCAAATCAGCCAATCCGGCAAAGTATAACCGGCATATGTCAGAATCACACCCAGAATTCCCAGAGTGATTGGTACACCCTGGTTTACACTTACAGTGGCTATCCAAAGCTGCAGCGCCAAAACTGGCAAAGCCGCAAAAAAAGGATAAAAGCTATATTTTAGCAGTCCCGTATATGGAATCTCCCCGCCCAAATCCAGAGACAATCCAAAAGTAAGTGCGAACAGCATCAAAAGCACAGAAGAAGTCAGAAGAAGAATCGACAGCACCATGAACTTCGATAAATATACGCTCATTTTCGAAACCGGCAGTGCTATCAGCTGTTTCCAGGCACTCGTTTCATTTTCAATGCTCGACATAAAAGACGTCAGGATGACGATGCCCAGCACAATCGCAAGCGGTGTAAAGGAATGGATATTGTCCAAATAATACCCCCATCGGTCATCATTCTGGCTGAACAAATAATCCTTGCGCACTCCGTAATTGACCATCTGCATGGCGACTACCCCAATTGGGCCCAGTACAGTCAGGATCCAGATTCCCTTCCTCTTAATCTTCATAAATTCAGCTGCCAGCAGTTTTCCCATCATCCGGCCTGCTCCTCCCTTGTCATCTGAAGGAAAATGTCCTCCAATGACCGCTTCTCTTCTTCCACCCGGTAAACGGAGAATCCATCTGCTACAAGTCCGCGCACAGCCTCAGCCACTTGCTCATCCGATTGCTGCGGCAGCGAAATGATGCCGCTATCCAAACCAGCCTTCAATCCTTTTCCCAGAAGGGAGCGCCAGGCTTTGTCGCTTTCACTGACCTTTAATAAAACGGATTGCTGTGAAAACATGCGCATCGCTTCGATTGAATCTTGAAATATCATTCTTCCTTTCGTGACAATCCCAACTGTTGTCGCCATCTGATCAATCTCTGAAAGTAAATGACTGGAGATTAACACGGTCATGCCATATTCGGATGGCAGGGTTTTTATGAGATTGCGGATTTCAATAATCCCTGAAGGATCCAAACCGTTAGTCGGCTCATCCAGAATCAGCAGTTCCGGGTTATTCAGCAGCGAAGCAGCAATTCCGAGTCTCTGCTTCATCCCCAGTGAGAAACCCTTTACTTTTTTATTACTAGCATCTGTCAGCCTGACAATCTCCAATACCTCATCGATTCTCTTTTTCGGCACACCCAATATTTTTCTCATTGCTTCCAGATTTTCTTTTGCCGTTAAATGCGGGTAATAGGATGGTGATTCAACAAGGGACCCTACCCGTCCTAATATATTTAGTCTTTCTTTCTTTAAATCTCTTTGAAAAATCTCTATTCTGCCTGAAGTGGGCTTCATCAGCCCCAAAAGCATCCGGATCGTTGTCGTCTTCCCGGCACCATTGGGGCCCAGAAATCCATAGATTTCTCCTTTGGGTATTTTCATTTCCAGATCCGTTACAGCTTTCTCCTGTCCAAAATGCTTTGATAAACTTTCTGTTCTTACGATATACTCCAATCCTCTCACCTCACTTTCCATCTTAGGGGATGAAGGTTAAAACAAAGGTAGAGGAAAGTTTAAAATTGGTTTAAATTTCTAACCGCTTACTTATGTATTTCAAAGAATCTTTTCCAAAACATTGTTGTTTTTTGATTATGAAATCTACCCGCTGATTTCCGCTCCAATCAACTCAGCATATTAAACTAGGTTATGAAAAAGCAACAAACTTTACGAAAACAGCCATTTCAAAAAATGCTTGTTCCAGATTGGTTTCCCTTGTCCGGGAGGCTGGTGCCTGCTCTGCATTAGAGTTTAAGCCTTGAACCTATGAATTACCTTATTAAAGACAAGAGCTTTTAATATATTTAAAAAAGGATCTTCAACTGGAAGATCCTTTTAGGTATAAGAAAAAATGACTCCTTTATTTACTTTTTGATGATATCGTTTTTTCGGTCAGAACCTCCAATGCATCCCTTACATCATTGGCAAAGCGAATAGGTCTTTCTACTTTTTCAAAATGGATATACATCAGCCTTGGGTCATCAAAGAGCCAATGATTATGAAAAGCAGTCACAATAATATCATGCTTACGAAGCTCACTGATGAATGGGTTTATCTCTTCCTGCAGGATGACTGTTTCTCCACTGCAAAGTGCCCGGCCATCTGCTGTCAGTGATTCAAATGCAAACATTTGAGGAATCAATAAAAAGGAATTCCCCCTCCTCCCAAGAACACGCGGCCTAATATTTGTACGGGATTTCATAACAATGCAAACCCCGTTTTCAAATGTATTCATGCTGCCTTCCAAAATTTCGTTGAACTCTTCACAAAGTTCTTCTCCCCGTCTGTTTGATGACCTTTGTCCCCTCCCTGACCTTCCAATATTGCGGGTAGTTAATAAATCCAGCGCATTCCTTACTTTTCTGGCAAAATTTAATGGTTCGTCAATCGATTCAAAATGCATATACATTAACCTTGGATTTTCAAAAAGCCAGTGATTATGAAGGGCAGTGACTATGATTCCATCTTCACGCAAGCTGGTCATAAATGGGTTAACTTCCTCCTGCAGAAGGACTGTTTCACCAAGACATAATGCCCTGCCGTCCCGATCAAAATTTTCAAATGAATAGGCCTGTGGAACAAACATAAAGGATTCAGCTCTCCGGCCTAATACAACCGGGTGGATATTTGTACGGGAATTAGTCGCAGTACAAACTCCATTTACTACAGAAGGAACCGACCCCAGTATTTGGGCAAATTCCTGACAAAGTTCGTCTGGCTGTATGTTGTTCATGTTATCCAATTTCAAATCATCTCCTGAGAATAATATTTCTAGATATCGTATTCTGGAGCGTAAATCGGGAGCCTGACTATTATTTGGAAACACATGAACAGGATTTTTCTACTATTTCCCTTGGTTAACCAACTTTATTATAGGTAATAACCCCTTAGACTTTTACAAATAAATACATTTTTAATATATTTTTAAGACTAAATGACTTCAACAAATTATATTTACTTAAATCTCTTGATTCTAATCGCTGTACCTTCATCACCGGATTCCATCTCCCAATCCAGCTTCATGCCCTTTACCATTAAATCGATAATAGATAAGCCAATTCCGGCTCCCTTTTCACCGGAACTGTTTTTCATACCCTTCCCATGGTCGATAAAAATAATTTCATCATACTCATCTGCAGAGTTAGTCGCCACTTCAAGGTAAAGCCCCTCCTTCGCATGCCGAAGCACATTTTGCAGGATGTTATCAAAAATACGGCTAAGCCATATCGGGTCTGCCAGCCATTTCTTTTCAAACGGTTCTAATTCAATGACCATTTCAAAATGTTCCTTTTCAAAAACCGGATACCATGATGCCATACTTTCACGAACAAACCGGACAGCATCCAGCTCGATCAGCTCCAGCTTATGCTTGCTCGCCATTAATAGCGTATAGCTCATTAAATTTTCAATCAGTCTATCAATATTGACTATTGAAGTTTCCAGCGCTTTAACAGCCTGTTTTCCTTCCGGCGATAGATTTTCCTTTGCAATCGAGTATGTTTGCGCATTGATTTTTGTTAAAGGCGTCCTCAGGTCATGGGAAAGATTAGCGATTAGCTCCCTCCGCAACTGTTCTTCCTCCTGCTCACGCAGCTTGCTATTCTTGAGCTCTAAGACCATTTCATTAAACGTCTGTTCCAGCTGGCCGATTTCATCATTCTTGTGCACATCGATACTGATCGGCAGATGATCCTTATCACGTCTCTCCATCGCCTCCTGGAGATAAAGGAGCCTTTTACGGATCCCCCGAAAGAATAGGAAGGAAACGATGATAAACAAGGAAATGATCAAAAGCAGACCGGCCCCTAAGAGGAGTCCGTATTTCTCTGTTAAAAGCACGGCCGGAGGTAGAAATAGATTCCTCGGTATTTCCAGAACGATAAAACCGTTCCTTTCATCGCCGCCAATAAAGCTTATTACCGTAAATGGATTCCCGCCATACCGTTCCTTAATAAACTTGGCTGTAAAGGCAGGTGTCCAATTAGCAGGCAGATCCCCCTTCACATCCAGCTGCTCCATTAAGCTACCCTTTTCATCAACCCAAAACATCGAGGCATCAGGATATTTCTTTTTCCACCTAGAAAAATGATTAAGAACGGTTTCCTTTGAAGCCCCCTCCAGTTCTTTTACATCCGCATGCCATTTTTCTTCAATTTGAGTGGGGTCTGGTTCATTCTTGTTCTGATCTCCTAAAATTTTTTCCTCAAGGCCCATAGCCAACACAGCCACAAGTAAATAAGCTGCCTGAAAAAGAAACAAGGCAACCAGAATTATCGCCATATACTTCGCCTGCAGTGATTGAAAAAATCTTTTCATATCTTCACCCTGTAGCCGATTCCGCGAATGGTCTCAATGATTTCTGGACGAGAAGGATTCTTCTCGAGCTTTTCACGAAGATAGCGGATATGCACCATCAGAGTTTTGTCGCCCTCCATGTATTGCTCTCCCCAAACGCCTTCATAGAGCTGCTCTTTTGTCAGAATCTGATTCAGATGGCGAATGAAGAACTGAAAGAGCTGATATTGCTTGCCTGTCAATTGAATTTCCTCGTCTGCCTCCCGGTCGATAATCCGCATATCTTTGGTATGCACCTGCAGGTGGTGAAGCTCCAGCACCTGATCATTTTTCTGAAAGCGCCTTAACAATACTTCAATCCTTGCAGCCAGTTCATCCGGCTGGAAAGGCTTTGTCAGATAATCATCAGCAAAACTCAGGCCCTCCAGCTTATCCTCCACTGCCGTCCGTGCTGAAAGCATAAGCACCGGCATGTCATTCTTTACCTTCTTAATCCGCTTCCCAAGCGAAAAGCCGTCAAGCCCCGGAAGCATCACATCCAAAATCGCAATATCCGCTTCAGAAAGATAATTTTCCATGCCTTCCCCCGACTGCAGCCAGGTTACCTCATGGCCTCTTTCTCCTAAATCTTTTTTCAGCCAGCTGCCAATATCGTTTTCATCTTCTATGTATAAAATTCGAGCCATACTCCCCACCCTTTCAATCATCTTGAACATCATCATATAAGTTCCCGATCCAACAAATATTTCCTTCTTTGATACTTGCTATTGAACGGATTCACTTTTCATACTTCCTATGTAAAAAAACATCCGCTATTAACAACGAATGCTTTTTATAAGTTCCTAATTCAGCTTCTCCCTTACAGAGCTCCGGAATTGGCTATTTGTCAGAAGTTCCAGCTGAAAACTGTTCATATTCCTTGAAAGCTCTTTAAATTCAGCATTACTCAGATCATTTGCAAAGAATGCCATCTCGGTGCGATTGCCTTCTTTATCCGTTGCATACATGCTGATAGTGAAAACAAAGGCTGTTGAACCGCCCTTTTGCCCTGCATGCCGAAGCCACTCCCGGTTGCTGGGATTTTTCATCAGCTGCTCCAAAACTGGGTCCAAATAAGAATGGACTTCTTTTGAAAAATAGTTCTTACCATTCAATCGTTTCATAAGATCTGCATAATCGCCAGCAGAAGCCCGCGGAAGCCTATCGGACCAGATTCTTTGAAACTCCATATCAAGATCCTTTACTACTTTCTCCTTCTCCCTCTCATTAGGAGGCCGGCTTTCCCATTTTTGATGGATCTCTATAGCTCTAGTTCGAAACTCTTCCAGGGTCATGCCCTTCAATTCATTAAGCGCCTCGTCTTTTGTTAATCTCTTTTCCTCCATCAGCTCCATTGGGATAAAAAGGGCACTGACAATCGGATACATCTTTTCATGACTGGCAAGCTTCAGTTCGTTTGCAAGTCTATTTACATTTTCAATTCCCAGGACATTCAGCAGGAAATCGGTATTTGCATTCGAACTGTATGCAATCATTCCATTTGCCACTTCGCTGAGAGGAACACTCTCACCCTCTTCTGAAAGACTGTCAATCCAAGCCTGGTGGGCTCCGCCATCTGTTTTAGGAACATAATACGTTTCCAAGGTCTTTAAATCGACTTTTTCTTCAGGGTCTATTTCTTCTGCCGCTGCCTGTCGTGCATATTCAATGGCTACGATAATTTTAACTGTGCTGGCTAAAGGAAGCGGCAGATCCTCATTGATTTTGACCCAGCCTTCATCATTGTGCCGAATAACCAAAGCCATATTCTCTGTGTTCTTGTGTTCCTGAACATACCCGATAACTGACTCAGGATCACCGCTGCTTTTCCCCTTTAGATACATAAAAATAGCAAAAGCTGCCCCCAGAATAACAACGATCACAATGATTATCCTAAACATCTTCAATAAAAAGAAAACCTCCCTGATTACGCTGTACTGTTAAATACGATAGGTAATCATGGAAGTTTCATTTCTATGGAAAAAACTATTTATTTTTTTATTCCGCTTCTTAAACCAGAGATAACAAGCGGAACCGATTTGGCTTATGCTGTTCCCCGAAAAAAACAGCTAAGATTGGGATCCTTTTTCGTTTATAGCAAATTCAATCAAACGTTTGATTGAACAAAAAAGTTTATTTTATTTCCACATCAAAACTGCTAAAAACATAATCACAGGGCATAGCCACTTAAAAAGAATGCAAACTAAAAACGCAGATAAAATCATGGTTATTAAGGAGGTGAAATATCATGGCAAAGAATAGGAAAAGCCGATCCGAACATAAAAACAATGCACTTCCAAAGGATCCGGAATTTATGGATGACAGAGAGAATGGTCTCGAAAGAATCGCTTTAAAAGCCCAAAGAGACAATACCAAGTAAACATATGGGACAGTTAAACTGTCCCTATTTCCTTCTATCCTTCCGGCCAAAATGCGTGTGGAATACTGTTTGAGACTTAGTATCCGCTTCTATATTGTCTAGGAATGGCTTCTTAACCTTATCCATAAGCAGACTCTCCAGCTCTATAAGCCTTTTGGGTCCGAATCCTGTTAATTTTCCAGCTATTATCACCTTAAAATCTTCATATTGCATATACATTCGAATGCCTCCTTGACCGGTTCTTTTCGTTTTTCCAATGGTAAAATCAAATTCATATTTTTGCTCAATATAGGAGGAGACCTCCGGAAGCCCCAAGTTCTCGTATAAAGGCGGAAATCGATGATGAACAGGAGGATCGGTAAACCGTATGGAATCTATGTACATAACCCCTCTCCTCTCAATGTTTACAGTAATTATCCCCAATTAGAAGCGGATTAACGCGGAATTGTATTTTCCGGTATGGGCTGATAAAATCCTTATGATAAAAGTTGAAAAAAGGAGTTATTTATTATGATTAATAAAATTGGCAAAGTCACAGTATACGTTGAGGACCAGGAGCAGGCAAAAGACTTTTGGCTGAATAAAATGGGGTTTGTGCTCAAGCTCGAGCAGCCTATGGGCCCAAATGCATCCTGGATTGAAGTGGGACCAAGCGATGATGAATTTACAACTCTGGTACTTTATTCAAAGGCAGCCATGGAACAGCAAAATCCGTCTGCAGTTGCCCACCCATCCATCCTATTCAGCACAAATGATATTGAATCTGCCTATGAACAAATGAAACAGAATGGCGTGGAAGTTGAAGATATGCTAAAGATGCCTTTTGGAACGATGTTTACATTTAAAGACCAGGATGGAAACAGCTACTTATTGAGAGAGGATAAGTAATACTAAAGAAGACCTGTCCTTAAAAATGTTAAGTGGACAGGCCTTTTTTTATCCTTCAAATGCTTTCTTCAAAGTATTCAAATCAATCTTTTTCTCCATTTGAAGCAATGCCTTCATTACTCGCTCGCTTTTTTCAGAATCATGGCTGCTGATCATTTCGCCTAACTCTGCAGGTACGATTTGCCATGATACCCCAAATTGATCCTTAAGCCAGCCGCATGCCTGTGCCTTCATGTCCCCGCCTTCGCCGAGCTTTTCCCAATAGTAGTCTATTTCTTCTTGACTCTCACAATTGACAATTAAAGATATAGCCTCATTAAACTTAAACTTCGGCCCGCCATTCAGTGCCGTAAACTCCTGTCCCTCCAGCTGAAATTTCACAGTCATAACCTTTCCCTCTGGCGCGCCGCTATGTTCGTTCCTTTCATTTCCATAGCGGGTAATCTGGATGATAGCTGAGTTCTTAAAAATTGAAGTATAAAAGCTTGCTGCCTCTTCAGCTTCTGTGTTGAACCATAAATTTGGCATGATTTTTTGGATTTTATGTTTCATGCTATCAACTCCTGATATAATCTTCTTCTTTCCCATTTTAGCCTATTTTTCAGTTTAATATTTAAAGGGATTATTATTTGCCTAATAATCAATAAAGCCTGCCGCTCTAGCGACAGGCACAAATCCTTTATCCCAGAAAACGATGATACAGGTTCTTTGCCTGGAGAATGTCTTTTACCCCATGCACCAGCACTCTTCCATCCTTAAATACAACCACTCTGGCTTCATCGACCGAAAATGAGAGTAAATAGGGATTGCTCTCTACACTGATCCCTTGAGCTGCCAGCGATTTCCCCAGATACGCAACATCTACAGCCTGCAGAGCTGAAGGCCGGATCTGAACGGTATCCCGTCCGCAAAGCAGAGCTGTTTTAGTCTGGTTTCTATAGTCCAGGAATGGATAAACTGGCTTAGCTCCGCATGATTCACACTGCGGATTTTTTAAGGAGGAAACATTAACATAACGAAATTGATTTTTCCATATATCAAAAGAAACAAGTGTCCCGCGCACGGAATCAAAGTCTTCTGCCAATATCTTTAATGCTTCAGCAGACTGTTGTGCCGCAACCATTTGAATAGCCGGCTGAATCACACCAGCGGTATCGCAAGTGGCTCCTCCTAATGGCAATTTATCCATAAGGCAATGCAGGCAGGGTGATTCCCCAGGCAGAATGGTATAGCTTAAACCATAGCTCCCCACACAGCCTCCATATATCCAGGGAATCCGGTACTTTTGAGAAATATCATTGATCAGGAAGCGAATATCAAAATTATCAGTTGAATCAACAATTACATCAACACCCTCAATCAGCTCTTCCATTTCCTGTACACCTACATCCATAATACGAGGGATAATTTTGACCTCAGAATTAATGGCTTTCAGGCGTTTAGCTGCTGCGATCGCTTTTGGCACTTTTCGGATTGCATCTTCTTCACAATAAAGCTGCTGGCGCTGCAGGTTACTCCATTCCACATAATCCCGATCTGCAATGGTTAATTGGCCGATGCCTGCCCGTGTGAGCGTTTCTGCATTTGCAGCACCTAATGCACCAGCTCCTATAATCAGGGCGTGTTTTTCCATCAGCTTTAGCTGTCCTTCTTTACCAATCGGAGAAAATAACATTTGGCGGGAGTATCGCTCCTTCAACTAAAGACCGTTCCTTCCACCGGACTGCTTGCTGCTGCATAACGTTTTTTAGGCATCCGTCCTGCTTCATACCCCAGTCTTCCTGCTTCGATAGCGAGTTTCATAGCTTTTGCCATTTTTACAGGATCATCGGCAGAGGAAACAGCCGTATTTAATAACACTCCATCTGCACCCAGCTCCATTGCCAATGCTGCATCTGCCGGGCTCCCAATTCCGGCATCCACAATAATCGGCACAGCAGCCTGCTCTGTAATAAATTGAAGATTAATAGGATTAATGATTCCCTGCCCTGACCCAATTGGCGAAGCACATGGCATGACTGCATGGCAGCCTAGTTCTTCAAGCTTTCGCGCAAGGACGACATCATCAGAAGTATAAGGAAGGACAATAAATCCCTCGTCCAATAGAATCTCCGCTGCTCTTATTGTTTCAATTGGATCTGGAAGAAGCGTTTTGCTGCATCCAATTACCTCAACCTTAATCATGTCACAGAGCCCGGAAGCTTTGGATAGCCTTGCTATTCGGACAGCCTCCTCAGCTGTACTCGCTCCTGCCGTATTAGGGAGTAATTTATATTTTTTTAAATCCAGCTTTTCTAAAAAGTTGGGCTGGTTTGCTTCGAAAATGTTCATACGGCGTACGGCAAACGTAAGCACCTCTGTTTCTGAAGCTTCCACAGCTTCCTTTTGCACATCAAAGTTTGGATATTTTCCTGTCCCAAGCAGCAGCCTGGAGCTAAATTCATACGGTCCAATTTTCAACATATCATCCGCCTCCTACAAAGTGTACAATTTCGATTCGATCCCCATCTGATAAAACCGTTTCAGCATACGCAGATTTGTCCAAAATATGCTGGTTTAACTCGACAATGACTACCTTTTTTTCCAAATGAAAGTGCTCGAGCAAAAGTGAAACTGATTGAACTGACTTCGGCAGCAGCACAGCATCACCATTAATGACAATATTCATATAACCACCCCTTTTGACGATTGGTCTAAATATTCAAGGCGGGACAGCTCAAACGGGTTAGGCTTCTCCGTCCTGCCTTCGAGGATGTCTGCCATCAGCTCTCCTGTTGCCGGAGCGAGGAGGATCCCATTGCGGAAATGCCCCGCTGCAATATATAACCCATCAATGACTGGATGTTGTCCCAAAAAAGGCTGCCCATCAGCCGATTGCGGGCGAATTCCTGTCCAGGCTCGTTCCCATTCTGCATTCGCGATATCCGGCACCAGGTTTTGAGCCTTTTCCATCAGCTGGGAAATCCCCTCAACGGTCACCTTTTCATCAAATGAGTTTGCTTTAACCGTTGCCCCAACTACCAGCCTTCCGGATTGCTTGGGAACGATATAACATCCGTGTGAAAAGATCGTCCCTTGTACAAGCGTTTTATCAGCCTTGACCGAGAAGCACTCGCCTTTAACCGGAATAATGGGCAGCACAAGGCCCGTTCTTTCAAGAATCTCCCTGCTCCAGGCACCGGAAGCAACGATAACGGAATCAGCCAGAAATTCTCCCTGGCTGGTTCTAACCCCATACACCCTTTCACCTTTTAAAATAAAATCTGTTACCTGTGTATACTCAAAAATTTCTGCGCCGAGGGTCATTGAAGCTTTTGCAAAGGCAAGGGATAATTCATATGCCTGTACCTGTCCATCATTCGGTATATACATCGCCCCCCTTAATTTGGCTGATACGAATGGTTCACGTTTAATCAGGTCATCAATGGAAAACCATTCGGCATCCTCGCCCGCTTTTTGCTGATTTTCTATTAATCTTTTTAAACTCATCTCCTCTGCAATATTATCTGCCACTCTATATACACCCTTATTTTGATAGCCGATATGCACTTGTGATAACTCTTCCAGTTCAGGAATCAGGGTCCGGTACATGGAGCGGCTTTTGCATGCGAGCTGGAACAGCGGGCCGTCTTCGGTCAGTTCCGTTTGTGCTCCTAAAATTCCAGCAGCCGCCCCGGAAGCCTTACCAGCTATTTTTCCCTTATCCAAAACAGCCACTTTATACCCTCTTTTTGCCAGTTGAAAAGCAATGGAGCTGCCATTAATGCCTCCGCCGATTATAACGGCGTCAAACCTTTTCCTCATCATATCCCCTCCTCATTTAACATTTTTGAAAAGAGCTTTGCTGCCTCCGCAGGCTCCTTTGCCTGCAATATCCCTGACATGACAGCAATGCCATCTGCCCCTGCCTCCAGGACTTCAAGTACGTTCTCTGGTTTAATGCCTCCAATTGCCAATACCGGAATGTCTACTGCCTTTTTTAGAGCCTCCAAAGACCCCGTGCCCCTTGGCGGGATTCCCTTCTTGGAGTCTGTTTCGAATATATGCCCATACAGGAGATAATCAGCCCCCTGTTTGGCAGCCTCTTCAGCTTCCTCAAGTGAATGTACAGAACAGCCGACAGGTAAATGCGGAAAACGCCTTTTTACAATATCAGCCGGCAGACTGTGGTAAGCAAGATGCACACCCGCTCTAAACGCCCAGGCAACATCCGCGCGATCATTTATAATGATTTTACGAATAGGAATTCCTTTTTTAAGAAGATGCTTTACTCCGGCAAATAACTCCCTTGAGGTCCAGTGTTTTTCCCGTAAGTGGAATTTATCAGTAAAGGGTTCCAGTTCAACAGCTATTTCAGAGAAGTCCTCTGGAGAAAGCTTTCCGTCTGATATAACATGCTGCTGTTTCTTCATAGCAGTCCGCCCCTTTGCTTTTTTAGATTTTTTTGCAATAAAAAAACCACCTTCTATGTAGAAAGCGGGGCTATGAGGCCATAGAATTCAGGCCCGAACCTCCACTTCCCTACGCTGGCATTCAGCCAGATCAGGTTCCAAGGGTCTTAAAGCCTTTGCTTTAATCTCAGCCTTCAATCAGGCACCCCCAGCGGATATCATTCTATTAAACTATAAAAAGACTACTGATAAATGTTTCCCCCAGCCTTATTAAATTCCTCAGCTTTTTCTTCCAGTCCCTTCTGTATCGCTTCGCTGGTTTCAAGCTGATGCTCTTTTGCATAATTCCGGATATCCTGCGAAATTCTCATGCTGCAAAATTTTGGCCCGCACATGGAGCAGAAATGAGCGGTTTTTGCCCCTTCAGCCGGAAGGGTTTCATCATGGAATTCCAATGCCCGCTCAGGATCCAATGAGAGGTTGAATTGATCTCTCCAGCGGAATTCAAAACGGGCTTTTGACAGGGCATCGTCCCTTTTTTGCGCACCAGGATGCCCCTTTGCCAAATCTGCTGCATGAGCGGCAATTTTATACGTAATGACGCCTTCACGCACATCGTCTCTATTTGGCAAACCCAAATGCTCTTTAGGGGTGACATAGCAAAGCATCGCCGTTCCGTACCAGCCTATCATGGCAGCCCCGATGGCAGAGGTAATATGGTCATAGCCAGGAGCTATATCTGTCGTAAGAGGCCCAAGCGTGTAAAATGGTGCTTCCTGACAGATTTCCAATTGCTTATCCATATTCTCCTTGATTAAATGCATGGGAACATGGCCGGGCCCCTCGACCATTACCTGTACATCATGGTTCCAGGCAATTTTCGTCAGCTCACCAAGTGTTTCGAGCTCCGCAAACTGTGCCTCGTCATTTGCATCTGCAATCGATCCTGGCCGGAGTCCATCCCCTAAGGAGAAGGCCACATCATAAGCTTTCATGATCTCGCAGATTTCTTCAAAGTGTGTATATAAAAAGTTCTCTTTATGATGATGGAGACACCATTGGGCCATAATGGATCCCCCTCTGGACACAATTCCAGTCAGTCTTTTGGCCGTAAGCGGTACATAACGTAAAAGGACACCTGCATGAATTGTAAAATAATCAACACCCTGCTCTGCCTGTTCGATTAAGGTATCCCTATACACTTCCCACGTGAGATCCTCAGCAATTCCATTCACCTTCTCCAAAGCTTGATATATCGGCACCGTCCCAACAGGAACAGCAGAATTTCTGATAATCCATTCACGTGTTGTGTGAATATTTTTGCCAGTTGATAGATCCATAATTGTATCTGCTCCCCAGCGTGTGGCCCATGTCATCTTCTCAACCTCTTCTTCAATAGAAGATGAGACTGCTGAGTTTCCAATGTTCGCATTAATCTTTACATGGAAATTCCGTCCGATTATCATTGGCTCTGTCTCAGGATGATTGATATTAGAAGGAATAATGGCACGTCCTCTCGCTACTTCGGACCGAACAAATTCCGGTTCCATATTTTCCCGAATGGCTATAAACTCCATCTCCGGTGTTATGATCCCTTTTTTTGCATAGTGAAGCTGGGTGACATTTTTCCCTTTTATCGCTTTCAGTGGCTTGCGGGATAGACATGGAAAAAGTTTATGATTAGCACGCGGATCATCTTCATTAAGGTAGCCGTTGTCCTCGGGCTTTATTTTCCGCCCATCATATTCTTCTACATCTTCGCGTTCTTGAATCCACCGGCTTCTTATAGGAGGAAGCCCTTTTTTTAGATTTGCCGTATGCTGAGGGTCTGTATAAGGGCCGCTCGTATCATAGACGCGAACCGGCTCATTTACTTGCTGACCAAAACTTCCGGTGGTGGGACTTAATTCTATCTCACGCATCGGAACCTTTATGTCAGGTCTCGATCCTTCCACATAGATTTTCCTGCTGCCAGTAAAGCTCGACATAATAAAAATACTTTCATGATTTAATGAACTTGCAGTCATTGTTATCTCTCCCTTATTCAAAAATATAGGGACGAGACCTGGAACCGGGAAGTGCCGGATATGTAAAAAAGCCGGTCCACATAATGATGGACCGGCTTAACCGCAGATGTCTTTGCACAAAGAAACTTTTGCACATTCTAACTTCCCCACGCTGGTATAATCCAGATCAGGTCCAAAGAGTCAAGAAACTTTAGCGCGTTTCTCTCTCAGCCCAAGCTATTGGGCACCCCTAGTTATTACTATTTAATTCTACTTTAGTATACATAATTCAGAAAACAAATAAAAGGTATTTCTGCAAACGTGAATCAAAAAGCTTTCACCTTTTCACGCATGGATCCTTCTCCTAAATGCCCTGCGGCATTTCTGATTAGACATTCAAATTCTAAAAAAAACATAAAAACGCCTGACATAAGCAGACGTTTTTCCATAAATTTAAGATGTGCAGCATCATTTAATTCTCTTCTGAACCCCCTTCGTTCATATCCAGATTCTCTTCACCCTGTGGAGATTCTTCATTCATTCCGGGATCCTGCATTTCACTATCTTCCTTATTGTTTTCATCCATTTGATTATCTTCCAATTCTACATCTTCGGTTTCCGGCGGCGGCTCCTGCTCATCTGTTCCGCACCCTGCCAACAATAATCCTGCACCTAATGGGACTGAAAGCAAAAGCTTCTTATAATTCATGTGTTTTCATCTCCTTTGGCAGTATTATGTTTCTTTAAGACCTTACCCATTCGGCAGGATTACAAACTTGACATCCTATCATCCGATTAAATTCCTGATTCAGGCAAATACTAACCCTGCCACAACTACTGGAGGACGAAGAATGAAAATGCTTTTCTCCCTTATATTATTTAGCATCCTGGGAATGCCTTTATACAGCGGACAGCATGCAAAATATGAACAATGGAATCAGCAGGGTCTTTCTGAAGGATATCACGGCCATGTGGAAGAACGCATAGAAGAACCATATAAGCATATTCAATTGCTGGGCATTAATGATTTCCATGGGCAGCTGAATGTCACTCGTCTGGTCAACGACAGGCCAGCAGGACGTGCTGATTACCTTGCTGCCTATTTACGTAAGCGTGCTGCTGAAAATGAAAATACCCTTTTGCTTCATGCTGGGGACATGATTGGAGCCAGCCCGCCGGTATCTGCGCTTCTGAGGGATGAACCGACTATTGAATTTTTGAATAGGATGGGGTTTGATATCGGCACGATTGGCAATCATGAATTCGACCGGGGTTCTGATGAGCTGCTTCGCCTGCTGACAGGCAGCAGCCCTTCTGCAGTAAAAGATTACTCTGGATCCCAATTCCCATGGATTGCAGCCAATGTCATAAATCAAAAGTCAGGTAAACCATTCCTTCCTCCCTATAAGATAATAAACATTAGCGGCATCCCAATTGGATTTATCGGAGTCATCATGAGAGAAACACCAGCTATAACAGCACCTGACAGTGTGAAAGATTTAATCTTCACTGATGAAGCTGAAGCCATCAACAAATATACCCGGGAACTTCAAAAACAAGGTGTAAGAGCCATTGTAGTATTAGCACATGTTCCAGGCGAATCCAGACCAAATGGACAACAAGCCAGTGGCCAGCTGATTGATTTGGCACATCTAGTGGGTGATGAAGTAGATGTCATTTTTGGAGGACACAGCCATACTTATCTGAACAGTGTTGTAGATGGTAAACTCCTGGTCCAGGCCTATTCATACGGCACCGCCTTTTCTGATGTAGATATAGAAATAGATCCGCAGACTAAGAATATTGTCCGCAAACACGCAGAAATTGTAACTGTTTATCAGGATCGGATCGAGCCTGCAAGCGATATAACCAGGATAATCGATCGGTATGAAAAAAAGGTAGAATCTGCTGTAAACAGATATATTGGCACTGCTGCTATTCCAATCACGGCCGAACAAAACATAAGCGGTGAATCAGCCTTGGGCAATCTTATTGCTGATTCTCAGCGGTCAGCAATGAACACAGACTTCGCTTTTACCAATCCGGAAGGAATCCGCGCAGACATTGATGCCGGCCGTGTTACCTGGGGAAATTTATTTGGGGTCCTTCCCTTCAGTAATCTGCTTGTCAAAATGGACCTGACTGGCAGCCAAATCCGTGAGGTCCTCAATCAGCAATGGCAGCCTAATATAACTAGAATTCTACAGATATCCGGAATTACTTATACTTGGGATGACAGCAGGCCTAAAGGTGAAAAAGTAATAGATATATACCTTCCGGACGGAGCAAAACTCGAACCGGCCAAGATCTATTCGGTCACTGTAAATACTTATCTCGCTAATGGAGGAGATAATTTCACCGTATTTCTAAATGGGATAAATAGAGTGACTGGCCCCAACGATATTGATGCACTGGAGAAGTATATTCAGCAGCTCCCGCAGCCGTTTAGTTATGCGATTGATGGACGCATAAAAAGAATGAATTAAAAGGACAGTCATGGCGACTGTCCTTTTTCTTGTCCATTTGATACTAATAGCAGGATCTGACTCATATCTTTTCAATAGGATTAAACATGAAAGGAATGGGATAATGAAAAAATATATTTATTTTCTCATGCTGTTCGGCGTTTTCTTTCCCTTTTTTCATAAGACAGCCATTGTTTATGACAACTGGAGATTGTGCACTACTGCTTCTAAATTAATCGGGATCAGGCTATATGGACTGGATTCCATGAGAAATCTCCTTATTTCAGCACTGGCGGCCCTCGCTGCTTTCTTTTTCACACAGCTATTTATAAGATGGGACAGCAAAAATAAAATCTAGCTTTATCACTATTCATATATAGTAAATTGAGGTTTAGTCGGGTGATCAATGACAAGTGCGTCTTTTGGAAATTTTAATAGCTTTTGAAAAAGTGCAAGATCACCAATACAGCCAACTGTCATTATCGCTCCCAGGATTGATAATCCGGGCATATTAAGGACAATTCCAAGAACAAGCGGACCTAAGCCAGTTGGAATGAATGGCAGCAATAAAACCTTTTTCATTTGCTGAACAGTCACTGGCTGTTTGGCATGAGCATAAGCAGCACCTATTTTCCAATTGACTCCCCAGTCTAATTCCTTCCAGGGAACTTTGCCAATATAGCGAAAGCCTGCCAAATGGATGGCTTCATGGAGAATAATGATAAGGATCATTCCAGCAAAGAACATTAGCATACCTGCGAAACCAAAACTCATTTCTCCACCGCCGTAAATCACAGCATGTAAAATGAGGACCCCCAATATAAGCGCTATTGTCGCAAGGAATAAGTAAATCTGCAGCTTCATCATTGAAATAGAAACAACCGTTGCTCTTTTATTTTCCAATCTTTTCACCTCTTCAGAATTGGTCAATACTTTACCTACGTATCAGGCAACAGGAAGTTTCAAATCCTTTCACTTTGTCATGCATTCCTCCTTCTTTTGCCTCATGCTCGTGTTTTCGAATTAACAGTTTCTGCCCAAATGGACCTAAAGTAGCTGAAAACACTGTTACCATCACTGATCGCCTTGTATAATCAAGGCAAGAAAGCTGAGAAAGGACTGTGATAAGGAAAGTGCTGTATATATGGGATATTGAAAAAATTATTATACATACATTAAACGAACTGCGCCTCAACATAAATTACGAGTTCAGCAATACTCTCGCTTCACCTATGAGCTACAACGTATCAACGAATACAATCAAATTTAACTACCTGAAAGTGAATGGCTACATAGCCAAAATCAATTTTAAAATAAAAGAGACGAATGAGAATCTGATAAAATTAATGCTTTATCATGAGATTGGCTATTATCTGGATTTCAAAAAAAACAAACATGACATCCGAACCCTTATGTACGGGGATGATGACGAGAAAGAACAGCTCATGGCTGAAATAGAAAAAAACTCCTGGGATTATGGAAGAAAGATAGTGCCTGAACATTTGGTTCATGCCTATGATCATTTTAGGGACTTGGCTAAAATGTTCAGCTGAAAACGAAATGCGCCTCATCTTGAGACGCATTTCGTTTAATTTGGTTCAACATGGACATGAACATCATAAACACCATGATCCTGCATCATTACTTTTTCCACGTGTGTCGCAATATCATGGGCTTCCTTAATATCAAGCGTAGAATTAACCAATATGACCACATCAATCACTTCATTGTTGCCATAGCTTCTGCCTTTAATATCTTTTATGCCTTTAACCCCGTTTACTTTTTTGATAACATCCTGATATTTTTTTATCTTTTTTTCATCAAAACCATCTGACAGCTCATGGGAAGCTTGTACAAAAATATCCCAAGCCGTTTTACATATTAAAAGCCCGACTATAATAGCTGTTAACGGGTCGAGCCATGGCATGTTCAGCTGTGACCCAAATATCCCTATAGCTGTGCCGATACTCACCCAGGCGTCTGAGACATTATCCTTAGCTGCTGCCATTACGGCCTTACTGTTAATTTTAATGGCTAATTTTTTGTTGTATCGGTACACAAAGTACATTGCCGCTCCTGAAAAAACACCGGTATATGCCGCAAAAATATCAGGAGATTCATTAACTCCTTCAAAAATCGATGAAACAGCATTCAACAGTACTTGAATGCCCACAGCAGCCATAATGAAAGACGCTACCATGGATGCAATGGTTTCACTCTTCCAATGTCCATACCCATGATTTTTATCCGGCGGACGCTGAGAAATCCTAAGACCTATAAGTACTGCAATTGAAGCAATAATATCCGTTGTATTATTTAATCCATCCGCTTTCAACGCAGCTGAATCACTCATATATCCAATTGCTAACTTTAGTATTGAAAGACATATATAAGCTGCGATGCTAATATACGCAGCCCGCTCACCTAATTTAAGATTTTGATACTTTTCTTCTTCCATGCCCCAAGCCTCCTACATTACCCTTGCTTATATTACCAAGCGGGATTCGGTTGGGTCTAGAGCAATCTTTTTGTCTTTTATTAAATAAATAAGCAAAGTGCAATTAAGTTGGACTAACGAAAATTAAGCCAGCCTCGTAATAGGCTGGCTTGATTCATATCAATTTATATATGAAGGAGAAGACATAATTCAAACCGTACGTTGATAATAGATTTTCATCAAGAAAATCTAAGCCCCTTTGAGACTTGCCTCAAACAAATCGATAATTTCCAAAAACCTCTCTGCTTCCCTAAATGTATGATCAGCCAGAAGAGGATGAATATTGCTTTTGATGCGACATGCCTCTATTAATTCCCTGGCAGTTTTCTTAAAATCCCTTAATGAAGCAACAGATACTTTATTCTGGTTTAAGAATTGGCTCATGATTGGCTTCGTTTCGGATTGAGGCTGCATTGAATCCAGGTCCACGGCCTGAAATACCAATTGATCGAAATCATGGCTGAACTCCCTGGCCTGTTCCACCAGCTTTCTTTCAGAAGGGTCTAATAGATGGCCGATAAATTTAGCATGATCGGCCATGATCCTTAGGAAAAATACATTCTCTTCTATTATCGCTTCTGGCTTTGGAGCGAGTATCCCGGAGTTAAGATCTTTTAATCGATTAGCAAAATAAGCTGCTTCCCGGCTGATGTGGTCAATTAATAAAGGATAATTATTTGAACGAATTTCACATCTTAATGTCAAACCTAATACTTTTCTTTTATAGCTCCAGATAGCGGCAGCTGCCTGATAAACCTCGTTATTAAAAGCTTGCACTTGGCCAAGTTCGGAATTTACATTAAACCTTGCCAGCTTCTCCTCAATTCTTTCAAACACAGCAATAAACTGCTGCGCCTCGGCAATAAGCTGTTTCTGTTCATATGTAAAACCCAAACTCAAAAACAAGGCATGTTCTTTCATGATTCTTGACCAAAATTTAATTTCATCCAGTGATCTAGCGACAATTGGGTTCGCCATGTCTTCCCCTCCTTAATTACTCACTCCTACTCATATATATTTAGGATCTTTCGTTATTATTCCATTTTAAAAATCTCTCACTAATCCATTACTTTATGGGCAGATAAACTGGCTGAAAATATAAAAGCTGTTTCCTATAAGAAAGCAGTCATTCTTTTACCCATACTTTGAAAAATCCAGAAAATAGCTATAAACCAAGTAAACTACCATCGCAAACGCAGTTGAGATAAAGCCCCAGCCGAGGGTAATCTGCTCGATTACCAAGTAGTTATTGCAAAGCTGTATAGGCGACCAGATATAAAGCCATCCCAGAGCTAAAAAAAGAATAGTAAAGAAAATAATGAAAGCATGCTTCCAAAATGAACTTAGCTTTGGCCAGCTGTCCCGCAATGGCACCCCCGCCAAAAATGGCAGTGAGACAAATTTAAAGACTTCTATACTTGTAAGCGTCAAAGCTTCGTCCATCGTCCTTGGCAGAGACCAATACACCATAATGACTGAAAACAGCAATAGACCGGGAACTCCATTTTCATTCCATTTTGAGAAAAACTCAGGAAAGCGATTTTGAAAGAACTTGGCCATGAATAATCCGGAGATCACCAGCAGGGGCATTTGCATATGCATGTGGGTAATCATGATGGATTCCAGCAGATTAGCTACAGGAGGCAGCGCCAATGCAAGGAGCAGGAAAAATCCGTAAACTGGTGATCTCATCCTTCTTCCCTCCCGCTGCGCAGAATCTCCGTTACCCTATCAGCCGCTTTATCAATGAATGTGTAGTCCATCACTTCGATTAACTGTCCTTTGGAGTTTACCAGATAAAAAGCAGAGTTATGGGCAAAGTTGCCGTATTCATCCGGTATGACAATGACCCCAAACCGGTCCAGCAAAGAGTTAAGTTCCTCCTGATCTGGAATTCTGGCCATTCTCCACGTTTTTCCGTCACTGCCAAAAGCTTTACGGTAAGTGTCCAATGTTTTCGGATCGTCCCTCTCCGGATCAAAACTGATGCTCAGGAACTGAATGTCATCGCCAATATACTCTTTCGGAATTTGTTTATATACTTCTGACATATTGACTTCCAGCTCAGGGCAAACAGTACCGCAGGAAGTATATAAAAAAGTAATAAAAACATACTTTCCTTTAAATTCCGAGAATGAGTAGCTCCTTCCATTATTATCTTCAAGTGTTACATCCGGGAACTGAGGCTTTTCATCCATTAACTGATTAACCCTGGCTGTTTCAGCCGTAAATGCCTGAAACCCATCTGTGCCAATGTAAAAAAGAAATGTGCCAAACATCAGTACAAGCAAGCTTGATAAAGCCGTTCTATTTTTGGGAATCATGATTCATCACTTCCTTTTAAAAGAAAGAGACAGCCCAGAGCCGAGCTATCTCCCTTTCCTTACCAGGTTTTATATGGAGGTGAACCTGGAGGCGCGTTGACTATAAAATCGACCAATGGAATGACGTATGCCATGCCGACAAGGGCAATCATACACACAATCCATAATCCCCAGCGCTCTGTCCATCTAGGTGTAGGCGCTTCATCCTCTTCCACTTCCGCAACAGGGAATTCTGTGTTCCCTTTTGGTGCAAAGAACATGAGGTAGAATACGGCATATACCTGCATGAGTACACCAATCATCAGCAGGGTACCGCCTATGGCCAAGAAGAACAGATAAGGATCCCAGCTTAAAGCAGTCGCATTGTCAAAGTATGTTGAATAGGACGTCCTTCTTGGAGAACCCAGCAGCCCTACCCAGTGCATTGCACCTGACATGATGATCATACCGAGCGTCCATATGATCGTTTGTATAACCCCAAGTTTATTGATCTGCGGTGTCAGCACTCTTTTTGATACATAAGGAATGAGCCAATAGCTGATGCCGAAGAATGTCATGACCACTGACATGCCAAGTGTTAAGTGGAAATGGCCGACAATCCACATTGTGTTATGGACTACCTGATTCAATTGATTTGTGCTTTGTACAATTCCGCCCGCCCCTGCAGGAATAAAAGCAGCCATCGCGATAAATGGTGCAAGGAATCGTACATCTCCCCAAGGAAGTTTCTTATACCAGCCGACAAGACCTCTTCCGCCTTTCTTTCTCGCTGTACGCTCAAATACTGCAAACATAGCATAAGCAGTCATTAAAGAAGGGAAACCAATTGCCAGACTCATAAACACGTGCATGTATTTAACTGGCTCTGAAATACCAGGATCTATAATTTGATGGTGGAAACCGCCTGTAATATTCATAATAACGAGTGCGATTACTACGATCCTTGTTAAAAGGTCATTCCACCTTTTTCCCCCAATGATCTTTGGAACAATGACATACCAGGCAGAAACAGCTGTTAAATACCAGATGTTAACCAGCGTGTGTCCGAAAGCCCAGAACAAAGTGCGTGCAACCATTACATTAATTGTCTCCACCCACCCAAAAGCCCATGGGATAATCGTAAAGACTTCAATCGCTACAGGTATGCTGCCGAAGAATAAGAGAACAAAGACCCCGGTTGCAAAGAAAGAAAGGATCGGTATATGCTGGCCCGGATTCCTCTTTCTCCAGCTGGCCACATTGATGAAAGCACCAAAGGCGCCCATCCAAACACCCAATACGATAAATACTAATCCTATATAGAAAATGGGTGAAGCAGCCATTGGCGGATAGAATGTATACATAACTGATGCTTCATTCATTAAAATCGGAATCACCGCTAGGACAAATCCGAAAATCTTCATCCAGAAGCCAATCCATGCCATCTTTCTGACCTTAGGAAGCAGGCCGCCCAGTGTATGGGATAACCCGGCATAGAAGTATCCGATTGTGAAGAAAGCCGACAGTACGACTACCAGCAGAAGGCCATGAGCTGTAAGTACCTGATAATAATTCAGCCATGCCGGCAATTCAAACATTCCAGCCCGATTCAGGCCTTGCAGCAATCCAAGTATTCCTCCCAAAAGGATGGCCAGGAAAGCAACAGATAAATATGATTTCGTTAATTTTGCATCCTCAAGGCTAATTCCCATAATTTTATTTGCTTTATCCTTAATAACTTGTGTTCTTCCAGATTGCTTAATAACTGTTTCCACTGTCTATCACCCCTTTATTTCACCGTAATGGTCGTGCTCATCATCTGATGGCCCGCACCGCAGTACTCATTGCAAAGTACTAAATATTCACCTGGCTTATCAAATTTCTGAGTGATCTTTTGTACATAGCCAGGTACTACCATAGCATTTAAGTTAGTTTCTGCAACCTGAAACCCATGAACGACATCTTTTGACGTCAATGTAAAATGAACTGTTGATCCGGCAGGCACCTCAATTTCATTTGGGGTAAAGCTGAATACCTGAAGCGTCATGACTACTTCATACTCTTTCTCGCCTATCTTCTTAATCCCTGGATTATCGAACGGTGCTGTTTCATCCACTTTCTGCGGATCAATTCGCTCTCCATAGCTCGGCGGCCCCAGCTCCAGGGCGAATGTCTGGTAGCCCGTAATCAGCATGAATCCAATAATCATCCCAAAGCTTAGAATCAGCCATATCTTCTCTGACCGATGCATCATTTTGTATCCCCCCTATAATCTGGCCATATACAGGCCATACACTATTAAATAAGTAACAAAGATCCCAAGCCCTACAACTGTAACTGAAAAGAACGTACCCTTTAGAGAGTTATGTTCCTTTGAACTGCTCTGGTTCACTTTTCGTGCATCCACCTTCCATCAGCTCCTTAGCTTTGTTACCTACATCATAGTTGAGAAGGGTTTTCATAAAAGTGAATTGAATCACACTTTTTTCATATATCTTCAAAGCAAAAGGCCTGCAATTTTGGTTAAACACTGTAGTACCAAGGGTTATCTCTATTGAACAGTGCTCTGGTAAGCATATAGGTTCACAAATAGTTCACAAAAAGTCACTTACCAGAAGTCCTATAATGATCATAGAATTTCAAGCTTGTAAGATGGTATTTTATGTTAAAATGATTTTGAGGGATGTAAACTATTGTTCTTAAACTAAACGCAAGTTAAGAAATTAATTAAAATTGGGGTGACTATTTTGGATGCTTTCGTGATTTTAGCTTTTTCATTAGCTGCGGGTGCGTTCTCTTTTGCATTATTTTCAGATGGTAAAGTTAAGAAACTTGAAAAGAGAGTGAAAGATTTAGAAGATAATATAAACGAAAATTAGAATGGCCAGACTAAACTCAAGAAGTTTCACATATATAAAAAAACTAATCCCTATTGGAATTAGTTTGAAAATGGTATGTATAATGGTGGGCCTAAATGGACTCGAACCATCGACCTCACGCTTATCAGGCGTGCGCTCTAACCAGCTGAGCTATAGGCCCATATGTGTTGGAGCGGGTGAAGGGAATCGAACCCTCATCATCAGCTTGGAAGGCTGAGGTTTTACCACTAAACTACACCCGCTTTGTAAGGAATATAAGTTGGAGGCAACACCCGGATTTGAACCGGGGATGGAGGTTTTGCAGACCTCTGCCTTACCACTTGGCTATGCTGCCTTAAAAAAAATGGCTGGGCTAGCAGGATTCGAACCTGCGAGTGACGGAGTCAAAGTCCGGTGCCTTACCGCTTGGCTATAGCCCAATAATAATGCAATTTAAAAGAATAATGGGGCGATTGATGGGAATCGAACCCACGAATGTCGGAGCCACAATCCGATGCGTTAACCACTTCGCCACAACCGCCACTATCCTACTGGCAGGGGTAGTAGGAATCGAACCCACATCAAAGGTTTTGGAGACCTTCGTTTTACCATTAAACTATACCCCTATATCAATGGTGGAGGGGGGCAGATTCGAACTGCCGAACCCGAAGGAGCGGATTTACAGTCCGCCGCGTTTAGCCACTTCGCTACCCCTCCAAGTCTGTAAAGACTAAGAAAATGGTGGCTCAGGACGGAATCGAACCGCCGACACAAGGATTTTCAGTCCTTTGCTCTACCGACTGAGCTACTGAGCCAAAATAATATTATATCCCTAAATCTAAATAAATGTGCTTCAAAGCCATGCGTTCTTTGTCGCAGATTTTAAAAGCATGCTATTCGATGATGAAAAGCTTCGCAGCTGCATTCTTTTAAAATCCTCTACCGACTGAGCTACTGAGCCAAAGCTTATATCTCTTTGTAAAAATGGCGGTCCGGACGGGACTCGAACCCGCGACCTCCTGCGTGACAGGCAGGCATTCTAACCAACTGAACTACCGGACCGGATTGCGGGGGCAGGATTTGAACCTGCGACCTTCGGGTTATGAGCCCGACGAGCTACCGGACTGCTCCACCCCGCGATAGTATTATTTATGTGATTTGTCTATGCTCACATCAAGCATTTCATCGCAGCTTATTCGGTGATATAACCGCCCCGCGACAATAATATTAAAGAAAATATGGAGGAGGAAAGGGGATTCGAACCCCTGCGCGGTTTGACCCGCCTGTCGGTTTTCAAGACCGATCCCTTCAGCCGGACTTGGGTATTCCTCCAATGTTGTATAAGATAATCATATTGGTAGCGGCGGAGGGGATCGAACCCCCGACCTCACGGGTATGAACCGTACGCTCTAGCCAGCTGAGCTACACCGCCGAAATGATTATATATTTTATGGTGGAGCCTAGCGGGATCGAACCGCTGACCTCCTGCGTGCAAAGCAGGCGCTCTCCCAGCTGAGCTAAGGCCCCATGTAAAAGAAGTGTCGCTGGTCGGGAAGACAGGATTCGAACCTGCGACCCCTTGGTCCCAAACCAAGTGCTCTACCAAGCTGAGCTACTCCCCGTAATATGGCGCGCCCGAGAGGAGTCGAACCCCTAACCTTTTGATCCGTAGTCAAACGCTCTATCCAATTGAGCTACGGGCGCAAAATAATGGAGCGGAAGACGGGATTCGAACCCGCGACCCCCACCTTGGCAAGGTGATGTTCTACCACTGAACTACTTCCGCTTAAAATGGTGCGGGTGAAGGGAGTCGAACCCCCACGCCTTGCGGCGCCAGATCCTAAGTCTGGTGCGTCTGCCAATTCCGCCACACCCGCAATATGAAATTAAAATGGTGAGCCATGAAGGACTCGAACCTTCGACCCTCTGATTAAAAGTCAGATGCTCTACCGACTGAGCTAATGGCTCTCACTAAAATTACGTTGCCTAAATCCTGAAACTTCCAGGTCAGATGTTCCAAAGCCCTGCGTGCTTTGTCACAGATTGCTATTCAGATGATGAATCTCACTGATGCTGCAATCTGCTCTACCGACTGAGCTAATGGCTCATACCTCTTTGAAGAGCATTTTGCTCATTCAGGAGTTATGGTGGAGGATGACGGGATCGAACCGCCGACCCTCTGCTTGTAAGGCAGATGCTCTCCCAGCTGAGCTAATCCTCCAAAGTGGTGACCCCTACGGGATTCGAACCCGTGTTACCGCCGTGAAAGGGCGGTGTCTTAACCGCTTGACCAAGGGGCCATATAAAGTTACCCAAACAGGGTTGCCCGGCAGCGTCCTACTCTCACAGGGGGACAGCCCCCAACTACCATCGGCGCTGAGAAGCTTAACTTCCGTGTTCGGTATGGGAACGGGTGTGACCTTCTCGCTATCGCCACCGGACTATTTGGTTGAAGAAACTTCGTTCCCTCAAAACTAGATAATGTATGAAGAAGCATTTTGCCGAGTATTCACCAATGACTTGTCTAGCTTCGGCTCCTAACTTCTCTCGAAGTTGAACAGTCGCCTCCGCTTTTCATTTTGGTTAAGTCCTCGATCGATTAGTATCAGTCAGCTCCACATGTCGCCACGCTTCCACCTCTGACCTATCAACCTGATCATCTTTCAGGGATCTTAC
>NZ_VCRN01000082.1 GCF_009849585.1 Bacillus sp. ZZV12-4809
GGTGGGACAGATGATTGGGGTGAAGTCGTAACAAGGTAGCCGTATCGGAAGGTGCGGCTGGATCACCTCCTTTCTAAGGAATATTTACAAGAAACGTGATGTTCTTTGTTCGTTCAGTTTTGAGGGATTAATCCTCATATTTTCATACTTTACCTATTATGTGGGCCTATAGCTCAGCTGGTTAGAGCGCACGCCTGATAAGCGTGAGGTCGATGGTTCGAGTCCATTTAGGCCCACCATCTCATATAATGGGGCCTTAGCTCAGCTGGGAGAGCGCCTGCTTTGCACGCAGGAGGTCAGCGGTTCGATCCCGCTAGGCTCCACCAACCATAACGATTCCATTCGTTATTTTTTGTTCCTTGAAAACTAGATAATGATTATGAAGAAGCAATAACCGAGTAATCGCCATTTTAGTCAATTCTCTCTATGTTAAATAGAGTTAAAAACCTTTGATCTTG
>NZ_VCRN01000020.1 GCF_009849585.1 Bacillus sp. ZZV12-4809
GAGAGGTTTACAGTCATGAAAAAATGCTTTCAAGTCCAATAAAAAAGTAAAAAGGGTCCGGAATAAGGCTATTCCGAACCCCTTTTGTCTACAAACTGAAAGGTGCAGGCAATAGCTGCACCTTTTTTTACAGGTTCCGATTATTGCAGCAATCCCAAACGCATAAGAGTGGACCTGTCCTGAATATGGATCCCTGAAGTCCTTCTTGCAAATGTCCCTTTTTTCGCAATGCCAAAGGAATAGCGTGATGACGATGTAAATCTGATCATGCTTCAATCCCTCCTTATGAAATGGCGATGCATTATTACTTTTCCACGATTTTGAATAATAAAACTTTTTGTTTGAACACAAGTAATACCTTCTAAAACCTTGAAAAAGATGATAATATAAACTGATAGTTCAATAGAAAATCCGTGTAAACGGTAGAGGTTCTAGCTACCCTCTTTAAAAAACTAAGGAAAACAGGTCTGCTTTCTTAGTGGTCCTGTTTTTCTATTTAAAGGAGAATTTTAATATGAAAAATGATAAAGCACTCGTTGTATTCAGCGGCGGACAAGATAGTACTACCTGCTTATTCTGGGCAAAAGAACGTTTTGCCGAGGTGGAAGCAGTTACTTTTAATTATAATCAGCGGCACAAGCTTGAAATTGATTGTGCCCGCCAAATAGCAGAAGATTTGGGAATCAGGCATCATATCCTTGATATGTCCTTATTGAATCAGCTTGCACCAAACGCTCTGACCCGTGATGACATAGAAGTAAAGGATGGAGAGGAAGGCGGGCTTCCATCGACATTTGTGCCTGGAAGAAACCTTTTATTCATGTCCTTTGCCGGTGTGCTTGCCAGTCAGATCGATGCCAAGCATATTGTTACCGGGGTGTGTGAGACAGATTTCAGCGGCTACCCTGATTGCAGAGATATTTTTATCAAATCACTGAATGTCACACTGAATCTCTCGATGGATGGGCAGTTTGTGATTCATACACCTTTAATGTGGCTCAATAAAGCGGAGACATGGAAATTGGCAGATGACTTGGATGCTCTTGATTATGTGCGCAACAGCACACTGACATGCTATAACGGCATTCCTGCCGATGGCTGCGGTGAGTGTCCTGCCTGCCATTTAAGACAAAAGGGCCTTGAAGAATACCTCAGCGAAAAGGGGGGGCTTTAAGCCATGTATGGATTTAGGATTGTTGATAAACTCCAGAAGATTAATGAAGACATTAAACCGGATCAGCTGAAATACCATCACAAGCGTGTAATGGTCAGCAAGGAATTCACGTTTGATTCAGCCCATCATCTGCATTGCTATGAAGGTAAGTGCAAAAACCTGCATGGACACACCTATAAGGTGATTTTCGGCTTAAGCGGGTTTGTGGATAACAGAGGGTTAATGATCGATTTCGGGGATATAAAAGAAATCTGGAAAAAAGAGATTGAGATTTTTCTCGATCACAAGTACCTGAATGAAACGCTGCCACCTATGAATACGACAGCCGAGAATATGGTTGTGTGGATTTATGAAAAAATGGCGGAAAGCCTGCAAAACAGAAAAGAGCAATATGACGGGGCCAGAGTAGAATTTGTGCGCCTTTTTGAAACTCCTACAAGCTATGCGGAAGCCAGAAGGGAGTGGATGGAGGTTGAGTAAGATACCAGTACTGGAAATATTTGGTCCGACCATTCAGGGTGAAGGCATGGTCATCGGCCAAAAGACTATGTTTGTCCGCACTGCAGGCTGTGATTATTCCTGCAGCTGGTGTGATTCCTCTTTTACCTGGGATGGAAGTGCGAAAGACAGCATCCGTCAAATGGACCCGGATGAAATTTGGAAAGAGCTTAAAGAACTGGGAGGAGACGGGTTTTCATTCGTAACCATTTCAGGCGGCAATCCCGCTCTTCTTAAAAATTTGGGTAAGTTCATTTCTCTTCTTAAAGCTGAACAAATTAAGCTCTGCCTGGAAACACAGGGAAGCCGCTGGCAGGATTGGTTTTATGATATTGATGAACTCACACTCTCCCCAAAGCCGCCAAGTTCAGGCATGAATACGGACTTCGATGTGCTCGATCTGATCGTGAACAAACTGCAGGGCAGCAGAAGGGAAGAACAGCAGTTTTCACTTAAGATTGTTGTTTTTAATGATGAGGATTATGAATATGCCAAAAATGTTTATCAGCGCTATCCAGGAGTTCCGTTTTATCTGCAGGTGGGAAATGATGACACCGTAACAGCAGACGACCGGAATTTACTGCAAAGACTGCTTGATAAATATGATTGGCTTATCGAAAAAACGATTCAGGACAATGAGCTGAAAGATGTTAAAGTGCTTCCGCAGCTGCATACCTATGTATGGGGGAATAAGCGGGGAGTATAGCATCCGAAAATCCCGCATTCAAGGTGCGGGGTTATTTTTGTTTTTGAATTTTGTAACAGATTATTGGAAATCTATGATATTATACGTTTGAACTTGACAATACATATTTCACATATTTCCTGTAAATTTCTATAGATAGGGAGAGTTAGATGACAGATAACACCATTATCCGATTTAAATCGGTGACAAAAAAATATGATAATGACCCGCCTGTATTAAAAAATGTCAGCTTTGAAATTGAGCGCGGAAAGTTTTATACCCTTTTAGGTCCATCGGGCTGCGGAAAAACGACGATATTGCGGCTGATTGCCGGCTTTACTGAACCTTCTGAAGGGGATATCTATTTTAGTGGAAAAGTCATTAATCATGTTCCCGCAAACAAACGGCAAGTAAATACTGTTTTTCAGGATTATGCCCTGTTTCCTCATTTGAATGTATTTGAAAACATTGCATTTGGCCTAAAAATAAAAAAATTAAAGAAAACGGAGATCGAAAGGAAAGTAAAAGAAGCGCTAAGGTTTGTAAACCTTGAAGGATACGAAAACCGGGAAATTAAAGATATGTCAGGCGGGCAGCGCCAGCGTGTTGCCATCGCGAGAGCCATTGTCAATGAGCCTGAGGTCATTCTCCTGGATGAACCATTATCCGCACTTGACCTGAAGCTGCGCACCGAAATGCAGTATGAGCTAAGGGAGCTGCAGCGAAATCTTGGCATTACGTTTATTTTTGTCACACATGATCAGGAAGAAGCATTGGCCATGTCAGACGAAATTTTCGTGATTAACAGCGGAAGGATTGAGCAGAGTGGAACGCCTACTGATATTTATGATGAACCGATTAACCGCTTTGTAGCTGATTTTATCGGGGAATCCAATATTGTTGCAGGTACGATGATCAAGGATTATGAAGTTCGGTTTGCCGGGAAGTTATTTGAATGTGTTGACGGAGGCTTTGAGCCGAATGAAGAGGTTGAGATTGTGATCCGCCCGGAAGATCTCGCTATTACAGCCCCTGATGATGGGAAGCTGAAGGTTAAAGTTGACTCCCAGCTATTTAGGGGTGTCCATTATGAGATCAGCTGCTATGATAGCGACGGCAATGAGTGGCTCGTCCATTCAACTAAAAAGGCGACTGTCGGGGATGATATTGGCCTCCACTTCGACCCTGAAGCAATTCATGTCATGAGGCACGGGGAGACCGAAGAAGAATTTGATAAGCGCCTGGAAGCCTATGAAGAGGGAAGCCATGAGAACTAATTCCCGCAATTTTAATTTAATTCCTTATGTTCTTTGGATTGTGCTATTTGTTGTCACGCCTTTGCTGCTTGTCCTGTATTATTCGTTCTTTGATATTGAAGGGCACTTCACAATGGAGAATTATCGGAAGTTCTTTACGCCTGTTTATTTAAAAATGTCTCTAAGCTCCTTTTGGTATGCCTTTTTAATTACGTTATTTTCATTGCTGATCGCATATCCGACAGCGTATTTGCTTACGAAAACGAAGCATAAGCAGCTGTGGCTATTATTGATCATCCTGCCATCCTGGATTAATCTGCTTTTGAAGGCTTATGCTTTCCTTGGCATTTTCGGTACATATGGCGCTGCGAACAGCTTTCTGGAAGTGATGGGAATCGGCGGCAGACAGATTCTGTTTACTGATTTCAGTTTTATCTTTGTGTCGGTCTATATCTTTCTTCCTTTTATGATATTGCCGATATTTAATTCCTTAGATGAGCTGAATCCAACGCTTTTGGATGCTTCCAATGATTTGGGCGGTTCTTCCTGGGTAACATTCAAGCGTGTTATTTTTCCTTTGACACTGGATGGCGTGAAAGCAGGATGCCAGATTGTCTTTATCCCGGCATTATCATTATTCATGCTGACAAGACTGATTGCAGGGAACCGTGTCATTACACTTGGAACTGCGATTGAGCAGCATTTCCTTGTAACACAGGACTGGGGAATGGGCTCTACCATTGCCGTCTTCCTGATTATCGCCATGGTACTGATTATGGTGCTGACAGGCAGAAGAAAGCGGGGGATCCTATAATGAAAAAGAACAGGAAATGGCCGGCGTTTTATTTGGCTCTTGTCTTTGTCATTCTATACGCCCCGATCTTTTATTTGATCTTTTATTCTTTTAACAGCGGAGGGACTATGTATCAGTTCGAAGGATTTACTTTGGATTGGTACCGGGAGCTGTTTAGTGATACACGATTGCTCATCATTGTTTTGAACACGGTTATTATTGCCCTTTTATCAGCAGCCATATCAACGATTGTTGGAGTCGCTGGGGCACTTGCCATTGCTTATGCACGAAAACGCAGAGTGAAAAACACGCTGCTCTCATTAAATAATGTGCTGATTGTCAGTCCGGATGTTATTATCGGTGCGTCGTTTTTAATTCTTTTTACGATGATCGGACTTAAGCTTGGCTTTATCTCTGTTTTACTGGCACACATCGCCTTTAGTGTTCCGATCGTTGTCCTGATGGTTTTGCCTAAAATTGAAGAGATGAGCACATCCATGATATATGCAGCCATGGATCTTGGGGCCAGCAGATTGGATGTACTGACAAAGGTCATTCTCCCTTATATCACTCCAGGGATATTCGCCGGCTTTTTTATGGCCCTGACCTATTCTCTCGATGATTTTGCCGTCACTTTCTTTGTTACAGGCAATGGCTTTACCACTTTGTCTGTTGAGATTTATTCTCTGGCAAGAAGGGGAGTTTCACTGAATATCAACGCTTTATCCGCCTTGCTATTCCTATTTACCATCATCCTGGTTACAGGCTATTACTTTATTACAAAGCGAAATGAGAAGCCGAATGGAATGGGGGTAAGGCAATGAAAAAGCTTATTCAGGCACTAGCGGCCGTATTAATCGTTTCAATCGCATTGCTGTACTTCGTTTCCAGTCTGAATTCCTCCCAGGGCTATACAAGCGGCAATACGCTGACCATTTTTAATTGGGGCGATTACATTGATGCAGACCTGGTGGATAAGTTCGAACAGGAAACAGGCATTAAAGTCATCTATGAAACCTTCGATTCCAATGAAGCGATGATGACGAAAATTGAACAGGGCGGCACAGCTTATGACATTGCTGTTCCTTCAGAATATGCTATTGAAAAAATGAAGGAAGAAGATCTGCTATTGCCGGTGGATCATACGAAAATTCCAAACCTGAAATATATTGATCCCCGTTTCATGGACCTGCCTTTTGATCCTAAGAATGAGTATTCGATTCCCTATTTCTGGGGCACAGTCGGCATTCTTTATAACACCGATATATTAGGTGATAAAAAAATCACGAGCTGGAATGATTTATGGGACCCTGAATTAGAAAACCAGATTCTGCTGATTGATGGGGCACGAGAGGTAATGGGCATGGGGCTAAATAGTCTGCATTATTCTCTTAATGACAAAAATAAAGACCATTTAGTCGAGGCGAAAGAAAAGCTCGATCGTCTTACACCTAACATTAAAGCCATTGTTGGAGATGAAATCAGAATGCTGATGGAAAATGATGAAGCCGGAATTGGCGTAGTCTGGTCCGGTACAGCACAGGAGCTCATGTGGGAGAAGGATAATCTCGAATATGTTGTTCCGGAAGAAGGCTCCAATCTGTGGTTTGATAATATGGTCATCCCTAAGACTGCGAGAAACCCGGAAGCCGCACATAAGTTCATGAATTTCATCCTTGACCCGGAAAATGCGGCACAAAATACAGAATATGTTGGATATTCAACGCCAAATAAAGAGGCGCTGAAATATATGGATAAAGAAACCATTTCTGATGAACGTTTTTATCCTGATGAAGAAATGACAGCCCGTCTGGAGGTTTATGAAAACCTGGGAAAAAGAATGCTCGCTTATTATAATGAGCTTTTCCTTGAGTTTAAAATGCATAAAAAATAAAGTGAAACCTCGGGTCATCGGGGGTTTACTGACCGTTAGACTGCCAGGATATGCTCCTGGCATTTTTTTCATTGGAGTAAATTTAGGATACAGTATGGACGATGAGCCATAAATTAAAAGCTGCAATACCTATGCGGCTTGCAGCTTAAATGGTGTGTGTGAAAGTGGTCTAGTAGTGGTATAGGTGCCTGTCACCTATACAGGAGGCCGCCCACATTCCGGTCTGGTTAGTCCCGCAACGAAGCGATGTTAGAAGAGGTGGGCGGCCGTGAATATAGTATATGCAATGATCGAAAAATGGATGCAAACAAATAGTGCTTGAATTACGGAAGGCTTTGTTGAATTTTATTTTGCTTTTGCAGAATGGGTGTCCTGAACGTTTTTAACTGCCAGTTCATGGTTGAATGGGCATTCCACTTTATTAAAAGAGAGCCCGGAAGAAGTGCGGCATAATAAAATACTTCCTGAATAAAAATAGGGATCCCTTGCAAAACCTAACATTGTAACGGCGATAAAAAGTACGGCAATGTTTTTTCTTTTTACATTAAGGGTATTTATATTGTAAAAACGACAGGAAGGAAGGAAAGGCATGCTTTGGACTATTGCAGGTATTCTGCTTGTATTATGGATTCTGGGATTAATGTTTAAAATTGCAGGAGGCATCATTCATATACTGCTGGTAATCGCAGCGATTATCATTGTAGTAAACTTTATAAGAGGCCGTGCATCCGGCAGGGGATAAATGAAAAAAGCCTTCATTTTTATGGAGGCTTTTTTCATTGGTTTATTATTAAGTTTTGGGGTTTAGTTTTCCTTTATATGCTTCTTTCAGTTCCGTTATGGAATGAAGGGCTCAGAACCTCTTCAGAAGAGTAAAATAAAGGAAGGGAAATCGTAAAGGTTGTTCCTTTGCCCGGTGTACTATCGATTAAATATTTTCCTTTCAATCGATTGATAATATCAAACGTTATCATCAGCCCTAAGCCAGTTCCTTTTGTTTTTGTCGAATAATAGGGCTGTCCGAGCATTTGAAGTGTTTCATTAGACATTCCGACACCTTCATCTTTAATTTGTATATCTGCAGTTGTATTTTTCTTGTAGGCTGAAATCTCCAGGATTCCTCCGCCAGGCATGGCTTCAATACTATTCTTCAATAAATTGATAAATAATTGTTTCATTTCATTTGGGTTACCAACAATATAGATGCCTTCAAAAATGCTTGCCTTTATTTCAACCTTTGTCATTAATGCATAAGGCCTCATAAAATCAGCCACTTCCAATAATAATTCTGAAAGATAAACCTTCCTTGCAGCTGCAGTATCCGGGCGTGCAAGTGAAAGAAAATCACTTATTATATGATTAGTTCTGTCAAGCTCTTCCAAAGAGACTTTAATAAACGTCTTTTGATTCGCAGTAAGATTTTTTTCATCCTTCATCATTTGCAAAAACCCTTTTACAGTGGTCATCGGATTTCTGATTTCATGGGCGACAGAAGCGGCCAGCTGACTGATTGCATTGATTTTTTCCGCATTTTTCACCTTTTGCATTATTTGTTCCTGAAGCAGATTCATTTCAACCAGATAAATGATCATGGAAAGAGTTATGATCGAAACTGCAGAAAACAATAATAAATAAACAGCGTCTTCGTTTATATCCCTTTGGAGGAAAATAACAAACCTCGTAATGGTGATGGGAAGATAGAATAATGCAGCTATACTGACTTTTTGTCCAAATGTACGGTTCTTATAAAATTTTCCCGCATAGAAAAAGAGAACGGAAATAATAGTGTAATTTATTAGCGCTATCCAGATATCTTCAGGTGAAAGGAACCCCTTTAAAGTAATTAATACAAATATTGTAAAAAATCCTGCAAACGAGCTAATATAAAAAAATGCGACAAAAATAGGAATAAATTTCAGATTAAAAAATTGGCCGCCCGTAATTTCTACTGGAAAAGTCATTGTCAGGAAAAGGGCCATTATTAAAACAGATAAAAACGGTACAGAAGTCTTCCATCGTCCACTCCACTGAGAAGAGATTTTATGAATAAAAGGAATCAGCATCATAATCAGAAAGTGAAATATCAGGTCAGCAATAAAATCATACAAAAGTACCATTCCTCCATTTTTTATCTATATTAATAATTAAACAAAAGAGAGGAAGAATCCTTTATATAAAAGCATTTATTTACTTTTGTATTCAAAATAATTGGCATCCTTAACATTACCCTAATATATTTCCGATGTCCTATTATCATAAAAAAACCGGCCCTCAGAGGACCGGTTTCACATTACGCTATGACCAATTCAGTTTTTAATTCTCCTGCAATTTCCTGTACTTCACTGCCTTCGAGTGTTTCCTTCTCAAGAAGGGCCTCTACCAGGACTTTAAATTGCGGCTGGTGATTCGCAATAATTAACTCGCATCTTTCCAATGCTTTCTGGAAAAGATCCTGCATTTTGGCTTCTTTTTGGCCTTTGTTGAAAGTAAGCTCAAATCCGTTATCAAGTAACCCCGTATCAACCATTTGCTCGATGATATGCTTCGCTTGTTTAACATCGCCGCTTACCCCAATGCTGTGTTCGCCAAGTATCATTCGTTCTGCTACCCCGCCAGCGAGAATCATGGCTACCTGGTCAAGAAGTTCACTTGTTGTTGATAAATGAAGTTCTTTTTGAATAGG
Source organism: Bacillus sp. ZZV12-4809 (assembly GCF_009849585.1). Taxonomy (GTDB): domain Bacteria; phylum Bacillota; class Bacilli; order Bacillales; family Cytobacillaceae; genus Cytobacillus. The sequence goes on from NZ_VCRN01000020.1 coordinate 8,984, forward strand.
AGCTACATACCCAAGTGCTTCGCCACGCGGAATGATGGTTGCTTTCCGGACGGAACCCGGTTTTGTTAAAGCAGCCACTAAAGCATGGCCAGCTTCATGAATGGCAACCCGCTGCTTCGTTCCGGCATCCTGTAAAGCCCGGGTGGTGGTTCCCAGGATAGTGCGGTCAAGCGCATAATCCAAATCTTCTTTTGAGATAATCTCCTGGCCGTTCCGGACAGCTCTGCGGCTTGCCGTTTCAAACAGGGAATGAAGATCAGCACCTGAAAAACCGGAAGTGCTTTCTGCCAGATCGCCAAGAGTTGTCATGACATCTTCAGCCAGCAGCCTATTTCGTGTATGAATATTTATGATCTCTCTCCGGCCCTTAGTATCAGGAAGAGGGACATTGAAAGAAAAGTCAATCCGTCCAGGACGAAGGAAAGCTTCGTCAAGCATATCCTTCCGGTTCGTGGCGGCAATAAATAATATTCCGTCATTGGAGTGTCCGCCGTCCAGCTGGACCAGCAGTTCAGTTAACGTTTTTTCACTTTCTTCTCCGCCATGCTGCTTTCTTCGTCCTGCAAGTGCATCTACTTCGTCAATAAAGACGACAGCAGGAGAATACTTCCTGGCATTTTGGAAAAGGTTTCTGACTCGGGATGCTCCTACACCGACAAATAATTCATTAAACCCGGAACCGCTTGTTGAAAAAAATGTGGCTCCCAATTCCTTGGCGATTGCCTGAGCCAGCAATGTTTTTCCCGTTCCGGGAGGTCCGTATAAAAGAATCCCTTTCGGTGGCTTAATGCCCATTTTTAATGAGCGCTCCGGTTCTTTTAAAATCGAAAGAGTCTGCATAATTTCCTCTTTCATTTCTTCCTGAATTCCGCCTACATCTTCAAGCGAAATGGCAGGAAGGGCTTTAGGCTTGGATACACTTTGCTTCATTGTATTTGTTGCGCCCATTCCGCCTTTTCCTGACTTAAACAGGTAAATTCCTATGGCAATGAACAAAAGGACTATGCCGCCAAGTATCCAAGGTGTATAGGGCCCTGTGGCTGCGAATGTATATTGAATATTATAGGTTTCTACTAATTTATCAACCATATCACTGTTGGGAGGCACATGAGAGATGTACTCGCCATCAGGAGCTGTGATCAGCAGTTTCCCATTTTTATATTCCTGTACTGTAACAATCTTTCCATCCTGGGAGGCAATAATTTTTTCCACAGAAGAAAACGGGACTGTCACATCCTTATTTCCTGCTTGTACGGTCCAAATAACCGCCGCCAAAATCACCGTGACTACCAATGCAATAGTTATAATCGTCGAAGGCTTCTTTAAAAGTGATTTCAACCAATTCCCTCCTCATTGAACATACCTACATTATAAGAAATTAAAATTGTTAATAAAAGGGTTTAACTCTTTTTAAACATTGTAAATTATGGAAAAATAATATCCTTTATTAGAAAGTGTGCTACAACAGCGTTCAAAGGGTTAATAAATGTGAAAGATATGTGACAGGGGGGAAGTCTAGTACAAACCATTTTATTGGAAACTGAATGTGAAATAGTGAATAATAAAAGCGGATAAGCGATTTCTGTTGATAAAAATATTGAAATATATAGGGGAAAAAGGTGTTAAAATGGCTCAGCAGGACTTTACAAAAGGAAATATTTTTAAACAGCTCTTGTTATTCTCAACTCCCATAATGCTCACTAATCTCCTGCAGGTTTCCTATCAATTTATTGATAGTCTGTGGGTTGGGAATCTGCTGGGAGCTAATGCATTGGGGGCTGTTGCAATTTCAGGCACTGTAATCTTTACAGTACTTTCATTTATCATTGGAATAAACAATGCGGCATTAACGATTCTATCCCAGCAAAAAGGCGGAGATCAGGCAGAGGGGCTTAAGCGTTATTTAAATGCCTTTACCGTCATACAGACCATTTTGTCGGTTGTTCTTGGAATAGCCGGATTCCTGCTTGCGGAAAGAATTCTGGCCTTCATGGGCACACCTGCCGTAATGGCCGGAGAGGCTGCATCGTATTTGCAGATTAACTTCATTGGTATTTTGTTTTTATTCGGGTATAACTTTATAGGAACTGTACTAAGAGCACTCGGAGACAGCAAAAGCCCCCTGTACTTTGTGCTGATAGCTGTCGTGTTAAATGCAATTCTCGATCCTCTTTTTATATCAGTATTTCAGCTTGGCATTGATGGGGCCGCCTATGCAACCATCCTTTCACAGGGAGTCGCCTTTATGATCGGCATGATATTCATACTCCGCAAAAAGCTGGCGCCTTTTACAATTCCATCTTGGCCTCACAAAGAGGAGGCCGTGCTGATCTTCAAGCTTGGCATTCCTTCAGGACTCCAAATGACTGTCATATCGGCTGGCGTTATGGCTATTATGTCTGTCGTTACTTCTTTTGGGAGTGACGTCGTTGCAGGGTTTGGTGCAGCACAGCGGATCGACAGTATCATAATGCTTCCTGCCATGGCATTGGGGACTGCAGTCAATAGTATGGCTGGTCAAAATATAGGAGGAAATCGATGGGAACGGGTACATCAAATAGCGTTGTACGGAGTCCTCTACAATCTTGCCATCATGTTTATCATTGCTTTGGGGACGTTCCTATTTGCAGAGTATGGGGTGCACCTGTTTATACAGGATAAAGAATCAGTACACTATGGCACTGAATATTTGAAAATCATTGCTTTTTTCTATCCTCTCCTGGGCATTAATTTTGTATTGAATGGTGTGGTAAGAGCCTCAGGCGCCATGTTTCAAGTTCTTATCCTCAATATCATTTCATTCTGGATCCTCCGATATCCTTTAACTTATCTATTTTCAAAGTATATAGGGGATAAGGGAATTGCAGCAGGAATGGGGATCAGTTTTGGCATTAGCAGTGTTATTGCCTTTATGTATTATCGAAAAGGCAAGTGGGATAAACAAATTATTTTTGGAGAGGAGGAGTAATTTCTTTTCACCATTAATTCTTTCATATATACTAAAAGCGAATAATTCAATAACGTGCCACAAGGGGAGCATATCGCTGAGAGTGAACAGCCCGCTGTTCTGACCCTTTGAACCTGTTAGTTAATGCTAGCGCAGGAATGTGGAATAAAAGGCAGTTGCACTATTTTGTCTGCATATTCTCCCTTGGGGTATCGTCACGAGACTAAAGGGGGATTTTTTTATGAAGAAATTAAGCTTAATCGCAATGATAGAGGCTTCATTTTTTGCAGCATTCGCTATCATTCTTGATCTTCTGCCATCCATCAAGCTGTCGCCATCCATTTCTATATCTGTGGCGATGATTCCGATTTTTATTCTGGCCTTTAGAAGAGGATTTAAAGTCAGCTTTATTGCAGGACTCTTATGGGGGATACTGCAGATCGCCATGGGAGATGCCTGGATTGCCACTCCGCTTCAGGCATTTATTGAGTATTTTGTTGCATTTGCTTGTATCGGTTTTGCCGGCTTGTTTTATCGTGTTATTCAAAATCAGCTGCGCACCGGCAGCAGGAAGAAAGCGCTTGGCTGGGTAGTCGTGGCAGTATTTATCGGAAGCTTCGCCCGGTATTTCTGGCATTTTATAGCAGGTGTTCTTTTCTTCGGAAGCTATGCGCCAAAAGGGATGTCGCCGGTTCTATTTTCCTTCCTGGCTAACGGGGCTACCATGCTTGGAGCGGCCATTCTCTGCTCAATCGCGGCCGTGTTCATTATTTCGTCGGCACCAAGATTAATTATTCAAAAATCGGATGAAGGCCTTCAATCTCACAAAAGTGCCTCCTGATAACTCCTTTGATATATTTCCACGAATTCGATAAGAGCTTTATTCAGCAGACTAATTTACATAGTGATTGGTCTGCTTTTTTATTGTCAAATGGATTAAACTTTCCAATTCAAGATATTTGGAAAATTCATGTAATATTATAGTTTGTGAGTGAGATTCTTTATAAGGGAGTAAATAAAATGAAAAAAAGACCTGAACCAATAGAAGCTGCCGTCCAATTTGTTGAAAGACATTTTCCAAATTGTCAGGGAGCTTTATTGGCTGGGAGTGTTGTTCGTGGACAAGCAACTGAAACATCTGATTTAGATCTTGTCATTTTTGATGATAATTTAGTTTCTTCTTATCGTGAATCGGTCATTGAGTTTGGCTGGAATATTGAACTATTTGTACATAATTTAACGTCTTATCGTTTCTTTTTTGAAAGTGATTGTAAAGAAGCAAAACCTTCTATGCCAAGAATGGTTAGTGAAGGGAAGATACTAAAAGATACAGGTCTTATAGCAGGCATAAAGAAAGAAGCAAAAGAACTGCTGGAACAAGGACCAAAAGCATGGTCAAAAAAAACCATCGATTTGAAGAGATATTTCATCACAGATGCACTAGATGATTTAATCGGATGCCAAAACAGAGGAGAAGGAATTTTTATTGCAAGTAAACTCGGGGAGTTAGTGGGTGAGTTCATACTTCGCAGTAATCGTAAATGGATTGGATCATCTAAATGGCTTGTTCGTTCATTAGTTCACCACGACAAAGAACTTGCAGACGAATTCGTTGAAGCATTTGATTCGTTTTATAAAACAAATAACATTGAAAAGATAGTTATCCTGATTGATAAAGTGCTTGAACCCTTCGGCGGGAGGCTATTTGAAGGGTTTACTTTAGGTAAAAAGTAAATCTGATTACTATGCTGCAGAATATAATTATAATTAAATGATATTTCCAAAGTTTTTTTGATATATTAGGAAATTGCTTCTGAATAATGGGTATATTACTCAAAAAAGGGGAGTGAAGACCTTGTCCAATACTTTGCAGGGAAATATCATAACTGGCGTATTTGATGCGGAAACCAGTGCTTTTGAGATTCAAAAAGTAAAAAGCTTCAATACCCAGTCGGTCCTCAACAAACATCAATGTGAAACTCTGTATAATTATCTTACCCTTCATGAAGAAGATGAGGGAGGGCAAATAATTACACTTTACGATCAAATGCCGCTTATGCTGACCCGTCAGGAAATTTGCAGTCTAAAGGAAGATTTGGAGAACATTAAAAACCTATATCAGTAGAAAAACGCTCTGCAGCCTATGCAGGGCGTTTTTTATTGAAAAATAATTTTGACAAATTCGTGACAAAAAGTTTGACAAATTTGTGAACATAGTTAGAATATTAAATAAAAGGGGATGAAAATATGACAATTCAACAGCAGCGCGTTTTGCATTTTTTCCGAAATAGTACAGCAGCAGGTATTGTAATAGGATTTATTGTTTTTATTTCAAGCTTTTTTGTAAGCGGTATCACTGGTGAGTATGTATTATCCATCGGTTTAAGTATTATGGTTTCGTCTATGCTGCTGTTCGGATTCGGGTTTTTTATCAATGTGATGGAAGAAATGACAAAGGGAAGCAAGGGAATCAGACAATACAAATAAAACCGGCCTCCAACGGGGAGACCGGTTTTTTTGTACTGTCTTGCTCCAGCGCCTGCACCCTCGAGGTAAAGGTGCTTTGGGAGGATGGGCATGTGCTGATTTAATGTGCAGCGTGTCCAGAAGTTAAGACCCAGATAGAACCCACTACAATAACAATAACCATAAATACCGCATAAATCATATTGACTAAGTTTGTCTTGCCGTCTTCACCTTCTCTTAAGTGCATGAACATGAACAGCTGCATTCCTGCCTGAACGACAGCCAGGGAGCCAATGATCCACATAATCACTTTAAAAGAGAGGTTTGTATATAAAGCAATTCCTGCTGCTGCAAAAGTCAGCACAAGAGAAACAATAAATCCAATGACATGGCTTATCGGGAAGCTTTTTGATTGATGATGTTCCATTTAAGCCACCAGTCCTTTCAGATAAACAAATGTGAAGATAAAGATCCAGACAACATCAAGGAAATGCCAGTAAAGGCCGATAATAAACGTTTTTCTTGCTGTAGTAGGGGTAAGGCCTCTTTTTAAAAGCTGGATAATAACCATAGTAGCCCAGCCAATACCCAATGTAACGTGGGCACCGTGTGTTCCAAGCAAAACGAATAAGCTCGAAAGGAACGCACTAGTTTGCATCGTTGCGCCTTCATGGGCATAATGGACAAATTCATTGATTTCCATGAACAGGAAGCCTGCGCCAAGAGCAAGGGTAATCACCAGCCAGGTGATTAGCCCTTTCAGGTTATGGCGGCGCATTTCAAAAATGGCGATGCCCATTGTAAAGCTGCTTGTTAAAAGGAGGACTGTCTGAATCATGACATCCTTGATGACAAAGATATCCTTATGTGTTGGTCCTCCAGCAAAGCGTTCATATAATACACCGTATACTCCGAACAGAGTGGCAAATAGAACGATTTCAGCGCCAAGGAAAACCCAGAAGCCGAGAATATTCATGCGGTCCTGCTCAGTCTGATATTCAAGGGGCAGGGAAGTATCCACTTTAGCTGACATGATCGTGCACCTCTCCTTCTGTTTTTCTCCACGCATTTTCAATTCGATGGATTTCATCTTTTTTAACATGGAAGCCTTCATTGTAATCGAATGAACGGATGATTAAACCGGCGAAAATGCCGATCGCAGCGACTGCTGCACCAATGTGCCATTCAAATACAAGGAGGAAGCCTGCGATGCCAAAGATGACACCCATATAAATCGGCAGCCAAGAATTGCTTGGCATATGAATCTCTTCAATTTCACTGTCATATAACGTTAAGCCTTCATTCTTTTTCTTCATGTGCCAGAATGGATCAAGGGATTTGACTTCCGGCAGTTTAGCAAAGTTATAGAATTGAACAGGCGATGCAGTAGACCATTCTAATGTTCTAGCATCCCATGGGTCGCTTGAAATATTTCTGTCTGCATAGCGGATGCTCCAGTAAATGTTGTAGCAGAATACCGCGAATCCGGCTGCCAGAACGATTGAACCAATGGCTGAAAGCATGAATAGAGGTGCAAAACCAGACTCGGCAGAGTACGTGTATGCACGTCTTACAGCTCCGTTTAAACCAAGGAAGAACATAGGCATGAATGTTACGTTAAAGCCGATTACAAACAGCCAGAAATGCCATTTGCCGATTCTTTCATTCAGCATGAAGCCGAACATTTTTGGCCACCAGTAGTAAAGACCGGCGAATACCGCAAATACTACACCCGGAATTAATACATAGTGGAAGTGGGCAACAAGGAATAATGTATTGTGATACTGGTAATCTGCTGCACCCATTGCCAGCATGACACCGGTAACCCCGCCGATAACGAAGCATGGGACAAATGCAAGTGCCCAAAGCATGGCAGAAGTAATTTTAATGCGGCCTTTCCGCATCGTAAACAGCCAGTTGAACATCTTAACACCGGTCGGTATGGCTATTGCCATTGTCGTGATGGAGAAGAATGAGTTAACCGCAGGTCCTGATCCCATTGTATAGAAATGGTGGACCCATACAACCATACTTAGAAGCGCAATTCCAAGGATGGAAAATACCATTGACTTGTAGCCAAACAATGATTTTCTTGAGAAGGTCGCAATAACCTCTGAAAAAATCCCGAAAGCAGGAAGGGCAACAATATATACCTCTGGATGGCCCCATAGCCAGAACAGGTTAGCCCAAAGCATATCCATGCCTCCGCCGGATACCGTGAAGAAATGTGTTCCATACAGACGGTCGAATGTCATCAATGCCAATGCGACTGTGAAAATAGGGAACGCAGCCACAATCAGAATTGATGTAACAAAAGTAGTCCACGTGAACATCGGCATTTTCATCAGTGTCATGCCTTTTGTTCTCATTTTCAGTATCGTAACGATAAAGTTTATACCTGTCATTAATGTACCGATACCGGCAATCTGCAGGGCGACGGCGTAAAAGTTATTGCCGATTCCCGGACTGAACTCCTTGCCTGCAAGAGGGAAGTAGGAAGTCCAGCCTGCATCAGGCGATCCTCCAATGACAAAGGAAATATTGAATAACATAGCTCCGCTGAAGAACAGCCAGAAGCTTAGAGCATTCAACTGTGGAAAGGCAACGTCACGTGCACCAATCTGCAGCGGAATGACAACGTTCATTAATCCAATCAAGAACGGCATAGCCATGAAGAGAATCATGATAACGCCGTGTGTTGTAAAGATTTCATTATAGTGCTGGGAATTCAAAAATTCCATTTCAGGCCGCGCAGTCTGAGCTTTCATCAGCAGGCCGTCCATCCCGCCGCGGAAAAACATTAATACCGCGGAGATGATATACATAATACCTATTTTTTTATGATCAACAGTAGTCAGCCATTCTGTCCACAGATACTTCCATTTTTTCAAATAGGTAATCCCTGCCACTGCACCAATCATTGTCAGCAAAATGGCAATCTGGGAACCTAGTATAAGGGGATCTCCGGTAATAAAAAACTCATCCCATTTAATGCCCACTATGGCCACCTCCATGGTTTTCTTCACTGTCATCATGGCCGCTGTCTTTGCCATGACCTTCAATTACATTCGGGTTCTCATTTTTGTAATTATCGTCTTCTTCAAATGTCTTGCCCTGGTATCCATGGCCTCTGTAAAGTTCAGGGTTTGTATAAGCCTTAGAGTGAGGATCAGCATGATTTACCCATTCTAAATGAGTATTTGAATATGTCAGTCTTCCTAAATGAGTAGGCTTCAGCAGTCCTTCATACTCTTTCTCTGTCAATTTAGGTGCTGTATCCTTAACATCTTCAACCCATTGGTCAAAATCTTCCTGTGTTTGGGCAAGCACTTCAAATTTCATATCCGCATATCCGCGGCCGTTAAAGTTCGTGTTCTGGCCTTCGTATGATCCAGGGTTATCTGCAACAAGATACAATTCTGTTTCCATCTTCGGCATGGTGTACTTCTGTCCGCCAAGTGCAGGCACCCAAAAAGATTGCATGGTACTTGCGGAAGTCATTTTGAAGAGTACTGGCCTATCTTCGGGAATATTGACATAGTTCACTGTCTCAATGCCTTCTTCGGGATAACTGAAAATCCATTTCCAGTCAGCAGATGTAACATGTATGGTAATAGGCTCTTTTTCTTCATAGCCCTTTGGTGTTTCTTCCAGCGCATAAAGGGTTTTAACGGTCGGGATCGTTAACGCAATGACGATTAAGATCGGAATCCCGGTCCAGATAATTTCAAGGAGTGTACTCCCATGCTCCTCGGGTGGTTCATAATCCTTATTCTCAGGTTTTTCACGGTATTTCCAAACAATGTAGCCGAATAATCCAAATACGACTGCAACAACAAGAAGCATCCAGATCAGGGACCAGTTAATTAATTCAGTAATGCTTCTGGCTACAGGACCCTGCGGTTCAAAAACAACCATATTACAGCCGCTGAGCAAAAGCATCGGCAATATAGCTGTTAAAGAGAGCAGCATTTTTTTCATCTGATGTTTCATCTCCTTTAAACAAAACTATTGTTAAATAATTCACAAATAATGTGCGCAATTTCACAAAGATGTCAAAAAAATATATTGCTGGCAAAATTGCACATCCCTGAAACCTTTATTTAACTTAGTTATCACTGTGTAAATGATATTAACATAAGCAAATGTGAAAAGTTGTGACAAATATCAAAAGGAAATATATGTAAGAACTTTGAACTGCTTTTTATTTTCTATAAATAGCAATATAACAACGGTTCTGCTGCATTATCGAACTTTTGAACAACTTTTGAACTTTTTTTATGAAATTTTCACCATGGCTGTTTTCGTATATTTTGTTGCTATTTGTATTATATTTACTGAGATAATTAGAGCGGGGGTAGCGGGCCAGGTGAGGCCCCGCAGACGCGCAGCGCCGAGGAGCCTTAGGCGCAAGCCTCGCGGAAAAGGAGAATCCTTAGCGGCCAACAACGGACAACACTATAAGCAGAAAACAAAAATTAATACGAAAAGAAAAGAGCCTTCAATAATAAAGGAAGATATACAAAAAAGGTGACTCTTCGGACAGAAAAGGATTTTTCATAACAGGAAAATGATTTTGATTAAAAGCCTGTAAGTGCTCTTTCTTATTTATTGAAAAATACAGAATACTGCAGTAACATAAAGTAAAATTAGATAGAGACAGGGTGAGGACATGATTGATTTAAGAAGCGATACAGTCACAAAGCCGACTGAAGCAATGAGAAAAGCGGCTTATGAAGCTGAAGTTGGAGATGATGTTTATGGAGAGGACCCTTCAATAAATATACTGGAGGAAAAAGCTGCTGAAGTGCTTGGAAAAGAAGCGGCACTTTTCGTAACAAGCGGAACACAAGGAAACCAGATTGCCATATTAACACATTGCCGTCCTGGCAATGAAATAATCCTCGAGGCAGAAAGCCATATATTTTACTATGAAAGCGGAGCTCCATCTGCATTCGCCGGTGTACAGACCAGAACGTTAAACGGGACAAGAGGGGCCATGAATCCCGCTGACTTGGAGTTTGCCATCAGGGGAGAGGATCAGCATTTTCCTGAAACTGGCTTAATTTGCCTTGAAAATACCCATAATCGAGCAGGCGGTGCCGTGATTCCCATTGATAATATGAAAGATATTCATCGTATCGCAAATTCCAATGACATTCCCGTACATATAGATGGAGCACGATTATTCAATGCCGCTGCAGCACTGAACCTCCCGGCTTCTGAATTAGCAAAGCATTGCGACACTGTCCAGGTATGCCTATCCAAAGGGCTGGGTGCTCCGGTCGGATCCATACTGGCAGGAAACAGAGATTTTATAACAGCCGCGAGAAAATGGCGCAAAAGACTTGGCGGGGGACTAAGGCAGGCTGGCATCATAGCGGCTCCCGGAATTATTGCTTTAACACAAATGAGAGAACGTTTGGCTGAGGACCATGAAAATGCCCAATATCTTGCACAGCAACTAGGCCAAATCAATGGGATTGAAATCGTAAATCAGGTAGATACAAATATCATTGTGGCCGATGTAAAAAACCTTAAGATGAATTCATCGGAATTTGTTGAAAAATTAAAAGCCCAAGGAGTTCTATCTGGAACTTTTGGACCTAGTTATGTGCGTTTCGTTACTCACTATGATGTGAACAGAAACCAGCTTGAACAAGCAATAACAGCCATTCAAAAAACAGCAGCACAAACTGTTTAATATGACAAACGCATGTCTTCCGGCATGCGTTTTTTTATTTCTGCACACGTGATAATTGGAGCAGGGGGGCAAGAGAACCATTTGTATTTTTTTTACTCAAATCAGGAGTGCTGACCCGAAGATGAAAACAAGGAGAAGACCCATCCATTAGACTGCCTTGATCTGATAACCACAAAGCTTAACGAAACTTGATTTAATAATATCCCTGCTGAGTAACAACAATGTAATGTCCGGTGTGCAAATGACTCTGATGCCAAACACTGTGAAAGGGGTATCCCTGATGGATAGCCTGCCACCAGGGCCCATATTGGATCTGCGGATATCCGTAGTAATGCGCACCATTCATGCCTGTAATGATATATTGCCTCAAAGCTGTTTCCTCCTTGTCATTTTTAAAAATAATCTATGCAAAAGCTTTTAATGTGGCTCTTGAAGATTTCTCTAATTTTCCACCTATACTTTAGGTCTTAATCCGTATGATAAAAAAGTAAAACTAACACTTTTTAAAGGAGAATAAGACCATGCTATTAAAGAAAAGTTTCTTTATTGGTGCTTTCCTGATTCTAACTCTTGCAGCATGTAATAATTCGCAGCAGGGAATGGATACAGGGGAGTTAACCGGGGATGACCTTCAAGAAATTAGCCAGCCTAATAATGTGAATGTGGATAGGGAAAGACGGGGAACAGCTCCGCTTGAACTGCAAAAAGTAAATAATGGGTACCTCACAATTGACCCGAACTCTTACAGTACTTCCACTCCAAGCGGGGAATTTCCTCATAGTCAAGTAACAGAAGATGGCGGAATGCCACTCATTCAGTTTGGAGAAGGCAATCAGCAAAATGAAGGAATACAAGGCGGACCGGCTGGGGATCAACCTGCACAGCCATTTAACCAAGAGGGCCAGCAGCCGCAGGCACCTGGAGAACCCCCCCACAGGAAGGGACCGGACAGGCTCCTCAAGGACAAAATGAACAGGCACCAGCAGCTCAAAATGATGAGGTAAACAATTTTGAATCAAAAGTAATTCAATTAACCAATGCAGAACGGGAGAAGAATGGCCTAAAAGCTTTAAAGGCAGATAAACCCCTAAGCGGTGTTGCACAGGCGAAATCAAACGATATGCAGCAGAAAAATTACTTTTCCCATACAAGTCCTACTTATGGTTCACCATTTGATATGATGAGGGATTTTGGGGTAAACTATAGCACCGCCGGTGAAAACATTGCGATGGGACAGCAGAGTCCCGAACAAGTGGTTCAAGCATGGATGGAAAGTGAAGGGCATCGGAAAAATATTTTAAACGGTAGCTTTACACATATTGGCGTAGGTTATACAGAGGACGGATCTTATTGGACACAAATGTTCACAGCAAAATAAAGGAAATCGGCTTATTAGCCGATTTCCTTTTTATTGATTATAGGTTCAAGCTGACTCTTTATATCATCAAGCAGTTGATGGATGGTCATTTCTGTATCAGTTTGCCCTTTATCAAGGGCAGATTCCAATAGCTTTTCAAAATCACTAAAGTTAGATTTCATAATAGACACCTTCAAGCAGCAATGTATTTTATGACTCTATACCCTTTTAAGATTTTTTAAAACTCACTATATACTATTATCCTGCCAGCTGAGGCGTGAGAAAAATGAACAATCATTCAATTACTTTTTGTCTAAATGATTGATATCCCGTAAAGCCGGGTATTTATAATTAATAATATTTCTCAACTGCCCCCATACCTGTCAACTGAACAGCGAATAGTATATCAGGAAAGAAATCATAGATTGCTATATTGGAGGGTCTGGTTATGAGATTGGTGCAAATGGATATTGATCAGCTATTGGAAGCCACATCGGAAATTGCCGAAGAAGATCTTGGCCATATGATCAGACAGGTGGAAATTGATCATTTATTAGAACGTACCCAGGATTGGTAATATATATGGAACTCCCCCAAGCCAGGAGCTGAGGGGGAGTTTTTATGCTGAAAAATTATTTTTTTGTGAATGATTCTTTAACCGAAAAGACTTTCTGGAAGATAGGACTACGCCGATAATCACAATTCCACCGCCAATTACCTGATAAAAATACAATTTTTCCTGTGTAAACCCCAGCGCGAAGATAATTGCAAAAACAGGAAGAAGATTCAGAAATACCCCTGCTTTAGCCGCTCCGATTATTCGAACTCCAAAATTCCACGATAGAAAAGCCATAATGGAAGCTAAAAACCCAACATACAGCAAGATTCCTATGGAGGAAAGAGTGAAGACTGGTTTTGCCGCTTCCATCCAAATGTATTCAAACATGCTTATAGGTGCCAAAAGTAAAATACCAAGAAATACGGTTACATAAAAAGCCGACAGCAAAGGCAAGATGTCTGCATATTTTTTGCCGATCACAGAATACAATGCCCACAGAAAAACCGCTGCCAAAACGTAAAAATCACCGGCATTTATTTTCCATGAAAGAAACACATCAATTGACCCCTTTGAAATGACAAATAAAATGCCAAAGACGGACAGGATGATTCCGGCTGCCTGATGTGCCAGAAGCTTTTCTCTTAAAATAAATACAGCCAGCAGCGCGATACATAAGGGGCTTGTACTATTGACCACCGACGCATTAATCGAGGTGGTGTACTGCAGTGCAAAATAGATGATCGTATTGTAGCCGGCAACACCCGTCACAGCTAAAAGCAACAGGATTCGCTTATGTTTTTTTAAAATAGCCAAATCATGCTTAAGCTGCTTTATCATAAAAGGGGTTAACACCAGAAAGGCAATGATCCAGCGCATAAGGGAAAAGAAAACAGGCGGGAAATAATCGACACCCATTCTCCCTATAACAAAATTACCTCCCCATATCATATTCGCTAATATCAGCAATAGAAAACCGTTCATTTTGTTTCTCTCATCCAGCAACCATGAAAACCTTCTTCCTTAATTGTAATAAATAAAATTTTACCCTTATCATCAAGAAAATTCATTCATTTCGGAAAAGTTTTTCTTGAAAAATTTGTAACTATTGGAAAAGGCAACGCGTCAACTTACTTAAAAAGGGGTGTCAATTATGAAAAATAAATGGCTTCTGTTTGGCGGCATCACAATAACATTACTAATCCTGACGTCGTTTCCTTTCTTTAACAGATTAACAATAGTCAGTTCTTTGGCAGAAAGTAAGGAAGAATTAATTGTTTTATCCAATAAAGTATGGGAGGTAACGTTTTCAAAGGAACTTGATCCAGAAAGTGTTAGCAGTGCTTCAGTTTATGTTCTGAATGACGAGGGAGAAAAAGAGAAGGTAAAAATTTCACTCAAAAACAATCTTAAATCCATAGAAGTTCAGCCGCCCGATGAAGGATATAACCTTCATTCACCGCATTATACATTGGTCATCACAAATCATATTAAAACAAAGAGAGGACAAAATCTAAATGGATCAGTAAAAACAGCCTTTAAAGTAATAAATACATTGCCGGCAATCGGTTCAAAAGATGAATTGAACAGGTTTTTTTCAAAAATGCTTAAAGAAGAAAGGACTTTCCTATTAGACAGGGAAGTGGCAATAAGTGAGGATAGCAGTGCAAAGAGTTCAGCAGAGTCCGCAGGGACAGATTATTCGGGAACAAATGTGCAGGTTTCAGGTATCGATGAAGCCGATTTACTAAAAACAGACGGAACCCACATCTACAAAATCTCCGAAAATAAAGTTCAGATTATCAAAGCTGTTCCGGCAGATAAAATGGAAATGGAATCTCAGTTAACCTTCAGTGAGGATTTTACTCCCTTTCAGTTATTTATTGAAGACAATCAATTAATCGTTATGGGCCACAGTTATAAAGATGTTCGAAAACACATTAGAAATGTGCCTTCAGAAAAAATGATTGCACCTGCATACCAATCCACCAAAACAATTGTTTATAATATCGAAAATAAACAAAAGCCAAAACAAATCAGAGAGGCAGAGGTTGAGGGCAGCCTGCTTGCTTCGAGGCTAATGGATGGAAAAGTATATTTAATTACAAGCTATTATCCCGAATATTGGATATTGGAGAAACATAAAAATGCAGACCTGCGCCCCCGCTACTATGATACTGCCCAAAGCATGGAAGAGCAGTTTGTAGATTACAATAAGATAAAATATTTTCCCGATTCCCATCAAGCAAATTATATTAATATAGCTGTGATGAATGTAAGAGCCAACAGGGAGCCATTATCTGTCTCTAGCTATTTAGGCAGCGGAAATGAATTTTATATGTCCAAACATAATCTATATTTAGCAGCCACACATTACAATGAAGAGATTGCAGACAGAAAGATGCCGCATCCGGATACGAGCATATATAAGTTCAATCTAAAAGACGGAAAGGTAGAATTCCAGACTTCTGCGGAAATAAAAGGAACCGTTTTAAATCAGTTTTCAATGGATGAATATAAAGGAAACTTCAGGGTCGTAACAACTAAAGGGGTAGCCTGGGATGGCAGAAACCCTTCATCCAATAGCCTTTACATTTTGGATAAGAATTTAAAACAGATCGGCCAGCTTGAAGACCTGGCAAAAGGGGAGAGAATTTATTCTGCAAGATTTATGAATGAGCGGATTTATATGGTGACATTCAAGGAAACCGATCCTCTCTTTGTTATTGATGGCTCAAATCCGGAAAAACCTTCTATTCTCGGAGAATTAAAAATTCCGGGCTTCAGCAATTACCTGCACCCCCTGGATGAAAACCATCTCATAGGCTTTGGACATGATACAAAAATTGCCGGAGGAAAAGCAGCTGGCGGCCAGCCTGTAATTACCACGGACGGTATTAAAATCTCTTTATTCGATGTAAGTGATACTAGTAATCCTGTCGAAAAAGATAGCGAAATCATCGGGGGACGCGGTACCTATTCCCCTTTAAATTACGATCACAAAGCGCTGCTTGTGGATAAAAAGAAAAACCTATATGGATTCCCCATTTCGATCTATCAAAATAAAAAAGGCAGCCAGTTTGAATCCACATTTGACTTCCAGGGTGCGTTAATATACAAAATTACTGTCGAGAACGGGATCGAGCTCCAAAGTAAAATTACCCATCAGACAGAAGAAACAATCTATGAAGAATGGGAAAATGCAATCGAAAGGCTTATTTATATCGGTGACTACATTTATAGCATATCTCCTGGAAAAATTAATGCCTATCATACAGATGCTTTCCAAAAAGCAGGAGAACTGAAGTTAAATTAAACTAAGAGAACTGGCCTTACGGCTGGTTCTTTTTCTGATTGATTGCAGAGGAAGGCAGGAGATCCTCGAATATACATACACATTTTATTTAGGAGGGAGACACCTTATATATAGCGAAAATCTGAAAAAGTTGATTCAATCCACATGAAAGACGCCTCTTCTTCAAACAATCTGCTCCAATACACATAATATTGAAAGGTAAAGAACAGCACTTTATACAAAAAGAAGCTTTTCATATATAGAAATTAATACTGGAAAACCATTTCCATATTTTTGAATAACTTTATAATTAAACGGCTATTATAAAGTTTATAGTATATAAATATAATTTTCCTAAATGGCTGGTGAGTTTATGAACGGCAGCAGTATTCCTAAATTAATATCGTCCGAAATGGCCATGCTTTGGAATACCTATATAGCAGATACAGCAGCAGTCTGTTGTATAAAGCACTACATTAAAACAAATGAAGACCCGGATGTCCTGCCGGTATTGAACTACGCGCTAACTATCGCGAAGGATCACATAGACGAAATTGCCTCACTCTTTAAGATGGAGGAATTTCCCTTACCTGATGGATTTAATGAGGAAGACCTGTACATTGACGCTCCTAAATTATTCTCAGACATAACCTATCTAAGATTCATGCATCATTTAGGAAGAACCGGATTGAATGCCTACTCACTTGCTAAATCAGTCTCCGCTAGAGAAGACGTGCGCAGCATGTTTAAAAAATACTATGAACAAACCGAAAAATTATTTGATATGGCGTCTGAAGCTATGCAGGAAAAGGGCTTCTTCATTCGATCACCCTATATTGAATATCCTAAGAAGGTAAAGTATGTTTCAGACCATCAATTCCTTGGTGGAATTATTGGAAAGAAGCGTCAGCTGCTGGCCATCGAAATTGCCCACCTGGGCACGAATATTGAGCTCTCGAATATTGCCAAAACCATGCTTTTAGCTTTCAGCCAGGTAGCTCAGGAAAAAATGATAAGCAATTACTTCAAAAAAGGCTATGACATGAGCCTGGAGCATGTTGAATATTTCCTCAACGTGTTAAAAAATGACGATGTATCCTATCCAAGCACATGGGATGGGTCGATTACAGACTCTACGAAGGCACCTTTTTCGGATAAATTAATGATGTTTCTCATTTCAAGTATAACAGCGGTAGGGGTAATGGACTTCGGAATAGCCATCGGCGCAAGTGTCCGAAAAGACCTGGCTATCCAATATGCTAAAATGATGATCAAGGCCGGTAATTTTGCTAACGATGGAGCAAAATTGATGATCGACAACGGCTGGCTGGAAAAACCGCCTCAATCCCTTAATAGGGAAGAACTCAGAAATAAATAAGGATGAAGCATTCTTTCCTAAGGAATGCTTCTTTTTTATGAGTGCCTGCTGGAAAATTGGGGTAATAGAATACTAGCTTACAAAATAAAGAAGGAGATGAAACTGAATGTGTAAATGGATGCTTGCTTTTACCGCATGCATGATGCTGACAGCCTGCAGCGGGGGAGAAGAGAAAAAAGATGAAGCCGCAAAGAAAGAAAACAGCAGCCAGGAATATAATGAAGCTACTAACACCGAAGGGGAAAAAAAGCCACTCTCAATTGCCGAGCTGGATGAACGTATTGATGAGGGTATGAATATAGATACCTACTCTGCGGAAGTACAGTCATGGTCTGAAAAGGGCCAGCTGGAAATGAAAGAAACAGTAGTCGTTGAAGATGAAAATACCTCATCAGCAGATATTCTTCAGCTTGCTGATGGATTTTTAGGTGTTGCATATGATGAAAAAGAAGTGACAAAAGTAAAAATGTTCCAGTCAGCAGAGCATGCAAAAGAATATTTTGAATCACTTTAATAAATGTGGGACCTTCCGGACGGAAGGTCCTTTTTTCATTCTGGACTGTTTACCATAATTGCTGCAACCTGCATTAATCGATCATAGAAAAGGACAGAAGCAGGATTTTGTTCAAGACCAGTCGCCTTAAAGGCCTCCTTCATACAGGCAAGCCATCTTTGCGCTCTTAATGAGGTAATTTCAAATGGAAGATGTCTTTGCTTCATGGCCGGCGGACCGAACTCCTGGCTGTAAAGTGGCGGTCCTCCAAGAAATTGGGTTAGAAACATTTTTTGTTTTCGCTTAATTTCCTCTATGTCTCCTTCAAATAGGGGACTTAAAACGGGATCTGCATACACACGCGGATAAAACGCCTCAACAAGTTTGTCTATAGTTTCAGTTCCGCCTAATTCTTCAAATAGTGTTTTAAACTCTTGCACGTTTTTTCACCTGCTCGTAATCCATTATTTTAATACAAGTATATACTACTTACCTTACATAAAATGTGATATAAATCACAGTAAAATTTTATTGAAACCTTGTTTCGATTAGCACGTATATATTAAGAAAGCATTTGAAAGGGTGAAGGTATGGAAAGAAAAGGGTGTATCAAGTGCGGAAGCAGTGACGCCGGCCAAAAAGAAGTTGCCATGACTGGTACTGGACTTTCCAAAATGTTTGATGTTCAGCATAACCGATTTCTGGTCGTTTACTGTAAAAACTGCGGGTATTCAGAATTTTATAATAAAAACTCTTCCACTGCCGGAAATGTTCTGGACTTTTTCTTCGGAGGCTAAATATATTTATCAAGCATTGCCCTCATACGGCAATGTTTTTTTTTAAAGCAAAAAATTTTGTTAACCGAAAGAAATGTGAGAAAATTATCCAGTACCCAATTTTATAAAAGAGGTGAAAGAATGGAAAATTTACAATCTGCTGCATCATTACATAACGGTGTCAAAATGCCTTGGCTGGGACTGGGTGTTTTTAAGGTTGAGAACGGAGACGAAGTTGTCCAGTCAGTTAAATCAGCTATTAAAGCAGGATATAAAAGCATTGATACGGCAGCGGTCTATCAGAATGAAGAGGGCGTAGGCCAGGCAATTAAGGAAGCTGGCGTACCTCGGGAAGAGCTTTTTATTACCACGAAGGTCTGGAATTCTGACCAGGGCTATGATTCCACAATCAATGCATTTGAAACCAGCCTTGAAAAGCTGGGTCTTAAGTATATCGACCTTTACCTGATTCACTGGCCTGTGAAAGGGAAATATAAAGAAACATGGAAAGCCCTTGAAACTCTATATAAAGAGAAGAGAGTAAAGGCAATTGGTGTGAGCAACTTCCATATTCATCATCTGGAAGATCTATTGAAGGATGCTGAGATAAAGCCAATGGTCAATCAGGTAGAGCTTCACCCTTTACTCAGTCAGTCTGAGCTTAGGGACTTCTGCAGGAATCATGACATTCAGATAGAAGCATGGTCACCGCTCGCACAGGGAGAGCTTCTTGAAAATGCAGCATTGAAGGAAATTGGCCAAAAGTACGGCAAATCAGTTGCACAGGTAATCTTAAGATGGGATCTGCAGAATGAAATTGTGACAATCCCCAAATCTGTAAAAGAACATCGCATCATTGAAAATGCTGATGTATTTGACTTTGAGCTTTCTTCAGAGGATATGGACAAAATCAGCAGCTTAAATGAAAATAGACGAATAGGTCCGGACCCCGACAACTTCAATTTTTAAATACGAGAAACCGGCAGGCACACAAGCCTGCCGGTTTCCTTTTATTCTTCAAAATACTCTCGAAAGTCTTCTGAATCGTTTTCGGTTTTATTCTTGTAGTAGGGATTATCTTCAGTTGAATTATCCGGGTCAAGATTGGTCTTTATTACCAGTGTCGGCCCAGAAGTATGTTTTGCAATCATTCGATCATCCAGTTCTTTAAAATCCGGCAGTTTTTGGCTTCCTGGTTTTAGTGGATCCATGGCTGCACCTCCTGATTCATAGCGTGCAATGAGCAGGCATCATTTATTCACTATCCCCTATAGTTCCTCAAAATGTTTGTACAGGCGAAAAAAAGGATATTAAGGAAGAAAACATTCTTTCGTACATAAATCCACACTGCTTTTCAATGGAGGAACACACAATGAGCATTTTTGAGAATATTTTGGACATCCTGGAGAAAAAGGGGGCTATATCAATCCCTTCTTTGCTGGATGAAATGAACAGGCAAAATAATTATCAGAGAGCCAGCACGAAACCTGTTGAATTATCACATGTAAAATCAGTGATCAGCAGGAAAAGAGAGCTCTTTCATATTAAAAATAATATAGTTACGATTGACCCCGATAAAGATCCAATTCTTTTAAGTGTAAGTATCGGGGGCTATCCAGGTCCATGGTACAAAATTGAAGTGGATTTCATTAACGGCCGTTTTGTTTACTTTGAATGGCATTTAAGTTCGTTCTCATCAAGAAATGAGCTGCCGGCAGTGTCAGGGAGCATTGAAGAATTTAAGAAAGAATTATATCGGCTGAAAATTTGGAAGTGGCAGGAGGAATACAAAAATCCGGGAATAATTTTGGATAGTGTGACATGGTCCGTAAAGCTGGTTACAAAGGAAAATATCTTTGAGAGTCAGGGGATTCAGGCTTTTCCTAATGGATGGGAAAAGTTTTGCATAGCACTTACGAAATTAACGGGAAAAGATATCTGCTAAAAGCTGCTGCTGGGAAATTGGCGGCAGCTTTTTAGTCTTCTGTTATCATCTTAAGGATAAAACTTTCATCTTCTTCATCAATATAAAGGCAATATTCTTCCTCCTCTGTTATTTCCAGCAGCTGCTGAAGCTCTTTTGGGATATGGATGGAGCCGTTGTCAGAAATAAGTCTTTTATTGTGGGTTGAATCCAAATTGGCTTTTTCAATAATAATTTGGTCATGATCGAAGCGTAATTCCGCCAGTTTTCCCGGCAAAAGCCCAAATTGGCTGCGCCACTTGCTGGGGAGCAGAACTTTGCCGGTTTTATTGAAGTTTTTACACTTGTACATGGTTAGCATGCAGATCAGCTCCTTCTATGCTTGTTAATCTATTACACATATCGGAACTTTCAAAACACGATTTTCAGCCAATTTCTAAAAAAGTTCATTAGACAAGGCAGAAAGGATGAATAAATTCCCTCTAAATACAAAACCTTTAAAAAAAGGTGGGGTAAGATGAAAAAGAAGCTGTTTTTGGTGCTTATTATTATCCTTTCCTGGCTGACTGTTCCATTTATAGGCAAGAAGGATTTTAAACGATTTTATCCGGCAGCAACCTTCATGGGGTTATATGTATTGATAGAAGGAATTATTGCTGAAAAGAACAAATGGTGGACAATTAAAACTCGTTTGCACTCAAAGCTCAGCGGTGAATTTCCATTGGTTTTAGGACCATTTTTTGCAGGGTCCATCTGGATTTTAAAACTGACTTATGGAAGGCCATTGATGTATATTCTTTTGAATGCTGTGGTTGATGCTTTTTTTGCCTACCCTTTTTATACTTGGTTCAAAAAGATGGGGATTTGGAAGCTACTCCGTTTTTCACAGCTGCAGCTATTTATGCTGTTCATTATTAAGTCAATATTAATGTATGTTTTTCATTTGGCATTTTTGGATAAAAAGGTGTTATCTGCGTCGGCTGAAGCCATTAAAAACTCATTCAGTAAATCCACCTACAATGAAAGCGAGGAGTGAAGTAATGGAAAAAAGAAAAGACGTTTCCTGTACGGATGATAAAGATATTCTCCACCATCTTATGGAAGAGCAAATTGCTTATATTTGTGTAGAAGAAGAGGAAGAACGAATGAAGGAAGAAACTATGAATAACATCAATAGCGATTAGAAGCTTTCCGAAAAGAGGTTTAAGATGAAGAAATTAATGATCAGTCTTATGGTATTAATGCTTGTAACAGAATACATTCCCATACGGGCATTGACCGGAGAAGCCTATGCAGAGAGACCGGAACCAGCATATGCAAAATGGGGCAGACTGGCTATGGAGACAGCGAAAGAGAAATACCCAAGGGCTAAAATCCTTGATTATTTGCATATTGGCAGAGAAAAGAGGCAGACGACAGAGATCGAAAAGTTCAAGCTGTGGATAGAGGATGGCGGCAAAGAGTTCGGTTTGTATATTGATATTGAATTTGATTCAAAAACAGAAAGAGTTATCAGGATTAATACTCGAAAATCGGCCAATTAAACCTGCCCTCAGAATATAACCAGGGACTTCTTCAATGAGAAGTCCCTGGTTTTTTAATTCTCAAATTCAAATTTTGAATAACAATCAATGGAGAAGTCTGCATAAGGGTTCGGATTGCGGAACGCACAGGTTTTTATGCCGATTTGTCTGGCAGGAATTAAATCTGTATCCTGGTCGCCAATGGCCAAATCAATATGATAACGCCGGTGAAGATATTCATAAGATTCCGGATGCGGCTTTAAGGAAAAACCATCATACTCCGGACAGATCACTTCTTCAAAATAGGCTGTGAGATTCCAATACTCCAACAGCTCTTCTGTGGAATGACGGTTTCGATGGGTAACGAGCACGTTTACGTTATTTCGTTCTAATATACCTCTTACATATGGGAATAATGGCTTCTCATTATGCTTAATAGCTGCTTCCAATTTACGAAAATCTTTAATTTTTTCAGGAGGAACATCAAATCTTTGATAAGCTGTCCCGTTTTTAAGGGGCAAGAGAACTTCCTCGGGATTGAGTTCTTTGCCGGAAATGCCGATAAAAGCCTGAACCAAAGTAGGCCAAGTATCCAGAATCGTGCCATCTAAATCCCAAAGAACATTCATAAAAATCAACCTCCTTGCTATGTATACATTGTAAAGTCTGAGAAAGGGCAAAGGCAAATACCCGGCAATTTTTTGCCGGGTATCCCATTATCTCAATACATTAAAATATCTGGCTTCCGGATGGGCAAATACCATCGCAGATACCGAGGCTTCAGGCTCCATCATACATTCTTCAGTAAGCTGAACACCTATATCCTCAGGGCTAATAAGCTTAAACAGCTTTTTTTGGTCCTCAAGCTCAGGACATGCAGGATAGCCATACGAAAAGCGCTGCCCCTGGTATTTCGCTGCAAAACGGTCTTTCATCGTCATTTCAACCGGATCTGGGAAACCCCAGCGATCACGGATCTGGCGATGGATCAGCTCAGCAAGACCTTCGGCCGTCTCTAAAGCCAGGGACTGCAGGGCATGGCTTTCCAGGAATCGGCCTTCAGCTTTTAATCGATCTGCTATATTGCGGATCCCTTTCCCGGCTGTCACAGTAAAGAACGATACATAATCCATTTGACCGCTCTCTTTTGATTTAAGGAAATCTGCCAGACATAAGAATGGCTCTGTTTCCTGGCGCGGAAACTCAAATGTTTCGATGACCGTTTTTTCATCCTCTGCATAAATAAGAACCTTATCGCCATCAGACTGGGCAGGGAAGAACTGATAAACGGCTTTTGGCTCTATCCAGTTGTTTTCTTTAGCTTCAGCAATCAATTCATCAACCATTGTGTTAATTTTAATGGCTTTTTCATCTTTTTGAGCAAGCAGCTTTTGCAGGTTTCCTTTTAAGCCAAGGTGATGGCCAATCAGCATTTGCTTATTAATATAGGGCTCGATATGCGAAAGGGAGTATGCTTTCAGCAGATGCCGCTTTAAATCCTTTGGAACAAAAACCGGCACCTTTGTGCTGACAGTTGGTTTAGGCCTTACTGCAACTGCAACCGATCCCCGGTCAAAAGGTACTGCATTCAGCAGGGCTGCCTGTTTTTCAGCCTGCTCGCTTCGCAGTTTCTCCGCCTCTTCGGGCTCCTGAAGCTGATTGGCTAATGAGAGCCCGTTCATGGCATCCTTTGCATACAGGACAAGCCCATCGTATTCCTTGGAGATTTTTGTATCTGTGAATTTTCTTGAGAGTGCAGCCCCCCCAACTAAAATCGGAATATCAATTCCAGCCTGCTTCATGTCATGTGCCGTAATGACCATCTGCTGAGCAGATTTAACAAGCAAACCTGAAAGGCCGACCATATCCGGATTCTCGCGCCTGATGTTTTCAATAAGTTCAGCAGGAGTTACCTTAATTCCCAGGTCTATCACTTCATAACCATTATTGCTGAGAATGATATCAACTAAGTTTTTACCGATATCATGGACATCTCCTTTAACGGTTGCAAGGATGATTTTACCCTTTGACGAAGATTGTGCAGCATCTTTTTCCATATGCGGCTCCAGATAAGCAACAGAAGCTTTCATTACCTCTGCACTTTGAAGAACCTCTGCAACAATCAGCTGGTTATCATTGAACAATCTTCCTACTTCCTTCATGCCATTCATTAAAGGCCCATTAATGATATCCAGAGGAGCAGGGTATGCTTCCAGTGCCAAATCAAGGTCAGGCAGGAGCCCTTCTTTAGTTCCTTCAAGAATATAATAGGCGAGTCGTTCCTCCAATGTCATATCCGGCAGAACACTCTTGCTTTCTTTTTTCTTATCACGATAAAAATCAGTAAAGACAGCAAGTGATTCATCCGTAGTCTCAAAAAGAAGTTTTTCGGCCATTAAAACCTCTTCCTTGGAAATGGAAGCAAATCGTTCAAGCTTTTCCGTATTCACTATCGCATAATCCAGTCCCGCCTGGGTGCAGTGATATAGAAATACCGAATTCAATATCTCTCTGCCGACAGGAGGGAGGCCGAATGATACATTACTGATACCCAGAATGGTTTGTACCTCCGGAAGAGCCTCTTTAATAAGTCTGATTCCATCTACCGTTGCCTTAGCAGACCCGATGTATTGCTCATCTCCTGTGCCGACAGGGAAGACGAGAGGGTCAAAAATTAGATCCTGGGGCGGGATATGATATTTATTTACAAGCAGATCATAGGAACGCTTTGCAATTTCGAGTTTGCGTTCCGCCGAAACACCCATTCCTTCTTCATCAATTGTTCCTACCACTACAGCCGCACCATAGCGGTGGATAAGCGGTGCGATTGCCTCGAATCTTTCCTCGCCATCCTCGAGGTTAATCGAATTTATGATGGCTTTTCCCTGTGAATAGGTGAGTGCCTTCTCGATAACTGCTTCGTCAGTTGAATCAATGACAAGAGGGACTTTAATTTTCTTTACTAATTCCTTGATAAAGTTTTCAACATCCTGCATTTCATCACGATCAGGATCTGCCAGGCAAATATCAATAACATGGGCTCCGCCTTTAACCTGGGCTCGGCCTATCTCAGCCGCTTCCTCGAACTTTCCTTCAGCAATCAGCCTTTTAAACTTGCGTGAGCCAATAACATTTGTACGCTCTCCGACCATAATGGGCCTTAAGGTCGGGTCGTCATAAATCAGAGGTTCGATTCCGGACACTTTATGAAGGGAATTGCCCTCATAATTACGTGGTTTATAATTTTTTACCGACTCAGCAATTGACTGAATATGTTCCGGGGTGGTACCGCAGCAGCCGCCGACAATATTCAGCCAGCCTTCCTTGGCAAACCCCTCAAGCTTGCTCGCCAATGATTCGGGTGTTTCATGGTACTGTCCTTCTTCATCAGGCAATCCGGCATTTGGATAGCAGCTGACAGCTGTAGAAGCCAATCCTGACAAGGAACGAATATGGTCCTGCATGAACTCGGGTCCTGTCGCACAGTTGAGTCCAACTGCCAGCGGCTGCATATGTTCAAGCGAAATATAAAAGGCTTCAATCGATTGGCCTGCAAGGGTTGTGCCCATCGGTTCAATCGTTCCGGAAACGATCAGAGGAAGTTTAATTCCTGTCTTTTCTGATGCCTTTTCGATGCCGATAAATCCAGCTTTTACATTCAGCATATCCTGGCTGGTTTCCAGGAGGAGAAGGTCTGCACCGCCTTCGATTAATCCTCTGGCCTGCTCCTCGTAAGCTGCTATCATGTCTTCAAATGTAGAACCGCCTGTTACACTCAGCGTTTTCGTCGTAGGTCCCATGGCGCCAGCAACATATCTCGGCCATTCAGGAGTTGACATGCGGTCTGTGGCTTCTCTGGCAATTTCTACAGCAATTTTATTCAATTCATATGCTTTTTCTTCCAGATCATAATCTGCGAGAACAATGCTGGTTGCACCGAAAGTATTGGTTTCAATAATGTCTGCACCAGCTTTTAAATATTCTAGATGAATATGTTCAATCACAGAGGGTGCCGTTACGTTTAAATACTCGTTGCAGCCTTCATATTCCTCGCCGCCGAAATCATCTGCCGAAAGATTGGCTCTCTGAAGCATGGTGCCCATTGCTCCGTCCATAATCAGGATTTTCTTTTTTAACTGCTCCTGCAGTGATGGTTTACGCATGTTGTTTCCTCCTTGAAAGCCGTTCGGTTGTCTCACGGGCATAGTTTGATAGCTCGACAGTCATTTCATAGCGCATAAATGGAGTGATAAGGTAAATGCCATTAAACAGCTCTGCCGCAGCATCGATCAGCGACTTGGCAATGGCAATGCCTTCAGCGCCGGCTTTTGCAGGATCATCCTTTAAAGAGGCCATTCTGTTTCTAATACTGTCTGAGATCTTGATTCCCGGAACTTCATTATGAAGAAACTCCGCATTACGGCTGCCGGTAAGAGGCATTAAGCCTATATAAACAGGTGCTTTTAAATCTTTCACAGCTTCATGAACCTCAAGCAGCTTCTCTTCAGAAAAAACAGGCTGTGAAATGAAATAATCTGCACCGTGTTCAATTTTCTTTTCCAGCCTTCCAACAGCTTTTTCCAATGAACGGACATTGGGGTTAAATGCACCCGCAACAGAAAAGGCTGCTTTCTGGCCTAAGTCTTTCCCTGAAAAAGATAATCCTTCATTTAACTGCTTGATCATATTAATCAATTCAAATGAAGATACATCATACACGGAAGAGGCTCCCGGAAAATCACCGACACGGGCCGGGTCTCCTGTTACAGCAAGAATATCATTTAAACCAAGGGCATGCAGTCCCATTAAATGGGATTGAAGCCCGATAATGTTTCGATCTCTGCAGGTTACATGCACAAGAGGGCGCAATCCTGTCTGCTGTTTGACAAGATAGCCAATTGCAGAGTTGCATACCCTTGGGGAAGCAAGAGAATTATCCGCAAGAGTAATAGAATCAATACCAGCTTCCTTCAATGCTTTGGCACCTTCAAAAAAGCGGGCAGTATCAAGCTTCCTTGGCGGATCGAGCTCAACAATCACCGATGGCCTTTCTCTGACAATATCCTGAAGGGGAGGGAGCTCTCTTGATGATTCCGTTTTTTCTGAAACGATAACCTTATTAACTGCTTTGATCTCTTTTTCCTCGATTGGCGGAAGTCCTTTTAGAACATCAGCAAATGCCTTGATATGATCAGGTGTTGTTCCGCAGCAGCCCCCAAGCAGGCGGACGCCCTGATTCCGAAATTCAATTGCAGACTGCCGGAAATATTCTGCATCACCTTCATAATGGAATTTGCCGTCCGTATAAGCAGGAATACTGGCATTTGGATATGCAGACAGATAGGCATGCTTTGGCAAAGGTACACTTTCGAGTGTTTTCAGCATATGATGGGGACCAAGCCGGCAATTGATTCCCACTACATCCGCGCCAATGCCGTCGAGCCTTGCCAGCGCATCAGAAATGGAAGTCTGGTTCTGCAGGACACCTGCTTCCTGAAGAGAAACCTGTGCGATAATCGGCAAATCGGTTTCTTTTCTGGCAATAGCCAGAACCGTCTCAAGTTCTTCAAGATCATAATACGTTTCCAGCAAGATGCTGTCCACACCTTCCAGCAGCAGACAATAAAGCTGCTCACGGAAGCTTCTTTTTATTTCCTCCAGTGTGATCATGTTTGGCTTAAACCCTCTGATCCCGCCAATTGTACCTGCAACATACGCGCGGCCACCGGCAGCTTTTTTGGCGATCCGGGCAGCAGCACCGTTAATTTCTTTCACGGAGTCTTCAAGGCCATATCGCTGCAGTTTAAGATAATTGGCCGCATACGTATTGGTTTGGATCAAATCAGCCCCCGCGCCTATGTACGCTTCATGGATATGCTGAATTTGTTCTGATTGAGAAAGATTCAATTCTTCAAAACAGCTGTCTGTGCCATAGGAGTAGAGGAGAGTTCCCATCGCGCCATCTGCTATGATGATTTCATTCTTTAATTTATCCAGGAAACTCATCGTATCACCCCCGCTGTAAAATCGATTGTTTTGATTGTTCTGCAGCAGATAACGCTGCCTTGAAATCTTCTATAATATCATCTGCGCTCTCCAGTCCAACAGACAGACGGAGAAGACTGTCTGTAATTCCGCGCTGTTCTCTTTCAGGTGCAGGCATGGCTGCATGCGACATTTTGGCAGGGTAGGAGAGGATGGATTCAACTGCTCCCAGACTTACTGCAAAAACAGGAATTTTTGCATTTTCCACAAATGCTCTCATTGCCTGTTCATCTTCAAGTTCAAATGAAAGAACAGCACCTGCATTCACAGCCTGTTTTTTCTGGATTTCATAGCCGGGATGCTCGGCAAAGCCCGGGTAATGAACTTTCTTTACTTCCGGATGATCATGAAGGAAACGGGCAATTTTCTCAGCTGATTTCACAGACTGGTCAAGCCTTACCTGGAGCGTTTTAATGCCTCTTAAGACAAGCCAGGCATCCTGAACACCCAGAACAGCTCCAAAGGAATTCTGGAGGAAGGAAAGTCTTGCTCCTAATTCCGGGTCTTTCACAACCGCCAGGCCTGCCACGACGTCGCTATGTCCGGATAAAAATTTGGTAGCGCTGTGAAGCACGATATCTGCACCTAAAGAGAGCGGTTTTTGCAGGGCAGGGGTCAGAAAGGTATTATCCACAAATGTCAGGGCTCCATGCTGCTTGGCAAGTTGGCTGATGGCCTGTATATCAGTTACTTTCAGCAGGGGATTGGAAGGAGTCTCAACATAGAAAACCTTTGTGTTGGGACGGATGGCTTCCTTCACTTCCTCCAGGTTTGTCATATCAACAAATGTGTGCTCAATGCCAAAACGGGACAGGACTTCGGTAGTCATGCGATAGGTCCCGCCATATACGTCTTCTGTTATGACAACATGATCTCCCTGTGATAAGAGGAGAAAAGCTGTAGAAATGGCAGCCATTCCTGAAGAGAAGGCAAATCCTCTGACTCCTTCTTCAAGCTCCGCAATGACCTCTTCAAGAGCTTCCCTTGTTGGATTCAGACTGCGGCTGTAATCATATTTTCCAAATACATCAATATCTTTTTGATGAAAGGTGGAGGCATGCTGGATCGGTACACTGACAGCTCCTGTTTCCGGATCGAATTTATGATTATTGTGAAGCAATTTCGTTTGGAATGTATAGTTTGAGCTCATCGCACTGCCTCCTTTACAACCTTTGCAAAAGCATGTTCTAGATCTGCCTTCAAATCTTCTGCATTTTCGATTCCAACCGAGAAACGCAGAAGCCTGTTACAGACACCTGTTTCCTTGCGGATTTCTTCAGGGATGTCCGCATGCGTCTGTGTTGCGGGATAGGTGATAAAACTCTCGACTCCGCCAAGGCTTTCAGCAAAGGAGATAAGGGAGAGGCTCTGCAGAAAAGGATTCACCCAGGATTCATCCTGTACCCGGAACGAAATCATGCCGCCTTTGCCTGGATATAGAACATCCGTAATGGATTCATGTCCTGATAAGAAAGCCGCCAGTTCCCTGGCATTTTTCTCATGCCGTTCCATGCGAAGAGAAAGTGTCTTCATGCCTCTGATTAAAAGCCATGAATCAAATGGGCTAAGGACTGCACCAGCAGCGTTATGGTTCATAGCAAGCTCCTCACATAGCTGCTTGCCTTTTGCGACAATTAACCCAGCAAGGACATCATTATGGCCGCCAAGGTATTTTGTAGCACTATGGATGACAATATCAGCTCCAAGCTTTAGCGGCTGCTGAAGAAGGGGGGTATAAAATGTGTTATCCACGATCAGGAGAACATTATGCCGTTTTGCGATGTCAGCTATCAGCCCAATATCTGTCTCTTCCATCAAGGGATTAGTTGGGGTTTCCAGAAATATAGCTTTTGTTTTTTCAGTGATAAGCTCTTCAACAACTTCAGGATTGCTGGTATTCACATATTTGCTTTCCAGTCCCCACTTTTTGAAGCCCTGTTCAAGCAAGCGGTAGGTACCACCGTATAGATCTTTGGATACAATCCATTCATCACCTGATTGAAAGAGTGAGAGAATAGTAAGTATAGCCGCCATTCCTGAACTGCAGGCATATCCTTGATCGCCTTTTTCCAAATCGGCGATTGCCTGTTCAAGCAGCTGGCGGGTCGGATTGCCTGTTCGGCTATAGTCGAAGCCAGTAGACTGGCCAATGCCTTCATGGCGGTAAGCGGTGGAAAAGTAAACAGGCGGATTGACTGCACCTGTTGCGGATTCGCTTCTGTTTCCAATTTGCGCTAATTTGGTGTCAATATTATACATGCTCATAAACACTCCTTCGTCATAATAAAAAAAAGCCTTCTATAAGAAGAAGACTTTTTAATGTGAACAGCCATTCTTCTTATCTTTCAAGTTTTTGAAAACTTGCAGGAATTAGCACCTTTTCAATCAAAAAAATGATTGAAGGTTGCTGAGGCGTCGTCGGGCCTTACCCTCGACCTCTCTGGATAAGAAATCAATTATTAAATTTTCTCTAAACTTTACTACAGTAAACCGTTAACAGTCAATACTTTTTTGAATATTTCATGTTATAAAAAATATTCAGCAAGAGTCCAGGGGGGTAAGCAAAGTCCTGGACTAAAAAAACTTTCCTTAACAGATCGGAAAGTTTTTTTAGGCTATTCATTCTTCAATTAAATCGTTAACCGGCACATCCATTTCTTTTTCAGAATCTGCTTTAGTGTAAATGCGTGCTGTCTTAGTCTGCTCATCTACATGCTGAATGATGATCGGAACTCCATTTAAAGTAACATTGTGCATTTCAGCAGACTCAGCAATCTCTTTGGCTCTGCCAATGTTCATGGAAAAACCTCCTGAATTTGAATAACTTTAATGTGTCTAAAAAAGACACAAATTATTCTTTTTATCTGGCATAAACTGTTATAGGTAGATCGCTTTAAAGTTCAGAATATTTGTTTTATAATGGAACAAATGACATTTTTCTTGGAGGGAAGCTAATATGCGCGAACATAGCCACTGCCGCCACCGGTTTGCCGAATCCGAAGGTCCTGCAGTTTTCCAGACCCTGGATGGCATTGAAGTAAATGTTTCTGGTTCAATGTTTGAAAAATGTACAACTTGCGGCCATTTTGATTTTCCTGTGGAAACGAGAGAAGCAATTGAATCTTCCCTAAAAGAAAACAGAAAAAAAGCAAATGCAGCAAAACAAATTTACATTAACTTAGTTGAGACTTTTTAAGCCGGACGCCATGTCGGCTTTTTTATTTTGGCTTCAGTTAGTAATTGGTATTGAATGGCACTTGACCCTATAAAAAGCATTGGATTTCTTAGCGGGATGTCTTATAAGCTTATTCAATGTTCTGCAGGAAAAGAGGGAGCAGAAGACTCTGAAAGCAAAGCTTAAGGAGCTAAGATTCTTCCCACTTAAAGCAGATGGTTGCTTTTTAAATCAGCGTGGACTATTTTAAGGAAAGGCTGTTTTCTTAAAGTTTGTTGCTTTTGCATAACTTAGTATAATTTGCTGAGTTGATCTTCGCTGTGGGCACTTGATCCTTGAAAATGCTGACGCATTTCCTTCGTGCGTTGTTGATTCGAAGAAGCTTGTTCAATGTCCTGCGGGAGGAGAGGGAAGTGTGAGACCCCGGAGGCGCAGCCGAGGAGGCTCACTTTCCTCCCCGCGGAAAGCAAGTGACTGGAGTGGAAATCAACGGGCAGAATTCATAAACAAAAAACAACAATTTTTGAAAAAAGAGCCTAAACAAATAAATGAACTCCAAAAATCAAAAAGCCACCCGGTTATTTCATATTTATAAAGGTGTAACCTTTTACAAATTATTTTTTTAGAATAAGTAATTGCTAAAAAAATTTTTTAATAGTTTTCCACTATATTCATGTTTTTATCTTTGTACAAGTAGATTTTCCGTGTTAGAATAACTATGGAAACGTTTTATCCCCTGAAAAATATTATTATTCGTAAAAATGAATTGTTAATGCGTTCAAATGATGGGTATTGTATTTTTAGGAAGAAAAAACGTATTAAATTATTTACTTACAAAACAGTTATGGAGGTAATTTTCCATGAAAAAGCCAACGAATGGTGAGGGACCTTTTGAACAGGGATTTCATGGCCCGAACCTTGGCTACGTTATTGAGCTTTATGAAAGATATTTAGAGGATCCGTCGTCGATTGATCCTGAAATGAAAGAGTACTTTGAAAAAAACGGTTCCCCTCTTATGAGCGAAGAAACCGCACCACTGGCTTCATCAGTAAATCAGCAAATGAATGCCGGACAGATTGAAAAAACACTAGCTGCTATTCGCCTGGCTGATAATATTCGTACATATGGCCACTTGGCTGCCGATATTTATCCGCTGGGAAACAATAAATCAGAAACTGCTTTATTTGAATTAAGCAAATATGGCTTAACTGAAAATGACTTAAAAGAGATCCCTGCTGGTGTCATAACTAAAGATGCCACATATCCTTTACGCAACGGACTTGAAGCAATCGAATTCCTGAAGAGCGCTTATATGGGACCCATTGCTTTTGAATTCCAGCATATATTTGATGAAAACGAAAAAGACTGGCTTCGCCGCAAAATAGGCGCCAACAGCCACAAGCTGTCTATGCCAAAAGCGGAAAAGCTAAAAGTATTAAAAAGACTGACAGAAGTGGAGGAATTTGAAAAGTTTCTTCATAAAACTTTTGTCGGTCAGAAAAGATTCTCCATTGAGGGCCTTGATACAATGGTTCCGCTGCTGGATGAAATTGTTTCTGAATCCGTTTCTGACGGTGCGAAAACAATTAACATCGGCATGGCTCACCGAGGCAGGCTGAATGTTCTTGCCCATGTGCTTGGAAAGCCTTATGAAATGATTTTTGCGGAATTCCAGCATGCGCCAAATAAGGAACTGGTTCCTTCTGAAGGATCCATTGGAATCAATTACGGCTGGACAGGTGACGTTAAATACCATCTGGGTCTTGATAAACAAATCAAAGATGAGAATACAACCATAGCCAGACTGACATTAGCTAACAATCCAAGCCACCTTGAATTTGTAGGCTCCCTTGTTGAAGGATATACAAGAGCTTCACAGGACAACAGAACAAAGGCCGGTTACCCGGAGGTAGATCCAAAAGCTGCTCTATCCATTATTATTCATGGAGACGCAGCATTCCCAGGGCAGGGTATTGTAGCTGAAACACTTAATCTCGGACAGCTGACCGGGTATAACACAGGCGGTTCGATTCACATCATTGCCAATAATACAATCGGCTTCACTACAGAATCTCATGATTCACGCTCTACCAGATATGCAAGTGATCTGGCCAAGGGATATGAAATGCCAATTATGCATGTAAATGCTGACGAACCAGAAGCAGTCGTTGCAGCGGCAAGAATTGCTTGCGAGTATCGTGCTAAATTCCAGAAAGATATCCTGATCGATTTAATCGGATACCGCCGTTTTGGACACAACGAGATGGACGAGCCAATGACGACGAATCCGCTTATGTATAATATTGTACGCAAGAGACCAACCGTGAAAGCGCTGTATGCTGATAAGCTTCTAAATGAGAAGATCATCAGCAAAGAGGAAGCTGAAAGCGTTCAAAACGAAGTTCTGGAAAGAATGAAGGCTGCCTATGAAAAAGTGCCAAAAGAAAAGAAGCAGGCTGAGTTAACCGATCCTCCTGAAACTGTCGAAAAAGGCCTGCCAAAAATTAATACAGCAGTGCCAATTGATAAACTAAAGCAAATTAATGAAGAATTGTTAAAATGGCCGGAGGATTTCAAGGTATTTGATAAACTCGGCAAAATTCTGAAGCGCAGACTGGAAGCGCTTGAAGGGGACGGCAAGATTGACTGGGGCCTTGCAGAGACGCTGGCATTTGCAACCATTTTATCTGACGGTACACCTGTCAGACTGACTGGCCAGGATTCTGAGAGAGGAACATTTGCTCAAAGAAATGTTGTTCTGCATGATCATACAACCGGTAAAGCGTATTCACCTTTGCATAAACTTTCAACTGCTAAGGCTTCATTCGCTGTCCATAATAGTCCCTTATCTGAAGCGGCTGTTGTAGGCTTTGAATATGGCTATAATGTTTTTGCTCCTGAAACGCTTGTTTTATGGGAAGCTCAATATGGTGACTTTGCCAATGCAGCGCAGGTAATGTTTGACCAGTTTATTGCTGCCGGCCGTGCCAAATGGGGACAGAAATCAGGTCTTGTCATGCTCCTTCCGCACGGATATGAAGGACAGGGACCTGAACACTCAAGTGCGCGTCTGGAACGATTCCTGACTCTTGCAGCTGAAAATAACTGGACTGTTGCTAATCTTTCTTCATCAGCTCAGTACTTCCATATTCTAAGAAGACAGGCTGCCATACTTGGCAAAGAGGAAGTTCGTCCGTTAGTGATCATGTCACCGAAGAGCCTTCTGCGCAATCCGACTGTGGCATCAAATGGACTGGAATTGAGCGAAGGAGAATTCCGATCCGTAATTGAACAGCCTGGATTAGGCCAAAATCATGAAAAAGTGAAACGCATAATTCTTGGAACAGGCAAGATCACAATTGATCTAGCTGAAAATCTGAAAAACTATCCGGAGCAGGACTGGTTCCATATTTTACGTGTAGAAGAAATCTATCCGTTCCCTATGGATCAGATTAAAGAAATTTTAACCCGTTATCCGAATGTGGAAGAAATGGTTTGGGTACAGGAAGAACCTAAGAATATGGGTGCATGGAATTTCATTGAACCTAGACTGAAAGAAATTGCAGGCAGTGATATCGAGGTCAGCTACATCGGCAGAAGACGCCGATCCAGCCCGGCAGAGGGTGACCCGACTGTTCATAAGAAAGAACAAGCACGCATAATTGATGAAACATTATCGAAGCTTAACGGGCAGATAGCTTCCCAAATTAATACTCAAACAATTGAATCGAAATAGAATTAGCGGGAATCAGCATCCCGTATGGGCCCGATTGGTGAGATAAAGTAAGACTTGCCAATGCCGAGCAGCAGCTTAGTTGAGCCAATCGGGTTTTTAGCTTTGATTAATCGAAGCGCTGGCAGAGATCTAGCGACACGAGAACGCGATGACAAACTGCGGGAAAAACCCCCGCTGATTGACTTTCACTTTGACATGCAAGCAAGAAGGAGGAAATTAAGGTGGCAGAAATCAAAGTTCCAGAATTGGCAGAATCCATTACAGAAGGTACGGTGGCACAATGGCTGAAACAGCCTGGCGACACAGTTACTAAAGGTGACTATGTTGTCGAACTTGAAACGGATAAAGTAAATGTTGAAATTATTTCTGAACACAGCGGAGTTTTACAGGAAATTAAAGCCCAGGAAGGCGACACAGTGAATGTTGGTGAAACCATCGCTGTCGTTAACGAAAGCGGACAAGCTGCACCTGCACCGGAAAAAGCGGAAGAAAAGCCTGAAGCGCCAAAGGCCGAAGAACCGAAGGCAGAGGAGCAGCCAGCAGAGCCAGCTGCTGAAGAAAAAACAGGTGGACAGCGTCCAATCGCCTCACCTGCAGCACGCAAGTTGGCAAGAGAAAAGGGCATTGACCTGAGCCAGGTTCCGACAGCAGATCCACTGGGCCGTATCAGAACTCAGGATGTAGAATCCTTCAATCCAAATCAGGCAAAACAGCAGGCTCCAGCACCAAAACCGGCAGCAGCATCCAAACCTGCTGAACAGTCTTCAGGCGGAAAAGAAGTGGAACGTATCAAAATGTCCCGCAGACGCCAGACTATCGCAAATCGCCTGGTAGAAGTTCAGCAAACGGCAGCCATGCTGACAACATTCAATGAAGTGGACATGACTAATGTTATGAACCTTCGCAAGAAGCGGAAAGATAAATTCTTTGAAGAAAATGATGTTAAGCTTGGCTTCATGTCATTTTTCACAAAAGCAGTCGTTGCAGCGCTTAAGAAAAATCCTTACTTAAATGCTGAAATTCAAGGCAATGAGATCGTACTGAAAAAATTCTATGACATTGGAATTGCCGTTTCAGCTCCTGAAGGTCTTGTCGTTCCGGTTGTCCGTGACGCAGACCGCAAGAACTTTGCTGAAATCGAAAAAGATATCATGGACCTTGCTGTTAAGGCAAGAGACAATAAGCTTGCCCTTTCAGATCTTCAGGGAGGAAGCTTTACCATCACAAATGGCGGTGTATTTGGCTCCATGATGTCAACGCCTATTCTGAATGGGCCTCAGGTTGGTATTCTTGGAATGCATTCCATCCAGCTGCGTCCGGTTGCAATCGATGCTGAAAGAATGGAAAACCGTCCAATGATGTATATCGCATTATCATATGACCACCGTATTGTTGATGGAAAAGAAGCAGTTACATTCCTGAAACGTGTTAAGGAACTGATTGAAGATCCGGAAAGCCTTCTATTCGAAGCATAAAATATTAAACCAGAGCGGAGTCACGCTCTGGTTTTTTTGTACAGATATCAATATATAGGGTGAAGCAGCATTAATATCAGCCGGCTAACTGCAGCGGACCAGTTTGTGGAAGACTTCGCTTTTTACTATGGAAAATTATTTGCATTAAGGAAACAAAGTACAGGTTATGAATAGTATATTAAAAAGCGGGTGATAAACTTGACAAGAAGGCAGATGAAAATACTGCAGTATAGTACGGTGCTGAAAAAATTAGGGGTGTTGAGTGAACAAGACTATGAAAATATAAAGAAAGCAAATAAACTTTCAGCATACATCCGAAGATAATAAAAAAAGCGGGAATAGCTCCCGCTCTACATATACACTAAGTATTTGGCAAACTAATATGGAATTTGAGATTTACTCTTTAAACGGTCTTAAACCCCGTTTTTGAATCTCCGTTTTTAATATCCTAATCCATTCCTTTTCAGACCCCGATTTCAATGCATCACGATACGAGACGACCAGCTGTTCATTACTCATAATTTTCATTATGCATACCTCCTGGTTAAATGGATTGAATATTCTATTTTTTATTATTGTAAAGCTTAATTAAGATTTTGTGAACCCCTTGTAAAGAAAAGATTTATTACATTCTGATGACATTTTTCTGCAAACTCTTTTCTTAACTGCTGAGAGTAGACTGTGTTTTCCCATAGAGGTAAAATTTATTATAACTTTGAACAAAGGGAGAAACTGCATATGAATCTGACGCTTGATCATATTGTGCATTTTATAAAGGGTGAGCCGGCTGCTGCTGCTGAAAAATGGAGGGATTATGGATATATGGCAATTCCCGGGGGAAGCCATGAAAACTGGGGGACTTATAATAGTCTTTTGTACATTGGTCATTCATACCTTGAGTTTTTATCAATTGAAAAGAATGATATTGCCTCAAGAACGGATAATCCGCTTATTAAACAGCTATTTGAAGAAATCCCGAATGGAGAAGGGATCGGCCAAATTTGTTTTCGAACCAATAATATTGAAAAGCTTCAGGCTGAATTAACGGAAAAGGGCATTGAGACGCTTCCAATCTTTGATGGAAGCAGAAAGAGAGGGGACGGAAGCATCCTTTCTTGGAAAATGCTCTTCATTAAGAAAAATCACGATTATAAATACCCTTTCTTCATTGACTGGGGCATGGAAGATGATAAACGATTTGAAGAACTGAGACAACTCGGTCTCATTGATGAGAAGCTTGGCAATAAAAAAATATCAGCCGTTTATATCGCTTCACATGACTGTGAAAAATCTGCATCAGGATGGCAGGACATCCTTCCTGCTTCCAAAGCTGATGTTTACATTAGCAGTGACGGAAAAGAAAAAAGAGCCTCCATTCTTATTGGTTCAGTAAATATGATATTTTGCCAGCCATTATCCGGGGTCGGAAGGACAAGCGAGGTCCTTTTAAAAAGGGGTGAAAAGCCCTTTGCTGTTCAATTAGCTCCAGGCCTTGGCAAGGAAATATCGCTATATAATGGGCTTTATTTTTAATACTGAGAGCGAAGTCTCTGCTTTAACCTGCTGCTCCTTAATGAAGGGCAGTTTTTTTGATTTCAGGTTATAAAAAATTATAAAATCTAACTATATGAAAATATTGAATATTCAGCAATATATGATAACATAAAATGAAAGCGTTTTATATCAGCATCTTAGAGGAATCTTTTGCAGAATGATTTTATCATATACCAAGGAGGATTTCTGGATGACGGAATTATTGAATCTAACAGTAGGGAAGCTCCTGGAGGAGAAAGCAGCCCTTCACCCTGATCATGAAGCAGTTGTTTATGCCGATCGCGGGCTCCGCATGAGTTATAAAGAATTTAATGACTATTGCAGACTCGCTGCCAAAGGGTTTATGAAGCTGGGCCTTGAAAAAGGGGAGCATATTGCCGCATGGTCAACAAACACGCCAGAATGGCTCACATGCCAGTTTTCAACAGGCAAAATGGGGGCTGTCCTTGTAACTGTAAATACAAATTATCAAGCTGCTGAACTGGAATATCTGTTGAAGCAATCCGACAGTACGACGATTGTTTTGATGGAAAAATTCAGAGACACCTCTTACATAGAAATGCTGTACAGTATCGTACCGGAACTGAAGGATTCCGAGCCTGGGCAGCTGAAAAGCAAAAGACTTCCTTTCTTAAAAAATGTTATTGTTATGGGGGAAAAACGCTTTCCGGGAACCTACAGCTGGGAAGATATTATCCGGATGGGTGAATCAGTTTCAGACATAGAACTTGATGAGCGGCTGGAAAGCCTGGACCCTGACGATGCCATAAATATGCAATATACATCAGGAACGACAGGATTCCCAAAAGGGGTAATGCTGACCCACAATAACATAGTTAACAATGGATATAATATCGCAAATTGTATGCGATTAACTACAGATGACCGCCTATGCATTCCTGTTCCATTCTTCCATTGCTTCGGCTGTGTGCTGGGAACGATGGCATGCATATCTGTTGGCGCCACCATTTTACCAGTGCAGGAATTCAGTCCTAAAGCTGTTCTGCAGACGGTCCAGGATGAAAAATGTACAGGCCTTCATGGAGTGCCGACAATGTTTATCGCAGAATTAAATGATCCTGATTTCAGCAAATATGATCTGTCCACTCTGCGGACGGGCATCATGGCCGGCTCCAATTGTCCTATTGAGGTTATGAAAGGTGTTATTGAAAAGATGGGAGCAAGTGAAATAACCATTGCCTATGGACAAACAGAGTCATCACCAGTCATTACCCAGACTCGGACAGATGATCCTATTGAGCTGAGAGTAGAGTCAGTCGGCAGGGCTTTGCCAAATGTGGAAGTGAAAATTGTAGCACCGGGCACCAATAACGAGGTTCCTTTTGGCGTACAGGGGGAATTGTGTACGAGGGGATACCATGTCATGAAGGGGTATTATAAAAATCCGGATGCTACCAAAGAAGCCATTGATGAGGATGGCTGGCTCCATACTGGGGATCTTGCTGTAATGGATGAAAACGGGTACTGTAAAATCACAGGCAGATTAAAAGATATGATCATCCGCGGCGGAGAAAATATCTATCCGCGTGAAATAGAAGAATTCCTTTATACACATCCGCAGATTTTGGATGTTCAGGTGGTTGGGGTACCAGATGCTGTGTATGGGGAAGAAGTGGTCGCCTGGGTAATCGCTAAAGAAGGATCTGACTTAACAGCAGAGGAACTTCGCAATTATTGCAAAGGGAAAATCTCTCGCCATAAAATCCCACGCTATATAGAATTTACAAAAGAATATCCAATGACAGCTTCAGGCAAAATCCAGAAGTTCAGATTGCGTGAACAAGCTAAAGAAGTTATTGAGAATGCTAATACATTAAAATAATAGCTGTATGTAACCTGCGGGGAATCCTCCCGCAGGTTTTTTGATTTCCATCTTCTTTCATTCAAAAGGCTCAAAATATCTCCTCCTCATAGCCAATGTGATAAAGCTTAAGGGAAACTAAAATGATATTAAAGATAGTCGAAAAGGAGAGAGAGTATATGTATGATGAAATGTATGTAACGGAAGTTTTATTAAAGGATAAACAGAGGGGATTGGATTCAATAACGCCACTTCCTAAAAGCTCAAAAACTAAACCAATTTGCTGCAGGCTTCCGGTAATTAAAAAATTGGATGCCTGCCAATGCCAAGGATGACGGAGATGTTCTCCGTCTTTTTTTCGGCTTGTTCGCAGAGTTTGTTGCTTTCTGAGTTGATGTTCATTATCCAGGATGGAGGTGAGAACACGCCAGACACACAGCGCCAATGAGACTCACCGCCCCGCCCAGTACGCTTAGCAGCCTGGATGGAAATCAACGGGCAATATTGATAGACTAAAAAAAAATACGAAATAATACTTTTGGAAAGAATCTTCAGAAAAATGTTATTATAATAGAAAAAAGCTGTTTTCGTAATGTTTGATGCTATTTGTATTATATCTACAGAGCTGATTGGAGCGGAAGGTGCGAGATCCTCGAAAATGCATGCGCATTTTCTTCGTGCGGTGTGTACTCAAGGAAGCTTAATCAATGTCCTGCGGGAGTAGCGGGACAGGTGAGAACCCGCAGACGCGCAGCGTCGAGGAGGCTCGGGCGCCCGCTCCGCGGAAAGCTTGAGCCTCCCTTCGCTGCAATCAATAGACAGCATTGATAAGTGAAAAAAAACATTTTTATACGGAAGCCTAGAAAAAAAAAAAGAGAGAATTTAGGGGGAATATGTGCAAATGAATTCACAAAAATTGTTTGTTTATGGAACCTTAAGAATGCATGAATCAAATCACTTTGTACTAAAAGGAAGTCCCTGCATTGCCGAGCAAGCATGGGTATACGGTGAATTATTTGATACTGGACTTGGCTATCCCTCCATGAAGCCATCTCTGGAACAAAAAGTGTATGGGGAGCTTTATGAAGTCCATTTGGATCATTTTTCCGATCTGGATGAATTGGAGGATTATATTCCTGGCAGAAAAGACAATTTGTACGATCGGGCAGAACAGACTGTCCATACGGATAAAGGAGAAGTAAATGCCCTTGTCTATATTTCGTCACGGGATGACCTGCTGGCTGAACCAATTCTTCACGGAGATTGGAAGCTTTACCGCCTAATGAAGGATAAACCGGAGAAGACCTATTATTTTGCTTATGGGTCCTGCATGGATGATGAACGGTTTTGCCTGGCAAAGGTAGATCACCATTTCAAAACGATTATCGGCGGTGGTGTGCTGGAAGGTTATTCAATGCAATACCTGTTCTCCAGGGATGATGGAGGAAGGGCAGACATTATAGAAAATGGCGGAGTCACGGAAGGGGTATTATATGAACTTCCCTATGAAGCTGTTGAATACCTGTTCCAAAGGGAAGGCTTTTACGGGCAATGGTACCGTCCTGCCTTTGTAAATGTCCGGGCAGGGGATAAATGGTACAAAGATGTCCTGACTTTCCATGTCTATAATAAAAAAGGGGAGCTGCCACCCCCAGACCATTACGCTCTTGAAATTCTCCGCGGCGCAAGAGGCAGAGTAAGTGATGAATATTACAAAAAGCTAGAACTGCAGCTGGAAAAACTGGGAGTTAAGATTTCGTTGGATGCATAATAGTGTAAGACTTAAGGATGAGCACAAGTTCATCCTTTTTTCTGTATGGCAGGGTTTTCATATTTAATACAATAAAGTCAGATTAAATATGAATGGGAGGACCTTACGATGCAGGGTGCAAAATTATATGAAGCACATCTCAACTCAGGAAATCTGGAAAGAAGCATCAAGTTTTATGAAAAAATCGGCTTTAAATTAGCGCATACAATTGGAGACAGAAAAGCAGCATTTTTCTTTCTTGGCGAAAACAAAGAGAACATGCTGGGGATCTGGGAAACTAAAAACACCCCAATAAGGAAAATTCATATTGCCTTTTCTGTTTCAGCTGAAAGGCTGCGGGAAGTTATTCCGTTTTTAACGGAAAAAGGTATCCTAGTCAGGGAAAGCTTTGGCCTATCACCGGAAGAACCGATAGTCCATACATGGATGCCGGCTGCCTCAGTCTACTTTTATGATCCGGACGGCCACTCATTAGAATATATCGCTGTATTGGAGGGGAAGGCAAAACCTTACTTAAATCCAATGCACCTGAGTAAATGGGAAAAAATAAGCTAAATCGTGCAAAACTGTATTTGGTGGTTTGAAACAGGCTAAGCGGGTGGTATATAACCTTTGCCATCATCTTAGAAAGAGGGTCATCAAAATGGAAATTTTAGCAGATAATGGCTTTTATGAAGTGGAATATGGTAATGACCATTATGATCATTTAGAATTTGTACGAATAGACCAAATCTGTGAAATTAACTATGTAACAATGAAAAACTCGCTAACTGGTGAAGTTTATACATTTGAGACAGATAAAATCAAGCAATATAGAAAAATAATGAAAATAATGCCAGCTGCTAACGATAATCCGGTTGCAGACAACCGCTCCTATTCATTATAATAAAAACTAAACATATAAGTAATGCAGACTTTGAAGGAGTGGCAACGGTGATTCATTTAAACTGGCAGGAACGTGAAACATTAAAAAAGGTAAAATGTGTGCACACAGATGCAGCGAAATACATTGTAAACCGGGCTTTAACAGCAGGGAATATTTATGATGTGAAAAATGAAACGGAAGAATTTTATTTCATAGTAGATAATTCAGGAAAAGTAAGCGGTTTTTATAAAGACTACTTCCAAGATGCTTAAGCACATAAAGAAAACGGCCTGTAATGGGCCGTTTTCTTTTTACCTTTGTGTCGGGAAGATTCGGCGGACAGTTTCTGTAAATTCATCAAAAAACCCTTCTACAGGCTGACCGGCCCGAATGTCCTCTGAATATCCTGCCATTCGGTCATAAAAGTCAGGATTAACAGAAACATATACATTATCAATATCCTGATCGACTGCTTTCACCTGATCAGAAATCTTCTTTTCAATATCCTTTGTCAATTCTCCATTTCCATCATTTAAGCGTGCGGCAACATAGCCATTATTGTCTGTCACGATAACATTCGCAGACTCGATCTCTGGTATAGCAGTAATTTTATCGGCAGCTTTATCAGCAACCTTCATTCTCGGAGAATCATTTTGATTATCATTGCCGGTCCGGGTACGGGTAAGATCAATTCCCGGTTCGGTTGTGCGTCCGTTTTCGCCATAGTTGCTGTCGTTCACCTTCGTCGGCTCTGTCAGGTCTCTGTTTCTCTGAGCAGTTTCATCCATATCCGTGTCATTCGTGGCACAGCCTCCAAGTAATACTGCTGACAGTGCGCCT
Source organism: Bacillus sp. ZZV12-4809 (assembly GCF_009849585.1). Classification (GTDB taxonomy): domain Bacteria; phylum Bacillota; class Bacilli; order Bacillales; family Cytobacillaceae; genus Cytobacillus. The sequence continues at coordinate 52,687 of NZ_VCRN01000020.1, forward strand.
GCGATTAGTAATTTACGCTTAATCATCCACTTACCTCCTTATCATTTTCACCCTTATCTTTCCAAGAAGAGGCACTGTTATTCACAATTATTTAAACAAAAAGGGAGCATGGCATTAAGCCCGCTCCCTGTGTATTTATGACTCTGACATAAACTGCACATTATCCGTTTTTTCTTTTGAATATAATCTCTTGCCAAGCCATGATTGAAAAACTAAGAAGATTCCACCTGCAGTCCAATATAGCGGCAAAGCTGCCGGGGCATTTAAAGAAACCAGCATAATCATTACTGGAGATAATAGACCCATAAATTTCATTTGCTTCGGTGATTGTGCAGTCATATTGCTTAGCGTAAACCGGTACTGAAGATAGTACACTATGCCTGCAATGATTGTGATCCAAATGTCTGAATGACCCAGATTAAACCAGAGAAATGAATGTGCCGCAATTTCCTGATTTCCTCTTATAGCATAATAGAATCCCATTAAAATGGGCATTTGAATCAAAATTGGCAGACATCCCGCAGCATTTAAAGGATTCACTCCATGCGACTGATACAAGCCAAACATTTCCTGCTGCAGCTTTTGCTGCTCCTCTGGTTTTTTCGCTGTTTTCAGCTTTTGCTGTATTTTATCAAGTTCCGGTTTTAGCATATCCATTTTTTCTTTCATAACACTTTGATTTTTATATTGTTTAAGCATTAATGGCATTAATACCAGTCTAATCATAATGGTAATGAAGATAATGGCCAAACCAAAATTTCCATGGAAGTAGACAGCTGTTCCATGTATGGCCAGTGCAAACGGACTGACAAAATAATGATGGAAAAAGCTTGTTCCTTGTCCTCCTTGAGCCTGACAGGCAGATAAGAATACTGGCAATACGGTGATCATGGCAATGGCCAGCAACAGTTTATATTTTTTCATTAAGAGCAAACCTCCCGCTATTTTTTCTTTAAAAAATAGGAGAGAGACCTTCCGGCTCATCACTTTGATCGCCTTTTTTCAGGATCAGTTTTGCCATCCACGACTGAATCGAATCGCATACTAAAGGCCGGTTCATGCAAAACTTCGGAAGTTTTTCAAATTCCTTTTGCTCATTTCCAAAATATCCGGGATTATAGAATGCAGACTTAATTTTCCATATGATTAACAGTTTTGCAGCTAAACCAATGATATAGGTTAAATAAAGAGTATAGTCTGATGAAATAAAAGACGATTCAATTACTAATTCAAAGATGTAAGTTCACCTCTATTCACATAAATAAGTATAATTGAACGCTGTATTGTTAACAATCACAGATACCGAACTATTTATAAAAACTTAATTCTTGTCCATTCTATTGTCACCAAACAGGAATATAATAGTAAAAAAGTATATATATTAAGCTTTTATATGATACACTCTATCAGGGAGATTAAATTATCTCTAGTTCTCTAAATGAATGGTGGGGTATTTTGTCCTTGTTCAAACAAAAAACAATGATTACGCTGGCCAAACTCCTTGTACCCTTATTCATTTTGCTGTTTGTTATGCTTGAAGCAAAAGGGATTTTCACTGATTTTAATTGGGCTCTCCTTGAGCTATATGTTGACCGGCTAACGGTGCGCAAAATATTTTTGATCCTTCTATTAGGGCTCGTTGCCCTTTTTCCAATGTATTTTTATGATGAAATATTGCAAAGGCTTTTCAGAATTAGAGTTCCTAAAAAAAAGCTTTTATTTTATTCACTATCTGCAAACGCATTCTCTAACTTTATCGGACTGGGAGGTGTGGCAGGAGCTACACTCAGGTCCTATTTTTATAAAGATTACCTGACAGGCAGTACACCCTATATAAAAGTAATTGCCAAGCTGTCACTGTTTTACCTAACAGGCTTGTCCATATTATCATGGGTCGTTTTATTTACCGATTTACATTTATACGATGACGTAAAACTAATAAAATTCGCAGTATGGGCTGTCGCTGCTTACACACCGCTGCTGCTTGGCGTCTACTTCTTTAAGCCGTCTTTTTGGAATACGAAGCACATCAAAAAGGGGTTTGCAGGGGAACTTCTGACGGTTTCATTGCTGGAGTGGCTATTTATTATCATATGTATCTGGGGAATCGCCAGAGCCCTGGAAGTATCGATTCCATTTTTGGTTTTATTCCCGATTGTCATCATCTCTGCTTGTGCTGGAATTGCAAGTATGATCCCCGGGGGAATAGGATCCTTTGACTTTGTATTTTTGATAGGGCTGGAATCTCAGGGAGTCCCATCAGAACTGGGTCTTCTAATTCTCATGTTCTACCGGCTCAGCTATTATATCGTTCCAGTGTTTATCGGCACGCCGTTTATCATGAATCAGTTTTGGAATAACGGGATGCTAAAGAACAGCTTTAAACTATAAAAGAGCCTAAAGGGGCTCTTTTTTATTTACCAAAGAATATCTAAAATGTCTTTGTTGAATAAGTTTGTATCAATATTGCATGCCTTTGCTTCAATTCCATACTGCCAGCCTGCAATAAGTGAGTTTTCCGGAGCTTCAGGTTTATACTCAGGTGCCTGTGTCTGGGCGGTGATTCCTTTATTCGGTGCAGCAGTCCATATGAGTGTATTTTCAAGAAGGGGAGAGTTTCCGGCTGCAGCCTGGTCGAAAGCTTTTCTCAAGGCCTTTTCCTTTTCAAAAACTCCATAAATGCCAGGCTCATAAGGTGATTCCGACATGGCTTGATACCAGCCTTTTATAAAAGAAGCGTCTACAGAATAATCAGGCTCGATATCCGCAAAAACTGCGACACCCTCAGGGATTCCCAGCTCCTTTGCCAATTGAACAGCTGCTCTTGCTTCACTCTGTCCATTTTCAAGCCCTGTGGCATCATTAAATCGATTCCATATCACAAGTAATTTAATATCATTCTCCTTCAGCAGTTCAGCCTCTTCAGGTGTAATACCTGCTGATACGCCTTCTTTTTCACCTAAATAACGTCCCCATACTTTAGGAGATCCAAAGTTTTCACGAACACAAGAAAGCAAGTCGCTTGTAGTGAGACTTGCGGAGTCTACACCCCAAACGACTTCATCATCTCCAGACTGGCCGTTTCGGTCATTTTCCTTACTCCTTTCGCTGCTGCTGGTTTCCTTTTCATTTCCTTTTTGACTGGAGTCCTGATTTTTATCAGCCTTATTTTTTATCGTATTTGTTACATTAACATCCACATTGACTTCAATATCATTCGTCACATTATTATCGATTTGGCTATCTTCGCCATTATTTAAATCGTTGTCGATTGAGTTATTAATATTAGCTTTATTGCCTTTGATATTATTTTTTACTTCATTCGAAATATCACTGTCATGGCTTTTGCTTTGGACATCCGGAATGGTTTCTGATTTTTGCGTCTTTGCATCCTTTGAATCCATTAGCGAAAAAGCAAAGAGAGAAATCATTACGGCAAAAAATGCGGTCACAACGAAAGGCAACAGGCCCCGTCTTTCCATATCTCACAGCCCTCCTTGTCAATTCATGACATCTTATGCGGAGGGCGGAGGGATGGTGATTGGCATCAAAAGGGGAGTATTGAATGGTATCTTATTTTAATATAACACTGAAGCAGGTGACCCTCGGGAAATAATTCTTGAGTGTTATAACAGGATAATATCAGTAGTTCTATAAAACGAACGGCGATTGGAGAATGTGTAAAAAAGTCCTGAATGGGTAAATATCCGTATATATTCAGGCTGAAAAATTTGCTTAAGGCTATGAACTTCACTACTATTAAAATAATAGGCAAATTTTTCAGCCATTTAAGTTGAGAAATGTGTGAATAGGGGATATTAAATAGTAAAAGGAAATTTTTCAGGATGTTTTGTCACAGGAGGTTGCGATTATGCACACGGAATTTGCAGATGATAGCATAGCTTTACATACTGATTTGTACCAGATAAATATGGCTCAGACTTATTGGGAAGACAAGATACATAATCGAAAAGCGGTCTTTGAAGTTTATTTTAGGAAGCTCCCTTTTGGGAATGGATATGGTGTTTTTGCGGGCCTCGAACGGGTAATCGAGTATATTGAGAATTTCAGATTCACCGAAAGTGACCTGCTGTACTTAAAAAACGAGATGCATTATGCTGATGATTTCCTTGATTATCTGAAAAACATGACTTTTTCAGGAACCCTTAAATCAATGGAAGAAGGAGAGCTTGTCTTCGGCAATGAGCCAATTATGCGTGTAGAAGCTCCGCTGGCAGAAGCTCAGATCATTGAAACAGCACTATTAAATATAATAAATTACCAAACTTTGATCGCCACAAAAGCCACACGAATAAAAGAAGTCATTGGCGATGGGACAGCAATGGAATTTGGCTCCAGAAGGGCTCAGGAAATGGACGCTGCCATCTGGGGAACAAGAGCAGCATACATTGGCGGCTTTGATGCCACATCAAACGTAAGAGCGGGCAAAAAATTTGGGATTCCAGCTGCAGGAACCCATGCCCATTCTTTTGTACAGGCATATAAGGACGAGTATATTGCTTTTATGAAATACGCCCAGACACATAAAGACTGTGTTTTTCTCGTCGATACGTATGACACGCTCAAATCCGGAGTCCCGAACGCCATTAAAGTGGCACAGGAAATGGGAGATCAAATTAACTTTAAAGGCATAAGACTGGATAGCGGGGACTTGGCATATTTGTCCAAAGAAGCAAGAAAAATGCTGGATGCTGCAGGTTTCCCTGATACTAAGATCATCGCATCGAATGATTTAGATGAATACACCATCATTAACCTTAAAGCACAAGGAGCGAAAATTGATATTTGGGGCATAGGTACGAAATTGATCACGGCTTATGAGCAGCCTGCATTAGGAGCTGTTTATAAACTCGTCTCAATAGAAGATGAGGACGGCAAGATGGCTGATACAATAAAAATCAGCGGAAATCCGGAAAAAGTGACCACCCCCGGCCTGAAGAGAGTGTATCGGATTATCAATAAAGACAACCACAAATCAGAGGGAGACTATATTGCACTCGATCATGAGAATCCTCAAGCAGAGCCAAGGCTTAAGATGTTCCATCCGGTTCATACGTTTGTAAGCAAATTTGTTACAAATTTCGAAGCGAGAGAACTGCATAAAGTGATTTTTCAGGAAGGGAAGCTTATCTATAAAGTTCCATCCTTAAAAGAGATGCAGAATTTTGCTAAAGAAAATCTTAATGTCTTATGGGATGAGTACCGCCGTTCTCTAAATCCGGAGGAATACCCGGTCGACCTGAGCCAGGAGTGCTGGGATAATAAAATGAACATGATCAGCCAGGTAAAACAAAATTTAAAGAACTGAAGCTTTATGAAGAGGGAGGAACCTGCAATGAACAGACAAAAAGAAATTATGGAAGCTTTAAATGTAAATCCAGTGATCAACCCAAAAGAAGAAATCCAAAAAAGAATCCAGTTTTTAAAAGATTACCTTGTCAAAACGAATGCCAAAGGTTATGTACTAGGCATAAGCGGAGGGCAGGATTCCACTCTTGCTGGAAGACTTGCGCAGCTTGCCGTTGAAGAGCTGCGAAATGAAGGCAAAGAGGCAACTTTCATGGCAGTCCGCCTGCCCTATGGTGTACAGCAGGATGAAGAGGATGCACAGGTGGCGCTCTCTTTTATCCAGGCTGACCGTGAAGTTGTATTTAACATTAAAAATGCAGTTGATGAGGTAAAAACTGAATATGATCGCATATTACCGGAAGAACCGTTAAAGGACTATCACAAAGGTAATGTAAAAGCCCGCATGAGAATGATCGCCCAATATGCAATCGGCGGCCAATACGGCTTGCTGGTCATCGGAACAGATCATGCAGCAGAAGCAGTGACAGGATTCTATACAAAATATGGCGATGGCGGAGCAGATGTCCTGCCATTGGCCGGCCTGACTAAAAGACAGGGAAAGGCTCTTCTAAAAGAGCTTGGGGCAGAAGAAAGACTTTACTTAAAAGTGCCAACTGCCGATCTTCTCGACCAGAAGCCCGGACAGGCTGATGAAACGGAACTGGGTATTTCATATGATGAATTGGATGACTACCTCGAAGGCAAAACAGTAAGCCCGGAAGCCGCAGAAAAAATTGAAAAACGTTACATCGTTTCCGAACATAAGCGCCAGATGCCTGCATCCATGCACGATGACTGGTGGAAATAAGCCTATGCAAAAAGGAAAATCCTCAGGGATTTTCCTTTTACTTTTGAGCAAATTTGTTTGAAACTTCCTGAAAAAATTTCTCAGGTTCATCCACATTTAAAACAATGCGGCTTGCCTTTCTTTTTATTCCGTACATCAGCTCATATTCTGCCGGCCCCTTCAGCACAATCTCGAACAATGGCTTTTCCTGAATAAGATCTGGAACTCTGGCATCAAATATCTCATTCATTTCTTGTCTGCTAAACTTTTCAGGACCATCATAATAGCTGATTTCTTTAATATCTTCCAATGGAAGATACATGCTTTTTGAGAACCCTGTCTGGAGCAGCAAATGAGAATCAGAAAGTACGAATGGGGTTAAGCGGGTGGCGTTTATCTCTGCCAAAAAGTACAAAATGCCATAAATATTAGCCAGTAAGATGAGATAAGCCACAATGGCATTCCACGAATGCAGCCAATAATGAAGTCCGATGGATTCAATGGCTATCGCATGGATCAGCATAATGTACACAGCATTTACACTTGTTTTTTGATGATAGGTGAAACAATCTCCATTCTTTATAGACAGCTTCTTTTTCCATGAAAACAAGGCGTATTTAAACATCACGAGCTCAGTGATTAATACAGTTCCCAACCTATTATTTGGAAAATGCGATTCGGCTGCCTTCTTAACATTAAAGAGGAATAGAGAATTTATACCGTTTAGCCTCCGGTATTCTTTTAATAGTACAGGCAGCTTGGTAAGTATCTTATAGGCAATAAACAGCTCCAGTCCAATAAAAATCGCTTCGGATACAACAATTACATATGGCAGAAAGGCAAACTGCGAAAAATGACTGGAAGGGATAATAAAATAAGCAGCTGCGTATCCTGCTAAAATAACTGCCCCTACATACTTAAGCGAATACCTTTTGCGAAGGATAAGGAAATACGTTAACAGCGGGACAACAACCAGCAAATCAAACAGGGAGCCAACCGCCGCTCCGTCCGGCACCGGACCAAAGAGCGTGGTCCTGTACAGAATGTAGTTGGAAAATAGAATCATAGATAAAAGGACACCAAACACTAGCCACTTTGGCCTTTTCAAAGCATTTGTCATAATTATCCACCTCGGTTTAATTATAGCTTAAATGAGGGTGGAGTGATATGGAAATCAGGTTGAATTAATGCCTGCTTCTGACTCTAAATGAAGCGAGGCGCCATTTTATGCCTTAACATTGGGCAACTTCGGACACTGAATGCAGCAGGTCGCTGTTTTGTGTCAGAACCTCGGGCTACTTTGGACACAAAATGACTCAGGGTCCCGTTTTGTGTCAGAACCTCGGGCTACTTTGGACACAAAATGCCTAGGGGCCCCGTTTTGTGTCAGAACCTCGGGCCACTTTGGACACAAAATGACTCAGAGCGCCGTTTTGTGTCAGAACCCTAGGTAACTTCTGACACAAAAGACCTCGGGGCCCCGTATTGCGTCTGAACCTTGGGTAACTTCTGACACAAAAGACCTCGGGGCCCCGTTTTGTGTCAGAACCTCGGGCTACTTTGGACACAAAATGACTCAGAGCGCCGTTTTGTGTCAGAACCTCGGGCCACTTTGGACACAAAATGACTCAGAGCGCCGTTTTGTGTCAGAACCCTAGGTAACTTCTGACACAAAAGACCTCGGGGCCCCGTTTTGCGTCTGAACCTTGGGTAACTTCTGACACAAAAGACCTCGGGGCCCCGTTTTGTGTCAGAACCTCGGGCTACTTTGGACACAAAATGCCTAGGGGCCCCGTTTTGTGTCAGAACCTCGGGCCACTTTGGACACAAAATGACTCAGAGCGCCGTTTTGTGTCAGAACCCTAGGTAACTTCTGACACAAAATGCCTCGGGGCCCCGTTTTGTGTCAGAACCCTAGGTAACTTCTGACACAAAATGACTCGTAGCCCCGTTTTGTGTCTGAACATTGGGCAACTTCGGACTCTAAATGCGGCAGATGGCTAGTTTGTGTTTGAACCTCGGCACACTTTTAACTCAAAATGAAGCAGATCGCAGATTTGTGTCAGAACCCAGTCCAACATAAGACTACGAGTACCAGTTTGCGGCTTCACGTCAGAACCAAAGCCATCTTAATACTCAAACATACACCTCTTTACGGTATTGTGTATAACCGCACACACGTTAAACCGATTCACTGGAATTGTTTTCGCATCAAAAACATACACTATGAAATTCTTACATTCCGCCCCAACAATTACCTGTTTAATAGAACAGGAGTTTCTGATTAAATATAAATATGAAAACACTATCAAAACTTTCATTCATTTTAATGTTGTCTGTCGCACTTGTCTTTGGATTCAATTTCGATGCAAAAGCATCAACAGTACATACGGTTCAGTCAGGGGATACGATGTGGAAGATTGCCATGAAGTATCAGGTTGGGGTTCCTGAAATCATCAATGCCAATGGGCAGATTTCAAATCCGAACTTCATCTATCCAGGGCAAAAGGTGAATATCCCTACTCTTTCAAAAGCCACAACAGGTGTTGAAGAGCAGGTGGTTCAGCTTGTTAACCAGGAAAGAGCAAAGTACGGATTAAAGCCGCTTAAATCAAATTGGGAGCTTGCGAGAGTAGCAAGATACAAATCTCAGGATATGATTAATAAGAGATATTTTGATCATAACTCTCCTACATACGGAAGCCCGTTTGATATGATGAGGAGCTTTGGAATTACATACAGAACTGCTGGAGAAAACATTGCTGCAGGTCAAAAAACACCTCAGGAAGTTGTAACGGCATGGATGAACAGCGAAGGTCACCGCAAGAACATCCTTTCCGCCAATTTCACAGAAATCGGTGTGGGATATGCACAGGGCGGAAGTTATGGCCACTATTGGACACAGATGTTTATAGGGAGGTAAATAATAAAGCACCGGAAGAATATCCGGTGCTTTTTTGTGCATTAATCTACCACAATATAAGCAATCATAGGCCCGCTATTATCCTTATCCGGATGAGTAAGGCAAATCAGCCGGTATATACCTTTTTTATCAAATTGAAGTGGGACTACTGTTTCCTCAGCTTTCTTTACAACACCCTTGATATCAGTTCCTTCGATAATATAAGGGTGCTCCATTCCATTGACTCCCCAAATTTTCAGGTTTACCTTTTCACCTTTCTTGAGAAAAATGGTTCCCGGATCCCAGCGGTAGGCTTCAATTTCCTTTCCATCAGGTAGCTTGGCTTTAAATTCTCCTGTCACCATATGAATTTCCCGGACTTTTTCAGTTTCATTCTGGTTGAATACCGTCATACTGTCAGACTTTGAAAAATACCATACAGATGCAGAAACAATGACTGAAAATATGATGACAAATGCAATGATGCTTCGTTTCTTTAATACAAGAAAAGGCATGCTCATGCTCCTTCCAAAAATAGTTGTCCATATATAGATATGCAGGAAGGGCATCATAACTTGTCTACTATTTGAAGGATTTTTCCGATTTATTCTTTACAGCTGCTGAAATATTATTTCATAATAGATTAAAAAAGGATGTGGCAGCATGTACAAAGTACTTGTGGCCAATCGGGATGAGTATGATACAAAGGGTATAGAGTGGCTGTTGAAATCTTCAATGAACGCATGGGAATTGGAGTCTGCCGAAGATGAAGCAGGGCTTATTAAAAAGCTCGAAACGTTTCAGCCCGATCTGCTGATTTTTGAACTTGATCTGATAAAGGAAGATGGTTATAGCTCTTTCTTAAAAACGATTCAAATTATAGGGCCTGATCTTATTGCACTAACAATGGAAGCGACCTTTTCACAGGCAAAGAGAGCTATTGACATGGGTGTAGCAGATTTAATACTTAAGCCCATTTCAGCGGATATTTTATTAAAATCTGCAAGAAACATTTATAGGCGTCAAATGATGAAAAGTGCAGCTGCTGTAAATAACTCCACCATAGTTACGGAAAAAACCTTTAATTATCAGGATATATTTTTAGAATCACCGGAACCGGAAGAGCCTTTTCTGTCAATAGGAATAAAAACGGAGAATATATTCGAGCTTCCAAAGTTATATGATTTCCTGGAAAGCTATGCTTTCCATAAACAGGTCGATTATTTTATTTTAAGTGACATGGTACTGATCATTGCTGAAAACTCGGGCGTATCCTGGAAAGAGGAGAGCGTCAGATTTATGAGGAATTGGCAGGAAACCTCTGCAGAACCAATTGCCATCAGCATTTATACAGCTCAGGAAGGGCCGAATACGCTCAAAAGCCATTATGATGCGAATCGAAAACTGATGGAGTTAACTTTTTTCAGAGGGTTCAATCAGGTAATTGAGGAAGCCGCTATACCTAAATGGCTATCGATAGATCCGTTCTTAACTCCCGAGGAACAGAGCAGCTGGATTGATTTCCTGAATCAGGCTGATCTGGAAACGATCAAATCATGGTTTTCCAAAGAGTTTCTTATTTTGGAAGATCCGTACCCGGAACCAGGCCTTATCAGAATACGGCTGACCAGTATTCTCGCACAGATCCGCAGGCATATGAAGACATTTCGGCTTGCCGACGGAGAAATGGAGGAAGAATACCTTCGTTTATTCCAGACGATCCTGTATTCACCATTGATTTACCGGATTATTAACGAAATGATCAGCTTCATTTCTTATATTTTTGAAAGTATTCGATCTGATAAGAAGCTGAAGATGGATCTATCTGACAGAGTCCAATTTTTTATAGAGACAAATTACTGGGATTCTTCAGTCACCCTTGAAAGGGCAGCTGAATACGCAGATCGAAACCCCAATTATATTAGCTCAATACTTGCAAAAAAATGCGGCAAGTCATTTCGGGAGCTTCTCAATGAAACCCGAATCAGGCAATCTGCCAAGCTGCTGTTGGAATCAGAAATGAGTATAAAAGAAATCTCAGCCGTCTGCGGTTTTCGAAATCAGCAATATTTCAATAAAGTGTTCAGTAAAATTAAAGGTATGCCGCCTAATCAATTTAGGAAAAGCCTGCATAAGACCTCCTTGTAAAGGGAGGTTATTATTTTTGTATTAATTTATAAAAACACCAATATAAGTATAAAAAATATTAAAATCAACTGCCAAAATCTTATATTTTTATAAAAAATCAAACCTAATTATCCTACTTTTCAGATAGTTCTCATTATAAAATCTAAATATGAGATAACATTGGAGGGATAACAATGAAAGCGGAAACAAAAAGAGAAATTAAAAATTATCAAGGCAGTGAGCTTCATGCAAAGGGCTGGATCCAAGAAGCGGCACTCCGCATGTTAATGAATAACTTAAACAAAGAGGTTGCAGAGATTCCGGAAGAACTGGTTGTTTACGGAGGCATTGGGAAGGCTGCCCGTAATTGGGATTGCTATGATGCGATTGTGAAAACTCTGCATGAATTAGAGGACGATGAAACACTTCTGGTTCAATCCGGAAAGCCGGTTGCCGTCTTTAAATCACATAAAGATGCACCAAAAGTATTGATTGCCAATTCAAATCTGGTGCCTGCCTGGGCAAACTGGGATACCTTCCATGAGCTTGATAAGAAAGGCCTTATGATGTATGGGCAAATGACAGCCGGAAGCTGGATTTACATCGGAAGCCAAGGGATCGTTCAGGGAACATATGAAACTTTTGCAGAGCTTGGCAGACAGCACTTCTCCGGCTCACTGAAACAAACGATAACTTTGACAGCAGGCCTTGGCGGAATGGGCGGAGCTCAGCCGCTTGCAGTGACCATGAATGATGGTGTCTGCATTGCCATTGATGTGGATGAATACCGCATTGACCGCAGGCTAGAAACTAAATATCTGGATACAAAGGTTTATACAATTGAAGAAGCTATTAAATTGGCAACAGAGGCAAAGCAGGAAGGCCGTCCGCTTTCTATTGGTCTATTAGGAAATGCAGCTGAAATTCTTCCAAAAATGCTTAAAATGAACTTCATTCCTGATGTCCTGACTGACCAGACTTCTGCACATGATCCTTTAAATGGCTATGTTCCAATTGGCTACTCTTTAGAGGAGGCAGCTGTTCTGCGGAAGGAGGATGCTGCTGAATATGTTCAGAAATCAAAAGCCAGCATGGCTGTCCATGTTCAGGCTATGCTGGATATGCAGAAGAAGGGCGCCGTTACATTTGACTACGGCAACAATATCCGTCAGGTCGCAAAAGATGAAGGCATCGAGAATGCTTTTGATTTTCCTGGATTCGTGCCTGCCTATATCCGTCCACTATTCTGCGAAGGAAAAGGGCCTTTCCGCTGGGTAGCATTATCTGGAGACCCTGAGGATATCTATAAAACAGATGAAGTAATCCTGCGTGAATTTGCGGATAACGAACACCTTTGCAAATGGATCAAAATGGCACGTGAGAAAATCCAATTCCAGGGACTTCCTTCCAGAATTTGCTGGCTTGGTTATGGGGAGCGCGCAAGATTTGGAAAAATCATCAATGATATGGTAGCTCGCGGAGAACTTAAAGCACCGATTGTTATCGGCCGTGATCATCTGGATTCTGGTTCAGTTGCCTCTCCAAACCGTGAGACAGAAGCCATGAAGGACGGCAGTGATGCAGTGGCAGACTGGCCAATCCTGAATGCGCTGATCAATGCAGTCGGCGGTGCAAGCTGGGTTTCCGTCCACCATGGAGGCGGCGTAGGAATGGGCTATTCCCTTCATGCAGGAATGGTTATTGTGGCAGACGGCACAAAGGAAGCAGAGCAGCGTCTTGAACGTGTCCTCACTACTGACCCTGGAATGGGAATCGTACGACATGTAGATGCAGGCTATGATCTCGCTATTAAAACGGCCAAAGAAAAAGGCGTAAACATTCCAATGATGAAATAAAGCTCTAACACTAGCAAATACGACATAATTTATTCGATGAGGAAGCTCTCCAATCCGATATTTGTGCGGATTGGATCTTCCATTTTTTAAGGAGGCACTACAAAAATGCACTCAAAACCTATTTTTATCAAACAGGCAAATCAAATGATTACTATGAAGGGCAGCTCCAAACAGCCGCTGACTAAAGAAAAAATGAGTGAGCTTTTTATTATTGAAGATGGGGCGGTATGGGTTGAAGAAGGAAGAATCAAATCCGCAGGGACAACTGCTGAACTTGAAGCAGAATATCAAAACAGGCTTAACGAAGCTGAAATCATTAACGCCAAAGGGAAAATCCTCCTTCCAGGATTAGTTGATCCGCATACACACCTTGTTTATGCAGGCAGCAGAGAAGAGGAATTCAATATGCGCCTGAACGGGGCGACGTATATGGAAATTATGAATAATGGCGGAGGTATCCATGCCACCACTTCTATGACCAGAACTGCATCTGAAGAAGAATTGGTAGATGCAAGTCTTGTACGCCTTGATCGCTTTCTAAAGCACGGAGTTACCACGATTGAAGCAAAAAGCGGATACGGATTAGATTGGGAAACAGAGCGAAAACAATTGACAGCAGCCCGGAAAGCGGATGAGCTGCATCCGGTGGAGGTTGTCCGCACCTTTATGGGGGCACATGCGGTACCTGCAGAATACAAAGAAAATCCTGATGCTTTTATTAACTTGGTCATTGAAGAAATGCTGCCAAAAGTCGCGGAAGAAAAGCTTGCTGAATTCAACGATATTTTCTGCGAAAGAGGCGTGTTTACACCTGAACAGTCAAGAAAACTTCTTGAAGCAGGAAAGAAGTACGGCCTGACTCCGAAAATCCATGCGGATGAAATCGAACCTTATGAGGGGGCAGAGCTTGCCGCTGAAGTTGGAGCCATCTCTGCAGATCATTTGCTTAGAGCATCGGATAAAGGCATGGAAATGATGGCTGAAAAAGGAGTAATCGGTGTGCTGCTTCCAGGCACAGCATTTTTTCTAATGGCTGAAGCTGCCAGGGGACGCCGCATGATTGATAAGGGCGTGCCAGTTGCATTATCAACAGATTGCAACCCAGGCTCTTCGCCAACCTGCTCCATGCCTTTTATGATGAATCTTGCATGTATGCATATGGGGTTAACACCGGCTGAAGCCATTACGGCCGCTACCATTAATGCAGCACATGCGATCAATCGTGCCGAAGAAGTGGGTAGCATAGAGCCCGGCAAAAAGGCTGATCTGCTTTTGCTCAATGTACCGAACTACATGCAAATGCAATATCACTACGGCATGAACCATACGGACACTGTGATAAAAAATGGGGAAGTAGTGGTTAAGGGAGGAAGTTTATGCTACCAACAATAAATCCTCCCGGGTTTTTTTGGCCCCAATCCGAATTAGGAACCGACGTAAAAGTGAATGAATGGATACGCCAAATCCAGCGGGAAGGTGATTTGAAGGCAGAAAACTGGGATGTCGTGCTTTTCGGTGTCCCTCTTTCCCGCTCATCGATAAGCGCATCAGGAGCATCTGAATTCCCTGAATCCTTCAGGAGGTCCTGGAAAGGCTTTTCCACATATAATTTGGATTTTGAAAGTGATCTTCAAGAACTGAAGGTGGCTGATCTTGGTGACGTGAAAATGCATTTCACGGATATTCCGCAATGCCATGCCAATATTAAGCAAACGATGAAAGACGTAAGGACTCAATTTCCAGATTCATTTCCTATTGCGATCGGGGGAGATCACTCCATCACAGCCATGCTTGTCAGCGGCCTGAAGGAACTGGAGCCTGAAAAAGAAATCGGCATTCTCCAGCTGGATACGCATCTTGATCTCCGGAGTCTTGAAGACCATGGACCGACCAATGGGACTCCTATCCGAAATTTGATTCAGAATAATAAGATCAAAGGGGAAAATGTCTACAATATGGGCCTGCATGGCTTTTTCAACACCCAGTCGCTCGTCCACTATGCTAAAGAGCACAAGCTCAATTATATTACCCTTAAGGAAGCCAGAAGACGGGGAATGGAAGAAACGGTTAAAGAATCACTCCGGCAGCTGGAAACAAAAGTGGATAAAATTTATGTCACGATTGATATGGATGTGCTGGATATTGGTTTTGCGCCAGGGGTACCCGCATCTACACCAGGCGGCATGACTACTGAAGAACTATTTACAGCCGTTTACACTGCGGGACTTTCCTCTAAAACGGAAGCCATGGATATTGTCTGCCTTGACCCAACAAGAGATCACCAGGCACAGCCAACCGTGAAAGCAGGCACATACACATTTCTGACCTTTTTGACTGCCTTATTGAACAGAAGGTAAGGGGCACACACTGCTCCTTGCCTTTAAACTGAAGAGGGGGAATGAGAATGGAAAAAGAAACAATGTTAAGGCAATCTCAACAGCCGGCACTAAATCACAACGCCACTTTTAAAAACAAAGTTAAGTTTTTTCTTTTCAGCTCCATTGGCCTATTTATGTTTTTTGTTCCCGTTACCATTGATGATAAATCCTCTATCATGCTGGACCATTTCGTCTCTGCCATTCAAACTTTCATACCATCTGCAATTCCTTACTATGCTTTGCTTGTCATACTGCTTGGCGCCATTTATCCTTTCTGGACAAAAACCTGGCACAAAAACAAGGTAAACATCGTATTCTCCATTTTTAAAGTGATCGGATTTATTACCGCCTTCATGATTGTTTTCGGTTTTGGTCCTGCCTGGCTATTTGACCCGAGCATGGGACCCTTTTTGTTTGACAAACTCGTTATCTCTGTAGGACTGCTTGTTCCCATCGGATCTGTATTTCTTGCACTGCTTGTTGGGTATGGATTACTCGAATTTTTCGGTGTCATCATGCAGCCGATCATGAAGCCGATCTGGAAAACACCCGGAAAATCAGCGATTGATGCAGTTGCTTCTTTTGTTGGAAGCTATTCAATCGGACTGCTCATAACCAACAGGGTATTCAAAGAAGGAAAATATACTATCAAAGAAGCAGCCATTATTGCTACAGGATTCTCTACGGTTTCCGCAACGTTTATGATTGTTGTGGCCAAAACACTGGGGTTGATGGAAATCTGGAATACCTATTTTTGGACAACGTTTGCTGTCACTTTCATCGTTACAGCTATAACCGTTAGGATTTGGCCACTAAAATCTATGAGCGAAGAATATTACAATGGCCAGGAGCCTCCAGTTGAATCCTTCACGGGGAGCCGTCTGCAGGCAGCCTGGAAAGAAGCGATGGATACAGCTGCCCAGTCACCTTCATTATGGAAAAACATCATGGATAATCTAAAAGACGGCTTTGTTATGACAATGTCCATTTTGCCTTCCATTATGTCTGTCGGTTTATTCGGCCTCGTTCTTGCTGAATTTACCCCTGTGTTTGATTGGCTGGGATATATTTTTTATCCTTTTACGGCTCTGGTACAACTCCCCGAACCATTATTGGCAGCCAAGGCAAGTGCAGTGGGAATTGCTGAGATGTTTCTCCCAGCCTTGCTGGCAGCTGAGGCTGCAATGGTCACTAAATTTGTAATCGGAGTTGTTTCTGTATCAGCCATAATATTCTTTTCAGCACTTGTTCCGTGTATTTTATCAACAGAAATTCCTATAACCATTCCGCAGCTCCTTGTCATCTGGACAGAGAGAACCATTCTGACCATACTGATTACTGCTCCACTAGCCTATTTGCTGCTTTAACTGGAAATCCCCGCTCACTTCAGCGGGGATTTTTCGCATAGAATTTTCCTCCACAACCAAACTAACAGAGGAATGAGTCTAAGAATAGCAGGTGATGGAATTTGTACAGGCTGTATACACATAATGACCTTGATGGCGTCGGCTGCGGCATAGTGGCCAAGATCGCGTTTGGAAAAGATGTTGAGGTACGCTATAACTCTGTAATGGGACTTGATTATCAGATTGAAAAATTACTGGAAAACGAAAAAAATATAAAAGATGATTTCTTAATTATCACGGATTTATCTGTTAATGACGAAAATTTGATCCGGCTTGATGATCTGGCAAAAAGCGGGGGAAAAGTCAGATTGATTGACCATCACAAAACAGCTCTTCACTTTAATGATTACAGCTGGGGGAGAGTGAAGGTGCAATATGAAGATGGCAGGCTCACGGCTGCCACTTCTTTGTTGTATGAGTATCTTCAGGAGCATGAACTGATTGAGCCATCGCAGGCCCTCGATGAATTTGTCGAGCTTGTGCGGCAGTATGACACTTGGGAATGGGACCAAAATGATAATTTGAAGGCAAAAAATTTGAATGATTTGTTTTTCATGGTTTCCATTGATGAATTTGAGGAAAAAATGACCGATAGAATCATGAACTCTGATACTTTCGAATTTGATGATTTTGAACAAAAACTGCTTGAAATGGAAGAGGAAAAGATTGAGCGTTACGTAAGACGGAAGAAGCGGGAACTTGTACAAACGTTCATCGGAGAACATTGCGCAGGAGTTGTCCATGCAGAGTCTTATCATTCAGAACTGGGAAATGAACTTGGTAAAGAGTATCCGCATCTGGACTACATTGCAATCTTAAACCTCGGAGGCAAAAAAATCAGCTTCAGAACAATCCATGACCATGTTGATGTATCTGCCGTGGCAGGAAAATATGGAGGGGGAGGACATGCCAAAGCATCGGGCTGTTCAATGGGAAAGGATGCTTTTAAACTATTTGTTCAAGACATATTTCCCCTGGACCCTTTGAGACAGGATGCATTCAAAAACAAATACAATAATAAAAACGCCAAGCAGGGCTCACTATACGAAAATAAGAAAGGAGACAAATTTTTTATTTTTGCTGAAATGGACAACAAATGGATCCTTGAATTGAATGGAAAGCCAATGCAGGAACCTTACCCTGATTTCCAGACAGCAGAAAATTACATTAAAAGAAAGTACCAGGCATGGCTGGTTCATGATGATATTTATGTTGAATTCTTGAAGCGTTTTTATATGAAGGAAAAAAAGCAGCAAAAATAGCAGTCCGTTTGGATTGCTTTTTTTTGTAGATTCAGTCATTTTTCTTGAAGACCCGGTAATTAGTTTCAATTAACTGCCATTTTTCGTTGATGCCCGCTTTTTGGGCGTTATTCCTCCCGGTTAGTTAGTTACCATTTTCCTTGAGACCCCGCCAGTCTGGCGTTATTCTCCCGATTAATTACCTATACCCTTGAGAGCCCGCCTGTATAGGCGTTATCACCCCCGATCAACTACCATTTCCACTTAAAAAATTTCCTTTCATTATCAAACTTCTCAAATTCCGGCATAAAATTTTCAATTATGTAACAATTTATAAATATGATAGGGCTATGCATCTATTGTTTGATACAATCAGTATGGATTTATTATCGGCTTGAATTGGATGTGTATTTATGAGAAAACTCCTTGCTTTTATACTGCTTTTTCTATGTTATCCAACTTCATATACTGCTGCTGAAGAAACAGCAGAACCTGAAATTATCAGTGAAGCGGCCATTGTTACAGATTCTGAATCAGGAGCTGTTTTATATGGCAAAAACGCAGATAAAAAGATGTACCCGGCCAGTTTGACAAAAATAGCAACAGCCATTTATGCCATTGAAAATGGCGATCTGAATGATATGGTGACAATCAGCAAAAAAGCTGCAGAGACTGAAGGAACACGAGTGTATTTGGAGGAAGGGGAGCAGGTTCCCTTAAAAAAACTCATTCAGGGCATGCTTATTAATTCAGGGAATGATGCTGCCTGGGGGATTGCTGAGCATCTTGACGGCAATATTCAAACCTTCTCAGAGAATCTCAATCGCTATCTGGAAGAAAAGGCAGGTTTAAAAAATACCCACTTTATTAATCCGCACGGTTTGTATGATGACAACCATTATACAACCGCAGCAGACCTTGCGAATTTGACTAATTATGCCCTAAAGAATGAAACCTTTAGAAAGATCTACGGAACAAAGGAATTGAAGTGGACAGGAAAGTCGTGGGATACCACCATTTTTACTCATCACAGAATGCTTAAAGGGGAGGTACCATTCGAGGGAGTGACAGGGGGAAAGACCGGTTTTGTGGATGAAGCCAAACAGACTCTTGCTACCTCTGCTGAAAATGATTCAATCAAGTTAACCGCCATTGTGTTAAAAGCTGATTACAAGCGGGATATTTATAATGATACGAAAAACCTTTTGAATTATGGATACAGCAACTTTGAAACTGCGGCACTGAGCAGCACTGAGGTTTTTCCCTCTGATGGAAAAACCTATACGACAGGCGGTGAGACTATACCCATCACTTTGCCTAAAGGGGACTACGAGGAAAACATTACAGCAAAAGGAAAGCTGCAGATAAAGGATGAGACCGGGAGGATTATTCAGTCTGTAAAGCTTGTAGAGGACAAACAGGATGAAGTGGTTTCAAGTCAGCTGAATAATACAGCTGATGAGCCTGAAAAAGAAACCACTGGGTATTATGGAAAAGCAGGATTAACCCTATTTTTATTTGGGGTCTTTATCCTTGTTTTAAGGAAAAACCTTAAAGAAAAAGCAAGAAGAAGGAGAAGACGGGTATAAAGCCCGTCTTTTTTAATTGAAGGCACCATTGAAAAAGACTAAAGAATATTTCTTTAGTCTTTGGCTCACCCGTTATTGCATTCTTTGCTCAACCTGGCTGCATACCTCTTCCGCTGACAGGCCGCTGGCTTCAATAACAGAAGCCTTTGTAGAAACATCCTGCATACCCATTACATTTGAATCAACACCGCTCACTACACAGCATGTGCAGTTCTCAGCATCATGCGCCGACTTCAAGTCAACCACATCATATCCTTTTTGGCGAAGCGCTTCAGAAACATTTGTTAAGGATTGTTCAACAGCTACTCTTTTCGTCAATGTTAACACCTCCTCCGTTTGTTAGATTGGCTTTTGCACCCGATTTTTATTCCATGGATAAAAATCGCCTGAACACGAAAAAGTAAGAAAGGAGGTGTTTAACGATGAGCAAACGAAAAAAAGACCCTTCAAATGCTGGATTGAGTTCTCCAAACGTTGAAGGGCAGGGGACAACCAATATGGAAACAGGCAGCAGAAAGGCTTCCTCTGCACGCCATAAAAACAAAAAACAGGACTTTTGACAAACTTAAAAGCAGGAGGCTATTCCTCCTGCTTTTACAGTTTACTGATACATTTCAGCTACTTGTTTCTGAATGGCTGAGTCTTCTAAATACTCATCATAAGTCATCTGCTTATCGACAATGCCAGCAGGTGTAATTTCAATAATGCGGTTGGCAATGGTTTGAATGAATTGATGGTCATGTGATGCAAAAATCAAAGAGCCTTTGAAATTAATCAGTCCATTATTCAATGCCGTAATGGATTCCAAATCAAGGTGGTTGGTCGGCTCATCGAGAAGAAGCACATTTGCACCGCTAAGCATCATTTTAGAAAGCATGCAGCGGACTTTTTCTCCACCGGAAAGTACGCTTGCTTTTTTTAGAACTTCCTCACCGGAAAACAGCATTCTTCCAAGGAAGCCCCTCAGGAAGCTTTCACTGTCATCAGCAGGTGAGAATTGGCGCAGCCAATCAACAAGGTTCAGATCAGAGTTCTCGAAAAACTCCGAGTTATCTTTCGGGAAATAGGACTGGGAGGTAGTAACACCCCACTTATATGTGCCTTCATCAGGCTCCATTTCACCAGTCAATATTTTAAATAGGGTAGTTTTCGCTAATTCGTTCGTGCCAACTAGCGCAATTTTATCATCTTTATTCATGATGAAGCTGACATTATTCAAGACTTTAACGCCATCAATCGTCTTGCTGATTCCATCCACCCGGAGCAGGTCATTCCCGATCTCACGGTCAGGTGAAAAGCCGACATATGGATATTTTCTGGAGGACGGTTTAATGTCATCCAATGAAATCTTGTCAAGAAGCTTTTTACGTGAAGTTGCCTGCTTGGATTTTGACGCGTTTGCACTAAAGCGGGCAATAAAGCTTTGCAGCTCCTTGATTTTTTCTTCCTTTTTCTTATTGGCATCCTGAGCCATCCTTTGTGCTAGCTGGCTTGACTCATACCAGAAGTCATAGTTACCCACATAGATTTGGATCTTTCCAAAGTCAAGATCCGCAATATGGGTACATACTTTGTTTAAGAAATGACGGTCATGGGATACAACAATAACCGTATTCTCAAAGTTGATTAAAAATTCTTCAAGCCATTGGATTGCTTTGATATCCAAGTGGTTAGTCGGCTCATCCAGCAAAAGAACATCCGGCTTGCCAAAAAGGGCCTGTGCAAGTAAAACCTTTACTTTTTCAGAACCGGAAATATCAGCCATTTTTTTGTCATGAAGCTCTTCTTCGATTCCAAGTCCCTTCAGCAAAATAGCTGCTTCAGATTCTGCTTCCCATCCATTTAACTCTGCAAATTCACCTTCAAGTTCGGCAGCTTTCATGCCATCTTCATCAGTGAAGTCAGCCTTCATATAAATGGCATCTTTCTCCTGCATTACTTCATAAAGGCGGGCATGTCCCATAATGACTACTTTTAATACTTCAAACTCCTCGTACTCAAAATGGTTCTGCTTCAGGACAGCCAGACGCTCACCAGGTCCTAAGTGAACACTGCCTGATTGCGCCTCAATCTCACCTGATAAAATTTTAAGAAAAGTTGATTTGCCTGCACCATTTGCTCCAATCAAGCCATAGCAATTCCCAGGTGTGAATTTAATATTAACATCTTCGAAAAGTTTGCGGTCACCGTATCGAAGACCTACATTACTGACAGTTATCATATTATTTTTATTCCTCCAAATACATAATCCTTAAAATTATACCACTTTCAGCGCGTAATCGCGAATCCTTCTTCCTAATATCGCGTAACGACTTAAATAAAGTTTTGAGAATTAACAGGAAGCCGATGAAAAAAGTCGAATACATAAAGATTATAAAAAACGAGAGGACGTGCATTATTTATGGAATCTCTTTTAAAAACTGATGTAAAGTTAAAGCCTTTCAGTTTCACAATTGAAAGGGGGAAAATCAGGGAATTTGCAATAGCCATTGGAGACAGCAATCCTATTTATTATGATGCCGGCGCTGCCAGAAAAGAGGGGTACCGGGATATTCCCATTCCTCCTACATTTCCGACAGCTATCGAGATGTGGGGAGGCTTGGACTTCGAAACCTTAATTGAGCTTTTCGGACTGGACCCGCTTAAGGTGCTGCACGGCGGTCAGGAATACCGCTATTTAGGGGAAATGTATGCTGGCGATACAGTAACTGCGACCCCTCAATTAATATCTTCTTTTGAAAAAAGGAAGCTTCGGTTTATCACAATCGGTATTCATTACAAAAACAGTGATGGAAGGGATGTTCTATATTCAGAATCTACCATTATAGAAAGAGGGGAAAACAAAAATGAGTGAGCTTAAAAAAATTCAAAAACCCATAATCACACATACACAGCTAGTCAAGTATGCCGGGGCATCCGGAGATTTTAATCCGATTCATACAGTAGTTCCGGTAGGAGAAAAAGCGGGATTGGATGGAGTCATTGCCCATGGGATGCTCATCATGGGAATGGCAGGTGAAGCACTGGCTGAGTGGTTTCCAAGAAAAGACCTGAGAAAATTTAAAGTGCGCTTCAGCAAAATGACACGCCCCGGCGAGAAGCTGACAATTGAAGGCAAATTGACCGGCGAAAGATGGGAGGAGGACGAAAAAAGAGTGACAGGAGAAGTATCAGTAAAAAATGAAGCTGGTGAGCAAAAGCTTTCCGGCCGGTTCGAAGTAAAAATTTAATAAAAGGGAAGGAATGTATATGGAAGGCAAAATCAGTGTCCAGCACCAGCCAAAATCAAAGTGGAAGAAATACTCGCTGTGGAGCATTGCAATCATATTCGTTGTATTGGCTGCAGCCTTTTTCATTACCTATGGGTTCTTGTCCCGTTCTCTGCCTAAGATAGAGGGTGAAATCAGAATAGGTTCTATTTCTAATCAAGTAACAGTCAATCGCGATGACAACGGGGTCCCGCACATACTTGCTGCAAATGAAAGGGATCTTTTTATTGCACAGGGGTATGTGCAGGCTCAGGATCGCCTTTTTCAGATGGATTTAAGCAGGCGCCAGGCATCGGGAAGGCTGAGCGAAGTAATCGGAGAGGCTACAGTAGATAATGATAAATACTTCAGGACCCTTGGGCTTAGAAGAGCTGCAGAAGCATCCTATGAGGCATACTCTCCCGATGCCAAAAAGATTTTAAGCTGGTATGCGGAAGGAGTTAACCTTTTTATTAAAGAAGCTGCCGAAAACGGAAAATTACCTGTTGAATTTTCCATACTTGGCTATAATCCCGAACCATGGACTCCAGTGGATTCGCTCACTATTGGCAAATACATGGCATATGATCTTGGCGGACATTGGGAGAGCCAGGCATTCCGCTATTATCTCCTTCAGCATTTTCCGGAAGATAAAGCATATGAATTATTTCCCTCCTATCCGGAAGAAGCCCCTTACATAATTGGAAAACAAAATTTAAATATCGAAGAAAGCTTTGCATCTGTCACCACACCTCCAGAATTCAACGGAAGCAATAACTGGGTGGCAGCCGGCAGTAAAACGGCATCCGGAAAGCCAATTTTGGCGGACGACCCTCATTTATCACTCAGCACACCTTCCATTTGGTATCAAATGCATCTGCAGTCCCCGGAAATGAACGTCAGCGGCGTTATTTTTGCCGGCATTCCAGGTATCATCCTAGGCCACAATAAAGATATTTCATGGGGAGTTACCAATACAGGACCTGATGTTCAGGATTTATATATTGAAAAAAGGAATCCTGACAATAAAAATGAGTTTCTTTTTAATGGAAAATGGGAAAAGGCTGAAGTAATACAAGAACCAATTAAGGTAAAAGGAAATGAGACAATCAGGTACAAAGTAACGATTACCCGCCATGGACCTGTCATTTCAGAATTTGCTGCAGACAGCGGCAAGGATACCGTACTTTCTTTGCAATGGACGGCACTTCAGCCTTCAAAAGAGCTCGAAGCTATTCTGAAAATGAACAAAGCCTCAGACTGGAATCAGTTTGAGGAAGCTTTGGAGAATTTTCATACTCCCGCCCAAAACTTTGTTTTTGCTTCACCGGATGGAACAATAGCGTATAAAGCCAATGGTAAAATCCCCATCAGAAAGAAAGGAGACGGATTACTTCCAGTGCCTGGCTGGACGGATGAATATGGATGGAAAGGCTATATCCCCTATGATCAGCTGCCTAAAGTGATCAATCCCAAAGAAGGATTTATCTCAACGGCAAACAATAAGGTTACGGGTGACAGCTATCCTTACCATATCAGTCATGATTGGGCCCAGCCATTTCGGCAAATGCGCATTCAGGAATATCTAAAAAGCAAAGATGATCTTTCAGCTGAAGACATGATGGCTCTGCAAATGGATCTGAAAAACCTGCAGGCAGAGGAATTTATCCCGATGTTTCTTTCTGTATTGAAAGAACCCTCAACAGCTATTGAAGAAGAGGCTTTATTCATCCTCAGTAAATGGGATTATTATGACAGCAAGGATGAAGCAGCCCCTCTCATTTTCAATCTTTGGATGAAAAGCATATCCGATATTCTTTTTGAAAAAGAGATTTCATCGGACATGAGGAAGCTCTTTAAAGGGCAAAAACAGGCAGTGGATGAATTATTGAGAAATGAAGCAAATGGCAGGGAAAGCATCTGGATTGAAGAGAAGGGGGGACTTAAGAAAGTCCTGTCTCTATCATTGAGTAATGCGGTTAAGGAAGCCGTAAAGCTGCAAGGTAACAGCCCGTCTAAGTGGAAATGGGGTAACTATCATCAATTAGCTTTTTCCCATCCTCTTTCAAGTGTCAAACCTTTAAACTACTTGTTTAATAGAGAGGGCCGGATTCCTGTTGGCGGCAGCTCAGTCACTGTCCAGGCAGCAGCCAATAAAGATGATGGCACTGTGAATCATGGAGGATCCTGGAGATTTGTGATTGATACACAAAATATGAGTACTGCCTTTCACCTGGTGGGACCAGGGCAATCAGGGCATCCTTTAAGTCAGTGGTACCACGATCAGATGACCGACTGGGCAGAAGGTTCTTATCATAAAACATCTCTCGCCGAAGAAAAAGCCAGGCATACACTTTTGCTAAAACCTTGAAAAAACACCCAAATATCATAAAATGTTTCTTTTTGTTCATAGTTTTTTCATAAATTTCATGTACAATAATAAACATACAGGCAGGGAAAAAGGAGTTTTTTAGATGGCTAAAAAACAGCTGGTTGATTTAGTAAACCGATTAAAGAAATCCGGTATTAAAGTAAGCTTTTCAAAGCCAAGATCCAAAACTTTAATGCTCATTGACCAAAACAAAAATTTATCTTCTTCTGCGAACTAGGTTTAAAAAAATGGCGGATCTAAAATCCGCCATTTTTTCTATATTTGCTTCATGATTTTTTTGAAAACTTCTTTCCTGTTAAAATCTTCTCCCATAGGGAATTTCTTGATAAATTTATTATTTTCGTCAAGCAAATACACAAAAGTGCTATGAACATAGAAACCGTCACCGGGATCACGATATTGAAATTGGAAAGTGTTTGCGAGCTCTTTAATTTCTGCCTGATCTTTTTTTAGTGTATCTGGATTGGCAGTAAGAAAGAGCCAATTTTCATCATTTTCGATTTCAAAGGCTTTTCTATATTTTTTTAAAACATCTGTGGTGTCCCTATAAGGGTCGATCGTTACTGTAATGAATTGCACTTTCTCCCCGAATACCCCCTCATTAATAAGATCACTTTTCAGGAGATTCATTCTTTGGGTAGTTGTCGGACATATATCCGGACAGTGGGTATAAATAAATTCAACAAGCTTCAGTTTATCCTCAGATTCTGCAAAGTTGAATGCCTTTTCATCATCTGTTAAAAGAGTGATATGATCAGGTATTTTTGCTGTCATATCACGTATAAGAAAAAAAGAAATGCCTGCAGCAATGCCTAATATTACGATAATAGCGGAAACCATGTAAACTTTTTTCATTATTTCCCCTCCTAATATAAGGATAAATAATATCCATCAAAAATCCTATGGATAATCTGTGAACTTATACTTATTAAAGGGAAAAGGAGATGCAATTAAAAAAGGAACCCCGCGGGGTTCCTTTTTTGAATCAGCTATTATTTCATTGAGATCCAAACACTCTTTACTTCTGTATAGTTATCCAGAGCGTATGATCCCATTTCACGGCCAATACCGGATTGTTTGTATCCGCCAAATGGAGAAGCAGCATCAAACGCGTTGTAGCAGTTCACCCAAACTGTACCAGCGCGGAGTTTATTTGCTACATAGTGTGCATTTGCCACATCACGAGTCCAAACTCCTGCAGCTAAACCATATTCGCTGTTATTGGCACGGTTAATTAATTCGTCAATATCATCATAAGGCATAGCCGAAATGACCGGTCCAAAGATTTCTTCTTTTGCAATTGTCATGTCATCATTAACATCAGCAAAGATAGTAGGGGAGACGAAGTAGCCTTGCTCCTGCGGCTTATCTCCTCCGGCTACAAGCTGAGCACCTTCACTCAGGCCTTTTTCAATGTATCCGAGAACTCTGTTTTGCTGCTCAGCAGACACAAGTGGTCCAATTTCTGTGTCAGCATGAAGTCCGGCACCTTGCTTGATTTTCTTAGCATGTGAAGCCATGTCAGCTACAACATTGTCAAACTGCTTCTTTTGAATGAAAACACGGGAGCCGGCACAGCAAACCTGTCCCTGGTTGAACATAACACCGTTAAGAGCTCCAGGGATTGCCTTTGATAAATCAGCATCTGGCAGGATAATGTTTGGAGACTTACCGCCAAGCTCTAGCGTAACACGCTTTAATGTTTTAGAAGCATTGGACATGATCAGTTTTCCGACTTCAGTAGAACCAGTAAATGCAATCTTATCTACTAACGGGTGATCAACAAGCGGCTGGCCTGCTGTTTCTCCGAAGCCTGGAACGATATTAACAACTCCAGGAGGGAAGCCGGCTTCATCCATTAATTCGGCAAGATATAAAGCAGAAAGTGGTGTCTGCTCAGCTGGTTTAAGAACAACCGTACATCCCGTTGCAAGGGCAGCACCCAGCTTCCACATTGCCATAAGAAGAGGGAAGTTCCAAGGGATGATTTGTCCCACAACCCCAACAGCTTCATGGCGGGTATAGTTGAAGAATGGCCCGCTGACAGGAATAGTCTGTCCGACAATCTTCGTAGACCAGCCTGCATAGTAGCGCATATGCTCAATAGCCAGAGGAATATCAGCATTTGTTGTTTCACGGATTGGCTTACCATTATCCAGTGTCTCAAGCTGTGCTAATTCTTCACTGTTTTCTTCCATAAGATCAGCAAGCTTGTACATCAGACGGCTGCGCTTAGAAGCGCTCATTTTAGACCATTTGCCTTCATCAAAAGCCTTTCGGGCTGCTTTTACTGCCAGGTCAATATCTTCTGCACCAGCTTCATAAACAGAAGCAAGAACTTCTCCTGTAGCCGGATTGTACGTATCGAATGTTTTCTGTGATTTGCTTTCAACAAATTCACCATTGATATATAATTTCTTCTTTCCGCTTAAGAACTTTTCTACCTTTTCTTTTAACCCTGCAGTTAACTGACTCATATAATTCCTCCTCAAAATAGTAGTCTATGTATTTCATGCTGCAAAACTTTAGAAGAATACTATTGATAACGCTTACATCACTACTTTAACATTAATAAAAATATAAAATCAACTCTGAATTAAAGTAATTTTCAGATAATGTTCGACAATTCTCGCCTTATACCAAAAAAATAGCATACTGATTTTATCCAGTATGCTATCAGACTATTAAATTAACATTCCTGCAATCGCTGCACTTAATAGAGAAGCAAGCGCTCCAGCAATTACAGCGCGGATTCCCAGTTTGGCAATATCATTCCTGCGGTCAGGCGCCAGATTGCCGAGACCTCCAAGCAGGATGGCCATAGAGGAGACATTCGCAAATCCGCAAAGCGCGAAGCTTACTACTGCAACAGTCTTAGGAGAAAGATTGCTGATTTCAGGAGCAAATGCTGAGTATGCAACAAATTCATTCAAAACAAGCTTTTGGCCGATATATCCGCCAGCTTGTACAGCTTCTGCCCATGGAACTCCAACTGCAAATGCAATTGGGGAGAAAATAAAGCCAAGGATCATTTCAAGTGTCAGGTTTTCCAGTCCAAAAAGTCCGCCTGCAAAACCGATAATGCCATTAATTAGAGCAACCAGCGCGATGAAAGCGAGAAGCATGGCACCGATATTTAAGGCAAGCATTAAACCATCACTTGCACCACGGGCAGCAGCATCTACGATATTGACAGATTGTGTATCCTTTTCAATGCTGATATCATCAGTTGTTTCAGATTTCTCAGTTTCAGGCATCATCATTTTAGCCATAACAAGTCCGGCAGGAGCTGCCATAAAGCTTGCTGCAAGCAAGTATTCCAACGGAACACCAAGCAGTGAATATCCAATCAGAACAGAACCGGCTACGGAAGCTAAACCGCCGGTCATGATAGCGAATAATTCCGACTTTGTCATTTTGCTGATGAAAGGGCGAACGATTAGAGGCGCCTCAGTCTGTCCGACAAAAATATTGGCAGCTGCAGAAATGGATTCTGCCTTGCTTGTCCCAAGCAGCTTAGCAAGGGCTCCGCCAATCACCTTAATAATGATTTGCATGATCCCTGTATAGTATAGAACAGAGATAAGGGAAGAGAAGAAAATGACAACTGTCAGGACCTGAAATGCAAATACAAACCCAACACCTGAACCTTCCTGGAATAATCCTCCGAATAGAAAGTTAACACCTTCATTGGCGTAACTTACAATATCATTTACTGCAAAAGTTAATTTTTCCAGTGCCTTTTTCCCAAGATCCCATTTTAGTACAGCAAAAGCAAAGGCAAACTGTATGGCAAGACCGCCAAGAATTGTACGCAGATTAATCGCTTTACGATTTGATGAAAGTAGAAAAGCAATACCCAGTACAGTAAAAATACCGAATAAACCCCAGATAAAACTCATGTTGACACCTCATTTGTTGATTTTAGATTAATGAAAACGTTTTTACGAAACATCAAAAATATAGACCTCTGCAGAAAGAGGTTTGTGAATAGACGTCAGACATCTAACTTGGTATATGTCCATTTTAACATGAATCCGTTTGCAGTAAAGAGTTTTTTTCATTCCAAATTTGTTTGCATGATAAATCTCCCATTTTTGTTCACAATTTCAGCTATTTAACGTTCTTCCCAAATCATTTCTTCATTCCGCAAAGTAAAAGATTTTCGGTTTTATTTTATTCCTCTGTTACAACTGCCCATTCGGGACAAACATCATGTTCATACACTGTCACTAGATGTCAGGAGGTGTTGGAATGGGTGCAGGTGCAGGATGCGGCGGCGGTTTTGCTTTAATCGTTGTCCTGTTTATACTTCTAATCATTGTAGGTGCTGCTTACGTCGGCTGGGGATATTAATGGATAATGACCATGTAAAATAAAATTGCTTAAAATCTGCCTTTATAAGGGCAGATTTTTTGTTTTCTGGCAATCAGTTTAATTTGAATCGTATGATAATCGGTTTAATGTCCAAAATAAGGACAGTTCTTATTTTAGAAGGAGGGATCTTGCATGACTAAAAAAGACAATAACGATGGAACAAATATTGCAGGCAGATATTATGAGGCTGAGGATTATAAAAGAAATGATCAGCTTTCATCCGGACTCGCAACAACTCATGAGCAGGTAAGTGACACCTATATGGAAGGCCAGGCGGATGCGGTAATTGAGGATGTAGTTGGGGTGGATATTTCCATTCCCCGTAAAGGGTATGATGAAGAATAGAAAGGAGGCATTTCTTTGACGCCGAGAGATGCTCAAGA
The DNA here is from genome assembly GCF_009849585.1 of Bacillus sp. ZZV12-4809. Classification (GTDB taxonomy): domain Bacteria; phylum Bacillota; class Bacilli; order Bacillales; family Cytobacillaceae; genus Cytobacillus. Next base: position 82,743 of record NZ_VCRN01000020.1, read on the forward strand.
TGATCTTAGTCAGTACAAAATGCCGGAAGTTCTTCGAAAAAAGAGGACTTCTTCTTACCGGGTGGGTTATCAGGCTACAACAGGCAATCAGACACCTGGTGAACCCGAAGCAGGAAAGAGGACGGATGAAGAAAATTAATCTGCACCGCTAATTGAATTGGAAAAGAGAAGATGTAAAACATCTTCTCAGCTTGTGGAGAAAGGTATGATTTTTCCACAAGCTTTTTTTATTTTCTCAATTACTGACTTAAAAATAGGCTTTTTTTATGGAAAAACAATAGATCGC
>NZ_VCRN01000021.1 GCF_009849585.1 Bacillus sp. ZZV12-4809
GATTGTAGCTTGGAAATTATCTAAAAGAAATGACCTTGAATTAGTGTTAAATACATTAAAGCAATTAGAAGGCAAACCATTAAAAGAACAAGCACTAATACATTCCGATCAAGGATTTCAATACACAACTAAAGTGTATGAAAATCACCTAAAGAAGTTGAATATTCAAGGAAGTCATTCCAGAAGAGGAAATTGTCATGATAATGCATGTATTGAGTGTTTTTTCTCCCATTTAAAAACAGAGAAGTTATATTTAGTGCGTCCTAAAACGATTGAGCAAGCTTACTTAGCGATTGAGGAATATATTAATTTTTACAATAATGAACGATTCCAAGAAAAGTTTAACGGCCTTTCCCCAATTGAATATCGTGAAAAGGCCGCAGCTTAGTATACTCTTTTTTCATTGTCTACTTGACAGGGTTATGTGCATGCGGTTCTCTTTTTTTTGCTGCAGCATTCCATTATTTCCTTACTAGTTAGAAAATAATGGCTATGGTATATTAGTTCTATACATAAGAGTTTCCGAGGAGGAAATGGGATGATTGAAAATAATAAGGCTGTCGTTTTCAGGGCAGGAAATGAGGAATATGCTACACCGGTTCCTTTTGTAATATCCATTGAAAAAATGGAAGGCATTACACCGATTCCTCATTTGCCAAGCTTTGTGAGAGGAATTGCAAAAGTAAGGGGAGAGCTTATTCCTGTTGTAGATTTTGAAGAAATTCTCTACAGCCGGAAACTTGCTGATAGTGACTCCGCAAGAATGATCGTGCTGCAGACAGACGAATTATCATTTGCCGTCCTTGTAAATGAAGCAAAGGAAATACTTGATATTCCAGAAGGATGCCTTAAACAGCCAGGTTTGATTGCCTATCAAAAAACCAATTATTTTACAGGTGTGGCTAATATCGATAATAGGCTGATTACCTTAATCGACCCTTTAAAACTGGTGGAATCACTCGACGGAATAAGAGAAATAAAAGAGTATATGAAAACACAGCATACTGCATAGCGGACGAATTATAGAACAGGGAATCAGAGAGAGATTCCCTGTTTTCGCTTTTTCAAAAAGTCTCTGATTAATAGAAAAGAAAAATATTTGCTAAAATAGAACTGAACTATTTTAACAGGGAAGTGCCGGCATGAAACAAATGTATCCAAAAAACGGGAGAGTAATCCTTCATGTTGATATGAATAGTTTTTATGCTTCGGTTGAGATGGCTTATGATCCCTCATTAAAAGGCAAGCCTTTAGCAATCGCAGGTAATCCGGAGGAGAGACGCGGCATTATTGTAACATGCAGCTATGAGGCAAGGACATTCGGAGTGAAAACCACCATGCCTCTATGGGAGGCTAAAAAGCTCTGTCCCCATCTGATTATCATGAAGCCTAATTTTGAGAGATATCGTGCTGCTTCGATGGGAATGTTTGATATATTGCGCGAATATTCCTCCCTCGTGGAACCTGTATCCATTGATGAAGGGTATGTGGACATCACAGACAGCTATGAGTTTGGGAGCCCGATAGAAATTGCAGAAACGATACAAAAGCAGGTTTTTCAGCAGCTTGATTTACCCTGCAGCATAGGTGTTGCCCCTAATAAATTTTTAGCCAAGATGGCTTCTGACATGAAAAAGCCAATGGGGATTACAGTTCTCAGAAAAAGAGATGTACCGAATATCCTATGGCCAATGGAAGTGGAAGAGATGCACGGAGTCGGCCGAAAAACCGGAGAAAAACTGAGAAACCTAAACATCACCACAATCGGCGAATTGGCAAAGGCGGATGAAATTATTCTCAAAGCGGCACTGGGCATTAATGGCCCGAGATTGAAACAAAAGGCCAATGGCCAAGATCATAGAAAAGTTGATCCGGAATCGGCATCTGAATTTAAAAGTGTGGGAAATTCGACTACCCTGCCAAGGGATGTTTCAAATCAAAGAGAGCTCTTCCGGGTATTCGAAAAGCTGGCTGCACAGGTTTCTTCCAGGTTGAAAAGAAAAAAGGTAATGGCGGTTTCTCTTGGGATTACTATCAGATATAAGGACCGAAAAACCATTACAAGAAGCCGCAAACTGAAGAATCCGATTCAGCATCATGAAGAAATTTACCATCTAGCCAAAGAGCTTTTTATAAAACATTGGAATGGGAATGCTGTGAGGCTGCTTGGCATTACAGGAACTGATCTTGTAGAACCTGAACAGGCAGTTAAACAGCTGGATCTGTTCAATTTTGAAAAAGATGCGAGGAAGGAGCCGCTTTTTCAGACAATGGATCTATTGCGCAAGAAATACGGCACTAAAATTATTGATCATGCAGGTGCACTCTCGGACATGAACTTAACTAGACCCCAAATTGGGACTGACACCAGCTTTAATAAAGACTTTTTGCATGGAAAGTCAGGAACAAGCGATAAAAATGAAAAAGATGATAATTCATGAGTTTTTAAGGCAGCTATATGCAAAACTAAGACAGGAAAGTTGAATCAGGATAGGAATCTTGCTAAAGTAAAGTGGATTATTTTATTGGATTTTGTTTTTACGCATAAAGGGTGGAAGGGATGTAATAGAAGATGACGAAATCACAATTTGGTGTAATCGGCTTAGCGGTCATGGGGAAAAATCTTGCCATGAATATTGAGAGCAGAGGGTACTCTGTATCTGTTTTTAACAGGTCACGCGAAAAAACGGATGAGATGCTCAAGGAAGTGGAAGGAAGAAACTTTAAAGGTACATACACAATTGAAGAGTTTGTGGATTCTCTGGAAAAACCCCGTAAAATCATGCTTATGGTAAAAGCAGGGGGTCCGACAGATGCGACAATTGATCAGTTAAAGCCTTTGCTGGATAAAGGGGATATTTTGATTGATGGAGGCAATACCTTCTTTGTGGATACACAGCGCCGCAATAAGGAATTAAGTGAGCTGGGCATCCATTTCATCGGTACAGGTGTTTCCGGCGGAGAAGAAGGCGCTCTGAAGGGACCTTCCATTATGCCAGGCGGCCAAAAAGAAGCCTACGAGCTTGTTGCCCCAATTTTCCAAGACATTGCAGCAAAGGTTAATGGCGATGCATGCACCACATACATCGGTCCGGATGGGGCAGGGCATTATGTGAAAATGGTGCATAACGGCATCGAATACGGCGATATGCAGCTGATATCCGAATCTTATTTTCTTTTGAAAAACGTTCTTGGCTTGACTGCTGAAGAGCTTCATGAAGTATTCGCTGAATGGAATAAAGGCGAGCTTGACAGCTATCTGATTGAAATTACGGCTGATATCTTCACGAAAAAAGATGAGGAAACCGGAAAGCCTCTGGTAGATGTCATCCTCGACACCGCAGGCCAAAAGGGAACCGGCAAATGGACAAGCCAAAGTGCGCTTGACCTGGGGGTACCGCTTCCAATCATTACTGAATCCGTTTTTGCCCGATTCATTTCTGCCATGAAAGAAGAACGGGTGAATGCAAGCAAAGTTCTTCGAGGGCCAGCTGCGCCAGACTTTACAGGCGATAAAGAAGCATTTATCGAGAGTGTCCGAAAAGCCCTTTACATGAGTAAAATCTGCTCATACGCACAAGGCTTTGCTCAAATGAGAGCAGCTTCTGAAGAATATGGATGGGATCTGAAATACGGGGATATTGCAATGATCTTCCGCGGCGGCTGTATTATCCGTGCCCAATTCCTGCAGAAAATCAAAGAAGCATATGACCGTGAGCCGGGCTTGAAGAATCTTCTTCTGGATCCATACTTCAAGGAAATCGTGGAAAGCTATCAGGATGCTGCCCGTGAAATTATCAGCGTGGCTGTTAAGAACGGTATTCCTGTTCCATGTTTTGCAGCTGCATTGTCTTATTATGATAGCTACCGAACTGAAACATTGCCTGCAAATCTTCTTCAGGCACAGCGTGACTACTTTGGTGCACATACCTATCAGCGTACAGACAAAGAAGGCATTTTTCATACAAACTGGATGGAATAATAAAATAAAAACAGCGTCCGTGCGGCGCTGTTTTTTATTGGCTATCTTTGCAAAGCTTGCAGCTATTTATAGTTGATTGCAGCGGGTGTGCGGGATCCTCGAAAATGCATGTGCAATTTTTCGTGTGGTTTTCTAATCAAGCAAAGCCTATTTCAATGCCTGCAGGAGCAAGGGGACAGGTGAGACCCCGAAGACATAAAGCGTCTTTTCGTAAAATAAAAACCCCTGCAGCAAAACAGGGGTTTTTCGTAATGATTAACACTGTTCAACATCAAGGTCAGTTACAGGCCACCAGGAGAAACCATCTTTTTCCAGTAGTTGATCTGCTTCTTTTGGACCCATAGAACCGGATTCGTAGTTAGGGAAGCCTTCTTCTCTTGTGTTTTCCCATACGTCGGAAATTTTGTCGACAAAGCTCCAGGAAAGGGCCACTTCATCCCAGTGTGTAAAGTTTGTTGCGTCTCCGCGCATGCAATCATATAAAAGCCTTTCATAAGCTTCAGGTGTATTCATGTCATCGATGCCTTTGTTGGCAAAATTTAATTTTACCGGTGTGGCTTCAATGTTTTGGCCTGATTTTTGGGCATTCAAATAAAGGGTAATGCCTTCTTCAGGCTGAATATGGATAACGAGAAGGTTCGGATTCAGTGTTTGCTCAGTCTGATAATATAAGTTCATCGGAATGTCCTTAAACTGAATAACTATTTTCGTTGATTTAGCAGCCATTCTTTTACCTGTACGAATGTAGATAGGCACACCTGCCCAGCGGAAGTTGTCAATCATCAGCTTGCCTGCTACATACGTTTCGGTGTTAGACTGCTCATCCACCATGGGCTCCTGATTATAAGCTGGTACCTCCTGTCCATTTAAAAGGCCTTTTCCGTACTGGCCGCGGACAAAGTAATCTTTCACCTGGTCACCTTCAATCGGCCGCATCGCTCTCAATACCTTTACTTTCTCAGATCTGATTTCATCTGTTGTCAGGCGGATTGGCGGTTCCATTGCCAACAAGGCAACCATTTGAAGCATATGGTTTTGAACCATGTCTCGAAGGGCGCCGCTTTTTTCATAATATCGGCCGCGTTCTTCCACACCCAGTACTTCGCTTGATGTAACCTGGATATTTGAAATGTAGCGATTGTTCCATAAAGGTTCGAAAATAGCATTGGCAAAACGGATAACTTCAATGTTCTGCACCATATCTTTCCCCAGATAGTGGTCAATACGGTAAATTTCATTTTCTGAAAAGGCTTTTCGAATTTGCTTGTTAAGCTGCTTCGCTGATTCAAGATCATGCCCAAATGGCTTTTCAATGACAAGACGCTTAAACCCATCTACATCTGTCAGGCCATCTGCTTTTAAGTGCTCTGCAATAGTTCCAAAAAACTCAGGTGCCATGGCAAGGTAAAAAATGCGGTTGCCTTCAAGGGAATAATGAGTATCCAAATCTTCGGCCATGCTCTTTAATGCCAAATAGGAGCTTGAATCCGTCACATCATGCGAATGATAGTAAAAGTGAGAAATAAATTCTTCAAGTTCTCCGTTATCTTTAATAGCAGACTCAACAGAGGCCTTGACACTTGCCTGGAATTCATCGTTTGATAGCGGCCTTCTGGCAATTCCTACTACGGCGAAGCGGTCAGACAGCCTTCCCTTTTTGTATAAGCGGTAGAGTGAGGGAAATAATTTTCTCTTGGCCAAATCCCCTGTTGCTCCAAATATCATTATTAATCCGGCCGGTTTTTCGTTTGTTTTCACGATTCTAGAACCTCTTTTCGAAAAAATTTCTGTATGTAAGGCGGGACAGACTTTTGTCCGTCCTCAGCTTTGAGAATGAAGCTGTTATACTGCACTGCAAAAAAACGTCTGTACAAGTATAAAATTGTATCTGTTTACAGGTATTTTCGCAAATATTAAGTTTGTCCTTTTTACCATAGTTTCTATCTAACGGCCTGGAACTATCCTTTCAAATATAATAAAAAGGCTCTTTTCGTATAAATTGTTGTTTTCGTCTATCAATGTTGTCCGTTGATTGCAGCGAAGGGAAGCTCAAACTTTCCGCGGGGCTGGCTCGCGGTGGAGCCTATTCGACGCTGTGTGTCTGCAGGGCATTAGATGCAAAAGCAGCTACCAATCGAAAACAGCAAAAAAATTGAATGAATTCGAAGGCTCCTATGGTATATTTGTTTATATTCGTACAAGACCAGACAGGCAAAGTGATAAATTGCCGAAAGGAGGCACTTTACATATGGACATTTTTTTTCTGGGAACAGGAGCAGGAATTCCGGCTAAGCTGAGGAATGTATCTTCAATGGCTTTAAAGCTCCTTGATGAAAGAGGAAGTATATGGCTTTTTGACTGTGGGGAAGCTACCCAGCATCAAATTTTACATACAAGCATAAAACCGAGAAGAATTGAAAAAATCTTTATTACACATCTTCATGGTGACCATATATATGGGCTGCCCGGCCTTCTTTCCAGCCGCTCTTTCCAGGGTGGTGATACAGAGGTGACCTTATATGGGCCAAAGGGCCTGAAAAAATTTATTGAAGTCTCGCTTTCTGTAAGCGGCACATACCTTAAGTATCCTTTAAAAATAGCTGAAATCACTGAGGGCATTGTACTAGATGAAAAAGATTTTATGGTGGAAGCACGCATGCTCGAGCACGGAATATCCTCATACGGCTACCGGATTACAGAAAAGGACCGTCCGGGTACATTGCTTGCGGACAAACTTGCAGAAGCGGGAATCAAACCGGGTCCGATATATAAGAAAATAAAGAATGGGGAAGACATAGAGCTTGAGGATGGAAGGATTCTCGAAGCGAAAAATTTCCTGGGGCCGGCTCAAAAGGGAAGAATTGTCACGGTGCTGGGAGATACCAGAATCTGTGATGCGGCAATAGAATTAGCAGCCGGCGCTGACCTGTTAATTCATGAGGCAACCTTCTCAGCGGGGGAAGAGCAGCTTGCATATGATTATTTTCATTCGACAACCCTGCAGGCTGCTCAAGTTGCACTCAAGGCGAATGCAAAGACACTTTGTCTGAATCATATCAGTTCACGATATGAACGGAAGGATTGGGAGCAGCTTTTGAAAGAATCACAGACCATTTTTCCCAATACGGTCATTGCTGAGGACTTTAAAGAAATTCATATCCCTCTTGATAAAGGAGAGGCGGATTAATTGAAAACCTTTTATATCGTGCGTCATGCAAAAGCCGAGGGCCAGCCCTTCTCTGCAAGATTGACAGAAACGGGGAGGATACAGGCATTAAAATTAATTGATTTTTTTATAGGCAAGGAAATCAATCGCATCTACTCAAGCCCATTTGTGCGGGCGATTGAAACAATCAGGCCGCTTGCACAGTCGAGAAATTTGGATATTATTGAGGAAAGCCGTTTGGGAGAAAGGATGCTGAGCTCTATTCTTTTTGACGATTGGCAGGAAAAGCTTAAACAAAGCTTTTCCGATTTTGAGCTCGTTTTTGAAGGGGGAGAATCACATTCAGCAGGAATGAAACGGGCTTCCTCCCTGCTGGATGAATTAATCGCCTCCAATGAGAATCACATCGTACTGGTCAGCCATGGTAATTTATCAACTCTGCTGCTGCGCTATTTCGATGAAAGGGCAGGCTTTGAGCATCTCATGAAGATGAGTAACCCGGATGTTTTTGAGATTAAAATAAATGGTGATGATGCAGTCTGGAAGCGGATTTGGAATGAAAAGTAAGGCTAGGAAAAATTGAATTTTTCAGATTTGGCATTGACGGTTCTCTGCATGCATACTATAATCACACTTATACTTAAAACATTATAGTAAAAAAGCTATGAAGAGACTCTATTAAGTTTTATCTCCCTGTTTATAGAGAGCCGGTGGATGGTGAAAACTGGCACAAAGATAAAATGAATTTCATCTTGGAGCTTATCTTTTCTGCATTTAGCAGAAAAGACGGTAAATCCGTTATATTTTCGAGTGGAAAGTCACATGCTTTCAAAAAGGGTGGTACCGCGTGAATCTGAATTCACGTCCCTTTTGAAGAATGTGGCTTTTTTGTTTTTTAAATAGAAATCCGGCCGGTTTCTATAAAGTGAAACTTCAACCAGTGAGGGTTTTTTTTCCTGCACTGATTGTTAGTTGAGTCCCACAGGAAGCGGGTCACAAAGACGTTGCTACAGGATGTGGCGTTCTTAGTTTTTGTTCTTCTTTCGGGCCTTTACGGGCAGTTTGACCCTAGTTTACCCTCTATTGATTCATTTGAGTTTTGAAGTGGGGGGTCCTGCTGCCCGTTCGTTAGACTGCGATAAAAAATTATGGAGGTACAGGCATGCAGCAAAGTGAGCAATGGTCATCTAAGATAGGATTTATTTTAGCATCGGCCGGTTCGGCAATCGGACTTGGAGCAATCTGGAAGCTTCCCTATGTGACAGGAACAAGCGGAGGCGGCGCATTTATATTATTATTTTTGTTATTTTCCCTTTTAATTGGTTTTCCGCTTTTGCTGGCCGAGTTTGTAATTGGCCGCAGCACGGGGAAGGAGGCAATCTCTGCTTACAAGGATATTGCTCCTGGAACTAAATGGCACTGGATTGGCTACCTTGGCGTATTCACGTGTTTTCTGCTTTTATCCTTCTATAGTGTAATAGGCGGATGGATTCTGAAGTACATTGTTTACGGGGTTACCGGCTCGATGAATGGTGCAGGCAATTATGAGGAGCTGTTTGGCGCAGCCGTTTCAGACTCTGTATCAGTTGTGGCTGCACAAGGGATCTTTTTATTCATAACTGTCTTAGTGGTAGCCAAAGGCATTCAGCAGGGGATCGAACAGGTCAGCAAGATAATGATGCCTGCTTTGTTTCTTTTATTTATTATTTTGATTGCACGATCCCTGACATTGGATAATGCGATGGAGGGCGTCTCTTTCTTTTTAAAGCCTGATTTTACAAATTTAACTTCTGAAACTGTTCTTTATGCGATGGGCCAATCGTTTTTCTCCCTAAGTGTCGGGGTATCGGTTATGGTAACGTATAGCTCTTATCTATCTAAAAAGGAAAACCTGATGCAGCCTGCTTTTTCTGTTGTCGGAATGAACTTATTTATTTCAGTTCTGGCTGGACTGGCTATCTTCCCTGCTGTGTTTTCATTGGGCTTTGAGCCTGCTGCAGGTCCTGGCTTATTATTCATTGTCCTGCCATCTGTTTTTGATCAGATTATGTTTGGGAGGGTGTTCCTGCTCTTTTTCCTTGCACTGTTTTTATTTGCAACCTTAACATCCGCTTTTTCAATGCTTGAAATTGTAGTGGCTGCTCTGACGAATAAGAAGGGCAGCGGCAGAACCCGTGCAGCCTGGCTGACAGGTCTGGCAATCTTTATCGTGGGGGTCCCATCTGCATTATCCTTCAGCATCTTATCCGATATTTCCATTTTCGGCAAAATAATTTTCGATGCTGCTGATTTCCTTGTCAGCAACATCCTGATGCCGGTCGGAGCTTTGCTGATCTCCATATTTGTGTCATACAAAATGAAGAAGGACCTGCTGAGAAGTGAGTTGATTCAAGGTTCGAAGCCGCTGAATGGAATCTTTTCCGCGTGGTATTTCCTTCTGCGCTATGTGGTTCCTCTGGTTATTATCATTGTATTCCTTGATTCGCTGCAGATTATATAATAAAAGAGGGATGGCAGGTGCCATCCCTCTTTTTTATTTTACAGCCATCCCCGTTCATATTGCTTAGGAGGTTCAATTGATGTGCCAAGTTCTTTTGCTGCTGTCCGAGGCCAATAGGGATCTCTCAGCAATTCTCGGGCAATAAAGATTAAATCAGCCCGCTCGTTTTGGAGGATTTCTTCAGCCTGCAGGCCGGATGTAATCAGCCCGACTGCACCAGTATGGATATCCGCCCCTTTTTTTATGGTTTCAGAGAATTTGACCTGGTAGCCCGGGTAAGTATGTATTCTTGCCGGCACTACCGCTCCGGAGCTTACGTCAATAAGATCTACTCCCTGCTCCTTCATCCATGTTCCCATCTCTGCATAATCCTCTGCAGTTAACCCTTCATCATGATAATCATGTGCTGAAACTCTGACAAATAAAGGTCCATCCCAAATAGTTTTCACTGCTTCAATGACCTCACGGAGGATGCGGTATCGGTTTTCTGCTGATCCCCCATACTCATCATTTCGTTTATTGCTTAGCGGCGATAGAAACTCATTGATCAGATATCCGTGTGCAGCATGAATTTCTATTACTTCAAAGCCGGCTTTTTTGGCTCTTTCCGCCCCTTTTTTGAAAGCCTGCACAGTTTCTGCAACTTCTTCTTTGGTCATTTCCTTTGGTGTTTTCATCTTTTCATTAAATGCAATAGCTGATGGGGCGATAATTTCTCCCTCGACAGTTGCCTTTCTGCCGGCATGTGCAAGCTGTATTCCAGGTGAAGATCCATGTTCTTTCATTAGCCCGGTTAATTCCTTCAGGCCTGCGATGTGGTCATCACTCCATATTCCCAGATCCTGAGGAGATATACGGCCCTGTGGCGTTACGGCAGTTGCCTCCAGGATGATTAATCCCACCTGCCCGACTGCACGGCTCGTATAATGAGTCCGGTGCCAGTTTTCAACCATTCCGTCTTCATTATGACTGGAGTACATGCACATCGGTGCCATAACAATTCTGTTTTTAAAGGTGACGCCTTTAATTGTTAAAGGTGAAAAAAGTTTTGTTTCCATAATTTCTGCCCCCCTTATTTCGCTATCCTAAATATTAAGTATATCAGGCAGTTTCATAAATGGAAAAGAACATGCACTTACGAAGGTGTGCGCTGTCAGCGTTTATTCCTCAATTCGCTTAACTTATATAATGTACCTCTCCAGACTATGCCTCCCCGTACAAAGGTTAGAATGCTGGCACGGATGATGGAATAAATAAACAGGAGAGCAGTAATTGGAAATACCGTAAACAGAAGCGGAGTAAATTTGGTCATTCTTTTTGTGATGATGGTATAAACACCTGCTAAAAAAATGATGTTTGCAAGGCTTAAACTGAAAATAATTATGTCAGTTGAAAAAATGGTGAGAAAGGGAAGCACCTGGGAACTGAATGTGCCGGCAATTGCAAATAGCACCATGCTAATGCGATAATGAAGTCCAGCAAAAGTATTCTTCTCCAAGCCTTTGAAGGCTTCTGGCAAGCTTTCATACCATTCAACTTCAATCAGTTCCATCGCCGTTGCCAATCTCTGCCTGAGGCCATTTTGTTTCATTTTCATTCCTAGCATTAAATCATCATCAGGACGCATTTTTATTGCCTTATGTGTCCCGATTGCTTCATAGGACCTTCTGGACACCAAGTTAAACGCCCCAATGCCAATTCCGATCTTAGAACGCTGATTGTTCGCCAGCCAGGGGCGTTTATAATAGGAGAAGCCGAAAAGGAAAAAAGCAATAAACGTGCTGAGCCAGAAACTCCTGCCCGTCAAGCTTGGTGCCGCGGTTAAATGGTCAAGTTCATTCTTGCTGAAATAATGAACTGCCATGCTGAAGGCATCCTGTTTAAATACCACATCGGCATCTGTAAACAAAATTAACTCCCCTGATGATTCCATATAACCTTTATAAAGGGCGTGGTTTTTTCCCAGCCATCCGCTCGGGAGAGTATCGATATGAATAGACTTAACCCTTGAGTCACTCTGCTGGATATGGTCCATGATGTCACCTGTGCTGTCGGCTGAACGGTCATTGACTAAAATCCATTCCATGCGTTTGTAGTTCTGCCGCAGCTGGGATTTTATACTCTCCGCGAGCTTGGCTTCTTCATTTCTTGCCGCTGTAATAACGGAAAGAAGAGGGCCTTCAGTCATTGCATCGCTATCTTCAAGGCGATCCATGCTTTTTAGTCCAAGGACAGCATCAATGAGTACTGCAATCCATACCAGAAGGCTTGCGCTTAATAGAATAATGAGCATTTGCAGATTTCGCATCCTTTTTTCATAGTTTGAATTAGTGGCACGTTTTTTAGGGCAGGTGCAGTCAGTTACATTTTGACGGTACTGCTGAAGCTTTGGCCAAGCCGCCTGGATTGGGCTGTCGCTTCCTTGATGCATTCAATGAAAGCTTCCTGCACACCATTCGCTTCAAGCACTTTTACGCCTGCTTCAGTGGTGCCGCCTGGGCTTGTTACTTCCTTTCTAAGCTGCTGAGGGTCCTTGGCTGATCTGGCCAGCATTTCCGCAGCCCCGATGAGTGTCTGGATAATGAATTCCTTCGCCATACCCTTTTCGAGCCCGATTTCTTCTGCGCTTTTTTCCATCGCTTCCGCAAGATAGTAAATATAAGCCGGTCCGCTGCCTGACAGGCCTGTTACAGCATCGAGCTGTCTCTCCTCAACAAATGCTGATTTTCCCACTGTATCAAAAATTTCTCTTACTTCTTTCATCTGTTCTTTGGTTACTCTTTCATTAGCCGATAAGGCGCTTGCTGATTTTCCGACTGCTGCTGATGTATTCGGCATGGCTCTCACGACAGGCAGCTTTTTTTCTGCCAATCGTTCAATGCTTTCGATCGAAACGCCGGCGAGAACGGAAATGACCAGCATGTCATCATGTAAATAAGGCTTTATAAGATTGATGGCCCCCTGAGCATCTTTTGGCTTCATCGCTAAAATAACAGCGTCGGCCCCGCTTAACAGCTCACTGAGATTGTAAGTGGCCTGAACGCCATAGGCTTTTTGCAAGGCTTGCAGCTTTTCTTCGCTGCATCGGTTCGTCACCCAAATATCGCTTCCGGCAATGAGCCGGCTTTTTACGATTCCTGAGATTAACGCTTCTGCCATTGATCCTGCTCCCACAACAGCTAATTTTTTCATATGCTGATATTCCTCCTTATTGTTGCTCCATTTGCAGCTGTCAAAATAAAAAAGCCTTTCCATCCAGTAAAGGACGAAAAGACTTTGCTTCCGCGGTACCACCTTCATTGCCTTTCCTTCTTCGTGCAGCATGCCTGCTGTGTTTTGAAAAGGCATCTCAATCCCGATAACGCCGGGGGGGCGTTTAGGTTTTCCTAACAGCTCATAAGGGAGGTTCAATGGTCAAGTGGACGGTGAAGCCTTTCAGCCGTTTGAGCTTCACTCTCTTTCGCCGTTTTCCATCTACTAATCTTATTCATCGCTATGTTTCTGCCGTACAGAAGTACAGCTTTGAGTTATGAAAATCAAATTTTAATTGTGATTATGCAAGAAGACATGCTTATTTGTCAAGTGCTATTTTTTGAAAAATTATTAATATCGCAAAAAGAGTTATGTGAAAATAATGACAATTATTAAAAAGAACGGTACACTTATTTTTATATATGTAAATTTCTACATTATGTTTTTGTATTCCGTTAATATGTGTGTCAGGCAAACGCTGATATTTTAAGGGATAACAGAACAGCATAATTAAAGGAAGCAATTGTTGGATGTCTGCGGAATTAAATAGAAAAACAGCTTTATTTTATTTAAATATAGTGATTTTAGGGGGATTATAAAATGGCAAAATGGAAGGATGGAATTGCAAAGCTTGTTATCCCGACACCATTTCCTGTCGGCGACGTTAATGTATATGCAGTAAAAGGGGAAAAGCTGACTCTTGTCGATGCCGGCCCTAAAACAGATGAAGCATGGGAAGCTTTAAAATCCCAGCTTAAAGAGCTGAATTTAACACCCGGGGACTTTGAACAGGTTGTTCTCACACATCATCATCCCGATCATGCCGGGCTGCTTGACTTTTTTTCGGACAATCTTGAGGTGTTCGGGCACCCGGTTAACCAGAGGTGGCTGTCCCGTACTGACGAGTTTCTAAAATTTCATGATGAATTTTACATAAAACTATTTAACGAATTTGGTATACCTGAAAGGTATGCTTCCTTTATAAACAAAATGAAAAAGACTTTGCGCTATTCCTGCAATCGTACCCTGACAGCCGAGCTGAAGGAAGGCTGCCAGCCTGAAGGGCTTAATGATTGGACGGTAATCGAGACCCCTGGGCATGCACAGAGTCATATAGGTTTGTTCAGGGAGAAAGATGGTGTATTCCTTGGAGGAGACCATTTGCTTGCACACATTTCACCTAATCCTATCCTGGAGCCGCCGCTTCCAGGCCATGCGGAAAGGCCGAAGCCGCAGCTTCAGTATAACGAGTCTTTGAAAAAGCTGCGGCAGCTGCCGATATCCCTTTTTTACTCCGGGCATGGAGAGGATATTGAAGATGTGAACGGGTTAATAAACGAAAGGCTGGGCCGCCAGCATGAGCGGGCAATGAAAGTAAAGACATGGCTCGAGTTCGAATCGCTCACTGTTTTTGAGGTATGCCGCCGCCTTTTTCCGAAAGTTTATGAGAAGGAGCTTTCCCTGACCATTTCCGAAACAATCGCACAGCTTGACTATTTGCATTCAATAGGGGAGATTTATATAAATAAAGAGGAGGAAGCCTTCTTGTATTCCGCATCAAAAGAGGTGGTTTGATTGTCAGACAGATTAAAAAATAAAAATGTGATTATCACAGGGGCATCAGGCGGGATCGGTGCGCAAATGGCCGTCCTTTGTGCCGAAAGAGGAGCAAACCTTGTCCTTCTTGCCCGCAGCATTGGCAAATTGCAGGAGCTGCAGGCTGATTTGCGTAAGCGTTTTTCAGTCGATGTACATGTGCATAAGCTTGACGTTTCGGACAGTGACGAAGTTTCGGCAGTTTTTTCCGAGATTATTGCCCGTTTTGATCATATAGACGTTCTTGTGAATAACGCAGGCTTCGGTGTTTTCCGGGAGGCGCATGAAGTCAAAGTTGAAGAAATAAAGGGGATGTTTGATGTAAACGTTGTTGGCTTAATGGCCTGCACGGGCATGATTCTGCCATTGATGAGGAAACAGAGGAGCGGGCATATTATTAATATCGCTTCACAGGCAGGCAAAATGGCCACACCGAAATCGAGTGTCTATTCCGCAACTAAACATGCTGTTCTTGGCTATACAAACAGCCTTCGGATGGAGCTTGCTGACAGCAATGTGTTTGTGACTGCCGTTAATCCCGGCCCGATTGAAACCAATTTTTTTACTATTGCAGATGAAAAGGGAACATACGTGAAAAATGTCAGCAAATATATGCTTAAACCCGAATATGTGGCCCTCAGGGTAGTCAATGCTATGCTCCGTCCTGTCAGGGAAATTAACCTTCCGCGGTGGATGAATGCGGGAAGCATCATCTTTGCCCTTTTTCCGGGACTGTTCGAAAAAATTGGAAAACGCGCATTTAATCAAAAATAAAAAGCTGCAGCCAAATGCTGCAGCTTTTTTGTTTTTGGCCGGCGAGGCGTCTGTTCTGGGAAGAAAGAACCACTTTTAAGAAAAACCGCGTAAAATTTCCATTGAAACCGAACGCATATTCGCTTAATATAATGGGTATACATATATAGAACAGATGTTCCTGTTATATATAAATTTTATTATCGGGTTCAGGGGGCTATGCAGCATAGAAGCTGATAAGCAGCGCCTTACGCTTTTTGAAGGAGGATGTCGAAGTCATGGTTGATTACAGCTCAATGCCGAACAATCAAATTTTGTGTGTTGATATGAAGAGCTTTTATGCAAGCTGTTCTGCTGTCATGCTCGGTCTGGATCCTCTTGACTGCTATCTTGTAATTGCAGGGAATGTGGAACGGAAGGGAAGCGTTGTTCTGGCGGCCTCTCCGCGAATGAAAAAAGAGTTTGGAATAAAGACAGGGTCCCGTCTTTTTGAGGTCCCAAATGATCCGCGCATTAGAGTTGAGGAGCCGAAAATGGCGACTTATTTAAGAATCTCCACTGAAATCACCAGGGTGTTTAATCGTTATGTCCCCAAGGAAGCCATCCATACGTATAGTGTCGATGAAAGCTTTATAAAAGTAGACGGCGCAGTGCACCTCTGGGGTGATGCCCAGACGATTGCCTGGAAAATAAAAGATGATATTGAACGGGAATTTCAGCTCCCCTGCGCCATAGGAATAGGTCCTAATTTGCTAATGTCAAAGCTCTGCCTGGACCTTGAGGCAAAAAAAAAGGGAGTTGCACAATGGACGTATGGAGATGTAAAAACAAAGCTGTGGAATGTCTCCCCTTTACGGGAAATGTGGGGCATCGGCCGCCGCGTTGAAAAGACATTGAATGGAATGGGAATTTTTACAGTCGGCCAGCTTGCCCGCTATGACCTGGCTAAGCTGGAGAAGAAGTTTGGGATTATGGGCAATCAGCTCTATCACCATGCATGGGGTATTGATTTGTCGGAAATAGGCGCGCCGATCATGGCAGGACAGATCAGCTTTGGGAAAAGCCAGATTTTACTGAGGGATTACAAAGAGAAAAAGGAAATTAAGCATGTGGTCCTTGAGATGTGTGAAGAAGTGGCAAGAAGGGCCCGCAGCCACCGGAAAGCCGGCAGAACTATCAGCTTTGGCCTTGGCTACAGCCAGGATGAATTCGGAGGGGGCTTTTACCGCTCAAGGACAGTTGACCAGCCAACCAATATTACGATGGATCTTTATCGGGTCTGCCTCGAACTTTTTGACGAGAATTATGAGGGGAAAACAGTGCGGCAGATTTCCATTTCCCTCGGCAATATTACGGATGACTGCGAAATGCAGCTGAGTCTGTTCGACTTGGATGGCTGGAAAAAAAGAGAGCTCGGCTATACTGTCGACCGGATCCGCTCCAAGTTTGGAGGAGGAGCTCTGCTGAGAGCCGTCTCTTATACAGGTGCAGGAACCGCCAGGCACCGTGCGACATTGGTCGGCGGCCATAAAATGTAAAAGGGGGTCAGCTTATGATTCGCGATAGGGGCAGAATAAAATGGACTTCCATGATGCTGCCGGAACATGTAAAGCTCTTAAGAGACTGGGCAAAGGAAGATATGTACGAGCAAAAGCGGGAATTAGATGAGCAGAAGCTTGAACACATGAATGAAATTCTTTCGGAGGCCATGGAATTTCAAAAAAGTGTAACCATTACACATTACAGGGGCAGAAATTATGAACTGGTCATAGGGGGCATCCATTATTGGGATGAACTTGGCCAAAAGCTTCATATTATTGATCGGTTTGGGGAAATTCACCGTATTTCTATCAGCGCTATAGCGGATGCCCGTTTTACGGAAGAATAAGTTTGCTTGCCTGGATGAATTTAAGAGGGGTAGTTTTAAGGCAGGAGAAGCACCTTAACAGCAGGGAGGTGTATGAAGATGCCTAGAGGAAAAGAATTGGAACAGCTGCCAATGGCCAATATCGCACCCGGGGCCGGGGAAGACAGTACGGACAGGGACCGGGAACGGCTTCAAGGGATTATACAGGGTGAAAGTGCAACACCCGCAAGAATTAAAAATAAAAATAAAAGATAAAAAAACGGGGATGACTGTCCCCGTTTTCCACCCTTATTGCTTGTCATCCGGAGCTATCTCCGCACGGACACATGATTGGAAAGTTCCTTTATGAGTGCCATCGCAAAACGGGATTTTCAAGGATCTTCCGCAGCGGCAAAGAGAGAAGGTTTTTTTTGTTTCGAATTTATTGCCATCCATATCAATTAACTCAACATCACCTGTAACACGCAGTGATCCATTATCCATTACTTTAATCTGCGCCTTGGACATACCCCATCATCCTTTCTAAAAAACATTATTTTGGCGGCTGAATAGCAGCAGTCTCTTTCAGAAGCATGTTATACCTATCTGTGTTAAAATCAGCATATGCAAAGGGGAGGTAGTTTTACAACATGGAAATAACATTAACTGAAATAGCAGCAGAAAAAGTATCGGGACGAATTGCCGGCAAAGATGGATTTATAAAGCTTAAGTACGATATAGATGGCTGCGGCTGTGTTGTGAGCGGAGTAGCGGCACTTTGGCTTGTTGATGAGCTTGATGAGGATGACAGGGAAATCAAAACAAACATTGGCAGCATATATGTGGAAAAATCCAAGGAAGTATTTTTGGATGAACAGTTAACGATAGACTTCTCTGAGAAGGCAAACTGCTACCAGTTAAAAAGCCCGAATCAGTATCTAAACCCGAGAATGAGCTTTATTGATAAAACAAAATAAATGATTTAGCAGGCGGCCGCTGCAGGAAGGCGGTCTTTTTTTATTGGCTAAGTAGGTAAAAATACCCTTCCAAAATTCTGGAAAGTAAGGTTTTAATATACTAGTAAAGGATTACAGGCTAAGCAGCATGGCTGTTATAGGTGAAGAGATTGTTGATTGGGGAGATACGAATGAGGAACTATATGTTATATTTGCTGGTGGCAGCTTCTCTGATATTGTCAGGCTGCAGCACAGCAACAATGGGCCAGGCAATTGATGATGGAATACCATTCAATGTAAAAGAAATCTTACATAAAGAAAAAGTTAAAAATGGAGTCATTATTCTTTATTTAACAGAGCAAAATGATGGGCAAAATGAGGTCGAAGCCATGGCAGCTGCCTATTTGAAGGGCAGTGACAAAGAAGGCTGGGAGAATGAAGGCCATAATCACTGGGAGCATTATGAGAATGAATATATGACTGTTTACTCAGATGCTTTCTATGATTACGATAAGGAAGGCAATCTGGAAAACAGATTACCGATCATTTTTGGTGAAATTCAAAGCGGAGATATTAAGAAAGTAGAAGTGGCCGGCAAGGAAGAAAAATTTGAAGAAGCGGCTATAATAAAAAAAGAAAACAAACGCTATTATTTTAAAATGGGAGACTTTCATACTGCCAGAGGTCTGTCGGCTGAAGGCAAGGAAATCATAAAGAAAAAAAACTGACGCCTAACAGCACAGAAATAAAAAACAGCTGACTTTAAGCCAGCTGTTTTTTATTTTGATAAAGCTTTTTTGCTGCTGACATACTGTTCCAAAAACTCGTCAATGACTTTTTCATAATCCTCTCTGTTTTCGTTAAAGGATTGTGCATGGATCCCGTTAGCAGCAAGGTAAAGCTTTTTAGGGCCTCTTTTCTTTTCATACAAAGCTTCGGACATGGTCGGCAAAATAAAATCATCTTTTTCACTGTGAATAAACAGGATGGGCTTTCTTATATTTTCTATAACCGAAATAGGCGACACGTCCGCTATGGAATATTTCTCCCGCATCCGCAGAAATAGATCAGCAACAGGCAAAAAGAGTTTCGCGGGCAGCTTCATCTCGGTTTTTAAACGATAAGCCAGCTGCTCTTTAAAATCCGAAAAAGGGCAATCGGCAATGTAAAAGTCAGCGCCGTCTTCAAGCATCCCCGCATAAAGGAGCATGGTGGCAGCCCCCATGCTTTCACCATGAATGCCGACCTGGATATCAGGCCCTTTCTCCGCTTTAAGCCAATCGACAATAGCTTTTAGGTCAAACTTTTCATAATGGCCGTAACTTGTCGTTTTTCCCCCGGATTCTCCGTGGCGGCGATGATCATAGATTACAGCGTTAAACCCTCGTTCCAGGAAGAGGTTCATGTATTTAATGGAGTTCATTTTGTTTTCCGTAACCCCGTGCGAAATAATGATATAGCGATTGTTTTTATGTGGTTCGCAGGCTACGGCTTTTAGGTTATAGCCAAATGGCGAGGGAATAAGAACCTCTCTTTTCGGAAGGCTTTCATACTTGATTAGATCAAGTCTCCCGGACTCCTTCTCTCTTTCTAGAATAAAGTCATCTTCCTTTTTTTTCATAAACATAAGCCTATTTGTAAAATAGACGCCGAGTGATGAAAGAAAGAGAACGATGGAAAATAAATAACGCAAAAATCTTCTCAAACTCATCCCTCCATCTTTTTTCTTTATTTTACCATTGTGGATAAAATTAAAACAGAGATGTTAGCCGGGACAAAGTGAAATTTCATAAAGGACGCCCTGCACAAAAAAAGCCGCTTTGCGGCGGCTTATTGCTGTGCGTTTTGTCTTTTGGTTGGATGAATCGCTTTTTCTAATTCCTCGGCAGCAATCGTCTGATTTACAGTATCGGAATTCGGCTTTCCCTTTTGGCTGTAGCCTTTATCGCGTTTTTGGCTCATAGAAATATCCCCCTTATAATTCTGCGGCTGAACCTGAATTCGCCAGCTGCTTTCATCTAATAAGATGCGGTAAAACAGGAGGAATTATTCACTTAAGCTGTGATGCTGTTGAACTGTTTGAGTATTCAGCCTGAAATAAGTGCTTTCAATCGGCCTGGAAATATGAGGCTGAACAATTTTTACAGCTTCCATTAATTGATCCAGGTTAACATTGGTTTCAATTCCCATCCGCTGAAGCATATAAACGACATCTTCTGTTGCAGCATTGCCTGCAGCGCCAGGGGCAAAGGGGCATCCGCCAAGCCCGCCTGCGGATGTATCAAATCGGTCGATTCCTGCCTGAAGTGCAGCAAAAATATTTGTAAGAGCCATTTTTCTTGTGTCATGGAAGTGGGCAGTCAGCAGAGTATTTGAAAACTCTTCTTTTAAACGGGAAAATAGCCGGTATGATTCATGGGGAGCAGCCATCCCAATCGTATCTGCCACACTTAATTCATCAGCCCCTGCCTCTGTAAATTGGCGGCATAGCCCAACGGTATCTTCAGGATTGATGGCCCCTTCATACGGACAATAAAAGGCAGTAGAGATGCAGGCACGGACGAAATAACCTTTATCCTTTAGTTCTCCAATAATCGGTTTTAGCTCATTCATGCTTTCCTGAGTGGTTTTATTGATGTTTTTCTTGTTGAATGTATTGCTTACACCGACGAAAACGGCAACTGCCCTGCAATCCGTCATATATACTCTGTCAATGCCTTTACGGTTCGGGGCAAGCACGAAATCCCTTGTATTTGCATCCAGGCATTCTGCCGTAATTTCAGCTGCATCCCCCATCTGCGGAACCCATTTAGGAGACACAAAAGAAGTAAGCTCCATTTCTTTTAATCCTGCATTCTTTAAACCTTTAATAAAGTCTTTCTTAACTTCAGTCGGTACAAACGACTTTTCGTTTTGCAGTCCATCCCGCGGGCCAACTTCAATAATTGTTACTTTATCTGGAAATGCAAGCGTCATGTTTTCCTCTCCCGTTTCATAATTTTAATTTTAGTAAGCGTTTTCTCGGAGACCTTAAATTTATTGTATTAGGAAAGTATTTTTGATTGCAAGAATAATAGAAATTTTGACAAAATAAAAGGAATTTTGATATCCCCGCTCGAATATAAGCAAAGAGATGTTTTGAAAGGATGAGAGAGATGGCACAAACAGAAGTCGTTATAGTCAGCGCTGTCCGGACAGCAATCGGCAGTTTCAATGGAAGTCTAAAGGATGTATCAGCACCAGAGCTAGGGGCGATTGCGATTAAACGCGCTCTTGAAAAAGCAGGTGTAACACCGGATCAAATAGATGAGGTAATCCTGGGGAATGTCCTGCAGGCTGGCCTTGGCCAAAATACAGCAAGGCAGGCAGCTCTTAAAGCGGGCCTTCCTGAAAGCGTTTCCGCAATGACGATTAATAAAGTGTGCGGCTCAGGACTGAAGGCGGTTCATTTAGCAGCACAGGCCATTTTGGCCGGCGATGCTGAAGCAGTGATTGCAGGCGGCATGGAAAATATGAGCCAGGCGCCATACATACTTAAAAATGCAAGAAACGGCTTTAAAATGGGAGACCAAAAGCTTATTGATTCGATGATTTCAGACGGTCTCTGGTGTTCTTTTAATGATTACCATATGGGAGTTACGGCTGAAAATCTTTGCTCGAAATATGAGCTGAGCAGAGAAGAACAGGACAAATTTGCCGCAGACAGCCAGGCAAAGGCGGCAAAAGCAATTGAAGAAGGAAAGTTTAAAGATGAAATCGTTCCGGTGGAAATTCCTCAGCGAAAAGGGGATCCGATCGTTTTTGATACAGACGAATATCCGAAAAAAGGGACAACTGCTGAAAAGCTCGCAGGCCTGCGTCCGGCGTTCAGAAAAGATGGCAGCGTAACAGCCGGAAATGCCTCCGGGATTAATGACGGGGCGGCTGTATTGCTGGTAATGAGCAGAAAGAGAGCAGATGAGCTGGGGCTTAAGCCATTAGTAACGATTAGAGGAAATGCAAGTGCTGGTGTAGATCCAAGCATCATGGGCATTGGCCCTGTTGCTGCCGTAAAAAAAGCACTTGAAAAGGCATCTGTTTCCATGGATGAATTGGAGCTTATTGAAGCAAACGAGGCATTTGCAGCCCAGTCGCTTGCAGTTGACAGGGAGCTTCGTTTTAACAAGGAAATCCTGAATGTTAATGGCGGAGCCATTGCACTCGGACATCCAATCGGTGCAAGCGGCGCACGAATTCTCGTCACTTTAATTCATGAGATGCAAAAACGGCAGGCAAAGAAAGGGCTTGCAACTCTTTGCATTGGCGGAGGGCAAGGAGTAGCTACAGTGGTGGAGCTTGCATAGCCGATTTTGATAAGGATTATTAACAATGAAGACTTTTTAATGAAAGGAGCGATTGAAGTGAAGAAAATTTGTACTTCCTTCAGTGAAGCGGTTCAGGAAATTCACGATGGTGCTGTCCTTATGGTTGGCGGTTTCGGTCTGTGCGGAATTCCCGAAAACCTAATTCTGGCTTTAGTTGAAAAAGGGGTTAAGGATCTGACCGTCATTTCGAATAACTGCGGTGTTGACGATTGGGGACTTGGACTGCTTTTAAAAAATAAACAGATTAAGAAAATGGTTGGCTCGTATGTTGGGGAAAACAAAGAGTTTGAAAGACAGGTTCTCTCAGGAGAAATTGAAGTAGAGCTGCTGCCTCAAGGAACACTGGCAGAAAAGATCCGTGCAGGCGGTGCAGGCATTCCTGCTTTTTACACACCTGCTGGTGTAGGAACCCCCATCGCAGAGGGGAAAGAGACGAAGGTGTTTGACGGCAAGGAATATCTTCTTGAAGAAGCGCTGAAAGCAGACTTTAGTCTTGTCAGGGCATGGAAGGGGGACAAGATGGGCAATCTTGTTTATCACAAAACGGCCCGAAACTTCAATCCAATGATTGCAGCAGCCGGCAAAGTGACAATCGCAGAAGTGGAGACGCTTTATGAGGTTGGTGAACTGGATCCAAATTATATTCATACCCCGAGCATCTATGTTCAATCACTGATTGAAGGGAAACAGGAAAAACGCATTGAAAGACTGACGGTAAAGAAATAAATACCAGTGACGAAAGGAGAGGGTGTCATGAGTAACGATAAAGCGGCAGTACGCGAGAAAATTGCAAGACGGGCTGAAAAGGAAATTGAAAATGGCTTTTACGTGAATTTGGGAATCGGTATGCCAACGCTGGTTGCAAATTATATTTCTGATAATAAAGAAGTGGTCCTGCAATCTGAAAATGGATTATTGGGCATCGGCCCGTATCCTGCAGAAAGTGAAGTTGATCCGGATCTAATTAATGCTGGAAAAGAAACAGTTACAGCCATTCCGGGATCATCTTATTTTGACAGTGCTGAATCTTTTGCCATGATCAGGGGCGGTCATGTGAATATTGCGATTCTCGGCGGGATGGAAGTCTCTGAAAAAGGAGATCTTGCCAACTGGATGATTCCCGGAAAAATGATTAAGGGCATGGGCGGTGCGATGGATCTGGTTCATGGCGCCAATAAAATCATTGTCATTATGGATCACACTAATAAAAACGGCGATTCAAAAATTCTTAAAGAATGCAGCCTGCCTTTAACAGGCAAAAATGTCGTTGACCGAATTATAACTGAGCGGGCAGTCATCGATGTCACCGAATCTGGTCTGAAGCTAGTTGAAGTAGCTAAGGGCTATACAATTGAGGATATAATCAATTCAACAGAACCGGAATTGCAAGTGGATGAAAACGTTTTAACAGAAGCTTACTAATAACCTGAAAAGTACAGCTGCATGCTGTGCTTTTCATTATTTTTAGCCTGAAGAAAAGAGGAGAGATTATGAGTTTTTTCTTTAAAGGGATTGACCATGTCCAGCTGGCAGCTCCGATTGGCTGTGAGGAGGAAGCCAGGAAATTTTACGGGGAACAGCTTGGTTTTAAGGAAATTCCCAAGCCTGAAAATCTTCAAAAGCGCGGAGGCTGCTGGTTTATATGCGGTAATCAGGAAATCCATATTGGAGTACAGGAAGGCTTCCAGCCTGCTAAAAAAGCCCACCCGGGATTTATTGTGGAAAACCTGAAGGCCTTGAGAAGCAATCTTGAAGAGCAGAAAATAACAATTAAGGAGGAAGCTCCAATAGAAGGCCGGGAGAGGTTCTTTGTAGATGATCCATTCGGAAATAGAATTGAATTTCTGGAATTCTTCCATAAGAGTGAATAAGCCTGTTCCTTCATAAATAATAAAATATGCTATAATAAATGGCAAAATCAATTGATGAGGGGATTATATGAAAAAGAAAAAACACCATTCCCAGCCTAAAAAAGATGATAAACCTGTCACGCTTGGCGACATGCTGAACCAGGATCTGATGGAGCAGCTAAAAGGGAAAAAGCAGGAGTTAAAGGCTGCTGAAGACAAACAGAGGGAAGAAGAAGAGCGCAGAAAAAGAGAGGAAAGAAGACTGCGCGAAAAAAATAAAAGTTTTGAAGAACTGCTTGGAGAAAGTGATCTTAACTGGAAAGAATTTAAATAGCATTAAAAGAAGGGGCCGACTTTTCTGTCAGCCCCTTTCTTATTAGAGTTCTATATCATCTATGCTGCTCATATTTATTTAGCTTTGCAATAGATTTAATCATGGCCAATTCATCTTCGTTCAGAGGCTGGGCTTTTGCTGCCTCTGCATTTGCTCTTACCTGCTCAGCCCGGCTGGCACCTGCTGTAATTGAAGCGACAGCTGGATCTGAGAGATTAAACTGAAATGCAATCTCGTTCATGGTGCGCTTGTCTGTGATTTTTTCCCGGATGGTGGTGAGTGTTTTTTCCAGCTCAGCATAGCAGTAATCCAAATAGCCTTTCTCTTTTACGGATTCTGATGCTTTATCCAGCATTTTGTCGCTGAGCAGTCCCTTGGCCAGCGGCCCTCTTGTAACAGCACTGATGCCTTTTTGATGAAGAAGAGGTAGAGCGGCTTCTTCAGGGCGCCGATCCAAAATGCTGTACTGCATCATGACAGAAACAATGGATGATTTTGATGCAAATTCCCGGATCACATTTGGGCGTATGGAGGAAATGCCGTATTGGCGGATGTATCCTTCTTCCTTTAGTTCCTCAAATGCTTCAATGGTTTCATCAATCGGATCTTCATTCGTACCGCCGTGAAGCTGATATAAATCGATATAGTCCGTATCCAGCCTTTTTAAGCTGTCTTTTACAGCTTCTTTGATATAGCGTTTTGAGGGATCCCAGCTCCAGCCATCTTTATTTTTATTCCAGCGGTTGCCGGCTTTGGTAGCAATGATCACCTGTTCACGGACACTCTTTAAGGATTGTCCGACAAGCTTTTCGTTTTCGCCAAAGTCATATAAATCAGCGGTATCAAAATAATTGATTCCTTCTTCCAGGGCAGCTTCTATAATCTCCTGTGCCTGGGAAGGATTGGTCCCAATTGACATGCAGCCCAGCCCAAGCTGGCTTACGTACAAGTCTGAGTTTCCGAGTCTTCTCTTTTTCAAGTACCCACCTCATTTGAATGTTTCCTATAATTGTACATAAACAATTGAGGCATACTCAAATAAAGAGGCTTATCATTTTATATTGTTCTGAGATTCAATCCAGTCTTTTACAAGGACGTACTGCCTGCTGTATTGTTTTAGCTTCTCGCGCACTTCCCAGGCCTTGCCGGCAAGAATAATTCCACTATTATGGACATATACCTTCATGCCATACTCCCCCTCATCAAGTATGATAAAATGTATGAGCAATCATTACCGGAATAGAACAGGAGTGACTGAAAACAATGAGCCGCCTAGAAGAAAAAACAATTAAAACGGAAAAAATCTTCACTGGTAAAGTCATTAGTCTGCAGGTGGAGGATGTTGAACTGCCGAATGGCAATACATCGAAGCGGGAAATTATCAAACATCCCGGAGCAGTAGCTGTATTGGCAGTAACGGATGATAATAAAATAGTGATGGTTGAACAATATCGAAAAGCGCTGGATAAGATTATTGCTGAAATTCCTGCCGGAAAGCTTGAAGCAGGGGAAGAGCCCAGCGTTTGTGCAGCAAGGGAACTGGAAGAAGAAACGGGGTACGGCAGCACGGAAATGGAATGGCTTATCTCATTCTACACTTCCCCCGGATTTGCCGATGAGCTTGTTCACCTTTATATAGCAAATGGACTAAAGAAAAAAGAAAATGCACTTTCGCCTGATGAAGATGAATTTGTGAACCTTTTGGAGGTAACCCTTGAGGAAGCCTTATCCATGCTTGAGGAGCAAAGAGTTTATGATGCGAAAACCGCTTATGCCATCCAATATCTGCAGCTTCAAGAGGCGCTGAAGAAGTAGCATGAAACGCTTTTTTGCAGATCTTCATATCCATATTGGACGTACGTTTACGGGAAAGCCGGTTAAAATAACAGGCGCTAAATCCCTTACCTTTACTAATATCATCAGGCATGCCCGCAATGAAAAGGGGCTTGATATTATTGGCATTATTGATTGTCATTCACCTGAAGTCATTTTGGAAATCGAGGACCTGGCGCAAAAAGGCTTTATAACCGAGCATAAGGACGGGGGGCTTCAATATGGAGATTTAACGGTAATTCCCGGATCGGAACTTGAAATATATGATGACTCCTGTAAAGGACCCATTCATGTCCTGTGTTACTTTCCAACCCTATCCGCTATGAAGGATTTCTCCGCCTGGCTAAAAGGGTATTTGAAGAACATAACCCTGAGCTCTCAAAGGATATATGCTTCAGGCAGAATGCTTCAGGAAAAAGTGAAGGAATTGAATGGGCTTTTTATACCTGCTCATGTATTTACCCCGTTTAAAAGTCTACTCGGGAAAGGGGTAGAGCGGTCGCTTACAGAGGTTTTTGATGCTGGCTTAATTGATGCAATTGAGCTGGGACTAAGTGCAGATACGAAAATGGCTGATCAAATTGCTGAACTTCATAAATATACATTTCTGACAAATTCAGATGCTCATTCACTAAAAAAAATCGCCAGAGAATATCAGATTCTGGAAATGGAAGCACCTACATTCGGGGAACTGCAGAAGGCTTTGGCCGGAAAAGAAAAATGCAGGGTCAAAGCTAATTACGGTCTGGATCCTTTGCTTGGAAAATATCATCAGACAGTTTGTTCAGTGTGTTTTAGCCCCTTCGATGAAGGGTCTGGTAATTGTCAGAATTGCAATCACCACAAATTTATCAAAGGCGTGGCTGACCGGATCTCTGAATTGAAATCTTCCGGAGAAATACCCGTTACACGGCCGCCATATATTCATCAGGTCCCTCTTGAGTTCATACCGGGGCTAGGCCCGAAAATGCTTGAGAAGCTGCTGGATCATTTTGGAACTGAAATGGCCATTCTCCATGATGTTCCATTCTCAGAAATCAGCAAAGTCATTCCTGAGAAAACAGCGAAGCTAATTGGAAAAGCGCGTGAAGGAAAGTTAAACCTCCAGGCAGGCGGCGGAGGCAAGTACGGCAGAATTGTGGATTCATAAAAAATAGAGCCCATGCAGGCTCTATTTTTTTTAGATGCTGACTTTAGCATAAACACAAGTATCTCTAAGCTCTTTTTTGTCTGCGCTCAGGCTGTCATTCCTTAGGATTCCTTCAAGCGTGTATCCCAGCTTTTCGGGAATTCTTCGGCTGTTAGTGTTTCTCAAATCACATCTGATTTCCACTCTGTTCGCTTGAAAATGTTCAAAGGCAAACTTTGTCAAACCTGCAGCTGCTTCAGAAATATAGCCGCTTTTCCGAAACCTTACATCTCCCCAATAGCCAATTTCAAATTTACGGACATCCCAGTTTATGCGGTGCAGGCCAGTAGAGCCGACAAATACATCGTCTTCTTTCCTATAAATATGGATACGGAAATCTTCCCTTTGAATAAACTGGGCATAAGATTTGCGGATACCAGATTCCACTTCGTCCACTGATTGTTCATTTTGTGCAAAAGGAAGCCACTTCTTCAGCTCGGAAGCTGAAGCTGATATAGCCTCATGAACAGTTTTGCCGTCTCCAGGCAAGGCAGTTCTCATATAGAGTCTTTCTGTTTCAATTCTTTCTGGAAACTTTTTTAAGATCGGGTCCATTTTCTGAGCGCCTCCAATGACAATTTCAATAATTTTGAAAGTTATAGCAAGAAACATAGGAATTATTCAAGAACTTTTTTATCAAAGCTTTTTTACAAAGATAATTGTTTTTATTTATGAATTCTGCCAGTTGATTTCCGCTGCGGGCACTTGCTTTCCGCGGAGAGGAATGTGAGCCTTCTCGGCTTCGCCTGCGGGGTCTCACACTTCCCTCTCCTCCCGCAGGACATTGAATAAACTCCCTCGAATGAACATCGCACGAAGGAAATGCGTCAGCATTTTCGAGGATCAAGTGCCCTCCGCTCCAATCAACTCAGCAAATAATACTAATTTATAAAAAAGCAACAAACTATACGAAAACAGCCTTTATCAATTAATAAGAAGCCCAATTCTTTGTCATACAATTCCGGGACAGGCATACAATTTAATATCTAATCTGTTTTGCCTTAGGAGGAAGAGCAATGAAGAAAAAAATGTACCAGAACGCCGCAGCAGCCCACTTTCGCGAACATTCCTCAATCTACTTATTTGTTATTGTATTGTTTCTGATGGGTGTCATTTTCGGGGCTATCGTTGTAAATAGCTTGAGTTTTACACAAAAGGAAGATTTATTTTATTATCTGTCCCAATTTTTTGGACAAGTATCAGATGGGCATTTTGCAGCAGCAGATGAATTATTCAAACAAAGCTTTTTCCATAATACAAAATTTATAGGTTTGATGTGGATCTTGGGAATCTCCATAATTGGACTGCCGGTCATTCTGATTCTGCTCTTTATGAAAGGCATGGTGGTTGGCTTTACAGTCGGCTTTCTCGTTAACCGCATGGGATGGGAAGGGTTCTTGCTTTCCTTCGTATCGGTCCTTCCCCAGAACCTGATCATCATCCCTATTTTTATAATGGCTGCAGCTCTGGCTGTGTCATTCTCTTTAAAAATGATAAGAAAACAATTTATGAAAAAAGCCGGCCAGCCGATGATGCCTCTTTTCGGAAGATATATGATTGCTTTTGCTGTGGCCATTCTGTTCTTAATAGCTGCAGCCGGAGTAGAGGCCTTTATCTCGCCTGTATTAATGAAGTCTGTTGTTAATTCAATCCAATCCTAGTAAAATTATGTTTAAAGGCAGAGCGGCATGCTCTGCCTTTTTGCTGTAGGAGAAATGGATAAAAATAATAAATGAGGGTACATATAAAGAAGTTACAATATGTTTTAAAAATATTAAAATAATTATTATATTAAACTTACTATCAACTGTTATTTATAATAATTTTATTTTGAATGTGATCTCATTTCTGTTATAATGAGAATGTTAGTGGCGAGGGAGGGACTTTCGGTATGGAAAGCAGAATTGAAAGAATAAAAAAACAGTTGCATTCATCCAGCTATAAACTAACACCACAGCGAGAGGCAACAGTTCGCGTCCTGTTAGAACACGAAGAGGATCATTTAAGTGCGGAAGATGTCTACCTCCTTGTAAAAGAGAAATCGCCTGAGATAGGCTTGGCAACTGTATATAGAACACTTGAATTGCTGACTGAATTAAAAATTGTCGATAAAATCAACTTCGGTGATGGAGTTTCCCGATATGACCTGCGTCAGGAGGGGGCAGCCCATTTTCACCACCATTTAGTCTGTATTGAGTGTGGAGCTGTTGATGAAATACAGGAAGATTTGCTTGAAGACGTCGAGGAAGTGGTTGAACGCCGCTGGAACTTTAAAATAAAGGATCACCGCCTTACGTTCCATGGCATATGCTACCGCTGCCAGGATAAACAAACAGAAACTGAAGCAGATGAAAATTAAATGCTTATTGGCAAAGCTTATTCTACATTAGGATAGGCTTTTTATTTTGATCTGCTTTTAAAAAGGCAAGTGCCCTGATGAAACATCATTTATACAAATTCAGGTATAATTCTTGTCCAAAATGGCATACCTTTTTAATAATAGAAAGCTGAAAATCTTTCTTTTTATTAAAAGTTATGGAGGACAAACAATGAAATCCTGGCTGAGTATGGCTTTTCAGACCATTAAAGTATTTGTGATTTTCACTGGATGCACAATCCTTTTTTATTATGGTATTATGTGGTTAAACGAAGAATACCAGGATTATCACCGCTATGACGAACCAAGGGGAGCGGCTGTTAAGGTGTCTGCAAGCGGAACTGATGAGGATAGCAGCTTGCTGGACCGGTTAATTCTTTTCTACTTAAACGGGGAGTAATGCAATCATATGGATGACCAGCTAAAAGACTTTATTCATTATTTACTTGTAGAAAAAGGCCTAGCAAAAAATACAATTATTTCTTATGAAAGAGATTTGAAAAGTTATCTGAAGTATCTCAAGTCGGAAGAGAAGATTACGAGCCTTGAAAAAGTGCAGCGCATGCAGATTGTCCAATTTCTCGGCTTTTTAAAAAAACAGGGTAAATCCTCAAAAACTCTGGCCAGGCATATAGCCTCCTTAAGGGCCTTTCACCAATTTCTGCTCCGCGAAAAAGCAGTTGGCCATGATCCTTCTGTCCATATAGAAACACCGCAAATGGAGCGTTCGCTTCCAAAAGTATTGAACATGCAGGAAGTAGAAACTTTATTGGATCTCCCGGAAAGTAAAGATCACTTTGGCCTCCGAGATAAAGCAATGCTTGAACTTCTATATGCTACAGGCATTCGAGTAAGTGAACTGATAGGCCTGAACACAGGTGATGCTCATTTAACGATGGGCTTTGTAAGATGTATTGGCAAAGGGAACAAGGAAAGGATTGTGCCTATTGGCAAAACGGCTTCTGAAGCTCTTGAAAGGTATTTATCTGAAGGAAGAGGCAAGTTTGTTTCTAAGAAACATAGGGATGAAGCATTATTTTTAAATCATCACGGCAAACGTCTTTCAAGACAGGGGTTCTGGAAAATACTGAAGCGGCTGGCTCAGGAAGCAGGGATTGAGAAGGAGCTGACCCCGCATACACTGAGGCATTCATTTGCCACACATCTGCTGGAAAATGGGGCGGATTTGCGGGCTGTCCAGGAAATGCTTGGACATGCTGATATATCCACGACGCAAATTTATACGCATGTAACCAAAACGCGGCTTAAAGATGTGTACAGTCAATATCATCCGCGTGCTTAAAATAAAATTTATTCAAATGTCATAAAGCTGCCATGAAAAATAGGCAGCTTTTTCTTGTCATTTTACCTGTTTATTAGGTAAAATATAGATGTCAGACTTCTGACGAATGAAGGGGCTATCCTTAGTAGGCTATTAAAATGCAGGAATAGTGTTTTACTTTCCAGCTGCAGCAAGAGAATCAGTGTTAAATAAACCTAAAAAGGGTACTATACGAATATGATTTTTGTAACCGTATTCAAATAATTGGGAGGTTTTCAAATGTCCGCATATACATATAAGCGCGTTTTTTTAATTGTCATGGATTCAGTGGGAATTGGTGAAGCGCCTGATGCCGATAAGTTCGGTGATAAAGGTGCCGATACGATCGGCCACATCGCAGAAAAAATGAATGGCCTGAAGATGCCGAACATGGGCAAATTGGGGCTTAGTAATATCCGGGAAATCAAAGGGATTGAGAAAGCGGATAAACCCATGGCGTTTTACACGAAGATGCAGGAAGCATCAAACGGAAAAGACACGATGACAGGTCACTGGGAAATTATGGGGCTAAACATTCAAACCCCATTTAGAGTCTTTCCTGATGGATTTCCGGCTGCATTGATTTCGGAGCTTGAATCACGCACCGGCAGGAAGATTATTGGAAATAAGCCTGCAAGCGGAACAGAAATTCTGGTTGAACTAGGAGAAGAACATATGAAAACCGGAGCTCTGATTGTTTATACATCAGCGGATTCAGTTCTTCAGATTGCGGCACATGAAGAAATAATTCCAATAGAAGAACAATATAAAATTTGTAAAATCGCACGTGAGCTGACACTTGATGAAAAATATATGGTTGGCCGTGTGATTGCCAGACCATTCACTGGCGAGCCGGGAAATTTCCAAAGAACATCAAACAGGCACGATTATGCGCTAAAGCCATTTAACCGCACAGTAATGAATGAATTGGCAGATGGCGGACTTGATGTAGTGGCAATTGGAAAAATCTCCGATATTTATGACGGAGAGGGAGTAACTGAGGCTATTCGCACAACATCAAATATGGATGGAATGGATAAGCTGATCGATACGTTCGATAAAGAGTTTACAGGCCTGAGCTTTGTTAATCTGGTGGACTTTGATGCATTATTTGGCCATAGACGGGATCCGGAAGGATATGGAAAAGCTCTTGAAGAATTTGATGAACGCCTGCCTGAAGTTTTTGAAAAAATGCAGGATGGCGACTTATTAATTATTACGGCAGACCACGGCAATGATCCTGTTCATCATGGGACAGATCATACGAGAGAATACGTTCCGCTTCTCGTTTATTCAAAAGATATGGAAGATGGAAAAGAGCTTACGGTCAGTGAAACCTTTGCGGATGTAGGAGCGACTATAGCGGATAACTTTAACGTAAGAATGCCAGCATTTGGAAAAAGCTTTTTGAACCAACTGAAATAATAACACTAAAAAGTAGATGAAGGAGATTGATGATGGATTACAGCAAAATTCAAAACGCAGCTGAATTTCTTAAAAATAAATATACAGGCCAGCCAAAAATCGGGCTGATATTAGGTTCAGGACTTGGTGTATTGGCAGACGAAATCGAAGAATCGGTTAAGATTCCATACAATGAAATCCCTGATTTTCCTGTATCAACAGTAGAGGGCCATGCGGGACAGCTTGTATTTGGACGCTTGAACGGCATTGAAGTGGTTGCTATGCAAGGCCGGTTCCATTATTACGAAGGATACTCATTTGATAAGGTAACATTCCCTGTAAGAGTCATGAAAGAGATGGGTGTTGAGAAGCTCATTGTTACCAATGCGGCAGGCGGAGTGAATGAAACCTATTCTCCAGGAGATTTAATGCTTATTTCAGACCATATCAACAATATGGGCAGCAATCCTTTAATAGGTCCTAATGATTCCCGTATGGGTCCCCGTTTCCCGGATATGTCAGAAGCCTATTCAAAAGATTTGAGAAAACTTGCAAGAGAACTGGCCGAAAAACTGAACCTGAAGATTCAGGAAGGAGTGTATGTCGGCAATACAGGCCCGACATATGAAACACCTGCAGAAGTTCGCATGCTGAGAACAATGGGCGGGGATGCAGTCGGCATGTCAACAGTTCCAGAAGTCATCGTTGCACAGCATTCAGGTATGAAGGTGCTTGGGATCTCCTGTATCTCAAACATGGCAGCAGGCATCCTAGACCAGCCCCTAAACCATGAAGAAGTAATCGAAACAACAGAAAAAGTCAAAGCTGACTTCCTTCGTTATGTGAAAGCAATTGTTAAGGAATTTGGTGTACAAGCATATTAATTATTTTTGCGGCTATGCTGTTAACTAAATTAAATAACTGAGTGGATAGGAGAGGGTATTTAATACCCGAAAATGCTGACGCATTTCCTTCGTGCGGTGTTCCTTCGACGAAGCTTATTCAATGTCCTGAGGGAGGGGGGAAGCTGAGAAACTCCTCCTCTCCGGGGAAGCAAGTGCCAGCATCTGAAATCAACGGGCTGACTTTTTTAGCAAATAATAATCGGTTAAAAGAAGGCCTAAAGAATAATGAAAGTGGTGTTTTATGATGAGAATGGTGGATCTTATTGAAAAGAAAAGAGATGGAATAGAGTTAACGGCAGACGAAATTCAATTCGTCATTAAAGGATACACAGATGGTTCGATCCCGGATTATCAGGTAAGTGCTTTAACAATGGCCATCTTTTTCCAAGGTATGACAGAGAACGAGAGAGCCAACTTAACTATGGCAATGGTAGAATCCGGTGATCAAATTGACTTATCCAAAATTGAAGGAATTAAAGTAGATAAACATTCAACTGGCGGTGTAGGTGATACAACAACACTTGTACTGGGACCACTTGTAGCAGCAGTAGGTGTTCCGGTTGCGAAAATGTCAGGGCGCGGGCTTGGACATACAGGCGGAACAATCGACAAGCTTGAGGCTGTAGATGGATTCCATGTGGAAATTGAAAATGAAGAGTTTATTAAGCTTGTTAATCAAAATAAAATTGCAGTCATTGGCCAAAGCGGCAACTTAACGCCTGCAGACAAAAAGTTATATGCACTGCGCGATGTAACAGCTACAGTGGACAGTATTCCTCTTATCGCAAGCTCGATTATGAGCAAAAAAATCGCTGCAGGTGCGGATGCCATTGTCCTGGATGTTAAAACTGGCGCCGGCGCATTTATGAAGACACTTGACGATTCGCGTGAATTGGCTAAAGCCATGGTCCGCATTGGAAATAATGTCGGCAGAAACACAATGGCTGTAATCTCAGATATGAGCCAGCCGCTTGGTTATGCCATCGGCAATGCCCTTGAAGTAAAGGAAGCAATCGATACATTAAAAGGCGAAGGACCTGAAGATCTGACTGAGCTTTGCCTGACTCTGGGCAGCCATATGGTTTTCCTGGCTAAAAAAGCGGATACATTAAAGGAAGCGCGCGAAAAGTTAGAGAATGCGATGAAGGACGGTTCAGCATTAGAAACATTTAAAGTATTCTTGAGCTCACAAGGCGGAGATGCATCAGTTGTCGATAATCCGGAAAGATTACCTCAGGCAAAATATACATTTGAATTAGAAGCTAAGCAGGATGGCTATGTTTCGGAGATTGTTGCCGATGAGATTGGAACAGCAGCTATGCTATTGGGAGCAGGAAGAGCAACGAAGGAATCAGAAATTGATCTGGCAGTAGGCCTGATTTTAAGAAAGAAAATTGGTGACCGGGTACAGAAGGGCGAATCCCTCGTTACAATCTGCAGCAATTTTGAAAATGTAGAACAAGTAAGAAATATGCTTTATGACAACATTACGCTTTCCGCTGAAAAAGTGAAGGCACCAGTATTAATTCATGAAGAAATAACTGAATAATATTGAATTAAAAAGCCGCCGGATTTAGATCCGGCGGCTTTTTGCCGTGAAGCTGACTGTTTAAATTCTTTTTAGTCTTCCTGTGTTGTATAAATTTTCTTTAACTGGAAAAAATGGAGGCTATAAAGAATGGAGGTATTGTGTGATGAAACGACTCGTCTCATTAATGTTAATAGCATTATTTATGGCAACAATCTTTGCTCCTTCAGGGTTTGCGAGAGAGAACAGTGCAGATTTGGCGGATAATGTAAAATCCGCGATTCTTATCGAGCGTGATACCGGTACGGTATTATATGAAAAAAACAGCGATGAGCAGCTTCCGCCTGCCAGTATGACAAAAGTCATGACCATGCTCTTAATTATGGAAGCAATAGATGAAGGGAAGCTGTCATGGGATGAGAAAATCCGGACAAGCGAATATGCAGCATCAATGGGCGGTTCGCAAATCTTCCTGGAGCCAGGTGAAGAAATGACCACAAAGCAAATGCTGCAGGGGATTGCCATTGGTTCCGGTAATGATGCATCCGTTGCTATGGCTGAGAGAATTGCCGGATCAGAGGAAGCTTTTGTTGAAATGATGAATAAAAAGGCAAAGGAATTAGGGCTGAAAAATACTAATTTCCTAAACCCTACAGGGCTGTCAGCTAAGAACCATTACAGTACTGCACATGACATGGCCATAATGGCGAAAGAGCTTCTTAAATATGAAAAGATAACTGATTTTACGGGCACATATGAAGCCTATCTTCGCGAGGATACAGAAAAAAAATTCTGGCTTGTCAATACAAACCGACTTGTGCGTTTTTATCCAGGTGTAGATGGCCTCAAAACGGGCTTTACTTCTGAAGCAAAATACTGTCTGACGGCAACAGCCGAGAAAGACGGAATGCGGGTTATAGCCGTTGTATTTGGCGCACCAACTTCAAAAGAACGCAATGCTCAAGTGACTAAAATGCTCGACTTTGCATTCAGCCAATATAAAACCCACCCAATGTATGAAAGAAATCACGTTCTTGGAAAAGTTAAAGTAAGCAAAGGCGAAAAGAAAATGGTTGAAGCTCTGACTAGTGAACCGATTTCCCTTTTAACTAAAAAAGGAGAAAGCATCAAGGAAATTGAACAGAAAATTACTTTAAATAAAAATATTAAAGCTCCTGTCCACAAGGGTGATCAGATCGGAACATTAACATTGAAAAAGGATGGAAAAGTCTTGGTTGAAAGCTCTTTGGTTGCTAAAGAAAATAGCAGTGAAGCATCATGGTGGACATTGTTTAAACGGTCCATGGGGTTATTTTCAAAAACTGAATAAATATATATCCTTGTCGAAAAACATCCCAATGATATGTATTTTTAGCGAAAATACACTAGTTTTGTCTCAAGGAAGGAAATGAAGCGCCAGGCATCGAAATTGACTCACTATAAGGGCGGATGCCGGAATTCTTTAAGATTCCGGTTATCCTATCCGGAGGAGAAGCATGAGCATTACTATCGGCTTTTTCAGTTGCGGATACCAGATAAGGAGGCTAAGGTAGTGAGTCTTAACATTAATTTGGAAGTAAAGCATGATGTCTTATGTATTCGTTTAAGCGGGGAGCTGGATCATCATTCGGCAGATGTACTGCGTGAACAGGCGACGAGGGCAATTGAGGATCATGACATCCATCATATTATATTAAACCTTGAGCAGCTTTCATTTATGGATAGTTCAGGGCTGGGAGTGATTTTGGGCCGCTACAAACAAATCAAACAAAAGCATGGCGAAATGGTTGTTTGTGCAATTTCTCCAGCAGTGCAGCGATTATTTGATATGTCGGGGTTATTTAAAATAATCCGTTTAGAACCGACAGAAGAAAACGCCTTGCAAAGATTGGGGGTTGCCTGAACTATGAAAAATGTGATGAATCTTGAATTCAGTGCGCTCAGCCAAAATGAATCATTCGCCCGTGTCACAGTTGCAGCCTTTATTGCCCAGCTGGATCCGACAATGGACGAACTGACAGAAATTAAAACGGTCGTTTCTGAAGCTGTAACCAACTCCATTATTCACGGGTATGAAAATGATCCTAATGGAGTGGTCTATATTTCTGTCCTGATTGAAGATGGATTTATTGATATGACCATTAAGGATAAAGGCCTCGGTATTATGGATGTGGAGGAGGCAAGGCAGCCATTATTTACAACAAAGCCTGAATTGGAAAGATCAGGCATGGGCTTTACCATCATGGAAAATTTCATGGACGAAATCGAAATCCAATCGCAGCCGGGTATAGGCACAGAGATCCGATTAAGGAAGCATTTATCAAATAGTAAAATGCTATGCAATTAAGGGAGTCTTGCTATGGATGTGGAGGTTAAAGCAGAGAAGGGCCAAACCTATTTAAAGGACAATGAAGTCAAGGAGCTAATTAAGCAAAGCCAAAGCGGAGATCAGGGTGCCAGGGACAAAATTGTTCAAAAAAATATGCGTCTTGTCTGGTCTGTCGTCCAGAGGTTTTTGAATAGAGGATATGAACCCGATGATCTCTTTCAGATTGGCTGTATCGGCTTATTGAAGTCGGTTGATAAGTTTGATCTCAGTTATGATGTAAAATTTTCGACCTATGCGGTTCCAATGATTATCGGAGAGATTCAAAGGTTCATTCGGGATGATGGAACGGTAAAAGTAAGCCGCTCCTTAAAAGAGATGGGCAATAAAATCAGGAAAGCCAAAGACGAGTTATCAAAAACGCTTGGCCGCATCCCGACTGTTACAGAACTCTCCGAGTTTCTGGAAATTTCTCCGGAAGATATTATTCTTGCCCAGGAAGCAAGCCGGATCCCATCTTCTATACATGAAACAGTGTATGAAAACGACGGAGATCCCATTACACTGCTCGATCAGATTGATGATGGAAATGAAGGAAAATGGTTTGATAAAATAGCATTAAAAGAAGCGATACGTGAATTGGATGAGCGGGAAAGACTGATTGTTTACTTGCGCTACTATAAAGATCAGACTCAATCCGAAGTGGCGTCAAGGCTTGGCATTTCCCAGGTGCAGGTATCGCGGCTTGAAAAAAAGATCCTTCAGCAAATGAAAGACCGGATGGATATTTAAATCCATCCGGTCTTTCATTTTTTAAAACCAGCCAATTATTGGAGTTCATGAAGCTAATATATGTAACTCATACTAAATATAGACACAAAAGCGAAACGCACTAAATAGGCGAACCATTTTCGAAGAGGATATCTCTTTGTGGGAAGTGAGAACATTGGAAAAAACAGTTTACATTCGCTTGCGGCATCGTCTGCAGATACGGCCAAATCAGAGAATACTGCTGAAAGATATTGCACAGGTCATTGCCGATGATGGCATTTACGAAAAGCTTTGTGGACTTCCGCTATATCAAGTAAGCGAGAAGGACCGGAATATTGTCGTAATTGACGTGATGAAGGTCATTAGGACTATAACCAGATTCTTTTCAAACATTGAAGTACAGTCGATTGGACCGGCTCAATCGATAGTCGAGGTGGTTACCAAGAAGCGTAAAGTATCAATTCCTCTCTTTCTGCTTGTTTGGCTGCTTTTGTTTATAGGTGCTGCACTGGCTATTATGAATTTTCATGAAGACGTAAGCATGCAGGCTGTCCAGCTTAGAATTTACACTCTCCTGACCGGGGAAGTGGACAGCAGGCCTCTTATCTTTCAAATTCCCTATTCGATTGGCCTGGGGATTGGCATGATCATATTCTTTAATCATGTTTTTAAGAAGCGGCTGAACGAGGAGCCCAGCCCGTTGGAAGTAGAAATGTTTAATTACCAGCTTGATCTTGATAATTATGTTGCATTGAAAGAGAACAAGGAGAGTATGAAATATCTTGATGACCATTAATGTTGTACTGGTAATGATCATAGGCTTTGCAGGGGGGCTCGCTGTTGGTTCAGGTTTTGTGGCATTTCTGGCTGTTTTGGGCATCATCCCAAGGCTTACTCAGCTGAGCAAAACGATGAAGATGATCCATTTTTATGAAGCTGCAGTTGTGATGGGGGCTTTGGCTGGTGCACTTGCAACTTTATGGAATCCGGAATTCCACCTGACACCTCTGTTATTAGTGCCCATTGGGCTGGCTTCGGGCATCTTTGTGGGCATGCTCGCTGCTGCTTTAACTGAGGTGTTGAATGTTTTTCCGATTCTTGCGAAAAGAATCGGAGTAGATGGGAAAATCGTCATATTATTGATGGCATTTGTATTTGGCAAGGTGTTTGGATCACTGTTTCAATGGATTTATTTTGTAAATAAATAAGCCGCCGGCTGGGCATATTTAAGAAAAATGAGAATTCGGAAAGGAAAAACTGCTATGGATGATCGGAGGCACGTCATTCTAATAACTGATGGAGACGATTTTGCAAGAAAGACTGTGGAGCATGTTGCGAAGGAAATTGGAGGCAGATGCCTATCTTTATCGCATGGAAACCCTTCAGTCCTAAACGGTCAGCAAATCGTCAAGCTGATAAAAAAAGTCTCCCATGATCCCGTATTGGTCATGTTTGATGACAGCGGGTTTATCGGAGAAGGAGCCGGAGAGAATGCCCTGAAATATGTTGCGTGCCATAAAGATATTAATGTTCTGGGAGTTATAGCAGTTGCCTCAAAAACACGTCAGGCCGAGTGGACAAAAGTAGATGTATGTATTGATAATAACGGGGAACTGACTCCATACGGAGTTGATAAGTACGGAGTTCCCGAAATGGAAATGGGCAGAATTAATGGAGATACTGTCTATTGTCTTGATCAGCTGGATGTGCCAATAATCGTAGGAATTGGCGATATTGGAAAGATGTCTAAAAAAGATCATTATGAATTAGGTTCGCCAATTACTAAAAAGGCAGTAGAGCTTATATTGGAAAGGAGCGGCTATTATGACACGAAACAAGACGAAGGATGATAAGACACCTATATTTGAATCTGTGCATGAAATTGAGAAATATATGAAAAATAGAGTTGGCCTGGGAGAAAGCTTCGATCTGGGTGTCAGAAAGCTAACGATCTTAAGGAAGGATGTTCATTTCTATTATATTAATGGACTGACGGATACGAGTTATATAATTGCTATCATTGAGGGTCTGGTTGGGATCAATGACAGTGAAAAACTTTCCTCTAACCTATTTAAAATCATCGAGAACAGGCTTAGGCATCAATCCATTGAGCACATTAAAACAATGGATGAACTGGTTGATCAGGTTCTATCAGGCCTGATTGTCATTGTGGGTGAGGGTGAGAGAGAAGGGCTTGTCATCGATGTCAGAAGCTATCCCGGAAGAACCCCAATGGAACCGGATACTGAAAAAGTTGTCCGCGGCTCAAGGGATGGCTATGTTGAGAATATTATAGTAAACACAGCCTTGACCCGCAGAAGGATTAGAGATGAACGGCTGCGGTTTGAAATTATGCGTGTTGGCGAAAGGTCCAAAACGGATGTAGCCATTGGTTTCATTAAAGATGTGGCTAATGAGGATTTAGTTGATTTAATCAGGAAAGAAATTAAAGCAATTGAGATTGACGGCATTACGATGGCTGATAAAACAGTCGAGGAATTTCTTTTAAAACAGGGATATAATCCCTTCCCGCTGGTTCGGTATACGGAAAGAGCAGATGTCGCAGCAGCCCATTTGCTTGAAGGGCATGTCATTATATTTGTTGATACTTCACCAAGTGTCATTATTACGCCTACAACATATTTTCATCATTTACAGCATGCAGAAGAGTACAGGCAATCGCCTGCAGTCGGCACATTTGTCCGCTGGATTCGATTTTTAGGTCTTTTGGCTTCAATCGTACTGTTGCCGCTATGGTTTTTATTTGTATTGGAGCCTTCCCTTCTTCCTGAAAGAATCGCATTTGTCGGGCCAAATGAAGAGACCAATGTTCCTGTTATAGTCCAGCTGTTTCTTGCAGATGTGGGAATTGAATTTCTTAGAATTGCGGCCATTCATACGCCGACACCGCTTTCGACTGCTATGGGCTTAATAGCCGCTGTGCTTATAGGTCAAATTGCCATTGATGTCGGGCTCTTTGTTCCTGAAGTCATTTTATATGTATCACTTGCGGCCATTGGAACCTATACGACCCCTAGTTATGAACTGAGCATTGCCAATAAAATTTTACGATTGTGTTTGCTTGTGTCAGTTGCGATTTTCCATACCCCTGGTCTAGTCGTGGGGCTTACATTAATCATTCTACTTCTCGCAAGCATTAAATCTTTGAATACACCA
This sequence comes from Bacillus sp. ZZV12-4809, assembly GCF_009849585.1. Lineage (GTDB taxonomy): Bacteria > Bacillota > Bacilli > Bacillales > Cytobacillaceae > Cytobacillus. The sequence goes on from NZ_VCRN01000021.1 coordinate 41,431, forward strand.
TACCTTTGGCCGTTTATTCCGTTTAGTCCGGTTGCTTTATCCCAGATCTTAATTCGCCGCTCGATGCCAGGCTCTAAAATACGGCCAGGCATTGTCCAGACTAGAAATCGTTACAAGCAGCCTGTAAAATAATAAATACGCGTAATGCCGATTGCTAAGATACACGAAATATGGTACAGTTTTTTTAATTAAATAAAGGATTAAAGGAAACAGAATAGACAGTCTCTTGCGGTGCTGTCTATTTCTATCATAAATTGATCAGTCTCGGGGGTAAATACACGACCTGGCAGAAGTTATCCTGAGGAAAAGGAAGAGGGGGAACCATGTTTTTTCACGGCACCATGAAGGTAAATGGGAAAGGTCATCTTGAAATTGGCGGTATGGATACAGTCGAACTCGCCAGTCAATTTGGAACACCATTATATGTATATGATGTGGCATTAATAAGAGAGAGAGCAAGAGGCTTTAAGCAGACTTTCGATAATCTTGGAATAAAAGCACAAGTGGCATATGCAAGCAAAGCTTTTTCTACAGTGGCAATGGTTCAGCTTGTAGATGAAGAAGGTCTTTCATTGGATGTGGTTTCAGGCGGTGAGTTATACACAGCATTGGCTGCTGATTTTCCGTCTGAAAGAATTCATTTTCACGGGAACAATAAAAGCAGAGAAGAATTGGAAATGGCTCTTAAGAATCATGTTGGCTGTATTGTTGTCGATAACTTTTATGAGCTGGATTTATTAGAGGAGATTTGTGAATCTCTTTCAGTCAAAACGAAAATCTTGCTGAGAGTCACCCCTGGAATTGAAGCACATACCCATGATTATATCTTAACCGGACAGGAAGATTCAAAGTTTGGATTTGACCTGCAGAATGGCCAGGCTGAGAAGGCTTTGCAAATAGCTCTGAACTCAAGCTGGATCGAAACGCTAGGACTGCACTGTCATATCGGGTCTCAGATTTTTGATACAACTGGCTTCATTTTGGCAGCCAAGAAAATCTTTGAGAAGATGGCAGAATGGAAAGAGAAACATGCATATGAACCTGCAGTGCTTAACTTAGGCGGAGGTTTTGGAATCCGCTATACAGAAGATGATGATCCGATTCATGCATCTCAATATGTTGAGGAAATTATCGGTGAAGTTAAAAAACAGGCTAAACATTTTTCCATGAAGATGCCGGAAATTTGGATTGAGCCGGGACGTTCGCTTGTAGGAGATGCCGGAACTACTTTATATCAGACAGGGTCACGCAAAGAGGTTCCAAATGTAAGAAATTATCTTGCTGTGGATGGCGGCATGAGTGATAATATCAGGCCGGCCCTTTATCAGGCTAAGTATGAAGCGGTACTTGCAAACCGGGTATTGGAAAAGCCGGAAGAGACAGTATCAATTGCCGGAAAATGCTGTGAATCAGGTGATATGCTCATTTGGGATTTGCCGCTTCCTAAGGCGGGGGATCAAGACCTCTTGGCTGTTTTCTGTACCGGCGCATACGGTTATTCAATGGCAAACAACTATAACCGTATTCCAAGGCCGCCTGTAGTGTTTATTGAAAATGGAGAGGCTAAGCTGGTTGTTAAAAGAGAAACATACGAGGACATTTTAAGATTAGATCTGCCGATAAATGAAAAAATAAAAAACTAAGCTGCCCGCCGGGGCAGCTTAGTTTTTTATTTAGTAAAGTTTGTTGCTTATCCACAAACATAGTTAAATCAACGGTAAGAATTCATAAACCAAAACAAAAATCTTTAAGAAAAGAGCCATTTTTTAAGAAAAGAAGGCTTTTACAGCGTCAATTACACTTACAAAAAAACGCTTTAAGCTTTCTAAAAACCCCTGGCCTTCCTCACTTTCGAGGTACTTGGATATTTTGTCTTTTGCCTGGTTAAGCTGCTCGCCGACCTGATTCCAATCAATATCAAGCTCTTTAAGCTTGTTGAATAAATCTATTAAGCTTAAAGTCTCCTGTTCGGTAAGAGTGATGCCGAGATCCTTCGCTGCATTTTCGATAATGGTTCTGAGTTCGGCATCGGTTTCAGGCGAATTTTTGGCAATTTCCTCTTTAATTTTGGCAATTAATGCAGCCGCATTCTCGTTTCCAACCGACTCGCCGAGCTTGGCTGTTTCAACCATTTCTTCATTGGCAGCCTGTTTTACATCTTCAGGGATTGTTTTTTCGGCTGAAATTTCATATGCCTTAATAATGCCTGTTAAAGCAGCTGTTCCAGAAACATTTGCAGGTGCTGTAATATAAATTTTTGCATCTTTTACACCTGCAGTAATCAAAGCATTAATATACATTTCGTCAGTGACCCAGTTAATATTCTTAGTCTCGACTTCAAGGCCGGAGCCTTGTTTGGCTACTGTGACTGCTGAAGAAGATATTGCTCTCGTCCCTATTAGAGCTTTAGAGATATAATTTCCAAGATATTGATGTTCTTCCTCATTTGAAACAGTAATGATTGTCGCATCTTTTGGAGCTTTCATTTCTGCTAGAAGCATATTTTTTTGTTCTTCTGATAGGTTCTCTCCTAAAGTGACAATTACATCACCTTCCGCCATATCAGCAAATGCCTGCATCGGCAAAATAAATAATAGCAACATTAAAAGTAGAATTTTATTCCATTTCATGCGGTTACCTCCCGGAGCAATAATTGGGAAGCCATGTATGCCAATTTGCTGCTCACTTAATGGCTTCCTGTAAATAGACGATTATTTCTGAGAAAAAGTTTCATTTCCCCTTTAACAGAAACCTTAGCTCAAAATGCCTATTTCAGCAAGCAGAATGGAATTGTGATAAAGAATAGTGTAAAATGAATGATAGTTTGTAAGTCATAGGATTTATACATAAATGGGGGCAGTAAAGAGATATGAAAAAAAGCAATTGGCTTCTTTTTATTATATTGCTTGTTTTAAGTATTGGATGGGGATTGGTTTACTGGTTCTTTATAGTTTAAAGCTTTGCTGCGATGAACGCATTAAGCATTGAATCTGACTGTTTTATTCGAAAATAGCAACATTCAGCATGAATACATATACTGTTATGAAAAGTTTACAAAGTTTAAATTATGGGAAAAATAGTTTATGATGTTTTTATTCAAATAATGAGGGATTAATATGCTAATTCGATATAAAAAATCATTTGAAAAAATTGCAATGGGTCTTTTATCTTTCATGCCTAATGAGAAAGATTTGAAAAGGCTGCAGCAGACGATGAAACAATATGAATCGGAAGAAAATCGGCAGCTGTTTTTGTGGAAGGATGGCGAAGATATAATTGGGCTGGTCGGTGTTATATCCAGTGATCAGACGATGGAGATTCAGCATATCTCTGTTAATCCGTCACACCGGCATCAAGGCATTGGCAAAGCAATGATAAAAGCATTGGATGAACTATATCCTGGAAAAACTTTAACTGCAACTGATGAAACCGAAGCTTTTCTATGCAAATGTGATGTTAATAAACAGTAAGCGTAGAACTAGGGCTGGCCTATGGTCCGCTTGAATGCGATCGGGATTTCAGGAATATACTTGCTACAAGGAAAAAGGCAGCGAATAATCATTATTCCTGCCTTTTTTTGTGATTCAGGGCATCTTGTCTTTCATTAATAACTATTGTCCTATCTCTTCTTTTATGGCGGTGTACAATATCTTCATCTGGAGCATAGCTGTCGGAACACCAGAAAAGTCCCTTGGCAGCGCATACCTCGATGCATTTTTCCTTTAGTAAGGGATCAATGATTGGCAAGTTAATGCTGAAGTATTTTCCGCCTTTTTGAATCAGCACGAGCCTGTCTTTAAGCGCTTCAATCAATTGATCTGTATCCAGGCCCAATGCCTTTATTTCTCCTGCCCGGTCCTCCAGAATGCTGATTCCTTTGCGGAGAGTCCGTTCTGCACCATTCATATTCTCTCTGCGATGATGATAAAAAGAAACGGCCATAAGAATTAAGCCGACCCATGCAGACTTTTTATTGTTTGGATCTATTCTCTTCCAATACTCTTCCAGTATTTCGTGACATTCAAAATAATCACGGTCACCATGAAAATGGACCAGGAACTCGATATACTTATCGGGGTACATACTTTCACTCCTTGACAATTCTAACTTTATATTAACACAGCACAATCAATTATCAGAAGAAAAATAAAAGCCCGGCTTTTGACCGGGCTTTTACAGCTAATAAAACTGAATAACTATAAATCGGCTCTTTTGGGTTTCTAATAGGGCAGCCTTGCCGATTGGTCAATGTGAGGAATTTGCTGTAATATTCACAGCGATTTAGAAGCACCAGGAAGCTCCGACTATAATTAAAAGAATGAACAAAACGACAATTAAAGCAAACCCGGTTCCGCAATCTCCAAATCCAGTCTTAGACATATAAAAAACCTCCTGTATCTTTATTTCCATACATCCTATGTAGGCAATTGCCTGATTGATTGGGCACATCACAAAAATTCTGGTTTGGAGCAGGAACATTGCGGACATCAGGGTTATTTTTCTATTGGATAACAACCATGAATAATCTATACTAGATATAGCCTTTTGGCATGTAAGGGAATTTATTTTAGGAAAATTTGGTGGGTATTTTATGCAATATGATCATTATAACGTTAAAATAGATGCTTTCGAGGGGCCGCTGGATCTTCTGCTTCATCTTATTAACAGACTGGAAATTGATATCTATGACATTCCTGTTTCAGAAATCACCGAGCAATACCTCATTTATATACATACGATGAAGGAGCTTCAGCTTGACGTAGCAAGTGAATATCTTGTAATGGCCGCTACGCTTCTGGCTATTAAAAGCAAAATGCTGCTGCCAAAGCATGAGGAGGAAGAGCTTGAAGATGAATTTGGAATGGAAATGGAAGAAGACCCCAGGGATGAACTTGTAGAACGGCTGATTGAATACCGTAAATATAAGGAAGCTGCAGAAGAGCTAAAGGAACGGGAACAGGATAGAAGCTTAATGTATACAAAGCCGCCTGCAGACCTTTCTGAATATGTAAATGAATCACAGCAGGAAAAAGCTGATTTGAATGTAAGCCTTTATGATATGCTTGGCGCTTTGCAAAAGTTATTAAGAAGAAAGAAACTGCAAAGGCCCCTGTCTGCAAAAGTTGCCCGCCAGGAGATTCCCATCGAAAAGCGGATGTCTGAAATTGTAGAACAATTAAGGGGTATAAAAGGCAGGAAAAGATTCACCGAACTTTTTCCGATAGCCGACAGAGAGCATATAGTAGTAACTTTCCTGGCGGTACTGGAGTTAATTAAGCGAAAAGAAATTCAGGTCGAGCAGGACAAAAATTTCTCGGATATTTATGTAGCTTCCATGGAAGGAGGAAAATAGTTTGGAAATCATTAATTGGAAGGGGATAGCTGAAAGCCTCCTGTTTGCAGCGGGTGATGAAGGCTTATCCCTTAAGCAAATTGCCCATGTTCTCGAGGTGGATGAAAATCAGGCCCGTGAGATCATGGACAGTCTTATGGAAGATTACAATAATAGCAGCCGCGGAATTATGGCTGTTGAATTGGCGGGGACGTTTCAGCTGGTTACGAAAAAAGAGTTTTCTCCGTACCTGAAAAAGCTGGTGGAATCTCCTTCTTCCGCCTCCCTTTCTCAGGCAGCACTTGAGACACTGGCTATTATCGCTTACAGACAGCCCATTACAAGGACAGAAATTGAGGAAATTAGGGGAGTCAAGACAGAGAGACCTCTTCATACATTGTCCGCAAAAGCCCTGATTAAAGAGGTTGGACGGGCAGATGGAACAGGGCGTGCCTATCTTTATGGAACGACTAAAGAATTTCTTGATTATTTTGGTCTTAAAAGTATTGATGAGCTGCCGCCCCTCCCGGATAAGATTAGTGAAGAAGAGGATTCATTCCAGGAAGAGGCGGATTTATTCTTTGAAAAGTTCCAGGAGCTCGATTCTTGACTTTTCTGACACATTAGATAGGAAGTGTGGTAAAATAGATTTAAATTTTTCCCTTTCCTTTTAATACATATTATCTTAAAACCATCGGGAAACAGGAGGGTTTTGCTTGCTGATTAAACAATGCAGGGGATATGAGCTTGAAAAAGAAAAGCCGAACACCTCGGAAGATTTTTTTAATAGAAGTGAGGTTGTGTTCGAAGAAGATGGGCAGGAGAAAACGTTTCATGTTTTATACGTTAGATTCTTTGATGAATCCATGAATGAGTTCACACCTTATGAAAAGGATCCAGTTTTTCAGGCTGGTTCCAGAGAAGTCCAGTTCAAGGATCTTGTTGCTCTATCATGTTTATTGAAGAACCCGGGTTTTAGACATCGCAAACGAATTTATCTAAATTCAAAGGCTGATTTTGCATCCTATTTTCAGGATCTGGACTTTTCCAAGCTTCCATCCATTTTTGAAGCGCTGGGAAATAATAAATCCTACGACCTGCAATCACCTTTAGATTTTATTGTTCAACCGCAACAATAGCCATTGTATAATTATGGGGGTGTAATGGATGGGGAATTCTATCGTTAAATCACAAATGGAAGATGTGAAAAATTTCCTCGGTAATAGCGTTGCCGTATTTGAAGATTTCTTAAATAATACAACAATTAAAGATCTTGAAGAAGAAAAGGAAGGGAATGCGAATTATTATAAAAGCATCCTTTCACATGTAAGAAAACTGCTCGTATATTGTGAAGAAGGACTTGATGCCAGCACAATCATATTAAAAAGCGACCCTTTCCAAAAAGGAGCGGCAGAAAAGACGCTATACCGAATTTACCATCAATGCATTGAAGAGTTTTTCTCTCCGAAAAATGATGCCTGGTTTGAGAATAGTCGTTCAGCATATACAGGTAAAAACTCGATCCAGTTTCATGAAGAAGTTCCGGACAGCTTGAAAACAATGTTCAGGCAGCTCGAAGCAGAGTTCCAAAGGATTCGTGAGGAACTTGAATATTACGAAACCGATTACCGGACAAAAATGATTCAATCAAAATAAGACTGGAATTTGAAGAACAGCACAAAGCTGTTCTTTTTTTGTTGGCACGTTTTATGCAGATTACCTTTTTCCCTGGAAAACGTACAAACTTTTACTCATACAAATAGAAAGTGAGCTAATAAAGGAAGCGAGTGAGGGTTATGAGTAAAATGGAAGAGTATATTAAGGACGTAACAAAATGGAACAAAGAGCTAAGAGATTTTTTAGACTCGGAGGAGGTTGATCAAAATAACGAACTGTGGCAGAGGCTGGATCATTTTACTGAAATTATGGATGGAATAAAAGACCCCTTGGATATTGAAGCTTTGGAAAAGCTGCAGGAACAAGTGGACTCTCTCCATTCCGATATGGAGAATTATTTTTCCAATAGACAACAGCTTGGAAATATCTATATGAATGAACCGTACATTTCTGCGGGAAAGCATAGTTTACCTCCGCTCCCTTATGATTATAGCGCTCTTGAACCGCATATCTCTGGGGAAATTATGAGGCTGCATCATGATAAGCATCATCAATCATATGTAGATGGCTTGAACAAAGCAGAGGTAATGCTGCAAAATGCCAGGAATAATAATGATTACAGCCTCGTGAAACACTGGTCACGCGAGCTGGCCTTTCATGGCTCTGGCCATTACTTGCATACAATTTTCTGGAATAATATGAGCCCTAAAGGTGGTGGAAGACCTGCGGGCGCTCTGCTGAAGGAAATGAACAAATATTTTGGGAGCTTTGAGAAATTCAAAAACCACTTTACTGAGGCAGCCAAGCAGGTAGAAGGAGTGGGATGGGCAATCCTGGTTTGGTCGCCGAGGGCGCGCAGGCTCGAAATCCTTCAATCAGAAAGACATATGCTTTTAACTCAGTGGGATACAATCCCCTTGCTTGTTTTGGATGTTTGGGAGCATGCTTATTATCTGCAATATAAAAATAACCGCGGTGATTATATTAAAAATTGGTGGAATATTATCAACTGGAAGAATGTAGAAGACAGGTATTTAAAAGCATCCGAATTAAAATGGAAGCCATTCTAAATTGAAGCCGAAAATAAGTAAGAGGGGGATACAAAGAGTATTCCCCTCATTTTTAATGCACTAGCCATTTCAGAACCGCAATCAAGTCAAACATATTGTCATATCACTACTTGTCCTGCATAAACTTGTACAAATAAATGAAAAACATGCGGCTCCTCTCTAATGGGGAGATCATGTATTTCGCTCATTCTGACATCCATAAAGGAGACGGGGTTTTGTGCAATGAAAATGTTTAGCAGGCTAATGGCCATAGCTTTGGCCGCCGCGTTGATGATGATGAATCTTCCTCAGAAAACAGAAGCTTCAGTTTCAGTAAGCGCCCGGAGCGCAATATTAATGGAACAGGATTCTGGGCGTATCCTTTACCAGAAAGAAGCAAATGAAGTGAGGAGAATAGCGAGCATTACAAAAATTATGACGGCAATTCTGGCCATAGAATCAGGAAAAATGGAAGATATGGTTAAAGTAAGTGATCGTGCTGTCAGAGCAGAAGGGTCATCGATATATCTACAGGCAGGAGAAAAAATTAAACTTGAAGATCTGGTTTACGGGCTTATGCTCCGCTCAGGCAATGACTCTGCAGTCGCAATCGCAGAGCATGTCGGCGGAAGCCTTGAAGGATTTGAATTTTTAATGAATAAGAAAGCTGAAGAAATCGGCATGAAGAACACCCATTTTGCAAATCCCCATGGTCTGGATGATCATGAAGACCATTATTCTACTGCATATGATATGGCGCTGCTGACCAGGTATGCTATGAATAATGAGACGTACCAAAAGATTGCTGGAACAAAGGTGCACAGGGCGCCAAATCCGAACGAAAGCTGGGACAGGGTCTGGAAAAACAAAAATAGGCTTCTGACAGAATTATATGAGTATTGCACAGGGGGAAAGACAGGATATACCAAAAGGGCGAAGAGAACTCTTGTTACAACAGCATCGAAAGGCGGCCTAAATCTGATTGCCGTAACGTTAAACGGGCCGGATGACTGGCATGACCATATTAATATGTATGAAACTGCTTTTAGAACCTATGATATTGTGGAAGTCATGCCTGAGGGAATTATGTCCGATATTGATGATGAATTTTATAAAGACAGGGTTTATATAAAGCATTCATACAAATATCCCGTAACTAAAGAAGAGAAGAACCACTTTAACATTGATATCAAACTGCTAAAGCCTGAAACAGAATGGGAAGACGGAAGGACAATACCGGAAGTGGTCGGTCAGGCAACTGTATATTTTGAAGATCAGCCAATAAAAAAGCTCCCAATCTACTATAAGCATGATGAGGTAAAAGAAGATAAGTCACTATTAGACTACTTTAAGGGGCTTTTTACCTCAATTGCAGGAGTGAAGACAAATGGTTAATATCATTTGGGTGATGCTTACCGCTATAGGGTTAGTTTTTGCTATGATAAACGGCACTATAAACGAAGTAAATGAAGCTATTTTCAATGGCGCAAAAGAAGCGGTCACGTTATGCATCGGTCTTATTAGCATTCTTGTTTTTTGGCTTGGAATGATGAAAATTGCTGAGGACGCCGGACTGCTGAATAAGCTTGCTTCCTTATTCAGGCCAATAGTGAAAAAGCTTTTTCCGGAAGTGCCTGGTGATCATCCGGCAATGGGATATATGCTATCGAATATGATGGCCAATATGTTTGGTCTGGGGAACGCAGCTACCCCTCTCGGCATAAAAGCTATGGAAGAGCTGAAAAGGCTAAATGGGGGAAAAAATGAAGCGAGCCGTTCTATGATAACCTTTTTGGCCATCAACACTTCAAGTCTGACATTAATTCCTACAACCGTGATTGCCATACGGATGAATTATAATTCTGCCTCGCCCACCGATATCGTTGGTCCTACTTTAGTGGCTACATTCTGCTCTACATTGGCCGCAATAATGATTGACCGTTATTTCTATTACCGAAGAACGCGAAAAGGATGAGGTTAGGATGGAGATTGTGTCAGCTGTATCCCTTTGGTTAATTCCTATTTTAATAGGCTTTATATTAATATATGGAACATTTAAAAAAGTTCCTACCTATGAAAGCTTCACCGAAGGCGGAAAAGAAGGTATAAAAATTGCGGTATCCATTATTCCTTTTCTTGTCGGGATGCTTGTAGCCATATCGGTCTTCAGGGCTTCCGGTGCCCTGGAGTATTTTATGAATCTGATCAGACCGGGATTGGAAGCAATTGGAGTTCCTCCTGATATTGTACCCCTGGCTATCATTCGTCCGATTTCCGGGACTGCAGCACTGGGAATGACCAGTGATTTAATTGCTGTCCATGGTCCCGACTCCTTCATAGGCAGGCTGGCCTCAGTGCTGCAGGGCAGTACAGATACAACATTTTATGTGCTGACGGTCTATTTTGGTGCAGTAGGAATCAAAAAAATGGGAGATGCTCTTAAAGTCGGGCTGCTGGCCGATTTGGCAGGCATCATAGCATCCATTATAATTGTAACACTTGTTTTTGGCAGTATGTAACCAGATATATCCAGTGAAAAGATGCCTGAGCAGAGGTGTCTTTTTTATTTTACTTTCAAATTCCAACTTTCAGTAATTACAGTTTATTTCCGGTCTAAGCTGTTTTAACAATGGTTTGCTTTGAAAACTTGACGAATTATGTCATAATTCATTAGGAGTGAAAAAGTATGAAGTCATGTTATTAAAACTTTGAGGTGACATAAATGGAAAGATTGCAGAAAGTTATTGCCCATGCGGGGGTAGCTTCGCGTAGAAAAGCTGAAGAGCTAATGGCTGAAGGCCGTGTTAAAGTTAACGGAAAAACAGTAAAGGAACTGGGTGTAAAGGTCTCTCCTTCCGATCGTATTGAAGTGGATGGAATACCGCTGGAAAGAGAAGAGCCTGTTTATTTTCTTCTTTATAAACCAAGAGGCGTAATTTCAGCTGTTTCCGATGACAAGGGCAGAAAAGTCGTCACAGATTTCTTTGAGGGAATCAAACAAAGAATATACCCTGTTGGCAGACTGGATTACGATACATCAGGTATTCTCATTCTTACTAATGACGGAGAGTTTGCAAATTTTCTAATGCACCCCAGCAATGAAATCGAAAAAGTCTATGTTGCCAAGTTGAAAGGCATCCCGTCAAAAGAAAAAATGAAAAGCCTTCAAAGAGGTATTATGCTTGAAGATGGAAAAACAGCACCTGCCAAAACCAAGCTGTTATCAATGGATAAGAAAAAACAGACAGTTATTGTGGAGATCAGCATTCATGAAGGACGCAACCGCCAGGTAAGAAGGATGTTTGAAGCCATTGGCCATCCTGTTCTGAAACTGAAGAGGGAGAGATACGGATTCCTTACTCTGCAGGGTTTATCAGCGGGGGATGCCAGAGAACTTACAGCCCATGAAGTTAAGCAGCTCCGGACACTTGCGATGAAAAAGAACTAGTCAGCTTTAAGAAAAATTCATAGAAGTGTCACAGTTACGCTATGTTGTAAACAATATAGGTATGTTGAAAAATGCTATAATAGTAAACAGCTATGAGGCAGGATTTTATTCCATATGTTACATATTATCTTGTTGAAGGTAAGGTCTTTTAGCCTGAATAAGATGCCTTAGGAGGAGTTTTTTATGAAAAAGCAGCGTCTGGTAATGAGAACAGTCATATTGCTTGTCCTTGGTGCTGCCGTGGCATATACGCTATACGCAAATTTTACGAAAGATAAAGTACAAAAGGTTGCCGTTGGAGAAAGTGCACCTGATTTTGTTCTGACAGATATGGATGGAAATAAACACAGATTATCAGATTATGAAGGCCAGGGTGTATTCCTTAACTTCTGGGGTACATGGTGTAAACCCTGTGAAAAAGAGATGCCATATATGAACAATCAGTATAAACAATTCAAAGATGAAGGTGTTCAGGTACTGGCTGTTAATGTGGGAGAAACAGATTTAGCTGTAAATAAATTTTCTGAGCGTTACGATTTATCATTTCCTATTGTGATTGATAAGAATTCCCAGGTTCAATCAGCTTACGGGATTAATCCTCTTCCTGCCACTTTCCTCATTGATAAAGAAGGAAAGGTTGTCAAGTATATTACAGGAGAAATGACGGAAGAAATGATCAAGAACTATATGGAACAGATTAAACCATAGGGTACGGGGAGTTTTATATATGAAAGAAGTAAAATGCGAATGCGGCCATGTAAACCCCATAGGTACAATACTATGTGAGTCATGCGGCAAGGTATTGGAAGAAGCGGAAAAAGATAAGAAACTTCTGGATATGCGATATGAGGGAAGCGCACGCCGTTCGCAAACTTATAATAAAACAATAATTGATAAGGTATGGAATTTCTTCTCATCTGTAAAGGTTGGAGTCTGGCTGATCGTTATTACTCTGATTGCATCAGCGCTTGGGACAATACTGCCTCAGGAAATGTATATTCCGCCGATCATGCCTGCTGAAGAATATTACGAAGATCAATATGGATGGATAGGTAAATTATACTATGATTTAGGATTTCATAACCTTTATAGCTCCTGGTGGTATTTGATTTTGATTGCCTCAATCGGTATTTCACTTGTGATCTGCAGTCTGGATAGGGTTGTCCCTTTGTATAGAGCTTTAAAAAAGCAGAAGGTTAGCCGCCATGAAAGCTACCTTAAGCGTCAGCGCGTTTTTGGGGTTTCAAATGCAGAAGACACTGATCAGGCATTTGCTGCTGCAAAAGAAAGATTAAAATCAAAGAAATACATCATCAGAGAAGAAAATGGAAACATCCTTGCCGAGAAGGGCCGTTTTTCCAGATGGGGCCCATACGTTAATCATGTAGGGCTTATCATATTTTTAATCGGCGGAATGCTGCGTTTTGTACCGGGCATGTACGTTGACAAAATTCTTTGGATACGGGAAGGCGAGACAAAGGTCATTCCTGAAACCAATGGTGAATACTACCTTAAAAATAATAGCTTCATTCTTGAGATGTATGATAAAGAAAAAGATAACGAAGTATTTGAAGAAGCGATTGATAATGCAGGAATGGTAGCAAAAAATTATCAGTCTAATGTGACTCTTTATAAAAAACAGGGAGATGCTGTGGCCGGGGAAGAGGCAGATCTCGAGAAAGTCAAGGACTATGAGATCAAGGTAAATAACCCTCTTAAGTTTGAAAACTTCGCATTATATCAAGTCGATTATAAACTGAATGAGCTTAATAAGATGTCCTTTGCCCTTACAAATAAAAAAACGGGTGAAGAATTTGGGGATATAACTATTGATCTGAACGATCCTAAGGATGTTTATGATTTGGAGAAAGGCTATAAAGCGGAAGTTGTCAGCTATTTTCCTGATTTTGAATTTGATGATAATGGAGAACCGGTTACTAAGTCCCGAATACCAAACAATCCTGCCTTTGTTTTTAAAATGTTTACTCCGGATAAGCCGGATGGCGAAATAAGTTTTGTTGCGATCAGACAAACTATTGAACCTTTTGGCGATAATGAATACAAGATGGCCTTTAAAGGCATAGATACTAAAAATGTATCGGCTCTGACCGTCCGCAAAGATTTAACATTATGGATTATCGCCTTGGGCGGCGTTATTTTCATGATTGGTGTTGCACAAGGGTCTTATTGGAATCATCGGAGAATTTGGCTGCGCCGGGTTAATGGAGAAGTATGGGTAGCAGGACACACGAACAAAAATTGGCATGGACTTAAAAGGGAAATTGAAGCAGCATTGGATGGAACAGGAATTAAGATGCCGGAAGACCAGCTTCAAAATCAAAGTGAAAAGAAAGGCTAAGGAGGAATCTGAGTGGTTACATTAAGCAGCAATTTATTATACACAGCATTTATCCTCTATTTAATTGCTACTGTTTTTTTTGCTGGCTCCATAAAGGATAAGAATAGAACGAAAAAAGGGCCAAACAGATGGGCGGCAATTGGGTTATGGATCTCGATTATCGGGTTTGCTGCGCAGCTCGGCTACTTTATTACCAGGTGGATTGCAGCCGGACATGCGCCTGTAAGCAACCTTTTCGAATTTACAACATTCTTTGGGATGTCGCTTGTTGGTGCTTTTATAGTGATTTACTTAATTTATAATACACCTATTTTAGGAGTTTTTACGCTTCCCGTTGCGGTACTGATGATTGCTTATGCAAGTATGTTTCCGCGGGAAGTTTCACCGCTGATCCCCGCACTGCAGAGTGATTGGCTTCATATTCACGTTACAACTGCTGCGGTTGGGCAGGCTATTTTGGCTGTAAGCTTCGCTGCCGGATTAATTTATTTAGTAAAGTCAGTAGATCAAACTAAGCAAAGCAAACAGAGATTCTGGCTGGAAGCCGTTATGTTTGGCCTGGTTTGTACACTTGGATTTATTATTATAAGCACAAGCTTCTCAGCAGCAGGCTACAAGGCGGAATTTAACTGGATTGATAAAAATGGCCAGGAGGATGTCCTGGAATATCATATGCCTGCCTTAACAGGTCCTCACGAGGGACAGCTGATTACAGAAGGTAAATTTGAACCGCTTGCGGAAATGCCTGCAATTATTAATGCAAAAAAATTAAATACCGTTATATGGTCTCTCGCATCAGGTGTCATTCTATATCTTATTTTAAGATTGATTCTCCGCAAAAGGGTTGGAGCTGCACTTCAGCCTCTTGCCAAAAATATTAATCTTGATCTGGTTGACGAGATCGCATACCGTTCAGTACTAATCGGATTTCCTGTCTTTACACTTGGAGCTTTGATTTTTGCCATGATATGGGCACAGATCGCCTGGACCCGTTTTTGGGGATGGGATCCAAAGGAAGTATGGGCGCTCATTACCTTCCTATTTTATGCTGCCTACCTGCACCTTCGCCTTTCAAAGGGCTGGCATGGCGAAAAATCTGCATGGCTTGCTGTAATCGGATTTATCATTATCATGTTTAATCTGGTTGCGGTAAACCTGGTCATTGCCGGATTGCACTCCTACGCGGGATCATAATTGGAAAAGCGGAAGCTGCCTTGCGCACATTGGAACCGCAGCCTAAGAACACTGCGTCCTGTGGAAACGGCATATGTCCCGGGCTCCCAAGAGCATAACTGAGTATGCTTGCTCCTAGATGGGTTAGGCGCTGAAGCCGGACAATACTCGAAATTCAAAGATAATCATTCTGATATTAATTATACAAGCCTTCACTTCACAATAGTGAAGGCTTTAATTAAAGATTTTTATTGAACGTTAGGGGGACTTGAACATGGAAAACCGAGTGAAAATACTGCTAGTGGATGATGAAGAAAGAATCCGCCGTTTATTGAAAATGTACCTTGAGCGTGAAAATTATTCTATTGATGAAGCCGAGAATGGAAACCAGGCTTTGTCAAAAGCATTGGCAAATGATTACGATGTAATTCTGTTGGATTTAATGATGCCCGGGAAAGACGGAATTGAAGTCTGCAGAGAACTGAGAGAGAAAAAAGCTACCCCTGTGATCATGCTTACAGCTAAAGGGGAAGAAGTTAACCGCGTGCAGGGTTTTGAAGTCGGCACTGATGATTATATCGTGAAGCCATTCAGCCCAAGGGAAGTTGTGCTGCGCGTGAAGGCATTATTGCGCAGATCTTCGAAAACTACTTACCTTCAGACAGAAACAACCGCAAAAGATGTTATTGTATTTCCTCATTTAACGATCGATAATGATGCTCACAAAGTATTGGCCGATGGAAAAGAAGTCAGTTTGACGCCGAAGGAATATGAACTTCTATATTTCCTTGCAAAGGCACCGGATAAGGTATTTGACAGAGAGCAACTCCTTAAAGAAGTTTGGCATTATGAATTTTTTGGAGATTTGAGAACTGTTGATACTCATGTAAAGCGCTTGCGTGAAAAACTAAATAAAGTTTCAGAGCAGGCAGCCAGAATGATTGTGACCGTCTGGGGAGTGGGCTACAAGTTCGAGGTTGTTAATGAATGATGCTCTTTAGGAGTGTTGCCGGCAAGCTCTGGGGAACAATTCTTTTATTAGTTTCTTTTGTTCTGCTGATTTTAACAGTCATGCTGCTGGAGTTTTTTGAAAATTACCATATAAATGAAACAGAAAAAGGATTATCGAATATTGCCCATAAAATAACCAGAATTTTAAATGAACATAATCGTGAAGTCGGTTTGGAGATTTCCTGGGAGCTTGTGGATGATGTTACAAAAGTAGTCATTATTAATTCACAGGAAGAGTACTACTATTCTCCAAACCATACAGATTCATTAAAGCTGCCCATTTCCTATCTCACCGAGGAAGCTGATTTAAAAGAAGTTCTTACGGAAAATAAGACAGTAAAAAAAGTAACATCTGTAAATCCAGAGTATGCAGACGTACCAGCAGATGACGACAGCAAAATTCTTATCATTGGAGTTCCGCTTAAAGGAGAGGGCAGCAATGGAGCTGTTTTTATTTATCAGTCCATCGAGGTAATGCATGAAACATTGCGCTCAACGACAAAGTTCATTTTGCTTGCAGCGGGAGTTGCCATCATTTTAACAACCATCTTTGCTTTTTTCTTATCGACAAGAATCAATGCTCCGCTAAGAAAAATGAAAGAAGCTGCCTTTGAGGTAGCAAGAGGCAAATTTGATACAAAAGTTCCGATTCTGACTAATGATGAGGTTGGCGAATTAGCCATGGCTTTTAACCAAATGGGCAGGCAGCTGAAATTTAATATGAATGCTTTAAGCCAGGAAAAAGAGCAGCTGGCAAGCATTTTAAGCGGAATGGCCGATGGGGTAATCACCTTCAACCGGGATGGAACAATCCTGATCACCAATCCTCCGGCAGAGCGGTTTTTGCAAAGCTGGTTTTATGAGCTGGATGACATCGAGAATAATACGGAGGAAGTCCCATCCAAAGTAATGGAACTCTTTCAGCTTGCTGTTAATACCGAGAAGGAACAGATTGGTGAAATCTCTATTCAGGGACGTTCATGGGTGATAATAGTCAGTCCTCTTTATAATAATAAATATATTAGGGGAGCAGTTGCGGTTATTAGGGATATGACGGAGGAGCGTAAGCTTGATAAGCTCCGCAACGATTTTATAGCAAATGTTTCACATGAATTAAGGACGCCAATTTCCATGATGCAGGGGTATAGTGAAGCGATCGTAGATGATATTGCCGGAACAGATGAAGAGAAAAAAGAGATGGCGAGTGTTATTTACGATGAATCACTGAGAATGGGCCGGCTTGTGAATGAATTGCTCGATCTTGCCAGAATGGAAGCTGGTCATATCCAGCTGACAATGGAAAAAACTGATGTAAATTCCTTTCTCCAAAGGATTACGAGGAAATTCCAGGGTCTCGCGAAAGAGAAGGAAATTATCCTTGAACATGATTTGCAAAGCAAACGTTTAACTATTCAAATTGATCCGGACAGAATAGAACAGGTTATGACTAATCTGATTGATAATGCCATCCGGCATACCCCTCCTAACGGACAGGTTATAGTTATCGAACGGAGTGATGAACGGGGACTGTATATCGAAGTGAAAGATTCTGGCTCTGGGATTCCTGAAGAGGACCTGCCGTTTGTATTTGAACGTTTTTACAAAGCGGACAAAGCAAGAACAAGGGGCCGATCCGGAACTGGCCTTGGACTTGCGATTGCAAAAAATATTATTGAAGCTCATAAAGGTCATATTACTGTTCAAAGCAAAACAGGACATGGTACGACATTTTCAATCTTTATCCCTCGAAATGACGGAAAAAGCAGGGAAATGTGACGATTAGTCTTGATACACGGGAAACAGTAAATTATAGGCTGGGGAAGGAGATGCGAGGTATTTCCTTCCCCTTTTTTTGAACTATTATGAAAGAGCATTGGCAGGGCGTATTTAAAGGCAGGTGAGTTTTCCTCCACCCAAACAGGCTCTTGCGCTTTTCTGCAAAATAATAATATAGTTAAACTGTAACTTTTTTTAGAGAGAGAACGACTATTTATATTGAACGGGGAGGGGAATTCATGGACTCCGTTTTTGATGAACTTTATAAAAAATACCATCAGGACGTTTTTCAATTTCTTTTTTATATGGTCAAAAACAAGGAACTGGCTGAGGATCTAGTCCAGGAAGTCTATATAAGAGTATTAAAATCATATGAAAGATTTGAAGGGAAAAGCAGTGAAAAAACATGGCTCTTTTCAATTGCGCGGAATGTTGCCATTGATTCCTTTCGCAAGCAAAAGGGTTGGAAACAAAAGATCATGGAGAAATTTGACTGGTCAACTCAGCAGGTAAAGGATGAGCTCCCCCTGCCTGAAGAAATTGCTGTTCAACGAGAAGAAATTCAGATGATCTATCGCTGTCTGGATTTATGCACCATTGACCAGAGGCTTGTCATTATAATGAGATATATACATGAGCTCACCATAACAGAAACAGCTGAATCACTTGGCTGGACTGAAAGTAAGGTGAAGACAACTCAGCACAGGGCGTTAAAGGTGCTGAAAAATCATATGGAACATCTTAGGGTAAAGGAGGGAATGGATAATGAAGGAATCAAAGTGGAGCGATGAGCAGCTTCAGGAATTGCTTAACCAGATGCCTAAAATTAAAGATACTCGGGACCCGAGAGAAATTTATCAAACTATAGAAATCAAGATGGGCAAACAAAAGAAAAGAACATGGATTCTGCCTGCTGCAGCAGGGGCCGCTGCCTTGCTCCTGCTATTCATTCTTGCCCCAAACCTTATGAATTGGCAGGAATCTGCTGATAAACAAGTCGAAATTCAATCAGAACAGACGCAATCATCTAAACAAATAACAACCGAAAATAACAGGATAACGGAAGCGAAAGACGAAGAGACAGAATCATCACCTCTTGCAAAGGAAGAAGATCAGCAAGAGGATCATTCGGAGCTTGCCGGTG
The DNA here is from genome assembly GCF_009849585.1 of Bacillus sp. ZZV12-4809. Classification (GTDB taxonomy): domain Bacteria; phylum Bacillota; class Bacilli; order Bacillales; family Cytobacillaceae; genus Cytobacillus. The sequence goes on from NZ_VCRN01000021.1 coordinate 60,340, forward strand.
ATCCGGAAAAAGAATCAAGCGATGATAAAAGCATGAAGTCATTTTCATCCGAAGCAAGCCCTACTGCCGTTTATGAAGAGGACCTGGCTGGAAAGGAAGTACTGACCTATGCAATTCCGGATAAGGAGGCTCAAAATATAGTACCTGTCAGCGTTCTGGTAGATGATGACCCGGACAGGACGAAATTTGACTTGTTTGAAGACACAATGAGCAAACTTACCGAAGAGGCATGGGGTTTATATGATTACTATCCATTAAAAGCAAATTTAAGCTATGACCAGGGAAATAGGATGCTGACAGTTGATGTGCCTGCTGATCATCCATATAGCAAGTCTTCTGCTGCAGAATATCTATTAGAGAATGTCTTGTCCGATATTATGAAGAATTTGGAGATAAAAAAGATTAACCTCAGAACGGAAGGGAAAGCCGGCATAGAGTTTAGCCATTTTGGAAATAGAGAGGAATTTATCCCGGAAAACAGCAATGGTAACTTAATATATTATTTCTTATATCCCAATGGTGCGGAATCAACGCCATTTCTGGTTCCGTTTAAAGAAGAGCTCGATTCGGTGAAAGAAGCTCTGAATGCCATGAAAAAAAATAGGTCTGAAAATAATTTACAGGCATCCATACCGGATAATATTGATTTTGAAATTGAAGAAATTAAGGATGGCAAACTCATAATTCGTTTTAATAATGAATCAGAAATAATCGATAATGAACCAACACTTCATGCCATCGAAGCAATTCTTCTTACTGCAAAAGACTTTGATTTTGAGACAGTCAAATTGGAAAATGCTGATGTTGATAAAATTGGCAAGTTTGATCTGACTCAGGAATTGAAGGTACCGGTAGCAGCTAATAAACGAGATTTGCCAAATTAAAAGGCGGCCCAATGTGGCCGTCTTTTCCATTGTTTATTTTCGCAGGGGATTTGTTGGAGGGTACGATATATTCGAAAATGCGTTGCATTTCTTCTAGTGTTATGCAAGGAACTCATAATATTGCCTGAAGCGGGGCAGCAGAGACCTCTCAGCAGCGTCTTTGAGGCCACGCCATTTCCCCCGCACTTCACTGAGCAGCCTTGGGAGGGAATAAGCGGTCAGCATTAATATGCGAAAACTATCAATTATAAGGCAAGGGCTTTTCTATCTTAGAAAAATTCCTCTATTTTATGCATAAAAACCATGCTGCTGGATGAATACTAATCACTGTGCTTTTAAGAGCTTTATTGTTAATTGTTCTAAAAGAGTACAAGCTGTCATAGGGTGAAAGTGGGTGCGGGGAAAACACTCGTACAGATATTTCAGCTGACATCATAGGAGGAAAAGAATGAAGGATTACATAAGGCGTTTCTTTATCGCAGGGATAATGGCTCTTTGTGTGAGTCTGCTATTTCTGGGAGGGAAGCAATCTAAAGCTGCTGAGCCAGAGATCTCTGAGTTGACAGAGCATTGGGTGTGGCCGGCAGACGGGGTAATTACTGACACGTATGGGACAAGGAATGGTCAGCATAAAGGCATTGATATTGCTGGAGGTTCCGGATCTCCGGTTTATGCTGCTGACGCTGGAATTGTGTCAAGATCGTATTACTCTCAAACATACGGTAATGTGATATTTATTAAACATAACAACCAAACTGAGACAGTATATGCCCATCTGGATAAACGATTATCTGCTGAGGGTGAAAAAGTTGCGCTCGGACAAAAAATCGGAATGATGGGAAGCACAGGTGACTCTTCGGGAGTCCATCTTCATTTTGAAGTACATTCGCAGGGATGGACAGCTGATAAAATAAATGCAGTTGATCCCTCTTTGGCATTTGGAATGGGGGAAGTTGGACAAGCTGTAAATGCAGCGGTAAGAAATGAAAGCGCACATGAAGTTTCAGCACGTCCGTCTAATTTTCATTCGGGGCAAATCACAAAGGATTCCGGGGAAACCTACCATATAGTTAAAACCGGCGAAACATTATGGACCATTGCTGCTCACTATAATTTGCAGACGGGAGATATTGCTGCTTTAAATAATATTAATCCAGATCAAATTTTTACAGGTCAAAAGCTATTAATTAAACCCGGAAAACTTGGCAAATACACGGTTAAAGAAGGAGATACTTTATCTTCTATAGCGAAAGTGCATAAAACAACTGCAGAAGCTATTAAAGAGTTGAATAATGCAGAATCAGATGTTATTAAAATTGGACAAATTCTAATCATTCACAAAAAATAGAAAGAAATGATTGAAGTGCTTTACTCCCTTAAAGTATAATGGTTAAAAAACCGGGGGAGATAGAGAAATGCTTACAGACTATCACAATCATCTTGAAAATGGCACGTTAAGCCTGGATTATTTAAAAAAATTTACAGATGCTGCATCCCAAAAGGGGATTGAATCTTTTGGGATTTCAGAGCATGCCTATCATTTCTATCAGACAGCAGACATTCTGCAAAATCCATGGGTAAACGAGAGACGCTATTATGATATGAAAGACTATGTGAGTGTTTTTCAAGAAGCATGGAGTAATAATATTGACGTTAAAATGTCAATTGAAATGGATTACACGCCGGGTAAGCATGATGAAATGGCGAAATTTATTAACAGCTACTCATTTGATTATGTGATTGGTTCCATCCATTGGGTTGGGGATTTCGGCATAGATCTTGCCGAGTTCAGAAAAGAATGGGATAAACGGGATCTGTATGATGTATATCGGAAGTATTTTGATCAAGTGGTCACATTGGCCGAATCAAACCTATTCGATATTATAGGCCATTTAGACCTAGTTAAAATCTTTAAATATGTGCCTCAGGACGAAGAGTTTTTACTGGAGCAGTACGATCGTGCAGCAAATGCACTGGCAGAATCCAAGACATGTGTAGAGATCAGCACAGCCGGCCTGCGAAAGCCAGTCGGTGAACTATACCCGGACAAGCGGCTCCTGCAGAGATGCTATGAGAAAAATATTCCGATTGTACTTTCATCAGATGCACACTTTCCTGAACATGTTGGTGCGGATTTTGATCAGGCAATTGCTCTTGCAAAAGAAGTGGGTTATAAGTCCATCATGACATTTTCAAAAGGGGAAAGAAAGGAATATCCGCTTGGATAATACAAAAAGGGTGGCAAATTGCCGCCTTTTTTATTATCAATAAAATTCGTTTAGACAAACACAGGTAAACATATCCCTTCACAGAATAACTTTTTTTCAGTATAATTAATTTGTATAAACAAATACGGTCTATCTTCGGGGCAGGGTGAAATTCCCGACCGGCGGTGATGGGTCAGTTTTGACTCTAAGCCCGCGAGCCTGAGAGAAATGTTTTTAGTAAAAGCACTTTCCATTAAATTGGGCAGGATTTGGTGAGATTCCAAAGCCGACAGTACAGTCTGGATGGGAGAAGATGGAGGTTCTGCAGACGTTCAAAAAGTGCAGGTTTTGAACGTTATTAAGCGTGCCTTTGCAATTCTCCCTCAAGTTATGTTAACTTGAGGGTTATTTAATGCGAAGATATTAGCTTAGCTGAACCTTTCTTCTTTAGGAGAGATAGTCCTAAAAAGGAGAGAGGAACTTGAAAAAACTTAATATCAAATCAATGGTTGCCATCGGAATGCTAAGCAGCATCTCTTACGTATTAATGCTGCTCAATTTTCCAATCCCGCCGTTTCCGCAATTTTTAATGATTGACTTCAGCGATATTCCTGCATTAATCGCAGCGTTGATCTTTGGCCCGGCGGCAGGAATATTAGTAGAACTTATTAAAAATATTCTTGATTACTTCATGACAGGGAGTGCAACAGGTGTACCTGTTGGACATATTGCAAACTTTGCAGCAGGCATTTTGTTCGTCTTGCCTACTTATTATGTATACAGCAAGCTGAAGACAAAAAAAGGCATGACGTTCGGGCTTGTAATCGGCACCATGGTAATGGCTGTCATTATGAGTGTGCTTAATTATCTTGTCATATTGCCAGCATATACATTCTTTCTGAATTTCCCGGCAATGTCAGCGCCTGAAATGAGAACCATGATTGTGACAGGGATACTGCCATTTAATATTTTAAAGGGATTTATCATTTCAATGGTGTTTATGCTTATTTTTACACGCATGAGAACTTGGGTAGAAAAACAGGCTGTAATAAATAGCGCAGCATGATGAATATATAAATGAAAGCAGCGGAAAATGTTCCGCTGCTTTTTCCATTTGAATAAAAAGTATCATAGAAAAACTCCCTTTCAAGTTGAAAGGGAGCAGTAGCTTAACAAAAATAAGAGTATGGTTGAAGGATTATTCGTATTTAAGCGGATCGCCATCAAAAGCGTCATCAGCAACTTTAATTGAATCGGTTGGACAGCCTTCGAATGCATCCATCATATCGTCAATTAAAACATCCGGAATCTCAACGATACCCTGGTTATCATCAAGGGTTACAAATGCGATGCCTTCATCATCATAATCATAAATGTCCGGTGCCGCTGCGCCGCAAGCTCCACATGCAATGCATGTTTCTTTGTCAACAATTGTATACTTTGCCATGAAAAAACCTCCCAAGAATTAAACAATTAATCTTCCATCAAGATGATGGTAACACATTCCTCACATCCTATTGTAAAACTGTATGTTCAACTTTTCAATAGAAAATGTATTGAGAATGCTTATCAGATAAGGGTTTAGGCATAATTTACCCTGTGATAAATAATTAAAACGGCCTGCCGATTTTTTTCATGATAAAATAGAAGGAAGAAAATCAAGGTAATGAAACAATAAAAAAATCTTAAGCCGTAAGGTGAAAATAATGCATAGATCTTATTTGAAATCTGTAATAATGTACTGTGTTAATGAGTTGCAGGGACAAAGAACTCTATATTCCATTTTACATTTGCTAAATGGAAAAAAGTCTTCCCAAACCATCCAGGATGCTCATTTATTCCAACTTACCCCGCTTTTTCGTTCATTTGAACATTTAAGCAGGGAGGTACTGGAAAAACTTGCAGAGGAAATCATAAGCAGCGGCTGGATGACTGCCATTACTGAAAAGCATTATACTTTGACTGAAAAAGGGAAGAAAGAGCTGGAAAGATCACTTATAGAATGTCCAATTCCTTCATCATTAAACGGATGGCTGTATCATAGTACAGGTGAACTGTTTTGGGAGAGGATTACGCTTCTAATTCAGGTTATCTCACAGTTAAATAATAACAATGTAAAATACCTGCCTATCCAAAGAAAACGAGGTGTTCATGAATGGCTGAAAGACTTTCTGAGGACATCCGGATTTGACCGTGATACAGTTGGGGGAATGCTGTACAGGGAGCTTGTCCAATGCCTTGAAGAGCTGAAAGATATTAATCCTGCTGTCCTGACATTGAGGCTTACAGGCTATAGCCGTATTGGACTCACAGCTGTTCAGGCTTCAGAGCAGCTCGGAATCAAACAGGATTATTACCACCATCAGTTCCTTGGAGCTATTCATCATATACTGGAAAGCGCAAGGGAAAATTCTGCTGAATATCCGCTTATCGATAAAATCGTGAGCGGTGCAGGAAATGCAGTACAGCTAACATTGTCAGCCCAAAAAACGTATTCACTGTTAAAACAGGGACAGGACTTAGCTGAAATCGCGAAAATAAGAAGGTTGAAAAAAAGTACGATTGAGGATCATGTTGTGGAAATAGCTTTAAACGACAGCTCCTTTAATATCACTCGTTATGTCTCGGAGGAAAAACAGAAACTGATCCTTCATGCGGCCAACAGTGCAGATTCCTTGCAATTAAAACAAATACGTCAAATAGTGCCTGAATCCGATTATTTTGAAATCAGATTAGTAATGGCAAAGCTTGGAGAGGGACAATGAGATTGGAAGTACTATTGCAAAGCAAGTTTGGATATCCTGCCTTCAGACCTGGACAAAAGGAAATCATTGAATCCGTGCTAGCAGGCCGAAATACGATTGCCATGCTGCCTACAGGTACAGGTAAATCGCTTTGTTATCAGCTGCCGGGGTATATGATTGAAGGCCAGGTGATTATTATCTCTCCTTTGCTGTCCCTTATGCAGGATCAGGCTGAACAGCTTATGTTGAATGGGGAAAAAAGGGTGATAGCATTCAATTCATTTTTATCCCGCTCAGAAAAAAGACAGGCATTGAATAATCTGGATCAGTATAAGTTTATCTTTATTTCACCCGAAATGCTTTATTATGAACCAGTACTATCTCAGCTGGAAAAATTGCGCATCGCTTTATTTGTAATAGATGAGGCTCATTGCATCTCCCAATGGGGATATGATTTCAGGCCTGATTACCTAAAGCTTGGAGAAGTGAGGCAAAAGATAGGGAACCCGGTTACACTCGCTTTAACTGCCACAGCTACCCGTGAGGTAAAAGCAGATATAAAGAAGTCACTTGGCATACTGGACTGCAGCGAATTTATTTACTCCGTTGATCGTCCTAATATAGCATTAAGTGTAGAAAAGACAGAAAACTACCGTGTAAAAACAGAAAGGCTTATAGAGCTTGCTGAGACCCTAAAGGGTCCTGGAATTATCTATTTTTCCAGCAAAAAAATGGCTGAACAAATAGCCGATCTGCTGAGGGAAAAAGGAGCTAAACGAGTAATGTCTTATCATGGCGGGATGGACCAGGAAAGCCGCATCCTAGTACAGCAGCAGTTTATCCACGGACAGCTGGATCTTATTTGCGCAACCAGCGCCTTTGGCATGGGAATAAATAAAGATAATATCCGGTATGTGATACACTTTCATATGCCTCTTCAGATTGAATCTTATTTGCAGGAAATTGGACGGGCAGGGAGAGATGGAAAGCAAAGTATAGCTATTATGCTCTATGCACCCGGTGATGAGCAGCTTCCCATACAGATTGCCGAAAATGAATTTCCTGACAAGTCTCAAATTGATTGGATCAGTTACTGGCTGGGAGAAAACCCGGATGCGATCATAAATATCAGTGCTCATGAAGAGCAAATTAAGCAGCGTTCCGGGTTAACAGATATTCAGTGGAGAATATTTAATGATTTTTTTGAACGGAAAAACAAATCTGGATTGAGTTATAAAAGGATCCTGCAGGAAATGAAAGAATACTGCGAAGGCAGAATCAAATTGAAAAGAAATAGCATAGAGGAAGTTTACAGGTGGGTACATAGCAGAAATTGCCGGAGAGAGAATATACTTTCCTGCTTTGATGAGGAAAAAAATACTTCAGTTCAATTCTGCTGTGATATATGCGGACTGCAAATTGAAAATTTCATAAGAAACACAAAATCAGATAATCAGGGCAGCACGCTTTATGATTGGAAAAATCATTTAGAATACCTTCTGATTCCAGGTGAGTGACCAAAATGAAGAAAAGATATGAGGACATCATTAAGGAATTGACAGACAGGGAACTATTATTTCATCTCTATCTTACTCAGGCGCTTATTTTAGCTATTACATTTATCCTGAGTATTATATTGTTTAACAGCTTTAAGGAATTCCAGGCTCTTTTTGTACTCAATGATTGGAATATTCTCGTCATTGGTGCAGCTGCGGGGTTGGCTGTTGTGCTGATTGATATGATCTTGATGAAGGTCCTCCCTGATGAATTGTATGATGACGGTGGGTTAAATAAGAAAATCTTTCAAAATCGCCACTATCTTCATATCGCATTTATTGCAGCAGTGGTGGCTATTAGTGAAGAACTTCTGTTCAGGGGTGTCATACAGACCCATTTCGGACTTGCTGTCTCAAGTCTTATTTTCGCGCTTGTTCATTATCGTTATTTTTTTAGTTGGTTTTTGTTTGTAAATATTATTACATTAAGCTTTTTAATAGGTTATATTTATCATATAACCAATAATTTGCTTGTTACGATTGTTATGCATTTTCTGATTGACTTTCTTTTGGGTATTCTTATCAGAAAACAGTACCTGAAAAAATCCAGAGAGGATATGTCATGAACAATAGTTAACAGCAGCTTCAATTTATACTTCTTATGATTTTTTTTACAGGAAGGGATGAAACATGAATAAAGAAGACCCTTATAGAGATCAGGCTGAAAGACTTCGCAAGAAGATTGAAAGAAAACCGGAAATGGGAGACAGCAGACAAAAATCCGCTCTGCCGCCGCGGAGCCGTATACATCAGGAAAAAAGAAAAAAAAATAAATGGCGTGTTAAATACCCTGTTATTCGTCTGCTCGCTTTGTTTTTTATCATGCTCCCGATTACCATTTTCAGCATTTATCATTATGTAAGCAGTGATAAAAGCATCAATACCGGGTTAAATGCGGAATCAAAGGAAATTGGTACGGAAACTGTTGTTTTTGCCACGAATGATGAAGATAAAGGGACGACCATAGTCGTAAGGGAAGAGCAGGAAACTGAGAAGCCTGAAAAAGCTAAAGAGACACAAGAGAAAGAAGCAAAAAATAAAGAGACAAAAGAGAAGGAAGCAAAAGAGAAAGAAGCTGCCAGCGGCCATCAGGAAAAACAGACTCCCAAAAACCCTGATACAGAAGAAAAGGGTTCTAAACCCAATTCAGAAAAGCAGCCCCAGCATACAGCTCCAGAAAGTACAGATTCTACGAAACCAGCCGGGAAACAGGAAGAATTAAAAAAGGAAGGCAAGGTTGTCTACCATACGGTTAAACCGCAGGAAACAATCTTTCGAATTGCCATGACCTATTATAAATCCCAGTCCGGTATTGAAATTATAAAGCAAGCGAACAATTTGCCGTCAAATGAAATTCAAACAGGCCAGGTATTAAAAATCCCGCTTGACTAATAAAGAGTCTAAGTCTATCGGCCGCTTCTATCCCAGTCATAGAATAATGTACAAGCTCATACATTATAATGAAAGGGAGGGAGCATGTTGGAATCGCCGATTAGAATGCTTGATGAACGTACAGACCAGGCAACAAGAAAAATGCTTGAGAAAGTAGTAGAAAGAAAACGAAAGTTTGACCGATTCAAGTCCTGGCATTTAATTGCCATGTGGGCGACCGTTTTTATATCTTTTTTATTCTTATTTTATCTTTATAAGAGTGTTATGCAGCCATACTCTTACTCATTTGCAGCCATGTTTTCGGCTTTTGTCAATAAGTCTGCTAATTTCTATATGCTTGTTTTTACAGTTGGCGTTTATGGGCTTATGAATCTTCTGAGAGAAAAAAGAGAGAAAGCAGAAAAAGAATTTCATGCACTAAGGTGCGAAATAATTGATAAGAGCAAGGATCTTTGGAAAAAAGAAGATGAATGGAAAAACCGCCATACCGTTTTCGAAATGATGAAAAAAAATTATGATATTAACCTTTATCATGAGAACAAATGAGAAAAGAAGCAGCCTGCCTGCTTCTTTTTTTAGATATTTAGAAGAATTTCTTCTTATCCCGTTCTTCCTTAAGGATCTCAACGGCTTCTCTGAAGCGCTGGGAATGAATGATCTCTCTTTCCCTTAAAAATCGGAGTCCGTCATTAAGATCCGGGTCATCACTCATATTAATAATCCACTGATAGGTTGCCCTTGCTTTCTCTTCTGCGGCAATATCCTCGTATAAATCTGCAATGGGGTCGCCTTTTGCCTGGATATAAGTTGCTGTCCAAGGCACACCTGAAGCATTATGGTAAAACAGTGCGTTATCATGGTTAGCATAATGATCACCAAGACCAGCAGCTTTCATTTGATCAGGCGTAGCGTCCTTCGTTAATTTATAAACCATTGTAGCGATCATTTCCAAATGGGCGAATTCCTCTGTTCCAATATCTGTGAGAAGCCCGATGACCTTATCCGGAATAGTATAACGCTGATTCAAGTATCTTAGGGCCGCAGCAAGTTCACCGTCTGCTCCGCCATATTGTTCAATTAGGTATTTTGCCAGTTTGGGATTGCAGGTGCTTACCCTCACCGGATATTGCAGTTTTTTTTCATAAACCCACATTTATTCTCAGCCTCCTTTGGAAGTCTCTAGAAATCCTGACTGAGCGCCTCCGTATTATGAAGGCGCCTGAAATCGATTCTACACCTGCCATGGCCACGGGGGATCGTCCCAATTCCAAGGCTGTCCTGAATAGCTGTGGCCAAATTGCATTAACGGTCCATATTTGCTCTCTATGGCATTTCTGAGTTTTTTCCGTTCTTTAGCGTAATGGTTGAATTGCTGAATGGCTTCTGTATCATTGTTGTGAGTGTCAAGGTATAAAGTCAGCTCAACAAGAACAAAGTCTACAGCCTGAAGCTGTTCAAGAAGCTGATAATAGTCTGACGGCAATTGTTTCATCACTGCTGTACCTCCCTGGCTTTTTCATGGGGACTGTACCATGGATCATAGAAAGCCTTCCAAAGCGTTCCTGCTCTTAATGCCTGCATCGGCGTGAATTGTTCAAGTCCTGGCGGCTGGAATCCCATATAAAGGTTTGGAGGTGTGGAATATGTTTTTACCTTTATTGGAGTGCAAGGATCAAAGGGGCTTACATACGGGTGCCAGGTTTTACGGAGTGTATTCATCATAATCCCTCCTTTTTATGCGTCATTGAAATTTATGAGTAACACTGGGTTTTTATGATTGTATCCTCCAACAAAAAGAGGGAAAAGTTGAGTTATGTCGAAATTAGATGTTAGGTCTTTTTAATATTACTCTTGAGGTGATGGCAATGTTTGTGAAAAGTATCATGATCCCCAAACATAACTGTAAGACAATTGGACAGGATGCAGTATTGAAAGAAGCTCTGGATTTGCTGGAGACATACCAGATTGATGGGCTTCCAGTTTTGGATGGCGATCAATATGCCGGCATAATTACCAGATATGGAATTTATGAGAATTTCTTTATGTCAGGGAAATCTAAGGAAGATTACCTTGAAGGAACTATCGTTAAGGATATTGCCACACACCAGGAGCGATATTTACAGGGAAATGAAATATTTGAGAGAACACTGCTGGATTTAAAAGATTTTCCTTTACTTGCTGTATTGGGGGATAACCGCAAATTTCTGGGCATCGTTACCCGTTTTGATGTTCTGGCGCAATTCCAGTCTGCTTTCGGAACCAACAAACCTGGTGTAAGGGTTGCATTTACCTCCGTGGAAGCGGAAGGGCGAATTGCCCGTTTGGCCGAAATTGCCCATTATTTTCATGAACACATCATATCCCTTGTTACTTTTGATGAAACAGATAAGCTGGTTCGCCGCATCGTAATGAAAGTAGAGAAAAACGATAATATGGAAAAGTTTATCAGCCGACTTGAAAAATCCGGTTTCCGTGTTCTGGATATTACAGAAGATTAATGTATATATAGTCAACAAAATAATTCCCTCTCATACACTCTGTATGGGAGGGATTTTTATTGTTTGTAATTTTGTTGAAGCTGATGACAGGCTTTGTTGGCGGCATTTTATTTATTAAATTTTTTCCGGTATCTATTCCCATGGGGATTTCAGATATGATTGTGATCTTTGTGCTCGAGCCGGCAGGCTTTGTCTTGGGAATGACTTTTTTTCTTATTTCTTTTATAGCCAACGCAGAAATTATTAGGACGATCATCGAGTGGACTGCAGGAATATGCAAAAATATTAATTCGTTGAAAAGTAACAATGCATTGTTGGCGGCTGTACTGATTTTATTGCTAATTGGATGTTTTTTTACATTGTCAGTCCTTTCGCCATGGGAAGCATTTGCCCTTTTCTGTTTTTCGGCAATCTATGGTATTATTTCTTTAGATTTCAAGAAATTTAATTTTGCTGGGGACTAATGAAGGCAATTGATGGCGGGGGGATTTATGATATATTTAATTGCTTTAGCCTTTATTGGCGGTGCAGGTTTATTATTGTTTATGCTTAGGGAAGCATTTGCGGATAGAATTATATATAAGGAGCTATTCTTTCCTGAATTTCCGGAAAGCTTTGGTGAAATAAAGGTTTTTTTTATTTCGGATATTCATAGAAGGACAGTATCAGACAGCATAATCGCGGAGATAAAAGAGAGGAAGCCTGATCTGGTGATTATCGGCGGCGATCTTTTGGAAAAAGGCGTCTCTTTTGATAGAGTAAAGAAAAACCTGCTGGGTTTGAAGGAGTGCGGGCCAGTCTATTTCGTGTGGGGAAATAATGATTATGAAGCGGATTATCATCTGCTCGATGCACTTCTTCTGGACTGCGGGGTTAAAATTCTTGACAACACTGCCCGATCCTTTGAATCAGATGAAGGAGAGCGTTTTGTTTTGCTGGGAACTGATGATCTCAGCAAAGAAAGGGATCGGCTCGACCTTGCACTTGAGGATGCAGGCCCAGGGGGATTTCGGGTTCTCGTCAGTCATGATCCAAGGATCATTAATAGTATAAAAAAAGAACAAAATATTCACCTTGTCCTAAGCGGGCACACGCATGGCGGGCAAATACATATTTTTGGGTTTAGCCCATATGAAAAGGGGCGGATTAAAGAGCTGCCGCAAACAACAATTCTGATCAGCAACGGCTATGGAACAACTGGGATGCCTTTAAGGCTGGGGGCAAAATCTGAAACTCACTTACTCACCTTAAAAAAGCTGAGAAATGAGGCTGCAAAATAAAAACACATTCAGATTTTGCAATTCTTAGGGCCTCTAATATACTTTTTAAGCAGGGATAATCTTCTGAAATTAGTCGCTTTCCCGCGGGCTCGCGGACATGGCGATTTGATAATTAGCATTGAAGGGAGGGCTGGGTATGGCTAATGGTGAAGGAAAATATAATATAAAGGCCGTTTCTAAGATGCTCGGCATCCAGGCAGGAACCTTAAGAGCATGGGAAAGACGGTATCAAATCATTGCGCCGAAGAGAAATGAATCCGGCCATAGGCTGTACACGGAAGAGCATATCAAAATATTAAAATGGCTGATCAGGAAAGTGGATCAGGGTTTTTCCATCAGTCAGGCTGTTGCCCTTCTGGAAAACAAGGAATTAAATGCCGAGCCGCTTCAGATGGATAAAGAAGGTGACCGGTCGGCTGCCCTCTCTAATGAACTGCTTGAAGCTCTTCTTCATTTTAATGAATCAAAAGCGCATGATGTGATTAATCAGGCTTTTAGTTTCTACACAATAGATAAAGTTCTTATTGATATATTAGGATCTCTTTTAGTGAAAATCGGACACCTGTGGGAGGAGGGGAAAATAACCAGTGCTCATGAGCACTTTGCCTCGTCCATTTTAAGATCAAGAATAGGGATGATTCTGCATTCTTTTCCGCATAACGGAGTTCTCCCCAAGGTGGTCGCAGTTTGCGGACCTGGAGAAGCTCACGAATTAGGGCTCTTAGTCTTTACGTTATTCCTGCGCAGAAGAGGATTTGAGGTTGTTTACCTTGGGACAAGCATTGCTGATGAAGATATTGACACTGTAATTGAAGTGGTTAAACCCAAGTTTTTATTCCTGTCCTGTACAATGAAATCAAATGTACCGGAAACCCTTAATCTTTCAGAGAGACTTACTGAGTCTTATGAAAATCTCCAGGTAGGTATTGGGGGATTCGGAATTGATTCCCTTAGTAATGAGAAAAAAAAGAAATATGAACAGTTTATTCCGGGCAGTTCTCCGAAAGAATGGGAAGAATGGATTAAAGAACGGCTCTCATAAAAAAGATCTGGCAGTTTGCCAGGTCTTTTCTTTTGGCTGTTTTGTATCTTATTTATTGAGTTGATTGCAGCTGGTGCGAGAATCTCGAAAATGCTTTCTTCATGCGGTGATTACTCAAAGAATCCTATTTAACTTTCTGCGGTAGCCGGGGCAGGTGAGATCCTCCGAAGCCCCGGGTATGCCAACCGCCGCCCTCCCGCGATTGACTTGGCATCCCTTCGCTGCAATCAACGCACAGCTAAAACAACTATATATTACGAAAATAGCCGTTCTTTTTTTAGTTACAGATAAAAGACGACTCACAAACTAAGCAATATTTCATACACTAAATCAAAGAGTTGGTTCAGGTCAGGGGGCTTACAATGCGCTTAGAACGTTTGAATTATAATAAAATCAAAATCTTTCTCACTTTAGATGACTTGAATGATAGGGGACTGACTAAGGAAGATGTCTTGAAGGACTCATTAAAATGGCATCAGCTTTTTCATGAAATGCTGGAAGAGGCAAGTGAAGAATTTGGTGTGGATATTCATGGCTCAGTTGCAGTAGAGATATTCTCCATGCAGGCACAGGGCATGGTGATGATTGTAACGATGGAGGAGCAGATGGATGAAGAGCTCCTTGAGGATGGTTTTATTGAAATGCAGGTAACTGTTGATGGCAGTGAAGATATATTATTCGAATTCCTGGATTTTGAAGATGTAATTCAAATGGCAAAAAGTCTGAACAGCGTGCAGATTGAGGCAGGCAGCCTATACTTTTATAAAGAAAAATATTATTACCATGCAGCAAATATAGAGGGAGAAAATATTCATCGAGTAATTGCCATATTAGCTGAGTACGGGGATTCAGCTTTTACCAGCATTCACGTTATTCAGGAATATGGGAAAGTAATTATCGAGACCAGCGCTGTAAAAAAGCTGGTTGAATATTTCTCATAAAGTGGAAGAGGGGAATCAACCTCTTTTTTTTAGGCCTTTATCGCAAAGTTTGTTGCTATTTGTATTATATTTACTGAGTTGACGTTCCTCGGGAGCAGCAGGAAAATGAGGCTCCGCAGACGCGTAGCCTTAGAAGCAGAAATCAAAGGACAGCATTGATACCTGAAACAACAATTTATACAAAAAAAGCCTTTTTGTTAAGAAGGCCATTATTTTGTACGATATCATACCAAATCTGAATTAATAGCTCATGAATTATATAAAAATTGGGTAAACCAAATATAGGTAAACAGCTGCAATAATATCATATATAAAGCTGTTTCTTTAAACAGCAGTAAAAGGCATTATCAGGATGTTTCTTTTGTACTCAAGCGGGAAAAGAAGTACTGTGAGAATACAGAAAATTCCCTTTAATATCAACGCTGTTAGCGTTTTCATGAAAATATCAAAAAATGCGGAAAACTGCTTTATTCTTCTTGCATAAATTAGGCAAAGGTGTATACTATTCCATGGAAGCGGACAACTAATGAAAGTGATTTTTCTAGGAGGTTTACAAATGGTAGCCGAGAAAGGTACTGATTCAAATAAAGCTGAAAAATTGGACGTTTTAAAGTCGACTCAAACGGTCATACATAAGGCTTTAGGGAAGCTGGGTTATTCTGATGAGGTGTATGAGCTTCTTAAAGAGCCAATTCGTATGATGACAGTGAAAATTCCCGTACGGATGGATGACGGAACAGTAAAAGTCTTTACTGGCTACCGGGCCCAGCATAATGATGCTGTTGGTCCTACTAAAGGCGGTATTCGTTTTCACCCGAATGTAACTGAAAAGGAAGTAAAGGCACTGTCGATTTGGATGAGCTTAAAATGCGGAATTGTAGATCTTCCATATGGCGGAGGTAAAGGCGGAATCGTCTGTGACCCGCGTGATATGTCCTTCGGTGAGTTAGAGCGGCTAAGCCGCGGGTATGTTCGGGCAATCAGTCAAATTGTGGGACCTACTAAAGATATTCCTGCACCTGATGTATTTACTAATTCGCAGATAATGGCATGGATGATGGATGAATACAGCCGGATTGATGAATTTAATTCCCCAGGTTTTATTACCGGTAAACCACTAGTACTTGGGGGTTCACATGGACGGGAATCAGCAACAGCTAAAGGGGTTACAATTTGCATTCGGGAAGCGGCCAAGAAAAAAGGCATTAATCTTGAAGGAGCAAGAGTTGTAGTTCAGGGATTCGGAAACGCTGGAAGTTTCCTTTCAAAGTTTATGCATGATGCCGGTGCGAAAGTTGTTGGTATTTCAGATGCTTATGGCGGTTTATATGACCCTGAAGGTCTTGATATAGATTACCTCCTGGATCGCCGTGACAGCTTTGGCACAGTGACGAAATTGTTTAATGATACTATTTCAAATAAAGAGCTGCTTGAACTTGATTGCGATATTCTGGTCCCGGCAGCCATAGAAAACCAGATAACGGAAGAAAATGCACATAACATCAGAGCTGGCATTGTAGTAGAGGCGGCTAATGGCCCGACTACTTTGGAAGCAACAAGGATCCTGTCTGAGCGGGGAATCCTGCTTGTCCCTGATGTACTGGCTTCTGCCGGGGGTGTAACAGTTTCTTATTTTGAATGGGTACAAAATAACCAGGGATATTATTGGTCTGAAGAAGAAGTAGAGGAAAAGCTTGAGAAAGTCATGGTTAAATCATTTGAAAATATCTATCAGACATCCCAAACCCGCCGTGTCGATATGCGTCTGGCTGCATATATGGTAGGTGTAAGAAAAATGGCGGAAGCTTCAAGATTCCGCGGATGGATTTAACTCTAAAAAGTAGAACATTTGAATAATCATAAAAAATCTCCTATCATAAACTGATGGGAGATTTTGTTTTCAATAAAGTTTGCTGCTGTGGAACATCAAAAAAAAGTTTAATTTGTTGAGTTGTTTGAAGCAGGTGCTGTCTTATCCTCTAAAATGCATCCGCCGCAGTATCCAGCTGGAGGCGGGGGAGTGAGCGGCAATCATTACTCTCTGCGGAAAGCTAGGCTGCCGAAAAACCAACAGACATTATTATAGCTAAGCTAATTATTTAGTAAGAAAGCCAGCAACATAAAAATTTTTTCATTTGCATAGATTTAGGAGTGAGGATCTTGGATATAGACGCTATTATTGTTGGGGGAGGACCCTGCGGATTGGCAGCTGCTATAGCCCTTCAGGAAGCAGGGAAAAACCCCCTTGTCATCGAAAAAGGCAATATTGTAAACGCAATATACCACTACCCAACACACCAGACTTTCTTCAGCACGAGCGAAAAGCTCGAAATTGGCGGTGTTCCCTTCATCACGGAGAATTACAAGCCAAAGAGAAATCAGGCGCTAACGTATTACCGAGAAGTGGTTAAAAGAAAGGGAATTAAGATTAATGCTTACGAAAAAGTGCTTAATGTAACAAAAAATCAATCTGAAGAATTTGAAGTACAAACTGATAAGAGACATTATACGGTCAAAAACGTCATAATTGCTACAGGTTATTATGATCATCCAAATTACATGGGAGTTCCCGGCGAGGATCTTCCAAAGGTATTTCACTATTTTAAAGAAGCTCACCCATTCTTTGATAAAGACGTAGCGGTTATCGGCGGAAAAAACTCAAGTGTTGATGCTGCAATAGAACTGGTAAAAGCAGGAGCCAGAGTTACGGTGATTTATCGCGGAAAAGAGTATTCACCAAGCATAAAACCATGGATTCTGCCTGAATTTGAGTCTTTAGTGAGAAATGGCGTCATAAAAATGGAATTCAACGCACATGTGAAGGAAATCAGTGAAAATAAGCTACTATATACTTTGGATGGCGAAACTTATGACATTAAGAACGATTTTGTGTTTGCTATGACTGGCTACCATCCTGATCACGCATTTTTAAGAAGTATGGGTATTCAAATAAATGATGAAACAGGGCGTCCCCAATTTAACACTGAAACAATGGAAACCAATGTCCCTGGAATATTTATCGCAGGTGTGATTGCTGCCGGAAATAATGCCAATGAAATTTTTATTGAAAATGGGAGGTTTCATGGCGGACAAATTGCTAAAGCAATTATTGAAAAAGAAAGCGGAAGCAAAAAAGGCGGATCATTTAAGATCAGCCTCAGCTTGTGGAGAAAGGTATGATTTTTCCACAAGCTTTTTTTATTTTCTCAATTACTGACTTAAAAATAGGCTTTTTTTATGGAAAAACAATAGATCGC
>NZ_VCRN01000083.1 GCF_009849585.1 Bacillus sp. ZZV12-4809
GACTACACGGGTATCTAATCCTGTTTGCTACCCACACTTTCGAGCCTCAGCGTCAGTTGGTGCCCAGTAGGCCGCCTTCGCCACTGGTGTTCCTCCCGATATCTACGCATTCCACCGCTACACCGGGAATTCCGCCTACCTCTGCACTACTCAAGAAAAACAGTTTTGAAAGCAGTTCATGGGTTGAGCCCATGGATTTCACTTCCAACTTGTCTTCCCGCCTGCGCTCCCTTTACACCCAGTAATTCCGGACAACGCTTGTGACCTACGTTTTACCGCGGCTGCTGGCACGTAGTTAGCCGTCACTTCCTTGTTGAGTACCGTCATTATCTTCCTCAACAACAGGAGTTTACAATCCGAAGACCTTCTTCCTCCACGCGGCGTCGCTGCATCAGGGTTTCCCCCATTGTGCAATATTCCCCACTGCTGCCACCCGTAGG
>NZ_VCRN01000022.1 GCF_009849585.1 Bacillus sp. ZZV12-4809
TAATGCAATCATTTCGATTTGATCCCGTTGAATTGGATTATGTTTAGAAAGCATCTTAATCACCTCAAGTATCGTATTACTTCTATTTTAAAACAAAAATGACTGCAGACAAGCTCAATTTTCATTGAGTTTGTCGACAGTCTGAAAAGACTTCATTTGTGAAGTCTTTTTTTAAGCGAACAAATTTTCGTATTTCTCTTGATTAAGAACGCACGTTCGTTTATAATGTAAATAAAAGTAAGGAGGGATTTCTCTATGAAAGGAATTCTTTATCGAGCTATGGAAGAGAGAAAGCCTGTGGAAATCATTTACCTCTCCAAACGCAATTCTTTTACGCAAAGAAAAATATTAATCAAAGAACTTCGAGGCAGCACGATTTTAGCCTATTGTTTATATAGAAAACAAATGCGAATCTTTAATTTAAATCATATTATGTCCATTTTACCTGAAAAGAAGGCTCGCCAGATCAGCTAAAGGACAATTCAATATATTCATCAAGGCTGTATTTCACAAAAGAAGTACGGCTTTTTATTATGCCCCCTTTCTGATTATCCTGCTCCCTTTGGGGTATATATTCTCTAACCGGGATTGGACCCTAAATTTCTGCATGGTTTGGAAAGGATGGATTTTATGAAATCAAAATCATTCATTACTGCTTTGTTTGCAGGCTCCCTTTTATTGGCAGGCTGTAATCAGAATGAAGAGCAAATTGTAGAGAAGGAAGACAAAAACAACCCTTCTACTGAAGAACAGCGGGCAGAAACGCAGGAAGCACCAAAAGAAAACAAAAGAATCACTGAAGAAGTTGGCTTAGGAGACACTCGGGATCTCTTCACAGAAGCTTATGGGGAAAATAAAAACAACGAGGAATTAGCCCGTTTTAATGGAGACAGTATGCTGGTAGAGTTTCAAACCCATCGTGCAGTTAATGTGGAACTGCAATTTGAGGATATGGAAAAAGAAATGAATAATGAAGAGGTTCTTGCATTTATCGAAAAAAGGATTCCGAAAGATGCTGAGGAA
This sequence comes from Bacillus sp. ZZV12-4809, assembly GCF_009849585.1. GTDB lineage: Bacteria > Bacillota > Bacilli > Bacillales > Cytobacillaceae > Cytobacillus. Next base: position 1,024 of record NZ_VCRN01000022.1, read on the forward strand.
GTTAACAGAGTTAAAGGTGATAGCAATCACAGTGAAATCATTGAGTATAAAAGCGAACTATTAAAGGAAACCCTTAGTGAAAAAGTCTATGAAGGGGATGAACCAGGTACCTTCACTGTTCTATTAACGAGCAGCGGAGAAAATTACGTCAGTGCCACACTTTCTATCGGCCATAGCGACCAAGGTGCCTGACAAACCAATACCAGAAGTAATAAGGAAGGAGCTCATAGGAGCATCCTTCCTTTTTGCTATAATATTATATTACATTGGGAACTGCCCCGCTCCAGCCTTTTAGCTTTTTTTAGGTTAAGCTGTTTGCGGCTTGGCCTGATCATCTTTTTTTATGAAAACCTGCAATACAATCAACAGGATAAAGATACCCAAGCCTACAATATCAGAAACCCCTTCAGGGTAAATAAGCAGCAGCCCTCCTGCAAGTCCAAGCAGCCTTTCAAAAATATTCAACTTTCGCAGCCAGTAGCCTATTACGCCAGCGCCTATGGCCATCATACCTGCCAAAGCGGTGAATACTACCCAGATTAAGTAATACCAGGTGGTATCAATCATCAATAACTCCGGTGAAAGGACAAACATGTATGGGATAATAAAAGCCCCGATGGCAAGCTTTGATGCTGATACTCCTGTCTTTATCGGATCTCCACCGGATACACCAGCTGCAGCAAATGCAGCCAGGGCAACTGGAGGTGTGACATCTGCCACTATACCGAAGTAGAACACGAATAAGTGTGCAGATAAATCAGGTACGCCCAGAAGGATGATTGCCGGTGCGGCTATTGTCGATGTAATAACATAGTTCGCCGTTGTTGGTGATCCCATTCCAAGAATAATAGCTGCTACCATGGTCAGCATCAAAGTTGGGATTAACAAACCGCCGGAAAGATCAAGCAGGCCATTCGCCATCTTTAATCCAAGACCAGTCTTTACTACTACCCCAACAATAATACCTGCCGCAGCTGTCGCTGCAGCAACGCCCAAAGCAGTGCGTGCACCATCAACTAAAGCATCGATAGCATCTTTGAAACCAATACGCGTTTCCTTGCTGATCATACTGACTGCAACCGTAATGACAATTGACCAGAGAGCAGCCCGTATTACACTCATTCCGCTCATAAGCAGGATGATAACGGCCAAGATCGGCAGCAGCAGATAAATCTTCTTTAATACTTCTTTACGGTTAGGCATCTCTTCATCTTTCAGGCCTCTAAGACCTACACGTTTTGCTTCGAAGTGAGTCATGATCCAGACCCCAGAAAAATACAGAAGCGCCGGAATTGCAGCTGCCTTTGCAATATCCCAGTATGTAATACCGCCGCCAATAAACTCAACCATTAGGAATGCAGCAGCACCCATGATCGGAGGCATTATCTGGCCGCCGGTTGATGCAGTTGCTTCAACTGCGCCAGCGAATTCCTTCTTATAGCCAAGCTTTTTCATCATCGGGATGGTAAAAGAGCCTGATGTTACTACGTTAGCTACAGAACTTCCGCTTATTGTTCCCTGTAGTGCACTTGAGAAAATGGCAACCTTTGCCGGTCCGCCTGTTCTCTTTCCAGCTATGGATACAGCCAAATCATTAAAATACTGCCCTACCCCCGTTTTTACAAGGAATGAGCCAAATAACAGGAATAAGAAAATAAACGTAGCAGATACGCCTAAGGGAGTACCCAGGATCCCCTCGGTCGTAAAGAACATGGTCTGCACCAATCTTTCTAAATCAAGCCCGCGGTGTGCCAAAAATGCAGGCATATATGGTCCGTACATCGCATAGGCAAGAAAAATGACGGCAATAATGGTTATTGGAAGTCCAACTGCCCGCCTTGTCGCTTCCAGAACCAGGAGAACTGCAATTAAGCCTACATAAAAATCAATCTCGGTCAGCCGGCCGGCCCTCATGACAATTTCATCAATAAAAAGCGGCCAATAAGCACCTACAGCAATACCCAGTAAAGCTAAAATGAAATCGTACCAGGCAACTTTATGCTTTCGCCCCCTGTCTTTCTTCCTTGCAGGGAATAACAGAAATATTAGAGCTAATGCAAAGCCTAAATGAATTGAACGCTGCAGCTGGGCTGTAAGCATTCCGAAAACCCCTGTATATAAATGGAACAGCGAAAATGCTAATAGACCAAAAAAGACGATCCATCCTAACGCTCCGCCTAATTTCCTTGTACCAGCCTCTGGATCATACTTTTCCAGCAATTTCTGCTGTTCCTCAAGAGATAATGTTTCCCCTTTATTTTCCAAGGATATTCACTCCTTTCAACACCTCGATTAAGTTTATTTTTTTTGCCTTTATCCGCACCCATGTACCAGGCTGGATATAATCTGAAAGAACATACTCTTCACCTTGCAAAATCAATCTGTGATTTGCTCTGACCTTTCCCAGTCTTAAGTCAAATGAAGAGAATACCCTTTCCATATTCTTAATATAATATTTGCCGTCCTTTTGTTCAAATGTTTCTCCATCTGAAGCATTCTCAGGCATGCCGATGGCAAAATCCTCATACATGAGTTCAAACAATTTAATACTTCCATCCCCGGTAATTGTATAGCTTTCTACCACATCTGTAAGATGGATGGAATGTGTATACTTTATCTTAAAGGTTCTGCCCTCTTTAATCGGGAAATAAGCAATCACCTTTCCTTTGTTTTGATACTCAAAAACAACTGCCTGCTTAAGGGGTATGAAAAACATGAATGCGATGGTTATGATAACGAGGATTGCCAGGAGCGCTTTTTTATTCCCTGGCTTATTAAAGTTCATGGAACCTCCACCTAAAAAATATTGTCACGCTTTACAATTGATTTCCATTTTATAAAAAAAATTAATTGACCGGCGCAATAACCCTATCAGGTTTTACAGCCGGTCAAATTTTATCTTTTGATTATGTTATGAAAGATTATTCAGCTTTAAATCCTTTTTCATCAAAGTACTTTTTAGCACCAGGATGCAGTTCAATGCCAGTTCCTTTAACAGCATTTTCAGCCTTAATCATTTTTCCTTTGGCATGTGTAACTTTATCAAGGTTCTCAAAAATTGCTTTCGTAACATCGTAAACTACATCTTCTGAAAGGTCATTTGAAACAACAAGCATTGCCTGTACTGCTACTGTCGGCACAGCTTCTGCAAGCTTGTATGTTCCAGACGGCACTTCATCCTGTACATAGTATGGATATTTCTCAATTAATGCATCAATTTTATCCTGTTCAATCGGAACAATCACAACATCCTCAGTTGCAGAAAGTCCTTCTACAGCACCTGTAGGTGTTCCTGCTGTAACGAATGCAGCATCAATCGTGCCATCCTGGATTCCAGCAGTTGACTCATCAAAAGAAAGATCCTGCTTTTTAATGTCATCCAATTTGATGCCATGTACTTCAAGGATCTGTTCTGCATTCGCAGCAGTTCCTGAACCAGGTGCTCCGATTGAAACTTTTTTACCTTTTAAGTCTTCAACAGATTTAATGCCAGATTTTGCAGTAGTAACAATCTGGATCGTTTCAGGATAAAGTGTGCCGATTGCACTTACATTATCCACAGCTGCACCTTCAAACATTAACTTTCCATCTTGCGCATATGACGCAATATCTGTTTGAGAGAAAGCAATCTCAGCATTGCCATCTTTCAGTGTGTTCATGTTCTCTGCAGATGCACCTGAGACTTCAGCATTTGTATCAATGCCTGTAGCATCTGAAATAATCTCAGCGAATGATCCGCCCAGCGGATAGTATGTACCGCCTGTTCCACCAGTCACGATGCTCATGAATTTAGGCTTGTCTGCGCCGCCTTCTTTATCACCGCCGCCTTCATCTTTTCCGCCGCCGCAGGCTACAAGAACCATAGAAAGCGCTAACAGCAGAGCTGTGGCTAGGAAAATACTTCTCTTTTTCATTCTATTTCCCCCTTTTTATTTATGAAAATTCTCTATTCTATACTAACATAAAACTTATCAGAATTGTCAAATGATCCCTTCCAACTTTTAAAAATTCCTGTCTAATTGTCTATTTACACCCTATTCATACTCTCCGTAATTTTTTCAGCAATAAAGCGCGAAGACCCATGCATGAGAATGCATGTAAAAAGCAATTCCTATATATATATGATAAAATCATCATGTAAACTCTTACATAAAGACTAAACGGAGGATAAAACCAATATGGATTACCCTAGAGGATCAATACAGGATATTACAATTCAAAGCAAAGAACTGGGTGAAGAAGTTGAGTTGCTCATTTATTTGCCAGCTTCCTTTTCACCTTTATATAAATACACAGTTGTAATTGCCCAGGACGGCAAAGACTACTTTCAGCTTGGTAGGGTCGGTCGGGTCGCAGATGAATTGTTAGATGGAAAAGAAATCGAAAATATCATTATTGTTGGTGTTCCTTATAAAAACGTAAAAGACAGATGGAAGAAGTATCATCCGGACGGTGAACAGCATAATGCATATATCCGTTTTCTTGCACATGAACTGGTTCCATACCTTGACCGTGAATTCCCTACTTATCAAATGGGAATGGGACGAGCCCTTATGGGAGATTCCCTTGCTGCCACTGTTTCCTTAATGGCAGCCGTTCAATATCCTAATACATTTGGAAGGTTAATTCTCCAATCGCCTTATGTTGATAATTCTGTTACAGAAGCAGTAGAGGAATTTACACAGCCCCACCTTCTTAATATTTATCATGTTATCGGCAAAGGCGAGACATCTGTAGTAACTACTGGCGGCGATGAGAAGGATTTTCTAACTCCAAATCGGGAACTTTCTAATTTGTTAAAGCAGAAGCAAATTCCTTACTTCTATGAGGAATTCGATGGGGATCATACTTGGACATACTGGCAGCCGGATTTAAAAAGGGCCTTAAAGTTTATGTTTTAACTGAAATTGAGTGAAAAGAACTACTCTTCTTCAATAAAAAGATTCTCTGAGCTCACTGCTTTTTATTGTGAAAAAAGGTATAATTATATAATGAATTTAGAAAATTTGCTATAATAATTCAACAAAGCTGTTTTTTAAAAGATTGTTGTTTTTTGTTAATGAATTCTGCCCGTTGATTGCAGTGAAAGGCACGCAGCGAACCCGCGGGGAGGGATGTGAACCTCCCGCAGGACATTGAATTAGCTTCCTCGAATAAACAACGCACGAAGGAAAGCGTCAGCATTTTCGAGGATCAAGTGCTCTATGCTCCAATCAACTCAGCAAATTAAATTTAGTTTTGAGAAAGCAACAAATTTTACGAAAGCAGCCTTCAACAAAGTGTTTTTCATTTTCTGTTTAACCTGCCGATTATTAAAAATAAGAAACATGGAGGTTGTTGTATGGAGACTAATTACGGCATCGTTATTTTCCCGTCAAAAAAGCTGCAGGATTTGGCCAATTCTTATAGAAAGCGGTATGATCCTCATTATGCTTTAATTTCTCCGCATATAACTTTAAGATCGCTCTTCGAAGCGACTGAAGAAGAAATAAAGCAATTGACAGAAACACTTTATGAAATAGCTAAAAAACACGAACCGTTTCAAATTAACGCATCAAAAATCAGCTCATTCCAGCCAGTCAACAATGTCATTTATTTCAAAATTGAACCTTCATCCCAGCTCGAAGAGTTACATGTAGAACTGAATGATCATATTAGCGGAGAAACACCTGAGTATAATTTTGTTCCCCATATTACCATTGGGCAAAAACTCTCCAATGATGAGCATTCAGATGTATATGGGAGCTTAAGAATGCAGCCTGTAAATCACGAGGAGATTGTAGATCGTTTTCATCTTCTGTATCAGCTGGAAAACGGATCTTGGACCGTTTATGAAACATTCAGGCTAGGAAAGGAATAGTGTAATGGAAGTTAAGGTGGTATCATCAGAACAAGAAATGCAAGATGCCTTCTCAATAAGGAAACAAGTTTTTGTCGGCGAGCAAAATGTTCCCCTGGAAGAAGAGATCGATCAATTCGAGGACGAAGCAGTCCATTTTGTACTATATAATAAGGGTATTCCCGCAGGTGCCGGAAGGTTTCGCACCGTTGACGGCAATGGCAAAGTAGAAAGAATTTGTGTATTGAAGGAGCACCGCAAAAGTGGATCCGGAAAAGCAATTATGGATAAAATTGAAGAACTTGCCAGGAAACAAGGACTGCCTGCTTTAAAGTTAAATGCCCAGACCCAAGCCATTCCTTTTTATGAAAAGCTGGGCTACCAGGTAATCTCAGAAGAATTTATGGATGCAGGAATCCCCCACCGTACAATGAAGAAGACGATATAGCGGACAAGCTCCTGCCCTGATGGCAGGAGCTTTTTTAAATGCCTAATCTCAGGCCGAATTGTTAGAAGCACTTAAAACTTACATGCAATAATTTAGGGACTTTCTGCAAACACTATTCAGGATACAGCATTCTAAGGAGTGGTTTGAATGGAATATTTACATATCCTCAGTGTACTTGTGATAGGCTATTTTTTCTTATTTATAATGGCGAAACTCCTGGGCAAAACCCAGATCACACAGATTACTCCTTTTGATTTTATCTCCGCCATCGTATTAGGTGAGCTCGTTGGCAATGCTCTGTACGATCAGGAGACTGGAATTCCCGAGATTTTCTTTGCTGTTACAGTATGGGGTACCCTCATTTACGCAACAGAAACGCTTACCCAGAAATTTAAACGGGCACGCAAGCTACTTGAGGGTGAACCTTCAATAGTAATAAAAAAAGGGAAAATTATTTTTGAAGAACTGAAGAAAAATCACCTTGATATCAATCAGCTGCAGCACCTCCTCCGGGCAAAGGATGTTTTTTCAATAAGGGAATGTGAATATGCCATTCTAGAAACAGATGGAACAATCAGCGCTTTAAAAAAAGCGCTCTACTCGACACCAACCATTCAAGATTTAAATCTTCCACTAAATAATCCTGAACTGTCTGTAACATTAATTTTAGATGGAGAGGTGGTTTGGGATAATCTTAAAAGCATTAATTGGGACGAAACAATCCTAAAGAATGAAATAAAAAAATTCGGAGCGAACGGTATCAAAGATGTTTTGTACGCCGAATGGAAAAAAGGAGAGGCTTTGCACGTGCAAACGTACTAAGCCCCTCCTTTTTCATATACATTCACTAATAAACCGACCTTTTCCTGTCAGGTCTCCATATATATCGTCTGCTTTTTTCCCATCAGTCCGCGTTTTTTCAGCCTGTTCTTGAGTATTTGATTTAGGAAACCTTCTTTGTACATCCAGGGGAAGTGCTTGATGGAAAGCTTTTGGATTAGATTGTGCGGATATCCTGGCAACTGGAACGAACCGAAATGGGTCATACTTTGTGCTATTCTTTCTTTCTGCATACTGTTTATATTGATATGAAGTTACCGGTAGAATGTAGCCCATTAAAACTCCCCTTTCGATTATGTATTTTATCTAATTATTAAGAGGATACGAAATTGTATTGGATTTTATGTACCCGTTTCCATGAATTTTTAAACAGAAAAGCACTTTAGAATCCTCAATCGGTTTGTTATGATTAAGTTTGGCTTATATCTAAAAGGCTCTTTTCGTATAAATTGTTGATTTCCGCTTATCAATGGTGCCCGTTGATTGCGCGAAGGGATGCTCAAGCGTTCCCTGGGCAGGCGGTGAGCCTCCTCGATGCTATGCGTCTGCGAGGTCTCACCTGTCCCACAACTTCCGCAGGACGTTGGATAAGCTTCATTAAGTACACACCGCACGAAGAAAATGCGCATGCATTTTCGAGGATCTCGCACACCTGCCACAATCAACTCAGTAAATATAATACAAATAGCAACAAACGATACGAAAAAAGCTATTTAAAAAGAAAAGTCATATTGTTAAACTCGGCAATTTATATATAATGGGGTATTTTTAATGAAAACAGCAAAGCTGCATAATAAAACTGTGAATCTGGAACAATTGAACAGAGAAAGTTTTCAGCATATTTATGAAGAAGGAAAAAAAGGAAAGCTGTACTGCCCTGATTGTGGCGCTGCTGTCCGTTTGTATTTGGGAATTCTTGATGAACCTCATTTTTATCATATTCAGAAAAACAGCAATACGTGCAAAGATATGCATCTTGACCCGGAACCAGTCATGACTGAGACTGCAGAATATATAGAAAGAAACGGATTTAAAATCCCTGTATCAAGATCAATAGCTACAGCTGAAGTGATTGAAGCCCATTCAGCCTTTAAAAAGGCCCAGCAAGTAAAAAATATCCCCCCCTATATCCAGGAAGGCACTGACAGTCCCAATTTTCCTGATGAATACCTAAAGTCTCTTTCAGAAGCAGGGGTCTTTTTGGATCAGCAACAGGCAGCGGCAGTGTCTCACCTGGATGGGCCACTACTTGTTCTGGCAGGTGCAGGCAGCGGCAAAACCCGTGTGCTGACAACACGAACTGCATTCATGCTTCGCGAGAAAAATATCGATCCTAAGTCAATTATGCTTGTTACCTTTACAGCTAAGGCTGCAGCTGAAATGAAGGAGCGCCTTACCCAATATCCCGGAATGGACGCCCGAAAGGTCAGGCAAATCGTTTCAGGCACTTTTCACAGCTTATTTTATCGGATACTTTCTTTCCACAATCCGGAAAAATGGGCATCTGGCAAGCTCCTTAATAAAGAATGGCAGCGGGAACAGATTATTAAAGAATCCAGCAGAGACTTAAAACTCGATGAAAAGGAATTTGCCTTTGACCTTGCCCTCCAGCAAATCAGCTTTTGGAAAAATTCCCTTATCACACCTGGAAAAGTTCACCCAAAGAATGAATGGGAGGAACAAGCAGCTATTCTTTATCAAAGGTATGAACAAATAAAAAGAAAAAGAGAAATATTTGATTTTGATGATATGCTCACTGGCTGCCATGCCCTTTTTCTGAACGAACCTAGGGTTTTGGAACAATATCAAAATCGCTTTCATTATTTCCTAATTGACGAGTTCCAGGATATTAATAATGTTCAATATGAGCTTATGAAAATGCTGTCTGACAAAACAAAAAATGTTTGTGCAGTTGGGGACGATGATCAATCGATTTATGCCTTCAGGGGAAGTGATCCCCAATATCTTTTAGATTTCGAAAAAGACTTCCCTAGCGCTAAGGTAATAACATTAAGCCAGAACTATCGCTCTGCTCATGAGATTGTTTCAGCAGCAAATCAAATTATTTCTCAGAATAAATATAGGCGTCCCAAGAGCATGAATGCTCAATTTTCCGGTGGACAGCATCCATTCCTCTTTTTTCCATATGACGAGGAGGAAGAAGCTACAATGATCCTGACTGATATCCAGGAAAAAATTGAAGAAGGGTATGAGCCGAGGGATTTTGCAGTTTTATTCCGTACTCATACCGGGAGCAGAGCCATTTTCGAGCGGCTGGCCAACTCCAGCCTTCCTTTCAAGTTAGATCATGATGCCGAATCATTTTATGACCGTTTTATTGTTCGAAGCATGCTTGCTTTTCTAAAGCTATCGTTAAATGAGGAGGATCAGAATAGCTTAAAAGATGCGCTTCCATCTCTGTTTGTTAAGCAATCCGTCCTTCAGGATATTAAAGCAGAAAGTATCTTACAGGATTGCTCACTGCTTGAAAGCCTGAAGTTTATTAAAACAGGCTTTGCTTTTCAGGAAAGCAAATTAAAAAAAGCGATCCCTGTTATTAGATCAATCTCAGGTCATTGTCCCATTGCCGCTATTGAAACGGTTGAAAAAGAATTGGGATTCCAGGACTTTTTAAAAAAACGGGGCAATGAAGGAAATAAAATGGATAAAGGCTCTGATGATATAAAAGATTTGAAGGTCGCTGCCCGTAATTTCCAGTCTCTTAAAGAATTTCTGGAGCATACTGAACATATGAGAGCCATGAACAAGGAGATTAAGCGCCTGAATAGAAATAATGATAATGCCGTTACACTGAGCACTATCCACCGTGCAAAAGGGCTGGAATATAATGTGGTATATGTGGCTGGTGCAGTAGAAGGAAACCTGCCGCATGATCATGCGCTGGAAGCTTACCGTTCTGGAGAGTCGGCGCCGCTTGAGGAAGAACGAAGGTTAATGTATGTTGCCGTAACAAGGGCCAAAAAGGACTTGTATATATCCGTGCCAGAAAAAAGGCGTGGACGGAAGGCTTATTCATCAAGGTTTCTTGCCCCCATCACAAGAAGCAGCAGGAGCAAAGGGAAAAAATAAACAGAAGACCTGGCTTTTACCCGGCCAGGCCCTTCTGTTATTTTTTATTCATCATCTGGGAAATTGTATTGAAATCAAGCTGTTTTCCATCAGCAACGATGGATTTTACAATCTTATCTTCCATATCTTTTGAAACAGGTTTATTTGCAATTTGCGAAACTCTCTTGATTACATTTCTTACTGTTTTTTCATCTTTGAAATTTGCATTCTGCAATGAGCCGGCCAGTTCAAATACATCCTTCATATTAACACCTGTTTTCTTTTCGAGGTTCTTAAAAAAGTTGTTATCCATCCTGCTCAATCACGCTCCTTCATTTACTCCTTTATATCTTATGAAGGTGGGCGGAAAACGTGTCATTTATGTACATGATATGCAAAAAAGCCGACACAAAACCTGCTGCCGGTTCTGAGTCAGCTCTTTACAATTTAGTTGTAGAAACTTGCTCCGACAATAATTAGTAAAATGAATAGGACGACGATTAAAACAAACGTATTACCATAGCCCCCGCCATATCCGCAGCCTCCATAGCCATAGCCCATGCCTCTCACCTCACTTCAATTTCTCCTTACACAATATGTGATAGAGAAGCATGGTGTATGGGCAAGCTCCCAAGAAAGGCTTGGTTTATTCATTCGGATTGGATAAGGGGCTTGTTCATATTAGTTTAGAGATTTCCCTGTATGATTTAGCCTTTTGGCTTGAAAATTAATGCACCAATAAAGCCGAAAATAATTGCTGCTGAGATACCGGAGCTCGTTACTTCGAACATTCCGGTCAAGACGCCGACAAGTCCATGCTGGTCAGCCTCCTGAAGGGCTCCATGGACAAGGGAATTGCCAAAGCTGGTTATCGGTATGGTCGCGCCAGCTCCGGCAAAGTCCGCAAGTGGCTCATAAAGCCCCACACCATCCAGAACAGCTCCTATTACTACTAGAAGACTTAGTGTATGGCCTGGGGTCAGCTTAAAAACATCAAACAATATTTGGCCAAATACACAGAATAAGCCTCCAATTACAAACGCCCAAAAAAACATAGGCAGCATACAAATTCCTCCTCTAAGTCATTTCTATAGAAACAGCATGGGCAATGCAGGGAATACTTTCACTCTGCTGGAATGTCAAAGGCGATAATAGCGCACCTGTAGCGACCACAAGGATTCTTCTGTAAGCCCCCTGCTTCATTTGATTCAAAAGATGCCCGTAAAGAACAGCAGCTGAGCACCCTGCACCACTCCCTCCAGATTGGACCGGCTGATCTTCTTTATATATCATTAATCCGCAATCTTTAAATTTCTCTCTATCTATTTTCAGGCCATTATTTAAGAGCAGCTCATAGGTAGTTTCCTGGCCAATTCTTCCTAGATCTCCTGTAACAATCAGATCGTAATGTGATGGATCGAGCTGCATATCTTTGAAGTGTGCCGTAATGGTATCTGCTGCAGCTGGCGCCATGGCCCCTCCCATATTAAAAGGGTCTGTCAGACCCATGTCAATTACTTTGCCAATTGTAGCAGATGTGGTAACCGGCAAATTGGGACCAGCTGCTTTCGCGGATATCAGAGCAGCACCTGCACCAGTTACTGTCCATTGGGCTGTAGGAGGCTTTTGGCCTCCGTACTCTGTCGGGTACCTAAATTGCTTTTCAACAGCAGCATTATGACTCGAAGCTCCTGTTAAAACGTAATCAGCCCCTCCGTAATTGACAATAAAGGATGCAAGAGCAAGTCCTTCCATTGAAGTTGAACACGCTCCAAAAACGCCAAAATAAGGGATTTGAATCGTTCTTGCACTTAAACTAGAGGGAGTTATCTGATTAATTAAATCTCCAGCAATATAAAAATGAACATCTTCCTTTTGAACATTTGCTTTATTTAAGGCCGTTTGTCCCGCTTCTTCCAAGAGGACCCTGTGTGCTTTCTCATAAGAATCTTCGCCCATCCATAAGTCATCATGGAGAACATCAAAATCCTCCGATAAATTGCCATTTGCCTCAAAAGGCCCGCCTGAAACACCGGATGCTGCAATTACCGGGAGATTTTGAAAGACCCAGGATTGTTTTCCCTTAAGCATTAAATAACCCCCCATATAATTAATAGCGTTTTTATCAGGGCTACCACAAAAGCCGCAAAGACTCCAAAAAGAATAACTGATCCAGCGAGTTTAAACATGTTCCCGCCTACACCCAGTACAAAACCTTCCGTTCGATGCTCGATAGCAGCTGAAATCACAGCATTTCCGAAACCTGTTACAGGAACCGCGCTACCAGCACCGGCAAACTGGCCTAAACGGTCATATACGCCAAAGCCTGTCAGCAGCATAGAAATAAAAATCATGGTAGCAACAGTTGGATTTCCGGCTGTCTGTTCGGTGAAATTAAAGAAATAGATATAAAAATACGTTATTGCCTGTCCAACAACACAGATGAGCCCGCCCACCCAGAAAGCATGGATGCAATTTTTCAGTACCGGGCGTTTAAGCTCATGTTTTTGCTCAAGTTTCTCATATTTCATCTGTTCCGGTGTTTTATTTGCCTTATTACTCATACCCATGTTCCCTTCTATGTCATTTCATTTTTAAGTTTAATGATTTTATCAAGTTTCTTTTTTGCTTTTTTATCTGTAAAGTTTGGATCTTTCATTTTTTCCTGAAGTTCTACTGCTTCTATAAAGATTTTATAATCGCTAGAAACAATGAAGTTTTCATCCGGGTATTTTTCTTCAAGCATTTTTGTCATCTCTTTCTCAATTTTCTTCATGTGGAATCGCTGCAAGTGCTTAACTTTGTAAGCAACTAGTGTATCTCCATTGCTTTTAACTACTGCAACATCATAAAGTTCTTTCATTTTTTCCACGTCATGCTCAATTTTTTGGACTAGATCCAAATTTTTTTTTGTATTTTTATCAATTAATACAGCAGGAGGATTAGTCGTTTTGAGGAGTGCAAGGTCACTTTCCGTTACCTCTCCATCCCCGCTGCAGCCTGGCAATAAGACCATTGAAAATACAATAAACAATAACAGTTTCTGTTTCATAATAGTCCCTTCCTATGTAGAGTCTTTAATTATATTGTCTCGAAATGTTTTGGTTTTATGAACAATAATATCCATCCTATTTTTCCCAAAAAAGAGCAAATAAAAAAAGCCGGAAAAACCGGCTTCAAGTATATTATCGTTTTTTTCCGCAGCCGCATCCCTTTTTCTTTTTCTTTTTCTTGGTGACCGGCTCTGATTTTTCCGATGGCTGATTATTATGCTTATTTAACATCGATGAGGCCCTCCATTACCAGTAATTTTCCTCAAATTAATTTATGCTGAGCCTCAGGAGCTTGTGTAAAACAAATGCCCACATAAAATATAAATAGATATGCTAATCAATCAGCTTTTGCACAAAAGTTTCTATAATGGCAGCAAGGCCTGCAACCGCTAAAATAACCAGCACCGGAGCCGCAAAAGCTGCATACAAGTAATAGGAAGCATATAAAAATATGGCACTCCACACACCAGTACACCAATAACAGCTTAATAGCTCTCCAAAAAAGCTCCTGACTCTTCCTTCTCTTACTACCCAATAAACTTCTATTTCTCCGTTTTCATTTGTCTCTTCCACTTCTTTTAGAAAAGGCCTGCGCAAAAATCCTGTAATTTTATCATACACAATCAGTCTGGTCAGCCTAAAGGACGCAAGAGCCAATATAAGCAGCTCCATAGGTGTTATGTCCATTTTTTTCACCTCAATTATTAAAAAATAGCCTATTTTTTGAAAAAACAAGGCGTTTGTCCGTAACCCATAGGGCACTTCGGCAATATGTTAGTAGTGTAGACCACAAGAAACAAACAAGGAGGAAAACAAAAATGGGTTGTGGAAAAAAAGACGACTTCAAAGGCAAAAGCTGTGTATGTGAAGTACTTCGTGCTATAAAAGATATTCAAGATAACGCAGAAGATGTGTGCGAATGCCCTTCAAACTGTTTCCTGGAGCCGCTTGGAACTATATCTCCCTCTGGCAGAAAGCGCCATAAGCGTCCAGATACACGCGTATTCACATTAAAAACTGCGGACGGGTCACCATTCCATGCTTTCTTTACAGGAAATGACTGTGCTTGTGTATCAATCTTCTTTAGAGTAGAAGAAGTCTTTGATAACTGCTGTGCAGTGCTTCGCGTTCTTGAGCCAGTTAACAGAATATCTGGCCCTGATAAAACAGTAAACCTTGTTGAAGACTGCTGCATCGACTTGAAAAAGGTTTGCGAAGTTGACTACTTCCGCAGTACAGATGACTGTGTAACAGTTGACTTAACTTGCTTCTGCGCAGTTCAATGTATTGCAGATGTTGACCTTGATATTTGCGAAGACTAATTAAACGAGGCCAGCCGAACATTCGGCTGGCTATTTTTTTGCCTGCCTGCTTTCGTATTCAAATCTACCTTCTCAGGCCGATCATTTTGACTGCCTTTAAGGATAGAACATTTAATTTTTCAACCCTGTCATCAAATAACTTGACCTCGATCCATTCATCATTCTTTGAAATCAGAAAGCCTCTTATCGCCTTTTCCTCGGTTTCAAATATGCATGGTATGGGCGGAAGCTGTTTTGGGAAATCAATTAAGTAATCCAGGCGTTCAAGTGTGTCCATTTCCTTAAACCTTTTTACCCGATTAAAAGATGGTTTTCTTTTTTCTGCCGTAAAGGCAAAGGATACACCTTTTTTCTCTTCTCTCCCCGATTCAAACTCTTCAATAGCTCCCTGCACATCTGCTTGCTCTGCAGTATTTTCAATTACTTCTTGAGGTACTTTTTGTTCCTCTTTAGGACCAGCCAATTCCAATAAATTGGAATTTTGTTTCTGTTTGCGTTCCTGCTCTGCTTTTCTGCTGGAATAGATTGTTTGCATCCTGTTTTCAGGAATTTGAAAATTCGGCTGCTGTATATAGAATAACGGCTCCCTTTCTCTCTTCTCCGTCACTTTTTGCCACCTCCGCTATCTTAATGTTTCGTCGTATTATATGTATGCAGATAATGGGCTTTCGTTTCTAAGGAAAATAAAAAAGCCCGCTCACATTGGAGCGGACAATTTCATTAAAGGATATGATAACCGGAATCTACATGAATATTTTCACCCGTTATTCCTCTGGACAGGCTGCTGAATAAGAACAGAGCAGTATCTCCAACTTCTTCAGGCGTTGTGGTTTTGCGAAGCGGAGCTTTTTCCTCAATTTCCTTCAGGATCGTATTAAATTCGCTTATGCCTTTAGCAGAAAGGGTCCTGATTGGGCCGGCTGAAATAGAATTAACCCTAATCCCATCCTTTCCAAGGTCATTAGCCAAATATTTTACGCTTGCATCAAGGGAGGCTTTTGCTACACCCATAACATTATAATTTTTCACAACCTTTTCACCGCCTAGGTATGTGAGAGTCACAATGCTTCCGCCTTCTGTCATTAGTCCCCTGGCTTCCTTTGCAATGGCCGTCAGGGAATAAGAACTGATATTATGAGCCAGCAGGAATCCATCTCTTGTTGTGTTCATATATTCTCCCTGAAGTTCTTCCTTATGGGCAAAGGCGATGCAATGGGCAATGCCATGAATTACACCGGCTTCCTCCTTAATTGTGCTGAAACACTTCGCTATGTCTTCATCGCTTGTTACATCACACGGAAGAACCAATGATTGGGCATCCTCCAATGATTCAGCCAATTCACGTACACTTTTCTCCAGTCTTTCGCCCGCATATGTAAAGATTAAACGCGCACCAGCATCATGAAGGGATTTGGCAATTCCCCATGCAATGCTTCTTTTATTAGCTACACCCATTACGACGAATGTTTTTCCATTTAAAGAAAGAGTCATAATATATCCTCCTGATTTATTGTTACATGTTATTAGTACCTAGTGCTAATTGTACATCAATTCTGCTCAAAAGAAAAGCCGAAAAAATCCTATTGTTATCGTAGGGTTTTTTCGGCAAGAATATGCAATCAGATTCTAACACCATTCACAAAATTCGAGTTCCCGTTTTAATTCATCAACATATTCCTTAGATCCCGTAACAATCAAGCGGTCATTTACATGAAGTTCAGTATCTCCGTGCGGAACAATGGAATCTTTCCCCCTGAATATCCGGACGAATATAACATCCCCTGTAAACGGAAATCTCCGAAGCATCATGCCTTCGAACTGCTCATTCTTTAATCGGATTTCATATAAAGCTGTCTCCTGGTTCGTTAAGATGTTCACCACACTAGGTGACTCGATTAATGCACGAAGGAGCGCCTTCGATGAAAGAATAGTTGAAAACAATTCAATGTCATGCTCCCGAAGCGTTTCTTCCATATCAGGGCTTTCCATTCGGCAAATGACCCGTTCCACTCCCATATCTTTAAAAGCAATGGAAAGTGTAGCATTGGTCTCTTCATCCCCTGTTGAGATGACAACAATATCCGAATCAAAAACCTCTGTGCCTTCAAAATGTTCCATATCAAATTCATCAACTTCTATAATATCAAACAGAGAGTCAGCTATCTGCTTTTCCGCCTTTTCCTGCTTCTTATGATATAAAGCTGGCTCGTAAAGGGATGACTTAAGCTCATTATAGATCGGCATTGTCATTTGGTTAGCACCAATAAATGCCACTTTAAGCTTCTTCTCCTCGGCAGCTTCCTGAGGGAATAGCTTTTTAAAGACAACAGGTGTGAATATACTTGTGATGACAGCAACTAGGATCAATGTACCGCTCATTTCTGCAGTTATAACACCCATTCTTTCACCTATTGTTGCTGCTGCAATAACAAGAGAAAGAGTTGACGTTAACAGAAAGCCTGAGGCAAATACTGTTTTGATGTCATACCATTTCTTTAGAATATAAATCGGGATCAGCTTTGACAGCAGAAGAGCAATCAGAAGCAATGGGATAAGCATAAGCATCTTCGGATCTCCAAACAAAGTCCATACGTCCAGCTCTACCCCAACCATTACAAAGAAAATCGGGATAAGAAAGCCGTATCCGAAAGAATCAAGCTTATGGATCATTTCCTGATTTGGAGCAAGCAGCGACACGAGAACCCCGGCAAGGAATGCACCTAATATATTCTCTGCCCCGACTGTTTCTGATAATGCCACAAGGAAAATAATTAGTGCAAATACTGCTCTTGTTCCAATCTGAACAGTCCCTGTCGACATCGCTTCTAGGAAATTAAGGTTCTTAAACCTTCTGCCCAGGAAGTATAGCAATACGCCTACTCCAAATAAAATGAGAAGCAGCCATGTATTTCCTCCCCCTTTATCATTTAAGGAAACAAATACAGCCAAAAGAATCATTGTAGCCAAATCCGCAATAACCGCGATTAATAGAATAATTTGGCCAATGACTGTTTTCATTAAATGTGCTTCCTTGAGTGTCGGAACCACGACTCCCAGAGATATGGTTGAAATAATTAAAGTCATTAAAAAGGCATTATCAATAAATCCTGCCCAGACAAATAAATAAGAAAGCCCTAATGAAACAAAAAATATCCCTGCAAAAATAATTGATGACACCGCAAATGAATTTGGTTCCAGTTTACCGTTGGGAAGCTTTTCTCTCTTCTTTGCCGAAGAGAAAGCTGTAAAGTCAATCTCCAGTCCGCTCAGGAACATTAAAAATATAAATCCCAGTGTCGAGAGAGTTTCCAGCCACATATCCTCATGGACAATATCAAAGCCGCTTTTACCAATAACTAAACCAATAAGAATCTCAGCAACCACTACGGGAATAAAACTAACCTTTAGACGGTGCAGTATTATCGGTGTTATAAAAGCAGCTAGAATAACGATGACAAGCGATGCTACCGATGCCCCATGTTCCATAATATAACCCCCTTAGCCTGTTAAATAGCTCATAAATAATGTCGCCATTCCAAAATAAATTAAAATACTGATTAGATCGTTGATGGTAGTAATAAATGGACCTGACGCTACTGCCGGATCTATTTTCATCCTGTGCATTAATAAAGGAATCAGCGCACCGGCAAGGGTCGCTACGATTAATGTAAACAAAATTGAAATGCCAACTAAAACCCCCAGAAAGAAGTTCCCTTTCCAGAAGTACACAATGAAAGTAACCAGGATACCGCAAATGCTTCCATTAATGAATCCAGTACCGGCTTCTCTAATCACCAGTTTCCATTTATTTTCTTTCTCCAGGTCTCCTGTCGCAATTCCCCTTACAGCAACAGCTAATGCCTGAGTTCCGGTATTACCAGCCATCCCGGCAATAAGAGGAATGAATACAGCCAGTATGGCCACCTTATTCAAAGTGCCCTCAAACCTGCCGATCAGGCTTGCAGTTAACATACCCAAAAACAGCAGGATGATAAGCCAGGGCAGCCGTTTACGCGCAGCGGAAATTGGATTCCGGTCAATATGATCCATATCCGAAACAGCAGCCAATTTAGAGTAGTCATCGGATGCTTCTTCTTCCATAACATCCATGACATCATCAACGGTGATAATGCCCAGCAAATGGTTTTGAAAATCTACAACCGGAACAGCCAGAAAGTTATAGTCCTTAATTTTTCTCGCAACTTCTTCCTGATCTTCTCCCACTGAAACCGAAACGACTCTGTCATTTGTTATTTCCGAAATCATCACATCATCGTCACTTACTATTAAGTCCCTTAATGAAATGACGCCTATAAGCTTTTTTTCGTCATTCACAACGTATACATAATAAATGGTTTCTGCCCTTGGCGCTTCATTCTTTAAGATATACATAGCAGAACGAACAGTCTGATTGGCTGAAAGTGAAACAAACTCTGTTGTCATAATACTTCCTGCTGTATATTCTTCGTAATGAAGCAAATCCTTAATTTCTTTTGCCGATTCATCATCCATAATTGTTAAATAGCTGACAACCTGATCTTTATCAAGTTCATTTAAAACATCAACCGCATCATCGGCATACATTTCTGAAAGCATATCTGCTGCATAATGGGGACTCATCTCAGCAAGTACGTCTTTATAATCTTCTTCTTCAATCTCCAGATTTTCAAAAAGTGCTGCCATTTCTTCAGGAGATAGATAAAGATAAATTTTTGCACGAATATCCTCATCCAGATCTTTAAAAAATGAAGCCTGATCATATGGGTGCATATCAAGAAATTCATTCCTGAAGGTATCAATTTCTTCATTTTGTAAAGATTGGATTAAAAGACTGGCATTGATGTGGGAAGCTGATTTTTCCTCTGTATGACCTTCCAATTAATTAACCTCCTCTCATTCCATTAACCATTCATACTCTGTTGGATAACAGGAAAATGTACTTCCCTATACTAGCAAAACTTTGTTTTTTTGTCGTCTCTGAGCATTTTGTAAATTTAATTTCCCCATTCTTGAATTTTAAAATCGTTAAAGCTTTATATCCTGCTTGAAAAATAATGCGATATGATAAATATTATGAAAATAGATATGATAACAGTAGAACTTTAAAGGGAGCATTAAAAATGAGACTAGATATTATCGGTGATATCCATGGCTGCTTTGCTGAATTTAAAGAGCTTACATTAAAACTGGACTATAGCTGGAAAAAAGGATTTCCTGTCCATCCAAGCGGCAGAAAACTGGCCTTTGTGGGAGACCTGACTGACAGAGGCCCGGAGTCGCTTGCAGTCATTGAAGCAGTATATAACCTTGCAGTAAACAACTTGGGTTACTATGTCCCAGGCAATCATTGCAATAAGCTCTACCGCTTCTTTTTAGGAAATAAAGTACAAATTACACACGGACTTGAAACGACTGTCGCTGAATATGAAAAGCTGTCTTCCCGCTCACAGGAGGAAGTCAGACAAAAATTTATGGAGCTATATGAAAACGCACCTTTATATCATGTACTCGATAACGGCAAGCTGGTAATCGCCCATGCTGGAATAAAAGAAAGCTATATTGGGAAACACTCGTCAAAAGTAAAAACCTTTGTACTGTATGGTGATATTACAGGAGAAGAAAATCCTGACGGCACACCTGTAAGACGGGATTGGGCGAAGGAATATATGGGTGACTCCGTAATCGTCTACGGCCATACTCCCATTAAGGAAGTTAGGATAGTAAATAACACTTATAATATTGATACTGGTGCTGTATTTGGCAATAAATTAACCGCGCTAAGATATCCGGAAATGCAATTTCAATCTGTCCAGTCCCGCATGCCTTATGTGGAAGAGAAATTCAGAAAGGTATAACTAAAAAAGGCCGGCAAAGGCCGGCATTTTATAAAAGGCAATTCATGTCTCCAGGAAGCTGTTGTTCAAATTCAAGGGTTTTGTCCAGGAAGGGATGTTCGAAGGAAAGACTGCAGCAGTGCAGTGCCTGCCTCTTGATGAAAAGTCTTGTTCCACCATATAATTCGTCACCCGCAAGAGGGTAACCAAGCCAGGCCAAATGCACTCTTATCTGATGAGTTCTGCCGGTATCAAGTTTCAGTTTTACATGCGTAAATTCATTATGCCGGCTGATGACCTGATAATGTGTACATGCATATTGGCCTTCCGCACTGACTTCCCGCTCAATTATACTGTCTTTTTTTCTGGCAATCGGCTGCTCTATTGTTCCTTTATCCTGGCATATTGAACCCTCTGCAATTGCTTCATACAAGCGATGAATTTTTCGTGAGCGCTGCTGCCAGCTGAACAAATGATGTACATGCCTGTGTTTGGCAATCAGAACCAGGCCTGATGTATCTCTATCAAGACGTGTCACAATATGGGCTGCAGACTTTAAGCCGATCCGCTGATAATATCCAATCAGCCCATTGGCCAGACTTCCTGAAGGATGTTCTCGGGAAGGAATGGAACTCACACCTGCCGGTTTATTTACCACAAGAAGATAATCATCTTCATAGCGAATATCCAGGGGCAAGTTTTCCCCCTTCATGCCTTCACTCGGAACTTCTTCAGGGAATCCAACCTGAAGGTCATCCCCCTCCTTTAACACATATCGGACATTGACTTCCTGACTATTCACTCGAATGAAGCCGCCTGCGAATTTTATATCTGTCAGTGCAGTTTTCGAAATATGATTTTCTTTTAAAAAGTCTCTGATTAACAAGCCCGCCTGACGGGCTGTAATTTTCCAATGTAATACAAAACGCTCCATGAGCTATGGCTCCTGTTCTGTCAGCTGGTGACCTTTCTTCAATCAGCAACAAAAGAATCGTGGACCCTTTTCCAAAATGGAAATGGCCTGAACCTGGCAAAACGGATCTTCTCATCTGCCACTCTGAATTGTATTGACTTTACATCTTTATGAAGAAGCGTCAAATGATCAATCGTAATCTGAAAATCCGGTTCATTCACAGGCTTCAGCATGCATGTATGATGGGCCGGTAATACAAGCGGGGAGCCCACTGTTCGGAATACCTTATTATTGATGGAAGCCATTTCAGCCAGCTGGATGGCAGGCAAGGAAGGGTGCAGAATAGCCCCTCCCAGCGCCTTATTATAAGCTGTACTTCCTGATGGTGTGGAAACGCACAGGCCATCTCCGCGGAACCGCTCAAAATGCTGGCCGCGTATTTCCACATCCATAACTAAGGTACCCTCTACCGCCTTGACCGTAGATTCATTTAATGCAAGATAACGGGTTTCTTTCCCGCCATGCTGGTAGCGGATAATCACTTCCAGGAGCGGATATTCAATCACCTGATAAGGGGTTTTGGCAATTGCAATGACAAGCTTTTCGATTTCCTCCGGCACCCAGTCAGCATAAAAGCCAAGGTGACCTGTGTGTATGCCTACAAACGCGGTCTTGTCCAAGCGGCTGCTGTATCGGTGAAAGGCATAGAGTAAAGTGCCATCCCCGCCTACCGATATGACTATATCAGGCTCTTCTTCATCATATGTAAGCTCGAAGTCCAATAAATAGGTTCTCATTTTGTGCATGAGTGTATTTGATTTTGAATCTCCTTTTGAGGTAATGGCAAATTTCATCTTATCCAAGCTCCTCTTTTTATACTGTTAGTTTTCTCCCTTTTGCTGCTTTTCCTTTTTTCTTGTAAAGAATGCCTGGGCATCCTGTATTTCACCGCGAATAAGAGACATTTCTTCATCAAGCCTGAAAGCAGCTTCTGCCGCCCGCTGAAGCCTCATCTTAATATCTTCAGGGAATTGGCCCTTATATTTGTAATTCAGGGAGTGTTCAACCGTGGCCCAGAAATTCATGGCAAGCGTCCGGATCTGTATCTCGGCAAGGATTTTCTTCTCTCCTTTGATTGTCTGAACAGGATACCGGATCACGACATGGTAAGACCGGTAACCGCTTGCTTTTTTATGAGAAATATAGTCTCTTTCTTCAACTATTTCAAAATCATTTCTTTGTCTTAATAATTCAACCACTTTTTTAATATCATCAACAAACTGGCACATCATTCTTACACCGGCTATATCCTGCATTTCCGATTCCAATCTGTCGAGTGGTATGCCTTTTTGATTTGCCTTATCTAAAATGCTGGCAATAGGCTTTACCCTCCCGGTAACAAATTCAATCGGAGAATGGGAAGAATCCATTTCAAATTGGCTTCTCATGCCTTTTAGCTTTATTTTAAGCTCTTCAACCGCCTGTTTATATGGCGCCAAAAATAAGTCCCAATGTTTCACCTGCAACACCACCAAATATCCGAAATAAAAAAACAGCAACCCTACTGCACCTGCTGGGCAGGCACTTATTTGTTCATGAAGATCAACAATATTCTCTATGTTAAATACATAGCCTATCTCTATAGCCAAGTATTAAGCCGCTTAAACATTCAGCTGGAATACATTCTCTGCTTTTTCGACCATTTCATTTCCGTAATTGCTGTTCCCACGGATATTTTCTAATAAATCCCCTAATTCTTCATGAAACCCTAAAAGCTCTATGCGATCATGATTACTGTCAGCAGCGTAAACCCGCAGCTGGCCATCAAGCGCCTTCTTTAATTCCGGCCAGACTGTTTCCGGAAGAGAAATATATGTATAATCATCATTTTGCTCTGCTATGTAAATAAATGAAAGATTGTCGGAATCAGCCAATATTTGCTGCATGGCTGTCAGCCCTGAGACTTTTCCAGTTTCTATTCCTAATATTAATTCATTTTCAATCCATTCTGCATTTACAACTGTAAGTTTCTGTTTCATTTTTTCTACCTCCATTGTCATAACTTATTCTATCGCAGTTTTTATAGACAGTAAAACCCCTGCTGCATTTTTTACAGCGGCAGTAAGCCACTCTCCTGAATGAATTTATCACAAGCCTAAAAAGATTTTCAAAGGATTGATGTCCAGACGGAATAAGGAGATAATACAGGTAATTACTTATTGCTGAGGTGTACAGGCTTGTCTAATAAAAATATTGAAATTGAATTTAAAAATTTGATCACAAGAGATGAATTTACTGCTTTAAAGAATTTTTTTAAATTAAGAAATGAAGATTTTATAGAACAGGAGAACCATTATTTCGATACACCTGATTTTTTATTAAAAAAAATGGGAAGTGCATTAAGGATCAGGCAAAAAAGTGGCTCATTTGAATTGACACTAAAACAGCCCCACCCTGATGGGCTACTGGAAACCAATGAAAATCTTACGGAGTCTGAAGCTGCCATGATGATTCAGACAGGTAACATTCCCGTTGAACAATTAAAACAATCCGTAGAAGAGCTTGGCATCAAGACAGATAAACTTCAATACTTTGGTACTCTCACCACAAGACGCGCTGAAAGGGAATATAAAAAAGGATTGGCTGTTCTTGACCACAGCCTCTATTTAGATAAGGAAGATTATGAGCTTGAATTTGAAGTGGATAATCGGGTTGAAGGCAAATCGGCTTTCGATAATTTGCTTCAGCAGCTTAACATTCCCGTCAGAAAGACCGAAAATAAAATTAAGAGGTTTTACACCGAAAAATACAGACAGCAAAAGGCTTAATAAAAGCAGACTTTTGCCAAGGAGCAATACAATGAACATAGAACAGCTAAAACTAATGATGGAGCTGCAGGCATTGCAGGGGTTCAATAGCTCTAATCAAACGAACAATTCTAACCCTCTGTTTCATGAGCTGCTTTCAGGGTTAGTTTCGGAAAATAACGGTTCATCCAATCAAATCACAGGCGGACTTGGAGCAGTTGCATCCTTGGAGCCTTTTATTATCGCTTTACAAACTGATTCTCTTTCGGCAGCCACTCTCCCGCCTGTTAAACTAACCAAGTTCGCAGAATCCTCAAAAAGTGAGTTTGATGATCTTATTCAAAAAGCATCAGAAATGTTTCATGTACCTGTTAACCTGATTAAGTCAGTCATTAAGCAGGAATCAAACTTTAATCCGAATGCAGTCAGTCATGCAGGTGCATCCGGCTTAATGCAGCTGATGCCCGAAACAGCCAGGGGGCTTGGAGTTAAAAATATCTTCGATCCTGCAGAGAATATTTTTGCAGGAGTCAAATATTTAAGGCAAATGATGGACAGATATGGGGATAATGTAGAACTGGCATTGGCAGCCTATAATGCCGGACCGGGAAATGTAGATAAATACGGCGGGGTCCCTCCTTTTAAAGAAACCCTAAATTACATAAAGAAAGTTACCACATCGTTTATGGCTTAAGCTATCTATTGCCGCCCGACTTATTGGGCGGTTTTTTCATGTACCTTTTCAGCAGATGTTCCGGATTGACAGGACAGGCTTAATCCATACTATATAAATAAGCTGGCGATGGAGACGTAAAAGCGGAAAGTAAGCTATTTGTTTGAGATATAAACCCCTCATTGATAAAATATAAAGAGATCACAGCAATTAACATTAAACATTTTTACAAATGATAACTCATAAAAGGAGTTTTAAATATGGCCGAGAAAATGCACACTCCCTTCGACGCTATCGGTGAGGAAAAGCTTCACCAGCTAATTGACGCTTTTTACCTGCGCGTAGGACAACATCCTGATCTCGTTCCTATTTTTCCAGAAGACCTGACAGAGACAGCGAGAAAGCAAAAACAATTTATGACCCAGTATTTAGGGGGGCCGCCATTATATACATCAGAACATGGACATCCGATGCTCCGTGCGCGGCACATGCCTTTTCCTATAACAGAAACCCGGGCAAAGGCCTGGCTCTTATGTATGAATGAAGCAATGGATGAGATCGGGCTCGATGGACAATTGAGGGAAGACTTTTTTTCCAGACTTGTGCTCACTGCCCAGCATATGATCAATACACCTGAGGCCGGCGTGAAAGGTGATAACCCGTGAATATGCCAGAATCCAATGAAATCAAGTTTACATCACCCCATTGCTACGGCAGTGAAAAAAAGCCCATAGAAGTCTATATGTTTGTTGACCCCCTTTGCCCTGAATGCTGGGCTCTGGAGCCAATCTTAAAAAAGCTCCTGATTGAATATGGCCGATACTTTTCAATAAAGCATGTATTAAGCGGCAGGCTTGCAACTTTAAATATGGGGAAAAGACAAAACTACGAAAACATTGCTGAATTGTGGGAAAAGACAGCAAGCCGATCTGGAATGTCATGTGATGGAAACCTTTGGTTCGAAAATCCAATTTCTTCACCTCATCTGGCTTCAGTTGCCATTAAAGCGGCTGAATTACAAGGGAGAAAAGCTGGCATCAAATTTTTGCGCAAGCTTCAGGAGGTTTTATTTCTTGAAAAGCAGAATGTGTCAAATTTTGAAGTTTTAAAGGATTGTGCTAAGGAAGTCGGTCTTGACGTTGTAGAATTTATTTCTGATATTCACTCAGATAGTGCAGCTAAAGCATTCCAATGCGATTTAAAAATAACTTCTGAAATGGATGTTCAAGAAATACCCACTCTCGTCTTTTTCAATGAAAATATAGAAGATGAAGGCATCAAAGTAACAGGGTATTATCCCTATGAAATATATGAACAGATTTTGGAAGAAATGCTGCCTGCTAAACCTGAACGTGCTCCTCTCCCCCCCCTGGAATATTTTTTACAATATTTCAAGCTGGTGGCCAGCAAGGAGATCGCTGTCGTATACAATATGACCGACAGCGAAGTGAACAAGGAAATGAAAAAGCTTCAGCTTAAGCAAATCGCTGAATATGTACCTGCAAAATATGGTAATTTCTGGAGATATTCAGGCTAATCAAAGCTGTGCATGCTGCACAGCTTTATTTTTTTCATGAAAAAACCATGCAGTTTTTGCACGGTTCTCTCGGGGTTATTTTTTACGAACAAAGGGGATGGGAGAAATTCTCACATCCCAACAAAAGGGGTAAATGTTTGCATGTGATCAACTTAACATCTGTACTATATCATGAGGTAAAAGAACAGAGCAATAAGTTTGTGTTTTTATTCACAATATTGTCAAAATCAAGTCATGACACTCTGGACAACCGCATAAAATAGAAATAAAGCGGCTCAAAGAGGAGGCTGCAATATGAAAAAGCTGCCTGTATTTCTAATGCTGATGCTCATCTTGCTCTCCTTTATTTTAAATATTCTTGGCTTGATGAAGCTTATTCCCCTTTTCATTACTTCACCTATACTATTTATTTCAATCCTGATCTTATGTTTATATTTGAATGACCGAAGGAGATTTAAAGGGTTTTGAACCATCACAAAAGGTGCCGGGCAATTTAGCCCGGCACCTTTACATTAAGAAAGCAAGCTTTCCATTTCATTAAGTTTTTCTTCAAATACTTTACAGGCATCTTCAATCGGCTTGCTGCTCGTCATATCAACTCCAGCTTTCTTTAGGACTTCAATAGGGTAATCTGAGCTGCCGGATTTCAGAAATTCAATATATCTGTCAACTGCAGGCTGCCCTTCCTGAAGAATCTGCTTACTTAATGCAGTAGCAGCACTGAAACCTGTAGCATATTGATAAACATAATAATTATAGTAGAAATGCGGGATTCTGGACCATTCCAGTCCGATTTCCTCATCAATTATGATGTCTTCTTCCCCAAAATACTTCTTATTAAGTTCATAATACTCTTTTGTTAATGAATCCGCTGTCAAAGCTTCATTGTTTTGCGCCTTTTGATGAATGAGATGTTCAAACTCTGCAAACATTGTCTGGCGGAAAACTGTCCCTCTAAAGCCTTCAAGATAATGATTCAGGAGATACAGCCGCTTCTTATCATCATCAATTGTTTTTAGCAAATAATCATTTAAGAGGGCTTCATTACAAGTGGAGGCAACCTCTGCAACAAAAATTGAGTAGTTTCCATAAGGATATGGCTGACATTTTCTTGTGTAATAGCTGTGAACAGAATGCCCAAATTCATGAGCCAGAGTAAATAAGTTGTTCACATTGTCCTGCCAGTTCATAAGTATATAAGGGTTGGTGCCATATGTACCTGAAGAATAAGCACCGCTTCTTTTGCCCTTATTCTCATGAACATCCACCCACCTATTTTCAAAACCTTCTTTTAGAATATTTAAATAGTCATCGCCTAGTGGCTTCAATCCTTTTAAAATCAGATCCTTTGCCTCATTATATGGGATCTCCATTTTAACTTCCTTCACTAAAGGAGTATAAAGATCATACATATGAAGCTCCTTAACCCCAAGAACCTTCTTGCGGAGTTTGACATAGCGATGCAGCAAATGCAGATTATCGTTTACGGTATTAACCAGATTTTCATAGACACTTTCAGGGATATTGTTAGCGGAAAGGGCAGCATGGCGCGCCGAATCATAATTCCGGATCTTTGCATTGAAATTATCTTTTTTTACGTTTCCGCTTAATGTGCTTGCAAATGTATTGCGAAACTTTCCATAAGTCTTATAAACTGCCTTGAAAGCATCCTGTCTGACACGCTGATCATCACTTTCGAGAAAACGGATGAATCGTCCATGAGTAATTTCTACCTCTTCTCCATTTTCATCTTTAATGGATGGAAACTCCAAATCAGCATTATTCAGCATGCCAAAGGTGTTACTGGAAGCCCCAAGCACCTCGGAAGCTTGTGCAAGCAAAGATTCCTGTTCAGCTGATAAAACATGAGGCCTTTGAAGATTAATTTCTTCAAGTGAATGTTTATATAATTGGAGCTCATTTTTTTCCGTTAAAAAGCGTTCAATCTTCTTTTCATCTTCAGCAAGCAGCTCAGGAACAATATAGGCAAGTGCACTTGCAGCTTCAGAATACAAGTTTTTAATCTTATCATCCATTCCCTGATAAAATGAATTAGTTGTATCCTGGTCATAACGCATATGGGCATATGTATAAAGCTTCCCAAGGCGCGAAAGTAAATGATCCTGGAACTGAAGCGCTGTATATAATGTTTCAGCACTTTCCCCGAGCCTGCCCTGATACTTTCCTGCATCAGGAATCAGTTTCTGCACCTCACTATATTCCTTGTTCCACTCATCATCAGAAGGGAAAATATCCTCCAAACGCCAGGTATCTTCAGGTGAAATCTCACTTCTTGCCGGCAGTTTCTTAACAGCTGTTTCATTAGCCATACAATCATCCTCCATTCATAAATCCCATTACACTATCTTCTCTTTGAAGAAAAAAATTCCTGCTTTTTTAAAGTACAAAAGTGGAAGTCTTTGATTATTTTATGTTAATTTCATCTTTTTCATTTATGACCCAGTAAAATCCTTTGAGTGATGCCTTTGTAAAAATCCTCCTCTATTTGGATAATACGGGAGAAATAATCAGGATCAATGCTTAATGCGGTTTTTTCATACAAACCTTTTCCTGTATGCTTAACAATGTTTAAGCTAATAAGAACATTAAGGTATTCACTTATTGCCATGATTTCGGAGCCTTTTTGAACCAATGGGATTGACCTGATTTTTATATCGTTATTCTTTACCCTATTGCGAAAGGCAGAAATCATTTGCAGAAGTGAGAACGGCCTTTCTTTGCAGACTATATCCAAAAACAAATAACTCTGCCACTGTACTGGTGAGGTTTCGATAAATACAGAATGATGAACAGGAAGGCCAATCTCAGGCGGGAGGAACGCTGGAGCAATTGAGCGGGAGTATAAATCCTGAAGAAAATTATTTTTAACAGAACCATTATTTCGAGAAAGGGAATTCTTAATTTTCCGGACTTCCCTTTTCCACTCCTGTATATTTATATCTTTATTAAAATATGGGGCAAATAATATATCTGTTTCTGCTTTGAAAATAGGTTTTACATCATAATGCGCCCAGGCATTTCTGACAGTGAGGGGCTGGATATGGTGGATATTGATGAAAGACTTTGTAATGGGGCAAAAAGAGGGAATTACCCAATGCCCTGAAGGTGCTTGACGAAGGAACAGGTACTGAAAACCAGACAAAGAAATTTTTGTTTTGCCAATCCGCTTAATGCTTTTTCCTGCGAGTATCCAAATTGGAACGATACCTGCCTGAAAGTAAGCTTCTGTCCGCTTTATAAATAACTCCTCCGAAATACTGGAACATTGATATTCAAGAGCATATTGTACACCTTCATAACGGACAGCAATATCCGGTCTTTGTGAAATTTCCGGATAGTATGGTTCTAAAATTGGATTTAAACCTTTTTTCTCCAGCCACTGAAACAATAACACCTTTCCTGAAATATGATATTCTGATTCCCTTTCATACCTTTCCGGACATTCAGAACCCTTTCTGTGGCTGAAATGCGGAATTCTCTTTATTCCGATTTTCATAATTACTTTCTCTTTGCATTCCGGGCAGAAAAAGGTGTGTGATTCCCTGAAATGCTGTAAATCCTGGGTACTGTGTGAACCTGCTAGGCTTATTCGCACCCCTTTCTCTGTTGAGGCAACTAACAAATGATCATCTCCTTTCCTCCTTATTGTTCTATCAGTTATGGTTAAATTCCTTTTTTATCTGAGGTATTCTCTCAGTTTTTCTTATAGCTGCTATGTACAGTCCGCATACAAAAAAGCCGATTCCAAAAATGAAATCGACTTTCCTTTACTATTTAAAGTGTTTTCTAAGATTTTCAAAAACATCGTTTTCAATGATCAATTTACCATATTCCATTACACGGTGAATTGTTGTACTTGTTTCGTGCCCGTATTCAAGAAGAATGCTCAGCATGTTATCTATGTCATCCTCTTCAAAAAGCTCCTCAGGGAACTCTGCGAATAAATAATACTTCCCTTCAAAGGAATATAGCTTTGTGGTAATGGAGTCAAGAATTGACCGCTTTGATAACGAAATAATGTCTTCAAAATCTCTAAATGATAATAGGAACTCAAGGTCACCCTCATATCCGCTGTCATTTGCATCCGATTTACGGAAATGATGATCAAGCATTTCCTCTATTTGTTCATCCACAGGCAAATCTTTCACTTTTTCATCCGGGACAGGAAGCTCAAACTTTTGACCATCCTTTGATAGCTGAGCTTTTGTCACAAGAACCTCCAAACCCTTATCCAATGCTTGAACCTGGATCCATAAAGGGCCTTCAACAAGAAATTCTTCCTCTTGATGGACTTCATCCATCATTTCCCAAAAGAGTTCCTCACTCCGTTCACGATTGTACCAAATCTCTTCACGGTCAAAGCCTCTTTCTTCTATATCAAGATAAGAAATATAAAATTTAACGGTATGATCATTAATACGTTCGATTTCCATGCAGCAACTCTCCCTTCTGGCTATGATTGAAGGGACTAAATACCCCCAGCAGTCATGTGTTATCCATTTACCCGTATATCATTTGGTTAATCCCCGATTAATTAAGGTAAAATGTATTTTGTACCTTGTACTTTTATTTTATGACAAATTGAGCATAAAGGGAATTAAAAAGTCATATGTTTAAAAAAACCGTTAAATGCCTATCTTGTCACAGTTGGTACATCTTATCTCATTGGCTTTACTAAATATTCTCTTATTATGTCCATTTTCCTTTTTCTTTTTCATATAATGGACAAAAAGACCTTCTTCTGTTAACAGAAAGAAGGCCTCTTAATTTTAAGTATTAATAATGCACTGGTTAATTAACCATACGCTGCGCTTCACGCAACTGGTAAGTACGGACTTTTCTTGGAAGGAAACGTCTTATTTCGTCCTCATTATATCCAACCTGCAAACGTTTTTCATCAAGAATAATTGGACGGCGGAGCAGCCCCGGGTTTTCCTTGATTAGCTCAAATAAATCTTGGAGAGGCATTGATTCAAGGTTTACATCAAGCTTTTGAAATGTCTTTGAGCGAGTTGAAATGATTTCATCTGTCCCATCTTCAGTCATTCGAAGAATTTCCTTAATTTCATCAATCGAGAGCGGTTCAGAAAAGATATTTCGTTCTTTATAAGCAATTTCATGCTCTTCCAACCATGATTTAGCTTTCCTGCAGGATGTACAACTTGGTGAAGTGTATAATGTGACCATTTTACAAATTCACACTCCTTAAATTTAGACATATATGAAACTATCAGAGATTATATTTGTTTAATCAACTATTTCTAGATTCTTCTAGATTAAAATAACTTTAATCAGGGAATTTATATTATTAATTATACACTAAACAGTTTCTATTTGGTATAACTTTTTATAAATATGATAAAAGTATTAAACATTCATTAAACAAATAGATTAAGAATTAAAATCTACTTAATAAGACGAATGAACAAGCAAAAAGTTTCATTTTTATATATATTTTTTGTTATAATTGCTTCCATAAAGTTTCTTAGGCCCAAGCCTAAGGGAAATATATATATGATTTCATTAATGTTCATATTAAATTATTCTATATATACCCCAGTTAATTTCAAATAAACCATTATGCTTATGAATATTTTCTCAATTAATTAATGAAAATGAAAACACAGCCATTTACATAAATGGCTGTGTTTTTCCAAATTCTTATAAATCCTCTAATACATCTGTCCCGCTTTTATTCTCTTCATAAGTCAGAACCTCATCTACTGGCTGATATGACTTCCCATAAAAATGTGAATCCTTATAAGTGTGAATCATTTCATATGTTTTCTTCATGGCCTCATAAATCATTTCTTCACTTTGATTCTCAGGGGACCAATAAAGAATTTCCATAGTATTGATCTCATTAGTCGCAAGAGAACGGCGGCTGTAACCAATTGATTGTGCGTGCTCAAACCCTTCTCTCTTATAGAACTTGAGCCTCTTCTCAGTATCAGTGTCTTCGTAATCAACCGGCTCAACTTCCAATATGATCGGTTTGCCTTTGTTTTTTAGTTTTTGAAGTAATTTATGGCCAAGTCCCTGTCCTCTGGATTCCTTCGAAACAAACAGATAATCAATAAACACAAAGTTATCCAGTTCAACATACATAAGTACATGATGTGGACCTTCATCTTTATGATAAATGTCTGACCGTTCCTTCAATAAGGTTTCCATATGTTCTCTTGATTTCATTTCTTCAATCGGGAAATATTGATTCAATTTTTCATACCAATGCATGGATCTTCTCCTTTTTTGCCCACAAACAACCTATTGTCTGCAGTGCTTGAATATTTATTCCAGCATGATAAGCTCCCAGCTTTCCTTTCCACTTACTATTATACTTAGACTGCTAATATTTCTATTCAGATTAAGTATTCGTGGAATTTCCCCTTTTAATACTTGAAAATTTCGAATAAAATAAGATTAGGGATGTTCACACACTAATCACAGGGAACTGTGAAAAGAAAGATGGGGATTTATCATGGTTGGCTACATAACTGATTTAACAATTGTTGCTCTGCTCATAATTGGATTTACTGCCTTATTAGGTGTACTGACTAATGGTATTGGAGAAAAAGTATTTGGCGGTAAAAATAAATCCGAATTCGTGGATCAATCTGCCAGGGTGCAGACTGGATGGAAAAGCGTAGGCGGAAAGAAAAAGCAGTAGCCTATGCCTTTATACTATGATACCGCATTCAAAAATAGTGTCAAATGATATGTAACTTAATGACTTGATAAACAAAGCCAGAAGGAGGCCAAATAAACGGCCTCTTTCTGGCTTTTTATGGTGTATAATCAACATTTGGTGTATATGAATTACCTGCATTCCATAAAAGGAATTCCTTAATTCCCTGTTCGTTCAGTGCCTTTATTTGAGCTTGCACCTCTGATTTTCCATAATTCTTATAATTTCCGGCTCCTAAATAAGAGGCTGTAAAGTCCTGAAGCCACGGTCTTGATACAGGCGGACTATCCAATTCTCCCAGCTTCGCTTTCTCAAGTTTAGCATATTCAGAAACAAGCTTATATGGCTCCAGATCTGGCTTGGCTATGCCAAAATAAGATGTCCAATGGCTTGGATAAATCATAGAAGAAATTACATCAACATGTTCTGAGATCTTGGAAAAATTTTGGCCAATTCCAGGTGCTTCAGGAAGGGTAGCCGTGTAGCCAAAGATATCAACCGAGACCTTTACACCATATGGCTCAAGCTGCTTCCTCGCGTACTCGACAAAGTCGGTAACTGCACTTACACGCTTTTGTACATTTTCAATCTTAAGATTTTCATATTCACCCATACTGTACTTCAAAGAGGTATCACGCTGTTCAAAACCTTCAGGAAAACGGACATAATCAAATTGAATTTCCTGAAATCCCATTTTTGCAGCTTCGATGGCAATTCCAATATTGTAATCCCAAACTTCTTTTAAGAATGGATTCACAAAGGATTCACCTCTGCCATTCTTCCATACAGAATTTCCTTCCTTATACGACCATTCAGGTTTTTTATTGGCCAGAACGGAATCCTTGAAAACGACAACCCGTGCAATCGGATAAATTTGCTTTTCCTCCATTTCTTTCAAAATGTTTTTTGGATCCTTTATGTAAGGCTTGCCGATATCATTATAGGATGAATCGTCTTCTGGAACATATGTAAGGTTGCCCCAATCATCCTTTATATCGATAACCATCGCATTTAAATCGGTGTCATCCATCAATTTCATTAATTTATTGAACTTCGCTCCCCCTGCTGAATGTCCGGTAACATAAATACCCCTTACAGCATCTGGATATTCAAAATGATAACCGGAATCAAATTGAAAACGGTTTACTTTTTCCGGAAGGGTTTTAACAAGGGAAACATGTTCCCTTTGAGGGTTTTGTCCTAATCCCTGATTTTCATGTTCTTTTGCCCCAACTGAATCGGCTGATACGGATAAAGCTGATACTAACATGAAGGCAGCAGCTAATTTTATTGACTTGTTCAAATGTTATGCCCCCTTTTCTTAGCAATCTATTGGTACCTACATTATAATTTTTTTTCAAAGAATTAAGTACTATCTTTATACTAAATTATCATTATAAGTATTCTTTAAACCAATTCTATTAAAAAAATCTCAAAATTGTGGTTAAAAAACCAAATTGACGGAAAAATATAAATAATTGAAAATTCTCATAGTAAAATCCCGGAAAATGTTGTATTATAAAGAAAATCACACATTAGTGAATAAAAGTGTTAAAGAGAAATTTCCAATCTATCTCAATATTTGATCGGGTTATTTACATCTTGGCAATTCCTTTATAGCTAACCTTTACTTTTCCAGGATGTAAAAAACGATCTCATTCGAGATCGTTTTTTGTTATTTGGCATATTTAGCTTTTAATTCTCTGTATTCTTTTTCAGAGCAATAAACAAAATGACCAGGAGTTATTTCACGCATTTCCATCTTTTCATCATCATCGTAATTGTGAACTGCCGGATCATAAGCTTTCCTTCTGCGGGAACGCTCTGTTTCTGGATCTGGAAGCGGAATAGCTGACAGCAGTGATTGTGTATAAGGATGCATAGGGTTATTGTATAAGTCTTCAGCTGGCGCAAGCTCAACCAGTTTACCGAAGTACATAACACCGATCCGGTCGCTGATGTATTTAACCATGGATAAGTCATGTGCAATAAACAGGTATGTCAATCCTTTTTCACGCTGCAGCTTTTTCATAAGGTTTACTACCTGAGCCTGAATGGAAACGTCCAAAGCTGAAATTGGCTCATCGGCAATAATGAAATCAGGGTCAACTGCAAGCGCGCGGGCTATCCCGATACGCTGTCTCTGTCCGCCAGAGAATTCATGCGGGTAGCGGTTAGCATGTTCTTTATTCAGACCGACAGTGTCCAAAAGCTCGTAAACCCTCTCCATGCGTTCCTTTTTACTTTTTGCCAAACCGTGAATATCGATTCCTTCAGCAATAATATCTGCAACTGTCATACGCGGGTTTAAAGAAGCATAAGGATCCTGGAATATCATTTGCATTTTCCGGTTAAACTTTTTCAGTTCTTTTGCAGACTTTTTACCGTGAACATCTTCACCTTCAAAAAGCACCTGCCCATCAGTTGCATCGTATAACCTGATTATTGTCCGTCCAGTAGTTGATTTACCGCAGCCAGACTCGCCAACAAGACCAAGGGTCTCTCCCTTATAAATATCAAAAGTAATCCCGTCAACTGCTTTTACCATATTCGGACGGCCTACGTTAAAATGCTGTTTTAAGTTTTTAATCTCAAGCAATTTTTCCGCCATTATTATTTCCCCTCCTTCACTAATACTGGTTTATCAAAAGTGGAGGATAGCTGGCGCATACGTTTTTTAACTGCTTCTGGCGGCTCAACCTTTGGAGCATCCGGGTGAAGGAGCCATGTTTTCGCAAAATGTGTTTCTGAAATTTGGAACATCGGCGGCTCTTCTTCAAAGTCAATTGCAAGTGCATACTTATTTCTGGCAGCAAATGCGTCTCCTTTTGGAGGATTTGTCAGATCCGGCGGTGTTCCTGGAATTGCAGCTAACTCGGCTTTCTCATCATTTTCTAAGCTTGGCATGGATGCAAGCAATCCCCATGTATAAGGATGACGGGGATCATAGAAAATTTCATCTACAGTACCCATTTCAACAATCTGCCCGGCATACATTACTGCTACTCTGTCAGCAACATTTGCAACAACACCCAGGTCATGTGTGATAAAGATAATGGAAGTATCCATTTTATTTTGCAGATCTTTCATAAGCTCCAGGATTTGCGCCTGAATCGTAACGTCAAGTGCCGTTGTAGGCTCATCCGCGATAAGCAGCTTTGGATTGGCTGCGAGAGCAATCGCAATCATTGCACGCTGCCTCATACCTCCGGAAAATTCATGAGGATATTGATCTACCCTTTTCTCAGGCATCGGAATACCTACAAGTCTTAGTAATTCAATTGCTCTGTTTTTGGCATCAGACTTAGACATATTCTGATGTTTAATCAGCACTTCCATTATCTGTGTTCCAACTCTCATTGTTGGATTTAATGAAGTCATTGGATCCTGGAAGATCATACTGATTTCTTTACCGCGGATCTTTTCCATTTGTTTCTCAGTTTTTGGTACGATGTCGTCACCACTCAACAGAATCTGCCCGCCTGAAATACGGCCCGGCGGCATAGGTATTAGCTTCATAATAGACTGGGAAGTAACACTTTTACCTGACCCAGATTCGCCAACAATCGCTAGCGTCTCTCCCTTATGAAGGTCAAAGCTGACTCCGCGGACTGCTTTTACTGTACCTCCATATGTTTGGAATGAGACTTCTAAATTTTTTACTTCAAGCAATTTTTCCATGTTCTCACTCCTTATTTACGCATTCTAGGATCTAGAGCATCACGCAAACCGTCGCCAACAACGTTAAATGCAAAGATCGTTAAGCAGATAAACACTGCTGGGAAGAATAAGCGCCATGGGTAGTAACGCATAGCCGCAAGTCCATCATTGGCCATCGTTCCCCAGCTCGCAATCGGCGGTGTTAATCCCAGACCAATAAAGCTTAGGAATGCTTCTGTAAAAATGGCAGAAGGGACAGTCAGAGTCATTGTGACTAGAATAGGACCCATTGAATTTGGAATTAAGTGTTTGCCCATAATCCTGCTTGTATTGGCACCAAGCGTTTTGGCAGCCAGGACATATTCCTGATTCTTAAGAGATAACACCTGTCCACGGACGATACGCGACATATTGATCCATCCAGTGATGGACATAGCAATAATCATAGTCGACAATCCCTGTCCAAGTACAACCATTAACAAGATTACTAATAATAGATAAGGTACACCATATAAAATATCGGCAAAACGCATCATACCCTCATCTGTGCGTCCGCCTTTATAACCGGCAATACCGCCCCAAAGTACACCAATAATCAAATCAATTACTGCTGCAGCAACTCCTATGAAAATAGAAATTCTGGCACCTTCCCATGTACGGGCAAACATATCACGGCCAAGATCATCCGTACCAAACCAGTGTTCTGATGAAGGTGGCTGATTTTTATTTCCAAGGTCATTTGATGCATAATCATAGGAAGTCATATATGGTCCAAAGATTGCCATGAAGATCAGCAGTGCTAATAATACTAATCCAAACAGGGCAAGCTTGTTTTTTCGGAATCGGATAAATACATCTTTCCAAAATGAAAGACTTGGTTTTGAAATTTTCTCAGCTTCGCCGAGCTGTGTCCCGACTAACTTAAACTTATCTTTCGAAATCTGCATAATTACTCTCCTTTCTTCCCGCCGGCAAGTTTGATGCGTGGGTCGATGATTCCGTATGCAATGTCAACAAGGAGAATAGATACAAGCAACAGAATACTGTAGAAAACGGTTACACCCATAATTACCGTATAGTCACGATTGTTGATACTGGTTACAAAGTGTGCACCAAGTCCAGGAATCCCGAAAATTCTTTCAATTACGAAGCTTCCTGTTAATATACCTGCAGTTAATGGCCCCATATATGTTACTACTGGTAGTAGGGCATTTCGGATTGTATGTTTTACTGTAATTACTCCCCTGCTTAAACCTTTTGATTTAGCAGTCTTAATATAATCATTTGCCAGAACTTCAAGCATGCTTGAACGGGTTAACCTCGCGATAAACGCCATTGGTGTTGAAGCCAACGCAATGGCTGGCAGGACGCTGTGCATAAAAGATTCCCACCTTGCTACAGGAAAAATACCCATTTTTATTGCCAGGAAATATTGCAGAAATGATGCCATGATAAAGGAAGGAACAGAGATGCCTAATACAGCTACAATCATTGCTGTGTAATCCGGCCATCTATTGTGTTTTAATGCTGCAACAATTCCTAAAATAACTCCTACTGCAACTGCGATAAAAATGGCTTCCATTCCAAGGAGAAATGAGACAGGGAAACCTTCATTGATTAAGTCGTTAACAGTCTGGCTTTTATATTTAAAAGACGGACCGAAATCCCAATTTACAATACGTACGAGATATTCCCAATATTGTGCATACCAAGGCTTGTCCAAGCCAAAATGAGCATTCAGGTTAGCTTCAATTTCGGGAGGAAGTTTTTTCTCAGATGCAAAAGGGTTTCCGGGTGCAATGCGCATAAAGAAAAATGTTGCCGTTACAATCATCCATAATGACA
The DNA here is from genome assembly GCF_009849585.1 of Bacillus sp. ZZV12-4809. GTDB lineage: Bacteria > Bacillota > Bacilli > Bacillales > Cytobacillaceae > Cytobacillus. Next base: position 39,573 of record NZ_VCRN01000022.1, read on the forward strand.
GGATCATGTAGAGCAGACGTTTTCCAATATATTTCGCCATTGTCAAACACCTCCATTTTATTACAATGCCTTAATCAGAAACGAAGGTATATGGGATTGAGAATCCCATATACCTTTCGTAAAGTTAGCTATTTTTATTCGAAGTGTGCCCACTTATACTGGACATCACCTAGACCGGATACTGCAACATCTTTTAGGTTCTCAGCCTGTACCCAGTTGTTAGTATAGAAATAGACTGGAGCTACTGGCATATCTTCCATGAAGATTGCTTCAGCATCTTTCAGTAACTGCTGGCGCGCTTCAGGGTCAGTTTCTGTTGCAGATTTAGCAAGCAGATCCTGGAACTCTTTGCTTTCCCATCCAGTATTGTTGTTTCCGCCATCAGCGTCACGGTACATTTCTAAGAAGTTGATTGCATCATTAAAGTCACCCAACCAGCCCATACGTGCTACTTGGTAATCCATTTGGTTTACGTTATCAAGGAATACGTTCCATTCAGCGTTATCAAGTGTTACTTCAACACCTAGATTTTGCTTCCACATATCCTGGATTGCCTGTGCAATCTTTTGGTGCGCCTCAGAAGTGTTATAAGAAAGAGTTACAGCTGGAAGTTCAGATGCATCTTTCATTCCAAGTTCTTCAAGACCTTTTTGTAAATATTCTTTAGCTTTTTCTACATCATTATCAGGGAAATAACCCTTTTCGTTTTCTTCAAACATTGATGGTGGAACAATTGCCATTGCAGGAAGCTGCTCACCCTGAAGGATGTTATCAATAAGCTCCTGACGGTTGATAGCATGTGCAAATGCCTTACGGATATTGACATTATTAAATGGTTCTACAGTTGTATTAAACTTGTAATTGTAAATACCTGCGATTGGTTGAGTAACTAAGCGGCCTTCCTCTTTAAGAGCCTGCATAGCGTCAGTTGGAAGGGCACCTGTTGGAGCTCCAGCCCAATCTAGTTCGCCGTTATCAAACATAGATAATTCAGTGTTAGGATCATTGATCATAATCATTTCAATGCTGTCCAGCTTAACTGTTTCAGCATCCCAGTATGTTTCGCTCTTTTCAAGAACAATCTTGTCACTGTGAGCCCATTCAACTAAATGGAAAGGACCGTTAGTAGTGAAATTATCACCAGCGTCTGTTGCCCAATCTGGGTTAGCTTCAGCAATCTTGCTGTTAACTGGAAGATAAGTATAGAAAGCAGTTAATTCTTCAAAATATGGTGTTGGGTTTACTAATTTAACTTCTAAAGTTTTTTCATCGACAGCTTTAACACCAACAGCATCCTTTTCACCTTTGCCTGAGTTGAATGCTTCTGCACCTTCGATGTAGTAAAGCTGGTATGCATAAGTTGAGTTATTTGCAGGATCTAATGCCCATTTCCAAGCATATTCAAAGTCATTAGCGGTTACAGGATCACCATTTGACCATTCCGCATCGCGAATTGTGAATGTATAAGTTTTTCCGTCTTCAGAGACTTTAATGTCTTCTGCCATTGCTTTTTCAGGTTTACCATCTTGATTGATGCGAGTAAGACCTTCTAAAACGTTACGAAGTACAGTTCCAGAAGTTGAATCTTCTGCAAGTCCTGGATTTAAAGATGGTGGTTCAGTGTTGATATTTACTCTTAGCTCCTGCGGCACATCAGACTTTCCGCCGTCATCTCCGCCTTTTTTGTCGCCGTCAGCATTGTCTCCGCCGCCGCTGCACGCAGCAAGGAACATACTTAGCACAAGCAACATGCTAAAAAAGATCGATAATCTTTTGTTCACGGTATTAACCCCCTATTAATTTCCTCAAACAGTCTCTTTACCATTTGCCTATCATAAAAAACACAACTGTGCGCTCCAGATATATTGCTTAAATAGTCTGTTAATTAAATTTAAAAAATTTGCAGACTATTTAAAAGGCAACAAAAAAAGCAAGTTTATATTCTCTTAAAGATAGATTATCCCTATATTCTGATAATTCAGATTAAAAAGAGTAATCTATAATATGTAAGCAATAAACTTACTCAATATGCACTATATTCCTGAAACCTAGAGTGATATAGTTTTGTTTTAAATGTAACAAATTCGTAAAGATTATGTTTGTTACGTTTATTATAAATAGTTTAAAAACTTATTGCAAGTGGCTTTTTGTACGTGCAATCCGCTCTGGTATGACATTTTTCGTCAAAAAGTCTTATAAATTAAGATTTTTGCGATAATAAAAAAATTTTTCTTTTTAATATATTTTACTATTTTACTAGGAGTTTCCACCCACATTTTGGTAAAATGCATTCTCAAAACAATGTAGATGAATGACCTTTAATTGCTTTTTATTTACTTGCTTTTTGTATCCGGATAGTTTATTTTATTATATAATAAAATTAAATTAAATTATTTGTCGGCGATGAAAAAAGAGTAGTACATTTACCGAGGGTTCAGCAGAGAGCCTGTGGAAGGTGCAAACAGGCAGCCCGGTAGATCGAATGGACTTTTGAGCCTCTGAATTTCTCAGGCGCTTCCCTGCGTTATCGGGGACCTATGCATTTTCTGCATAGGGCAGAGTGACTCAGTATTTGAGTAATTAGGGTGGCAACGCGGACCATTCGTCCCTATTTTATAGGGATGAATGGTTCTTTTTTATGCTTTTTTATGATTACAGGAAGCATTCCCATCCTTCAGCGCCTGACTGCTCATGAATTTTTGTGCCGATTAAAGGAGGAAAAACATGAAAACTATATTTTCCGGCATCCAGCCAAGCGGTACTATTACCCTAGGCAATTACATTGGTGCCATGAAACAATTTGTTGAACTGCAGAATGACTACAACTGTTATTTTTGTATTGTTGATCAGCACGCAATTACTGTTCCGCAGGACAGACTGGAATTGAGAAGGAACATTCGAAGTCTTGCTGCCTTATATTTGGCTGTTGGAATCGATCCTGATAAATCCACCCTATTCATTCAGTCGGAAGTTCCAGCCCATGCCCAGGCAGGCTGGATGATGCAATGTGTTTCTTACATCGGTGAACTTGAGCGCATGACTCAATTCAAAGACAAATCAGAAGGCAAGGATGCGGTTTCTGCAGGATTGCTGACCTATCCTCCTTTGATGGCTGCAGATATCCTTCTATATAATACTGACTTGGTTCCGGTTGGAGAGGATCAAAAACAGCACCTGGAATTAACCCGTGATCTTGCTGAAAGATTCAATAAAAAGTACAATGATATTTTCACTATTCCAGATGTAAGAATCGCCCAGGAAGGTGCAAGGGTAATGTCACTTCAGGATCCATTAAAGAAGATGAGCAAATCTGATCTCAATAAAAAGGCGTTTATTTCTTTATTAGATGACCCAAAACAAATCGAAAAGAAAATAAAAAGCGCCGTAACAGATTCTGAAGGCATTGTTAAGTATGATAAGGAAAACAAACCAGGAGTATCAAATCTCCTTTCCATTAATTCAATCCTTTCAGGGAAAACTATTGCGGAAATCGAAAGAGAATACGAAGGCAAAGGATACGGGGATTTTAAAGCCGGCCTGTCTGATATTATTATTGGGGCACTTAAGCCTATTCAGGATAGATATTATGCGCTAATGGAATCAGAAGAACTTGATCTTGTACTTGATCAAGGAGCAGAAAAAGCTAATAGAGCCGCAAATAAAATGATTAAAAAAATGGAAAACGCCATGGGACTTGGCCGAAAAAGAAAATAAAAAAAACAGCCTCGGGCTGTTTTTTTTAATTTACTTTTGGACCATGCTCCATTTCCCACAACTTCTCGAAAAATGGCTGTCCTTTAATTAAATTTTCACAGAACTTTTCATGTTTACTTGACCAGCCGTATTTACTTTCATCAAATAATTCATACCAGGCTTCCTCAAAATTCATTGATTGGATTTTCTTATAGCGCTCAGGACTCCACTCCGTATACCAATAACGGATTTCAGCATCATTTTTAGAGGAATGAAGCTGGTCCAGCGCCATAAACAGCAGCTGTTTAAGCTGCCTTTCTTTCCTTGTCAAACCTGCCATCAAATCCGGAGACGGGGAAAGAATATGGAATTCCTTTAAAGCGGTTTGATCATTAAAAGAGTAATTTGCCGTTTCCTGATTTTCAAGCATTTCATATGCCAGCTGCTCCTGCCTTGGTATTAGCCTGCTTTTTCTGATAGGGATGTTGTAGCCGATTGTATCTACAGCCAATATGCCTGTCCCATCTGATACAACAAAACAATATTCCAATTGAATGCGTTCATGATTTTTCCTTAAGTAAGCTTTTTGATAAATGTCATCCAGCAGTTGTTGTGGCAGCTCAGAAAGATCATTTTCGATGTAATTAAAAAGCACCGGGTCAATCTTCAGCAGAGGGACCTGATCTAGCAGTTCTACACCATCATCTTTTCTCCATTCATGAAAATGGCATACATTGTATCCATTTTCTTCTCCTTCAAACCAATTCACCCAAACATCATGAAGATACAACATTCTTCAACCCCCACTTCAACAAACTATTTGTCACTCAGTATGGGCATCAAGCAGTAAATTTATTCCTATATTGCACTTGCAATCCATTTTTTGTAATAACCTTTCTTTATAATTAATGAAATGCCCTTTATTCACCCTCGTTTGAATGGGGTATATAAATGCTCATGGTTATAATAATGATTCCGGCCGGAAGCAAATAGCATTCTGGACGATGGGTGATAAAATTTATATATTCTTTGAATGTATGTCCAGTTGTAAGCAGGTTTAAATACCCTATGACACTGACTCCTCCTGAAACAGCGACTCCAAACCCTGTTAGAAGCCAAAATGCCCTAAATAACATGTTCTTTTCTATACTTGTGAGTCATAAAAGTTTTTACTGCTGCCATAAACACACTCCCAGTCCCTGTTTTTACAAGTATATGAAAGCATTTGTTTGGATATGTACAAGCTATAGGCCTGAAAACAACAAAAAACGCCTGAATACAGGCGTTTTTTGTTATCTTATCTGTTTGATTTAGGATTGAAAGCATCTTTTAAGCCTTCTCCAATGAAGTTGATAGACAGGATGGTTAATGTAAGAATCGCAGCAGGCGGGATCCATATCCACCATTTACTTGTTAAAACATCCGGGCTCCTTGCTTCCTGAAGCATGTTCCCCCAAGTTGGAATGTTAATTGGTACACCAAAACCGAGGAAGCTTAAGCCAGTCTCAGCTACAATCATCGCAGCCAGAGTAATCGTTGCCTGAACAATAATGGTCGACATGACATTCGGCAGCAAGTGTTTAAAAATGGTTTTTGGTGCTGAGCATCCAATGGATACCGCACTCATTATATATTCATTTTCCTTCTCAGCCATTACCTTGCTTCGTACCAGACGTGCTGTTCCTGTCCAGCTAAGTACACTTATTACAAAAATGAGTGTTCCTGTACTGGATTCAATAAAAATGGATTTTAATACGATAACAAATAGCAGGAATGGAAAATTCATCATAAAGTCTGTGAATCTCATCAGAGCATTATCGACCCAGCCCCCAAAATATCCGGCAGCAGCACCAACAATAGTACCAATGGTAATAACAGAGAGCGTGATAGAGAATGCCAGCAGGAGTGATGTCTTACCGCCGTGCAGTGTTCTGGCAAAGACATCTCGGCCAGACTTGTCTGTGCCAAAGTAGTGATCAGCGGATGGTTCTTTGCTCATCTGTGTTAAATTAATCTTCGCTGTCTCCTCCACCGGCATAGACAGCGGCTCTGCCAATATGGACATTACACAGACGATCAGCAGGAAAACAAGACTGATCATCGCAGCTTTATTGCGCAAAAACTTGCGGCGGGCGAGAGCCCATGGTGATTGACTCTTCGGAGGTTTAACAGGCTCTGCTAAACCAGGCGAAGTTTGCTGTGAAATTGATGGTTCCATACTCTCACCTACCTAACTTAAACGAATACGCGGATCTACTAATCCATATAGTAAATCAGCAATTAAATTTCCAATGAGCGTTAAAATAGTCAGCATCATGGCAATAGCCATCATGACTGAATAATCCCGTGAATTAACTGATTCTACGAATAAATAACCGATGCCAGGGTATGTGAAAATGGTTTCTGTAATAATTGCCCCTCCAAATAGGTTGGCAATATCGAATCCAAGTAAAGTAACAATAGGTATGATTGAGTTTCTTAGAATGTGCTTATTATAAATCGCAGATTCTTTCGTACCTTTCGCTCTTGCTGTACGAACATAATCCTTGCGAGAGCTTTCGATCATATCATTTCTCAGGAACTGTGTATAAGCGGCTGTAGCCATGGCTCCCAGGACAATAGCCGGCAATACTGTATGTTTTGCTTTACTTAAGTAATATTCCAGTGTTCCTGCTTCTACTCCGCTGCCGATACTTCCACTGGCAGGAACCCATCCAAGATTGATGGCAAAGACATAAATGGCAACCAAAGCTGCAACAAAGCTAGGTATTGCAAGTGCTAAATAGTTAAAAGCTGATATTAAATAATCCCCTATACTATAGGCAAACCGCCCGGAGTACCTTCCCATTAAAAAAGCTAAAAAATAAGTGATTAATAGAGCTGATATTCCTAAAATAATCGTGTTCGGCAAACGGTCACCAATTAGCTCCATAACCGGACGCTTATGAACAAATGAATCTCCAAAATCTCCTTGGACCACACCACTCATCCAGCGGACATACTGTACAGGAATAGGATCGTTCAATCCCATCTGCTCACGCATTTCTTCAATATACTCCGGATCTGAGTTTAATGGGTCAATTTTTCCAGACAGTGCATCACCGGGCATAAGCTTTGCCAGGGTGAAAACCACTACTGAGATAAGGAAAATTATTGGAATCATACCTATGAGTCGTCGAATCGTGTACTGTAGCATTTCCATTCCCCTTACCAAACAAAGATTTATTCGCTGGTTAAACTTGTATTCCTTGGAGGAGCAGCTCCACCAAGGAATACAGGTTCCTTTTATTCTATTACTCTACAATGTGCCACTTGTGGAACTCATCAGTTCCAAATGGTGTAACTTTAACTCCGCCCACACGCTTGTTGATCGCCCATGGATCTACACGCTGTTCGAAGAAAATGATTGGCAATTCTTCGTTAACAAGCTTTTGCCATTCGTTATAGACTTCCTTACGGTGTTCAGTAACATCTTTGCTTGAGTCTTCAGGGAATGATACACCTTTTTTGATTAGAGCGTCAGACTCTTCGCTATACCATCTCCACATGTTCCATTTGTCAGTAGACAGCCAGATGCCTGCTGGATCCGGGTCGTTAGCAAGTCCCCATGCACCCATGAATGTTTCAACAGATGGGTCATCTGCTTCGATAGTGTCATAGAACAGGTTGAAGTCTTTTAATGAACCGCCGTTAAGCTTTGCATTTAAGCCAACTTCCTGCCAGGATTGAAGGATGAATTGTGCACGCGCTTCTGAAGTTTCAGCACCAGCCATTGCATCAAAGTTGATTGTGAATGGCTTTCCTTCTGGATCTTCACGGAAGCCGTCGCCGTCTTTATCAACATAGCCTGCTTCGTCAAGTAATTTCTTTGCTTTTTCCGGATCATATTCGTACTGATTGATTTCTGAATCGTCAATCTTAGCCCATGATACTGAAGGGAAAGGAGTGTTTAATGGTTTACCTAAGCCGTTTGCAAAACCATCGATAAATGCCTGACGGTCAATGGCATGTGCCATTGCATGGCGAAGGGATTTGTTCTGGAATTTCTTGTTATCAGATACTACTACGCCTTTTTTAGTGTCATAGTGACCCCAGTCAAAAGCAATGTAGCTGTAGGACATAGCATCTGCTTCAACAGGATTTACATTATCAAGGGCTTTAATAGCTTCCCACTGATCTTTCGGAGCTTCAATTACATCGATTTCTCCGTTTTGCACTAAACCTTGCGCCAGGGAACCATCAATGATTTTGTAAACCACACCATCCAATTTGGCTGGTCCCTGCCAGTAATCATCAAAACGCTCAAATTCGATCATTTCACCAGGTACGATATTTTTCACTTTAAAAGGACCTACACCGATTGGAGCTTTACGGATTTGATCGGCGTCCGGAAGTTCTTTAGAAGAAATATCTCCATAGTAGTGTTTTGGCTCAGGGTAAACCCAAATATTTTCCAATAAGTTAACAGAAGGTTCAGTTACTGTTACCTCAATTGTATAATCGTCTACTACTTTGATACCTTCAATTTTGTCAGCTTTTCCGTCTTTATATTCTTGAGCACCTTTGATCATTGCAACGTTAGCAAAACGCGCACCCTCATATGTTGGATCTGCAATTAAATACCATGCAAATTCCATATCCTCTGCTGTTAATTCTTCACCATCATGCCATTTAACTCCCTGCTTAAGTTTGAAAGTTAATTTAGTATTGTCTTCAGACAGCTCATAGTCTGCCAAATTCGGCTCGGAAATAAGCTCATCATTTACTTTAAGTAAACCTTCATGCATAAACTGAAGGGCATTTGCATCATCTTCACCTTCATAATAAGCATATGATAAAACGCCTTTGAATGGCTGTGTGTAACCGAAAGTTACTGTGCCGCCTTCTTTTACTTCTCCAGATGCTTTCCCATCATCTTTATTTTCCTTGTCAGTGCTGGCTTTCTCTCCGCCGCCAGAACATGCTGCAAGGAATACAGACATGACAAGCAGAAGTGAAAGCAGCCAAAATGCTGATTTCTTCATTGTTTTCCCCCCGAAAAGTATTTTTTTGATAAAGCCTTATTTATATAAGTGACAAGCTACCCTATGCCCAGGCTTCACCTCCTTTAATAGCGGTTTAACACTTTGGCACTCCGACATTGCATGTGCGCAGCGCGGGTGGAAAGTACATCCTTTTGGAGGATCAATCGGGCTTGGGACATCGCCCTCTAAAATAATTCTTTCTTTTTTCTTGCGAGGATCCGGCTCAGGAATCGCAGAGATCAGAGCCTGAGTATAAGGATGCAGAGGCTCTGCATAGAGACTGTCCTTTTCAGCGACTTCTACAAGGCCTCCCAGATACATAACACCTATCCGGTCACTCATATGTTTAACAACACTTAAATCATGGGCAATAAATAAGAAAGTAAGATCAAATTCATCCTGCAGCTCTTTCAAAAGGTTCAATACCTGTGATTGGACTGATACGTCAAGGGCAGAAACAGGTTCATCCGCAATGATAAGCTTAGGCCTTAAAGCCAGTGCTCTTGCAATTCCGATACGCTGTCTTTGTCCCCCGGAAAACTCATGCGGATATTTATAGTAAGCATCTTCAGGAAGTCCAACCTTTCCGAGAAGATCCATCACTTCCGGTTTCAGTTCCTTTTCGGATTTACTGCTGTAATTTCTGATTGGCTCTGACACAAGGTGTCCAACCATCATCGTCGGATTTAATGATGCATATGGGTCCTGGAACACCATTTGGAAGTCCTGGCGGATTTTCCTCAAGCTGGTCCCTCTTACATTTGTAATATCCTGTCCATCAAAGATTATTTGTCCATCTGTCGGTTCCAGAAGTCTTAGGATCGTTCGGCCAGCTGTTGATTTTCCGCAGCCTGACTCTCCAACCAGTCCTAATGTCTCCCCTTTCTTAATTTCAAAGGAAATATCATCGACAGCTTTAACAACAGCCACAGTCCTTCTAAGGATACCGCCTTTTATCGGATAGTAAGTTTTTAGGTTTTTAACTTCTAATAGTACATCACTGCGGCTTTTATCTTTTTTTAGAACAGCTGTATTATTATGCACTGTACTCATTATGCGTTCACCTCTTGTTTCGGCTGGCTTGTCTTGTAAAGCAGACAGGCAACCTCATGTCCTTCTTCATTTTCTGCCAGAAGAGGTGTAACTGTATGGCATTCCGGCATTGCCTTAGGGCATCGCGCTGCAAATTTGCAACCTGTTTTTGGCATGTTTTTTAATGAAGGCACAATCCCCTTTATAGTGCTTAGCTTTTCCACTTCTACATCCATTTTTGGTATAGCTCCCATAAGAAGCTGGGTATATGGATGCTTAGGATTGTGGAATAGGGAATCGACATCTGTCCGTTCAGCTATTTTCCCTGCATACATTACAATTACTTCATCGCACATCTCAGCCACAACACCCAGGTCATGGGTAATTAGAATGACTGACATATCATTTACTTCCTGTATTTCTTTTAAAAGCTCAAGAATTTGGGCTTGTACAGTAACATCCAGTGCCGTAGTCGGCTCATCAGCGATCAGCAGCTTCGGCTGGCAGGCAATGGCGATGGCAATCATGACCCTTTGCCTCATTCCGCCTGAAAGCTGATGCGGATATTCATCTACAATTTTTTCAGGCCTTGAGATCCCTACACTTTTTAGTAGTGCAATACTTTTTAACCGCGCTTCCCTTTTTGAGATCTTCATATGATTGAATAATACTTCCTGGAGCTGGAACCCGATCGAGAACACAGGATTTAAAGAAGTCATAGGTTCCTGGAAGATCATAGCGATATCCTTTCCCCTGATTTTATTAATCTCTGAACCTGTCATATTCTCCAGATGTACACCGTCAAAAATAATCTCGCCGTTACGGATTTTGCCAATGCCTTTAGGCAGGAGCTTCATAACAGAGAGGCTCATTACAGATTTTCCGCAGCCAGACTCTCCCACTATTCCAACGATTTGTCTGGACTTAACTCTAAAAGAAACATTATCTACTGCATTATAGTATGTACCATCTATGGAAAAGGCAGTTTCTAAATTCTTCACCTCTAGTAAAGGTGCGTCTTTAAGTTGACGGGGACTTGAGCTCATAGGAACACCTCTAACCTTTTTAATTATTCTGTTAATTCATTCTATTTGTCTAAAATATTATTACAAAGTTATTACAATTGCAAGATTTTTTAAACTTTATTAATATTCATTATCGTTTTTCAAAAAAAAAGCCCACATTTTAGGACTTTAAAGTGTATATGAATTCAGTATCTATAAAGTTTGATCCACAAAAAATTCGGATGGAGCATTAAAAGATATTTTTGCAGTAAAATGTTTTTTCTCTCGGAATTCCCTTACAATCTCGTAGCCGGCAGCATAACCAACTAATGGAGGATATGGCCTCTCTCCATATAATATCTTTCGATGGAGCCTATTATTCTTTTTTAGTTGTAAGTTCGGTTTAATTAATTTTTCCCAGAAATCCCCGATTTCTTCTTTAGAATATCGGCTGCACCAAGATCCTCTAAACCTCTTGCCGCAGTTTATTTCTACTGCATTTTCGGCAAGCCCCTCCAATATGATGGAATCAAGAAGCGTGTATTCCTCCAGTTTTTTTTTCTGGGAGTTAATTCTGCAGACATGGTGATATTCATGCACAAATAAAGCCTCCAGTTCAGCTTCGTCTATATTAGAAGGGAGAAATAGAAACAGCATTTTTGCGAATGAAACTCCTGATTTGCCCGGCTGCCGTGAAAAAAGTCCGCCGCCTGCAGACGGGAAGATGTAAATATCACAATCTGGGCCTGCCCACATCCTCCTATATTTTACGTGAATCTTTTTCGCCAGATCCCACGCATTCTTCTTTTTAAGCTCCAGGAAATTATGCCTGCTGAACCGTGCAGGTGTATACATGCCGAAATCCGCCAGGTACTCGTATATTTTTTGGGGATTATCATCATTGAAGGGTCCGGTAAGTTTTTCACACATTTTAACCGGTTCATTAAAATCTTCCTCGAGCCATAAATCTGTTCTAACTATCCCATTTCCGCACCTCCCTTTACTCGATAATATGTAGATATAAGGAATTTGTTGATCAAAACAAAAAGCTGATTTAAGGAAAGGTTATTCCCTTAAATCAGCTTTTGTTATTTTTATTCATATTTTTTAAAGACAATTGTTGCATTGTGACCGCCAAAGCCCAGTGAATTGCTCATTGCAGCTTTGATTTCTTTTTCCCTTGCCTCATTTGGAACATAATCCAAATCACATTCAGGATCTGGGTTTTCGAGATTAATGGTCGGAGGCAGGATCCCTTCCTTCATTGCCAGAACTGTGAAAATGGCTTCAATTCCGCCTGCAGCTCCTAAAAGATGTCCTGTCATTGATTTAGTCGAGCTTACTGCCAATTTATAGGCATGCTCTCCGAACACCTCTTTAATTGCCAATGTTTCAAATTTGTCGTTATAATCGGTACTTGTTCCATGAGCATTTATATAATCGATATCATCCGGCTTTAAGCCGCCATCTTCAATAGCCATTTTCATGGCTCTTGCCCCGCCTTCTCCGCCTGGAGCAGGTGCAGTGATATGATATGCATCCCCGGTAGCACCATAGCCTACTATTTCTGCATAAATTTTTGCGCCGCGGGCAAGTGCATGTTCAAGTTCTTCAAGTACTACAATTCCCGCACCTTCTCCGATAACAAACCCGTCACGATTTTGATCAAATGGACGGCTTGCTGTTTTAGGATCCGGGTTTGTTGAAAGCGCGGTGTTCGCACAAAATCCTGCAACAGACATTTTTGTGATTGGCGCTTCTGCTCCGCCGGAAATCATCGCATCGGCATCGCCTCGCTGAATAACCTTAAAGGCATCACCAATTGAGTTTGTACCAGTGGCACATGCAGTCACTGTACAAGAGTTAAACCCTTTTGCACCTAAATAAATCGAAACTTGGCCGGTTGCCATGTCCGGTATCATCATTGGCACGAAGAACGGGCTGACTCTTCTGTATCCTCGCTTCATAAATGTTTCATATTGGTTCTCAAAGGTTTCCATTCCGCCGATGCCTGAACCTATCCAAACACCGATGCGGTGCGCATTATCATCTGTAATCTGAAGGTTTGCATCTTTAACTGCCATCATGGATGCAGCAACAGCGTAATGTGTGAAGCGGTCCATCTTTCTGGCATCTTTTTTATCAAAAAATTCTTCGGGATTAAAATCCTTTACTTCAGCAGCTACTTTAGCAGGGTACTCATCAGCATTCAATCTGGTCAGCGGTCCTACCCCTGAAATACCTGACTTAATATTATTCCATGTCGTTTCTGTATTATTTCCAAGCGGTGATACAGCTCCGATGCCTGTAACGACAACTCTTCTTTTATTCATATAATTGCAGCTCCTTATAAATAGTCATCCATATTTAAATGGTGTTCTTATCTTCCCCAACGCATCGCAATGGCTCCCCAGGTTAGCCCTCCGCCAAAGCCGACCATCACAAGCAAATCACCATCTTTAATTTTACCAGCTTCCAGCTCTTCCACCAATGCAATTGGAATAGATGAAGCAGACGTATTTCCATATTTATCAACTGTTTTGGACATTTTTTCAACAGGGAGTTCCAATCTTTGACGGGAAGCCTCCATGATGCGGATATTCGCCTGATGAGGGATTAAAAAATCTACGTCTTCTTTGGATAATCCCGCTTTATCGAGTACGTTGATGCAGCTCTCACCCATTTGACGAACTGCAAATTTGAATACTTCACGCCCGTTCATGATGATATATTCATCCTGGTATAGATGTTTTGCACCTGTGCCATCTGCTCCTAATTCAAATGATAATATTCCCCGGCCATCCGAGACTGGCCCAATAACAGCTGCACCTGCACCGTCTCCAAATAAAACCGCAGTATTACGGTCATTCCAGTCTGTAATTTTTGAAAGCTTTTCTACCCCTACTACTAAAACGTTTTTATAGGTTCCAGTTTCAATAAATTGTTTTGCCGTTATGATTCCATACATGAAACCTGCACATGCAGCACTAATATCCATTGCTGCCGCCTTACTTGCTTTTAATCGCTCCTGAAGCATGCAGGCAACAGATGGAAAGGGATTATCCGGTGTAACCGTTGCAACTAAAATCAGGTCTAACTCCTCTGCGTCAATGCCTGCATTATCCAATGCCTTAATTGCTGACTCATAGGCCATATCTGATGTTTCTACACTGTCATCTGCAATTCGTCTCTCTTCAATTCCAGTCCTTGTCCGGATCCATTCGTCAGAAGTATCAACTATTTTTTCCAAATCAGCATTTGTAACCACTTTTTCAGGAAGATATCTTCCGATTCCTATAATTCCAGCATTCATGGAGTCCCACACCCTTTTCAATTTTACTGTCCTTTATCCAGTCTCTATCTAAATTTAATATCAATTATTATGACTTGGTACTAATTTTATCAAATAAATATATACAAACGCAACACTTTTTACCTTTCCTTATGATTACTCCACAAATGTCTATACCCAGTGAATTTTTCTTCATATTCTGAAATATAGGCATCTGAAAGGAGGTAAATTGCATGCTTGATAAGGATGAAAAAGAGATGGGAAATACTGAAGACCCTTTAACACATTTTTTATTTGGAGGAAGAGTCAGGAAAAACCATCAGCAAGCTGAAAGCAATTTTGAATTGGACAGCGATGATGAAAAAAATCAGGGGAAAGACGACTGGCTTTTCGGAGGCAGAAGTAGAAATGCTCATGAAGCTGACGATTGGCTCCTTGGGGGAAAACGCAGAGAATTTAATGAAGGAGGTGAAAGTTCCGATAAAGAATATGCCAACAATATCCTGAACAACATAAACTTAGAGGAACTAATGGTCAACATTGATACGATCATGACCTCAGCCCATCATTTAAAGCCATTGCTGAAAAAAGCCGGTCCTTTGCTGGAGATGTTTTGGAAGAAGTAGGGGCGGGATTATACCTTATACGCAGATTTTACTTTTTTAACAGGTACATTAACCGGCAGTCCCGGTATTCTTTATTTGTAATATTAAAATCATTAAACAGAAGTTTACTCGCTGATCTTCTTAGTTCAGCTCTCTCTTCTGTAAGATTTCCTATCTTAACGTCATAAATAGCAAAAACCAGCCAATAAGGCTGGTTTCCTATTATTCACTCCCATTTAACGCATCCGCTTTGCCCATTTCGTAGGCTTCGTTCATGACTTTTGTGAACAGGTTCATGAATGGCTGGATCATTTCCAGGGATAATTCGATGCCTGCTTCATCGAGCTGCTGTTTGGCTTCAGGCAGGTATTTCATGGCTATTTGCATGAATTCCATGTTTTTTTCGTTCATCTTGCTGTACCTCCTATGTATGGTAATTACTATTCAGGCAGTTTCCCTGTTTTTTTGTAATGCTCAATGGCAGCATTGAGTTCTTTTTTGAATTCTTCATCGACGTCAGGGCTGAATTTCCCAAGTGAAATTACATCATCCTCGAAATCAAATGTCAGATTTCCTGATTCCAGTTCACCCTCGTTAAATTTTTCTGCCACAAGTTCATATAAAACATCAACATGCTGAATTGTACTGGTCAGGACGACCGATTCACCCAGATCTGACTGGTCGGAAATATAGCCTATTGCGTACAGCCCTTCTTCTTTTAGCTTTTCGATGACAGGAACATTATACCCATCTCCTGCCGGATAGACAACATCTGTCTTATTGGCTATTAGCTTGTCCAGAAGAGCGATGGCTTTATCATCATTGTCCCAGTTGCCGACATATTGGATCTGCACGTTTACGCTTTTATTAGTATAGTTTGCACCTTCATAAAAACCTTCTACTTCCGGCTGCCATTCAAAAGCCGCCAATATTCCTATATTATTCGTTTTCGTCATATGCCCTGCAACCATGCCTCCGAAGAAACCCATAGCGTATGCTTCAAAGTTCAAACTGGTGGTGTTTTCAT
Organism: Bacillus sp. ZZV12-4809; assembly: GCF_009849585.1. GTDB lineage: Bacteria > Bacillota > Bacilli > Bacillales > Cytobacillaceae > Cytobacillus. The sequence continues at coordinate 55,250 of NZ_VCRN01000022.1, forward strand.
TTTGAGCATCGCCATTAAAGCTGACGAATTGAATGTCAGGATATTTTTTTGAAATATTATTAAAGTATGCTGCGTATTCATTGCCATGTCCAAATATCAGGTTCACGCCTTTTTGGTCTAACTCTTTAACAGCTCTTTCAACAACCAGCTCTGAATTCATACCCTCTTTATAATAAACCTCAATATCATAATGGGATTGAATCTTCAGCATGCCTTTATAGCCTTTGGTCCCCCATACCTGGTCATTGACAGTATCGGGTACTAATAATCCAGCTTTCTCAAGTTTCCCTGCAGACATCGGCTGTCTGCAGGAGGCCAATAAAAGAAGGCACAAAAGAAGAATCCCTAATTTCTTTAATGTCTTATGCATCTTCTTTTTCTCCGCCTCTCTGTCTTTCACTTCATATCACCGGTTTAATTTACCAATCTAATTCAATTCTACCTTTTCTTTATGTTAAATGGAAAGATTTTTTTGCGATTTACAAGCCATCCGGGCTCTCTAATGAAATAAATTGTTTTCTTTGCTTTTCGAGACCATCGGAGATATTAACTGAACAATGAATCGTCCTTTCAGTTACTTTTCCGATTGCCAAATCGGGACTGCGCCAGTTTTCATTATAGTCAATGGAGAGATAATCAGCGCATTTACGCCAGTGCCCTTTGATATTGCTTTTTAGCAGAAAGGACTCATCCGAATTCCTATCTGGACCACTTGACAAAAAAAGAATGAGGTCATCGATGAAAATCGCATCATGTATCCATTCTCTCTCACTTATTATTACTCTTTCTTTCGCTATAGATTGGTAAAAACTAAATTCCTTAGGCTGCCAGGGACCGTAAATGACAGGCAGGTAAAAGGAGGAAACGAAAATATCGTTTTCTTTCAGGACTTTAATAGCATCTTCCAGCCGGCTATGTGTTCTGCTCATGTCTTTAACCCACTGAATAGGGAACAGGAATGCAATTTTCACCTGAAGGGTTTGAAATAAAGCCAAGTTTTTCAAAAGAAATCCTTCTATAAGCTCCTTCTCCCTTAAAGCAGCAATCCCATTCCTAATATATAAGTCGTAAATATCTATAAATATTGTGTCACTTTTTTGTAATTCTGCTGATTTGATCCATTCATTATAGTTTATTTCATAAAAGTTGGCATTCCGTCCGATTGTCAGCCGTTTTTCGTGAGTTATAGCGTCATCATCTTCTTTGCCAAAATGAACTCCATCTATCTCGCAGCCCTGTTCCAGAAGATACTTGCACAGGCTGAACCCTATAAATTCAAATGTTCCTAAGATGACTGCCCTGTCCATCTTCACCCCTCCTCGGAAGCATATTACTGTATACTATGCTCAAAGGGTTGTCCTTATTTCTTTACTGAATTGCAGCAGATTTTCATAGGATTTTTTCATATTTTCTAAAGAAGCTTGTCATTTGAGAGGATATTCTTTGTTTTTTATCTGGGAGGATATAAAATACAGAGATAGGGCAATTTTCATTTTCCCATTGAATTGATCGCTTCTTTAAATAATCCGATTGCTTGTAAGCTCTGCCACCGGCCAAAACCTGAATGATTCTGACGGGAACTTTAAGGCCGGATGTGAGGTTTTTTTCTTGTTTGCTGAGCAAATCCGCTATATTATCCGTTTCTATCTCATATGAAACTGCCAATTCTCTTAATAGTTTCTTATAAAAGAACTTATGCTCTCTTTCCTGTTCAAGGTGATGCTTTAATGAAAGAATAGGATTTATTAATACGGCTGAACGGATTAAATCACCCATTTCATGCAATAATCTAAGTGCAACCAATGCTCCCATGCCCTCAGCAATAATATGAATCTTTTCGTTTATAATTTCAGTGCGCAGGATATGCTCATACAAGTACTTAGCTTTCTCAACAGCCCGATCACTGCCCCAGTGCCTTCCATATAGATTTGAATAAAAAATGGTATAGCCATCTTGTCTTAGTTTCTTAATTAATGAATGTTTCCCTTCATTTTGAGTCCAAAAACTGCAGTTAGCGTCAACAAAGTGCCGATCATCCCCAATAATCAGAATACCGAAACCACTTGGTTTATCTGGGTAATGAATCATGCACCATTCTGTATCCAGCTGGAAGTTCCGGCTTTCCATAGTAAAACTCCTTTGCAAGTTTGTTCATAATATACTGTATGTATACCAACTTAAAATGAAAGGGAGATTTGCCTACTTTTAGACAAGTTCATCAATGGGCTGAAAAGAGAAAAAATAAATTTATTTCTTTAATGGGTTATGCTAATATGAAAAGGGATTAATTATGTTAGAGGTGAAATAGATGAGATTCTTTTGGACATTTTTCTGGACTTTCCTTCTTGTTCAAATGTTAACGTATGTAGTTTCCTCAATGCTTGGAACGTCTTACGATTTTGTAACCGGCACCATTTTGGCAGTTGCAACAACTGTTTTAATTTTTGTTGTCGCTTCCATCATTCCTGAAGGTCCTGTTGAAAAAGAGGGAATTCATTAATCTGCACCTTTGCAGGAAATGAAAAGAGTCATCCTGTTTATTCAGGATGATTCTTTTCATTTATGTCCTTATTTTACCAGCAGTTCAATTTTGCCGTTATCTGCGGAAATAATAACTTCACTGTGATCTTTAATTTCTCCTGCAATTATTTTGCGGGCGAGTCCCGTTTCAACGTTCCTTTGGATAAACCGTTTGAGCGGCCGGGCGCCATAGACAGGATCAAATCCGTTTTCTGCAATATATTCTCTAGCATCCTCATTTATACTTAACTTAATATGCTGATCTGATAATCTTGCTTGAAGATGAGTGATTAATTTTAGTACAATACCCTTTATTTCATTGAGAGTTAATGGCTTAAACAAGATAATTTCGTCCACTCTATTTAAAAATTCCGGGCGGAAATGGCTTCTCAGCTGTCCGAGTACATTGTCTCTGGTTTCTTCAGTTATGTCTGCCCCATTGGCAGAGCGTTCCAGAAGGAATTGGGAGCCAATATTGGAAGTCATTATGATAACAGTATTTTTAAAATCAACCGTGCGGCCCTGTGAGTCAGTTATTCTTCCATCATCAAGCATCTGCAGCAGGATATTAAATACTTCAGGGTGAGCCTTCTCAATTTCATCAAGCAGGATTACTGAATATGGCTTTCTTCTGACAGCTTCTGTCAGCTGACCGCCTTCCTCATAACCTACATACCCCGGAGGAGCGCCTATCAATCTTGATACAGCGTGTTTTTCCATATATTCGGACATATCAATTCTAATTATTTGTTCTTCGCTATCGAACAATGACTGTGCAAGTGCCTTAGCTAACTCTGTCTTTCCCACTCCGGTTGGACCCAGGAAGATAAAGGAACCAATGGGGCGGTTCGGATCTTTAATTCCTGCTCTGGCTCTCAGGACAGCATCTGACACCAGCTGTACCGCCTCATCCTGGCCAATTACTCTTTCTTGAAGGATGCTTTCAAGGCGAAGGAGCTTTTCACGTTCTCCTTCAACAAGTTTAACCACGGGAATACCAGTCCATCTTGCCACTATGCCAGCAATTTCTTCTTCTGTGACTTCCTCTCTCAGCAGCCTGTCCCCTTGATTCTCATTAACGGCTTGTTCTAGCTCTTTCAATTCCTTTTCCATAGCAGGAATTCTTCCATGGCGAAGTTCCGCAGCTTTATTCAAGTCATAATTATTTTCGGCCTCATCCAGTTCGCGGCGCATTATCTCCAGCTGCTCCCGCTTTTCCTGGACTTTTTGGATTCCTTCTTTTTCAAGCTGCCATTTTGCTTTCATGCTATTTGCCTGATCTTTTAGTTCGGCAAGTTCTTTTTGGAGGTCTCCTAGTCTCTGCTTGCTTGCTTCATCACTTTCTTTTCTTAGTGCAGCTTCTTCTATTTCCAGCTGCATGACCCTTCTTGTAACCTCATCAAGCTCGGATGGCATTGAATCAATCTCCGTCCTAATCATTGCACAGGCTTCGTCCACCAGGTCAATCGCCTTATCGGGAAGAAATCTATCTGTAATATACCTGTCTGATAATGTTGCGGCAGCCACTAAAGCACGATCGTGGATGTTGACTCCATGATGAATTTCAAAGCGCTCCTTCAGTCCTCTGAGAATGGAGATTGTATCCTCTGCATCCGGCTCCTGCACTAATACCTGCTGAAAACGCCGTTCGAGGGCAGGATCTTTTTCAATATATTTGCGATGCTCTTCAAGTGTGGTAGCTCCAATACAATGCAATTCGCCTCTTGCAAGCATAGGCTTCAGCATATTCCCAGCATCCATTGCTCCTTCTGTCTTGCCCGCTCCCACGATTGTATGCAGCTCGTCAATAAAAAGAAGAATTCTGCCTTCGCTTTTCTTTATCTCATTTAATACAGCTTTTAGTCTTTCTTCGAATTCCCCCCGGAATTTGGCCCCTGCAATCAAGGAGCTCATATCAAGTGCAAAAATGGTTTTATCCTTGAGGCCCTCAGGTACATCCTTACGTACAATTCTCTGTGCCAGTCCTTCAACAATAGCTGTCTTGCCTACCCCCGGTTCCCCTATCAGCACTGGATTATTTTTTGTTTTTCTTGAAAGGATGCGAATGACATGCCTGATTTCGCTATCCCGCCCTATTACAGGATCTACTTTTCCCTGCTTGACCTCTGCAACAAGATCTCTTCCATATTTTTTTAAAGCCTCATATGTTGATTCCGGATTTTGCGATGTCACCCTCTGATTCCCCCTAATTTCCTTAATCGCCTGCTCCACTTGTTCCTGATTGATTCCGTATGTCTTTAAAACAGCTGCAGTTTCAGAATCCGCTGATGCAGCAGCTTGGAATACATGCTCTACTGACATGAAATCATCCTGATAAATTTTCATTTTATTTTCTGCTTCTGCCAGCAGCCGCTGCAGTTTACCGGTTATATACAGTTTTCCTTGTTCCGTTCCCGAACCGGATACTTGCGGTTTCTTTCTCATTGCTTCCTGCATTTTATCAAGAAAGAAATCGGCCGGAATCTCCATTTTTGACAGAATTAATGAAACAAGGCTGTTTTCCTGCTCCAGTAAAGCCAGGAATAAATGGGCTTCATCCACCTCCTGATGCTGCTCACGGACAGCTATGGACTGTGCATTCATTAACCCTTCCTGAAGCCGTTCTGTCATCCGATTTATATCCATTATGGAACCTCCCTTTTTGACCTTTTTTGACCTTTTATTTTATTATAATTCAATCTTTTCATATGTAAAGTTTTCAGCTATTACCATATCCAAAAAGCCATCCGCAAATGGGATGGCTCTATTTCTTATTTCCCCATTTTCCAGTTAATTAATCAGAATCAGGGCTTTCTTTTATATGTCCAAATGCGGTTATGATTGGATGTTTCCGGGAATTGATCTCCAGCTCTCATTTTAAGCATTTGCGGATTATTGACGTTGCTTCCCGTTTCGCCAATTTCTATATAAATTCCATTATTAGGCGCTTTCTGGCCAGGCTTAAATTGTCTATTTTGCCCCATGCCCAATACCTCCTTTAATCGTAAATCACTTATTATTATTTCCACTCTTGCATCTCTCATGAGGGAAACTATTGGCAGTCATTTAAAGCATGGAAAAAGAATTCTGCCTTCATGTTTATTTGAAACGGAGGGATTGTGCGGGTTTATTTGCGGCTGATTTTCTGACATTCCTAAATACTGAATTTGGGGATAAATTCAGGAACTTACTGAGCCTATCCTTTTTCTACCCGGCACAGGAAATTACCCAGCATTTATTCGGGCTTATATAGGGTATATTGTGAGGCTGATACAAAGCGGTGATGCATAGGATCCTAACCTGAATAGGCCTTGACGTATACCACAGCCTTTTTCGCCCATTTCACTGAAATGGATTGTAAATATTATGGATAAGTCATCCTGAAGTATTTTTGTGATTTATTGTTATGCTTTTGGACCTCTTGTGTTATTCTCATCTTACTAACAAGGCCTTCTCAACAACTGAGAAGGCCTTGTTCATTATTATAATATCTCTGAAAGAATGGCTTTTTGTACGTGAAGTCTGTTTCCAGCCTGCTGAAACACGGCAGAGTTTTTTCCATCAATGACCTTCGCTGTAACTTCCTCACCGCGATGGGCAGGGAGACAATGCAAAAAGACATAATCTTTTTTGGCTTTTTGGACAAGATATTCATTAACCTGAAAATCAGCAAAGTCTTTGAGCCTTTTGTCATTTTCAGCTTCCTGGCCCATGCTCGTCCATACATCTGTATAGATGGCATCAGCATTAGCAGAGGCTTCTTCAGGTTTGGATGTGATGATTACCTTTGAACCGCTTAATTCAGCAAACTCCAATGATTGGTTAAGCACACCTTGGTCAGGCTCATACCCTTCAGGACAGGCAATCGTGATATTTACCCCCATCTTGGCAGAAGCAATCATTAGAGAATGTGCCACATTATTGCCATCACCTACATATACCAGATTTTGTCCTTTTAACTCTCCATTTTTCTCTTCGAGTGTAAGGAGATCGGCAAGAGCCTGGCATGGATGATATAGATCTGTTAGGCCGTTAATAACCGGAATGTCTGCATGATATGCGAGTTCCTGGATCTTATCATGGGAGAACGTTCGGATCATAATTGCATCAACGTACTGTGAAAGCACTTTAGCTGTATCCGCAATGCTTTCTCCTCTTCCAAGCTGCAGATCCTGGCTATTTAAATATAAGGCATGCCCCCCAAGCTGCAGCATTCCAGCTTCAAAGGAAACTCTAGTGCGGGTAGATGACTTTTCAAAAATCATGCCAAGAATTTTGCCTTTTAGGATAGAAGTTTCTGCCCCTTGCAGATGAGCTTCCTTTAATTGCTTTGCTTTTTCCAAAAGTCCCTTTATTTCGTCTGCAGTAAAGTCGGCAAGTGTTAGAAGGTCCTTTCCTTTTATATTTAAGCCCTTTTTCGCTTCCTGAATTGAAATCATATAACGCCCACTTCCTTTTCTCCCATATTATGTTTTGCGCCCTGCCAATCTTCAATGGAATTAACATCCCACTCGCCTGCTGTCATCGATTTTAATAAGGCAATAAGCGTTTCCTTCTCACTGAAAGTCAAAATTCTGTTTTTTGTTCCCATTTCTCTCATTTTTTTATCTGCTTCACTCATTCCGGGATTATATAAAGCAAAGGTTTCCTGAGCACTCCAGTCCATATTGTCTTGAGTCAGAAGAACCGGCACAGCTTTCACCTGATTAATATAATGTGTTAATTCGTCTGTATTTGAAGAATTTGCTATTACAATACATTTGCCCTTAACACCATTCAAGCTGGCATGGAAGGACTTTCTGACAGCTTCCTCATAATTTGGTGCCAGCGAAATGCCCTCACCTGTAGATTTCATTTCAGGACCCACTTTGCTGTCCAATCCCTTTAGTGCATAATTCGAGAAGACCGGGAATTTCACACATACAAATGGGAGTTTCCCTGCTGCCGGAATTTCATCTTTCGACAATTTATATTTCCCAAGCAATATTTTTGTCGCAATCTCCACCAGCTGCACGCCTGTGACCTTGCTGATAATAGGGACCGTTCTGCTTGCACGCGGGTTAATTTCCAGTATTAATACCTCTTCACCATTCACGATAAATTGAATATTCATAAGGCCTTTATAATGAAGCTTTTGCACAATTGCTTTTGCATAGGCCAGCATTTTATTCTTTACTTGTTCTGAAAGACTTTGAGGCGGGAGAACTGACATGCTGTCTCCTGAGTGCACTCCAGTTTTTTCAATATGCTCCATAATTGCAGGTGCACAGATATAGTTTCCGTCTGCTGCCAGATCAAGTTCAGCTTCTAATGCATGGACGAATTGATCAATTAATATAGGATAAGGGATATCCCCCTTCTTTAAATAGCGCTCCAGCTCGAACGAAGAAGAAATACGTTCCATTCCTCTGCCGCCTATAACATACGATGGGCGGACCAAAATCGGGAATCCAATCTTTTTGGCTGCTGCTTTTAACTCTGCTTCTGTGTGGACGACATCACCTTTTATCCTCGGGATATTTAAATCATCCAATAACTGATAAAAGAGCTTGCGGTCCTCTAATGCATCAATGGTCTTTGAGTCCGTTCCGAGCACGGTAACTCCACAATCCTCCAGTTCCGACGCAAGATTCAGGGCTGTCTGCCCTCCAAGCTGCACAATGGCTTCTGAAATACCTTCTGCTTCAATCACATTCAGAATATCCTCAAGAATCAGCGGTTCAAAATAAAGTCTGTCAGCTGTTGTATAATCCGTACTAACCGTTTCAGGATTATTGTTGATCATGATTGTCTCTACGCCTTCATCCTTTAACGCAAAGACTCCTTGGACGGAGCAATAATCAAATTCAATGCCCTGGCCAATCCTGATGGGGCCGCTTCCGATAATCAGAACTTTTTTCTTATCACTCTTCACCTGTTCATTTTCGCCAAAATAACTGGAATAGTAATAATTAGATTGTGCTTCGAATTCAGCTGCACAGGTGTCAACCATTTTATAAGCAGGAAGAATGCCTGCTTCTTTCCGTTTTTCCCTGACTGCTTTCTCCGACACTTTCCATTCCAAGGCAAGAAACTTATCACTGAAGCCCTTTTCTTTAAAAAGCTGCAGTTCCTCTTTTGTTGCTTCATCAAGTGTTAAGGAAGCAATTTGTCTTTCCATCTTTACCATTTCATTAAGTGTATTGAGATAGAAATAATCTATTTTTGTGATGGTATGCAAATCTTCCAATGAGTAATTTCTCCGGAGTAATTCAATCACGGTAAAAAATCTCTCATCGGTTTGCTTTAACAGCAGTTCCTCAAGTGAAGCAATCGATTTAGCTGATAAGCCGGGGGATTTTAAATCATATCCCTTCACTTCAAGTGAATGAATGGCTTTTAAAAGAGCCCGCTCCAGATTCCGGTCAATCCCCATTACCTCACCGGTAGCTTTCATTTGTGTTCCGAGCCTGCGGTCTGCAGAAGGAAATTTATCAAAAGGCCATTTTGGAAATTTAACAATGACATAATCAAGAGCTGGTTCAAAGCTTGCGAAAGTGTCTCCTGTTACAGGATTAATGATCTCCGATAAGTTATACCCGACTGCAAGCTTTGCTGCCATTCTGGCAATTGGATAGCCTGTTGCTTTGGAAGCAAGGGCAGATGACCTGCTGACTCTTGGATTTACTTCAATCAAGTAATAATTTCTGCTATGCGGATCCAGGGCGAATTGAATGTTGCAGCCTCCAATAATGCCCAGTTCTGAAATGATTTTAATGGATGCCGTCCGGAGCATCTGGTACTCATCATCAGTTAAAGTCTGGGAAGGTGCGACAACAATTGAATCACCGGTATGAATTCCCACGGGATCAATATTTTCCATATTGCAAATCGTAATGCACGTATTCTGTGAATCCCGCATAACCTCGTACTCAACTTCCTTAAATCCTGCTATGCTTTTCTCAACCAGGCATTGGCTTATCGCACTCTCTTTTAATCCTCCCTTCACCAGAGAAGTCAGTTCATCAAAATCTCCTGCAATTCCCCCGCCTGTTCCGCCAAGGGTATAGGCTGGACGTACGATAATGGGGAATCCAATTTCATGGGCAAATTGAACAGCTTCTTCCACTTCATGGACAATAATGCTTTCAGGAACAGGCTCGTTAAGCTCGTTCATCAGTTTTCGAAAGGCTTCCCGGTCTTCGCCTTTCTTAATGGACTCAATACTGCTGCCCAAAAGCTTCACTCCATACCGTTCAAGCACACCTGATTCACTCAATTTAAAAGCAAGATTCAATCCAGTCTGTCCTCCCAATGTGGCAAGCAGGCCATCTGGACGTTCTTTCTTAATAATCTTTTCAAGGCTGTCAGCAGTCATTGGCTCGAAATAGACTTGATCAGCAAAGGCTTTGTCTGACATGATGGTAGCCGGGTTGTTATTAACAAGAATAACCTTATAACCTTCTTCCTTTAATGCTGCGCAGGCCTGTGTTCCTGCATAATCAAATTCTGCTGCCTGCCCGATGACAATCGGGCCTGAGCCAATAACTAATATGGATTGGATGCTGGTGTCTTTAGGCATAAGCGAAAACTCTCCTATTCTCCTCTTGAATCATGTTCATAAACTCATCAAAAATATAATCGCCATCCGCAGGTCCCGGACGAGCTTCCGGATGAAACTGCACCGTATGGATTGGCAGGACCTTATGCATAAGTCCCTCAATTGACTGGTCATGAAGATTTACATAACGTGTTTTAAACCCTGTATCCTTGATGCTTTCTTCATCAACCACATAACTGTGATTTTGTGATGACATAAAGACAGTGCCCTTCTTCATATCAGCAATCGGGTGGTTGGCACCCCTATGGCCAAATGACAGTTTCTTTGTATTGCCTCCAAATGCTAAAGCTGCCAGCTGATGACCAAGGCAAATTCCTAATGCCGGATACACCTCCAGCACCTTTTTTAGTTCCGGGAGTATGTTTATTAATTCTTTTGGATCTCCAGGTCCGTTTGAGAGCACCACACCATCTGGGCTGAGATTTTTTATCTGTGCGAAGCTTGTATTGTAAGGAACTGATGTAATCTTGCACGCTCTTTTCAGCAGGGAGTCCACAATAGATTTTTTTGCACCAAAATCATAGACAACTATATGAATGTTTCCTTCTCCAAAGCTCTCTATAGCTTGGGATGAGACTTTACAGACTTTATCATCCTTCGGCAGCAGCAATCCGGCAGCTGCTGTTTTTGAGGTGGTCATTTTTGCCGGCATACTGCCTTCGGAACGGATTTTCTTTACTATGGAGCGGGTATCCACATGCCCTAATAATGGAATATCCCATTTTTGCAAATATTCCTGAAGTGAATAAGCGGATTTATAATGTGATGGATTTCTGCTCCCTTCATAAACAATAACACCAGCAGCATGAGGCTTTTTGCTCTCAAAATCGAATTCATTAATTCCGTAATTTCCGATTAAAGGGTATGTGAATACAATAATTTGGTCTTTATAAGAAGGATCGGTCAATACTTCCTGATAACCTGTCATTCCTGTAAAAAAAACGATTTCCCCTTCTATATCCTTTTCAGGCTGATCCGTCAGCCATTGGCCCTTATAGGAATGGCCGCTATTTAAATGAAGATATCCTTCCATTCTCAACACCTCGATGCTATCTGTATATTTATATAAATTTATTAATTTTTATTCATTCATATGAAAAATAATACAGCTTAAACAGCTGACTTTGATAATTCCTTAAATGTGGATTGCAGAATTTGCACCGCTGTATCTATTTCAGATTTTGAGGCTGTCAAGGGAGGAAGCAGCCGTAAAACATTATCTCCTGCAGGCAATGCCAGCAAACCATTATTTCTTAACTCTTTTAACAAAGATGGAAGGGGAATATCAGATTCAATACCAGTCATCAAACCAAGATTTCGAATTTCCTTAACAGCTGGTATCTGTTCAAGCGATTCGGCCAATTTGTCAGCAAGTAAAGCACTTTTTTCCTGTACAGCATGTAAAAAGTCATCATCAAATATTGTCTTCATTGTTGCAATAGCAGCTGCAATGCTGATCGGGTTTCCGCCGAATGTTGATCCATGGCTTCCTGGTCCAAATACCTCTTCTAATGTTCTTTTTCCAATCACCGCGCCGATAGGCATTCCGCTGCCCAGTCCTTTAGCGGCGGTTACGATATCGGGAGTTAGATTAAAATGCTGAAATCCGAAGGCTTTGCCCGTTCTGCCAATGCCGGTCTGTATTTCATCAATTATCAGGAGCGCACCGTATTCTTTGCAAAGATGTTCAATTTCTGCAAGAAACTCCTGATTCCCAATGTGAATACCGCCTTCACCCTGTACAATTTCCAGCATAACTGCGGCGGTTTCTGAATCCATTTCATCTCTCAATGCATGAATATCATTAAAGGGAACATATTTAAATGTTTCCAGCATGGACCCATAGCCGTTTTTTATTTTATCCTGGCCGGTAGCAGCCATAGTTGCGAAGGTCCTCCCATGGAATGATTGCTGAAAAGTAATGATTTTTTCACGTCCGGTTGCTTTTCTTGCAAGTTTAATCGCTGCTTCATTTGCTTCCGCACCGCTGTTGGAAAAGAACACAAGGTCCATGCCAGCAGCTTCAGAGAGAGCTTTAGCAGCAGTCTCCTGCTGATCCTGTATAAATAAATTGGAAACATGCCAGAATTTATTCAGCTGTTCATTAATTGATTTTTGAACAGCTTCCGGACGGTGACCAAGATTGCATACTCCAATTCCTGATGTGAAGTCCAGATAGCGCTTCCCATTTTTATCGTAAAGATAACTTCCTTCTGCTTTTTCCGGCTCCACTTCCCACCGTGCATACGTTGGAAATAAATTACTCAAGTTAAGACCTCCTTCTTGGCAGATATGTTCGTCCCGATCCATATGCCATCCTCATAAAACTTATCTTTACCTGATACAATCATTACGCTGTTAAGCCCGCTGCTGATCAGGTTCAATGCCGACGTAACTTTTGGAATCATTCCTCCGGTGATTTTTTTATCGTTAATATGCTGTTCAATTTCTTTCCCGTCCAGCTGCTGAGCCAGGTTTCCGTCAATATAAATGCCTCTTACATCCGTTACAAAGATGCAATGTTCAGCTTTAATGGCATTGGCAACAGCTGCAGCGGCATAGTCGGCATTTATATTTAACTTCGTGCCTCCTTCTGAAGCAGCAATAGGAGTAATAACAGGTACCAGGTCTTCATTAAATAACATTTTTAGTACTGACTGATCAACAGAGGTAATTTCCCCCACCAGCCCAAGCTCATTCTGATTGATACATTCTGCCTTTAGCAATCCGGCATCGCTGCCGTTTACTCCAAAGCCCCTCAAGCCATGCTGTTCGAGCATCGAAGTAAGTTTGCGGTTGGATTGTCCTGCCAAAACCATCTCTGCCACCTTCAGAACTTCCGGAGTCGTCTTTCTAAGCCCGTTTACAAATTCATGCTGAATATTATAAAGTCCCAGCAAGCTGTTAATTGCCGGTCCTCCTCCATGAACAAAAACAATCTGGTATCCTTCTTTTTTTAAAACTAAAAGACTATCAAAAAAAGCTTCTCCCAATTCTTCCATTACACTGCCGCCGCATTTAATCACTATACTTTTCATAAGTCATCCCCTTCAGGTACGGTAGCTTGCATTGATTTTGACATAATCATAGGATAAGTCACATCCCCAGGCTTTTCCTTTACCTGCTCCCTGATGAAGATTTACAGTAATTTGAATGACGGAATTTGATAAGTACTCTTTTGCTTCTTCTTCAGAAAATGCCAGTGGAACACTATTTTTCAGCATGACTATAGGTCCGATTGCGATATCCACCGAAGACGGATTAATAGCCGGCTGGCTCTGTCCGATTGCTCCTATGATTCTCCCCCAGTTGGCATCAGCTCCATATATGGCAGTCTTTACAAGGTTTGAGCCGACAATTTGCTTGGCAATTATTCTTGCCTCATCATCGTTTTTGGTTCCCGACACCTCCACCTCAATCAGCTTTGTTGCTCCTTCTCCATCTTTGGCTATCTGTTTGGCAAGACTCTCACACGTTTTGGAAAGCATCTGTATAAATACATCCCACTCCGGGTGCTTTGGTGAAAGTTTGTTGGCAGAGCTGACTCCATTAGCCATAACCATTACCATATCATTTGTTGAAGTATCCCCATCAACGGTTATCTGATTGAACGTTCGGTCGGTAACCTGTTTTAAGGCCATTTGCAAATCATAGCTTTCTATATTGGCATCTGTTGTAATAAAGGCAAGCATGGTTGCCATATTGGGATGAATCATTCCTGAACCCTTAGCCGACCCGCCCATCGTGACTTTTTTTCCATCAATATCTGCCGAGTAGCAGCACTTTTTCATTACTAAATCTGTTGTTAATATGGCTGTTTGAAAATCCTCCGAGTGTAATGCTTCATTGCCGGGCTTCAGCATCTTAATGCCCTTTTCAATCTTATCCATCTGCATATATTCTCCAATGACACCCGTAGAGGCAACTGCCACATGATGTTCCTTCAATTTAAACTGATCAGCAGCAGACTTTCTCATTTGATAGGCATCTTTTAGCCCCTGATCCCCAGTACAGGCATTGGCACACGCACTATTTACAATAACAGCCTGAATGAGCCCTTCTGCAGCAATGCTTTCCTTCGTCACTTTTAGAGGGGCCGCCTGAAAGTGGCTTGTGGTATAGACAGCTGCACATTGTGCAGGCGTATCGCTTAATATAATTCCCAAGTCCTTTTTGGAATAGCGCAGTCCTGCATGGACACCAGCTGCTGTAAAGCCTTTTGGTGTGATGATGCTTCCGGCTGGCAGTTCGGTTATTTCAGCTTGAGATACTAATTGCATTTATCTTTTCCTCCTTATGGATAGAGCGGAACAAATCCAAGTCCGGCTGTTTCATCACATCCGCTCATTATATTAGCATTTTGTACAGCCTGACCGGCAGCACCCTTCATTAAATTGTCAATCACTGAAACGATTGTCAGTCTGCCCGTTCTGGAATCTGCATGGACACCTATGTCGCAAAAATTAGAGCCAGCCACTTCTTTGATAGAAGGGAATGTATTTTCAGGCCGAATTCGAATAAATGGGTGATTTTCATAAACTGATTGATAGAGTTCAAGAATCTGAGAAGAAGTGTATTCGCTGGTCAGCTGAACGTAGCTGGTTGTCATAATGCCTCTTGTTATCGGCAGAAGATGGGTTGTGAATGTGATCGGCATTAAGGCCGAATTCCATCTCATCAGCTGCTGTTCAATTTCAGGGGTATGTTGATGCTGGTTCACCTTATATACCCGCATATTTTCATTTGCCTCCGCATAGCTCGCATTTCTTGTAAGCGCCCTTCCTGCCCCGGACACTCCTGATTTTGCATCGATGACAATGCTATCCGGCTTAATTAAATTTTCATTTACAACAGGTGCAAGACTTAGCAGAGCAGCTGTTGGATAGCACCCCGGATTGGATATGATTTCGGCTGATGCTATTTCATCATGATGCCATTCAGAAAGCCCATACACTGCTTTTTCAACTAGCGTTTCGTTTGCAGGAGTGTGTTTATACCACTTCATGTAATCTTGAGCTGGTATCCGAAGATCGCCGGATAAGTCAATTATCTTAATGTCTTTACCTGAAAAATCTTCTGCAAGTTTTCCCGATATTCCAGATGGCGTAGCCAGGAACACAATATCAGACTGATCTGCTATTTGAGCTGAATCAATTCCCTCTAAATTCTTCTCTAAGATTCCGTATAGATGCGGGTATTCATGCCATATCGGAATATCATCTTTAGTTGAATGAATAGATTTAATGTTAAATTCCGGATGCTGCTTAAGGATACGGAGCAATTCAGCTCCCCCATAACCGGTGGTACCGATAATTGAAACGTTCATAACTGCTCCCTTCACACTCTCTTGTATATTTAATCATTTATATACATATTTATGAATTTATGTTTCTCTTATTATAGAAACTGGTTAAAAAAATTGCAACCTATTTTACTGAAGTTTTTAAGATTTCTAATATTTATTTTCACCATTTCTGGATTAATTGAAAAAACCGGTCTTTTCAGAGCCGGTTCTTAAGTGTGTATGGAAAATAATAACATTAAAAAGAATATCGAAGCATTAGCTATTTCATAAATGCCAATTTTTTTAGGTGAAAATGACCTCCCATAAAATGCAATCGACCGGAAAAGGCTGGGAATAAACGCAGCAGATATAATCCATCCTCCCGCCAGCAGCCAAAGTATCGGTACCGCAGCATGAAAAATCCAGGAAATCCATTTAAAGGATCTATTTTTCTTTTCTCTTATCATGGATTTCACATAAAAGGTGCTTCCTGCAAAAAATAAAATAGATGCCGTAAATACAGTCCAGGCCATCATTGATATTT
The DNA here is from genome assembly GCF_009849585.1 of Bacillus sp. ZZV12-4809. Taxonomy (GTDB): domain Bacteria; phylum Bacillota; class Bacilli; order Bacillales; family Cytobacillaceae; genus Cytobacillus. The sequence continues at coordinate 71,198 of NZ_VCRN01000022.1, forward strand.
CCCCATGCGGCAAATAGCTGCTCGCAAGACCCGCTATTGAAAAGGCACAGATAGCACTAAAGTCGTTGCCTAAAGCTCTGTCTCTGTTTTTGGAAGAATAGAGCGCATTAATAATAAAAAAAGGAATCATAAGAAGTCCGAAAATGATAATCGACGGCCTATCCAGCAAAGGAATTAAAAGGAGCAAAATAGCCGGGAGAAGATAAATCGCCGTCCATTTTGCATATAAAGCCATTCTTTTTCTTTTAAAAAGAAGAAGGCCCGGATATGTGGCCAGATATAGTAATATCCAACCTAAAAAAAACGGGATATGAGACCAAATAATATCAGATGCAGCCGCTCCGAGCCAAAATGGCAGAATAAGCATAGCCCAGGCGCCATGCTGCTTCGGCATAAATAACTTCATCTATAATACCTCCCCGCTGCTTTCTGTCTTTAATATATAATCTCCCCGGCAAATTTTAAGTGAAGATTATCACTGACACACATAACGCCACAAAACGTTCAATTTTGAGAGAATAAAAAAACAGCCCAAAATTAAATTGAGCTGTTCTTGCTTCTATTTTTTTTTCATTCTTTCGCTCACTAAAAACTCCACAATCCAATCAGGGCCTTTGGGATCACCAATACCGAAAAACGGGGCTTCAAGAGGTACATTATTTCCATTTACTTCTTTATTATCCCAGATGAGAACGGCACAGATATTTGTCAATTCCTTCAAAAGGTGCATATCTTCATCACTTCTAAGCAAGAGTGCCTTAGAATATGATGCCTTTTTATGACCTTCAATAAGCACGACATCCGGCTTCATGTGCAGTACAAGTTTAATTTGCTCCTCCAGGCTCCAGCTATTCTTTTCAGCATGCATAAGCAGTCTGCCTCCCCCTTCAACAAGTGAAGCGGCAGCTCCTGATTCAATATGGCTGCTGGAATCCTTTCCTTCCGGGATTTCGGGTTTGCCGCCATGGCCATGATGTTTAATGGTAATGACAGAAAGTCCCTTTTCTTTTAATCCTGTAATTAATTTATTTATCAAAGTTGTTTTTCCGCTGTTTTGATAGCCTGATACCTGAAAGATAACAGGTTCCTTTACCATGGCCATTCGCTTCCTTCATGGTCCTCAAGCAATAGGACCTCAACGATGTCCCCCTTGCCATAGCCCCTGGTACCGCCTGGCAGAATCATTAGTGAATTCGCACCGGCAAGACTCATCACAATGTTTGATTTATCCACTCCGCTTGGTGCTGCCACCAGCCGTCCTTCCAAATAATTAACAGATGTCCTGACAAATCGTGTAAATGGGTTTGCTTTTGGAAATTCTGCGACCAGCTCAGCCGTTTCTTTCCTTAAATGCGGTTTCTCAGAAAAAAGCATTTTTCGGATGATTGGTCTTGTAAAAAGCTCAAAGCCGACATAGCAGGCAGAAGGATTTCCTGAAAGTCCAAACAGCAGCTTCCCTTCATACTGTGCAACAGTCGTCACACTTCCTGGCCTCATGGCGACTTTATTAAAAAGCACCTCAGCCTGAAGCTTTTCATAAATTCCCGGCAGATAATCAAAATCACCCACGGATACACCGCCTGTAGTAATCAGCATATCCACGTCGTCCAATGCATCTTTTACAGCATTAAAACAAGTGTTAAATTCGTCAGGCAGCTTGCCATAATAAATAACTTCCGCCCCTGCCCGTTCAATTTGGGCTTTAATCATGTGCGCATTGCTGTTTCTGATTTTTCCCGGCTCCAGCGGTTCGTGGACTTCCAATAGTTCAGTGCCTGTTGCAAATAATCCAATAACAGGCTTTTTGGCAACAGGCACTTCCGCATAACCAAAGGTTGCAAGAATGGCCTGAATTCCGGGATTGATCTTAGACCCCTTCTTAACTAAAGAATCTCCTTTTTTTGCATCTTCTCCCTTGAAGGAAACATTGTCTCCAGGTTTATATGAGCGCTTAATGGACATAAATTTCTTACCATCTTCTTCATATGCTTTTGCCAGTTCAAGCATTACAACAGCATCACACTCCTCAGGCATTTGCGCACCTGTCATGATTCTTACAGCCTGGAAGGGGCCGATTTGTTTAGAAGTCACGTGTCCCGCACCAATGTGGTCTACCACCTCAAATACGACAGGATTTTCCATTGAAGCTTCCTTTGTATCTGCAGATCGGACAGCAAATCCATCATATGGTGATCGATTAAAATGAGGGACATCATGTGTCGCTTTTAAATCTTCTGCCAAAAAACGGCCATTGCTTTCATTAATGGATATGCATTCTGCACTCCCGTTTAAATGATATGCCATGACTTTTTTTACTGCTTCAGCAACAGGAATGGGAGTTCTTTTTTCCAGCATGGTATCAGCTCCTATGGACTTTTCTAATTAGATTATTATAAACGTACATGAAAATTCATAACCTGACAATCGTCACACTTCCGTTTTCATATACCTTTGGGTTTACCAAAAAATTTTATAAAAAGCCTGCAAGTGTGATGTCCGTCACCAGGTTGATGCAGATAATCGTTTATTCTTTAGGTAGTTCACAAGATAGAAGGAGGAAATTTCAATGGCTATACAAATTTCAGAAGATCGTCTGGTAAAAGATATCGTAAATGAATTTCCAAAGACAAGCGATGTTTTTAAACGTCACCGCATTGATTTTTGCTGCGGCGGAAATATTCCGCTGGCGCGTGCAGTTTCAGAGCAGTCAGCGGATATGGATGTTTTAATTCACGAATTAAACGAAGTCATTCAAAAGGAAAACCCAACCGAGGATTTAGAGGTTTGGACAGACAGTACTTCAGAAGACATTATTGAACATGTCATCTATCGGTATCATCGTCCTCTTGAAGAAGAACTATCACTATTAAGCCCATATGTAACAAAGGTATCAAGAGTTCATGGTGAAAGCCATGAGGAGCTTCTTAAAGTTCATCAATTATTCTTTGAATTGAAGCACGAGCTTCTTGAACATACTTCCAAAGAAGAAGAGTCAGTTTTTCCGCTTCTGCTAAAGCTTGAAGACCCTCAGGTTAAGAATCGCGAAGAAATCATCAGTTATATCCGGGAGCTTGAGAAGGAGCATGATCATGCAGGTTCCATTTTAAAGGAATTGAGGGAGATTACAGCTGATTTTACTCCTCCAGCAGATGCATGCGGTTCTTACCGTCTTGTATATAAGCGCCTTGAAGATTTGGAAAGCCAGACATTCATGCATGTTCATCTGGAAAATAATATTCTATTCCCCCGATATATTTAAACCTGTTTATCTGCAGCCATTACAGGCTGCAGATTGTTTTTATGTTAACGGCAAAAATAAAAGCCTGCCTGCTATGGCCATTTCCCATGACACAGCAAAGCATGCTTCTTTATCCACCAATATAGGACATTTCAATCTTTTTCCTGTTTGCAGCAGTTTCCTCTGTACGTTCGTCTGAATATCTGTCTTTTCTGCCGCTCCAAATCATGATAATCCGATCGGTAATTTCTTCGTCCGTTGCGCCTTTTCTCATAAATTCCTTTATATCGTGGCCTTCTCCATTAAATAGGCACGTGAAAATTTGGCCGTTTGCTGACAATCTTGAACGAGTGCAGCTTGAACAGAAAGATTCAGAAACAGATGTAATAAACCCGACATCCACACCGCTGTCTTTATAGCGGTATCTCTTGGCCACTTCTCCGAAATAATCCGGGTCTACCGGCTCCAGCAAATAGTGTTCCTTTAAGATGTCATATATCTCTTTTTTCGTAACGACCTCGTCCATTTTCCAGCCGTTTGTGCTGCCGACATCCATGTATTCAATAAAACGGAGCTGTAAGCCATTATCCTTGCAGAACTTAGCCATAGGAACAATTTCAGAATCATTCAGGCCTTTTTTTACAACCATATTAATCTTCACGCCAAGTCCAGCTTCTTTTGCTGCTTCGATCCCTTTTAGGACTGGCTTGACACCTACATTGCGTCCGTTGATTTGTCCAAAAAGCTCATCATCCAAACTGTCGAGACTGATGTTAACCCTCAACAATCCAGCTTCCTTTAAATCCTTCGCATGTTTGGGAAGCAAGACACCATTCGTGGTCAGTCCTATATCTTTTAATCCCTCAATGTCTGATAGCATTTTGACAAGTTTAGGCATGTCCTTTCTCATGAGGGGCTCCCCGCCTGTCAACCTGATCTTCTCCACTCCAAGGCTTACGAAAATTCTAGCCAGCCTTTCAATTTCTTCATAGCTGAGAAGCTCGCTTTTTGGAAGAAAAGCAAAATCAGGACCGAAAATTTCTGCCGGCATGCAATATTGACAGCGGAAATTACAGCGGTCAATAACAGAAATTCTCAGGTCTCTTAAAGGCCTATTTAATTTATCTTTAACGATTGTTTTAGCCATTCCGTTCAACTCCATATAAAGAGTGACTTGTTTAAGCTTTCTATACAGATGTATATTTTAGCCTTTCCCTTAAAATAACAGAAATAACCCAGTATCTCAAATTACAGGCTTTTACTATTAGAACATACAATCGATACAATGTTAATAGGGAATTGCTTCTTATTAGCTATCATTCAGCCATATCTATAGAAAATGCCACAATAAAGACACAAAAGCCGGCCATGTTTTCACTATACAAATGATATTATTGTGAAAAAAGACAGTTGTTTTATGAGGAGGATTCCCATGGCTCATAAAGCCATTAAACAAACACACTCCATTGAGATTAAAGAGCTTCTTCATTTCGCTGACCGGCATATGAAAACCCCGAAAGGAGCTTATATTTTTCAGGAAGGGATGGATGCTGATGAGTTATACATCATCCTTTCCGGCAAGATACAAATCAGCAAGATAACAGCAGATGGAAGGGAACTCACCTTCAGGTTATGCGGAGAAAATGAAATCATTGGCGAGCTGACCTTATTTACCAGTGACCCAAAATATTTATTGAATGCTTTAGTTCTGGAAGATGGTGAAGTAGCTGTGATAAAAAAAGATGTCCTGGAAAGAGAGATTTTTAAAAATAGTACTCTCGCCTATGAATTTATGAAATGGATGAGCGACCATTTCCGCAATACACAAACTAAATTCAGAGACCTCGTGCTTAATGGAAAAAAAGGTGCCCTGTATTCAACTCTTATCAGAATGACTAACAGCTATGGAGTAAAAGTGAATGGCGGCATACTCATTGATCTGCCCCTTACGAACCAGGAGCTTGGAAATTTCTGCGGCACTTCCCGGGAAAGCACCAATCGGATACTGGGTGAACTGAAGAAGGACGGCATTATTACAATAATAAATGGAAAAATTACAGTTAATGATCTCCAATACTTAAAAAATGAAATAGGCTGTGAAAATTGCCCAGCCGTATACTGCAGCATTGAATAGGAGTGCAGTCAATCTGCACCCCTGTATCCTTTTATGCTTTTTCCGTTTTCTTTCTAAGCGCCTTAGGAATATATACACAAAATGGTTCACTTTCCATATAATCTCCCGTCATGGCAAATGCACGTGATCTTGATCCTCCGCAGACATAACGGAATTCACATTGGCCGCATTTTCCTTTGTATTTATCAGGATTTCTGAGATCTTTAAAAATAGGTGAATCCCTGTATATTTCAGCGAGCGGCTGTTCCCTTACATTCCCTGCTTTAACAGGCAGCAGCCCGCTTGGATAAACGTCCCCAATGTGTGAAATGAATACAAAGCCGTTTCCATCATTTACTCCCTTTGGCGCCCTTCCTAAACCATCTATAGAACCTGTCAGCCCTTGCTGTGTAAGTGCATTGAGATAGTGAATATCCTCATTTTGAGCCTTTGCTTCCTTCATTTTTTGCTGAATGACTACTCGACGGTAATGTTGGGCTGCAGTGGTCTTAATATCGAAGGAAACCTTCTTGCTTAAATTATAAAGCCATGTAAATACCTTCTCATGCTCAACCGGTGTGATCATATCTTTTTCCTGCCCTCTCCCTGTTGGGACGAGGAAGAACACACTCCAAAGAACACATTTGAGTTCTTCTACAGCCTGGGCCATCTCCTCAAGAAAATCGATATTATAACGCGAGATAACTGTATTAATCTGAACCGGAATTTCAAGCTCGTGTAAATATTTTATCCTTTCAATCGTTAAATCAAAGGAGCCTGAAGTTCCCCTAAAATGGTCGTGAATTTCTGCATTTGGCCCATCAAGGCTAAATGCCCATCGAGCCAGGCCGACCTGTTTGGCTTTTTCAATTGCTTCTTTAGTTACATTTGGTGTCGCACTGGGGGTCATGGAGACACGCAAGCCCTTTTTCACGGCATAATCGGCAATGTTGAATACATCCTGCCTCATTAATGGGTCTCCACCTGTAAACACAAGCATAGGGTTGTTCATTTCCCTGATTTGGTCAATTAGGGCCTTTCCTTCTTCAAAGGAAAGCTCCCGCGGGTCTCTCCTATACTGCGCTTCAGCACGGCAATGCAGACATTTTAGCTGGCATGCCCTTGTTAATTCCCAGATAACAATAAAAGGGGCTTTATTAAAATCTCTATTAAATCCCATTAAAGATGCCTCCTTGACGGCCTCACTCCCGGCCATTTGTCAAAACAAAGCAGACTATTTTTTGTTTTTCATTGTTATTATAGGATAATCGGAATGTGAAATAAGTGAACTACCTCACAAGGGCAAAAAAAAACAGCAGGAAATACTCCTGCTCAGCTTGTGGAGAAAGGTATGATTTTTCCACAAGCTTTTTTTATTTTCTCAATTACTGACTTAAAAATAGGCTTTTTTTATGGAAAAACAATAGATCGC
>NZ_VCRN01000084.1 GCF_009849585.1 Bacillus sp. ZZV12-4809
GTCACACCCGTTCCCATACCGAACACGGAAGTTAAGCTTCTCAGCGCCGATGGTAGTTGGGGGCTGTCCCCCTGTGAGAGTAGGACGCTGCCGGGCGAAGGACAGAGAGTTTTTCTCTATGTCTTTTTTAATCATAAGAATCACCAGTAACATTATATATTAGAAAAAAACACACAAATAAATTTCTCAACAAACTCTTAAAAAAGTGTTGACGAATCATTTGTGAGATGTTATTCTGATATAGTTGCTTGATTGATCTTTGAAAACTGAACGAACAAAAACGTCAACGTTTAATCATTAGTCTTTTTCGAAAAGACAAAACGAGCTATATCAACTCTTATATGGAGAGTTTGATCCTGGCTCAGGACGAACGCTGGCGGCGTGCCTAATACATGCAAGTCGAGCGGACTGATGGGAGCT
>NZ_VCRN01000023.1 GCF_009849585.1 Bacillus sp. ZZV12-4809
TATTAGCCCCGGTTTCCCGGAGTTATCCCAGTCTTACAGGCAGGTTGCCCACGTGTTACTCACCCGTCCGCCGCTGACTTCAGGGAGCAAGCTCCCATCAGTCCGCTCGACTTGCATGTATTAGGCACGCCGCCAGCGTTCGTCCTGAGCCAGGATCAAACTCTCCATATAAGAGTTGATATAGCTCGATTGTCTTTTCAAAAAAGACTAATGATTAAACGTTGACGTTTCTGTTTTGTTTAGTTTTCAAAGAACTAATATGCTAACTTCTTTCGAAGTGACAACGATATTCATCTTATCATCTTTCCTTGTAGAAGTCAACAAGTTTTTTACCTTTTTCTATTTGATAGATCCAAGCAAATTATAAGTTTTTTCTTTACCGCTGAGCGAAACCTCTTAGCGACAAAGACTATCTTACAATAATTCAATACCTATAGTCAATACTTTATTTTAAAAAATTGCATGCAACATATTTTTTCTAAAACTATGCGCATGCATCTTTTCTTCTTTAGAGAATATACCTCTTCATCCATGCTTCAATTATGTCCAGCATTTCTGCGCTCAATGGATTTGAAAGACTTCTTTTATAAATTGACTTTAGCTTTATCATAGAAGTTTCTTCTTCCTGTTCTCTAAGAAGGTGGTTCATATTCGAAACATTATAGCTTTCAGCAGGGCCATTCACCTTTTCAGCAAAAAGATGGACATGCCTAGGATCCACTTGAACATCTTTATTACCGGTAATCGAAAGAACAGGACATGTAATTGCAGCCAAATCTTCTTCTATATTATATTTAAAGTGCTCTCTTGCCCATTTTGCATTGATCTTTGTAAATCCTTTTTTCATCACTGCCGCTTCTGAGTCCATCATTTCATTGAAAAGCTTCTTTTGTTTGGATGCTGTATTTGTATGAACTTTTAAAGCTCGAAGAATAAATCCATTAACACCCTTCAGCCTTTCAACTTCCTCTTCCAGCAGCTTTACTTGCAGCTCAGAAGCTTCCCTGACATTCATCGCGTGACCGGCAAGGAGGATAATTCCCGCAGCTTCTGCACTTCTATTAATAGGAGGAATTAAAGTACACCCTTCACTGTGTCCCAGCAAAAAAATTCTTTCAGGGTCGATTTCCGGCATTTCGCGGACTGCCTTCACTGCAGCAATCCCGTCGTTTACTAAATCCCACATACCTGTTTCATAAAAATCGCCGCCGCTCTCACCGGCTCCCCGCTTATCATATCTTAGAACAGCCACTCCGGCGGATGCAAAAAACTCAGCGAACAGTTTATAAGCATTCATCTGCATAACCTTCGCATTGCCGTCCCGGTCAACAGGGCCTGAACCATGAATGATAATAACAAGGGGAAGCTTCCCTTCTGACTCCTTAGGTAAACTTATGGTCCCCTTTATATCTACATCTGTATTAAGTACGATCTCGCGTTCCTTCATTACGAGTACCCCCAATTAATGACTTCATATATGAGACGTTTACTTATAAAAATCGTTCAGTTTTTTTATTATTTTTTTGAGGCAATACTAAGAGCAAGTCTTATTTGTATTAGAAAGGGCTGATTTTATGCCAAGGAAAGCAGCATCAGCAAACAGCGGAGAAGAGACGGAGAAGGATAGTCCAGCACCACCAAATACACCTGCCAAAAACAGCGAGGATGAAGTAAGCAAACTAAATAGGATGTTAGCTTCTGTGTTAAATTATCTATCAGATGATGAAGTAGAAGAAATTGATATCGAGTATTTGCTTGCAAATACGGAAGGCCTCCGGGAATGGTGGGATCGATTCAGGGAAAACAATAAGAAACAAATCGAGGAAGAAATTAAGAATTCACTTGGCTCATTATCACTTGAGGAGCTCGAGAGTATTCGGGAACAAATTAAGAGTAAATAGCTTTACCATTAAAAAGGACTCAGTTGCCTAAAGCACCCGAGTCCTTAATTATTTATTGTTCCACAAGCTCTTTGCCTGTTAATTCAATATGTCCTTCTCCCCAGTTGCACATTGCGTCCAGGATGGGGCGAAGAGACCATCCGTAATCTGTTAAAGAATAGATAACCTTTGGAGGAACTTGATCAAAAACAGCACGGTTTACTACGCCATCCGCTTCAAGCTCGCGCAGCTGCTGGGTCAGCATCTTTTGTGTAATCCCCGGCATAAGCCGCTTAAGTTCGCTAGTTCGCTTTTCACCTTTAATTAAATGACACATGATGACCACTTTCCACTTTCCGCCAATCACATCTAATGTTGCTTCTACCGGAATATTATAAGCCAACTTCATTCCCCCTCTTTTTTATAGGTACTAAAAAGTGCCTACATTACTTTAAAGTGCGTACTGTTCTTTTTGATTCATGCCATCCATAATAGCATAAGGAAGCATAAAACAAAATGGTGAAAATGACCATAGGTTACTTTTTAGTGCCTGCATTACTTTAAAGTACGTACTGTTCACCATGCTTGGCATGCTTCATACTAACATTCACTAAGACTGAATAGCCAAGGCGCCTGGCTGGGATGTCTTTGCTCCATCCGATACTTTTAATATAAGGAGGATTCATATCCAATGAGTTCTATTGCTATAAATGCACAAAAAGAAAAAGGCGGCACCTTTGCCCTGCTTGCACTCGCAATCAGCGCATTCGGGATTGGCACTACAGAGTTTGTACCTGTTGGGCTGCTGTCGACCATTTCAGGTGATATAGGAATTTCCATTACTTTGGCCGGTTTATTAATTTCCTGCTATGCCATGGGAGTTGCCATTGGAGCGCCTGTATTAACTGCTTTAACCAGTAAAATGAACAGAAAGTCTTTGCTCATGTCATTAATGGTTTTGTTTATCATCGGAAATTCAGTCGCAGCCCTGTCCACCTCTTTTTCTCTTTTGCTGGCTGCACGTTTTATTACTGCTTTTTCACACGGCATCTTTTTCTCAATCGGCTCGACCATAGCAGCTGATTTAGTTCCTGAGAATAAACGTGCCAGTGCGATAGCTTTTATGTTCACCGGTTTAACTGTCGCAACTGTGACAGGCGTCCCGCTCGGAACATTTATCGGGCAGACGTTCGGCTGGAGAGCTACATTCTGGGGCGTGGCGCTGCTTGGGGTAATTGGAATTATCGCCAGTTCCATATTAGTTCCTAAAGACCTTGAGCAAGCACCCGCTTCTAAGTTCAGTGAACAGCTGAAAATTTTAAGCAGCGGAAGACTGCTTTTAGCATTTAGCATCACCGCATTGGGATATGGCGGCACATTTGTTGCTTTTACCTATTTGACTCCGCTTCTCGAAGATGTAACAGGGTTTAGCCCAAAATGGGTCAGCATCATTCTTCTTGCTTACGGAGTGGCCGTGGCGATTGGCAATGTGCTTGGCGGAAAAGCTTCTGACAAAAATCCATTAAAAGCATTGCTTTGGATGTTTACTCTGCAAGCCATTATTCTGGGCCTGCTCACCTTTGCCGCACCTTTTAAAATCCTTGGACTTATTGCTATTTTTCTAATGGGCTTATTTGCTTTCATGAATGTGCCAGGTCTTCAAATTTTAGTGGTAAACCTGGCTGAAAAATATGTACCTTCAGCTGTCAATGTGGCTTCCGCATTAAATATCGCAGCTTTTAATATCGGGATTGCTATCGGCTCATTTGCAGGCGGACTGATTGTCGACTCTATCGGCTTGATTCACACTCCGTGGATTGGCGGAGTAATGGTGCTTGGGGCCGTAATCCTGACAGGAAGACTAAAGAAACTTGAAACAAATCAAACTAACTAATTAATTAAGGAGTGTCTTAATATGAATAACCTATCTTTATCAAGTACTGCAGCACTTGCCAATGGAGTAAAAATGCCAAGGATCGGTCTTGGTGTATTTAAAGTGGAAAAGGAAGAAGAACTAATAACAGCTGTTAAATCAGCAATTGAGATTGGATATAGAAGCATCGACACAGCTTCCATATACGGCAACGAGGAATGGGTTGGGGAAGCTATCCGCCAGTCTGGCATAAATAGAGAGGATATCTTTGTCACTTCAAAAGTCTGGAACGCCGACCAGGGCTATGAAGCAACACGTAAGGCGTTTAACAGCTCATTGAAGAAAATGGGACTTGAATATCTTGATCTTTATTTGATCCATTGGCCTGTTGAAGGGAAGTACACAGAAACTTGGAGAGCATTGGAAGACCTATATAAAGAAGGAAAAATCAAAGCAATTGGCGTCAGCAACTTTCAGATCCACCATTTAGAAAATCTATTGGAAACTGCTGAGATCAAACCAATGATTAACCAAATTGAATTGCACCCGAAATTGGCACAGGCTGAACTGCGTGCTTTTGCCGCTAAACATGATATGCACATTGAAGCATGGGCTCCACTTATGCAAGGCGGGTTGTTTGAAAATGAGATCCTGAAGGGACTTGCTGAAAAACACGGTAAATCCATTGCGCAAATTGTCCTGAGATGGCACCTGCAAAACGGCATTATTGTTATTCCTAAATCAACAAAGCCTAAACGCATTAAAGAAAATGCAGATTTATTTGGCTTTGAACTATCTCAGCAAGATATGGACTTGATTGATTCTTTAGATGAACATCTGCGTGTTGGACCAGATCCCGACAATTTTGATTTCTAATATAGAAGTTTTTAGATAGGGAGCTTGAAGCTTCTTTCTAACATTGAAAAAGCAGGGACTCCCCTGCTTTTTTTCAATTTATTCAATTGTTTTTAAAAGCGGCAAAGCAATATCTATTAAAGTACCTTCACCAATCTTACTTTTATATACAATAGTTCCATTATGCTGCTTGATGATCTTATGGCAAATCATAAGTCCGAGCCCCGTCCCTTTTTCTTTTAATGTATAAAAAGGTTCACCGAGTCTCGTCAGAAATTCGTCAGGTATTCCACAGCCCTGGCCCTGAAATGAGACAATACATTCCCCATCATTATTACTCCTTAGGGAAATCTCAATATCTCCTCCATTATCCATAGCTTCCATTGCGTTTTTTAAGATGTTCAAAAGAACCTGTTTGATTTGATTTTTTTCGCACGAGATCAAAAATACACCATCAGTAAAATGCAGCTTAAACTGAATACCGTTCATATTTGCCTGAGGGGATAATAACTCGACTGTATTTACTATGATATCCTTTAAATCTGCAGTTTCCATTTTAATCGCCTGCGGTTTTCCTAGAGAAAGCATTTCAGTAGTGATATTTTCTATGCGCTCCAGCTCGCTCAGCAGTAATTCATTAATTTGGCTATTGTCACTTCTATAAAGCTGAAGGAAACCTTTGATGGTTGTAAGCGGGTTTCTGATTTCATGGGCAACCCCGGCTGCAAGCTCCCCGACAATAGATAATTTCTCAGATTGCAAAAGAAATTCCTCTGCCTTTTTCCGTTCAGATATATCCCTGCTAATCATAACAACATGCTCGATTACACCCTTTTGGCCTTCAACAGGCATACTCCTTGACTCAAATTCAATCCAGTGGCCATTTCTGTGTCTTAATCGGAACTCCATTGTCATTTGTTCATTATGTTCAAATATCCATTGCATGCCTTCACGGAACTTCTCCGCCTCATCAGGATGAATAACAATATCTATTTCCATATCTTGCAGTTCCATTACTTTATAACCCAAAACAAACTCATGAGACGGAGATAAATAACTGAAACTTCTATTCCTGCCCATAACTGCGATAAGGTCTGAAGTATTCTCAGCAATTAAACGGTATTTAGACTCACTTTCTTCCAGCGTCATTTCCATCCGCTTTTTTTCTGTGATAATTCGAATCAGCTTTTCATAGGACTCAATAAGCAAACTCCCAACTATGACACCAAGCCCCACAAACAGAAGATATTCCAGATGAAAAATCGGCCTGTCTCTAAAAACGTTAAAAATGATCGGTACCGTTATAATATAAACAATACAATAAGCACCATATAACATGGCTGTTTTTCTAACTGCCTTATGGTACTGGGCATATCTATGTACAACAATAAAAGCAAGCAAAATAAGCAGTAACCCTACTATGGCAGGCAGCCAATTCTCACTGACTGCAAGCCTCGTGACAAGTGCAATAATTGCGGTAATTACCCCTGCTCCCGGCCCCAAATAGGAAAATACCAAAATCAAAATGGCATAGCGAATATCATAGCTATAGCCCTGCTCATTAAAAGATAAACCCACTAGAATGACAGAAATAATTCCTGCATACACCCCACCCAAGAGATGGAGATCCTTAAGGGGTTTATGACTGATAAAAGAACGAAGAATTAAAGGCACACTGACCAATAATGAAAAAATGGAGAGATTGACAATGTAGTCTAATAGTATCAAGGAGGCTCCCACCCATATAGAGAAATTCTTAATATTCTTTCTTTATCATAAACCAGAGCTGATGACCTTTCCACTACTATTTTAAGACCCGCAAAGGGATATAAAAAAAGGCCAATCCATGCAAGGATAGGCCTTTTTTGCTACACTTTCTTCACAAACTCTGACTTCAGCTTCATAGCACCAAAACCATCGATCTTACATTCAATATCATGATCACCATCCACAAGGCGAATATTTTTCACCTTGGTTCCAATCTTAATAACAGAAGACGTGCCTTTCACCTTAAGATCTTTAATGACTGATACTGTATCTCCATCTTTAAGTACATTCCGATTTGAATCCTTAATTATTTTTTCTTCCTCAAGACTGGTAATTTCGGATTCAGCTGTCCACTCATGTGCACACACAGGACATACTAAGAGCAGCCCGTCCTCGTACGTATACTCCGAACTGCATTTTGGGCAATTAGGCAAGCTAGACATTTCGTTTTCCTCCATTGATATGTATATTTTTCTGTTCTGTCATGTAATGACAGCCCAAATCTTAACGAATGCTATTACGTTAAATAAGACATAAGCAGATAAACTTACAATACTCAGCACTCGCTCAGTTAGCGAAAACTGCTGGACTCCATTTCCGCCTTCCATACATATATAACTCGGTCTATATTGTAATGCAAGCTATTATTTTTCCCAGATTCGGCCCTCTGACTACCGGATTTCAGCATTCTGTGTCTGAAGTTGACATTTTATCTTTTCAATCAAACGTTTGATTGACCTATTTTGCAGGAATATCGATTTTTTTTAGCCAAAGAGGGAATAATAAGTTAATGTGGACCAGCTGCTGTTTTAACTTATGCTTAATCACATTCTCAATTATAAACTTAAAACTTATATTAGTTGAGATTGGCACAGGCAAAAAAAGGGTAATAAAAAAAATAAAGAGTTATACTGAGGTTAACGGAATTAAGACTGCCACTCCGTAGTGGTTAAACCTTATAAAAAAAGCTGAATTAATGTTGACATCTTATTTTGTCATATACTCTTTCCGCTCCCCAACTGAAAAGGAGCAAATTTCACAGCTTTCCCCTTGACAAAAAAAACATGGTATATGATAATTATTACCGAATTAGAATTATTATTAAATAGTTCGCTATTTAATTAATAATCAAATCACCCAACCATTTTAAGGAGGAATTTAATCATGGCATTAATCGGTTCAGAAGTACTACCATTCTCAGCAAAAGCTTACCATAACGGTGATTTCATCGATGTTACTGAAGAAAACTTCAAAGGAAAGTGGAGCGTTGTTTGCTTCTATCCAGCAGATTTCACATTCGTATGCCCGACTGAATTAGAAGACCTTCAAAATGAATATGCAACTTTAAAAGATATGGGAGCAGAAGTTTATTCTGTTTCAACAGATACTCACTTTACCCATAAAGCATGGCATGATAACTCAGAAACAATCAACAAGATTGAATATGTAATGATTGGTGACCCTAACCAAAGAATTTCCCGCAACTTCGAAGTTCTAAACGAAGAAGACGGACTTGCAGAACGCGGAACATTCATCATCGACCCAGATGGCATCATCCAAACAGTTGAAATTAACGCTGGCGGAATTGGCCGTGACGCAAGCCAGGTTGTAAGCAAGCTTAAAGCAGCTCAATATGTACGCAACAACCCAGGTGAAGTTTGCCCGGCTAAGTGGAAAGAAGGATCTGAAACACTTAAGCCAAGCCTTGATCTAGTAGGTAAAATCTAAGGAGTACGATAATCATGTTACTTGATGCAGATATTAAAGCACAATTAGCTCAATATCTTCAGATGATGGAGGGCGATATCCTTCTAAAAGTCAGCGCTGGATCAGACAAAGTATCCAGCGATATGCTGGCTTTAGTGGATGAACTAGCCAATATGTCCTCCCACATTAAAGTTGAGCGCACTGAATTACAAAGGACGCCAAGCTTTAGTGTAAATCGTCCAGGAGAAGATACTGGCATTACGTTTGCCGGCATTCCTCTTGGGCATGAATTTACTTCCTTAGTGCTTGCTCTGCTTCAAGTCAGCGGAAGGGCACCTAAGGTTGACCAGAAAGTCATCGACCAGGTGAAGAAAATTGAGGGCGAATATCGCTTTGAAACTTATGTCAGCTTAAGCTGCCACAACTGCCCTGATGTAGTACAGGCTCTTAACGTCATGAGTGTTCTTAACCCTAATATTTCTCACACAATGATCGATGGTGCTGCTTACAAAGAAGAGGTAGATGCTAAAGAAATCATGGCAGTGCCGACAGTTCTTTTAAATGGCGAATCATTCGGCAGCGGCCGTATGTCCCTTGAAGAAATTCTTGCGAAAATGGGAACTGGCCCTGACGCATCAGAATTTGCAGACAAGGATCCTTATGATGTGCTAGTTATTGGCGGCGGTCCTGCGGGATCAAGTGCTGCCATCTACGCAGCGCGCAAAGGCATTCGCACCGGTATCGTTGCTGAACGCTTTGGCGGCCAGGTAATGGATACTTTAGGCATTGAAAACTTCATCAGTGTGAAGCACACAGAAGGCCCTAAGCTTGTTGCAAGCCTTGAAGAGCACGTGAAAGATTATGGCATTGATGTCATGAACCTTCAGCGTGCAAAGCGGCTTGAAAAGAAGGATCTTGTTGAAATCGAACTTGAAAACGGTGCTGTACTGAAAAGTAAATCAGTCATCCTTTCAACTGGTGCACGCTGGAGAAACGTTAATGTGCCAGGCGAAGCAGAGTTCAAAAACAAAGGGGTAGCTTACTGCCCTCACTGTGACGGACCATTATTTGAAGGCAAAGATGTAGCTGTTATCGGCGGAGGCAACTCTGGTGTTGAAGCAGCGATTGACCTTGCAGGGATTGTTAACCATGTAACGGTTATCGAATTCAACCCTGAGTTGAAAGCAGATGCCGTTCTGCAGGAACGTCTGAACAGCCTTCCAAACGTAACGGTTGTCACAAATGCTCAGACAACTGAAATTACCGGAACGGACAAAGTAAACGGTATTTCATACATGGATCGTGAAACAGAAAAAATACACCATGTGGAACTGCAAGGTGTATTCGTCCAAATCGGTCTTGTTCCTAACACAGATTGGTTAGGCGACCAAATCGAGCGTACCCGCTTCGGCGAAATCGTTGTAGATAAGCACGGTGCCACAAACATCCCTGGAGTATTTGCAGCAGGAGACTGTACTGACAGCGCCTATAAGCAGATCATTATTTCTATGGGATCCGGCGCTACAGCAGCGCTTGGTGCGTTTGACTATCTGATCCGAAATTAATTTTTAACTTTACAAAACCGCTTTCTGCCTTTTTGGCAGGAGCGGTTTTTTTCTATCAAAAAAAGAAGCACAGACATTGCCTGTGCTTCACCCTTTTTATCAGTGTGCCAATATACCTTCTTTATACTTCTTCTCAAGCGTTGGCCAATACTCCATGTTGGCTTCGATAAGATCATCCAGTATCTTTTTCGCCACAATGGCAGATGGAATAGTCTTGTTAAGTGTGAATGCCTGCAATGCTTTTTCATAAGACCCTTCTGTTATGGCTTCCACAAGAATTTTCTCTGATGCCAATTGCTGATCGATCATGGCTTTGTGGAAGTACGGTATTTCTCCGACATACTCAGGAACAGGTCCTTTATTAGTGATCAGGGCAGGCACTTCAATCATGGCATCTGCCGGCAGGTTAGGGATAGTTCCATTGTTTTCTACCATTACAAGATAGCGTTTTGCCAGATTCTGTGCGATGGAAACAGTGACATCGACAATAAAGATTCCGTGTACACCAACATGGAACGCATCATCCAGGATGCCCGTCTCCTCAAATTTGCTGACCGTCTCAAATAATGATTTTTCTCTGCCGGCCATTACCTCATTTGCGCGGGTATACTCTTTGTTTGAGTTCTCCACAATATAATCCGGCAGCAGGTAATACTGCAGATAAGGGTTCGGAATGTAATCCGGGAAGTAATCCATAATCGGCTTGATGTTCTTAAAAGTCTTAATCCAGGATGAATCAGCATGACGATAATCGATTTTAGAAATGTCCTCTGTCAGCAGACCCCATTTGCTGATATGCTCACGAAGCTCAGGAAGGCGGTCAACTCCATCCACTTCTACTTTAGTAAACCAGCCGAAGTGATTAAGTCCAAAGTAATCTACTACAAGATCTTCTCTCTCAACTCCCAGGATCCCGGCCATGTTGCGCATTGTTGCCACCGGCATGTCGCAGATGTTGATAACCTTGGCATTAGGGCGGAGTTTGCGAACCCCTTCCGCTACAATGGAGGCAGGATTTGAATAATTGACAATCCAGCATGATTCCTTCGCATATTTTTCTACATAATTAATCAGCTCAACCATTGGGAAAATGGTTCTTAAACCATATGCCAGTCCGCCTGGTCCGCATGTTTCCTGGCCGACCACGTTGTGTGAAAGAGGAATCTTTTCATCCAATTCCCTCATTGCATATTTGCCGACACGCATTTGTGCAAATACAAAATCTGCATCTTCAAATGCTGTTTCAGGATCAGTTGTCTCAGTTATTTTAATAGAATCTGTATACTCTGCAATAACCGCTTTGGCTGCCACTACTACTTTCGATTGGCGCTCTCCGTCAATATCATAAAATCTGATTTCAGATAAAGGTAAATCTTCTAGTCTATCCATTAAGCTTCTCACAATACCTGGTGTATATGTGCTTCCGCCGCCAGCAATTGATAGTTTATACGTTTTCATAGTTAAGTCCTCCCAGTTTTTGATCGACTTGATCCCGAACAGATTTTACGTTTAGTCCATATACAACCTGTACGTTGTTGCCTGACTTAATGACCCCTTTTGAACCGGTTTCTTTTAATAGGTTTTCATCCACTGCATTAGGGTCCTTTAGTACAAGTCTTAATCTTGTATAACAGTTATCAACATTTTCGATAATTCTGCTTCCGCCAAGTGCCGTTACAATTGTCTCTCCAAGAGGAGAACCTTCTGCGTTATTTCCTTTTGCCTGAATTCCAGCCGGCTGAACAGCTGCCTCTGTTTCTTCTTCACGGCCAGGTGTCTTTAGGTTCAGTTTCAGAATCAGGAATCTAAAGATAAGGAAATAGACTGCAAACATGATCAATCCTACGACAATGAACATCGGCCAATTAGATTTCTCTGTGCCAAGCGGCAGGTTATAAAGAAGGAAGTCAATGACACCATTTGCACCGATGGCATGAACACCAAAGATGTTTAAGAGCATCATTCCTGTACCGGCCAGAACTGCGTGGATAAAGAACAGGATTGGAGCAGTAAATAAGAACGCAAATTCAATCGGCTCCGTTACCCCAAGCAGAAATGAAGTGACGGCTGCTGGCAGCAGAATCGCTTTTGCCATTGCTTTTTTATTTTTATCAGCTGTAACATACATGGCCAAGGCTGCACCAATTAAACCGAACATCTTTGCCAGACCGCGTGCATCCCAGTTCACTGTGCTGCTTAATACAGCCACACTTGGGTCAGCCATTTCCGCAAAATAAATATTTCTTGCTCCATAGACAACTTCGCCTGCTACTGTTGCCGTTCCGCCTAATTCTGTATATAGGAAAGGTGTGTACACGAGGTGATGAAGTCCTGTCGGAATCAGGATTCTTTCCAGGAAACCATAGATAAGGAAACCAAAGTCTCCTAAGCTTCGAATACCATTAGCCAGTGCCGTGATCCCATTCTGGACAATCGGCCAGAACTCTGCTGCAAACGCTCCTAAAATCATGGCACATGGGATAGCCAAAATGGCTACAAAGCGATGACCTGAATAGATGGAAAAGACGCCTTTAAATTCTGTATCGCAATATTTATTATGAAGAACACCAACTAAAGCTCCGATTAATATTCCGGCAAAAACACCCATTTCCAGAACTTGAACATTTAATACCATTGCCTGTCCGGAAATCTGCATTTCTTCTGCTGGAACTAAACGCTCCGATAGATTCAGAACCTGATGCATCGCATTAATAAAAATGACAAAGGTTACTAATCCTGTTAAAGCTGCGTAGCCTTTATCCTTCTTTGCCAAGCCGATCGGGATGCCGACCGCAAAGATCAAGGCGAGATTCTGAAGGATGGATACGGCGGAAGAAGAGATAAACTTTCCGACGTTTTGTATCATTGGACTTTCAAGAAGCGGAACGTACTGGGCCAGGTTCCCGTTGCCAAATACATTTCCAAAAGCAATGAAAAGACCAATGATCGGTAATATTAAGATCGGGGCAAACAAGGATTTTCCAAATAGCTGGAGACCATTCACCACTTGTTTCATTGTTGTCTTCCTGATTCTGTACCATTTCACCAAATAAAGTAACATGTTACATAGGCTAATATTCTTGGATAATTCCTTTTTTAATAGCTAAAATCAGGATAATATCAATGAGCATAAACATATTTGACTCGAATGAGGTAATCTCAAATTCACGCTGGGATTCGATGGTCGGATCAAGAATAGTAAATACAATATCAGCCAATTTCGCCGTGGTACTTTTATCATTTCCTGTAAACAGCACGGTCTTTAAATTCTTTTGCAATCTGGACTTTTTCGATCACCTTGCTTGTCTCCCCTGAACGAGAAAAGACAATCATCAGCCGATACTTCTGGATGTTATTAAAGAAAATCGCCCGGCTGTCACTAGTCGATGTATTCGACACGTAATACCCAAAAAGCTCCAACTTTTTAGCAAGATAATTAGAGAACAGCGTAGAGAAGCCTGCTCCATAAAAATAAATCATCTTATGCTTTTTAATTTCATGTAAAAATTCTTGGATACTCTCCTCATCTATGTAATCAAAAGTAGTCCTGATATTTTTAATAAATTCACCAATACCTGCTTCCATTGGAAGATGAATCTCTTCTACTGATCCAGCCTCTGAATTGTGCACCTTCTTCACTTTAAGGCCAAGATTATAAATAAACTCACTGTATCCGCTAAACCCCAGCTTTTTACACAAACGGATGATAGATGTAGTAGAAGTAAACAGCTCATCCGCAGCTTTCCGGATACTTAATTGCTGGTCATCTATTCTGCTTTCAATCAAAAAAGAGAGAATCTCTTTCTCTGACTCGTTCAAGTCTTTATCAATTGTATAATCTAAGAAAATCTTGTCTGCATTATCCATTGGTTCACCTCTTTCTTATTATGAACGGGTTTTATTTAAACCATTTCTATTATAAATGAGACAGCTGGAAGTTTTACTGTTTTACAGTGAAAAAGGGATACCGCATTAACGCAGATCCCCTCTCGATCTTTAATTTGCTGCCATCCTTCCCAGCGGACCATTTTCATCTATAATATCCTGCAGTTCATATACCGAAATCGGAAACATCGGGAATCCATAGGCGTATGGCGCGATTTCATAGAGTTGGAAATAGATGATCAGCGCTTTGTCTGCTATATAAAAGTCCTGATCCGGCTTAATGGCTTGAAAGTCTACTAAAAGCGGAATGTCACGCTCTCTGATTTGCACCTTAATCAGGTCTGATATTCTTTTTACATAGTCGCTTCCCGGCTTAAATAAATCCTTAAGGGCTACCTGCTTCCCCTTCTGAAGATCAAACGTCAGCGATTTTATAACTGTCATTCCATGGGCAGCATGATAATGATACACATAGTTGTTCAAAGACAAGCTCAGCACATCCCGCTGATTATTTTTAATCTCATAATATCCATACAAATCCACAACGGTGGTATCCATATTGCCTGTCTGTTCGTTAATGAGCTGCTGGTTTTGTCTAATAATAGTACTGTTTATCAATTGCTGCAGCTGCTTATTTTGCATACCAGATACTCGGGGATAATAAACGACTTTGGTGGGCCCCGTGCTGATTGTCATCGTTTTGATGCCTACAGGAAAGTTGATTGCCACGGCCATCATCCTTTTTGTTTTTTAACACATCCTATTCATCGGATAGGCGTTAAGGTGCATAACAGGAAATGGAAGTTTCAATGTTATATAATTATGAAGATATATAAGAGACAGGAGCACACATAATGAATCAAAAGCAAACCAGTATAAAACCATTCATTTCACTCATTCTATCAACAAAAATACCAAAGCTTGCTCTCATCATTGGTTTAACAGCAAGCATCTTAACCACCCTGACCGGACTCGTGGTTCCGCTGCTGACCAAAAACCTGGTGGATGGCTTTTCAGTTGAATCTTTAAGCGTTCCGCTCATCATTGGAATCGGGGCAGCCTTTATCGTCCAGGCCATAATAAGCGGGATCTCCATCTACCTGCTGAGCTATGTCGGCCAAAAAGTAGTGGCACGTCTTCGTGACCGGATGTGGAAAAAGCTCATAAGGCTGCCGGTCCGATATTTCGATCAGCAATCCAGCGGACAGACAGTCAGCCGCGTAGTTAATGATACCAGCATTGTCAGAGAGCTGATTACCAATCACTTTCCACAATTTATTACCGGTATTATCAGTATTATCGGTGCAATTATTATCCTTCTTGTGATGGACTGGAAAATGACATTGCTGATGCTCACTTCAGTTCCTATAACACTGGCCATTATGATTCCACTCGGCCGAAAGATGGCAAAAATATCCCGGGGCCTTCAAGATGAAACGGCCATCTTTACCGGCAACATCACCCAAACACTTGGTGAGATTCGCCTAATGAAGTCCTCTACTGCAGAGCAAAATGAAGAAGAAAAAGGATTGGATGGCATCGGCAAACTGCTTGGCTACGGTTTGAGGGAAGCCCGTATTTTTGCCATGATTGGCCCGACAATGTACCTGATCATGATGGTGGTCATCGTCATGATCATCGCCTATGGCGGCATGCGTGTGGCCAGCGGAACGATGTCAACGGGTTCTCTTGTAGCCTTTTTGCTGTATTTGTTCCAAATTATTATGCCGATCACTTCATTTGCAATGTTTTTTACACAGCTGCAAAAAGCCAAAGGCGCAACGGAAAGGATTATAGAAATTTTAGAAGAGCCATTGGAAGATGGGCAGGACGGCATCGAGATGGATATCAGCAGCAAACCGATTACCATCGAAAACGTTTCTTTCTCCTATAGCGCAGAAGAGATTGTCCTGGAAAATATCTCACTTGAAGCCCAGCCGGGCCAGATGATTGCATTGGCAGGCCCAAGCGGCAGCGGAAAAACCACTTTATTTGGATTGCTTGAACGTTTTTACGAGCCAACTGCAGGTGAAATTAAAATTGGCCACACACCCATCCAGCAAATATCTCTTAAATCCTGGCGCAGTCAAATCGGCTATGTTTCACAGGAAAGCGCCATGATGGCAGGTACGGTCCGTGAGAATTTATGCTATGGACTGGAGAGTCCTGAAAACATTCCGGATGAGAAATTATGGGAAGTGGCAAAAATGGCATATGCCGATCAATTCATTGCTGATTTTCCGAAGGGGCTTGACACAGAAGTTGGTGAGCGGGGCGTGAAGCTTTCCGGAGGACAAAGGCAGAGGATTGCCATTGCGCGCGCATTCCTGCGCGATCCTAAAATATTGATGATGGACGAAGCTACCGCAAGCCTGGACAGTCAATCGGAAGGCATCGTTCAGCAGGCGCTTAGCCGTCTAATGGAAGGGCGGACAACTTTTGTCATCGCCCACCGTCTTTCTACAATTGTCGATGCGGATCAAATTGTCTTTATTGAAAAAGGCCGGGTGACAGGCATTGGCACGCATAATGAATTAACCCGAACCCATGAGCTATACAGGGAGTTTGCCGAGCAGCAGCTTGCATAAAAAAGGCCAGTCTATCACAGACTGGCCTTTTTGCTGTATCTTATTTTCAGTTCTCTCTAAAACTAAAAATTTTATGATAAAATGTGACAAATTATCCATACAAATTGGAAGTTAAATTCCTTATAATGGTATTAAGGTTACACCTGCTAAAAAAGGAGGTTGTGAACTATGCCATTAGATCATACGAAAAATATGCTTGAAACTTTAAAATACTATAGCGATTGCCAAATCACTCAAACGTTTACAAAAGAGCAATCAGAGATTCTAGTTGTCCGTTATATAAAGGAGTCTCATTCTTTTGAGATTACTTATACGGGAACTTCAATGAAAAAAACGTATCCTTCCATTGATTGTGCGGCAGTTGCAATTGAACAGGCAATCAGTAATCAATAATCCCGCACATTCATCCATATCATAAATAAACGCAGCCTGTACTCTTTACCCGCACCAGTACTGCGTCCATTCCCTTTCAATCAAACGTTTGATTGAACTTTTTTCTGTCTCAAATCGTCCATTTACCTTGCTTCTTCAACCTGAAGAAGCTTCTTAATCTCCCTGCTGTCTTTTGCCAGAATGCTTTTCACATTTGGCCCAAACCATTCCAGTGAAGCATCCATTTCCACCATTTCAGCAGCCTCTCTTAAAAACAAACGATAGTCCACCGCTCCTTCAAATAGTGAAACCATGCCTTCCCTGCTGCCTGCTGCTGCATACACATTATTAGGGGCAAAGACACCAAGCTTGCAGCGTGATTCAATATTTTTGAGATGAAAGTGCGAAACATATGGCTGGAGCTGTTTAAGAGCAAATAGAGGGTCCACCCCTGATTCCCATATGTGCAGGACATCAAAATTAACCCTGAGTGCCGGATGGTCCGTTTCCTCAAGAAGCTGAAGGGCAGAAGATGGATTATCAGTCAGAGTATTTGGATGAGTCTCGACCAAAAGCTGCATTCCCTCTGCTTCAGCCATTTTACAAAGCATCTTCATGCGAGAAACAAGCTCAATCCTCTCTAATCTGCTGATATCTGCACTGCCCTTGTTACCGGCAAATGTCCGTATTTTGTCCGTTCCCCAGCGATGTGCAAGTGAACATAGAGCGTTCATTTCAGCTATTAAGGCGGGAAGCGGTGCATCCAGGGGCAGATAGTCGCTTAGCATACTTGTCTTAAGTTCGTATGAGCTCAGCCACTCACTTCCATAATGGATATCTTCCGCCAGATTTTTGGCATGGACGCCCCATAGTTCAATTCCCTGGAACCCATTATTCTGGGCCCAGTGCGCAATTTGGTCGATAGATTGAAGATGATGCCGGAATGAGATGGTGCACAGAGAAAGTTTCATTGGATGACCTCCTTCATTTTTTGAGATTCCTGCAATTCAGCCCAAGCCTCAAAGCATTCCTGCAGCCCTCTTTTTATTTTAAATTCCAGAATATTCTGTTCTTCCAGCTTTGCCGTAATTTCATCCACTAACAGCCTATTGCCTGTCATACCGAGCTTCATTGCCCGGTATTGGATGGCTGTATAGCCTTTTACAAGTTTTTCAATTTCATCACACCAGGCTTCAAAGTCTTCATCATCAAAGCCAAGCAATTCCCAGAAAAACGCAAAAGCATGTTCATAAGCGTACTTCCGAATGGCGAGAACAGGCAATTCCCGTAAGGCAAGTGTCAGCCCTGACAGCGGAAACTTTTCATCTCCAGCAGCATGAAGCTCAATAATCTTTGCAACTGCATCTGTCATTGGATTGCAGTCATGCTTAATGCATGTGTTAAAATATGCTTCAACAGTTTCGGCAGTTGGCGGGGTAATGGACGATGCATCAAAGAAATAACCACCTTCAGCTGAAGGATCCTCAATGGCAGCCAGAATCCGGTCTTTTGGAAGCACTCCTTCCCAGCGAAAGTCCGGATCATACATAAACCATTCCTCTTCGTTTTCCGTCCTTTCCAGCATTACGTAATGGGGAAAAGGACTTTGATGAAATTTATTTTCCCGCTCAGGAAGCTTTGACAAATCGAGCATCACCATTACATATTGATGAGATTTCTTGTTATCCATCAATCTCAGCATTTCCTTTATATTTTCCTGTTTGCTTTGTTTTTCGTCGTACCATTTATTCAGCTTAATGCCATAAAGCATTTCATACCACTGATGAAAAAAATCATGGTTGATCCGCTTGGAATGATACGTTAACACACCATTCTCCAGCACATCGAAATCGGCATCCCATACTCCGAAATAATAAGGACGATGGTCAGCGCCTTTTGTCTTTTTGACAGCTTCGCATACACAGCTTACAAAACAATGCACTTTAATCATACTGATCCCTCCGCTGCAGCTGGCTCCTGCTGGCGCTCCAGAAAATCAGCCAGGCTTCCTACCGTCCGGAAGTCTTTTGGCACAAGCATTTCATCTGGAATTTTAAAGCCCATATCAACTTCCAAATGGAGAATCAGCTGCAAAATCATAATAGAGTCCATATACAGGTCTTCATTTAAGCGCGCATCTTCATGGAAAGCTTGAATAGAAGGTAATTCTAATTGATGCTGCAAAATGTCATGGATTACTTGTAAGATCTCTTGTCTTGTCATGCCAGAACTCCTTCCCCCAGCCTTTTCCGGCTGACCTTGCCGTTTGGCAGCTTTTCAATTTCCTCCACTCTATTAAATTCCAGTGGAACCTGGTATGGGGCGAGATACTTCCTGCACCATTCCCTCAGCTCCTGTTCCTCAATCGGTTCAGAGCAGACATACTGTGCACAGACTCTTTCCCCTGAAAGCGGATGAACCTTTTTATAAACAACTGCCTCTATAATTCTGGATTCTCCCATCAAAACGTCTTCTACTTCCTGCGGATAAACATTCAAGCCTGCTACATTAATGGTGTCATCGATTCTAGCCATAAAAGAAAGAATTCCATTTTCTATATAGCCAAGATCTTTTGTATAAATTGTTTTCTCCGAATCATGAATAAGGATTTCACCAGGGTTTTGGATACTTCCAGCCTCCACTTTGACATGCGGCAGCGGATAGCCCATTTCACGTGAGTCACTTACATCCGGATGAATGGCCACACACCCTGCTTCAGAACAGCCATATTGCTGAAGCACTCGTTTTGAAACCTTTTTTAAGGCTTCCAGCCAGCCGGCTGGCATGAGTGTACCTGATGTCATGACAGCATCCAGCCGCTGTCCATCCCTGATTAAACTTGTTAAGGTATGCAGCAGTGCAGGAGCCCCGTAAAGAATATGCTTGGGATGCTCCTTCAGCTTTTTCAGCACATACTTAGGGTTCATATTTGTCAGAATGACCGGTTTTGCCCCACGCCTAATGCACGCGAATACACCGCAGATTAAACCGTAGGAATGTGTCGTCGGACAGGCAACGACTGAAGCAGTCTGATTATCAGCCGGCAAAACCGAGACATAACTGTCAAGCTCGTTCTCAATCGATTCCCATGTGCGTTCAATGCATTTCGGATCCCCAGTCGTACCCGAACTCATTTGCACCAGAACGCCCTCCTTCTCATTTATTTCCTTTGACAAGAGGATCGGCAGGTGAATATTTTCATAAAGCAGGAAATGGCTCCCCGCTTTTTTTGCCATTCTGATTGCACCTTCTTTCGGGACAGAGGGATGAAGGGGGACAATAGATCCTCCTTTACTGCGTACAAATAAACAGAGTGCAAGCCATTGAAAAGCATCCTGCATACAGACTGCCAATCTCCTATTCCGGCAATCTTTTATATGAGGTATATTTTCAAATATCGTATATTGTCTTTCAAGATCATCCAGTGTATAGTACTGATCATTTACAAAAAACATCTCAATTCTCCTTTGTGTTCTATGCTAAAGAGTTAGTGACAAGATGGCGGAACCCGCCAGCTTCTTCTTTTTGGACTTTCCTTTTCAGCAGTGACTCGGCATAAACCATAGGGGCATTATGCTCCAGCAGGTAATTTCGGAAAATCAGTTCTGGATAGCAGCTCATGTGCCCGGCGAGCGTCTCACGAGCCAGCCTCCAAAACTTTCTCTCACTGTAGCCGTACTGCTCTTCAAGCGCAAAAGACAGTTCTGTTAAATGAAAAACAAACAATGTATCCATAACAAGCTCTCTTAGTGCTTCTACGGAAGCCATCCAATAATACTCGTTGTCTCCGACTTTTTTAAACTGTTCATGAATTTCTCCAAAGTCTGGAAGCCGGCTGGGGTCTGCCAAAAAGTTTTGATGATACTCTGTACTGTCGTGGAAATCCCTTAATACAACACGGGTAGGCCAGCCGTTCTTGTGAAGGAGTACCATGTTCTGGGCATGTGCCTCCACAGCTATGCCATGAGCGGCGAGTAAATGCCAGACTGGAACCACACTTACTTCCAGCAGCCTTTTTACCCAGCTTTCAATTCCATAGCACTTCAGCCATTCACCTATGAATGGAGAGCCATCCCTCTCTATTAAAGGAAGTGCAGTAAAAGGAACAGCCTCCTCATCGTCTTCCATGTAGAGGCGGACACTTTCCCGCCAAATAGCTCCCAGTCTTGCCTCTGTTTCTGCCTCTAATGGCTGATAGGCAATTCCTGCATACTCCTTCAAAACAATTAAGGAAGCTTCTTCCTTTAAATATGTATCCGCTTCCACTGTGTCAGCTATCCATTTTGAAATATGGGGAGCGGCACAGATGGCATGTGTTTCTAATGTTCTTAGCGATGAAGTATTCACCATATTCATGGATAGTTTTAGATGAGCTTTCTCTGGGCTGGTCACGTTCCAAAGTGTTCGGACCGACTGGGTTGCCCGATAAGAATTCCCGCTGCTTTTTAGCAGAACGAGATCCCCCCGCTCCAGTTCATCTTTGATATGCTTTACCTGCCATGGATGGATTGGCAGAAAGGTGTATTCTTCAAACGTTTTTCCCAACTGATGCAGCTCGGTCAGCAGCTGCCCGAGCATGAGTGGACCCAGCTCCTTTTCCCAAAATTCCTTCTCACCCTGGGGAATAGCCATTTGGCTATTCTCCCGTCTGACTGCAGCCCACTGCAGTGCAAAAGATTGCCCTGCTTCCGGACCAAATGCAGCATGGTCTTCAAGAGAGAATCCAGTCCTTGCCTTAAAACAAGGGTGATAGGGATGGCCTTCCCAAACTTCTGACTCCAGTTCTTCATAACTGCATGTTCTCCTTGAGATGGCTGGCATGAGATTCTTTTCATTCCATTCACTCAGCAGAATGGTTTGCTGCAGCTCGTGAATAAGCTTGCTTCTTTTATCCGGATCTGATACAAGGTCTGCTGCCAGTTCCTCTATGCTTGTTTCCGTACGGGAACCATCGCTCTGCACAGAATAGATGCTGTCTTCCTTCAGCCTCACACGGTCAAACGAAGCAATCCTTCCCTCACAGCAATAAGACCGATGCCTTCCGAAAACGGTAAAGCTCAATAATTGTTCGCCCGGCTGGAGTGCTGTTTTTTCATAATCCATCAGCCCTTCAAAAAGAATGGCCTCCAATAACTGCCGGATGACTCTTCTTTCAATTTTCTTAGATGGCAGCGGATGCAGCTTCTGCATAGTTCTCCTCCTTCTTCACAATGGCAAAAGGATTTGGGATATAGGTGTAAACGGCTTGTTCGTTCTTAGCAAGCAGTTCATCCACATCATGGAAACGGGTTAGCAGGTTAGCTTTATAGGCCAGCTTTTCTGATCGCAGGATATGGCCGATGAATGCTTTCCCCTGACCCGACAGTTCGTTTTCAAGAATGCTAAGCTGTTTCCGGCACCATTCGATCAAACAGTCTTCACTGATAAGACCGTCTTGCCCAAATCGGCAAATCACAGAAAAGAGCTGGTTCATAAACAGGTAATATGTGAATCGTTCCTGAATGAGGTCATCGTCATAAAATAGTTCCGGGCATTCTGCCAATTGCGGCAAAAGGCCGGATAAATTTTCTCTGTAATCGTTTGATAGATAGTAGCCTTGATTATCACGGTAGCAGTAAGCTTCCGGGTATCCCGAGGATACATCCAGGACGCTATTCTGCTGATGGGCCTCAAGTGCAATCCCGTGTTCATCATATAATCGGAGCAGAGACACAATCGAGCATCTCCAATATTTTTCGAACCAGTCCATGCTGATTTCCTCCGGATCTCTTCTCTCTGCCTGTGCCAGTCCTTCAATGGTCCGCTGAAGTCTTGAGCGTTGATCCGGCAGCGGGTCCTGAACCAATGCCGCGATAGAAGTAATCCCCTTATCTTCCCCTTCCGGAAAAGGGTTGGAGCGAATAATGACCTCGAACCCTGACTCTTTTTGCCCCGGCAATTCAGCTGTTATATAGGCCGGATCATCAATTATCCGAAATGACGGATATTTTTCCGTAAATCGAAGCTTATCCATTAATTCTGTCATAGCGATACCTGCCTTTAGTTCATGCAGACGGTTCGCCCTTAATGAGTTCGTAATTTTTACCGGTACGGAAAATTTAAACATCCAATCATTTTCCGGGCTGTAAACTGTTCTGATGGAAGAGGTTGCTGAATAATAGGCTCCTATTGGGCCAAGGTCTTTTATTAGTTTTTTATCAACCGCCTCCCTGACATGATTCTGCTGTAGCAGCCATTGAGCCTGAAGAGGATGCATCGGAATGAGGCAGTTGCTATGCGGGACAGTAAATTGCGGTATCGATTTCTTAAGGGAAGAGAGTATAATATCACTTGCGCTTTTCCGATTAGCTGAAGCTTCCCTGACTAACTCCCGGTCTACCTGAAAATAGTGAAGCTGAAAACGGCCTTTTAACTCCGGTGCATATTGCGGATGCTGCCATACGGCCATTCCCTGCCTGCTCTTCGGTGTAGGGTGAAGCCAGTGACCAAACAATAGTGATTGCTCGGCTTCAATGAAGGTGCTTTCTTCGGAATACAGGCTGCTTTCGTCCTTCATTCTTTTTTCAATGTACAAAGCCATCGTCTGATAGCTCTCAATCAGCCTGATCACCAGCTCATCAAAATGGGATGAAAGTTCATGGCATCCATTTGATTTTGCCATTAAATGCAGTTCATGGATAAGAGCAATCATCATCGGAAGCCGATCCTGAGGGATCCATTCCAGCCTTTGGCTGCAATATTTTAAAGCACCCCCGATCAAATGTCTTCCAGTTTTTGATTGGTAAATCACTTCCACTGCAAATACGGCAGACTGGCCTGGAAGTTCTATCTCCACCATGTATTCACCTGACAGAGTCATAGATGGCCGCTGCTCCTGCACCCATTCCTCCCTTTCCATCCACTGTCCGCAATCTACTTCTCTTAAGTAACTATTTATAAAAGCTTGAAACGTTGCATTTTCTGCAATTTGTTTGGCTGAATGATGCATAATTCCATCCTTTCACCGAGTCTTTAGACCTAGTAATTGATAACCATTCTCAATAATGGTTAAAAAATTTGATTTCTTCTTTTAAAAGAAACCAATGGAATGACAGAGACAGGGACCTTCGAAAGTCCCAGCCTCTCATCAAGATGCTATTCACTTAGGAGCAGGGATTCAATCTCTTTCAATCCTTTTTGGCGCTCAATTGGATCCCAATACCCCCATGTCGTCTTAAGAGTATGTACGTTGCCATTCTGAACGGCTTTCAGGCTTTTCCAGACCTCTCCCTGTGTAACAGAATCATAGAACTCACCACTATTAAAATAAGAAACATCGAGGATATGATCAGGATTATACTTTGCTAATCCTTCAATCGAAATATTCTCTCCGAAATCCTCAGGAAGGTTTTCCGCAGGTGTGAGTTTCAAATCATCAAATAATAATGAATTGGTTGCATGGTTGGTACGGCCATATACACGAATATCTTTTTTATTTATGGCTACTGCCATAAATGTTTCATCGCCCATTTTCTCACTTACACGGCTGCCGATATCTTCTGCTTCCTTCTCAAGGTCTTCAATCACTTTCTTTCCTTCTTCAAGCTTGCCAGCTGCTTCTGCAACCTTCAGATGATCTTCCTTCCAATCACCGCCCACTTCAACTACAACTGTTGGAATGGTTTCAGACAGCTGGTCATAAAGAGGCTTGTAGCGATCACTGATAATTAACAGATCCGGATCCAGCTTCAAAATTTCTTCCGAATTTATTTCATCAGCATAAGGAAGAGCCTTCACACCTTCAAGCTCCTCTGTTAAATGCGGCGGAAACTCATTATCATACGCCATCACAGCGTAAGGCTTTACACCAACAGATACTAGTGAACCTTCCCATGATACATGCGAAAGCAGAATGATTTTCTTTGGTTCGGCAGGGACTTCTGCTTTTCCGTATAAATGCTCAACGGTCCTTGTTTCCTCTGTTTTCTCCTCTTTCTTCTTTTCAGCTGCTTCTGTTGAAGCTTCCTCTTCTTTTCCACAGCCTGTTAAAACAAGTATAAATAACATAAAAACAACGCTCAAAGGAGCAAAGAACTTCTTCATGAATAATCCTCCCTAACAATAATGAAATTCATTCTCAATGATAATCATTATCACCATTGCTGAACATGGACATTTTTAACTTCCTGCATGCACAAAATGAATTTTCATTAAAAAAACAGCTGCAAGTCTGCAGCTGCTCGTTAATTATTTTCTTTAAGCTTTTAGTTTGGCTTTAAGAATGCTTGAAGGAAAGACTTCAAGCAGCTTCTTCCTCCCAATGGGCCCCCACGGATCCCACTCATGGCTTTCAGGGTAATAGACTTCTCCGTTCCGGACAGCACGGATTTTATTCCATTCTGGAGTATGGGCAGTTCTCCACACATCCTTTTCATGACTCCATAAAATGAGCAGCTTGTCAGGGTTTAATTCAGCAATCTCTTTCAGGCTGACATTTCGGTATCCCTCATCATGCAGATCAGGGTGGGGCTGGAATCCCAGACTTTGAAAAAGAAGATCGAGAAGGGCATGATTTCCCTTCCCGTAAAGGCGTATTTCTTCCGGGCGAATCCAAATGACAGCCCACTGGCCAGTTTTCGTTAATGGACACATCTCATCCCGTACTTGGCATTCCATACAATGAATGTCTTTTTCTATGTATTCAGCACGGCTTTCACAGCCGACCACCGATGCTATTTCAAAGAGATAATGACGCCAGTCCTGCTTCAAAGACATATGATAAACTTGCTCCTGCTTTGAAAGCAGCACACTTTGAAGCTGAAATTGATGCAAAGGAGTTTTAATAATGCGATCCGGATGGGTCAGCAAAATATCTTCCGGCTGAAATGGTTTTTCTGCGTTTAACAATTTAGTCCCTTCGAGCTCTGTTTGAAGATAGCTTGGCACCCCTCTGCTGGCAGAATAGACGGTTGGGTAGGACGGAGCTGCAACAGGCTGGATTCCAAGTGAAAGAAGGTGATCCTGCAGAAACAGCTGACTTACGACAGCAATCCGTTCACTTGCCCTTTTCATGAAAACAGTTGGCGGCATCCCTTCTCTGCTTTTAAAAAGACGGCTGAAATAAAATTCATCCTGCAGCCCTATTTGCAAGGCAACCTCTTTAGCTGTAATTCCTCTATTTTGGAGCAGCAGCTTTTTGGCAGTCTTTATTCGTTCTGCATTTAAAAATTCCTTCGGGGTCATACCGGTCCTTTTCCTAAAAGCCCTTGAAAATGTTACCGGAGTCATTTTTGCTTTAGAAGCTAATTCTGCAACGGTTAAGGGACGGGACAGGCTGTTCCGGATCAATTCCTCTGCTTCTTCCATTCGGTCAATATCGGCTGCGTCTGTCAGGATGGATAGCATCTCCCAGAGCAGGGATAGAAATCGGCATTTGGCCGAAACTGATTTTTCCTTCCGGCTTTTCTTCATCTCTTCCCATAGGGGAACCATTTTTGCGGGGGCCAGGTCAGCCAGCGGACGGGATAACATACTTTTTAGCACATCGCCTTCTTTTGGCCAGGAAAGCAAATGAACAGAAAGCAGAGAAGAAGATGACGATGTGAGGGTGCTGGAATCCGTGAGGAAATAGCTTTTACCCTCTTCTGCCCTCAATCTCTGGTTCCCGCTTACCAAGGTGCCTTTTCCAGATAATATGTATAGGATAAAAAAATGACTGCTTTTTTCATTTACTTCCTGGGATAAGCCCTCACGCAGGTGAAATGATGCAAATTCAAACATATGGCTATTCAGCAGCATATTTAGACACTCCCTTCTTTTCCTGAAATATGAATTGACAAATGCTGTGGAAGGATAGTAGATTAATATCGTTCTTCTAATGCGATAACGATTCTCATTTTCAATTATAAAATACATAAAAAAAGGACTGATCATAATGGCCAGAACCGCCGCTGACATAACAGATCCCCATCGGCCTGTTCACTCAAAATCTATTAAATGGGGCCTTTTTGGCTTAGTATGTATTTTCCTTGGCCTGCTCGCTTCCATCGGACTTGGAGCCATATGGATCTCCCCTTCTGTCGTTTGGGACTCTTTTTTCTCTTTTCAAGCTGGCCAAATTGAACACCAGCTGATCAGGGAAGTGCGTCTTCCGAGGGCATTGGGTGGTGCTCTTATTGGGGCTGCTTTGGCAGTGGCAGGTACTATTATGCAGGGCATCACACGCAATCCGCTTGCCGACCCTTCAATCATTGGCATTACCCATGGAGCCGGACTTGCCATCGCCATTTCGCTTGCATTTGTTTCAAGCGGCTCTTACTGGATCCTTCTGGTCTGGTCATTTGCAGGTTCTGCAGCAGGCGCCATGCTTGTCCTCTCTTTTTCCATGATTTCAAAAGAGCGGA
The DNA here is from genome assembly GCF_009849585.1 of Bacillus sp. ZZV12-4809. Classification (GTDB taxonomy): domain Bacteria; phylum Bacillota; class Bacilli; order Bacillales; family Cytobacillaceae; genus Cytobacillus. The sequence continues at coordinate 26,875 of NZ_VCRN01000023.1, forward strand.
TATCTCCTGTGACCCTGACGCTTGCCGGTGCTGCGTTAAGCACATTATTCAGCGCCCTTTCTACTGGTATCGCCCTGTATTTCCAGGTAGCACAGGACTTGAGCTTCTGGTTTGCCGGAGGCCTGTCCGGCACCAAATGGCCGCATGTTTTTATACTGCTACCCGCTGTTATCACAGGGCTGCTGCTATCCCTATGGATCAGCCGCTCTCTGACTATATTGGCTTTAGGGGAAGAAGTGGCAGCAGGCCTCGGTCAATCACGAGAGAAAGTCAGGTGGATCGGGCTCATTGCCGTTATTCTATTATCTGGCGCAGCCGTTTCCATTGCAGGGGCAGTCGGCTTTATTGGCCTTGTGGTTCCCCATATGGTGCGGATGATAATCGGATCTGATTACAGATGGCTGATTCCGTTAAGTGCCATTGCCGGTGCCCTTCTCCTGGTAATCGCGGACATCGGGGCACGGATGATCAATCCGCCTTTCGAAACACCGGTCAGCGCAGTAACCGCCTTGATTGGAGTTCCATTTTTCCTATATTTATCCCGAAGGAAGAGGGGGTATTTATAATGGATTGGAAGCTGGCATTAAGCCGAACCAAAAACTGGCTGGCAGCCTTTATCCTATTAATTATGGCCACCTTTGTAATGAGCCTGTCCACTGGCGTGATGCCCATCAGTATTTCTGAGGTATTGAACACGTTAGCTGGCAGCGGTACCCCAAGACAAGAGCTTGTTTTATTTCAGCTGAGATTGCCGAGAATGGTCATTGCCATGCTGATTGGTGCCGGACTTGCACTATCAGGCAGCATTCTCCAGGGACTTTCCCGGAACTCTCTGGCTGACCCAGGCATTCTCGGAATTAATGCCGGAGCTGGACTGGCTGTCGTTTTTTCGATCTATCTTTTCGGACAGGAGAAAGGAAATCTCCTCTCTGAACCATTTTTTCTGCCCGTTTTCGCTTTTGCCGGCGCTCTCGCTATTGCAGCTCTGATATATCGGTTCTCATGGAAAGGAGGAATTGACCCAGAACGGCTTCTCCTTGTTGGTCTCGGGTTTAATGCTCTATGCGGTGCCCTTCTAATGATTCTGCAGCTAAAAATGGATCCAAAGGATTTTCAGCAGGCTGCCATTTGGCTGACAGGCAGCATCTGGGGAGCCGGGTGGCCATATGTACGGGCTTTGCTTCCATGGATTTTGTTTCTTATACCCGCTGCCTTTTACAAAGCAAGGACCATGAATCTTCTTCAGTTTAAGCAGGAAGTTCCGATTGCTCTTGGTTTAAAAGTGGAGTCTGAACGCCGCTTGCTTCTGTGCCTTTCTGCAGCCCTTGCAGGAGCATGTGTGGCTGTCGGCGGCGGAATCGCATTTATTGGTCTGCTGGCTCCCCATCTGGCACGGCGGCTGTGCGGACCCAATTACTTCAGCAGTCTGCCCTTGTCTGCACTGATCGGAGCAGTTCTGGTGCTTATGGCAGACATGATTGGAAAAAATCTTTTGGCACCAGCGGATATTCCCGTCGGTATCGTCATATCAGTTATCGGTGCCCCCTACCTGATCTTCATGCTGCTGACCCGGAAAGGCTCCGGGATAAGCGTTTAAATTCAAGAAAAATGCCCATTCAACAATCCCTTTTGAATGGGCATTCAGCTTTATTTGATTTCAGCAGGCTCTCTGTATTGTTTTTGCCCCAGCACATGATATACATCCTGACGGCTGTCGATAATAAATTCAGGCTTAGGTTTCCCGCGGTTTGCTCGGTGGCCAGCAATATGTACATCACTTGTTTCCCATGCCTTCCAGGCCTCTTCAGATTCCCAGCGGATCATTACAATGATTTCTTCCTCTCCGCTGCGCTGTTTTTTCTTTAATACATTTAAATCAAGAAATCCAGGCTGCTCTTCGATGATTCCATCCCCTGCAAAGCGCTCAACCATTTTTTCAGCGTGGCCCTCTTGAACCTTAATTGTCTTTAATTGAACAAACATACCCATTTCCTCCTCTGTTCTTTTTTGTTATTATAATTGATAACGATTTTCATTTTCAACTGTTTTAAAAAAATAGATTCAGTATTCATTCATTTTATAGTATTGTTAGATTATCGAAATTTACTAAAATTGTGAGGCCGTTTTATGTGGAAAAATAAGAACGTATGGATTCTTTTAACTGGTGAATTTATAGCAGGGCTCGGCCTTTGGCTTGGCATTATAGGAAACCTTGAGTTTATGCAGGAAAAGGTTCCTTCTGACTTCCTGAAGTCACTTATTCTGGCGTCAGGTTTGCTGGCAGGAATTGCAGTCGGCCCCCTTGCTGGCAGAATTACCGACCAGCTGAATAAAAAGACCGTCATGCTGGGATCAGGCTTTGTCAGGGCTATTAGTGTAATTTTCATGCTGATTGCTATTCAAACGGGCTCTGTGTGGTGGATGGTTCTGTTCCTGGTAATTATTCAATTGTCTGCAGCCTTTTACTTTCCTGCACTGCAGGCAGCCATCCCGCTTGTTGTTGCTGAAAAAGATTTGCTGCAGCTGAATGGAGTACACATGAATGTGTCCACCCTTTCGAGGATATTGGGCACAGCCCTGGCTGGGGTTCTGCTAGTCATTCTGCCATTATCCATGCTTTATATCGGGTCGCTGGTCGCTTATCTGGCTCTATTCGGAATAACCTGGTTTATGGATTTTGAGGAAAAAAGAGAACAGCCAGGCACAGGAAAACAGTCTTCCCGAAGCAGCGGAGGATTTAAAGAAGTCTTCCCGATTATTAAAGGCCTCCCCATTGTATTCATGACCCTGATATTAACTCTGGTTCCACTGCTGTTTCTTGGAGGTTTCAACCTTATGGTCATTAACATCAGCGAGCTTCAGGACAGTTCATCCATTAAAGGGTTAATTTATACGGCAGAAGGAATCGGCTTCATGCTCGGCGCATTTATCGTCAAGCAAATCAGCCAAAAAAGGTCGCCTTACGCTATTTTATTTTTCTTCTCATTTATCATTGGCGTTTCACAGCTGCTTTTGTACTTTGCAGATGTTCCTGTCCTATCTATTGCGGCGTTCTTTGTATTCGGGTTTGCCGTTGGCTGTTTCTTCCCAACGGCAGCCACCATTTTTCAAACAAGGGTGCCGAAGGAATTCCACGGAAGATTCTTCTCCTTCCGGAACATGCTAGATCGTGTTATTTTCCAAATTGTGCTCCTGCTGACAGGATTCCTGCTGGATGCCGTTGGACTTCAGGTAATGGTCGTTATTTTTGGCATTCTATCCTTAGTCATGACAGCTGCTTTCTTCTTTAAATTCAAGCAGCTTAGGACCGAAGTACAGATAAAAGAAAAAATCAGCACGTAAAAAACCGGCTCACCTTTGTGTGGGCCGGCTTTTTACTGCTATTTCGCCTTATTGTCAGAGGTCTTTTCAATTTGTGTGCGGATAGCCAATTTTTACGTGCGGATACACTTTTTTCTGTGCGCATAACCCTGTTTTATGTGCGGATAAAAGAATTTATGTGCACTTAATTTATTTGCCTTAGAGAACCAGCTGCTTCACCAATTCCCGGTTTCGCCTTTTAAATACATCATTATGTGATGAAACCATCGCCGCCCCGGCTGCATCAGGTTCAATGTACTGCTTTGCTTTATTTACTGCATTCGCAGCATCCTGGAAGGCTCCCGCAATTAAGTGAAGCTTGCCGTCATGCTTAAGAATATCCCCTGCAGCATAAAGCCCTTCAACTGATGTCTCACTGTTTGCATTGCCAGCAATATAGAAATCTTCCAGCATATCAATATTCAAATTGCTATTTTTCAAGAGTTCCGTATCCTGCTCATATCCATGGTTAATGACCACTTCATCGATGGCAAGATATGAAACCTCACCCGTTTCATTATTCGTCAATTCCACCTGCTCAATTTCCTCGTGGTTTCCGCCTGCTATTAATTTGGTGATGGACGTATGGTTAATACAGATAACCGAACTATTCATCAGCTGTGAAACCTGAGCTTCATGGCCAGTTAACGCATCCCGCCTGCAAGTGATGTATACCTGCTTAGCAACAGGCTCCAATTCATTGGCCCAGTCTACTGCAGAATTGCCTCCTCCTGACACAATTACTGTTTTATTCTTGAAATGGGCCAGAGACTTGACGGTGTAATTTAAATTAGAGACTTCAAAGCGCTCTGCACCTTCAATTTTCAGCTTTTGCGGCTTTAGAATTCCGCTGCCGACTGCCACAATCACTGTTTTTGAATAATGCTCTTCTCCTGAAGATCCTTTCAAAACAAATACTCCATCTTTATTCTTACTGATGGATTCCACCTTTTCATTTAAGACAACCGTCGGTTTAAAGGTCAGCCCCTGCTCGACCAGCTGTTCAATCAGCTTTGCTCCCGGAGTAGGAGTCAGCCCGCCGACATCCCAAATCATTTTTTCGGGATACACATGAATCTTTCCGCCCAGCTGCGGCTGAAATTCAATCAGTTTTGTTTTCATTTGCCTTAAACCGCTGTAAAAAGAAGAGTATAGCCCGGCTGGACCTCCTCCTATAACCGTTACATCAAAGATCTCCATCTGCTTCATATCCGTTCACCCCTATAATCAATTATTATTGATTATCATTCTCACTTCAACTATACGTCCTTTCTTCTCCTTTGACAATAAAAATTTACCTTGGTAATTTCCTTCAAATACTGTTGACTTATAAGTTAACTAGACTTATAGTAAAAATGAACCGACACTGATAATCATTATCACTAATTGAAAATAAATTCTCACATAAACGGAGGTTACATAATGGTCCGTCTATATACAGATGGCTTGAACATTGGGTATAGCGAACGACTAATTGTAAAGGATCTAAGCGTCCAGATTCCCGATAAGAAAATCACAACAATCATTGGTCCAAATGGCTGTGGGAAATCAACCCTTTTAAAGGCCATTACCCGCATCATTTCCCATCAATCAGGCACTGTTATCCTGGATGGGGAGAACATTTCAAAGGAAAATACGAAAATCCTTGCCAAGAAGATGGCGATTTTGCCTCAAACACCTGAAAGTGCAAGCGGTTTAACAGTAGGCGAGCTAGTCTCATATGGCCGCTTCCCTTATCAAAAAGGATTTGGAAGATTGACGAAAAAGGATTATGAAGTGATCGACTGGGCTCTCGAAGTGACAGGCACTAAAGAATTTAAGTTCCGGCCTGTTGATGCTTTGTCAGGCGGCCAGCGCCAAAGAGTGTGGATCGCCATGGCACTTGCACAAGAAACCGATATCATTTTCCTTGATGAACCTACCACCTATTTAGATATGGCACACCAGCTTGAAGTTCTCGAACTTCTTCAAAAGCTGAACGAGGAACAAGAGCGCACCATTGTAATGGTCCTCCATGATTTAAACCAGGCAGCCCGCTTTGCCGACCATATCGTCGCATTAAAAGATGGTGAGATTGTTAAATCAGGAAGCTATGAAGAAGTCATTACACAGGATGTTTTAAGGAAGGTGTTCAATATTGATGCAGTCATTGGACGTGATCCCCGCACAAACAAACCAATGTGTATAACTTATAATTTATTAAAAGGAGAAAATCAACATGAAGAAACTATTGATCCCATTTACGATCTTGCTGCTTCTGCTTATTAGCGCCTGCGGCAATACAGAAGAAAAAGATACAAGCTCATCTGAACCAAAGGAAGATAAAAAATCGGGTACAATCACTTATGAATCTGAAACTGGACCGGTTGAAGTCCCGGCTGATCCTAAGAGAGTTGTTCTCCTTTCAGGCTTCACAGGAAATGTTATGCAATTGGGCGTAAATATTGTCGGCGTGGATACTTGGTCCAAAAATAATCCTCGCTTTGAAGAACAATTGAAGGATGCTGAAGAAGTATCTGAAGATAACCTAGAGAAAATAATCGAATTAGAACCAGACTTGATTATTGCCTTATCTACTGTTAAAAACTATGATAAACTTAAGGAAATTGCACCAACTGTAACTTATACATGGGGTAAATTAGATTATCTTTCTCAGCATGAGGAAATCGGCAAGCTGCTTAATAAAGAGGAAGAAGCAAAGAAATGGGTAGCTGATTTCAAACAGCGCGCTGAAGCAGCCGGGGAAGACATTCGTGCAAAAATTGGTGAAGATGCAACCGTTTCTGTATTTGAAATCTTCGACAAACAGCTTTATGTTTTTGGCGATAACTGGGCACGCGGAACTGAAATCCTGTATCAGGCTATGGATTTAAAAATGCCTGAAAAGGTTAAAGAAATGGCCCTAAAAGATGGATACTATGCCCTTTCAGCTGAAGTGCTGCCGGAATATGCAGGAGATTATATGATTATAAGCAAATACTCAGATGCAGACCATTCATTCCAGGAAACCGATACGTACAAAAATATCCCTGCTGTGAAAAATAACCGTGTTTTCGAAATGGAAGGCAATGGCGCTTCCTTCAGTGATCCAATCACACTTGATGCACAGCTGGAGTTCTTTAAAGAATCATTTTTAGGAAACTAATACTCACGAGGGATTCTTAATTTTTAGGAATTCCTCTTTCCTGTTTAAAAAGATAGTTCACGAATGGCAAAAATAAACCCGAAGAAAGATGGACACACAATGACTAAAGACGCTCAGCCCTTTATTCCATTTATAATTAAACTTGCGGCATGCTTCATCATTTTTGCAGGCATGTTTGTGGCTGCCTGTGTGTTTGGAGCAGCCGATGTTACGGTTAGAGATGTTTGGCTTGCACTTACCTCCAATACTTCCGGAGAAAAAATCTCGATCATTCGTGAAATCCGTCTGCCCCGTGAAATTGCGGCAATTTTTGTCGGAGCAGCTCTTAGCATTTCTGGCGCCATCATGCAGGGAATGACAAGAAACCCTCTTGCAGATCCAGGACTGCTCGGATTAACGGCTGGAGCCAATGCTGCACTTGCCATAACTCTCGTTCTAATTCCATCAGCGAATTACATAGGAATTCTGTTCGCCTGCTTCATAGGTGCAGCTATCGGTGCGGGGATGGTTTTCAGCATTGGCGCCATGAAAAAAGGAGGCTTTTCTCCGATTCGAATCGTTTTAGCCGGAGCCGCAGTTTCTGCCTTCCTTTTTGCAATAGCTGAAGGCACCGGCATCTATTTTAAAATATCAAAAGATGTCAGTCTGTGGACTGCAGGCGGGCTCGTCGGCACATCCTGGACCCAGCTGCAGATTATTGTCCCGGTTATCTCAGCAGGCATACTCGTTTCCCTTTTTCTTTCCAAGCAGCTTACAATACTAAGCTTAAACGAAGAAGTGGCAGTAGGCTTGGGACAGAATACAACTCAAATTAAAATCATCCTGTTTATCTTAGTCACCCTGCTTGCAGGGGCAGCTGTTGCACTGGTCGGCAATATGGCCTTTATAGGATTGATGGTGCCTCATATCGTCCGGGCCATTGTCGGAACGGATTATCGTTATATCCTTCCGATGTCCGCTCTCACGGGAGCTTCGTTCATGCTTCTTGCCGATACACTCGGGAGAACCATGAATGCTCCTTATGAAACTCCGGTTGCGGCCATAATTGCTGTAATGGGGCTACCTTTCTTTCTGTTCATTGTTCATAAAGGGGGTAAGGTGTTCTCATGATCCAGCCGGAGTTAGTAAAAAAACAGCGAATCTTGATGGCCGTTTTAACAGTACTTATTATCGTTACCATTGTTATAGGAATGGGATTAGGCTATGCCTCCCTTTCATATGACCGGTTAATCCCGACCCTCCTGGGACATGGAACTTTTAAAGAGGAGTTTGTGTTATTTTCCATACGGCTCCCGAGAGTGTTTATTACAGTATTAGCCGGTATGGCACTGGCACTATCCGGTGCCATTTTACAGGGAATTACCCGCAATGACCTGGCGGATCCAGGCATCATCGGTATAAATTCAGGTGCCGGAGTTGCAATTGCCGTTTTCTTTCTGTTCTTCCCGATTGAAGCAGGCACTTTCATCTACATGCTGCCGTTATGCGCATTTTTCGGCGCCTTGGTTACTGCTATTCTCATCTATGCTTTTTCCTATAAAAAAGCAGAGGGACTTCAGCCAGTAAAGATGGTGCTTGTGGGTGTCGGATTTTCCATGGCGCTTTCGGGTGTGATGATTGTCCTGATTTCTTCAGCGGAAAGAGAGAAAGTCGATTTCATTGCTAAATGGCTATCAGGGAATATATGGGGAACGGATTGGCCGTTCATTTGGGCAATCCTCCCATGGCTTCTTCTGCTTATTCCGTTCACTTTATATAAAGCAAATCGCTTGAATCTATTAAGTCTAAGCGAGCCCGTTGCTATCGGCATAGGGGTATCCATCGAAAGAGAACGGATCGTCCTCCTGCTTACAGCCGTTGCCTTGGCCGCTTCCGCTGTATCTGTTACCGGTGGAATTGCCTTTATCGGTTTAATCGCACCGCATATGGCTAAAGCACTTGTTGGACCGCGGAATCAGCTTTTTATACCAATCTCGATTCTTTTAGGCGGATGGTTCCTCTTATTCGCCGACACACTCGGACGGAACCTGGCTGACCCGGATGGCCTGCCAGCCGGAATTATGGTTGCTATTATCGGAGCTCCCTATTTTATATATCTATTATTAAAAAAATAAATATGAAATGACGTGCATACTGCACGTCATTTTTTTTATAATTTATGTTTTCTTCTGGAAATCTTGGGCAAATATATAAAGTCTCATCATTTAACAGTTTACTAGAATTGGAGGAATTTAGATGTTTTTTCATGTAAAGGAATTGCAGTTTGAAGCAAAGCCGGAACGTCCGGATCCCGTTTTTGCAAAAAAGCTTCAGGAACTAATTGGCGGCCAATATGGTGAAATGACTGTTGCCATGCAATATATGTTTCAGGGCTGGGCCACACGCGGGAATGAAAAATATCGTGATCTTCTCCTCGATATAGGAACTGAGGAAATTGGTCATGTCGAGATGCTTGCTACAATGGTTGCGAGACTGATGGATAATGCTCCAATTAATCAGCAGGAAGAGTCAGCGAAGGATCCAGTTGTTGGGGCGATCATGGGAGGAATGAATCCTCAGCATGCTATTGTATCCGGACTTGGCGCACGCCCTTCTGACAGTGTGGGGAACCCATGGATGGGCTCTTATATTACAGCAAGCGGAAACTTATTAGCAGATTTCCGTTCAAACTTGAATGCAGAATCTCAGGGACGTCTGCAGGCTGCACGTCTCTATGAGATGACAGATGATAAGGGCATTAAGGATCTGCTTTCCGTCCTAATTGCCAGAGACGCCTACCACCAAAACCAATGGGCTGCAGCGATTGCAGAGCTTGAGGAAAAAGAAGGCCTGCTTGTCCCTAGCACTTTCCCGCGGGAAAACGAACGGACAGATATCGCCTACACACTCTACAACCTATCAGCCGGCGAAGAAAGCAGTACTGGCAGGTGGGCACAGGGTCCTGCTCTTGATGGCCAGGGAGAATACAAATATGTCAGCAATCCAAAGCCAGAAGGAGACAAGCCTATGCTTAAGCCTGCTCCTCCAAATCTTCATAATACATTGCCGATGGATTAATAATAGAAATAACAAAACAGGCTTATGCATAGCCTGTTTTGTTATTTCAATCAAACGTTTGATTGATTTCATTATTCCTTTCTTCATAGAGATTTCCCTCAACAGATAGTCCATCTTCCAGGTAATCCCTGCCCTTCTTTGGCAGAAAGAGCGGCTAATTTCTAAAAAGAAAAGGGGGATCCAGACAATAAAAAAACTTTTTGCTACTATCTCAACTCATTATAGATGAAACTTTTGAAAGGGCTGCCCTTCCTGTTTAATCAGAATCATAACAATTAGTGAAGATAAACTCACTTAAAAAAATCAGAATAAATATGCTGGATCATACAGCTTTCTTTATTCAATCAAACGTTTGATTGATTTTACTCCTCCTAATTAAGAAGGATGTCTCATATAGAGTTTTCTCAGCAGATGGCCCGACTTGCAGGTAATTTATTTCTCCCCTACTGCATTTAGAGCCAGGGATTTTGAATATTAGCAATTGCAGGTCATTCCCTGACAATTGCTAATACTCCCGGTTGACTCTATTAGTCTTTTTTACCGCTGTCATAAATCTTCCCTAAAAAGAAGCCATCCACTTCACTTAACTTGCCCCGCCAGAGTATATCCCCTTTTGAAGGGGTCGGCTTACTATCGCCGCAGTATACTTTTGTTTCCTTCATATGAATGAAGTTAATTTCCGAATCATCATTAGACTGGGCGGCCTCCCCTGCTATTTCCAGCTGTTCACTTACCTTTTGGGCAACATCGTTCCCATCCTCAAACGTTTGACTTAGTGTATTAAAATACTCCTTAGCAGATACCAGGGTTCCCGTAATAACGGCCCCCTTTACATTCAATGTAATATCTAAGGAAAAATCATGTTTGTTTGCTGCATGCACAAAAAACTCGAGAATGTTATCTTTCGTTGTGTCAGAACTCATTTCTAATCCTCCTTTTTAAATCCATTTAATAGATATGTCTCCTCCTCATCAGAAATAACAGTGTATTCCTTATCACCTTTGGATACCTTAGCTTTTGATTTTTTGCCAGCAGCACGTTTTTTGTTTTTGCCGGATCTTTTATTAGCATTCTTATCCTTATTACTATCAGGATTTATTTCGTTTTCACTATCCTGATCATCTTTCTCAGCTTTATCACCTTCATTCCGATCATGGTTCTTCACTTCTTCATTGTCTTCCTCGTCTTCCTCTTCGTCCTGGTCTTCATTGTCATCATCCTGATCTTCCCCGGAGGAGTCTGCGTTTCTTTCCTTATTCGATTCGTTCTTGTTTTCTTCGCCGCTCTGGGATTGGCTTTCGTCTGAAGATTCGACTTCTGACTGTTCCTCGTCTTCCTCAGAGGAACCATCATTTTCTTCTAGCTCAGCTTGGTCTTTGTTCTCTTCACCACTCTGGAACTGACTTTCCTCTGAAGATTCTTCTCCTGACTGTTCCTCGTCTTCCCCGGAGGAGTCTTCATTTTTTTCCTGATCCGCTTCGTCCTGGTTTTCCTTGCCGCTCTGGGGTCGGCCTTTGTCAGAAGATTCGTCTCCTGACTGCTCCTCGTCTTCCTCAGGGGAACCATCATTTTCTTCTAGCTCAGCTTGGTCTTTGTTTTCTTCACCACTCTGGAATTGGCTTTCCTCTGAAGATTCGTCTCCTGACTGTTCCTCGTCTTCCCCGGGGGAGTCTTCATTTTTTTCCTGATCCGCTTCGTCCTGGTTTTCCTTGCCGCTCTGGGGTCGGCCTTTGTCTGAAGATTTGTCTTCTGACTGTTCCTCGTCACCCTCAGAGGAACCATCATTTTCTTCTAGCTTAGCTTGGTCTTTGTTCTCTTCACCACTCTGAGACTGGCTTTCCTCTGAGGAGTCTTTAGGCTTCTTCTCTTGTATTAAAACGGTCAGCATCTCTTCAATTTTTCCTAGCCGCCCCTGCAATTCTTCATTTTCTTTTTTTAATGACTCGTATTCCCGGGAAGAGTTTTCATTGGATTTATCGGTCTTTTCATCAGTGTCCTCATGGCCTTCTGTTTGAGACATCTGATTTTTGTCCTCTTCCTCTAATTGCGGCTGTGAGCCATCCTTCTTTTCTGCACTCTCTGATTGTGACGGAGAGATTCCTTCTCTATCCTCACGCTGGGAGTTGGTTTCTTCCTGTTTTTCTTCCTCATTCAGCTGAGACTGGGTTTCTTTTTTCTTATCTTCATCCCCCGGTTGGAACTGGGTATCTTTATTTTCTTCTTTTCCCTTATGCTTGGAATTGGTACTGTTCTTCTCTTCTTTACCATCAGATTGTGATTGAAAAGGTGATTCTAAATACGATTGAGAGTCAGTGTCGTTATTTTGACCTTGGGATTTCCCCTGAACTTCCTCGTAATCCCCCTTTTCACTCTTCAAATCACTGCTGGAAGATGGCTCTTGCTTCGCTTCAGAAGAATAATTCGTTCCTTCATCTTTTTTATTTTTGCTCTTTCTTTGATGAGATAGTTTTGTGATCATTTCTTCCAAGTGGTCAAGGCGGTCATGAAGGCTTCCGCTTTCTTGATTTGATTTTCGCTGCTGTGTCTCGCTTGATTTGCTATTATCAGATTTAGGACTTGTTTGTTTTGATTTGGAGCAACCGCCCTCTGAATCTTCTTTGCTGTTGTTAAATAGCTTTGAAGCAGAGCTCTTAATGGAATCTGCTGCTTTTTGGGAATTTTCTTTGACTTTCTGCCCTATCCCTTTGCCTTCCCCGCTTGCCTTTTCAGGATTCAGCCTTAAGAGAAGCTTTCTCCCATTTTCCGGCGCACTTAAATATCCGATAGAAGCCCCTATCAGTCCACCTACAATTGAGCGTCTAAGCTGCAAAGCATTTGAATTATTTTCGTTTTGGGATTCCTGTTCCCGGGTTTCATTTGTATTTTTTTCAGCCATATTAAAACCTCCATTTTTCTATATCTTTGTTTACTATTTTTATAGATTCATATTTTATTTGTTAGAGGTCTCCTGTCCTCCGTCCTCCTCAAGAAGCCGGGATAACATCTCTTCTAAGCGGTCAATGCGTTCATTGACATTTTCATCGCTGTTACCGGATGATTCCTTATTGTGTTTTTTTATGTCTTTTTCGTTATTGGAATTAAGAGTGGTTTCATTTTCAGGATTCTCATCGGTTTCATTGGAGTATCCATCGGTAGACACATCGTCTTTCTTGAATAGCTTCCCTGCCGAATCTTTAATAGTATCCACGGCTTTCTTTGATTTCTCTTTCACGGTTTGGCCAATACTGGATCCTGTGCTTTTTAATTGCTCTGCACTCATACTCTCTTTAAGTTTTTTCCCATTCTCAGGAGTTGCCAAATATCCAATTGTGGCCCCAATCAAGGTGCCTGTTATCGTACGTTTAATCGGGCTCCCGTTAGAAATATTATCCTCAGTCTGGTTCTCGCTGTTTTTTGTTTCTTGTATTTGGTTTTCAGTATTGTTCAAGTCTTTAAAATCGCTTTCTGGTTTTTTTGTAGCTTCCATGGACGAAACCTCCCGTTTTAATAGTTTATTTCTGTGGATTTCAGACGGTTATTGGACAAATTCTGCTGCTCAAGAGATTCAATTCTTTCCTGCAGTCTCCTATTCTCTTCCTGGAGAGTTTTTGTATTGTTATCTGCAGCTTTGGACGAGAGATAAGGATCATTTTCCCACCAGTCCATGCCAATTTCCTTTGCCTTATCGACGGAAGCGACAATAAGGCGGATCTTAATTGTCAATAGCTCAACATCAGCAATCCCCACGGTGATGTCACCGGCAATTACCACGCCTTTATCCAATATTTTTTCCAGTACGTCAACAATCGTACTTGACTGCATTGAATGTTCGACTGCCATTTTAAGTCCTCCTATTTCAGTTGAATTACATTAAGCTTCCTAAAGGACCTAGATCAATATTTAAATCTTCAGCATCCAATCCGAAAATTTCTTTCAACTCTTCCATTTTTTCTTCAAGATTCATTAATGCTTCTCCTAAATTTTCGATTTGCTCGTCTGTCAAAGTCCCGCCTTCGACACGCCTGATGGCATGCCTTTCAACAATTTGCCTCAGAAGCTCAATAACGGTTAGCACAAGCTGGGCTAATCCGTGCTCTGCATTATCAGGATCAAGATTAATCTTTCCATTTGTCTGGCTGGCCTGTTGCATGATTCAACTCCTCCCTTTGTGAGTCAAATTGTTCTGATGATATCGTCTTGCCATTCCCCTCCTGTGCCTGAACAAGGGATTCTACGGATGCTATGAGCAGCCTCAAGTCAAGGTAGACCAGGTCGACCCCTGCTATTGAGATTACGAGATCTGCTTTAATAGCAACTCCCTTGTCTAAAATGACGTCCAGGATATCAATTAAGGCAATATCTTTGTTTTCAATAGATTCTCTTAGTGACATATTCTCATCCTCACTTATGAAAAGCTGGAAAAATGATATGCCGGCCATGGCCCTGTAGCCTCAAACCGCCATCCGGCTTTTTGCATACTCTTTTCATAATGTTGGAGTTGTTCTAAAAATACTTCTATCTGAGATTTCGATATCAAATAGACCCCATTCCAGGTCATATTATCTTTTCTTCCTGTTGCATCATTTCCCCAAGTTCTTTTTACATTGCCTTTAAGTGCAAGCTCTTTAAGATGTAAATGTATTTGTTCACTAACCTTGTTTTTTTCCTCGTCGAGCTGGGATTCAATCAATTTATTCAGCTTTTTCTTTTGGAAAAATTGTTTGCCCTTTGGCAGCTGACTAATTTCTTCTCTTTTTGCTTCTATTGCTGGATCGCTCTCACTGACTTGTTTTTTTAACAGGCTGTCATCACAATAGATTTTCAAATTCCATTCTTCGTTCCCGGAAATCAGATCGAACGTGCTCTTTAATTTGGATTCATTAGCGTGCACAGCAGCTTCCAAACTATCAGGGTTTTTGTATAAAGTGCAGAACTTCAAGGGAATGATTGTAAATATCTTTGAAAGGCCCAATACTGTTTCATGATGATGAAAGGCCTTTTCCTGAAGCCATTCCATATCATCATTAATACGATCTTTAATGCTATCCTCCGAGTAATTCCCAGCACCCAGGTCACAAACTGCTGCAGTAATATTGCCTATATTAATGGTGTACAGGTCACCTTCCCCGTCAAAACCCTTTAAAGATGGAAACGAATGATTGGCTGCCTCCTTTGCTGGAATCAATCCGTACAAATAAATTAGACCACCCATTTTCTATCTGTCCTCATTTCTTCTTTGTCATTTCTTCCCATTGTTCCATTTCTAGCCGTTTTGCCACTTCGTATCTTATAATCAATTCCTCTTCCTTCGACTTGTAAGCTTCTTCAGGTATCTCTCCAAGCTCATACATCATCTGAAGCTGAATGAGCTTTTGCTGAATGGTCGGAAGATCGTAAAGTTCTTTGTCAGCCTCTTCTTTCACCTTTTCCGCTATTTTAATGACCAGATTGATAGGTGCGGAAACCAGTTTATGAAGCATCAGGCACCCTCAACAGTTAATCTGATATTGACAAAGTTATAAGCAGGCCAAGGTCCGCTATAGCTGAATTCGATCTTATCCTTCCATTTCTCGTACGCCTCATTAACTCTTTGGTCAAACTCTGCTTCTTTATCCCGATCCACTAAAAAGGATGCATTCAGAAGCATTTTTTCGCCTATTGGGTCATTTATTTTTGATGCTACAGCCGACTCTTTCAATGGGCTAAACACTTCCTGCCTTATTTCATTCTGCAGGGAAGCTATTATTTTTTGGGCAGCCCCGCCCAATTGGATTCTTTCATAATAGCTGGCTGCTTCCGATTTCCCCTTAACTGCATTTGCCATCTTTTCTACATGGGAGTTGCCGTTGACTTGCGACTCCAGCCACTCTTTTTTTCCAATCACTTTTAAGCCAAGCTCAACCTTTCCGTGTATCTCCGGAAAAAGCTTTTCGAATTGCGGATATAAATTTTCAAGCAGTACTCCTACATCCTCTCTGGAATGAAACACATTCCCGAAACTGACTGGTATTACTGCCTGATTTTGTTTCATCACGAGTGAAACAGCGTCTTGGTGCATCATTAAATTCTCTTTATTGGGATGATAGATTTTCATAGGAACCTCGGCAGCTACCATGGCTGCATCTTTAAATTGAATCGTAAATAACTCCTTTTCCTCTCCTTCAATTTCAATAGAGCCAAATTTCTCTTCACCGTCTGTCTGGATTCCGCAAAAAACATATATCCCCAATTGTTCTTCATTACTCATTATCCTACTCTCCTTTATCTCCACTAGTTGCCTTCATATTCCTGCATGCTTCTAAAATCATTTTTTCTGCTGTTTTTAATGGATTCTCCGCAGCTATGCACCGGCTTACCTGATGGCCTAAAATATCCATGCAAAGCCTCTGAAAATCCGAATGAGACCCATCTATTGGAATGCCTTCTTCTTGTGTTACCTTAACTATCATTAAGGAAGCCCGCAGGCTCGGACCGTTATCCCCATTACATTCTTTGCGCAAACCAGCAACAAGACTTGTAATGGCTTTAGCTTCATTTTTATCAATATTCATTTTTTCCGACACCAGCTGTGCCTCGCGTTCACTGTCTTTATGATCTACAAATATTGTAATAAGCCTATCCAGCAGTGCATCCTGAGTTTGGTATACACCTGCATACTCTTCAGGATTGCTGGTAAAAATCACAGCGAAGTCCGGATGAACACGTACGAACGGCTCAGTCATTTTTGTTCCGTACAAAGGAAGAATTCCTTCCTCTAAAATGGATAAAAGTATATTATTTGTGCTTGGCTGTGAGCGCGTAAATTCATCATAAACCAGGGTGTATCCATTCTTGACTGCTTCCAGCAATCGCCCATCCTTCCAGATCTCCGTCACGCTTTCATCCCTTTTGTAAACAGACCGGATATAGTTATCGACTACCTTTTTACTGTTATATCCGGTAAAGTCACCAATTAAATCCTTATTATTTAACTCATGGTTGCCGTGAATCAGCATAATGGGTTTTTTTCTTCTCTTTGCAAGAGCTAAAGCCAGTGAGGTTTTTCCTGCTCCAGAAGGACCTGTAAAGTGGACCGGGTAACCAGCCTTTAAATATTGCAATGAGCGAGAAAGCAAGTTTTCTGTCTTTTCGTCCTGTACTAAGGCTTTAGCTTCGTTGTTGATTTTTTTTTTTAAGACTGTCACTCTTTCTCCTCCCTCTGCCCAGTCCTACACTTCCTGATTTATAGCACTTCTATAGCGAATATCACGCCGTTTATAAGAAGTGACTTCCTTTTCCGCGTTCAGAAAAACATCGTAGACACCAAGCATTTCATCCTTTGCGTATTTTTTCATATATTCCTTTTCTTCTATTACTTCTACAGTAAGCTTCCAGCCTTTATTTTCACTCTCTTCCACGGAGGTGATTTTGTGTACTGGGGCCACATATTCATTAAAAAATTCAGTTACATTTCCAATGATTTTTTTGATCTCCATACTTGCCTCCCGCTAAAGCATCAGAGGCCAGGATTTAATAATCCTGGCTATGCTTCCCGTACTTTTTAGATACTGAATCGTGCCTGTCTGTCATTCTGCTGAAGTGACAGGCCGTTTTTTTCCACCTCATCACGAAGAAGTCCCACAGCCTCTGCATAACGGAGCCAGGTATCCACACTTGCAATAACTACTCTTGCCTCTACTGTTAAGATTTCAATTCCGACAACTGACACCCTTACAAATGCATCGATTACAATGCCTTTATCCAGAATACGGTCAATTACCTCCGCTAAACTGGAACTATCTGTACTTTTTTGAACTGCCATTGCTTATTCTCCTTTCTCCAATTAAGAACCCATGGTCTTAATGTCATTTGAGGATTTAATATTTTCATAGGTTTTAATTTTAGTAGCACTTTTCATATCCTTTGCCTTCTTTATCCCGCTGACGCTTTTGAGATTTTTGACACCTTTTACTTTTCTCTTATCGTCATGTTTATCTTCATTTGCTGAAGACATTTTCTCTTGGAAGCTTTCCCCGGCTTCAACAACCTTTCCCAGCTTCTCTCTTGCAGAAAGCAATACTTCCTGGGTTTTTTCTTTTGCTTCTCCTGCTTTTTCATGGACATTATCGGCAAAATCATCTCGTGCACTCTCCAGCTTCTCGGTAAATTCTTTTCCTTTGTTCTGAATACTTTCTGTGATTTTCTCCTTTGCTTTTTCTTTCAGCGGCTCCGGGGCACGCTTAATCGCACTTTTTGCAATCTTTTTAACGACTTTCCTTACTCTTTTGTCCATCTAAATCACCCCGGTTCATAAAAAAAAGACTTATTGTTACTTGGATTCCACCAGATCGTTCAACATATTTTCAATTCTTTGCAGACGTTCATTTAAGTGTTTGTTCTCTTCCTTGATTTCCTGATACTTCTCATCTCCTCCGCGATCCTTTTTAGGAGAAAGAAGTCCGTCCTCAATTTTACTCAGATAACCCTCAGCTAAATGTTTAACACTGTTTTGTGCTTGCCCGGCAAGAAGCTCCTGGGCCGTCTTTTTAAATTCCTTTCCTGCAACCTTTACAAATTCAGAATCGCTTAAGTTTGAAATGATTTTTTTGCTCGTCTGAGGATTCGCAAGCAACCCTATTCCTGCTCCTACAACCCCGCCCACAATAGCCAGATTCATAGAAAAGTTAGAGCCTTCCTTCTTTTCTTTCAATTCATTGCCGTTTTCGGCTTGCTCATTTTCTTCGCTGCACTGATTTACTTCCTGATTTTGTGTTGCTTCACTGCTCTGATTATTAATTTCATTTCCTGTCTGATTGTTTGCTTCTTGATTTTCCATGTTTACTGCCTCATTTCTTTTTAATGTTTAATTTTTTTTCTCTATACGCTAAATTGCGGTTTCTGATTTTGTCCTCTATCCATAAGGCCATCCTCTTGCACTTCATCTGTTAATAAACCAACCGCTTCAGCATAGCGCAGCCACGTATCCACACTGGCAATGACCACTCGCGCTTCAACTGTCAGAATTTCGATCCCGACAAGAGAAACTCTCACAAATGCATCAATCACAATTCCTTTGTCTAAGATCCTGTCTATAACTTCTGCAAGGCTGGAGCTATCCGTACTTTTTTGAACACTCATATTTCCATCTCCTTTCGGCTTTTGCATAGCGGGACGATGTACGAGTAAATTTAGGGTTTAAGTTATAAATACCTTCAGGCCAGAAGGTTAAAACGGGGCATAAATTACCATTCCCAATCTTTTCTTGAAATTTTTCATCACTTCGCTTTCCAGTAATATTAGAAAGTGATTAAACATCCGTTTCTGAGTATCAACCGTTTGATTATTACAATTTCATTACATTCGTTTAGAGCCACTCTTTGAGCATTTTTAAACGTTTTTTATAACAAAAAAGAGGCGCACTATTTAGTGCACCCCCTACTATGAATTTTAATTTTCGAAACACCTGCAGTAAGAGCTTCAGGCAAATAATGGTTCTATGAAGTTGCTGCCGGAATGCCTGCCGGCCACTTTTCACAGGTATAAGCCATCTCCCAGAAACCAAGCTCCAGCTGGCAGCTTTTCCGGAAAGCATCCTTCATCCGCTGTCTTTCTTCCGGTGATGCCCCTTCAGCAAGCTCATCCAAACGGTTTCTCATATTCATGGTCACCGCTTCGACTCTTAGATTTGCATAAAATGAGATCCATGGATAAAACGGATGGTTCTCATCTGGCTCATATTGCTTCATGAGCTCAAGCCCAATCTCCCAATATGTCCATGGACAAGGCAATAATGCAGCGAGGATTTCACCCATTCCGCCTGTGTGGGCATGATACATCATATGTTTTACATAATGATCAGCTGTCGGAGGGAGCGGATACCCCTGCAATGCTTCATAATCTACCCCAATCTGCTGGCAGAAATTATGATGAGGATGCACTTCGCTGTTCAATACAAATTCTATCTGCTGATTAAAATAAGCAATATCCTTGCGCTCCGCAGATTTTGAAATGGCAATCCCATAAATATGCATGAATGCATTCAAATACTCAAAGTCCGCTTTAATGTAATGAGCAAGCGCCTCTTTCGGCACATCTCCTCTCCCAATGCCCTGGACAAATGGGTGCTCAAATATCATCTGAAATAAATCTTCATTTTCTTTGCGCAAAATCTCTGAAAAAGTCATAAAAAATAGCCTCCTATTAAACTCAGAAGCTGCCGGGGAAAAAGCATGAGGATTTAGATTGAGGTCCTCACTGCTTCCCTGCGCTGGCATTATCCAGATCAGGTTCCAAGGGACAAAGGAAAAAGCTCCTTATCTCAGCCGTAGCGCCCCTAGCAGTTTTCTAACGTTTTTAATTGTTTTTTACCTAGCTTGAAGTTTTCCTCTCATAACTTTGGGATATCGCTATAAATCCGTGAAAAATGCTCATAAAGTCAGGTTATTCTTCTGGAATTCCTCGTCCTGAGCATACCCAACCGCATTCCATCCCAAAATCATCCCATTGCTCGAATCAGATTTTTCTCTTTAACCTTCGCCAATACCATCCAGCCTATCGCCGCACCGGCAATGCTGCTGATCAGAAACGGCGGCATGAAGAAGAATGCACCAGCTGAACTGCCCATGAGAAGCTTTGCGTACGGAACGGCAAACAATGCACCAATTATGCCGGTGCCCACTACCTCTCCAATGGCAGCCCATATTTTCCGTCTGAATTTCAAATAAAGAACACCAGCCAAAAACGCACCGATCATTCCGCCTGGGAACGCAAGCAGCGTCCCGAATCCAAGCAAATTACGCAGCAATGCAATCATAAAAGCGACAGCTGCTGCCGGCAGGGGACCAAGTGTCACCGCTGCCAATACATTTACCGCATGCTGGACCGGATAGGCCTTAGCTGCTCCTGCGGGAAACCAGAGCAAATGGGATCCGAGTGTCCCTATTGCTACAAATAAAGCCATCGCAGTTAACAATCGGGTTTTGTTCATCTATACCTCCTTTCTAAAAGGGCAGCCTGATTGCTTATCAGGATGAGAAGTATGTATACAAAAAAGCCAGATCCCGACAAGGACCTGGCTTGGTTAAAGTAAATGAATCGACATATAGTCAAATCCTACTTCCCTCCGCTGGCATTAACCAGATCAGGTCCATAAGAGTCGGAAAGCTATACGCGCTTTCCTCTCAGCCCACGCATTCGGGGCACCCCTAGTAGTTACATAGATATTTAATTTGATAAGCTACTTCAAGCTTATCAAATTATTCCGTCAATGTCATCAATCTTTTCGCTTATATACTTTTCTTGATGGATTGAATTAAGCGCTCATCATTTTCTGCTGCGGAGCTTTGAACAGATTCGTCATTAATTAGCGCAATATGCTTGTCCGTTTTCATTTTGGCTCTTTTTCATAGACTATAATTTTTCATGGCAGGAAGTTTGATAACACTTAATACTTCATTCGAATTAGCTGCAGACCGGCAATATCCTTTAAGCTCCCTACCCCTGCCAGGGAAAGCGACACTTTTGTTTCTTCTATAAAGTTGGCAAGTACTTTTTCAACTCCAGCCTGCCCGCCAATGGCCAGGCCATACACATACGGCCTCCCCAGGCAAACGGCGTCGGCTCCCAGCGCCAGAGCTTTAACCACATCTGAACCTCGTCGAATGCCGCTGTCAAACAAAACCGGGATCCGCCCTTTAACTTCCTTCGCAATCGGTCCGAGCGCATCAATCGCCGCAATCACTCCATCAAGCTGTCTGCCGCCATGATTGGAGACAATGATTCCATCTATCCCTCTTTCAACGGCCAGCCCGGCATCTTCAGGGTGGAGAATGCCCTTTAATAAAATGGGCAGGCTTGTTTTCTCCTTTAATCTCGCAATATGCTCCCAGCTTAATGTTGGATGATGAATATTATTAAGGATTCCCTGTACGATATCGCCATCCTGGAGAGAGGCCATAAAGACTGGATCACTTTCATAATTAGCTTTTCCATAGCCAAGCTTTAAGGGGGAAAAGTTATTTCTTAGATCAGCCTCCCTCCATCCCATCATCACCGTATCAACCGTTAACACAATGGCCTCATACCCCGCTTCCTCCGCGCGCCGGACCATGCTGAACGATGCTTCTTCATAATTGGACCAATATAGCTGGAACCATTTGGGACTCGTGCCTGTGGTGCTGGCTATTTCTTCAATGGAATAACTGGAAACTGTGCTCTGGATAAATGGAATGCCAAATGAAGCTGCTGCACGTGCAGATGCCATTTCTCCCTCATTATGTTCAAGCCGCTGCATTCCAATCGGAGCAAGGAAAATAGGATAAGGATATGTTTTTCCAAATATGTTCACACTTATATCCGGCATGGAAACATCCTTCAGCATTCTCGGCACAATTGAGTATTTTGCAAAGGAGTCGATATTCTTTCTAAGCGTTTCTTCCCCGCCGGCTCCTGATTGAACATAGCCAAAACCGTCTGCTCCCATCACTTTCTCCGCTTCCTTTTCAAGCTCCTTAAATGAAATAGGAAAGTTTTCAGCGAAACTAATATTCTCTACTTTTGCCATTTTCCCGCCCGCCTTTTTTTGAATTTATTGAAAATAATATCATTTTTATGGATTATTTGAAACCATGTAATAATTTTGGAGTCTCTCCCTGGCAAAAAAAGAGTCTCAATAAGCAGGGATTTCACAAAGAATCGGGAATAACCATCTTAACTAAATGAAATTGGAGTGTACCAAATGTTAATCAAGCAGCCTTTTGATGAGTTTCTGAAATTCCATTACGAAAGAGTCAGTAAAAGTAATATGAAAGTCACTTTGCCAGTCCAGCCGCTCTTTATTAACAGCGCTGGACTGGTTCATGGAGGAATTATCTCTACTCTTGCAGATGTAGCGATGGGAAATATTTTTGAGCCGGGTGAAGATCAGCTGCAGTCTGTGGTGACCGCTGATTTAAAGGTAACGTTCCTAAAGGGCGCGACAGGGGAATATCTAATTGCCGATGCTCACCTCGTTAAAAGAGGACGAACTCTCAGCCATACGGATTGCCTGATTTATAACGATCAGGATCAGGTGGTTGCCAAAGCATCGGGGATTTTCGCGTCGATCTAGGGAAACTTCCAATTTTCTGTAATTTAATGATTATCCCCCCTGTCTCAGGGTATAGTTACCTAAAACAAGAGGGAGGATTTCACCATGGAGCATATTGAAGCGATATTGCTTAAATTTGTTATGATTACCGCAATGCTGGGAATTATTTTGACTGGAATTTTTGATATCAGCTTTACTGAAACACTCATTATTAGCGTCATTCTCACTCTAGGGGCTTATGTTCTGGGGGATATGATGATATTCCGTATGTCAGGTGACGAAACAGAGCATACAAAAAGGAATACCATAGCAACCATTTCTGACATTGGTTTAAGCTTTTTTGCCATCTGGCTTTTATGTGAATTAATGGTGTCCGGGAAAGACGGCTTGGCAATGGCAGCCTTTATCTCTGCCCTTTTGATAGGTGCAGGTGAATGGTTCTTTCATGTATACTTGGATAAACGCGTTTTTGCTTATGATGGACATAAATGATATCTGAAGAGACCTCTGCAGGGTCTCTTTTTTTACTTTATGGCCGAAAATGGATATACGAAAGACATATGTTTTAGTATTCGATCTCATTATAATCCTTAGGCTGAGGTACCGGCTGATCCTCTTCATGCTTTCCAAATTCATTGACAAGCTCCATCTCTTCTTTGGGGCCTTGTGTCTGTTTTGTATTTTGCTTATCTCTTTTAGACAATCTATTTTGCTCCCTTCGTTCCGTTTCTAAAATTAATATTTCCCATTTACTGCATTTCACTCATAAATAGAGGATTTTTCCTCCATTTGATTTAAAAGTTCTTCAGCAGGCAGCAACAGGGATCAGGGCAAATCAATCAAACGTTTGATTGATTTGTGTTCACTAAAAAAAGGCGGATAATTTCCGCCCTTTTTGATCAGCTTGCTTGTTCCTCTGCTGGCACTTCCTGTTTCTCCTTAGAAAGGAACCATCCAGCCAATGCAATTCCAACTAATACAGCATAGAATGTAATTTTCCATTCAGCTGACTTAGCAAAACCTTCAGGAAGGATTTCAAGAGCCGGATGTGACATTGTATAGACAGCCAGTTTAACACCAACCCAGCCGACAATACCAAAAGCTGCAATCTCAAGCCCAGGTCTGCGATGAAGCAGATCCACAAAGAGATTTGCGGCAAAACGCATAATGATTAATCCAATCATACCGCCGGCAAAGATGACAAAGAATTTTCCGCCGTCAAGTCCGCCTACATGGCCTAGACCTGAATCCGGAAGTGCTACAGCCAATGCGACTGCCGCCAGAATAGAGTCTACAGCGAAAGCAATATCAGCAAGTTCTACTTTGAAAACCGTCAGCCAAAAGCCTGATTGTTTTTTGGGCTTGGTAACCCCTGCTTCTTCCTCACCTTTTTTCACAAGAAACTTTCTTAATATATGATTAGCCGCGATGAACAGAAGATACAATGCTCCAATGGCTTGAACCTGCCATACGTCAACTAAATATGAAATCGCAAATAAGGATCCGAAACGGAAAACAAAGGCTCCAGCCAATCCGTAGAATAAAGCCCTTTTCCTCTGCTCTTCTGGAAGATGCTTAACCATAATCGCAAGCACCAGCGCATTATCAGCAGCCAATAGACCCTCCAATGCCACAAGCAGCAGCAATACCCAGCCATACTCAAGTATCAATGACAATTCCATCTAAAACACCCTCCCTATTTCACCTTTGTGTATCTTTCGTCTAAACGCTTTTCAATTTTTGCCAGCAATTGTTGATCTTTCAGCAGCTCTTCTTTGTTTTTCTTAACTAATTCTGCGAATGACATCTTTGCTTTTTTCATCCTGGTCTCCTTTCCTTCTAATTTTATAAGTATTGAAAGCTTCACACTGTTTCCCTGCAGTTATGTCGATTGAGGATTTCCATGCCGTCTTTATAAGGCAATAAAAAAACCTCTACCAGCAGGCGGTAAAGGTTTAAAAAACAAAAAGACCTTTACCCGAAACAGGCAAAGGTCTTGCTAACAACGTTAAGGTTGCCAACAAAGCCGGGAGCTCTTAACTCCGAAATGACGACTCTGTTGTAAAAGCTACTCCCCTTTAGGAGAAACTATTCAACTATTTAAAATAATCATACTCTAATTTGTTCAAAATGTCAATACTTAAGCAAATCGGTAATAAATTAAAATGAAAGTCGCTAGGACGAAAATAAAGTTCAGAAATACAAACACAAATTGATCTGCCTTCGTTTTGTGCAGCTTGATCGGCGGGTTATAGAAAGATACTCCTTCAATGATGAAAATAATCAGCACAATATGGATCATAAAATGCCCGATCACCTCTGTCATGCCAAACAGCATTGTAGTTGTGATGAAAATAACTGTCACGACGAAACCAACTACACGGTTAAGAATCCCTACTACAAGAAGGTAACCGACTACAAACTCAATAAATGCAGCCATAACAACGAATGCGGCAGGTGAAAAGCCGAATGTCGGGACTCCATGATTGGCCACAATATCCAGAGACATGCTTGGATATACCCATTTTTCAACAGCCACCCAGCATAAAGATAAACCTGTGCCCAAATATAAGAATGGAAATCCAACCTTCTCCAGCTTCGTGCTGCCGACCAGCAGTACCCCAATAATGGCAACATAATATCCATAATCAAGCATGTGGAATAAGCCATTCTGCATGGTAACGTACACAAACAGCCCCAGTAAAATTACGGCCCCGGCCTTTGTTGAAAAATGATGCGGAATTAGCAGAAAGCCAATTGCTGCCCATGTTAAAATCAATGCAATCGTATTGGTTAAATGAAATTCAGGCGCAAATAGTGTTCCATTCGTTACCTGGAGGATTAATGCGGCAGCCGTTCCATACTTCAAAATATATCTGCTGTATTTGCGGAACCCTGAGAGCCAGTCATCAAGCTTCTTAACTTTAGCCCATTGTGATGTCCTCGGTATAACCAATGTCAATAATGCAAGGACAATCGCAGCTGTCAGGGCCAGTCCCATAAATAAAGGTGATAATATATTTTCAATGGTTTCCTTTTGAGGTACCACGTTCGTGAACCATTTCACATGAGCACTTGTAAAAAAAGGTGTCATGATTAAGCCTAATATTATTAATAACTGAAATATTTTCTTCATGGCTATTGTGCCTCCTTGATGGCTAATAAAAATATATAAACAATATAAGTACAGTTTTAATATAATATACTTCTTATCCATGTAGAGTATTCAAAAATGAACATTATGTGAAATAATTCACATAATGTACAGTTCATGTATTATTACCTTAACTCTTGTAAAACTCTTTTCAATTCCTTTAAACTCCTGTTCCAGCAGTAAAAAAGTTCGAATCCTGTCAGATTCTTTTAGTTTACTAATCTTAAAATAGTGGTTATGATGATAGTTATAATCATGCAAAGGGGTGAGGGAATGAGGAAACGACGGGTAATGCCGCTTTTAATGCTATCTGTTTTTTTATCCTTTCTCATAACCCAATACCCTGGTGTCCATTATAATGACATTCCGATGGACCAAAGCAAAGCAGTAACAGTTTCGGACTATACCGAGAGCTTCCTATTAAAAGATGATCCTAAAAAGCATATCTTCACACTGGATATAATCTCTTTATCCATTACAATCCTGACAGTTATCCTTTTTATATATAGTGCGCTGCACTTCGCCCGCAGGAAAAAGATATTTTATACTCCAATCTTCTATGAGGCGAATTATGTTATTCAAGCTCCTTAATTGTCCAGCAAAACAATTAAAGGAGGAAGGCATAATGTGGATTAGATTTTTAATGATCGGTTTATTTTCATTAACAGCTTCCAGCCTGTTCTTTTATCAGGGAATGGAAATGTATCATGCTTTCACAGATTTCTTTAGACAAAAATAAGAAATTGGCGCCCAGGGACTCCCTGGGCGTTTTTATTAATATATTTAGTTCCCTTGGTTCCATCCGCTTATTTTTGGGGTGCATTAATCCGCTTCATACCCTATGGTCTGTTCTCAAAGGTGCGATTCATCCACATTGGGTCCCTTCACTCCCTCCAGCATCTCCTCAATGGCCCTATTCTTCCTCTTTAGTTCCCTTTTTTCACCCTTGTCTATTCTTCCTTATTAGGTCCTTTCACTCCCTATTGCCTCTCCTCAACGGCACTATTCTCCCTCATCAGTTCCTTTCATTCTCTCCTCTTCCAAAAGCACTAATCCTAAATACACCTGCAGCCATTCGGCTTTTCAAAAAAGCCATAAAAAAACCGGCCTGCTTTATTCCCAGGCCGGGTATACTTTCTTACTGTGCTTTTGCGTATTTATCGTCTATTTTTTTTTCGATCTTCTCAAGCTCACGACGATCTTTTAAAAGTTCTTCTTTATTATGCTTTATCATTTCAAGCATTGATAATTTTTTCTTTTTCATTTCTGCTCACCTTCTCTCATGATGTTGGTAACCTTCTTGATGCAAGATCTTTGTTATTACAGTGCGGCTTAAAAAACTATCGTCTTATTGCCATGCACGATTACTTTGTCTTCCACATGCCAGGCGACTGCCTGTGCGAGTACCTGCCTCTCCACATGCCTGCCGGCAATTTTGAGATCCTGTGCAGTGTGCCTGTGGTTAACCCGCAGGACATCCTGCTCAATGATCGGCCCTTCATCCAAATCATTTGTCACATAATGGGCGGTTGCCCCAATCAGCTTGACTCCGCGGTTAAACGCCCGTGCATAAGGATTGGCTCCCACGAAGGCCGGCAGGAAGCTGTGATGAATGTTGATAATCCTGTTTGGGTATTTGGAAATAAAGCTCGGCGAAAGAATCTGCATATATCTCGCCAGTACAATGAAATCCGCTTTTCCATCGAGCAGCTCAACCGCCTTTTGCTCGGCTTCCGCTTTAGTATCCGGTGTAATCGGAACATGATGATATGGTATTCCGAAACCCTCCACCACTTCTCTCATGTCGGGATGATTGCTGATCACCAGTGAAATATCCACTTCAAGCTCATTCGATTTCCAGCGCCACAGCAGCTCGAGCAGACAGTGATCCATTTTAGAAACAAATATGGCCATCCGCTTGCGCTCGCCTTTCCCGCTCAGCTTCCATTCCATTGAATATTCTCTTGCCATTTCAGGCAGATCCTCTTTCAGTTTTGAAAAGGACTCGTCAAAATCATTCATATCGAATTCAATCCGCATAAAAAAGATGCCTGCCAGCGGATCAGTTGTGTGCTGGTCAAAATGGACAATATTCGCTTTATGCTCCAGAAGGAAGTTGGAGACTGTGGAAATAATGCCTGGTCTCTCTGGACAGGATATCAGCAATGTCGCCCGGTTTGCGTTAATATTTGTGTTCATAATAGATTCCTCCAAGAGCCTTGCCATCCATATAAAAAGGACAGAAAAAAGGCGGCTTTTTTCCCCCTTCTCTGTCCTTTTACCTGAGAGTTTGACCCCTTTGGTGTCGCAAAGTACATGCGCGCTCTCCAGAGATGCGTCCGACTGCGGTTCTGTCTACCTGAGAGATTGGCTTCAAGGGTATTTTTGAAGCTTGCTCCTTCGGTGGCTACTATATGCTCTCTCCCGCAGCCGTCATTCGCTCTATATTTTTGTTATTTTCAGAATAATATATTTTTTGATTTATGTCAATGGAACTAGGTTCCTTTCACAAAGTTGCCACAATTGCAGGAAAGTTAATTTACTGCATAAATAAGAAAAAGCTTGAAGACAAGGTCTCCAAGCTTTTTTCTATAGGGCCGCCTTAGGTTTAGGCTCCCTTTTCTGCCAGGCCATTGTGATAAATAAGGTAACAAGCAATAATACCAGACCTAGAACAAACGGATAGGTTATTCTTACATCGTAAAGTATACCAGCAATCGTTGGCCCCAGAACGTTTCCAATGCTCATATAAGCATTGTTCATTCCCATCGCAAATCCCTGTTCATTACCGGCCATTTTTGAGATTAACGTGGTCAGAACCGGGCGCAGGATAGAAGTTGCAAGGAAAATGATCAGCGAAATAACGAAGAAAAGTGCATAGCTGCCTGCGAACAGTGAGACCAGGAATCCTAATGCTGCAACAGCCAAAAAGATATTTAATACCTTTCCTTCTCCTAATTTCCTAACCACCCGATCAACTACAAACAACTGCACTATAACACTAATAATCCCCGTCGAAGTCACCATAATCGCTATTGCCTGCGGAGTGGCACCATATTCATTATCCAGATAAAGTCCCAGCACTGATTCATAAGCCATTAATCCAAAGCTCATCACCAATGTGATGACAAGAGGAATAAAATAAGGCTTCTTAACAGACATTGCCAGCTTCTTGACCATTGGTTCCTCTTCCGGCATCTCTCCTGGCATGGTCTGCATTGTGCTGCTTTCTTCAAGGAGCATAATGGAAAAGAGAACAGCCACTAAAGAAACAAGCGCTGAAATCAGAAATGGCATTTTCAGGCCAAAGTCTGCCAAAAATCCGCCAATCCCGGGTCCAACTACAATTCCAAGTGACATTGCAGCTGAAACCAGGCCATTCCCTTTTGCACGCTGCTCCATTGTAGTAATATCAGCAATGTAAGCAAAAATAGCTGGAATCAGCAATGCCGCCCCAATGCCTCCAATGACACGTGAAAAGTAAAGCAGCCAAATGGAATCTACTGCATAAAAAACAAGCATGGATAATGTCAAACCAGCTAATCCGTAAATAATCATCTTTCTGCGGCCGTACTGGTCAGCCCATTTTCCCGCAATAGGAGAAAAAATCAGCTGGGCACCCGCAAAAATGGCAATCATTAGGCCTGCGGCTGTTCCCCCCTGATTAATGGATTCCAAATAAGCAGGCAAAATCGGAATAATAATCCCAAAGCTTCCGATCGCAATAAACATATTGATCATCAATATAATCATCTTTTTCTTTTGATCCCCTGACATAGCGGATACCCCTCCTTCTATATGTGAAAAATTTACATTATTTTTTTCGGCACGCTAAATAGCTTATAATGAGACAGGCTGCTTTGTCAAAGGAAAAAAAAGAGAGGCTCCAGCATATACTGAAGCCTCTTGTCTTTACCCCTTAAATTTGTCCGGGAATTGCTTCACAACCGCATCGGAAATAGCGTCTGCCATCATGATTATATGAGAAATTCCATCATCAATCGAAACAATTCTGGCTTCCCAATCCTTTACCAGACTAGATGTTAAATCATTCGTCACCAATTCAAGATGCTTGTACATCAATTTTTTCACATCTTCATTTTTCAGATTAGGATTTGCTCTGCTTAGGAATGCAGCAATCTCATCCGCATTGCGAAACCACTTTTTGTTGAGCTCGTTCACCTTTGCCCCCTGGCCGCTCTTGGCAGCCTCCACAATATCGCCCGCAATAACAATATGCACTTTAAGCAGTTCTGTCAGCTTAGCTCCCGCAGCTTCTCCGTAATAGGGCTTAATGGAATTCCCTATGTCCTCCTGATTTTTAAGTAGACGGGCCAAGACCTGCTTTTGATCCTCTGCTCCTGCTGTTGTGGCACTTGTAATATAGTTGCTTGTCCATAATACATGTTCGATCCATAGTCTGCGAAATTCATTTTCAAACTTAACCTCTGATTGAGTGATACACGGTTTCTGTGCAAATGCACTGCCCGGAGCTGCCAGCATATTCAGCGGCATAAGCAGCATTAATCCTATGATTAGTAATTTCTTCATATCCTTTTCTCCTTCCTAATTGAAAAAGCTTCCTTCTTATTTTGATTATCTTCAGATTTTTCATGCAAAAAAATAAGCTCAAGGCTAATGCCCCAAGCTTTTTCAATCAAACGGTTGATTTATTTGCAAAAACGACTATTTACTCTCAGATAAATCATTTTACTTTTGGATAAACTCTTTTTATTTTCGTATAACCAGATTTATCTTTCGGATAAATTTCACACCGCTGCCACCGCAGCAAAGAATTCATTGTAAAGCGCCTCTACCGCGCGTTTTTCATCCGCTGCCTGGACGCCAAACATCATGCTTACTTCAGATGAACCCTGATTAATCATTTCCATATTGACTTTCGCTTTAGCGAGAGCTTTGGAGGCACGGGCCATCGTTCCGATATTCTGGCGCATCCCCTCTCCAACCACCATAATAAGTGATAGGCTGTGCTGGATTTTTACCTCATCCGCCTGAAGTTCATGCTGTATGCGGCTCAGAATTTCTTCCTCCATCCCAGCAGTAAACTGATTTTCACGCAGAATAATGGAGATGTCATCAATTCCTGATGGAGTATGCTCATAGCTCAGTCCATATTCCTCCAGAATGGTCAGCAGCCTTCTCCCAAAACCGACTTCCCTGTTCATTAAATATTTGCCGACATAGATGCTGCAGAATCCCTGATCACTGGCAATCCCGATTACAGGTCCATTCGTGTTATCCCGCTCGTTCACTATCCTTGTGCCGGGAGCAGATGGATTATTCGTATTTTTTATCTGTACAGGGATGCCAGCCCGAAATGCCGGCACAAGCGCTTCATCATGCAGGACGGTAAAACCCGCATAAGAAAGCTCCCGCATTTCCCGGTATGTCAGTTCTTTGATTTCTTTAGGGCTTTCCACAATAAATGGATTAACCGAATAAACGGCATCCACATCTGTAAAGTTCTCATATAAATCCGCCTTGACTGCCCCGGCCAAAATGGAGCCTGTCACATCCGATCCGCTTCTTGAAAATGTGAACACCTGCCCATCCCTGCTGTATCCAAAGAAACCCGGAAAAACAATGATCCCATCCTGTTCCCTTAATGAAAGCAGATTGTCATATGCTTCAGGAAGCACCTGCGCATTGCCGGGCTCAGGGCTGACAAGCAATCCGGCTTCCTTCGGGTTCACATATCTTGCTTCGAGGCCCTGATGCTGAAAATAGGCTGCTACAAGCTTAGCGTTATTATCCTCGCCGCTTGCCTTAATCAGATCCATGAACGCTTCAGGATCGTGCGTATCACTGGAGAGCCTTGAAAAAAGATCCTCCCTGATTGTATCTTTAATAGCAGGCCCAAGCTCCAATTCATCCGCCATTTGGCCATACCGCTCCAATACAGCTTCTGCCAAGTCAACTGGATCTTCCCCGTGAATCCGTTTCTCTGCACAGGCGATTAATAAATCAGTAACCTTGTCATCCCCTGAAAATCGCTTCCCTGGAGCCGAGACAACAATGATCTTCCGCTCTGGATCGGCAGTTACAATATTGAAAACCTTCTCGATTTGCTTTCCGGATGCTAAAGAGGATCCTCCGAACTTCACGACATTCATCCTGACATCTCCCAATCTCTGAAAATTTAATCTTTATTTTACTCTTATCCCAACAGAAATCAAGAGAAAATCTACCCCTAAAACACAAGTGTTCACCAGAAAAACACATAAAGATATATAAATATATTAATTATTCATATTCATTAGGATTATATCGCTGAAAATTATTATTTTAAAAAAACAATAGAAAACGCTTACATTTTATTTTTTACTTTTGCGTATTGCGTAGAGTAAAAATAGGTTTCCCCCCTCTTAAATTGGGGTATATGTTAAGGATATTATATAAAGAATTAAATCGTAAAAACACGGGAAGGGAAAAGGTTTATGGGAATCCTAGTTGTGGACGATAATCAAGCCAACTTATTTGTTATTCAACATATATTAAAACGCGCCGGGTATAAAGATCATCTAACGTTTTCTTCTGCTAAAGATATGTTTCAGTATCTTCAGGGATATTCACCATTTTCAGCTGATATTAAAGCAGATATCATTCTGATGGATATTATGATGCCTGAAATGGATGGAATTGAAGCATGCCGCCAGCTTCAGCAAGATCCGCTTTTGAAGGATATTCCGGTGATTTTTGTAACTGCATTGGAGGACTCCAATAAGGTTGCAGAAGCTCTCGATGCGGGCGGGACTGATTATGTAATGAAGCCTATTAATAAGACGGAACTGCTTGCCCGCATTCGGGCTGCCTTAAGGCTTAAATATGAAAAGGACTGGCATAAGGAGCAGGATAATAAAATTAAAAATGAATTGGATTTATCCATGCAGGTACAAACCAGCATGCTGAGCGAACCGATTTATCATGAACATACGCTGTTAAAGGCTTCCTACCTGCCAGCCAATAAACTCGCAGGGGATATGTATTATTGGCATCAAATAGATGAACACCGCTATGCTGCCATACAGCTTGATATGATGGGCCACGGAATTTCAGCTTCCCTAGTATGCATGTTTATCTCTTCTGTTCTCAGAGATGCCATCAGAACATGCAGTGACCCCGAATATGTGATGAAGGAATTGAATCGCTGGATGAATTCACTGAATCAGCGTAATCAGCGTATTCCATATTACTTTACAGCCATTTATCTTGTCCTCAATAAAAAAGACAAAACAATTGAGTATGTAAATGCCGGGCACCCAGCCGGATATGCTCTTGTTGATAAAAATGAAATGCTCAGCTTATCAAGCAATATGTGTGCAGTCGGCTTTTTTGAAGATATTGCAATCCAAAAAGAAACGATTCCCTATACAGAGTCCATTCAGCTGCTATTGTTTACAGACGGTGTTGAAGAAGCAGTTGAGCAGAACAATCCCAATCCAAGTGAGTATCTTCAGCGCTTCGCATCCTTTTATTGGACTGCAGCCAGAACAGCAGAGCCAATCGATATGATACTGACTAAGCAGCAGCAGGTAAGCGCTGATGATGATATGTGTGTTGTGCTGATTCAGGCAGATTAGGATGTGTACATAATATTTTTTCGCTTATCATTGTTGTCCGTTGATTACCTGTAAAAACAGCCTATACAAAAAAACAGAGTGCAGTCCTTTAAGATAGGATCTGCACTCTGTTTTTATTTTTTACATCAGAAATTTTTCTAAAAATCTTTTCCTGCAGGTTGATTTCTTCAAATACAGGGTCATCCATCCGCAGCGCTTCCTTGCTTCCAAGCCCCAGAACTCCCCCCATACTAAGGCTTTCATTAAATAGATTAATAACGTGACGCTGCAGGTCAATATTAAAATAGATCATCACATTGCGGCAAATAATCACATGAAATTCATTAAAGGAGCCATCCGTCACCAGATTATGCTGGGCAAAAACCATTCGATCAAGCAGAGATGCATTCAGATAAGCTGCTTCACAATCGGTTGTGTAGTATTCAGAAAAGGATTTTTTCCCGCCTGCCATAATGTAATTCTTTGTATAGAGCTGCATTTTTTGCAGAGGGATTACTCCGCTCTCTGCCTTCTTAAGCACCTTCTCATTGATGTCTGTAGCGTAAATTTTAGTTCGTTCACCCAGCCCCTCTTCTTCCATCAAAATAGACATGGAGTAGGCTTCTTCTCCAGTTGAACACCCTGCATGCCAAATTCTGATCTCCGGCAATTCGCTGAGCATCGGGACAACCTCCCCTCGAAAAGCTTTAAAAAAAGAAGGGTCCCGGAACATTTCTGTCACATTGATTGAAAAATCGCTCAGTACCTTTTGCAGATACCCTTCTTCATGTATAACCTTTTCTGTAAGGCTTGTTATACTGGGCAGCCGATCCCTGCTAAGCCGGGTTTGGATTCTCCTGGCAATTGATGATCGCATATATTGCCGGAAATCATATCCGGATAAACTATAAATGGCTTTTAAAAGCAATTCTATTTCTAATTCTTCCTTATTCAAGTCCTTCATTCCTCTACTTTCAAGAACAGATGATGTATTGACAGTGTCTGCAGGCTGCCTGCTATGAAAGCCATACTCTCATCACAGACAGGAGCTGGTCCAGTTTTAACGGCTTGCTGATATAATCTGTTGCTCCTGCTTCCATACACTTTTCCCTATCGCCCTTCATTGCTTTGGCAGTAAGGGCAATGATTGGAACATCCTGGTGCCTGTCCAGCCCGCGTAGCCTCTTCATGGTTTCATATCCATCCATAACCGGCATCATAATATCCATCAGGACTATATCAATCTGTTCTGTACCCATGATTAAATCGAGACACTGCATTCCGTTTTCAGCTGTAAGGACATTCATGCCCTCTTTTTTCAATGCGTTTTTCAGTGCATAAATATTTCGGTGGTCATCATCAACTACGATGACGGTTTTGTCTTTAAGCTCCGCACCTGTATGCTGATGCTCTGCTTCAGCATCCCCTTCGACATCTTGTGTTTCAGCTGTTTCAGACACTGCCGGGACGGGTTCAGCGGTTACAGCTGCTTCTTCAAAAGCAAGTGACCCCGCCTCTATTTCAGGCATTCCGTTTGGCAGATTCGGAATCACCAGTGTAAACCGGCTTCCCTTTCCTTCTTCGCTCTCAACTTTGCAAATACCGCCGAGCAGCTGGGCAAACTCTTTTGATATGGACAATCCAAGGCCTGTTCCGCCATATTTTCTCATTGTTGCGCCGTCGGCCTGCTGGAAGGCTTCAAAAATAAGCTGCTGCTTCTCGGATGGAATGCCAATCCCTGTATCAGTCACTGTTATTTTCAGCCAGTCATTTGTATAGCTGGATAACGGCAAGCCCAAGACATCGCTTGGTGAAGCCTTTTCAAACGTCACAGCTACCGAACCTTCTTCCGTAAACTTAAAGGCATTTGAAAGGAGGTTTTTCACAATCTGCTGCAGCCGCTGCTCATCGGTATTGAATACAGGAGGAACGTCCTCAGCAGAACTTACAGTAAATTCAATTTTTTTATGCTTGGCCACCTGTGTAAAATGCTGCTTCATCCTCTGCGACATTTCACTCATATTGACTTCCTCAAAGCTGATCTCCAGCTTCCCTACTTCTACTTTCGAAAGATCAAGGATATCATTAATCAGAGTAAGCAAGTCCTGTCCTGATGTATGAATAACCTTGGAAAATTCCTTCTGCTCCTCAGTCAGGATTTGATCCGGATCTTCTGCCAGCATTTCCGATAAAAGCAGGATACTGTTAAGCGGGGTACGAAGCTCATGCGACATATTTGCCAAAAACTCTGATTTGTATTTTGAACTGAGGCCCAGCTGTTTTGCTTTTTCCTCCAGCTCTTCCTTTGCAGCCTGAAGTTCTTCGGATTTCATTTCAGCATCTCTGGAGCGCTCTTCAAGCTGCTCATTAATCATACGCAGCTCTTCGGATTGACTCTGCATTTCTTCAGATTGCGCCTGCAGCTCCTCCGACTGGGACTGCAGCTCTTCAGCCTGTGCCTGCAGTTCCTCTGTCTGTGCCTGGGATTCAGCCAGTAAACGTTCAATCTCCATTCTTCCTGAAATATTCGTAATGGCTATTCCTAATGTTTCAATTACCTTTTCCAATAATTTAACCTGTGCATCAGTGAATGGCATCAAACTTGCCAGTTCCACAACTGCTACTGCCTCATCCTTCAGAATGACAGGTGCCATCATAATGCTTTTCGGCCGGACATCCCCCAGGCCAGTTGATAGGAGCTTGTAATCCTCGGGAACATCGTGCAGGAATATCGTTTTCTTATCTCTTACCGCTTGGCCTGCTATTCCTTCTCCCTCATAGAAAAAGTCACGTCCTGCATCCCCGGCTCCACCTGCATAGGCAGCCTGTTTCCTAAATACAGGTTTGCTTCCGCTATCATCTTTCACATAAATGATTCCAAGATTGGCTCCCACAGCAGGTGTCAGCCGCGAAATAAGGTCATCCGCCAAATTGGCTATCGTTACATGCTGACTATAGATACTAACCAATGAAGCAGATTGGCTTTGAATCCAGTTCTGTTCACTAATTTCAGCAGAATAGCGCTGTTCTTTCTCGTAATAGTTCTCAAGGGAATCAGCCATCGAGTTAAAGGCTTTCGCAATTTCCCCAATTTCATCTTTTGTTTCGATATTCAGCCTTGAAATGGATGAAAGGTCCTGATAATCAATATCCTTAATGCCTTTTGTAATCAAGCTGATGCTTCGGCCTGTGCTTCTGATTACCCAAACCGTTACTCCGATGATTAAAACAATGGCTATTGCTACCGCAGCAACCAAAGTTGAGACTAACTGGCTATACGTGTCATTTGCACTTTCCAGTGAATCAGCCATTAGGGATTCCTGATACTCTTTAAAATCAGCCAGCTTGATCAGCAGTGCGCTTCGGTTTTCTCTCTCACTTCTATATAGTGCTTCCAGAGAATCCATTTCACCGCTTCCCATTAATTCAGTGAAGCTGGTTTGCATTTGAGCATATGATTGGTATGCCCGCTCTACTTCTTTTAAGAGCAATCTCGAGTTCTGTCTATTTAATTCCTGCTCTAAATTAACTATTCGGGTTTGTATCCCCTCATGGTTGGCTTTCACCAATTCAGCCGTCTTGACTGTATCTGCGGATTCTTTGTCTGTGAGCACACTCAGCAGCTCTTGGTCAGTCTGGTAAAATAGCTGTCTGATTTCTGTAGCCTGACTTACCTTATAATATCGATCCTCCACTATTTCCAGCATGTTTGCCT
This sequence comes from Bacillus sp. ZZV12-4809, assembly GCF_009849585.1. GTDB lineage: Bacteria > Bacillota > Bacilli > Bacillales > Cytobacillaceae > Cytobacillus. The sequence continues at coordinate 63,952 of NZ_VCRN01000023.1, forward strand.
TTATTCCGTTCACCATTGACAGAATGACAAACATTAGAATAAATAAAAAAAATACGGTTAAGCCCAACCCCAACATTTGCTTTCTTTTAAAGCTCACCTGTTCTCTCCTTCTTTCCCCCGATTTTATTCATCATTTTCCTGTTCATATACTTGCTTATGAGATTAAGGTTTTAATAGACTAACTTCTATACCCTTATATAAGATAAATCAAACCCTATTTTTCTATTTTTCCATAAAAAAAAAGGAAGGATATCTCCTTCCTAATGCTTACCTATATTCTTTAACCTTTTCCCCTGCTGAAGTCATCCATTCAAACTGTCGAAGCTTCAGATCAAATAGTGTCAGAGGATCCTGATAAATCTCTGGATTTTTGCGCATCTCGTTTAATGCTTCTTTATTTTCTGCAATGTTGGTATATGACTCTTCGACTGTATGATTCAACACGTCAAACGGATTTCGGAAGAACATTTTAATATCCCGCTCTAGCGATTTCTCAAAGAGTTCGAATTGCTGCATGAATTTATCGGTGATGAATTCTGCGATTTCACTATAGTCTTCATGCTCAATAAACTGTTTATATTTATTATGGAGCATGGTTTTGTTCTGCTGAATCGCTCCAAGAAGCTTTCCTGCACTCTTAAGCAGGAACTGAGAAGGCGAAAAGCGGTTTAGAATGTTGGCCTTTTCCAGCTGAACACTTCCACGCGTCATCCGGTCCGCGTCACGGCGCCAGTCATCCAGCACCCTGAAATCACAGCCCAATGCGATTTTCTCCTCGCCGTATAGCTCATTGAAGCCTTCGCTCATCTCATCTAAATATGCCTGGCTGCTTCTGAACTCTCCTTCACTTTCCATAATCCACTCCTGAATGGAAACATGAAACTCAGGCAAAACCGTACCTTCAATATATTGATGTATCCGATTATTCATTTCATCATTTAGCTCAGAATGGATTTTTCCGAAATCACTGTCTTCTGTCACCATTTCTGAACAGTTCCGAAGCAGTTCCGGAATCTGTTTCTTAAGATCCGCTCTCATTTCATCTTTAATCTTACTGTAAGATCTTTTAATTGTCCGGACCTTCTCTTCTTCTATATCCATCAGCTGATTATTGGCACCCTTTAGCTTAGTCACCATCTCTTCGTTCCATTTAATCGTATCAATCAAGCTGTTTTCCATCTCAACGCGTTTTTCAAGAAGGAATTTGATGGATTTTTTTATATAGTAAAGAACCTTTGCTGTACGCTCTTCTTTCCGGTCCCGTTCATCCATCATCGACTTGATAAAGACGGCTAAATCGTTAAGCTGGCTTTCACTTTCATAATAGGCGGAGAAAGCAAACACCTTTGCTTTTGGAAAATAGGTATGAACGCGTGACTGAGTTTCATCAAGAAGCTCAATAGCATCCTGACTGTCAGGAATCCGGTCCATTTTACTGAGAAGAAAATGAATAGGCAGTTTCGGTGCCTGTTCTTTCATTCTAACAGCAAGATCCAGCTCTTTATCAGTCAGTGGCGAATCCGCATTCAGGACAAATAGCATACTGTCAGCGAAATGAAGATATTGGAACACACCATTTCTGAACTTGCTCTGCCCCGCAAGACCTGGTGTGTCTATGACAGCAAGTCCATTATTCTGTAAAAAGTTGAAGGGCATTCTGCAGCGGATGAGCGTCTGCTGGCTTTTCTCGGCGCTTTGCCTAAAATCGTCAAGATCAGAAATGCTTCGTACTTCCTCATCCGTAATAGCATAAATTTCTGCCTCGTTACTATCCTTAAACAGCACTGAAGCAGAGGTAGAATCTCCCATCAGCTCCTCCCCGAGAAGAGTGTTCACAAACGAGGATTTACCATTTGAAGCTGCACCGGCAATCAGCAAATGCCCGGAATCCAAATCGAGCAGCTCGCGGACCATCCATTCAAATCGCTCACCCATCAGTACGCCTTTTTCCTTTGCCCATTTCATGATCGTTTCGAAAAGCTTGAAGCTTTCCTCCAGACCTTCCTGATAACGGACAGAACTGTTCACAAGGCTTTCTGCTTCACTGACAGCTGATGCATCAATATTGGAAGGGAATATTTCGCTCCACGCCAGCACCGCTGATGCCGAAATAAGATAATGAGAAGGGGCAGCTATTTTCACCCAATTCGTCAGGTGGTTTGGGATCAGATGAGATAAATCCCGGATTAAATGCTTGCCGCTGATCAGTTCGAGATACGTATCTTTGTATAGCTCCGAAAGCAAGCTCCATGTATGTGATCGTCCGGGCTCCATATTCAGGAGAATGTGATTATATTCTTTCAGCCATGAGAAATATAGATCTGATTTCTTGTAGCTATCCCACATCGCCGCTGATAAACCTTCAAAGTGAGCCTGATCCGCACGGTTCAGCACCGAAAGTGCCTCACTGAAATAATTCGGTTCTACTTTAGCTGTACGCCCCTGCTCTACATATGAATGAAGAACTTCAAACCACGATATGGATTCTGTCCTGATTGCTTCATTGACAGCCAGCTCTACCGCATTTCCCCAATCACTATGTTCTTCAAAGAATCCGCGTGCCAGATCGGTCACATCCGGATAATCCGGATTTAGCCGAACCGCATTTTTAATGGATTCAACAGCCAATTCAAGCTTTCCGCGCTGTATGTAAAGTGAAAACAGCTGGAGGAGCACTTCTGTCTTTAACACCTCTGAATCTGTTTCAATCGATTTATATAAGTCCTCTGCATTTGAAAGCAAATCTAATTCAAAATAGGCATCTGCCATATTTTTTTGTGCCCATGGCCCCAATTCATTCGGAATGCTCTCCCATTTAAAAATGGCCGCTTCATAATCCTTGTTAAGGAAATAGACTTCACCCTGGGCGAAGCGTATATTAGCTAAATCAGGCACCTCGTTCTGCTGCTCAGCCACATACAATTCACCCAAAACCCTGATCGGATGCACATTTTCATTTGATTCCATGAAGGTCTTATAGAAGGTTTTGCTGATTAGCTGCTTTTCTAAAGTCATCTTGATCCCCCGCAGTACTATTTTTAAAAGTGCGCCTAAAGGCGGCTTTTAAAAAAATTTTATTGATTCAGGATGCTGATTCCCTAATTTCATAGAGCTTTATCAGCATGATTTATAAAAGAAGCGGAAGGCGCCCGCCTATCGGCTCAAATCATAAGACTAGCGGCTGAAAGTCTGTTCTTTACCTTTTGGCCTGATTAGCTTAGGAACCTCGAGCCGATGGCGCCTGGAGCTAGACAGTTATCTAACTTCAGAATTTACCTTCTTATCTTAAAAAACGCATAATACGCCAATTTTCATCCTTTATCCCTATATTGTAGCAAAAATTTTTCTGCAAAAAATTTCATTTCTCTATCATTTTTGAAACATTGCTGTATTGCTGTGTAATAATTTTAATAGTTAGAACCAGCGTTACTCTATTAATACCACCTCAAATCAAAATAAAAACTGGCAGACAGAAATATATATTCCTGTCTGCCAGTTTTCATTCTTCAAGATGATGCCTGCTGCGGCCGAGCAGCCCGGCTCCGCCTGCCATATAGGACAGTTACAGCCATGCCCAGAAGCAGGAATACACTTGAAATTTGAAATAATGCCGCCGTTTCTACAAACTGTGCTAGCACCCCAAACACAAGCCCGCTTAGCCCAATGCCAAGATCGATGGAGGAGAAGAACATTCCGTTTGCCACACCGCGCCTGTTGGATGGGGTCATTGATAACGTCCAGGACTGCAGAGTAGGAATCAATGAACCAAATCCAATTCCAAACAAAATTCCGCTAATGATAATAAACATATTCGAATGTGCGAAGGAAAGTACCCACATTCCAATAAAGGTCAGGAACGTACAAAGCAGTACAAGTCCCTTCGGACCGCGCTGGTCAAACCATTTTCCGGCAACCGGCCTCGAGAGCGATGCCATAATCGCATTGAACAGATAGAAAAGGAATATTTGATCAATGCCGCGCTCTTCCCCAAAAATAACGATGAACGTTACGATGGACCCGTATCCAAATGTAACAATGATCGTAATGAAGGCAGGAAACCAGCTGGATTTTTCAATTAAAGAGCCAAGGTAAGAGAATTTCAGATCTTCTTTCCTTGTGGTCAGAACAGCTTCAGGCGTCTCATAGCGGACAATGGCCAGGAGCACAATGGCAATCACCCCGAGTACGCTTGATATATAAATAAGATTGGTAAAAGAGGTAATCTGATATAGGTAGATTCCGAGACTTGGAGCAATGATCATCCCAATCGTAACACTCAGGCCATAGTAGCCCATACCCTCTCCAAGCCTGGAATTAGGCACTACATCTACAGCTGCTGTCCCATTTACAGTAGTCGACCATCCCCAGGCAAGCCCATGAATGAATCGGAACAACAGAAAAATCATGACCACACTTGATAGCGGATAAATAATGGTTATTGCCAATAGCGCTGCTGCCCCGATCAGAACCAGCCGCTTTCTAGCTTTATATTCCAGCATAAACCCGATAAAAGGCCTGCTCAAAACGGCTCCAATTGAAAACAGTGCTGTCACCATGCCAATTTCAAGACCAGTTGCCCCAATGGACTTAATATATGGAGGCAATGTTGGAATCAGCATTTGGAACGACATAAAAACAAATAAATTCCCGATCATCAGCATAATAAAAGACTTCGTCCATAAAGTCTCTTTTGCTGCCTTTTCCACGCGCATCCCCCGCTTTCCATTTATCTTTTTTAAAGCTGTTTTCGTATAATTTTTATAGCTTAGACAAATTTGCTGAGTTGATTGGAGCGGAAATCAACTGATAGGTAAAACACAATTTATACGAAAAGAGCCTTTTTAAAAACCAGCTAACTATTTCGAATTACTAAATACTAACACAGCTGATTGGAAAAAGGAACGGAATTTTGCATCATATCAAGGCATGCAATTAAACTCAAAAAAAGAGAGCCTGATTAAGCTCCCCGCGTCACCCTTGAAGACTGCTTGTTTCCAGTACTCGCTTCAGAAATTGCAGTGTTCTTTCTATTATGATGTCCTGATCATTATCAAGCGTTGCCACATGATAGCTGTTTTCCATGGTGACTATTTCCTTAGCAGCAGATTTAATGCCTGTGTATATTTCCTGTGAATTGTAAGGAGGAACCACATGATCTTCTTTTGAGACAAAAATCAGCGCAGGACAAGTCACTTTATCTAAATCAGCTTTCACCTTTTTCATCAGTTCGGATATTTCACCAAGTGATTTAACCGGTGTCTTTTCATAGGCGAGTTCTTTTATTTCAGGATTTTTTATGTCTGAACCAATTGCATCCAAGAAACGGACATCCTCGAGGCTTGCTGCTGCCTCCATATCAGGAATCTCCACAGCTGCATTAATTGGGATGATCCCCTTAATCTCCGAATGGTTTTCGGCCATATACAATGTCAGGGTGCCGCCCATTGAGAGACCCGTAACGAATATCGTACTGCAGCGCTCTTTCAGCCACTGATAGCCTTCTTCAACCGAATGAATCCAGTCCTGATAGGTCGTTGTTTCCATTTCTTCATAATGAGTGCCGTGCCCCTTCAGCCGCGGACCGCAGACTGTAAACCCTGCATTGGCATAAGCTTCCCCAAGCGGGCGCATGCTTTGAGTTGAACCGGTAAAGCCATGAGAAACCAGAATTCCAATCTCATTTCCTTCAAAATAAAAAGGTTCTGCTCCTTCTAAAACCGGATATTTTACAGACATGTCCCTTCCTCCATTCAATAGAATACTTCCTGTTAAGAGACATTCTTTTCACATCCCTCTATCCCTCCTTGTTTGAAATTATTTAACATTTTTGTAAAACTTCGCATCCGGCCTTCAGAAAAACTTTTTTTCCAGACTGGTCTTGTTTATAATAGAAAGAATGAATAAAGAGTAATGCCCTATAGATGATAGCAAGCACTGCTAAGGGAAGTTTCGCTTTATTTTCCTTCCCGATATTATTAAAATAAGTACTAACTACATAAACAGAAAGGCTGATACCGGTTTGGAAAACAATTCAAATTTTATACGAACCATTATTAAAGAGGATCTGGAGTCGGGCAAGCGCAAAGAGGTCATTACCCGTTTCCCGCCTGAGCCGAACGGTTATCTTCATATCGGACATGCCAAATCGATTGTCATCAATTTCGGCCTGGCAGACGACTTTAACGGCAAGACGAATCTTCGTTTTGACGACACGAACCCGCTTAAGGAAGATCAGGAATTTGTGGATGCCATTAAAGAAGATGTTAAATGGCTTGGCTACGAGTGGGAAGAGCTTCACTTTGCTTCGAATTACTTCGAGGAAATGTATAAACGTGCCGTTCTTTTAATCAAGAAAGGAAAGGCTTATGTGGATGACTTAAGCCAGGAGGAAATCCGCCAATACCGCGGAACACTGACAGAGCCTGGAAAAGAAAGTCCATTCCGCAGCCGTTCAGTTGAAGAGAATCTTGATTTGTTTGAACGTATGCGGAAGGGTGAATTCGAAAACGGAGCAAAAGTTCTTAGAGCGAAGATTGACATGTCTTCACCGAATGTAAACTTGCGCGATCCGGTTATCTACCGTGTTTCACATGCAACTCACCATAATACAGGTGATACATGGTGCATCTACCCGATGTATGCTTTTGCCCACCCCCTTGAGGATGCAATCGAAGGAGTTACCCATTCCTTGTGCACCACTGAATTTGCTGACCAGCGCCCGCTTTATAACTGGGTTGTCTCAGAGTGTGAAATGGAAAGCACACCACAGCAAATCGAGTTTGGCCGCCTGAATATTACTAATACAGTAATGAGCAAAAGAAAATTGAAGCAGCTTGTAGAAGAAAATTATGTTGATGGCTGGGATGACCCGCGCATGCCGACGATTTCCGGTTTGAGACGCAAGGGTTATACTCCGGAAGCAATCCGTGAGTTTGTAAAAGAAACGGGTGTTTCAAAGGGCTCAGGTGCAGTGGATGAAGCGATGCTTGAGCATTTTGTACGCGAGGACCTGAAAATGAAGGCTCCGCGCACAATGGGTGTACTTCGCCCGTTAAAGGTTGTCATTACGAACTACCCGGAAGATCAGACTGAAATGCTTGATGCTGAAATCAATCCGGAGAATCCGGAAATGGGCATGCGCCAAATTCCATTCTCAAGAGAGATTTATGTAGAACAGGACGACTTCATGGAAGATCCGCCGAAAAAATATTTCCGCCTCTTCCCTGGCAATGAAGTCCGTTTAAAGCATGCTTACTTCATCAAGTGCAACGATGTCATCAAGGATGAGAATGGCAATGTTGTGGAGCTTCATTGCACATATGACCCTGAAACAAAGAGTGGAACAGGTTTTACAGGCCGTAAAGTGAAGGGAACACTTCACTGGGTGGATGCCAAGAGTGCCATTCCCGCTGAATTCCGTTTATACGAGCCTTTGATTCTTGACGAAGATGCCGATCGTAACGCTGAGGCAGACACAAATGATGCTCTTGAAAATGATCCCGAAGGAAAAACGTTCCTAGACTATGTGAACCCGAACTCACTTGAAATTGTTCATGGTTACATCGAGCCAAATATGAAGGATGTAAAAGCCCATGATAAGTTCCAATTCTTCCGCCATGGCTATTTCAATGCAGATCCTAAATATACAACAGCAGAAAAGCCTGTCTTTAACCGGATTGTTTCACTAAAGAGCTCATTTAAATTAAAATAGGCAATACGCCTGAGGGCTTTGTTTCCTCAGGCTTTTTTAACCGTTAACTGCCTTTCCGCTGAAAAGTATGGTAAGGTTCTAAAGTAAGCATTTACATAAGGAGGAATAGCATAATGTCAAATCAGCACGACCCCAATACATTACCGCCGAAAACATGTTCAGTAGACCGCATGGTTACAGTTAAAGAGGACGTTGAAAAGGTTCTTGCAGGAAAGAAAACAGCTACACGCCGCAACGGCCGCTATGCTGATGTTGGTGAAATCATGACACTTGAGGGACAGGATTTTGTTGTTGAAAAAGTGTATTCACAGTCTCTAGGAGAATTAACTGACGCAGACGCCCGCCAGGAAGGCTTCGAAAATTTAGAAGACTATAAGCATTCTATCCTTTCCATGCATCCGGGAATGCCTTGGCTTCCGCAAATGCGTGTATGGGTTCATGAATTCAGCGCAGTGAAGAAGTAATCTGCTGTAATGGACATATTGTACCGAATACTGCTGTATATCCATGTCAGCAGTGCCATTCTTTCTGTTGGCCCATTTTTTGTTCTGATCCCAATCGTCAATAAATTGGAAACAGCTCATCCCGGGGTCCAGCAGGCATATATCGGCATCTTCAGGACATCCGTCCGCCTTGTCAAGCATGCAGGACATGTACTGGTAGGCTCGGGTATCCTTCTAATCGTGAACAGCCACTGGGCTTGGACGACATCTTGGATCGTCGCTACCCTGGCAGTCATGGGAGGCTCAGTCTTTTTTCTCGCCCGGGCCTTCACTCCCGTCCTGAGGAAATTTGATGAGCCGGGAGCGGATCAGCTTTTCCTAATCAGAAAGCTAACCCGCTCCGTCTGGATCTATCTTTTTCTGTTAATGCTCATGCTTTGGTTCATGGTAGCCAAGCCTGTGCTTTGGTAGGAATAAAAAAACAAGCGCATATGATATGCGCTTGTCAGACTGTCGACAAACTCAATGAAAATTGAGCTTGTCTGCAGTCTTTCTTACGATTAGTCAAGCACCTTTAAACCGTTAATTTATTTTCTGTATAAATGAATCCCCTTCAACGTTGTGTTTGAAGAGGG
>NZ_VCRN01000024.1 GCF_009849585.1 Bacillus sp. ZZV12-4809
TATGAATTTCTGCGTCAAACTTAAATGAACCGCCGTATACCGAACGGTACGTACGGTGGTGTGAGAGGTCGGGGGTTAGTCACCCCCTCCTACTCGATTTGGACTTTTAAAATGGAAATGTTTCCTGTCTATCTGTATGATAGTATAAGCAAAAAAGAAAATGAGGACAGGACCGTTTTTCGGTAATTTTAAAGGGAATAATCCAGATGTAAACATATTTGAGAGGTGGAGCAATGATTAAGTTTGACAATGTGTCGAAACAGTACCGGGATGGTACTAAAGCAGTAGATTCAATCAATTTACATATAAAAGAAGGCGAGTTCTTTGTGATTATAGGTCCGAGCGGTTCCGGGAAAACCACCGTTCTGAAGATGATTAATAGGCTGATTCCTTTGACAGCGGGAACGATTTTCATAAATGGAAAACGGATCAGTGACTATGATATTCATGAGCTTCGCTGGGATATTGGCTATGTTCTTCAGCAGATAGCCCTTTTTCCTCATATGACAATTGGAGAAAATATCTCGATTGTTCCGGAGCTTAAAAACTGGGAGCAAAAAAAAATTAAAGAACGGATTGATGAGTTATTGGAAATGGTCGGATTGGCGCCTGACATATACCGGAGCCGAAAGCCGCATGAACTTTCAGGAGGACAGCAGCAAAGGGTGGGTGTAACAAGAGCACTTGCAGCTAACCCTCCAATCATCCTGATGGACGAACCTTTTAGTGCGCTGGATCCCCTAAGCAGGGAAAAGCTTCAGGATGACCTAATCAGCCTTCAGAAAAAAATAAAGAAAACGATTGTGTTTGTCACACATGATATGAAGGAAGCTTTGAAGCTCGGTGACCGCATTTGTGTCATGAAGGATGGGGAAATCGTCCAAACCGGCACACCTGAAGAGCTGCTTGCACATCCGGAAAACGAATTTGTCAGGCAGTTTGTCGGGGAAGAGCATGGACCGTACATAGAGGGATTCAGCCTTCATGATATCCTTCTGCCGGTTACAGAAACAGGACAGCAAGGAATAGTCATTTCAGCCACCGCTTCATTTGAAGAAACACTTAGCTTATTGTCAGTTCATGATGAACTTGCTGTCGAAGAGGACGGGAATATCATTGGCATGGTCAACAGGCAGGCCGTTATTCTTGAACTTGCCGGAAGCATGAAGGATGAGGTGAGGTCATGAATGCCTTTATCTCTGTTATAAATGAAAGGAAAGGGCAGCTATTCAGTGTATTGATTGAGCATATACAGATTTCGCTTATTGCTTTATTCTTTGCAGTCCTGATTGCAATCCCGCTTGGAATTTATCTGACTAAGAAGCAAAAAATCGCAGAGGGGATCATTGGGGTGACGGCCGTATTGCAGACTGTGCCCTCATTAGCCTTGCTTGGCCTGTTGATTCCCTTATTTGGGATAGGAAAGGTGCCTGCCATTATCGCACTAGTCGTATATGCCCTTCTGCCCATTCTGAGAAATACATATACAGGCATAAGAGAGGTGGATGATTCCATAATTGAAGCCGCTAGGGCAATGGGGATGAAGAGAAGCAAAAGGCTCATGAAGGTAGAGCTTCCTCTTGCCATGCCGATTATTATGGCCGGCATTCGGACAGCAATGGTGCTAATCGTGGGAACTGCTACTCTCGCTGCTTTAATCGGAGCAGGAGGACTGGGAGAACTGATTCTCCTTGGAATCGACCGAAATAATACGGCACTGATTGTTCTTGGGGCCATACCTGCAGCCATATTGGCAATCCTTTTTGACATGCTGCTGCGGCGATTCGAGCATTTGTCTTTCAAACGGTCGATCACTGCATTGGGAGTCTTCATTGGCGCAATGATACTGGTTATGGCTATTCCGCTGCTGACAAATAAGTCTGAAGAGAAGATTGTTATTGGAGGGAAGCTTGGTTCAGAACCGGAAATCCTGATCAATATGTACAAATTGCTGATTGAGAATGAAACCGATCTTAATGTTGAGTTAAAACCAGGTTTAGGAAAAACATCCTTCGTCTTTAATGCTCTGAAGTCAGGCAGTATTGACGTGTATCCTGAGTTTACCGGCACAGCCATTGCTGAATTTCTAAAAGAGTCAGCGGTAAGCACTGAACAGCAGGAGGTTTACGAGCAGGCGAGAAAAGGAATGAAGGATCAGTTCAGTATGATGCTGCTGAAACCGATGGCATACAATAATACATATGCGCTGGCTGTACCGAAGAAATTCTCTGAGGATTATGGCCTGCAATCCATTTCGGATCTAAAAGCTGTCGAGCAAAGCATTAAAGCCGGCTTCACTCTTGAATTCTCGGATCGGGAAGATGGCTATCGGGGCATCCAGGAGCTGTATGGCCTGGACTTTCCTACTGTTTTAACCATGGAGCCCAAGCTGCGCTATGGCGCAATTGAAAAAGGTGAAATCAACTTAGTGGATGCTTATTCTACAGATAGTGAAATAGCAAAATATAACCTAACTGTCCTTGAGGATGATAAAAATCTGTTTCCTCCTTATCAGGGAGCCCCGCTGATGCGAGAAGAAACCGCTGAAGAGCATCCTGAGCTTGTCAATGCCTTAACCAAGCTGGATGGAAAGATCACCGATGATGAAATGCGTGAAATGAACTACAAAGTAAATGTTGAAGGTGTGAGTCCTGAAGAAACTGCAAGGGAGTATCTTGAGGGGGAAGGATTGCTGAAATAAATCGGATCGAACAGGGAATTATCGAATATATTAAACCACATTCAACAGCCCCATTTTTATTAATGGGGCTGTTTTTTTTCTCCCATGGCTAAGCCAGTTCTTGCAGTGCAGGGTATTTTTACCTTTATCGCAGGGTAGAACAGCTTCCTTTGGCCGCTGATTAAAATGGAAAAAATCATCTGCAAATGGTCAGGAACATCAAGTTTCCTTCCTTTTTTAGGTGTTAAGAGCGAGCTCTCTTTCATAAATTCTTCTTAACAGAATGATAAGAAAGGAGAGAATTCTTGTGGCCCCTGAAATGCAAAAAGCAACATTACTCGCTGAAAATATTAATGACTTTTTGACATTCCTGAGTAAAAACCTCGAAAAAAATATCTTTTATATGGATACTGATAAATTAAGACAAATCCAACTGATTGCTGAAGACTTTAAGTTTCATATACTTGCAAATGAGCTGATCAGGATCAATCGCTTTGTCTGGGATCCAAAGTACACAAATTATTTGGTGGACCGGTTTGTAAAAGGCCTGACCATTATTGATGAATATGTACAAAGGAACTATAACAGCCTCTTTATGGTGACGTGCAGATTATATACATTGAAGAATCTAAGTTCATTATTCAGCAAAGGGTAAAAAAACAAGGTCCTGGTTTACTGAATCCTAAGGGTATTATGGTGGAAGTAAATTTTCCCTCTCTTCATTTTTCACTATATGAATTATAATAGTTTAAGTTCATTTATTTTAATCATTAGGGGTATGAAAATGGAGAAGCATAAAATCTTAAGAATTCTGGAAAAAGAACTAGTGGTTGCCCTTGGATGTACGGAACCTGTTGCGATTGCACTCGCTGCAGCAACTGCCAAGAGTTATGCTAAAGGGGAAATACAAGAGCTCTGCTTGAAAGCGAGCGGAAATATCATCAAAAATGCCAAATCAGTCGGAATTCCCGGCATGAGTTCATATGGTCTGGATTTCGCAGCGGCAATTGGCGCTGTGGCAGGGGATCCTGCGAGAAAGCTGGAAGTATTAGAGGGAATGGGTCCTGGAGATGAGCAGTTGGCATTAAAACTTATTGAAGAAGGAAAAGTAACTTCCCTCCAGGCTGAGACACCGAAAAGGCTTTACATTGAAGTGATAGTAAAAACTGATTTGCAGACTGCCAGAGTGGTAATCTCTGATAACCACAGCAATATTACTTTAATTGAGGTTGATGGCGAAGTGATATATCAGGGCGGATGTGAAAATATAGGAATCCAATCTGAAGAAGAAGAATTAATTGCACTCACCATTGATGAAATATATGAATGGGTGCTGGGTGTGGAAATCAGCTCCCTGTCGCTTGTGAAAAAGAGTATAGAGCTCAACAGGGTCATTGGGCTGGAAGGCTTATCAGGCGAATATGGCCTAAAGGTAGGGAAAACGATCAAGAGAAATGTGGAAATGGGGATTTTATCAGATGATATTGCTACTGCAGCAATGTCTTTAGCTGCAGCCGGGTCAGATGCGAGAATGGCAGGCTCAACACTGCCTGTAATGGCAAATACCGGAAGCGGCAACCAGGGCATCGCAGTCACTCTTCCAGTTGTTGCTGCTGCAGAGAGACTGAAGGTCACAGATGAGAAAATGATTCGGGCAGTGGCACTCAGCCATCTGATCACCATTCATATAAAATCCAAATTTGGCCGGCTTTCGGCTTTATGCGGTGTAACGGCTGCGGGAATGGGGGCAAGTGCAGCCATCGTTTATTTACTGGATGGGCACCTTCAGCAAATTAAAGCGGCCATTCAAAATACAATTGGCAATGTATCCGGAATGATCTGTGACGGAGCAAAAGCAGGATGTGCAATGAAAGTGTCTACCTGTTCCAATGTAGCTGTGCAATCTGCCCTTCTTGCACTTAACGATCAGGAAATTAAATCAACCGATGGATTTATTCATGATGATGTTGAGAAAAGTATCGAAAGCTTCTGTAAATTAGGAAATGAAGGCACCCGTCATACGGATGAACTGATATTGAAATTGATGATGGAGAAATAAACAGCCAAAATGGCCCCTCTCTTTATTATAAGATGGGGCTTTTTGGTGCGGCTGGGGATCATGTGTAAAATTATGAAATCATCCCTCGACGAAACATCTCCGCAATGGCTTGAGTCCGGTTTTGAGCTCCCAGTTTTCTGATGGCTGTTTTAATATACTGGTTGATGGTAACTTCACTGATAAACATGGAATCAGCCATTTCCTTTATGCTTTCCCCCCAGGAAATCTTTTTCATAACCTCCATTTCTCTTTTGCTTAATAGGCGGGCATCTTCTTTTCCTTCCGTTTTTTCAAGGATTTTTCCTATGTTCTGACCAAATTGAGTATATGAAGAAAGCTGCTGAACCGAAATATGTGCATGATCATCAAATTCGTTTGTGCAAATATACCCGATGGGAACAGCGCCAAAGCAGATGGGGATAGCCAGGAAGGAGTTGACATTGGAAGTTGTAATGTATTTTATATTTATTTGCTTCAGGTATTCTATCCCCGAACAATATTTTGCTTTTCTTTCATAGAGGGCAGAATATATAAGCGGCAGTGAACGAATATCATCCCTAATATCTCTGATATGTATTAGTCCATGGCATGTAATTGCAATGATCCCTTCACCAATAAAACCTAAAGGGGAATAACGGAATAAATAGGCGTTTTTAACAGGGAAAATGTTCATATAAACCTCTAGAATTTTATACAGCTTTTCTTCATGACTCTCGACACCTTCTAAATTTTGGATATTACCTAATATGGTAGTTTCAATTGCCACATTAACACCTTCCTTATAGGGTAATTATATATAGAAAATTGTGAATATTCAATATAAATGAATGATAGTAAGCTTAAAATAGAAAAAAGTATAAGCACTGGAAAGGAGGATCAATTTAAAAGAAAAAAATGTAATCGCTTTCAATTGAACTAATATCATGAGGAGGAAGAAAGAATGTCATCATTTCAAAAATCGAACTCTCTCACGGATTTTGATGCTGTTGTCGTTGGTGCTGGTTTTTCTGGATTGTATATGCTGCATCGTTTGCGGGAGGCTGGTTTTTCCACCCGGGTATTTGAAGCAGGCGATAATGTAGGCGGCACATGGTATTGGAATCGTTATCCCGGCGCAAGATGCGATGTTGAAAGCATCTACTATAATTACACGTTTTCTGAGGAACTGCTGAAAGAATGGAGCTGGTCGGCAAAATACGCTGAACAGCCTGAGATATTAAGCTATATAAACTATGTAGCAGATAAGTTTGATCTTCGGCGTGATGTGCAATTCAATACAAGGGTGCAATCCGCAAAATTTGATGAGAAGAATAGAAGGTGGGACGTCCAATTAAATAATGGCGAAAAGGTATCTGCTCAATATTTTATTACAGCTGTAGGGTGCTTGTCAGCGTCCAATGTGCCTAAATTTAAAGGGCTGGAAAACTTTAAGGGCGAATGGCATCATACCGGCCACTGGCCGCATGAAGGAGTAGATTTCACAGGGAAGCGGGTTGGCATCATTGGCACAGGCTCCAGCGGTATCCAGGCCATTCCTGTCATTGCAAAAGAAGCCGGGCGCCTGACTGTATTCCAGCGGACTCCGCAATACAGCAGCCCTGCCAGGAACACGCCGAATGATCCAGAACACTTGAAGAATATCAGGGAAAATTACGGGGACATAAGAGCAAAAATGCGCCATTCCATTACCGGAATACCGGAGGAGCCAAGAAATGTTTCCGTTTTTGACGAATCCCCTGAAGAAAGGCAAATAGTTTTCGAGGAAGCCTGGAAAGAAGGAGGACTGCTTAAACTAACTTACGCATATAATGACCTGTCCATATCTCCGGAAGCCAATGCGATCGTAGCGGAGTTCATTCGCTCTAAAATCCGCGAAACGGTTAATAATCCTGAAGTGGCTGAGAAACTCCTTCCAAGGTTCTATTATGGCACTAAACGGACCATCATAGATACAGATTATTTTGAAACCTATAACCGTGATAACGTATCGCTGGTGGATGTAAAGAAAGCCCCGATTCAGGAAATTACCGAAACAGGTGTTAAAACTTCGGATGGTGAATATGAGCTTGACATGATCGTGTTTGCCACAGGCTTTGATGCGATGACAGGACCTTTGTTTAAGATCGATATCCGTGGAAAAGACGGCGAATCTTTGAAAGAGAAATGGGCAGGCGGCTCACAGACCCGCACCTATCTTGGCCTGGGCACAGCAGGTTTCCCGAATATGTTTATGCTGACTGGACCTGAAAGTCCGTCTGTTTTAAGCAATATGATGGTTTCAATTGAGCAGCATGTGGAATGGGTATTTGACTGCATCAGTTATATGCGCGAACAAAACCAGGCTGTTATTGAAGTGAATGAAGAGGCGGAAAATACATGGAGCAAGCATTGCCGTGAAATCGCCGATCAGACTCTATTTACCAAGACAGACTCCTGGTACATGGGTGCGAATATTGAAGGGAAAGCCCGAGGTTTTCAAATCTATCTTGGCGGTGTAGGAGCCTATCGGAAGATTTGTGAAGAAGTCGCCGAAAAAGGCTATGAAGGTTTTAGCCTGACAGCATCTGAAAAGAGTGCTGTTAAATAAAGGGCTTAAATTGGGCAGGTATTAATCTGTTCTTTCAATATATTAATAAATTAATAGGGGGAAAATAATTATGGCATTAGATGCGCAGGCAAAGTTTTTACTGGAACAAATGGAGGCAGCAGGAGCACCGCCGATGAGCCAGCTATCACCAGAGGAAGCTCGCCTTACCACTGATTTTAGCGCTCTGGCTGGTGAACCGGAGGAAGTAGGAAAGATTGAAAATAGAAAAATTCCGGGACCCGGAGGGGATATACAGGTTCGAATTTATACTCCTAAAGGAGAAGGTCCATTCCCTGCGCTCGTATATTATCACGGCGGCGGCTGGGTAATCGGTGACCTTGAGACAGTAGAGGTTCCTTGCAGGCTATTAACAAATTTGGCGAATTGCGTGGTCGTTTCGGTGGATTACAGGCTGGCTCCGGAACATAAATTTCCTGCTGCTGCAGATGATTCGTACGCTGCAGCCAAGTGGGTGGCTGAAAATGCAGAATCGATTAGGATAGATCCCAACCGCATTGCGGTGGGCGGTGACAGTGCAGGCGGAAACCTTGCAGCCGTTGTGGCTCTCATGGCAAGAGACAAGGGTGAAATCTCATTAGCCTATCAGATGCTGATTTATCCGGTAACCAACCATTCATATGCAACAGAGTCCTATACCGAAAATGCAGACGGCTACCTGTTAACAAAAGACAGCATGGAGTGGTTTTGGAATCACTATCTGCAGAATGAGGAAGACGGGAAAAACCCATATGCCTCTCCGCTGCAGGCAAAAGACTTGAGCGGACTGCCTCCGGCATTGGTTTTAACGGGAGAGTTTGACCCGCTGCGTGATGAGGGAGAAGCTTACGCTGAGCGTTTAAAAGAAGCTGGTGTGCCGGTTGAAGCCAAACGGTATGACGGCATGATCCATGGCTTCTTCTGGATGCCGGGTGTACTGGAACAGGGAAGAAAATCTATTGAGCAGGCGGCAGATGCGTTAAAGCGTGTGTTCCAGGGAAGTGTCGCTTCGAAATAATAGAGATGCAGACTGGACACTTCTGAATGGGGAGTGTCCTTTTTTGTGTTATTTTGTAAATAATTTATTGCTAGATTACTGGAAGAGTTCATTGGTGAGAGAGCGGTAGCCAGGGAGGGTTAATGACTACTAAAATGGAAGAGAGGCAAAGAAAATGGTCACCATGAAAGGGTTATGACGACGAAAATAGAAGAGAGTAGAGGAAAATGGTCGCCATAGAGGGGGCATGAGGACGAAAAAGGAAGAGAGGCAAAGAAAAAGGTAGCCATGGAAGGGGCATGAGGACGAAAATGGAAGAGAGGCAAAGAAAACGGTCGCCATGGAAGGGGTATGACGACGAAAACAGAAGAGAGTAGAGGAAAATGGTCGCCATAGAGGGGGCATGAGGTCGAAAATGGAAGTGAGGCAAAGAAAACGGTCGCCATGGAAGGGGTATGACGACGAAAACAGAAGAGAGTAGAGGAAAATGGTCGCCATAAAGGGGCATGAGGACGAAAAAGGAAGAGAGGCAAAGAAAACGGTCGCCATGGAAGGGGGATGACGACGAAAACAGAAGAGAGTAGAGGAAAATGGTCGCCATAGAGGGGGCATGAGGACGAAAATGGAAGAGAGGCAAAGAAAACGGTCGCCATGGAAGGGGCATGACGACGAAAACAGAAGAGAGTAGAGGAAAATGGTCGCCATAAAGGGGCATGAGGACGAAAATGGAAGAGAGGCAAAGAAAACGGTCGCCATGGAAGGGGTATGACGACGAAAACAGAAGAGAGTAGAGGAAAATGGTCGCCATAGATGGGGGCATGAGCACGAAAAAGGAAGAGAGGCAAAGAAAACGGTAGCCATGAAAGGGTTATGACGACGAAAACAGAAGAGAGTAGAGGAAAATGGTCGCCATAGAGGGGGTATGAGGACAAAATGGAAGTGAGGCAAAGAAAATGATCACCATGAAAGGGTTATGACGACGAAAATAGAAGAGAGTAGAGGAAAATGGTCGCCAAGGAGGGTTCATGAGGACGAAAATGGAAGAGGGATGAAGAAAACGGTCACCATAAAGCATTATAAAACTGCTAAAAAAGAATACCCTCAACATAAAATCTTAGATAAATGTTTCTCTCAATCCTGTTTCCACCTCTCAATTTGGGGTAATCGATTTCCTGTTATTCCATTTTTACCTTCCTCTATTGCCTATCAAGATGCTCTTTATCCTATTTTCAAGAAAATTTTCAGTTAAAAACAAGTAATTCAGTAGCAATGTCCCTCTTTTATTACCCCAATTTACTGCTCACATCTCTCCCCTTTATTATGAAAATAGTAAGTATTCTTACTTTTCTACTAATTAAAGAGCAGGGGGAAAAAAATGAAGTCACGCAATAATCTATTAAAAGGGGCTCTGACTGCAAGTTTATTATTCACAGCTGCCATTCCATTTAATGTGCTTGCTCAGAAGCCCGAGATCACGGTGGACGAAGCAGAAAAAATTTTAAGCGGTCTCTCTAAGGAGCAAAGGGATGCTTTAGAACAGCTGGAAGTTGGACCGGGATTTATTATCTCTCCGGAAGTAAATACATCCACTCCCGACCTGGTCGATGTCATTGTTGAATTTAACCAGGCTCCTGCAAAGGTAGAGGTAAAGAAAGAAGCTTTAAAAGGGAAAAAATCATCTATTCATACAGCGAAAGAAAAAGTGGACAAATCCCATAAGGATTTCAATGCCCATGTTAACAAGCTGAAATCGAAGAAAAGCAATGTACTGTATGACGCAAGTAAGATTGAAGTGAAACGCGAATACAAGAACGCCTTTAATGGTGTTTCCATGACACTTCCGGGTATAGCTGTTGAAGAACTCCTGCAATCAGGTTCAGTAAAAAGAATCTGGAGCAATGCCCAAGTCCAACTTGGACTTCCACCAGCAGAGCGGTCTGCCATAAAGCCAAAGATGGCAGACAGCATTCCTCAAATCGGTGTGGATAAGCTTCACGATGAGGGGGTTACCGGAAAAGGAATTAAGGTGGGAGTGCTGGACACGGGTATTGATTATACACACCCTGACTTAACTGGTTCTTACAAAGGTTATCGTAAAGAAAATGGTCAAGACCCTAAAACAGTTGATCCAAGCTCTGTGAAAGGCTGGGACTTTATCAATAATGATGCAGATCCAATGGAGGCAACTTACGATGATTGGGAAACATCCGGTCAGCCTGAATTTGATTCCAGAGGATCTGCCTTCTATACCTCTCACGGTACACATGTATCAGGAACCATTGCTGCCCAAAAAGAAAATGCAGTAGACTATGCTGTCAAGGGAGTAGCACCGGATGTCAATCTGTATGCCTACCGGGTTCTTGGACCATATGGATCTGGCTCAACAGACGGGGTGCTGGCCGGTATTGATAAAGCAGTAGAAGATGGAATGGATGTAATCAATCTATCACTCGGAGCGGGTGTAAATGATCCTTTATATCCTACTTCGGTTGCTATTAATAACGCTATGCTTTCCGGAGTCGTTTCCGTTGTGGCAGCTGGAAATGCTGGGCCAGATGAAAAAACGCTTGGTTCACCTGGTACAAGTGCTTTCGGAATTACAGTCGGTGCAAGTGATGCATCAATCTCCATCCCAGCTTTTAAAGCCACTGCGGCTGAGAAGGATTTCGAATCTATGAAATTATTAGCCAAAAACTTTACGGATGATTTAAAAACACTTGAAGGCAAATCCTACCCAATTGAGTATACTGGCCTGGGGACTCCGCAAGACTTTACAGGGAAAAACCTTGAGGGGAAAATTGCCCTCATCGAACGCGGAGAGCTGACATTTGAGGAAAAAGTGAAAAATGCCAAAAATGCAGGTGCAGCAGCAGTTATTATTTTTAATAATACGGAGGGCGAAATTCCGGCCTACATAGGTGAGAGCACTAAATTTATTCCTACATTCCAGCTTTCAAAGGAGGATGGGGAGTATTTAAAAGGTATCCCGGGAGCTTCTGTACAATTTAATCAGTTAATGGTGGCTAAGACGGAAGGCGACACTCTTGCCGATTTCAGTTCAAGAGGTCCTGTCAATAGCAACTACGACATAAAACCTGACCTCGTGGCCCCTGGTGTTTCCATTTTCTCCACCTATCCGGAGTATATGAACCATCCAGAAGATGGCAAGGATTACACATCTGCCTATGCACGCCTGAATGGTACGTCAATGGCCACTCCTCATATCGCAGGCGTAGCGGCACTCATGCTTCAGAGTAATCCGGCTCTTGATCCTTTTGATGTCAAAACAGCACTGATGAATTCGTCGGATGATTTAAAAAAGGATTACTCCGTGTATGAAGTGGGCGCCGGCCGTGT
This sequence comes from Bacillus sp. ZZV12-4809, assembly GCF_009849585.1. Classification (GTDB taxonomy): domain Bacteria; phylum Bacillota; class Bacilli; order Bacillales; family Cytobacillaceae; genus Cytobacillus. The sequence continues at coordinate 11,678 of NZ_VCRN01000024.1, forward strand.
GGATGCCTATCAGGCCGTTCACTCAAACGTTTCATTTAAGGTAATCGATAAAACAGAGCATGTTGAAAACGGAGAATACGTGGAAGCTGATGAAATCACAGGTTCCATCAGCTATGGAAACCACTATCTGGACAGTGCAAATATTAAGGATAGCCGTGCACTTCAAGTGACGAATAAAGGCAACAAGGACCAATCCTATAAGATAACCGTGGAATATCATTCTGCCCGGAAGGGTGTGCAGGATGGAGTAAAAAATAAAATTAAAGTAAACCTTCCAGAATCGTTTACAATACGTGCAGGGGAAACGGAACAATTACAAGCGGCGATTACAATCCCGCAAACAGCTGAAATCGGGCGTTATGAAGGATATATCCATGTGGAGAACCAAAATAATCCAGAAGAACGCTATCAAATTCCATATGCAATCCGGGTGACTGACAAAGGCATCGATTTTGCAGAACCGCTTCAGCCGTCTGTTACGACTGATACACCAATGCACCAATACTATTCACCTGGTACGCACTTTGCCTTTAAGTTTAAAAGCCCGATGGAGACATTCGATTTAGTTGTAAAGGATGCAAAAACAGGAAAGGCTATCGGAATTGTCGGAAGCTTTGATGCCCGAGCGGCTCTGCCTGATAAAGAATATCTCATATTCTTCGGCCACAGAGGACTAGTTTATCCATTTACAGGAAATAAGAAGCAGCCGATTGCCGATTATCTTCAGAAACTACCGGAAGGTGAATATGTTCTTGATTTGATCAGCCGTGATGCAGATGGAAAAACCTATCATCAAGAAAGTCTTGGTATTATAGACAATACTCCGCCGGAAGCAGACCTCGATATTGAGCCGGGAGTGGTTGAGATAAATGATAATATGTTAACAACTGAAGACGGCCACAGGGCATTCTGGGTTCATGGTAAGGTGACCGACAAGACAGTTGACCTATTGCAATCAAAAGGAATGGAATATACCCAAAAAACCAATACAGCTGCTTATTACGAAAGTGACCTGCCATTTATCAGCGGATTCCTGCAGCTTGAAGACGATGGCACTACAAAATTTGGTGTGCTTCCGGAAGAATATGAAACGACACCTTACAAGTTAAGGCTATTCCCGTGGGATATGGCAACAGCAGCCAATATGTTTAAATCTCCCCGGTATGTATTTATGAAGGAAGGCACTGAATACGCAGACAGCCGTTTTAATAAAAGCAGTATGAAGCTGAATGACGAAATAACCGTGACCCTTGATTTAAACAATGTGGAGAACTTTATTTCAGGCACTTATGAAATTCAGGGGCTACATGACTTTTTTGAGCTGCAGGAAGTTAAAGTAAATCCTGAGCTTCAGAAGTTTGCAGACCAAAATGGTATAGAGGTAAAAATAGATGAACCAGTTGTCACTAAGTCTGGTGTAAAAGTCGGGGCAGCTTTATTAAAAGAAGGGTTTGAAGGGATCAGCGGAGATATGCCTTTCCTGGATGTTACATTTAAAATGGTGGACGACACCAGTTACGCAAGGTATGTATCCTTTGGGTTAAAAGAACTTTCTTATCATAAAAAGGGTCAGTCCGAAGCCGTAACCATTCCGGCATACAGCTTAAACCATTTTGAGCTTATCTCATCTCACTCACGTATTTCAGGCAATATGGCACCAGAAGCTTTCTTAACTTCAGGAGGCTGGATTGACAGCAAATATGATTTTACCAAGCTTAAAGCAAAGGTTTATGCGAAAGCAGCAGACGGGAAAATTTATGATGGAACTATGGACAGCAGTGGACTGTTTGAGGTCATTGTGCCAGCAGCAAAAGAAGCCTATACGGTCTATGTCGAGGTTCCTGGCCACTTGACAGAATATAAAAATGTATCGGCCAGCATCGAGAAGGATGGAAAGTATCACGGGCTTTATGTAAGAATTAACCCTGAAGATAACCTTGCTGGGGATGTTACTCAAGATGGGGTTATCGATATCCGTGACATGAAAGAAGCGGTTAATCATTATGGAGAAGAAAACCCTAAAAATGCCGATCTGGATATAAATCAGGATGGAGTAGTCGATGAAACCGACGTCAGATGGATTGAAAAGAATTTCTTGACGAAAGGGCCGCTGTCCGGAAAAGGAAATCAGCCGAAAGACAGGATTGGAAAGAAAGGGCTAGCTGATTTCTTAAAAATGATTGGATTGGAGCCGAAAAATTAATAATAAAACAGCAGGCAGGAGACAAGTTCTCCTGCCTTTTTCTATTATCCTATAGAAAACATCCAGTGATTTCACTATAATAATAGAAACTTGATACCGAGGTGGCAGCATGATCATAGGAAAAATTATTAAGTTTTACAGGGAAAAAGCAGGATTAACACAGGGCCAGCTGGGGGAAGGAATCTGTTCTGTTACCCATTTAAGTAAAATCGAGAGGGGAATTACCGAATACTCCGGTGAAATTACACTCCTCCTCGCCAGGAGGCTCGGAATCGATCCTGAAGAGGAAACAATGCGATATCATCAGCTTGCCAAAAGGCTGGATGAATGGCATGAGAGTATGATCATGCAGCGTTTGCAGGAATCTGAGCGTATAAAGAAAGAACTGCAGGGTGAAAAACTGATTCATATGACTGACTTTCAAACTCTATATCGCCTGCTGTCAGCCAGATATTTTTTATCTGTAGGTGATTTGATTTCAGCATCAGATTTAATTTCGGATCTTAAAAAAGCTTCTGCTGCATTGTCACCTCATAATGCTAATTTGTTAAAGCATATCCAGGGCATTTATTACTTTCTAACCGGCCAATATCGTGACTGTATCAGCTGCTTGGAATCCATTGACAGAGATCAGTATAGCTACGAAGAATACTATTACCATTTAGCGATTGCCTACCATTCCATCCATTCGAATATTACCGCCTATTATTATGGAGAAAAGGCGCTTCAATATTTTCAAAGAACCTTAAACATTCTCCGGATTATTGACACAGAAATGCTGCTGATTATACAGCTAAATTCGAAGGAGCTTCATGATTTTCATGAAACGAAGGAAAAATATGAACAGCTTATAAAGCTATGTGATGCATGTAATTCAGGTGATCGCAAATCCAAGCTATATCATAATCTGGCCTTTGAATATTTTCGCCGAAAGAAATATCGGAAATCAGCCGGTCTATATGAAGAAGCATTAAAACTTACCGCTGAAAAATCTCCTCACTATCTGACTGCTTTAGATGGATATATTCATACCTGTTATAAAGGGAAACTCAAGTCCCGAAATATCTTAATAAAATTAGCTGGAGAAGGACTAGAGAGGGCAAGAGCTGCTGATTCATATACCTGGATTTATTTTCAGCTTCATCTCCACCTGCTGAAGGATGAAGAAAGGCAATACTATCAATTTATTGAAGAAATAGCATTGCCATACTTCAAAAATATTGGATACGGCATTTTAATCGACCATTATGAGAAAAAGCTATTCCATTTTTACTCAGAAAAAGGCGAGTCAAAAAAAGCAATAGCACTAGCCAGTTCTTTTATACATAAGCAAAAAAGCTATTATGATCATGATTAAATAAACAAAAGGCTTGTTCACCGCCAATCGGGAACAAGCCTTTTGAATTCATTTTATCAGTTAGCCCATGCGGCAATTGCACAGCATGTTCTGCAGGAGAAACTCCCAGCATCATTCTCTAAAGACTTAATAAGGTCCCTTCTACTTCATGTATGAGTCTAATAAATTACTAGGCAGTCTTATTTTTCATGGCTTGTTTAGTCATCTTTCTTTGAAAAAATTTAGCATTAGTTCCTATATATACACCCGTAAGGACAAAGGCTGCTCCAATTCCATGCGCAATGGTGAACGTTTCACCCAAAAAGATTGTAGCCATGATAACAGCAGACACTGGCATTACATTAATAAAAATGGAAGCCTTGGCCGCTCCGACTTCTTTAATTCCGTTATAATACATGACAAATGAAATCACGGTAACAAAGATACTCATATGAGCAATAGCAGCCCAAGTTGTAAAGTTGGCTTGCTGAAGATCCATCCACGTTGTTTCTGCAGAAGCAAATGGCAAAAGAAATAAAGTCCCATAGGCAACGGCATATGTGGTCGATTCCACTGAGCTGAATTTTTTCAATGCCACTTTCCCCACAACACTATAAATGGCCCAGCTAATCACAGCCCCCAGCAGTACAAAGTCAATTGGTTCAAAGCCATATTGGAAAAGAGAGAGCAAATGGCCATCTGTAATAATAAACACTGCACCTGTCAATGCAACGGCCATTCCCATGATATGATTTTTCGTAATTTTCTCTTTAAGGAATAGTCCAGATAAAAGGACAATAAGAACCGGATTGGATGCAATAAATAATGAGCTTTTAATCACCGGTGCGTGCTTTGTGGCCAGAAAGAAACAAATATTATACAGCGCAATTCCAGTCAGGCCCAAGAGAGCAAACAGTCCATGATCTCTTAAGTTTGGCCGCTTCCGGTTTTTCTCCATAATCCACATAAGCGGAAAAAGCAGGATGGCAGCTCCTAAAAACCGCAAAAAAGCAACGGTTGCAGGTTCGAAGCTTTGAACAGCAAACTTACCGGCAATAAATGCGCTGCCCCATGTTGCAGTAGCCAAAGTCAGCATCAAATAAATCAGCCATAATCTCTTTTTCAAACGAACTCGCCTTCATTTCTGTAAAAATTTTATAAATAGTATTATAACATCTTTTTCGAAAGTCGAAATAGTTAATTTTTTATAACTTGAAATTCACATCTAAATTTAGGCTATAAGGAAGAGAGGATTATGATGTTTTTTACTTTATCGGTTATGAGGTAAAGTATCGAACAAAAAGTGGAGGGGGGAAATAATGATACTTGGCCATTTCAGTAAATTAATGCATGGTAAAGGCGGAGAAAAAAAACGGATTCAGGCAAAAAATGAAGAAGCTGATCAGGATACCAGCTTCTTTATCGTTTATTCATTCTGGAATTGCCCTCATCGACCATCCCCCTTACTTCTTCAGCCAATCTGTCAAAAACCTGATTAACCCTATTCATTAAAATATCCTGGGAACCTCCATTTTGATTATCAATTCCTTCATTTATATTGTCCTTTTTCATTAAGAACTCACCCCCGCAAAAGTTATCTTTTGTATAGGGCTGCAAAATATTCTTCGCAGTAAATTACACAGGTAATGAAAGCCAGCTTGGACTTCGGGTATGATTGAAGAAAGATATAAAGAAGTCCGAGGATATGTTACCTAAAGTCCGGGTAACTACATAAAATATTGGCTAAAAAATTTCCAATTGCTCCTTTCATTGTATAAACTAAGAATGATTATCAATTAAATTTTTATATAACAATACTGATTCACAATATATAAACATTACCTGAGAGGAGGTAAAAAAATGTGGCCATTTTCATCCAGCAAAAGGAAGAAGAAGAATGTCATTGATGCAGCAAGTTACATTTCCATCAAAGAAACAACGGAAGAAGCGGAAGTTGAAAAGATGGTATCGAAGCTGGAGCAGATTTTTTACAGCACATCCAGGGAAATCGTTATTTTATGCATTGGATCTGACCGCTCTACAGGAGACTCTCTTGGGCCATTGGCAGGTAAGATACTTAAAGAGAAGAACATTCCCTATCCTGTGTATGGGACTTTAAAGGATCCGGTCCACGCTTTAAATATCAAAAAGGTACTTAAAGAAATAGAAGAAACCCACCATAATCCCTTTATATTTGGCATCGACGCCTGCCTTGGAGACGAAAGGCAAATCGGCTATATTTTAATAAGAGAAGGATCTTTTATTCCAGGGAACGCAGTGAATCGGGTTCTCCCGAGTGTGGGTGACTATCATTTGAAGGCCATTGTAAATACGCTCGATCCATTATCACCAGTGCACTCTTTAAATAGCACGAGACTGTACATGGTTTTAAAACTGGCTGAAATTATCGCGGAAATTATTTCACGGGTCGCGGCAAATGATCGGACTTCCCGGGGAAAGATAGAAAAAATAAATGTGCCGTAAAGGTGAGACTAGTAGAACTCCCTGGTAAATCAGCCAAAAAATTGCTGTTACCCCGACAGGTAAGTTATAATGGGCAGTAAGGTTACTAAAGAGAGAAAGAGGGAAAGGGATGGTTAACAATTGGACGGAAGATAACCTGATCTCAATACGCGAGAGGGTTTATCTGCATATTAAGGATCTTATTTTAGACGGGGAATTTAAAGCGGGAGACCGGCTGGTTGAACGTGAACTTGCTGAGCGGTTAAATATCAGCAGGACACCAATACGGGAAGCGCTGTTCCGTTTGGAGTCCCAGGGGTTTGTTAAAACAGTGCCAAGAAAAGGCGTAATCGTTGCCGATATATCTGAAAAGGAAATAATTGAAGTATTCACCATTTTATCTTCACTTGAAGTACTTGCAGCAAAATTAGCCGTCCAAAAGCTGGATGAAGGAATGGAAAGCAAATTCACTGACAGTATTCAAAAGGTCAAGGAATACCTGAAAAATCCAGAAGAAGATGCTGCTGAATTACATAGAGAGCTAAATCATCTCCTATATAGCTCTGCCAAAAATGTGAAGCTTTATGAGATGCTGAGCGGATTGTCCGATTACATTCGCGCTTTTGCCAAAATCGGGCATAAAAATCCAGGCAGGGCAAAGCAGTCCATGGATGAGCATTTAAAAATCATGGAAGCCATCGTCAATAAAGAAATGGAAATGGCAGAATATCTTACCAAAATACATATTGAGAATTCAAAAAAAGCATATATTGAAGCGGTTCAGCAGAACGAAAATAAAAATTAAGAAAGAGCTTGAGCTCTTTCTTAATTTTTTTTAAACTCCAATCACGAATGGCGAAGTTAAATTTTTTAATACCTTAGCTACGCTCATGGCGACAATTGGACTCGATTTTGGATTTTCTTCATAAGGAACATTCGAAACGGAGATTTCCACTTCGCCAAAATACCCCTTAGCCTTAATGGTATGAGTATTTGTTCGGATAGTCGGATCAGCATATACCTTCACCTTTGTATTTTCAAATCCAATACCCGCCAGGCTAAGGGCTGCGGAAACATTCACACTTTGCTGAAACAGCCTGGATGACTCCCGGGCATTTCCTTCATAAATACAAAATGGTTCAGTCAGCATATGTAAATCCACTTTTTCTTCTGCAATCGTACCTTTCCAGCTGCGGGGATGTTTTCTTGTGATTAATGTAATATCTTCAATCTCCCCCAGTGCCCCTGCTGCAATCCGGTCCAGGCCGGCTATAGCTGCAGAGGGGATAAAGATCTGCCGGTTTTGCTGCATGGCGACATCCTGCAGTTTTTCATAAAAACAGGCATCTCCTAATGCTCCTACAGAAAGTACTACTAGATGACTTCCATTTGCCAGCACTTTTTCTCCATAAAGGTGTAAAGCCTCATGACCTGCTGCCTCTATGATAATATCTAAATCACCATTAAAAAAGTCGTCTTCATCTGATGTAAGGGCAAGTGATTGTTTGTCAGCATGATCAGCATGTTTATTACTTCTGACCAGCACCGACTTCAGCATCACATTGCCGGCATGGCCGGTTTCTATTAATTCCGCAATGGTTTTCCCAAGCGTTCCAAAACCTATAATTCCAGCTTTAAGCATGTTTTTCACTCCTTCTTGGGCTAAGCTCTAAGTATAGGTATCTATAGAGGTGGCATACGATATACTTTGTGCAATTTTAATCTAGATTTTAACTTAAGTTCATAAAGAGAGCAATACATTTTATAGAAAATAGTAAAACATCTAAATTTTCAAAATTATTTGCACAATAGTTGTTTTTAGTGTTATTATAGTATACAAGTTAAAAATAGTGAAAAAGGGAGGTGGTCATAGTTCTCATGTGCAGAAGGGTAGATGCATTTCAATGGAATCTGTCAATCTGCTAGCATAAGAGATGGATAAAGGGCTATTAAAAGCGGTACATCAGCAGTAAAGCCAGTCAGCCATGTTAAACGCTTTTTTGTTTTTTGGCTATTTTGGTATACAATCTACCAAATGCTGTATTCTGTTTGGCAAATGTTACAAATTCTTACTGGTTATGCTAAATTTCTGGGTATTACATAGTCAGCTGCAGATAAACAGTTTATGCCTCCAGGAATCTGTCTTTTGCAATCTTTCATAGAGAGCTATTTTTTATTACGAAACACGGAGGGGAATATATGGAGTTAACATTTGCTCATTGGGTCTATGCAATTGTTACTGTGTCTGTCATCGCCACCATGCTTTTCAGGAGAGGCGTTGTCTTGCCGGTAATCATCGGAACTTTCTTAGTGGCAGTCATTTATAAAGGCAGTCTGATTGCTGGCTTTCAGGCTGTATTTAACGCTAATCTCCTCGCAGCAAAAGAGTTATTCAGCATATTCTTAATTATTTCACTCATGATCGCTCTGCTAAATTCTTTGAAGGATTTGGGAGCTGATAAGAGGCTTATTGGTCCGATAGAGAAAGTCATGGTGAATGGGCATGTTTCCTATTTAGTACTGATGGTTACAACCTACGTGATCTCTCTCTTTTTCTGGCCAACACCTGCAGTCCCGTTAATCTGTGCACTGCTTGTACCTGCAGCTGTTAGAGCTGGGCTGCCTGTGATGACGGCTGCCATGGTAATTGTCATTGCCGGTCAGGGCATGGCATTATCCTCTGATTATATCATGCAGGTAGCACCGATGCTCAGTGCCAAAGCAGCTGGAATTGATAAGTCCATGGTTGCGGATAAGACGCTGGTTCTTTCCGTTATTACAGGTGTACTCGCATTGTCTTATGTTTATGTGGCGCATAGAAAATCAATCGTGAAAAATGGGCAGCATGACTCCAAGTTAAACCCGGAAGATGCCGCTTTCTTCGGTGTAGCAAATGAGCTTGCTGCTACTGCTGAAGAAAGTGCCGAAATCATTCAGCGAAAAAACACATGGGGCAAGGTTTTTGCAGTATTAGTGCCCTTATCGATGCTGGCTGTTATGATTTATATGTTCTCAACAAAATTAACAGGTGGTACAGGCTTTGAAGGAACAGATGGAGCTGCATTCATTGGCGGTGTTGCGACAGTTTTATTCGTGCTTGCCACTGTGGTATTTAATCGAATTAATGCTTTAGATAAGGTAAGCGAGCATTTAACAGAAGGCTTCGTGTTTGCCTTCAGGGCGATGGCTCCGGTTATTCCAATAGCAGGCTTCTTCTTTATGGCAAGTTCAGACTTCACTGGCACAATATTATCATTAGATGAAAGCGCTGCCAAACCAGCCTTTTTATTTGATATGATTCAAGCTGGCCAGTCATATATACCTGAGAATGCCTTTGTTGCAGGATTCGGTCTGTTAATTGTCGGTCTGATCACCGGCTTGGATGGGTCAGGTTTTTCAGGGCTTCCGTTAACAGGTGCCTTATCAGGTGCATTAGCAAGTGGAAGCCATATCGATCCTTCCACTTTAGCGGCCATTGGTCAAATGGGTGCGATCTGGGGTGGTGGAACAATTGTTGCCTGGTCTTCACTTGTCGCTGTAGCAGGATTCCTGCAGCTTTCACCGCTGGAGCTGGCGAGAAAAAACTTTATTCCAGTCGTCGGCAGTTTATTTATAGCCACACTAGTTGCCATATTAATCTGGTAAAACATTAAGCTTGAAAAAAAGTAGGCTATCCTGCAAAGTTAGAATAAACTAACTAATGGGATAGTCTTTTTTATTTAGAGAGGAGTGAGGATTTGAAAATTGGCTTAGCAGGTATAGGAAAATTAGGTACAGCAATGATGACTCACTGGCATAAATCAAACTTTTCAATAGGCATTTTCCATCCCGACAGGTCAAAGGCAAAACACTTTGCGGAAAAGTTTCCTAACGCACATCCTTTAACAGATAAAGAGATGAGACAATTGGATATTATTCTGCTCGCCTTGCCGGCTGGAAAGGTAATTTCTTTTATCGATAGCCTTATTAAAGAGAACTCTTCTATCGCCTTCATTAATATGGCGACCGCGCTTCCAACTAAAGTGATTAAAGATAGGCTCCCATCCTGCAAGGTGTTTGGATTGAAATACATGGGGCATTCGAGAGATTTAATGGAGAATGGAAAGGGATTATTTATAACAGAGGACCAACTCCCTGCTCCCATACAGGATCTATTCAGACCAGTGGGGGAGATCATAATAGACAGAGAAGAGACGGTATTAGAAGTAAATAAACAGGCAACCTATTTTGCTGTAAAAACGGCTGTTGAAATTGAAACTGAATTCGCAGGGAAAGGATATCACCCAGCTTACGTTAAAAGAGGCCTTACTTCTCTTGCTCCTGAAGTCATACGTTCTTATAGCGAAGGTACATTGGGGCATTTTGCAAATGAAATTGTGAAGGAAATACAGGAATCTAAAAAAGCTGCTGATTAACTTTCAGCAGCTTTTTTTATTAAAGCAATCTTTCAAGTAAGAACAAATAAAGCATCACAAATGCAACATATACTGCCGCAAAAGGAAGATTCCAGCTTGAGACTTTATAGGAATCGACTTTGATAATGTTAGACATGAGACCTAGGGTGGCATTATATGGGCCTACCAAGAAGGCGGAAACCGCCCCGGAAAGCATTGCGACTGTAAGGATATGAGGAGAAATTCCGATGGCTTCCGGGTTAACTCCTTCAATCATCAATGCAAGGGAAACAGCAGGATGGAGGCCCAAAAAGGCCAGCCCTAAAGGAATCAGAGGCAGGAGGATCAGGAAAATCTCGACTCCTGCTACACTAATAAAAGCTGCAATCCAGTCAAAAAGGATTTCATTTGCCTTCGAAATATTTATCGCTGAGATAAAAAAGCCTGTTGATAAAAAAATAAAAAATTGATCCTTCATGCCCATAGCGAAGGAGTTGAAATGGTCAGACAACTGATGGACAAATTCCTTTCCTTTACGTAAAAATAAGGACCAGCTGAAAGCAAAGGGAATGACGATCAGCGAAACCAGAATTAAAAATGGCAATGAAAATTGTGTCTCTGCAAAGGAAACAAGGACATTAAATATACCAATGGCCACCAGGATCTGAAAAACTCTTCCCGTGCGTCCGTCATTAGGCATTTCAATGGCTGCAGCTGTTTCATGCACGGATTCTTTTGCAGGATGAGGGAGTTTTATTGGCTGTGACTGACGGGATCCAATAAACCAATCCATTGCTAAACCTAATATGCTCAGTGGAATGACGTAAGGGAGGATGGAGCCCCAGCTGACACCCGTCATCGTTATCACAATTCCCACAATAGGTGTTACCGGAGCCCAGATTAATGGCATCGCAAACCCTCTGGAAATGGCCCTGCTCATAAAACGTTCCTTGTTCCTTACTGGAAAGCTGCCCAGTGCAGGCCGGATTGAATAATAGGTCATGGGAAGTGTGGCAAGATTCATGAAAATGCTGAAAAAGTAAGAGATTCCAGAAGTCATCATATACAATTGGCCAGATGTTTTTACCCGTTTTTGAATGATAGCCTGGATGCCTTCCCCATATCGCCCCAATTTAACAGGAATCCCCAGGATTGGTATCAGCGTAAACATGGTAAGCAAATCTAGCATAGGTCCAAAAGCAAAAATATATTGCTCCCACCCTGAGTTGCTTGTCCAGAGCAAAACTGCACCAAAAATGAGGAAAATGCCCCCGAGTACTCGAACAAATTTCTTCGTCAGCCGGAATGTTAAAACCACGATGATGCAACACAATATAGATAGGAGGGAATCAATATTCCATTGGGGAAGCAAGGTGGACAGCAAAAATAAAGCGATCACTGTTGAAAATAAAACTCTTAACATAGTAGACACCCTCATTTATTGAATTTTAATGGTAATTGTATACCGAGATGCCATTATAGTTGTATATATTTAAAAATTTGACTGTAAAATTAATTAATTATGGTATTTGGTATACAATATTATTGTAAATCTGAAAAATTCATCATATAATAATGATAACAGGATTGAAAAAAAGGAGGCTGCCCTGATGTTCCATTTTCTATTTGGATCCAAATATGCAATTGAGAAAACTGAAAGAAAATTAGCACGTCTAAGAAGAACATTAAAATTCTAATCATGCCGCCATGCTTTGGCGGTCTTTTTTATAAAAAAAGTTGTTTGCACAATGTTTTTACAGAACTCAACGGTTAATAGAAAAACGAAAAAGAGCCAAAAAAATTATTAAGTGAACAGCAAACCCGGAAGAAGAGATGCTTCCCCCGGGTTTTAAAAATTTTATACGGCTACTTCATCAGATTTAACCAGCTTTGAATGAATAGAGTCTTCGCTATTGCCGGATGCCTTTACAATCTCATCCAATTCTTCCCTGGCTGCTTCAAGCGTTTCAAAACGTTCAAAGAATTTAACACCAATATGATTTACATATTCTTTTCCTTCGTATTCTTCAAATAATTGGATTTTAATATTTTCATCTAAAACCTCTGCAATAGTGTACTTAGCCTTCAACTTATCGAAAAAATAAAAATGATACGTCTCAACCGGCTTTAATCCCTCGTTTTCAAGAATGGTCTGGAAAGTATCTTTATTTGTTAATACAATATATTTACCCAATTTAAACACTCCTTTTAATCTAAAATATTTTCAGTAAGTTACTATAATATGTATTTAGGCAGCATACCTCCCTTTTTTTGGAATATTGTATACCATGAACTTTAAATGTATTTTATACTAAAACTTCAAATTTTTCAATTATAAATTCTAAATTTTTTAATAATTCGGTGAAAAAGATCTGGTAGAATTCATAATAAAAATATAAATACCTGTTCCATTGATCATAATAACAAAAATTAAGAGGGGGCTTGGCTTGGACTGCAGTAAGTCCTGCTGATATATCTGCGATAATGGGAGAACTTCATATTAAAAGGGAGTGAATCAGTTTAATTAGCGCCGATATTAAATATCCCCATGTCAAAATAGTAAGGAATCTTCATGAATAAGGACGAAAATTAGCCGTCCCTCGCCAATTTGGTAGTAATCCCTCGAAATTAAGCCGAAAATAAGCGTACTTTATTTGAAATGGGAGTTAATCTATTCGAATAATGCCGAGATTAAATGTTCTAATGTTAAACAATTAAGATCGAAAATTTAACCTGCCTCAGCCAATATGGTAGTTAATCTGATTGATTAGTGCCGATATTAAATATCCCCATGTCAAAATAGCAAATAATCTACATGAATAACACCGAAAATCAGCGGTCCCAGCCAAAATGGATGTTTCCATTCTTAATAATGCCGCCGAAAATCCGGCCAGGGAACTCTTAAATGGGAATTACCTCATATTCTATAAAACAATTCCATAACCAGAAGCATTTACAGCAAAAAATAAAAATCAAGTTTGCTAATCTGCCAGAAAGGTTGTATACTTCGGAATAAGTATCTAAATTTTTAGAATAAACAGAAAGGGGTAATGATATGCCTAAGGTTACACTGCACGTAAATGGAGAGATTGTAGAAAAGCAGGTAAAGGATAATGCGAACCTGGTAGTACTGGCAGGGATCCGCCAGTTTCCAGAATTAAAATACGGTTGTGGAATGGGAAGATGCACAAAATGTACTTGTATCGTTTTAAACGGGGGAGATAATCTCGCACCGCCAAATTGGAAGGAAGAAAAAATGCTCGGCGATAAAGTGAATGAGGGGTACCGGTTAACATGTCAAATGACCATCCAGAATGATATTGAAATATCACAGGAAAACATCTCTGTAAAGCCTCCTAAAAAAACAACTGCAGCTAGTAACAAATAGTTTTTTATTTTTATTTATTAACGGTATACAAAATACCTAAAAATAAGCGGGGTATTAAAAAAATGAATTGTTATAATCTTACCAAGATGACGTGGAAGGAAGTTGAGAAATCCTTAGAAACTGTAGAATTCGCTATTATTCCTGTCGGAGCACATGAGCAGCACGGGCCTCATATGGCGGAGAGCTGTGATGCAGTGCTGGCAGAAAGAATGGCGATAAAATTGGGGCAAAGAATGTTTCCATATGCTATTGTGACGCCAACTGTTAACATGGGTGTTTCCGAGCATCATATCCATTTTCCAGGCACCATTACACTACAGCCGACTACTTTGATAGCTGTTCTGAAAGACATGGTTTCATCCCTGAAACAGCATGGCATCAAGAAGTATCTGTTTTTAAATTCCCATGGGGGAAACCAATCTACATTAAATCTTGCAGCAATGACTATCACAAAAGAATTAGAAGTAGAAGTATACTATGCAAAGACCACTGCCTCTGCGAAAGAATCAATAGGGAAATATGTTAAATCTTCTCTATTTGGACACAGTTGCGAAAGGGAAGTGTCTGAAGCTCTGTATCTGGCTCCGGAATTAGTAAAAAAAGACTTATTAGAAAAAGGTGAAATCAAGCAGGGCGGAAGGTGGGAACGGCTCCGGCCGGGGAAGGCTATTCAAGGTTTTTATTTTTATGAAGAGATGACTGAAAATGGCTGTATAGGTGATGGCCGGCAAGGGAGCAGGGAAATCGGGGAACAAATTGTAGAGGAAGCCCTGAATCATCTTGCAGAGGAGCTTTCTGAACTGCTTGATTTGAAAGAAGAGCTGCTTTACTAATTCTTTCAATCTAGCATATAGAAAAAATAATCTTTAAAAAATTCTAAAAATTGTGTTTACAATTTAATAAGAATAGGTTATGATTTTATTAAGGTATACCAAAGACCAAAAAACACTAATTAATAGGGCTGATAATAAGCAACCTATTATTTTTTAAAAGAAGTTTTGGTATACAAAATATCAAATGCCAATAGGCTACATAAATTTCGAGGAGGAGTTTACACATGCCAGAATTATTATCTAAAGATGAATTTCGTAAAGAACTAGAGGAAGCGATTAAAGGAAACCACAGTCAGAAAGCTCCATTCACAGTAGCTTGGGCTGAAGGAAAACTGGAAAGAAAACATTTTGCGAGATGGGCTGAAAACCATTACCACTATGTAGGTCCATTCGCTGATTACTTAGCGTACATCTACCACAACACTCCAACCGATCCAAAATTTGAAGCAGCAAAAGATTTCACACTTCAAAATATGTATGAAGAAGAAATTGCTGCTGACCGGCATACTGACCTTTTGATTCGCTTTGCTGAAGCTTGCGGAACAACCCGCGAACGTGTAATCAATCCGGAAAACATGGCACCGACGACATTAGGACTTCAAAGCTGGTGCTACGCAGTGGCTGCACGTGAAAACTTTGTTGTAGCAACTGCAGCTCTTGTTGTGGGCTTGGAGTCACAGGTGCCGGATATTTATCGAAAGCAGACTCCTGCTCTTCGTGCTCAATACGGATTCACAGATGAAGAAATCGAATTCTTCGACCTTCATATCGTATCCGATGAAATCCATGGAGAGCGCGGCTATAAGATTGTTCTTGATCATGCTGACACTCCTGAATTACAGCAGCGCTGTCTGGAAGTAGTGCGTACAGGGGCGAAAATGCGCCGCATGTATATGGATGGCCTATGGAGAGAATACCTTGAGCAGGATCTTGGCTCTTTAGTAGAAGCAAAATAATATCTATTATCCAGGCCGTCACATTAAATCTTGTTATACGAGGTCTATGTGGCGGCTCTTTCTTTAACCAAAGAATTTGGCGCAGTAAAGGGAGAAATAAACAGAGAGTAAGGTGATTTCATTTGATTACAACAAAAGTAGAAACCTTCCATAATTATATCAATGGTGAATGGCAGGAATCGGAGAGCCAAAAGAAGTTTCAAAGTGTAAACCCTGCAAATACAGAAGATGTCGTCGGCATTTTTCAGGCATCAAATGAAGCTGATGTAAAGCTGGCTATTGAAGCTGCCAGAGACGCATTCCCTGGATGGGCAAAGACAGCCCCATCCAAGCGTGCTGCCATTTTAAACAAAGCTGCTGCACATCTTGAAGAAAATGCGGCGAAATATGCAGAAGAACTGTCTAGAGAAGAAGGTAAGCATGTCAATGATGCAAAAAATGAGGTCCTCCGGTCCGCACAGACACTTCGTTATTATGCGGTTGAGGGACAAAGCTTCACAGGTGAAACCTTCCCTAATGATGATCCAAATATGAGAGTATCAACGGAAAGAGAACCGCTCGGTGTTGTAAGTGTCATAACGCCATGGAACTTTCCAATCTCCATTGCCGCGAGAAAAATTGCTCCAGCATTAATTACTGGGAACACAGTTGTGTTCAAACCTTCATCAGATACCCCTCTGATTGCTGTCCGGCTGGTAGAAGCACTCCATGAGGCAGGTATACCAAAAGGGGTCTTAAACTTTGTTACAGGGAAGGCTTCTGATGTTGGTGATTTATTAGTTACTCATCCTGCAGTAAAAGCTGTTACATTCACTGGTTCCACAGCTGCGGGTGAGGACATTCACAGCAAGAGCTCATTTACAACCCGAACTCAAATGGAACTGGGCGGAAAAAACCCGCTTTTAGTTATGGAAGATGCTGACCTTGATCTGGCGGCCACATTAACAGTAAATGGCGGATTTTCTTTAACAGGGCAAGCCTGCACAGGTACGAGCAGAGTGATTGTCATGAAGGAAGTAAAAGAAGCATTTGTTGAAAAATTAATTGAAAAAACGAGCGCCCTTAAAATTGGCAGCGGCTTTGAAGAAGGAGTAAAGATTGGTCCGCTTGCAAATGAAAGACAGCTGAAAAACGTCCTGAAATATATCGAGTTTGGAAAAGAAGACGGTGCAGACCTTGTATATGGCGGTGAACAGCTGACGGATGGCCAATATGAAAAAGGATATTTTGTTCAGCCCGCTATTTTTACAAATGTTAAACCGGGTCACCGCATTGCCAAAGAAGAAATTTTTGGCCCTGTAATTGCTGTGATTGAGGCGGATACATATGAAGAAGCCATTGCGATTGCAAATGACGTTGATTACGGATTATCTGCCTCCATCGTGACAAATAACTTAAAAACAGCCAGTCAATTCACAAAAGAAATACAGGCAGGGACGGTTAAAGTGAACAGAACTACAACTGGCAACTTAATCAATGCGCCGTTTGGCGGCTTAAAGCAATCAAGTACGGCTACATTCCGGGAGTCGGGAAGAGTCGGTCTTGAATTTTTCACTCAAGTCAAAACCGTTTATATCGGCTATTAAAAACTAAAGGAGAATGAAACATGAAAACAGCATTAAAGCTTGAACTCGAAGAAGCTAAATTGATGATTGAAGCAGCCAAGGAAAAGTCAGCTGAGATCAATGTGTTTGAAACTATTGCGATTGTCGATGACGGCGGAAGTGTAATTGCCCTTGAACGCATGAACGGAGCAAGAATCACCGGCCCTGAAATTGCGATTGCTAAAGCATACACAGCAGCTGGCCATAAACGCTCCACCCATCTGTTCAATAAAGAACCGAACGGGCCTGCCCTTCCAGGCAATGAGGCATTTGGCATTCAGCATATGCTTGATGGCAAATTTGCTGTGTTTGTCGGTGGATTCCCTATTGTAGTAAATGGAGAAGTTGTTGGGGGAATCGGCATCAGCGGAGGAAATGGTGAGCAGGATACCGCTGTAGGGACTGCTGCACTAAAAGCCCTTCAAAATTACCTGGAAAAAGACGGCTATGAAGTCGTAACCGAAGCAGATATTAAAAAATAATAGAAAAGGGACCTCATTCGTTATAGATAGATAGCGGAATGAGGTCCTTCTTCAGTCAAAAGCACCTAAAAAAGGGAGGATTCACATGAAGCCTTATCTTGAATTGGCGGTTGGATTTGCACGTACCGGTGTGACTGGGTATGGCGGAGGTCCCTCAACAATACCGCTGATCGAATTTGAAGCAGTCAAGAAATATAAGTGGATGACGGAGGAGGAATTCGGGGAAACTCTTGCGTTAGCAAATACATTACCCGGACCGATTGCAACGAAGATGGCTGCTTATATAGGCTATAAAGTCAAAGGCAGCATGGGTGCCACTGTAGCTATCCTGACGCATATCCTTCCTTCGATAATTGCAATGCTTGCATTGCTTGGCGTTTTATACTCCTTCCGCCAATCCCCGATTGTAAGTGGAATGGTGCAGGGAGTGACACCTGTCATCGGTTTTATGCTGGCCGAAATGGCGTATCGTTTTTACCAGAAGGGCAGCCAGGGCTTAGGGCTGCCAAAAAACCTAGTGTTGGCTGCAGTTTCACTTGTATTTGTTCAGTTTTTGGAATGGCATCCCGGTATATTAATTGCAATAGTCCTGAGCTCAGCATTCTATATTGCCCACCGGAAAGAAGAGGCAAATAAAAAGGCAGCTGGAGATTACATGCCAGTAAGGGAGAAAAGTTCATGATTTATTGGGAAATTTTTTGGGCATTTTTTATAGCAAATTTATTGGGTTACGGCGGGGGACCAGCAACCATACCACTCATTCAAATTGAAGTAGTCAATAACAATGGCTGGATGACACTCTCTGAATTTGGTGACGTTCTCGCCATAGCCAATGCGCTGCCGGGTCCCATAGCAACAAAAATGGCCGGATTTATCGGCTATGAACTGGGCGGAGTGCTGGGTGCAGCGGTGGCATTAGCCGCAACCATCCTGCCATCAGCTTTGGCAGTGATTGTGCTGTTTAAGTTTGTGAATTTATTTAAAGATTCCCCTAAAGTGAAATTAATGACCAAATCCGTACAGCCGATCATTGCTGTCCTCCTGGCAGTTATGGCCTATCAGTTCTTTATGTCAGCCTTCGAAAAAAGCGGAATGCTGCACCTTGTGCTTCTTACAGCTGTTGGCTATCTAACATTAAACAAATTCAAGGTTCATCCTTCTCTAGTTATATTCGGAGCTTTATTTTATGGAGGGATCTTTTTATCTTAAACAGGCGGTGAAACAATGGAAAAAATATGGGAGGGAAATAACTTAATATCTATACGCGAGCATGCGTATTTGTATCTGAAAAAACTTATTTTAGAAGGAGAATACCAGGCGGGAGACAGACTGGTAGAACGGGAACTTGCAGCCAAACTGAACATTAGCCGCACACCGATCCGGGAGGCTCTATTTAGGCTTGAATCTCAAGGCTTTGTGAAAACAGTTCCCAGAAAAGGGGTGGTTATCTCCAATATATCAGAGAATGAAGTACTGGAGGTCTTTACCATCCTTTCTTCTCTTGAGGTACTGGCGGTTAAATTGGCTGCGCAAAGAATGGATATTGACACACAAAAAGAACTCGACCTTAAAATCAATGAACTGATGGAACTTAGTGAACGGGATGAGGAACACTTCAATTCCGAACATATCCAGATGAACAGGCTGATTAATAAAGCATCCAAAAGCCCAAAGCTATATGAAATCTTATCAGGTCTAATCGACTTCATTCACATGGCTGCTAATATGGGATATGAAACACCTGGAAGAAGAAAAGACTCATTAAAGGAACATATAGATATTATGAAAGCACTACGCGATAAAGATGCTGAAATTGCGGAATACCTGATGCGGATCCATATTGAAAACTCGAAGAAGGCTTATATGGCATACATGGCCAGCATTAAGAATAGAGGTACTGTAAAAAATTAAACAGTTTATTGAGCGTTTTTTCAAAGAGAGGATCATTCAGGCAGAGAAAAAAGAGTTTGAAAGAAAAGATTGTGAAGTTTGAGCAGCGATTGACAAGGAAAGGTGAGATCGGAGAATAGATTCGCAACTATCGGCTTCTTAGCCAGGGAGATTGAAACATTAGTTTACATGAGGCGTGCAAAAAAGCATGTTTTAAAATATTTAAAATTTTAATATTGTCTGAATATTATTTATATGGTATATTGTATACCAAGGACAAGAGAGTAACTCATATGAATAAGTTTAAGGAGGAATTCATTCATGCCAAACATCCATTTTGTCAACAGCAATAAAACTCTGGAAGTGCCTGAGGATTCTAATATATTAAGAATGTCGCTCCGCTATGATGGGGATCTGCCAAATCGCTGCGGCGGCGGTATTTGCGGCACTTGTGTTTTTAAAACCGAAGAAGGGGCCGAATACCTGGACAATGTGAAAATCCAGGAAAGAAGAAAGCTGGGAGAAGAGTGGCTGGAAAAAGGCTACCGTTTAGGATGCCAGACTTTTGTAACAAACGGGGATGTTACCATTTCCTGGGACGATAAAGTGACAGATCAGGTGAAAAAGAGAAAGCCGGATAAATTAAAGTCAGCTGTTCCTACTGGGAAGTGAGTTTCCCGAGATTGCGTTCTGTAATGGAGGAATTTAGTTATAGTCCGTTACAGAATGCAAAATAAATTCACAATATAATAGAAGAAGGTGAAAATATGTGGGTTTGTAATACACATTTAAAAGAAGCTATGCAAATATTAAAGACTCCTCATATTCGAAAAGCTCCTTACGAAATAAAGTGCTCACTTTGTGAAAATCTTGCATTTGCTAAGGTCTATTATACTCACCGCTCATTTAAATTCACTAAACACCTATATTCTTCATTAAAACAAAGTGTTTCTCAGGAGGCATAGCTATGGAAGGGGTAAAAAAGAGAATTGAAGAAAGACTGGAAGAGCTAAATATCCAGCTTCCTTTATTATCTGATATTGGAATGCCTTTCGAATCAGGTGTTATCTCAGGCAGCACAGTTTTTTTATCTGGACAAACTCCCAGGGTAAATGGCACACAAAAATATTCAGGTATTGTAGGGGAAGACATTTCTGTCGAGCAAGCAAAAGATGCAGCAAGAATTTGCACCCTTAATTTACTGGCAGCCCTTAAAGGGATCATAGGAGATTTAAATAAAGTAAAAAGAATCATTAAAATGGATGGGTACGTTGCATCAACAAGTGACTTTAAAAATCATCCTATCGTTATTAATGCAGCTTCAGAACTGCTTCATGACATTTTCGGAAAGGAAAATGGACATGCACGCAAAGCAGTTGGGCTTGCCTCTCTACCAGGCGGAGCCCCTGTAGAGATTGAAATGATTGTCGAAATCGAATAACTTCCAAACAAGGGCTGCTCAGGTATTGAGCAGTTTTTCTATTTATGCTCTTTTAATAAGATGCTATTATGACTTCAAGAAGGATAAGGAAACCTAAAAGACCTTTAATAATTATTGTAAGGGTTTTCAAGTTTTGCACCACTAAATCTGCTATATTTATATATATTAGATAAGCCGAGAATAGGAGAATCATATGAAGATCTTTTTTTCTTCTATAAAAAAATATAATACACTCCGAAATCAGATTCTAGCAGTGTTTTTAAGCGTTATGCTGGTTGTTCTGTCATTTGTTTCACTCGTTGTCTATGACCAGTTAGGCGGCTTTTTTAGGCAAAATGCAGAGCGGCAGGTTCAGCAAACCGCAAAAGAAGCCAACGGCAGAATGGAAACGATGTATAAACAAATTGACACATTGACTAACCAGCTTATGACCAATAGTACTGTTCAGAAAATGCTGCTGGAGATGCTTGAAGGGGAAAGCATGGATTACGTGAAATTGGAATCCCTGATTAAAATCATAAATAATACATATGCCTACTCTGATGGAATTTCATCAATTGAACTGTATAATGCAGAAGGCAAAAGGATATATCCTTTCGATGGCAAGAATATTTTTAATGTCATCGATTCAAAATGGATAAAAGCTGCCGACAAGGAAAAGGGGAGGCTTGTCTGGACAGGGAAAGCTGCCGGGAACAGCGACTATTCTGCTGCCATACGAAGAGTCAGTCTGATGGATCGCTGGTTCACGAATGGCGGTTATCTTATCGTGCGTATTTCCAACAGTTATTTTCAGATGCAAGGCAATAATGATGAAAACGGACAGAATGATTATATGATGCTGCTGGATCGCGACTTAACTCCTATTACGAATGATTATGGACTTGATATAAAAAGTATTATTCAGCAAAAGGAACAGCCAATTATCATTCGTGATCAGGAATATATGGCTGTTACTGAAAAGTCAGCTGTGACAGGCTGGACTTTTGTCATTCTTAAGCCGATGAGTTTTCTGCTGCAGGGCGTTTCGAAAGTTAGAGCTGTAATCATCCTGGCAGTTTCCATTGGATTCTTGCTGTTTGTCATTTCCTCCATTGTGCTCGCCACTATGATCACAAGACCTATTAAGAAACTGACTAATACAATGAAGAATGCCAAAATGGATGAATTAAAACTGAATCCTGAAAGTAATTCCTCACTTGAATTTATTGAATTAAACTATACCTACAATAAAATGGTTAAAAGAACCAACCATTTAATTCAGGTTGTCTATGAAAAAGAACTGCTGCGGTCACGAACTGAGCTTAAGGCCCTGCAGGCCCAGATCGATCCGCATTTTCTCTATAATACTCTAAATGCATTGTACTGGTCCCTCGAAGAGAAAGAGGAGGAGGAACTGGCTGAGATTGTCATTTCTATGTCGGAACTTTTCCGATATACAATCGGAAACCACAGCTCAAGTGAATGGGTTACAATACATGATGAACTTGATCATATCGAACGGTATATGCGGCTGATGAAAATGCGGCTTGGTGATAGATTATTATGGAAAATTACTGCACCACCCAAACTCCTGGGGGTGAAAATACCAAAATTAATTATCCAGCCATTAGTTGAAAATGCCATACAGCATGGAATTGAAAATACAAGAATACAAGGTACTGTCCTAATCCATCTAGAAGAGTCGGCTAAACGCGACACAGTTAAGATTACGGTGCAGGATAACGGTCCGGGAATTGATAAGGCTGAGCTTCATCAGTTAAATGAGGAGATAAAAAAGGAGAATGTATCTTCATTTAAGGGGATAGGGATGGCGCTGACAAATGTTAATAAAAGGCTCAGTCTTTATTATAAATCCAATTCCATTGCCGGTCTTAACCTGGAAAGTGAATCGGGTTCAGGGACCAAAGTTGTCTTCGAAATACCTGCGGGGGAGGGAAGTAATGGTGGATACAAAGATTATCTTAATAGTGGATGATGAAGAGACAACGAGACAAGGGCTGAAAAAGACATTGGAAGGATGGTCAGCAGGGAGATTTCAGATTATCGGCGCAGCTGACGGACATGAAGCTTTAGCGGTATTTAAAAGGACAAAAGTGAACCTGCTTATTTCAGATATATGCATGCCGGAAATGACTGGATTGTCACTCTTGAAAAACATTAGAAACCAAGGGTACAAGCCTGCTGTCCTGATTATATCCGGCTATCCTGATTTTGATTATGCACAGGAAGCCATCCGGCTGGGGGTTCTAAACTATCTGGTCAAACCATTGCGGAAGAAAAGCCTTATAAGTGCAATTGAAGAGGCTCTTGAAACAGAAGCTCATATGGCCAGGGCAGACTATTTGGAGAAAATTGCAGACCGGGGTCTGTTAGAGCTGGAAGGAAAAAAAGAGTATGTAAATTCATCTGTCAAACAAGCCATTGCATATGTGAATGAAAATCTAACGGAACAAATTTCTCTTAAAGAAGTGGCTGATGCAGTGCATCTGAATGCCAGTTATTTTAGTGCAATGTTTAAAGAGCAGACCAAAATTACGTTTAGTGAATATTTGACAAGAAAGAGACTTCAATTGGCGAAAAAGCTGCTCATAACCACAGATTTGACCATAGATGAAGTGGCCAGGCAAGCTGGCTATCAAACTTCCAAGTACTTTATTAAACTATTTAAAGAGTCTGAAGGTATAACCCCAAGCAAATACCGAAAATTGACCGAACTTGATGAAACGCCCATCTAAAAAAAGTGGAATTTTTCCCAATCGCGGTTACCTTACCGCGATTTTTTAGTGATGTTATCATTGGAGTTGTTAGAATAATCAAGCAATAGGAGGTTGAGAAATGTTGAAGAAGGCGCATTCATTATTACTTATTTTAGTGCTGCTTGCGGCGGCAGCACTGACGGCGTGCAGCGGAAGCACTGATACGGCCACTGGTGAAAATGGTTCCAAAAAAACCATTAAGTTCATGCACTTATGGCCGGCAGGAAGCTCCAAACAGCAAAATCAGATAGTTACAGAAATTATTGAACAGTATGAAGCTGAACATGAGGATGTGAAAATTGAAGTTGAAGTTCTTGAGAATGAACAGTACAAAAATAAAATAAAGGTACTTTCATCTTCTAATGAATTGCCTGATGTAGGTTTTACATGGGCAGCTGGATACATGACTCCATTTGTTAAAGGTAACCTGTTTGCAGAGCTGGATGATGTATTAAATGATGGCTTGAAGGATTCTTTTGTCAGCGGGACAACAGAAGCCTACGCTCTCGATGGAAAAACATATGGTTTGCCTCTTGAGCTGAACATTGCACCCATTTACTACAATAAAGAAATCTTTGAGAAATATAATCTTGATGCACCCCAAACATACAGCGAGTTTGAAAATGCTGTCAAGACACTGGCAGTCAATGGGGTGGCACCGATTGCCCTGGGAAACAAAGACCGCTGGACCGGATCTTTGTGGTATATGTACCTGGCAGACCGTATTGGCGGGGCTGAAGTTCTTAATAAAGCCATTGACCGTTCCGGTTCGTTTGAAGACCCTGCACTAATATCGGCTGCTGAAGAAGTTCAAAACCTTGTTAAAACGAATGCGTTTAATAAGGGCTATAATGGACTTTCAAATGACGAAGGCAAGGCGGAGTTCCTGAATGGCAATGCGGCAATGTACCTGATGGGAACCTGGGAGCTCCCTAATTTCACAACAAATGAAGAAATCCCTCAGGAATTCAGGGATAATGTTGGATTCTTTAAATTCCCGACCGTTGAAGGCGGCAAAGGAAATATCGACAGCTGGGTGGGCGGACCCGGAGTAGGCTTGTTCGTTTCAGAGAATTCAAATGTTAAAGATGAATCAAAAGAATTTGTTAAGTTCTTTGTTGAAAAGTGGGGAGAGCAATCTGTAGAAAAAGCAGGTGTCATCCCTGCCACGAAGGTTGATACAGGAAAAGTGGATCTTCCCGACCTGTATATCGATGTCTTAAACGAGTTGAATAAAGCCAGCAGCCTAACTTTATTTGCTGATGTCCAAATGAGTGCGGCAGTTGCAGAAACCCATTTAAACCTTATCCAATCCTTGTTCGGCAATGAGGTAAAACCGGCTGATTATGCCAAGCAGCATGAAGAGGCTCTTAAGGCTGAAGAAGGGAATTAAAGATTCATGAGAGGATATATCAGCTTTTATGGTATATCCTTTCTCATTCTAACACGAAGGAGCTGAAGCATAATGAATAACGTGCTTTCCAATAAAAAAATAATAGCATTGTATATCGCACCTGCCCTTTTCCTGATTCTCACATTGATCTATGTCCCCATTCTGCAAACTGGATACTACGGTTTGATGAAATGGAATGGCATCGGTGAAATGAGTTTCATTGGTTTAAAGAATTACACAGTATTGATGAAAGACCCGCTTTTTTGGAAAAGTGCACTGCACTCCTTTTTGCTGGCCCTATTTTCGGCAATGAGTTTAATTGGTTACTTATTCATATCCATTATACTTGCAGGGAAAATCAGAGGAGCGGATTTATTGAGAAAAATTTATCTAATCCCAATGCTGCTGGCGTCTGTTGCCATTGCACAGCTATGGATGAAGATTTACCATCCATCAAACGGCATGCTGAATACCGTTTTAATGGCTATAGGTATTGAAGATCCTCCAGCATGGCTAGCGGATGCGAATCTTGCACTCTATGCCATTATTATTCCGATAATCTGGCAGTACGCTGGTTTTTATATTCTTATCTATTATGCTGCATTAAAGAATATTCCGGAGTCCCTTGTAGAAGCGGCGAGAATTGATGGAGCATCTTCCTGGCAGGTTGCACTTAAGATCAAAATACCTTTAATTATGAATGTCATCAAAGTAACCATTGTTCTTGCAGTTGTAGGATCTCTGAAATATTTTGACCTGATTTACGTCATGACTGGCGGGGGACCAAATGGAGCAAGTGAAGTAATGGCATCTTATATGTACCAAAAAGCATTTAAGGGGTTTGACTTTGGTTACGCTAGTGCCATCGGGTTTTTCCTGCTGGTGATATGTCTTGCTGTCACCTATATAATCCGCAGACTGACAGCTGCCAATAAAGATATCTACTAATGGAAGGGGGAAAAATGATGGAAACAGTTAAAGCTGATGGCACACCAGGCATAAGAGTATTACCGAACCAAAAGCCTGTCTCAAAGTCTATTCTCAACCGTGCAGCTTACATCACAATGTATATATTACTCATTATTGTCGCAGTATTTCAAATTTTCCCGATTATTTGGCTCTTTCTTTTTTCGCTGAAAAACAATCAGGAAGTTTTCAATACGTCGCCCTTTTCTTTACCTCAAAGTCCTAAATGGGAAAATTACGCAAAGGTTTGGACTGAAGGCAACATCAGTTTATATTTTATCAACAGTGTAACATACACCATTGCAGCAGTTTTGCTGACTGTCATCTTAGCCAGCATGGTTACCTTTGCTATTACAAGAATGCAATGGAGAGGAAGCAGGCTTGTTCTTGGACTGTTCATGGTCGGATTAATGATACCAGTTCATTCCACACTGATCCCTTTATTCAGTACCTTTACAAAGATAAATTTGATTGATAATCCGCTATCCATCATATTAACTTATACTGCCTTTAACCTTCCGATTACCATTATGATTCTGCTCGGTTTCTATGAAGCACTGCCAAGGGAGGTTGAAGAAGCTGCGGTCATGGATGGTGCATCCATTCATCATATTTTCTTTAAAATAACACTGCCAATGACAATGCCGGTTATGGCGACGGCTGCGATTATTAATATGATTTACAACTGGAATGAATTTGTATTTGTGAATACATTTATCAGTTCGGATAACTTTAAGACACTCACGGTTGGAATCCAGAATTTCATTGGCCAGTATACTACGGATTGGGGAGCAATCGGTGCAACACTGGTCATCAGCATCCTGCCAATATTAATTGCCTTTCTCATATTAAGCAATCGTATCGTAGAGGGGATAGCATCTGGCTCGGTTAAAGGCTAAGGACTAATGCGGCAATGAGGAGGTGAATTTCGTGCAAATAACGCTGAGTAAGCTATTTTCAATTTGTGAATGGATTATGAAGCTTGCTTATGTTAACTTGCTCTGGCTTTTATTTACCGTGGCTGGATTAGCCGTTTTTGGCTTCATGCCCGCAACTGTTTCGCTCTTCACCATTGTCCGCAAGTGGCAGATGAAACAGGCAGAAGTCACAGTATGGAATACTTTCATATCAATCTATAAAAAAGAATTCATTAAATCCAATCTGCTTGGTTTCAACCTGATCATATGGGCGGGAATCATTCTCTTGGACTGGCATTTTGTAAATGGGTTAGAAGGGAGCATGCAGATGGTATTTTTCGTACCGCTGCTGATTATATCTGTTCTTTATTTCTGTACTCTAATGCATATTTTTCCGGTATATGTACATTACGATTTGAGAGTAACCGAATATATTAAAAATTCATGTTTACTTGGAATCCTGCACCTGCATATTACCTTAATTTTAACGGTCTCCGCTGGATCGATTATCTTTGTACTGCTGTACAGTCCTGCGTTTATTCCATTCTTTAGCGCAGTATCTATTTCATGGATATTGATGTATGGCGGAATGTACAATTTTAGAAAAATCGAAGAGAGGTATATTCACCGGAATCCTGAACCAATCTCTGACATTCGGGCTTAAGATGCCCATAAAAGTGACAACTAAAAAGAAAGGTGTGGTTTTATGGCACTCATTCGCAATCCAATTTTAACAGGATTTAATCCTGATCCGAGTATTTGCCGGGTGGGAGAAGATTATTATATTGCTGTTTCCACTTTTGAGTGGTTTCCCGGTGTTGGAATCTATCATTCTAAGGATCTGAAGAATTGGCGTCTTGCTGCAAGGCCGCTAAACCGTTTAAGCCAGCTGAATATGACAGGAAATCCGGATTCAGGGGGAGTTTGGGCACCTGCTTTATCCTATCATGATGGCCAGTTCTGGCTAATTTACACGGATGTAAAAGTCGTGGATGGTCAGTGGAAGGATTGCCATAATTATCTTTCAGTATGTGAAGCCGTTGAAGGGGAATGGTCTGATCCTGTGTATCTAAACAGCTCAGGATTTGACCCCTCAATGTTCCATGATGAGGATGGAAAAAAATATCTGGTCAATATGGTGTGGGACCACCGCGCTGGCCATCACAATTTTTACGGAATCGTTTTGCAGGAATATGACGCGGAAAGGCAAAAGCTGATAGGGAAACCTGAGATTATCTTTAAGGGGACAGATATCAAATTGACAGAAGCCCCCCATTTGTATAAAGTCAATGGCTATTACTTTTTGCTGACTGCTGAAGGCGGAACTAAATATGACCATCAGGCTACCATTGCGAGATCAAGGAATATTAGGGGGCCTTATGAAGTGCACCCTGAAAACCCGGTCATTTCGTCTTTCGGAGCACCGAGAAATCCACTCCAAAAGGCCGGACACGCCTCAATGGTAAAAACTCATACAGGTGAATGGTTTCTTGTCCACCTTACAGGACGCCCTTTGCCAAGAGAAGGACATCCCTTGCTGGACCCGCGCGGATACTGTCCGCTAGGAAGGGAGACAGCCATCCAAAGGCTTGAATGGAAGAATGACTGGCCATATGTGGTTGGAGGGAATGAGCCTTCACTTGAAGTTGAAGGGCCAAATATTAAGGAAGTAAAGTGGGAAAGAGATTGGCAGGAGAAAGATGATTTTGATAGTAAGACCTTAAACCTGAATTTCCAGAATTTAAGAATACCGCTTGGGGAACTCATAGTTTCATTAACGGATAACCCGGGCCATCTCCGCTTATATGGGAAGGAAAGCTTAACATCCAAATTTACACAGGCTTTCATTGCAAGAAGATGGCAGCACTTTACGTTCACAGCAGAAACAAAAATGGCATTCCAGCCCGAAACCTTCCAGCAATCTGCGGGTCTTGTCAATTATTATAATACTAAAAACTGGACGTCCTGCCAGGTCAGCTGGAATGAAGAGAAAGGCCGAATCCTTGAATTGGTTTCTTGTGATAATTTTATTTTCTCCCAGCCCTTAAAAGGGAAAGAGATTGAAATCCCGGCAGAAGTTAAATATGTTTACCTCCGTGTGAATGTCCGTATCCATGAATATACATATTCTTATTCATTTGATGGTGAGAACTGGCATGAACTTGCAAGTACTTTTCAATCCTATAAATTATCGGATGATTATATAAAGGGCGGAGGTTTTTTTACAGGTGCATTCGTCGGCATGCAATGTCAGGACACGTCCGGTCAAAATCAGTTTGCGGATTTTGATTATTTTATTTATAAGGGTGAATCATAATAAGAAAATTGGGCTGCTCAGGAATTGAGCAGTTTTTTCTTTTTAGAAAAAGGATTCTATTTACTTATAACGAATTAATGGACAAAAGAATTATTGGGAGGATTTTATGCAGGAAGAAAACTTAAGCGCAGATTATGGTATTAAACCGCTGTTTCAGAAACAGACCTTCCCATTTAGGGGCTAAGTCGAGAGATCGATCAGCTAATTTAAAAGCTAATCCATACAGAAAGACCATTGGATTGACAGCAACAATTACAGGAGGCAGCCATGAATAAATTTTCTATTAATCTTTCAACCGTTTTTACAGAGTTTCCTTTTTTAGAGCGTTTCAAAAAAGCCAATGATGCCGGTTTTGTTTATGTGGAGTGTCAGTTTCCCTATACATATACAATAGAAGAAATAAAAAAAGAGCTTAATCAAAATCAGTTATTGATGGACTTAATTAATCTGCCCCCAGGTCAATGGGAGAAAGGGGATCGTGGTCTGGCAGCTGACCCTTATAGAATAGAAGAGTTTAGAAAATCAGTTGAGTTGGGGATCGTTTATGCAAATAGCCTAGGAGTCAAAAAGATACATTGTATGGCGGGAAACAGCCCAGATAATAGTCTGGAAGTATTTATCGAAAACCTCCTTTACGCGGGTACTGCAATGTCTAAGCATGGGATTACCTTATTAATAGAGCCTATCAATCCATCCGACATGCCTGACTATTTCTTAAGTGATATTCAGAAGGCCGCAGACATTATTCATCAAGTCGGATTACCGAATGTTAAGCTGCAATTTGATTTTTACCATATTGAAAGAATACATGGCCAATCTCTTTCCTTTTTCCAAGAATATGCTGAACTTGTTTCTCATGTGCAATTTGCGGATTGCCCAGGCAGACATGAGCCGGGGACGGGAGAAATGAACTATA
Organism: Bacillus sp. ZZV12-4809; assembly: GCF_009849585.1. Taxonomy (GTDB): domain Bacteria; phylum Bacillota; class Bacilli; order Bacillales; family Cytobacillaceae; genus Cytobacillus. Next base: position 41,936 of record NZ_VCRN01000024.1, read on the forward strand.
ATGAGATCTTCCAATATTTGCAGAAAAATTATAAAGGCAGAGTTGGGCTGGAGTATTTTCCGCAATGCGGGAGCGCTGAAAGCTTTGCTTGGCTGAAGGAGGTGGCTTCATGAAGATTGGGTTTATAGGAACAGGCGTAATGGGCTCCAGAATGGCCAGGCGGCTATTAGGCCATGGCTATCAATTGGCAGTACATAACCGGACATTTAATAAAGTACTGCCGCTTATAGAAAACGGTGGGATATATGCGGAAACAATCAGTGAACTTTCCAGTCAATGTGATATTGTCTGTACATGTCTTTCAATGCCTCAGGATGTTATGAACGTATATCTGGGCAATGAAGGTATTATAGAGAATGCGAGACCAGCTACGATTTGCATTGACTTTACTTCAGTAGGAGCCGACACTAGTAATACTATTTTTGAAATGGCGGATGGTAGGGGAATCAGCTATCTTGATTGTCCTGTCAGCGGCGGTCCCGAAGGAGCTGAAAGCGGGACTTTAACGATTATGGCTGGCGGTGAGAAAACGGCATTTCAAAAAGTAAAGCAGGTACTCGATGTGCTCGGTGATACCATTGAATTTCTGGGACCTTCAGGGTCAGGCAGCATTGCTAAGCTGATAAATCAGTATCTCGTTGCAGTTCACTCCCTTGCTGCATCAGAGGCAATGGTCACCGGAGCTGCTTTCGGACTGGAGTCCGAACAGCTCTTGAAAGTACTAAAGGCAAGCTATGGCGACAGCAGAATTCTTCGCAGGCATATGGAACAATACGTATTCGGACGTCTTTTCACACCAGGTGGGGCAGTGAAATATGTCCACAAGGATGTCCGGCTCGCCAATCAGCTGATGCAGGAAGCGGGTCTTAGTCAGTATACAGGGCAGATGGCTGAAAAAGCATTTCAAACAGCAGGAGAGAATGGACTCTGGGATCAGGATATGGCAGCAGTCATAAAGCCGCTGGAGGAAGAGGCTGAAATTATAGTGGAAAGCAAGCAATAATAGAGATGCCAATAAAGTTCTTCCAGCTTCTCTAAAGGAGCAAATCCTATTAAAATATCAGTATTTTCTGCTATAATAAAAATCTGAAATTATAATAGAGAAACCGGGAGAGCAGCAATGAAACGCAAAAAAAGCAAAAAGCGAACAAAACGAAATTCAAATATTGCCTTACTGTTATTTTTTATGGTTTTGATATTCGTTTTATTTGACCAATTCAAACAGCTAAATATTAAAGAAACTGCAGTTTCTTTACTGCCGAATACTATATCCAGAGACGTCCAGAATTATACACCTTTACTTGAAAAGGAATTGAAAGAAGTCAATCTCGAAGAATACACACTTGTCCTGGCAGCGATCATGCAGCAGGAGAGCAAAGGGAAGGGCGGGGACCCGATGCAGGCATCCGAGTCTGCAGGACTCCTGCCTAATTCCATTCAGGACCCGGAACAGAGTATTAAGCAGGGTGTTAAACATTTTCAGAAAGCATTAAATTATGGAAATCAAAAAAATGTAGACTTTCCTGCTGTTATCCAAGCTTACAATATGGGAATAGGTTATATTGACTTTGTTGCTAAACAGGGCGGAAAGCACAGTGAAGAAATCGCAAAGGAATTTTCCCTTAAACAGGCTGAAAAGAATCCGGAAGTGTATGACTGCGGAGGCGACAAGAATAATTTCCGGTACCCATATTGTTATGGTGATTTTACTTACACTACAAAGGTGACAAAAAATATAGAGACTCTTACAGCAAGTAACGGAGATAAATCCAAAGAAATTAAATCAGTATGGTAATTTAAACAAATAATATTATGGTAAACAAACCGCACTCAGCAAAGAAGTGCGGTTTGTTTTCAGCCAATTTTCATTCATATCTGTAAAGTCGAGACATTAAGCTTTCAAATCGAAAGTATAATCCTCATTAATATAATCTTATTTGAAATATGCCCCCTGCGGAATGCTCATATCGATATATTCTGCGCTCATAACCTGTTCCCAGAGCGAATGACCGCTTGCCTAGTTATTAATAATCCTTTGGCCATCATCAATGCCTGTATTTTTTATCTGAAGTGGTTTAAAAATATTCTCCAGGAGGAAATTGTTCATAGGGTATACATGAAGTATTTTTCAATTATAGCAGTCAGGAGGAGATATCCTGCATTACTGTTTTGCACATTCTAACCGGGCTGAAGTTACAGCGATCTGCTCTTAATCCAATTAACCGACTGTTTCAGATTGGAAGGATGACGCATTATTTCTCCTAGTATTCGGAAGAAAAAGTGAAATCATCAATTCCTGAAGATAAATGGTGTATGATCACTCCTTATTTTGAAGGGAACTTGTAAATGTGTTTATGAATGTTATCTGACAGACTGTTGGCCATGCTGATAAAGCAAAAGGACTGCTGCCGCAGTAAATGACTTGGCCAAAGAGCCGATTCAATTTTGGTCATCGTGGTGTTTTCAGGTGGCATATTTATAACGGGAAAGTCCGCATCCCTCTATTTAGAATGTCTTCAATTTTATATAAGACAATTACACATCCATTGATGTATTTCTCTCGGCATGTATGTCCATATAGTCATTAATTAGCTGTATCTTGTCCAAGAAAGGTTCCGCCTTTATGTATATTTGAATATTAATCTTCATATATATTGGCTGTTGTATGATTTTTCTCCTTCCCTGGAAAAAATAGTTTCATAAGTTTTTGCAGAAAAAGTGAAACCAAATGGCATTTCATTCGTCTATATAGACGTGCAGCAATTTAAATGGGCGATAGTCAGTCTATTGGCTGTGAAAAGGCATTTGACCATAAATATCATTGTTACAGAGCGGTTTATCTGGACATGCTTGACATTTTTTAAAATGCGAGTATAGTTATATTCCTGTGAAGTGCTTTTTTGCCTGTTCATAGATTATTAATATTTATCAGGTAAACTAATAATTAGGCTGATTGCCAACTTTAGAATTTTAAATAACTAGCGAAATATGTTACAATAATGTGCTAGAAGGCAGGTGTATGATTTTGAATACTTTACTTCATAAAAGTCAGGATATATTAAATAAATATATTGGCTTTTTCTTTTTAGCAGTATTTCTGCTCTGGATGAAAACGTATATTACTCAAATGACACAATTTAATTTAGGCATTGAAAGTGCCTTGCAGCAATTCCTGTTATTCATTAACCCGCTTGGTTCTTCATTGCTGTTTTTAGGATTTGCATTCTTTTTTAAAGGCAGGAAAAAATATATCGCCTTGATGTTTATGTATTTCCTGCTATCGTTCCTGCTGTTTGCAAATGCAGTGTACTACCGCTTCTTTAATGATTTTATTACATTGCCGACCTTGACGCAGACACAGAATTTCGGTGACGTTAGCGGAAGCATCAGTTCACTATTAAAACCAACTGATATCCTTTTCTTCATTGATTTCATCTTGCTTGCAGGCTTGCTTGTTTTTAAAGCCGTTAAAATTGAAACAAAGGATTGGACGCGACGAAGAACTGCAGCATTAATTTATGCGTCACTTGCCATTTCCTTTGCTAATCTGGGCTTGGCTGAAACAGACCGCCCGGAGCTTTTGACAAGAGGATTTGACCGTAACTATATTGTTAAATATTTAGGCATGTACAATTATACGATCTATGATGCAGTGCAAAGCACGAAGGCATCTGCACAAAGAGTTATGGCTGATAGCAGTGATACAACTGAAGTCATAAACTTTACGAAATCGAATTATGCAGAGCCGAATTCAAAGTATTTTGGAAAAGCTGAAGGCATGAATGTAATTTACCTTCACCTTGAATCTATTCAGACATTCTTAATGAATTATGAATTGCATGGAGAAGAAGTAACACCATTCCTGAACTCGCTGATTGAAGAAGAAAATACAACTTACTTTGATAATTTCTTCCATCAGACTGCACAAGGTAAAACAGCAGATGCAGAGTTTATTCTTGAGAACTCCCTATATGGGCTGCCGCAGGGTTCTGCCTTTACAACAAAAGGCATGAATACGTATAATGCAGCTCCGGCAATTCTGAAGGATAAAGGATATACTTCTGCAGTCTTCCACGGTAACTCCGGAAGCTTCTGGAACCGTAACGAGATTTATAAATCATTTGGATATGATAACTTTTTTGATGCAGATTACTATGATTTAAAACCTGAAAACATGGCTGACTACGGCCTAATGGATAAGCCGTTCTTTGAACAATCCATGCCGTACCTTAAATCCCTGAAGCAGCCGTTCTATTCTAAATTCATTACTGTTTCCCATCACTATCCATATCATATGGATCAGGAAAAGGCGACTATTGAGCCTCATACTACAGGGGACAAATCAGTTGATAATTACTTCCAGACTGCCCGTTATGCTGACGAAGCGCTTAAACAGTTCTTTGAACAGCTAAAGGCTTCCGGCCTGTATGAGAACTCAGTAATTGTCATGTATGGCGACCATTATGGAATATCCAAAAACCATAATAAAGCAATGGAAAAAGTGCTTGGCAAGGAAATTACAGCTTTCGATAGTGCAGGATTGCAGCGTGTTCCGCTATTCATCCGTGTACCTGGCATGGAAGGCGGAGTAAACCATGAGTTTGGCGGTCAGATAGACCTAATGCCAACATTGATGCACTTGCTTGGTATTGATACTAAGCAGTATCTGCAGTTCGGCACAGACTTATTCTCAGAAAATCATGATGATCTTGTTCCTTTCCGTAACGGTGATTTCATGAGCCCAACCATTTCATCTGTTGACGGTAAGTTCTATGACTCCACAACTGGTGAACTGCTGGATGAAAGCCGTTTTGAAGAAGCAGAGAAGCTTCAGGAAAGTACTGAGCAGAAATTGGCGCTATCTGATAAAGTAGTAAACGGAGACCTGCTCCGCTTCTACAAACCGGAAAACTTCGAACCGGTTGATCGTTCCAAGTATGATTACAAAGCAGAGAACAATGGAGTAACCAAAAAGAACGAAAACACTGAAAAAACGCCTGTAACTGAACCGGCTGATAAATAATAATGACTGCCTGCGGGAGATCCTGCAGGCAGTTTTTTGTTAAGTCAGTTTTCGTAAAGTATGTTGCTATTTGGATTATATCTACAGAGTTGATTGGAGCGGAAGGTGCGAGATCCTCGAAAAGCATGCGCATTTTCTTCGTGCGGTGTGTACTCAAAGAAGCTTATTCAACGTCCTGCGGGAGTAGCGGGACAGGTGATACCCCGCAGACGCACAGCATCGGGTAGGGTTAGGCGCCCGCTCTGCAGAACGCTTGAGCATCCCTTCGCTGCAATCAACGGACAACATTGATAAGCGAAAAACACAAATTTATACGTAAAGAGCCTTTATTAATGAAGTTACATAGTGGACAAAACTTGTATACCCTGGAAAAAATATAAAAGATGCTCTACTTAATGTGCTAAACGCTGTTTTATGGAATTACATATTCTATAATGATACATAAAGAGATTCATACCGAGGGGGAGTAAAAAATGAAAAAGCTTGCCGGCAAAAAAATTGCGCTTTTAGGTTCACGGAAAATAGATGAAATGAGCAAGTTAGTACAGAATCAGGGTGGGGTTGCAGTCAGCAGGCCTGCACAGGGAACCGCCTTGCTGAAGGATGATAAACTTAAGGATCATGTAGAAATGCTGATTGAGGGCAGCTTCGATTGGGTTATCTTTACAACAGGCATAGGTGTCGAAACCATTTATCAAACTTCTTTTGACATGAATAGGAGTGATGCGCTGATCAGCAGCCTGCAAAAAACAAAAATTGCAGCAAGGGGATACAAAACCGCCAACTCTCTGAAAAGGCTTGAAATCTTACCTGCAGTGCGGGATGATGACGGAAGTATGGCAGGGTTAATGCGGGAGCTCTCAGCATATCCATTGAAAGGCTCGAAAGTAGCTCTGCAGCTTCACGGGGACCCGGCACCGCAACTAAAACAATGGCTGGAAGAAAATCAGGCGGACTACGAAGATATTCTACCTTATATCCATATTCCTCCAGAGGAAAAAGTGATGAGTCAGCTGCTGTCAGAGCTCCTTGATGGAGAGCTCGATTCTGTTTTTTTCACAAGTACACCTCAAGTACGGAATCTATTCAGCTTCGCACGGGAGAGAAATGCTAAAGAACAATTGAAAGTCTGTTTTTCAGGACGGACTGTAGCATTGTCGGTTGGGAAAGTAACTGCTCAGGCTTTATTTGAGGAGGGGATTTCACGAGTTATTTTTCCTGAAGTCGAAAGGATAGGGAGTTCCGTGATTGAACTTGCCCGTTATTTTAGCAGTGAAGAAGGTACTTAAGGGCTAAGTTGTTAAAGTTATTAAACGAATATGCTAATAAAGCACTGATTATTTTATAAGGGGCCTTTTAGGCTCCTTTTATTGTATTCTTGTATATACAGATTTCAAAAAAGTCATAAAAAAATATTGAAAAGGCTTACACATCGTGATAATATTACAACGTAAACGTTTTCGTAACAAAAATCAGTTTCTTAAAGCAGGTGGGATATGTCCTATACCATCAAAGATGTTGCCAAAAAGGCAAATGTCTCTATTGCAACAGTATCCAGGATCTTAAATGGCCAGGGAGGTTATTCAGAAAAAACAAAAAGCAAGGTTCTAAAAGTAATTGAAGAACTGGGCTATCAGCCTAATGCAGTGGCAAGGGGATTAATTAATAAGAGAACCCATACAATAGGGGTGCTTTTCCCAAAGCTATCGAGCTCACTGGTTACCGATCTGCTGGATGGAATTGAAAAGGCCGCAAATGATAACGGTTCCAGCGTGATTGTCTGTCATACAGAATCAAATGGCGAAAAAACGATGAAATATCTCCAGTTGCTTACCGAGAAAAGGGTAGACGGAATTATATTTGCCAGCGAAATATTAAAAGAGGAATATTATAAATTTGTGATCAAAACCAGGATGCCGATGGTTCTGCTTTCGACAGAGTCCTATGCTTACCCTTTGCCTTTCGTAAAGGTCAATGATTTTCATGCAGCATATGCAGCAGCTAAGCATTTAATCGATAAGGGTCATACCAGAATTGGAATGATAAGCGGTAACAAGGATGATATCATCGCGGGGATTCCGAGGATTGAGGGCTTTAAAAAGGCTCTGTCAGATCATAATATACCTCTGGGTTCTGATAATATTGTCTTCGGCAGGGGATTTACCTTCCCTTATGGTGTTGAGGGTTTTAAAAGTCTTATCGAACAGTTTCCAGATGTAACGGCAATATTTGCAGCAAGTGATGAAATAGCAATAGGTGCATTATCAGCCGCATATCAAATGGGAATAAGAGTCCCAGACGAAATTTCAGTGATAGGGTATGACAACTTGAAACTTGCTGAAATGTCCACCCCTCCACTTACGACAGTAGGACAGCCTCTGGCAAAAATGGGTGAAGCTTCAGCAGAAATGCTTTTTTCAATCCTAGAAACAGGCGAAACTCCGGAAAGCCGGATAATGAAGCACAAAATCATAGAAAGAATGAGTGTGAAAGAGAGAAAATAATAGCTCTCTTTTTCTCAGCTCAGTTACGTAAACGTTTACGTAACTGAGCTATTATACAAAAACCACATAGGGGGATATACCATGTTTAAAAAAATGACTGCAGGTGTGATGGCATTAACTTTAGGAGCATCTTTACTGGCTGGATGTTCATCTGATGGCAGTGACGATGGTAAAGTAACGCTTGAGCTGTTCTCTAATAAATCAGAAAGCATCGAAACATACAAAGGATTGATTAAAGAATTCGAAGCGGAAAATCCTGATATTAAGATTAAATTGGATGCACCTCCGGAAGCAGAAACGGTTTTGAAAACACGCCTGACTAAAAACGATCTTCCTGACATCATGTCTATCGCTGGTAATGCTACCTACGGCGAGCTTGGCCGTGCAGGCGTTCTTGAGGATTTTTCAGGAACAGATTTAGCTAAAACAGTTCAGCCATCCTATATCGATATGATCAATCGCCTGGTTGGACCTGAAGAAGAAGGCACTTTCGGTCTTCCGTATGCCACAAATGCTAATGCCGTAATTTATAACAAAGCAAAGTTTGAAGAACATGGCCTTGAAGTCCCGACAACCTGGGATGAATTCATCGCCAGTCTTGAAAAGGTGAAAGCTGCTGGTGACATACCGATCTACTTTACGCTGAAAGATGCCTGGACTGGCATGATCGCGTGGAACTCTCTTGGTGCTAATGTTGCTGGAGAAGACTTTGCCGAAAAGAAAGATGCCGGTGAAACATCATTCAAAGAAAAGTATGATGAAGTTGCAGACAAGATGGCTGCATTAGTCCAATATGGCCACAAAGACAATATGGGTGTTGCATATGGGGATGGAAACAATGCATTTGCGGCCGGCAAGTCTGTTTTCTATCTGCAAGGCAACTGGGCAATCCCTGAAATACTTAAAGCAAATCCAGATATGGAACTTGGAGTATTCCCAATGCCTGTTACTAACGATCCTGCACAAAACAAACTTGTTTCAGGTGTAGATGTTCTTTTAGCAGTCAGCAATGAAACTGAGCATAAAGAAGAAGCGATGAAGTTTGTTGAATTTATGATGAATAAAGACACTGCTAAAACCTACATTGGCGAGCAGAAAGCTTTCTCTGCCATTGAAGGAGTTTACCAGGAAGATCCAGTCTTTGAAGGAATCAAAGCCAACTTTGAAAATGGAACAATTACAAGCTTCCCTGATCATTATTATCCTGCAGGCATGGGAGCTGAAAACCTTGTTCAGGAATTTCTGATCAAGAAAGATAAAGAAATGTTCCTGAAGAAAATGGACAGCGAGTGGGAAAAAGTTCAAAACCGTTAATGGCACAGGCCAGGGAATCTCTTGAGATTTCCTGGCTTTCTAAAAAGGAGTTGTCAATATGAAAAAGAAAAACAGTGTGTTTCTCATCATCACGATACCCGCTTTCCTTCTTTTCTTCATTTTCCACAGCTTTCCCGCTTTGCAGGGGATTTTTTACAGCTTTACGGATTGGAAAGGATATGGAGATTGGAATTTTGTAGGATTAAAAAACTACCTTAACGTTTTTAAAGATGAACGTGCAGGAGATGCTTACTTATTTACTTTTAAATTTGCCATTGTTGCGACCATTTTGGTCAATATTATTAGCCTTCTTGTGGCCATCGGGCTAAACTCCAAGATTAAGTTTCACAGAACGCTTCGGGCAGTCTACTTCTTGCCTTACATTCTGAGTATTTTGATTGTTGGCTTTATCTTTAATTTTATATTTGCTCATTTCCTGCCGCAGATTGGCGATGCATTCGGATGGGAATTTCTTACTCGAAATATTCTTGGAAATCCGGACCTTGCATGGATCGGGATTGTTATTGTAGCCGTTTGGCAGGCTGTGTCATTTAATACTATTTTGTATCTTGCGGGGCTGGTTACAACTTCAGAGGATTTGTATGAGGCGGCAAGCATTGATGGTGCAGGTGTCTGGACAAAGTTCTGGAAAATTACGTTTCCGCTGATAGCACCTTTTTTCACCATTAATATGGTTCTGTCTTTGAAGAACTTTCTGATGGTATTTGATCAGATTGTTGCCCTTACTGGCGGGGGCCCGGGAAAGTCAACCGAATCGATCTCCCTGCTTATTTACCGGGGAGGATTTGAAGGCGGAGAGTTTGCCTATCAATCAGCCAATGCGGTTATATACTTTATCGTCATCATCGTCTTTTCTGTTATTCAGCTGAAATTCTTAAATAAAAGAGAGGTGGAAAACTAATGAATCGCAAAAAAACGAGCTGGCTAGTGACTACTCTATTAATCTTAGGTTCATTGCTCATTCTTTTTCCACTGTATTTAACCATTACCATTGCGTTTAAAACACCGCCTGAAATGGCAGGGAATTTGCTCGCTCTACCAAAATCATGGTCGTTTGACAACTTTGCACAGGCAATCGAAATGACTAATTTCTTTAATGCGTTTAAAAATAGTGCATTCGTTACAATATTTGTTGTCATTTTTACAGTGCTAACGAACTCACTGGTATCTTATGCCATCGCGAGAAACCTTCATAAGAAGTTTTATAAGTTCCTATACTTCTATTTTTTAAGTGCGATGTTTATTCCTTTTCCCATCATCATGCTGCCTCTTGTCAAACAGACCAGTGCATGGGGAATGGATAATCTGGTTGGATTAATCATTTTGTATATTGTTTTCAATCTTTCTTTTAATGTGTTTATCTATATCGGCTACATTCGTGCCATTCCAGTTGAATTGGAAGAAGCGGCTATTATGGACGGAGCAACCACATGGGGTGTCTTCTGGAAGGTCATTTTCCCGCTGCTGGCACCTATGAATGCAACAGTTGCAATTATTACGAGTCTTGGTGCATGGAATGATTTCATGCTTCCGCTTGTTCTGCTGAGCGACCGAGAAATGGCTACTTTGCCGCTTGTTCAATATATTTTCCAGGGCCAATTCAGCACAGATTATAATTTGGCATTTGCCTCCTATTTAATGGCACTTGCTCCAATGATAATTGTGTACATCTTTGCCCAAAAATGGATTATAAGCGGTGTGATGAAGGGTTCAATCAAATAATAGAGAATACTTTTTTGATGGGAGTTGTATGAATTGAACAAAACCTGGTGGAAAGAAAGCGTTATTTATCAAATCTACCCAAGAAGCTTTAATGATTCAAATGGTGACGGGATTGGCGATATCAACGGAATCACTGAAAAAATTCCATATTTAGGGGAATTGGGGATCGATGTCATCTGGCTATCCCCCGTTTACAAATCTCCTAATGATGACAATGGCTATGATATCTCAGATTACCGTAATATTATGGATGAGTTCGGAACCATGGAAGACTTTGACGGCATGCTGGCAAAAGCGCATGAATACGGCATTAAAATTATGATGGACCTCGTTGTTAACCACTCAAGCGATGAACACCAGTGGTTTAAAGAATCGAGAAAATCAAAAGACAACCCCTATCGGGATTATTATATCTGGAAAAAGACGGATAATGGCGAACCTCCTACTAATTGGGGAGCAGCGTTTGGCGGCAGTGTATGGGAATATGATGAACAAACCGGAGAATATTACCTGCATCTGTTCAGCAAAAAACAGCCTGACTTAAATTGGGAAAACCCTGTCCTTAGAAATGAAGTGTATGAAATGATGCGCTTTTGGCTGGATAAAGGCATTGATGGATTCCGCATGGATGTCGTAAATTTCATTTCAAAAGATACCAGCTATCCTCAGGGAGAGATCCGGGAAGGCCATAAATATGGGGATGGCAGCAAGTATTATATGAATGGTCCGAGAATTCATGAGTTCCTGCAGGAAATGAACAAAGAGGCCCTTAGCCCGTATGATACTATTACGGTTGGCGAAATGCCTGGTGTAACAGTTGATGAAGGCAAGCTCTACACTGGCCGGGACAGAAATGAATTAAATATGGTGTTTCATTTTGAACATGTGGGTCTTGGGGATGGGCAATATGGCAAATGGGATCCACGCCCCTGGAAATTGACTGATCTGAAAAAGATTTTCAACAAGTGGCAAAAGGGTCTTGAAGAAGATGGCTGGAACAGTTTGTATTGGAGTAATCATGACCAGCCCCGTGCCATCTCCAGATGGGGAAATGATTCAGAAGAATACCGCGTAATTTCCGGTAAAATGATTGCTGCATGCCTTCATATGATGCAGGGGACGCCTTATATTTACCAGGGCGAGGAAATCGGCATGACAAACGTAAAGTTCAATGATATCAATGATTACCGTGATATAGAAACGTTGAATGCATACCGTGATCTTACACCGGATTCCTTAACACATGATGAAATTTTTAAAGGCATTCATGAGAGAGGCCGGGACAATGCGAGAACGCCTGTTCAGTGGGATGCCAGCCCGAATGCAGGCTTCTCAGAAGGAACCCCTTGGATCAGCGTAAATCCTAATTATAAAAGAATTAACGCAGAAGCAGTTTTAGAAGATGAAGACTCAATCTTCCATTTTTATAAGAAGCTGATTCAGCTTAGGAAGCAAAATGAAGTAATTGTTTATGGAACATTTGATTTAATAATGGAAGAGGATGAGCAGATTTTTGCTTTCACACGAACTCTGGGTGATGATCAGCTGCTTGTGATCTGCAACTTCAGTGAAGGAACACCTGACTTTAAGCTTCCGGAACATATCCATTATTCGTCTAAGGAACTTCTGGTATCAAACCTGACCGCAGATGAAAATGAAGAAATTGATAGCCTGACACTTAAGCCGTATGAAGCTAGAGTGTATCGCTTAAAGAAATAATAAAGATAGGGCCTGTTTTGGGGCCCTTTTTTACAAGAATTGATAATAATGAGGTGGTCTCTGTGAATAAAAAGTGGTGGAAAGAAGCTGTTGTTTATCAAATTTACTGGAGAAGCTTTAATGATTCCAATGGTGACGGCTATGGTGATTTAAGAGGAATAATCGAAAAGCTTGATTATATCAAGAACCTTGGCATTGATGTGATTTGGCTGAATCCTTTTTATCAGTCACCAGACCGGGATAATGGCTATGATATTTCAAATTATTATGGAATTATGGAAAAAGCCGGTGATATGGCTGCCTTTGATGATCTAATTCATGAAATTCACCAGCGCGGAATGAAGGTCATTATGGACCTGGTTGTGAACCATACTTCTGACCAGCATCCCTGGTTTTTGGAATCACGTTCCTCAAAGGATAATCCGAAAAGAGATTGGTATATTTGGAAGGATCCAAAGGATGGCAGGGAGCCAAATAACTGGCGATCCTATTTTGCTCCTTCCTGCTGGGAATGGGACAAAGCAACAGGACAGTACTATTATCATTCCTTTGCAGTCGAGCAGCCTGATCTAAATTGGGAAAATCCCGAATTGCGCCAGGAAATCTACAAAATGATGCGCTTCTGGCTGGATAAAGGCATCGACGGGTTTCGAATGGATGTGATTAATTTACTAGCCAAAAAAGAAGATTTATCTAATGCAGAGAATCCTTATGATATTAGCTATCTCGCCAATAATCCGGGTATCCATGATTATCTTCAGGAAATGAACCAGGAAGTTCTTCAGCATTATGATGTGATGACTGTCGGCGAGATTCCGTTTGTTTCACCGGAAGAGGGATTGCTCTATGTGAATGAAAGCCGGAATGAATTAAACACACTGTTCCACTTTCAGGTAGCAGATGAAATGCCGGTATGGGACATGCTCAGATTTAAGGAAATCCAAACAAGCTGGTATGAGGGCCTTAAGCATAAGGGTTGGAATTCGCAATTCCTCAACAACCATGATCACACAAGACAGGTAACCCGCTATGGAAATGATGGCCAGTTTCGAGACCAATCTGCAAAGCTTCTAGCGGCAATGATTCATACATTACCTGGGACTCCTTATATCTATCAGGGCGAAGAATTTGGCATGACAGGTGTGAAATTTGATTCGATTGAAGACTACAATGACATTGCCATGAAGAACAAATATCATGAAGAAGTTTCTAAAGGGCGGGATCCAAAGGAAGTCTTTGAAAGTCTATTGCTTTTGAGCCGCGATAATTCCAGGACACCGATGCAGTGGAATGACAGCATTAACGCTGGCTTTTCTGCTGGAGAACCATGGATCAAAGTGAATCCGAATTATAAGGAGATTAACGTTGAAGCAGCTCTGAGTGATCCAAACTCTATCTTTTATTTCTACAAAAAGCTGATTGAATTAAGAAAACAAAACGAGGTTATGGTATACGGGGATTATAAGGATCTATTGCCAGATGATGAACATTTATATGTATTTACACGCTCCTATAATGATATAACCTGGCTGATTGTTTTAAACCATTGTGACGAGGAGCAGACGTTCAACTTTGATGGCTTTCCAAATCGGGAACTGATTCTCGCAAATTACAGAAGGGACACGGAAGAGAATCAAGAAATAATGCTCCCGCATGAAGCGAGAATTTATGAGATTCAAAGACATAATAAGCAGCTGAATTAAGAAGGTAAGTGAATCAGGTCTGATACTCCATATAAAAATAAAAGCCGGCATTTGAAAAGCCGGCTTTCTTCATTTTTAATTCTTCTCTCCAGCACTGGTTCTGGGGTCTGTTTTTTCGGGAGGAACCTTGGAAAGCTGGTCCATAGGCTCCATCATAGATTCAAGCAGACTTCCATTAACTTGTTTTTCTTTATCAATATTATACGGTCGATCATTCTCACGACTGTCCATCAATTCACCTCATTTTATATTTTTACATAGAATTTGCCTCCCGCATGGTTATTATTCCGAAAACCGGAAAGTCAAAGGTTAAATTCCCTTGCAATGGAAATAATGGAATTTAAAAGATCTATGGAGAAAACCAATGACTAAAATATTAATATTTGCAATACTGGCACTGATTTCCTTAATGTATATTTTTTTACTATTTATGTTAATTTACGGCTGGCGCTGGTTCATGAAGCGGGCAGTAAAGCAGGCTGGAAAGATCATAATGACAGACAGCTATCAGGAAAACATTATTGAGCTGATTCCAGGTTTCAGGCATTTGGGCATTCAAAATGCGCTTGAAAATAACCTGCGTGCGGAAACTGGAGATGTGCTGCATCGCCCATTTGGCTCATCGAAAAAATGGCCGCACCTTGATGAAATTACATTTATCCCAGCACAAACTTCACCTTTTCCCATTGATGGTGACGAAGACGTTGATGTGAAAGTGACAATTGGTCCAAAAGCGAAAAAACCGATGAAGATTAAAATACCACTGATGATCAGTGGTATGGCCTATGGAATTGCTCTTAGTGAGCAAGTAAAAATCGCATTAGCAACAGCTGCCAAGAATACTGGAACGGCCATAAATTCCGGTGAAGGCGGAATTCTGCCCGAGGAGCTTGAAAGTGCCGGGAAATACATTCTCCAATTTTCTAAGACGGAGTGGGGCAAGGAAGAGAAGACTATTAAAAGGGCGGACATGATTGAAATTAAGCTGGGTCAGGGAGCTACATTGGGAATGGGCGGAAACATCTCCCCAGAAAATTTAACAGGTCGTGCAAGAGAAGTCATGGGGTTAAAGGAAGATGAAACTGCCCATATAATGGAACACTTTTTTGAAAAACAGACATTGAAGGATTTAAAGGAACTGGTGGATGAGCTACGAAAAATGTCAGGAGGTGTTCCAATCGGTGCAAAAATAGGGGCAGGGGGTAAGATAGAAGAAGACATTGATCATTTAATCGAAATAGGTGTAGATTTTATTGCAGTTGATGGCGGACAGGGCGCATCTGTTGGTGCACCTCCCTTATTGGCAGATGATTTTGGTATACCAACCCTTCATGCTATCACGCGTGCCTCGAACCATCTTGAAAAAAGAAAAAAGAAGGGGGATATCAGCTTAATTGTTTCTGGCGGACTTTTTACCCCCGGACATTTTTTAAAAGTTCTGGCACTTGGAGCAGATGCGGTATATCTGGGATCTGTTATGCTGTTTACTGTGTCTCATACACAAACCCTGAATGCACTTCCTTTTGAACCTCCAACACAGGCTGTATGGAACGAGGGGAAGTTCACAGATGTATTCAAAACAGAAGATGGTGCTAAGTCGGCGGAAAAGTTCTTGACCGCAAGCACTGAGGAAATCAAACTGGCGCTTAGAGCCATGGGGAAAAAGTCATTAAAAGAATTATCCAGTAAAGATCTTGTGTCTTATAATGAACTCACAGCAAAAATGATCGGAATCCCTTTTTCCTTCGAACCATGGGAGGATAAATCAACTAAGGCATAATGAAAGCCTGGCATATGTAGCCAGGCTTTCCTTGTTACTCATCAATATCTTTCTTTACTTTTGATTTTTTCTGAGGCTGAAACCTATGCGGATTTTGCGTTCTTAAATAAACTGGCCTTAATGGCTGAAACGGAAATCTGATAAATGAGTCTTTCAAGTCCCGATACCTGGGTGGATAAAACGGCTCCAAAAAAGGTCTGTCGAGTGATGTTAGCCTGATCATATGAGTTAACAAAATACAGGAACAGAAAAGCACTCCTACAAAACCCCATAATGTGGCAAAAAATAAAAACGGGAATCTTAGAAATCGGATCGAATTATTCATTTTGTAAACTGGTGTTGTAAAAGAGGCAAGAGCTGCCAGTGCGATAATGATTAACAGGACATTACTTGTCAGCCCTGCCTGCACAGATGCTGTCCCAATGACAATCCCGCCCACGATACCAATTGTCTGGCCTACTTTTGTGGGCAATCTGGCTCCAGCTTCTCTTAAAAGCTCTATTACCAGTTCGAGAATTAAGGCTTCATAGAAAGGCGGCATAGGAATATGCTCTCTTGAAGTCACTAGTGTTCCTAACAAATCCGTGGGGATAAGCTCCATATGATAAGTCAGCGTTGCAACATATATGGACGTAATCTGTATTGAAAAAATAACAGAAAAGGCCCGCAATATTCTTGCGAAAGAAGCGATAGTCCAATTTATAAAATAATCTTCAAAGGAACTGAAGAATTCAGAAAACGTTGTAGGGGTAATCAGCACATGCGGTGACCCGTCTACGGCGATCACGACTTTTCC
The DNA here is from genome assembly GCF_009849585.1 of Bacillus sp. ZZV12-4809. GTDB lineage: Bacteria > Bacillota > Bacilli > Bacillales > Cytobacillaceae > Cytobacillus. Next base: position 58,518 of record NZ_VCRN01000024.1, read on the forward strand.
TTCAGCAAGGACAGCAGCTGCCCTGTCTGGTCTTTCTGTATCCAGCACCTGCGGGAAAGGAGAGTTCTTATTATCTGAAATAAACTGTGCAATATGGGAACTGTCAGTGATTTCATCAAAATCGATATTGTCGATTCTTTCTTTAACCTTGCTGACATAATCTGCATTCGTGATTCCCTCTATATAGAGAACCGCCACAACTGTTCTGGAAATGCTGCCGATAAAATATTCCTCAATGATCAGTTCAGAGGTGGGCAACCTTTTGCGGATTAAATTCAGATTATTCTGCAGTGACTCGACAAAGGCCTCCTTTGCTCCAATAACGGTTTGCTCGACTTCAGGGTGTGTCAGCTCCCTTACATAAGAACATTTAGCAGCCATAAAAGCTGCTTTATTATTCTCAGTTTCGGTTGTAATCATCACATAGCCATTTAATAGCAAATATTCAGCATTTGAAAGATCTTCGCAAATTTGAATGCTTGCAGATGGCAAAAGCCTCTTCAAATTATCTATTTTGTTGAAATTACCCTGAAGAAGCTGAGGGAGCAAACTTTTGGTGATTATCTTTTGGTCAGTCAGTGTTTTGTAATAAGTAAAGGAAAAACAGAGCCCAGTTTGTCTATTGCTATAATGTACTTTTTGAAAATCATGAGACCGTGAAAGCGACTTTTCAAGCTCCTCAAGTTCGACTTCAGACACAGGTCTCTTCTTTTTTAACATTTTTTCCATTCCGCAATCACCAGTTTGTTTCGGCTTTAAGTGTAGTGTTTCCGTTTTTGGAAAGATTATGAATGAACAGGGGAAATAGCAAAAAAGCCTGCTCCATTGGGGCAGGCTTGGGTTTTATACCGGTTCTTCCTCCCGAGGCATAAAGCAGGAAGAAACCAGCTTTTCAAGATTCTCAAATTCTTTGGCATCCATAAATGCGATACACATGCTCAAAGATTGAAGTGCGCTCTCTATGAGGAATTTCCTTGGTTTTTTCGAATGAACCATCTCTTCCTGAATAAAGTCCAGAAGCTCCATGCAATCGTTCTGTTCTTTCTGCTTGATGGACTTCTTTAAGGTCAATATGGATTTGCAGAGAATATACAAATTACCATGATCTTTATTTCGAAATCTGTTTTCAATAAGCTCAGGCTTCAGCAGATAATCACCGGCTGAACTTACCTCTTCAACGACCTTCCTTATCCTTTCTACACTATAGCGGACCACCGGATTAATGCTTGAAGAGAATTCAAAGAATTTAGTATAGTATTTTACGTTATGATGGAGGATGCCAAGGAACATAACGGCACAATCCAGTAGATATGGCTTCTTATCTTCCCCAAAAATTTCGATAAACCGTCCAAAAATCCAATCCACCATTCTAAGCTGTCCTTCTTTAATAAACTGCTTGAGTTCAGGGTCATTTGAAACAAGGACTTCTTCAAAAAGGGCAACCAGCTTATTGGTCCGATTCATATTCATTTGCAGTTCAATCTGCTGAGTGAATACCTCCAAGCTGCTTGGGCTCTGGCCAATAAGAAGTTTATTGCGTTCTGATTCCATTTTTTCATGCAATGTTTTAAAAATGGAAATAAGCAGTTCGTTTTTTGAAGAAAAATAGTTATAGAAAGTGCCCTTAGAAATCCCGCTGTAATCTAAAATATCCTGAATGGATGTTGCCTGAAAACCTTTTTCCAGGAATAATTGATGTGCTTTTTGTATAACATGCATTTTCCTGTTATTCATATATAATCACCTGTCATTTTATTTGAACTATGTGTATAACTTAATAGTACCTCAATGAATTAATTTACACAAACCCTCTATTTTACAAGGATTTTTTTGTTGCAAAAATTGAACTCATAGTATATTATATGATTTGTGTGTAACACGAGTATAAAAGAATGAACTGAGTGTACAGGAGGAAAAATAATGGAACAAGCAATAAATAATAAAACAGACCGGGCTCCTTATGGAATACTTGCTGTTTTAATGATCGGGGCATTCATTGCCTTTTTGAATAATACATTGCTTAATATTGCATTGCCATCTATTATGACAGATTTAGAAATAGAAGCGGCAACAGTGCAGTGGCTGACTACCGGTTTTATGCTGGTTAATGGTATCTTGATCCCGGCTACTGCCTTTTTAATTGAAAAATATACAGTCCGCAGGTTATTTATTGTGGCAATGGGCTTATTTACACTTGGTACGCTTGTCGCAGGGGTTGCGCATGAATTCCCAATTCTGCTGGGTGGCAGAATGCTGCAGGCTTCAGGGTCTGCCATCATGATGCCGCTGTTAATGAATGTCATGCTGATCAGTTTCCCGGTTGAAAAGCGCGGGGCTGCTATGGGTGTATTTGGTTTAATCTTAATGTTTGCCCCTGCAATTGGCCCGACTCTGTCAGGGTGGATTGTCGAACATTATGATTGGAGAATGCTTTTCCACTTTCTATCTCCACTAGCGGGAGTTATTCTGGTGCTGGGAGCTGTGTTACTTAAAGATAAGAAGGAAAAAGTAAATATCCGTATGGACGTATTTTCGCTCATTCTTTCAAGTGCAGGATTTGGCGGAATTCTTTATGGCTTCAGCTCTGCAGGAAATAAGGGATGGGATAGTCCGCATGTCTATTTAACGATTGTGATTGGTGTTATTTCTTTAATATGGTTTATCTTAAGGCAGACTAAAAGTGACCGCCCGATGCTAAACTTTGGCGTTTATAAATATCCTATGTTTGCACTGTCTTCTGCCATCGCCATGACGGTTAATATGGCACTGTTCTCCGGAATGATTCTAATTCCGATTTATGTTCAGACACTTCGTGGCATTTCACCGCTGGATGCAGGATTAATGATGCTTCCAGGTGCTATTGTGATGGCTGTTATGTCTCCATTAACAGGAAAGCTATTCGATAAAATCGGCGGCCGGATTTTAGCGATTACAGGTTTGGCCATAATAGTTGCAACCACCTATATTTTCAGCAGATTAACCCTGGAAACGACTTACACACAGTTAATCATCCTGAATTCTATAAGAATGTTTGGGATGTCCATGGTTATGATGCCTGTTTCGACTAATGGTTTAAACCAGCTGCCAAGACGTTTATATCCTCATGGAACTGCTATGAACAATACATTGAACCAGGTTGCAGGTGCAATAGGTACAGCCTTATTAGTAACAGTTATGTCAACAAGAACAGAAACACATGCTGCAGAAATTGCGAAAGAAGCAATGAAAGGCGGGGCTATGGCTAATGGCGGCCAAATGACGGAAGCTGCAGTGGCGGAAATGCAGCAGCAGGTTCTAATGAAAGCCATGCTTGAAGGGATTAACGATGCTTTCTTCGTAGCAACCTTTATTGCTGCAGCTGCACTTGTTCTGGCATTCTTTATTAAACGTGCAACTCCTATGGAAGACCCTGTTGAAGAAGTAAAGCAGGAAAATATGGTACCAAAATTGGCTAAGAATTAGTCGCAAAGGGAAATCGAGGATTTCCCTTTTTTTATGCTTGGATTGGATATGAAACATACATGGACCGCCAGGCGTCTAATAGGTATGCAAGAATTTTACTTAAGTACTGATATGGGAGGCAGAACATATGGCGGTTAGGGGTATAAATCATTTCTTATATTCAGTTTCGGATTTGGAGAGATCGATACAATTTTATCAAGAGGCATTTAATGCGAAGCTCCTGGTAAAGGGCAAAACGACTGCATATTTTGATATGGCTGGGATCTGGATTGCCCTGAATGAAGAACGGAACATACCAAGGAATGAAATTGCTCATTCCTATACACATGTTGCTTTTACAGTCGATGAAACAGATTTTGAAAAAATGTGCAATAAACTAGAAGAGCTGAAGGTGCATATCCTGCCTGGCCGTGCCAGGGACACAAGGGATAAGAAATCGATTTATTTCACAGATCCGGACGGACATAAATTTGAATTTCATACAGGAACATTAAAGGATAGATTGGATTATTATAGAACAGAAAAAGGACATATGGAGTTTTTTGAATGAAAAAAGCCTGCAATGCTTACTGAGCATCTGCAGGCTTTCTAATTATCTATTTTTCCCAACTAATTTGATTGATTGATGTCCGCTGTGAGGGTGAGGTGAAAATAAAATATGATCCAAATACAGAGCTTCCAGCTTCCGGTCACTTAAATTGAACAAGCTATGATTTTGCTGGAATTTAGATAATGATAATAATTTGCTGATTAATGTTTCCCTGTTTAATGGCATGTATTAAACCCTCCTTTTGTTAAATATATTTTAATTCATATTTATCCGATTAGTCAAGTAGGAATTAAGTCTTTTCTTTCATGGTCAATTATGAACAATAAGTAAATAAGCTGCTCTCTATGAACCCCAAGATCACGAATAAAAAATACCCTGTGGCCTCAAAATAAAAACACTTTCAAATAAGGAGGCTGCTTCATGAATGAAAAGTGTTTTTATTGTGCGGCGGAGATAGTGGACAGACAAAAGCATCTGATTTCGTTTGATATGGCAGATAATGAACGGGAAGAAACACTCTGCAAGGAATGTTATAGTGAATGGCTTCATGGTATAAAAGGGTGAAACAGGGAGGATTAGCATGAAGAGAGACAAAAGCAGAAATGAAAAACCATTTGGTGAAGCGCCAGAAGAAGTGCTGAAAATCAGCTCAACTGGTTATGGTTTAGAATCCGTTGCGAAAAGGGAAGATTATTCAAAGGGAAAACAGCAGGAAAAAAACCCCTCAAGCTGCGGAGGATTATAAGCTGATAAAACGTCTGCTAAATGCGGCGTTTTTTAAATAAGAAAAAGGTACAACTATAACTTAGCGCAGGGCAGGAATACCTTAATTCGTCATTGAATACAAATAGAAAATGGCAACAGCTTCTTAAATAGAGAGAGGAAGAAAATATTCTATAAGCTGGGGGAAAAATGAGCAAGCGAAACTGGGGAATTTCAATTTTGCTGATTATCTGTTTCATGGGATTAGCAGGCTGTTCGGGGAAAGTCGCCACCAATGAGCCTGAGAAAAAGGCGGCGGTAGAAAAGTCTAAAGAAGAACAGCCTAAAGAGGAGGCGACGGCAGGGGAGCAGGACAAAAAGGAAGAAAAAAAGGAAGAAGTAAAACCAGTCGTGGTTAATGTCATTGATCCCAATTCAAATGCAGTTCTCAAGACCTTCAGTCCTGCTGAAATGGGATTTGGAGATAACGATGAAAAATATAGGGCAGATCTTGCCCAGTGGGCCAAAGAAATAGCGCGAGGAACAGATGAAAAGAAAGGGTATGACCAAAGGATGACCCTTGATAAACTTGGTCCTGATGGCAATATTATTAAAGGGCAGCCAGAAATTATACTGGAAGAAAGCGAATTAGTGGATAAAATTTTTGCTGCTTCTGTAAGCGGCGGAGAAGTTGAATTGCCGCTCTATGTGTCGGAAAGCGGTTATGATCCAGCTGATGTTCCACATTTGGGGGAAGTAGTCGTTGCATCCTATACCACTTATTTCAACAGCGGTGTGGCAGGCAGGACCAAAAACATTGAACTCTCAGCAGAAGCCATCAATAATATTATTCTTGGCAATGGGGATCATTTTTCATTTAATACAACAGTGGGACCCAGTGATGAAGCGCATGGATATCAGCCCGCAGAAGAAGCCATTAATGGAAAGCTGGTGATGGGTATTGGGGGCGGTATTTGCCAAACATCCTCCACCCTCTTCAATGCAATCGATAAAGTTGGAGTAAGCTATGTGGAAAAACATCACCATTCCGTGACGGTGGGGTATGTCCCTAAGGGCAGGGATGCAACAGTATCCTACGGGGGTAAAGATTTCAGGTTTGAGAATACAACCGGGATTCCCCTGCTTGTAAAAGCACACTTCGGAAATGGAGTTCTAACAATTGAAATTAGAACCGCAAAAAAATATGAAGGTATACTGAAGAAAGCCGTATAAGGCGGGCGGCACCTTTTTCATGATTCGAGTATAGGTGCCGACTGTCCTGGTTGTAGGACTTATAACGCAAGAAATAACAATTAGTTAAAAATAAGCAAATAGCGGAGGGGTTTGTCCACACCTTTCTTGCAGCTTTTAATACAATGATATAGAAGATCTCCTCCCTAAGGATCTTTGGTCTGCATAGTTGCCGCTAATCTGCCAGCCGGATTAGCGGCATTTTTTTTATAGGGGGAAAGAAAGAGAACTTTCTGTTAATATGCCACCCCAGGAAAAAAGTACCTAAATTGCCAGGTTGTTCATGATAAGTTATAAGTATAATATCCTATTTTATCTGGAAATGAGGGAGATTATGAAATTATCTGTGGCAAAAAAACTGTTCTTCGGCTTTTTGTCTGTCATTTTATTATTTGGTTTTGCAGCCGTTTTCTCTAATTATGAATTAAACCGGGATTATCAAAGCTTAATAGATGAAAATGTCACAGAAGTGATGCTTGTGAAGACACTGAAGGCGGAGCTGATGAATGAAGCAGGGGGAATCCGCGGCTATCTCCTGACAGGCGATTATACATATCTAAGTGACTATGAAAGTTCCCGCAAGAGAATGGAACATCATATTAATAAACTGAATGAATTAACTGGCAGTAAAAACGAAAAGGAATTGGCGAGAGAACTGGAAGTGCTTCAAAAACGCTACCAGAGCATTATTGACAAAGAAATTAAGTTTAAGCTGGAGAAGAATAATGCTTACATGTCATTAGTTGAAACCTCCGAAAAACAGGTTAGCCAGGATTTTAACAAAAAAGCGGACGAGCTTGTAAAATTTTATGAAACGCAATTAGAAGACGGGATAAATGAAACTGTTGCTGGCGTTAAATTCTCTCAGACAATTACATTATTAATTACCATTACAGCCATTTTTGCTGCCATGCTTATAGCTTATGTTATTAGCAGAATGATATCCAGGCCGATTATTATGGCTGCAGCAACGATAGACAAAGTGGCAGGAGGAGACTTAAGTCAAACCTCAATAAAAGGAAAAAACCGGGATGAAATAGGAGTGTTTATTTCCTCATTAAATAAGATGGTTCAAGACCTGAGATCTGTAGTCAGCCAGGTAAGAAGTACATCAGAACAAGTTGCATCAAGCAGTGAACAATTTGCTGCAAGTGCAGAAGAAAGTTCTTTGGCTTCAGGGCAGGTAGCAGGTATTTCTCAGAAAAATGCTCTTGGCATTGAACAGCAGCTTCACCGTTTCAGAGAGGTAACTTCTTCAATGTAAGAGATTTCATCCGGAATGGAGCAAATTGCTTAAAGCAGCGAGCTGATGCTTAAAGCAGCGGAAAAGGCTGAATTGTTAACTAAACAAGGCACTAACTCGGTCGATAATGTTGTAAGTCAAATGAATAAAATAAATACTTCTGAAGGCAGTGCTTCTCAGCATATTTATAAGCTGGAATCTCGATCATATGAAATCAGCAATATTGTGGAGATCATCACCAATATAGCAGAGCAGACAAATTTACTGGCACTGAATGCCGCTATTGAAGCTGTAAGGGCAGGTGACCATGGCAGAGGCTTTTCGGTTGTTGCTGACGAGGTCAGAAAACTGGCAGAGGGTTCCAAGCAATCTGCCATTCAGATTCAGCAAATGATAGTACAGCTTTTACTGAAATTGCTCATTCAATTTGTGATGTAACATTTAAAGTCGAGGAAGTCTCTTCTTCAGTAGAAGAAATGAAAGCCTTGACCACTCAGGTTATTGAAGTCATGTCAAATGTGCAGGACATTTCAGAAAAAAACGCAGCAGCTTCCCAGGAATCTTCTGCCGCAACAGAAGAGCAGCTCGCAACCATGGAAGAAGTTTCATCATCAGCGGGCTCACTGGCGAAACATGCAGAAGAATTACGGGTAGCGGTCTCGAAATTCAAATTATAAGTTTTTACTCTTTCCCTATTACCGTTAAGAACCATTTTCGATTTTTCCGGATTTTGAAGACTAGAAAGTTCACTTTAAACAAAGTAAACTGATCATTCCCCTATAAAATGAGAAATGAAGGAAACTTAAAAGTGTCAGAAAAATTAAGTTGCTTTTTAATGGTTTTGAAGATATGCTCAAACTAGGTGATATACGACGGGGAATTGAAATCTGACATGTAGCATAACTTGTAATCATTTAAAAAAAGAACATCGCCCTCTATGTTGAGGAGATGCTAATTTTAAAAAAATGGTTATAACTAGAATTGCCTACTATGGTTTTTCAAACCTATAATTCGCAGATACCTTGTTGTGTATCTGCCTTTTTATTTGAATCTAAACTAAAAGCCGGTCACGGTAAGCCCTAAATGGAGGGAAAGCTGAATGATCAACCAGCAGACTAAAACCGCAATAGTTACAGGTGTCAGCAGCCCAAATGGAATCGGTGCTGCTATTTGCCGAAAATTAGCCAGGCAGAACTTTAATATATGTTTTACTTATTTTGATGCTGTCCCCCATTGGGAAACAGAATTCAGCAAGAAAATATCAGAATCCGGTGTAGCATGCAAAGGACTCGAAATTGACTTATCTAATGTTCAATCCGCAGAAAAGGTGCTGGAATTAGCAGTAATGGAAGTTGGAGAACCAATGATACTTGTAAATAATGCAGCTCATTCGACAAGTGATGGCTATCTTAATTTTGATTCAAATATTTTGGACGCACACTATGCAGTTAATATGAGAGCTGTATTTATTCTGTGTACAGAATTCGCTAAAAGGTTTCCAGAATGGAATTTACCTTACGGACGAATCATTAATATGACCTCCGGCCAAGATTTGGGAGTGATGCCGGGAGAATTAGCATATGCCTCTACTAAAGCAGCCATTACTGCATTTACCAGATCTTTGTCAACAGAAATTGCTCATTTAGGCATAACTGTCAATGCAATCAACCCCGGCCCTACGGACACTACATGGATGAATGAAGACATTAGAAACCATCTTTTGCCTAAGTTTCCGGCAGGAAGAATAGGTCAGCCGGAGGACGCGGCAAACCTGGCAGCATTTCTGGCAAGTGATGAATCAAAGTGGATAACAGGTCAGGTGATTCATTCGGAGGGAGGGTTCATTCGAAGTTAACAAAAGCAAGTGACATTTACTTAACAAATTAAAGCTATTTATATCATTTTTGATGCAAAATACCCAAAAGGGTTCATTGATCTCCTCCAAAGGTGTATAAATAGAAATAATAGAGGGGAGAGACCTATGATAAACTTATTGAATGACCCTGAAATTGTGAAAATGTGTGAAACTGCTTCCCCGCATGAAATGGTTGAACATTTAACAGGAGGAAAAATAAGAGGACTTGAAAAAATCGCATTGGCTACACTCGCAAACAGAAAGCAGCTGCCGTATAATGTCGTAAATGTCCTGATAGTTTATTTTTTCAGCGCATTTGGCAATAAAGTATATGACCGAAATGACCTTGCCAGGCTTTATGATTACTGGGCATCGAATCATGTGTACAGCTTGCAAAAGCACAGGAAATGACTGAAGAGAACATTGAAAAAATCCTGGCAGTCTTAAAATGATAGGGTACCCAAAAAGTTCTGCCATAAGAGGCATGAACTTTTTATTTAGCTATTTCTTTTTGGTGCTGTATGCACCTTTTAATGTCTGTTTTATCATTTGATGTCCGAGAACTGCGACACCTGCTGCAACAATTCCATTAACAACCCCCTCTAAAGAAAGACCAAATGCCATGCTGCCTGAGAATACGGAAATAATCACAAGAATCCATATGATAGACCAATCAGGAACATTAGGTGTCTGTTTCAAGGCATACCCAATCACCCACAAAGCCGGAACCATCATATAGTAATTCTCGTTTAAAAAATCAAGTAAGTTCAAAAACTCACCTCCCGATCATTTTTAATATAGCTTATGAAAGTCTCTTATCAGTTGCTTGTTTGCTGGTCTATAAAATAGAAGGTAATGCGTGAATAGACTCGGAAACATTAATTTTAAAAAAGACGGAATAGTTTGATAAAACCTATTGGAGACTCGCAGAATAGTTGACTTTCATTCCTATAAGTGCTAAATTTGAATCAGCCGTAATGCATCGTGTTATTTTTTGCTAGCTGCTTTTTCAACCGTTAGGGAATGGTCTGGATGAGTAATGAACGTAAAGTAACAATCGTGTATATGGTGAATTTACACATGGCTTTTTCTAGCCAATAGGAGGATTTTTTTCATGAAAAACGGTAAAGTAAAATGGTTCAATGCTGAAAAAGGTTTCGGATTCATCGAAGGTGAAGACGGAAACGACGTATTTGTACATTACTCTGCTATCCAATCTGAAGGTTTCAAATCTTTAGAAGAAGGCCAAGAAGTTTCTTTCGAAGTTGTTGAAGGTGCACGCGGACCGCAAGCAGCTAACGTAACTAAACTATAATCGACACACCCATACAAAAACAGCCTGGCCATACGGTCAGGCTGTTTTATTTTTTGCCATATTGAATATTCCTCCATCAAATCCGCACCCTATTAGAAAAAGGAAGGTGATCCCAGATGAATTTTGCCTGGCAATCAGTGATTCTGGTTTTCGCTGGTGTTTTGCTATTACGAGTTGCCGGCAGGAAATCTATTTCACAAATGACACTGGCACAAACGGTAGTTATGATTTCCATTGGTTCTATCATCATTCAGCCAATTATCGAGACAAGTGTATGGAAAACCATCGTGGCTGCAGGTATTTTTGTTGGATCATTAATTTTGATGGAATACTTGCAGGTGAGATTTAACTTTGTTGAAAAATTTATTACAGGTAAATCTAAAATTGTGATTGAGAATGGGGAACTTAAAACAGCAAATATGAGAAAATTGCGCTTTACAGCTGATCAGCTGGAAATGAGGCTCAGAACCAGCGGAATCACAAAAATTTCAGATGTCAAAATGGCTACTCTTGAACCGAATGGACAGCTTGGGTATGAGTTAATGAATGATGCGAAGCCTTTAACTGTTGGAGAGTTTAAAAGGCTTATGGGAGAAGTGATTTTGCAGTCGCCCGTTCAGCCTGCACCTCAAGCATCAGATGATATTTTTCAGGAGCTGGAAAAGGGGCATACCCCGCCAAATTCCAAAGATCTTCACTAGTTTATTGCCGCATTGCGGCTTCTTTTACTTTCAATCCCCATTATTCCCCTTTAAAGTATTATTCAGACTCATAATTCACAATAAAAAAGTGCTTGAAGTTTCGCGAGTTTCCTGTATAATGTTCAAACGTGAGTTATTTCAGAATAATTTCATATGAATCGCTTATCAAGAGAGACTGAGGGACTGGCCCGAAGATGTCTCGGCAGCGGGCTCTATAGAGCGCTGTGCCAAATCCAGCAAGCATAGATGCTTGGCAGATAAGAAGAGAACGATTGATTTGTTAGGATCTCTTCTTGCTTGAAGAGGTCTTTTTATTTTGCTGGAAAATCTATTCAGAGAGGAGATTTTTAATGAAAAACAAAGGCAATCCCTGGGCATTATTGCCGCTTTTGGCTTTCCTTCTAATTTTTATTGGAAGCGGCATAGCAACAGGAGATTTCAATAGCATTCCAATCATTGTCATTGTATCCGCTACAGCCGGAATAGCACTGGCAATGAACAGAAAAAAGCCATTCATGGAAAAAGTAGAGATATTCACGAAAGGGGCCGGCCATCCTGATATTATCTTAATGGCCATCATTTTTATCCTTGCAGGGGCCTTTTCTGGTACGGCTAAGGGAATGGGGGCAGTTGATTCGACAGTAAACCTTGCACTCTCTTTTATCCCGCAGAATCTGCTTATGGTCGGAATTTTTATTATTGCATGCTTTATTTCATTATCAATGGGAACATCCATGGGGACAGTAGTAGCTCTTGCTCCAATTGGTATAGCCCTTTCAGCGGAGACAGATATTTCTGTAGCATTGGCCATGGCAGCGATTATTGGCGGTGCCATGTTCGGGGATAATCTCTCAGTTATTTCTGATACAACCATTGCAGCTGTCAGAACACAAGGAACGAAAATGACTGATAAATTCCGTGTAAATTTCCTAATCGTTCTGCCAGCTGCACTGCTTACTGCGTTAATACTTGGGATTTTAACCGCAGGCCAGGAGAGCGCTGTAACGAGCGGTACTTACAGCATTATAAAAGTAGTTCCTTATATTGGCGTATTGGCAGCAGCTTTGCTTGGTCTGAATGTCATACTTGTGCTTAGCGGAGGCATCCTTCTTGCTGGGGTGATCGGAATTGCTGACGGCAGCTATACGTTTGTTTCATTCCTGAAAATGATTGCTGAGGGAATGGCCGGCATGCAGACCCTTGCGATTATTGCCATCCTCATTGGCGGATTGGTGGAGATCATCCGGGTTAATGGAGGTATCGATTACTTGCTTCATATGGCTACAAGCAAGATAAAATCCCGCAGGGGTGCAGAATTTGGGATTGCGTCACTTGTCTCTCTTACAAATTTATCGACAGCCAATAATACAATTGCCATCATTATTGCCGGGCCGCTTGCCAAAAGAATTGCAGATCAATATGAGATTGACCCGCGTAAATCAGCAAGCATCCTTGATATTTTTGCCTGTTTTGTACAAGGGACTATCCCATACGGTGCACAGATGCTCGCTGCTTCCGGACTTGCTGCCATTTCGCCGGTAAGCATCATGGCATATTCCATTTATCCAGTATTAATTGGAATTTGCGGTGTAATTGCCATTTTAATTAACTTTCCGAAGTTGAAGATTAATTAGTAAAAGAGCCTGGCATGGTATTATCCCCACTAGGTAGACTTGAAAAAAAGAGGACATGATATGATGTTCTTAATAGTCTACCTGGAGGGGATTTTTCTATGGCCAAAAAAGGACAAACATTTACTTCGTATACTGAGGAATTAAAGCGTGAAGTAGTTCGTTTGAAATTGGAGGAGGGCTGG
>NZ_VCRN01000085.1 GCF_009849585.1 Bacillus sp. ZZV12-4809
AAATCTCTTATTTTCCTTATTTGTCGTATTACTTCTATTTTAAAACAAAAATGACTGCAGACAAGCTCAATTTTCATTGAGTTTGTCGACAGTCTGAAGAGGCTTTTTTGAAGCCTCTTTTTTATTTGGGTATTTTAGAAATCTATTATTTTGGTTCTTTGGCCATTTGGGGTTCAGACTCTCAGTCCTTTGCTGATGCGCCTTCGAATTATGCTGGTGTCCGGCTGCCTGCATTTTGGCCAGGGCTTTTTCGAGCCTTCCCAATTCTTCGCCATCTTTCCATGACTGTGGACCATCAAAAAAAGGAGCCTGGCATGCACATAACCCTGTCAAGTAGACAATGAAAAAAAGAGTATACTAAGCTGCGGCCTTTTCACGATATTCAATTGGGGAAAGGCCGTTAAACTTTTCTT
>NZ_VCRN01000086.1 GCF_009849585.1 Bacillus sp. ZZV12-4809
AAGCTTACTTACAGCTCCCCGAAGCATATCGGTGTTAGTACCGTCCTTCATCGGCTCCTAGTGCCAAGGCATTCACCGTGCGCCCTTTCTAACTTAACCTACTTCGGCCGCTGATCGACTGCGGATCTCTGCGTCAGCTCTCTCGCTCCGCTCCTCACGTACTGAAGTACGCTCCGGTGCTCACTCGGTCGCTTCCTTGATCTCCTTGCCGCTCATCGTCCTCATGGTTTGTGCTCTTACTTAATATTAAATAAGAGAAAAAACTAAGATGGCGATTACTCGGTTATTGCTTCTTCATTAACATTATCTAGTTTTCAAAGAACGAATCATTCATTGAGAGATTGAACTCTCAAAACTGAACGAACAAAGAACGTCACGTTTCTTGTAAATATTCCTTAGA
>NZ_VCRN01000025.1 GCF_009849585.1 Bacillus sp. ZZV12-4809
CAAGAAAAGTTTAACGGCCTTTCCCCAATTGAATATCGTGAAAAGGCCGCAGCTTAGTATACTCTTTTTTTCATTGTCTACTTGACAGGGTTATGTGCAGCAAGGGCTCTTTTTCTATTCTGAGAGTGCTATGTATTGGAAAAAATTTCTGATATAATAAGAACAAGCGTTCTGTTAAATTTTACTTAGCTATTGCTATTTTCTGTTTTGGTATAATAGGAATATTACAGAATGAATCTCAGGCAAGGAAAAGAGGGTGTTCGAAATGAAATTTATCCATACTGCTGATTGGCACCTGGGCAAACTGGTCCATGGAATTTATATGACCAATGATCAGCGTCATTTTCTAAATCAATTTGTTGATTTGGTAGCGGAAGAAAAGCCGGATGCAGTTGTCATTGCAGGGGACTTATATGACCGCTCTGTACCTCCGACAGATGCTGTAGAATTGCTGAATGAAATTCTTTTTAAAATAAATGTAGAGCTCAATACTCCAGTGGTAGCAATAGGCGGAAACCATGACAGTGCCGAAAGACTTTCTTTTGGAACCTCCTGGTATAAACAAAGTCAATTCTATCTTTCTGGAAAGCTGATAAATGATTTTAAACCGATACATATCAATGGTGTGAACTTCTATCTGGTTCCTTATGCTGAGCCTGGAATGGTCAGGCATTTGCTTGATGATGATCGGGTGCACTCCCATGATGATGCAATGAAGGCGATTGTAGGCAAAATTGAAGAATACCTGAATCCAAATGAGCCTAATGTTTTTGTTGGGCATGCTTTTGTTTTGGGTGGGGCCACCACAGATTCGGAGAGGACTCTTTCAGTCGGCGGATCAGGCTGTGTCCATTCAAGCTGCTTTGATCCTTTCTCCTATACAGCACTCGGGCATTTGCATAGTCCTGATGCCATAAAACATGAAAAGATCCGGTATTCTGGTTCCCTATTAAAATATTCTTTTTCAGAAGCCAAACAGGAAAAATCGATTTCTATTATCGAAATGAAGGAAAATGGAGAATTTGATTTGCGTACCCGTTCTCTAAAGCCTGAAAAAGACTTGAGAGAGATCGAAGGACATTTAGATGAACTGATGGATCCAGCTTTCTATGAAAAACAGAATCTTGATGACTATCTGAAAATCACCCTTTTTGATGAAGGCGCATTGCTTGACCCTATTAATAAACTGAGACAGGTCTACCCGAATGTTCTTCATCTTGAAAGAAGGATAGCCGTTACAGATATGAAGAAAAAAGGCTCCTTCCTATCAATGAAGGAAGAAAAAAAATCAGAGCTGGAATTGTTTAAACAATTTTATGAACAAATGACCACATCAGAATTTACTAATGAAAAACAGCAGGTAATGAGCGATGTGATTCAAAAAGTGCTAAGGGAGGAGGCCCTAAAGTGAAGCCATTAAAACTAACGATGCAGGCGTTCGGCCCCTATGCAGACAGTGAAAGCGTAGATTTTACCGAACTGGGAAACCGGACAATGTTTGTCATCTCCGGGAAGACAGGTTCTGGTAAAACGACGATTTTTGACGGCATAAGCTATGCCATTTATGGAAAGGCAAGCGGGGAGGATCGGAATGGTCCTGAACTTCGCAGCCAGTTTGCCAAAAATAATACCCTAACCGAGGTTTCTCTCGAATTCATATTAAGAAATAAAAGGTATTACATTATAAGATCCCCTCAGCAGGAAAAGAAAAAAGAGCGCGGCGAAGGCATGACGACAGTGAGTGCAAAAGCAGAGCTCTACATGTACAGCGAAAATGGAGAGAAGAAGCTTCTTGCCTCAAATGTCAGGGATGCTGATGAAAAGATAAAAGAAATCATGATAATAGACAGCAATCAGTTCAGGCAGATTCTAATGATCCCTCAGGGTGAGTTCAGGAAGCTTCTTACTTCCGAGAGCAAAGATAAAGAGGTTATTCTCCAGCGGCTATTTCATACACAAATATACAAGCGTATCGAAGAAAAATTAAAAGAGGATGCGACTGAATTAAAAAGAACGGTTGAAGAACAGATTAAATTGAGAGATCAGTATTTTAATCACGTGCAGGCTTTATACAACGGGGAGCTAAAATCATACCTTGAAGCAGGAAGTGTCAATGACACACTGCTCATGCCGCTTCTGGCAAACGAAATTAAGGAAATGGAAGAAGGACTTAAGGAATTGACAGAAGCCGGGAAGAAAAAGAAACAACATAGAGATCAACTTCAGCAAAAGCTCTATGAAGCAGAAATGCTGCTAAAACAGCTAAAGGCTAAAGAAGACTTGAAGCAAAGGAAAGAAGAGCTAGAGGGATTGAAGGATCAGTACTCTGTTAAAGAGAATGCAATTGCTCTTGCCCAGAAAGCAGCCCTGCTTAATCAGCAGGAGCAGCACTGCCATGATCTGAAGAAGGAGTTGGATGCGGCAAATGCTAATCTAAATGTCCTTCAGAAAAATATCGGCAATCTTGCAGCTCTTCTAAAAGAAAAACAAGATAAATGGGAATCCGAGAAGAATCGCGAGGAAGAAAGAAAAAAGGCTGCAGAACAGGTTAATCACCTGCAAAATCTGCGAGAGGATATCTTCTCCTTTGCCGAAGTGGAGAAGCAGGTGCTATCTCTCGAAGGGAATTTGGAAAAACTGCTGCTTCATAAAAGACAGCAAGATGAAGCGCATCAAAAAGCTGATCAGAAGATAAAGAAACTGACCGAAGAAAAGCAGGACATTGAAAAGAGCAAGCTTGAACTGGTTGAGAATGAAAGAAAACTCGAGAAATTGACTGATGAAATAGAAAAACTGCAAAGATATGAAGAACTGCAAAAAGAGCATTATTTATCCATGAATGATTATAAAAGCAAAAAACGTTATTTTGAGCAGACTTCATCCAGGCTGACAGATGCAAAACTGCTTGTAGAAGAGCTTGAAGGCAAATGGCTCCATGGACAGGCGTCCATATTGGCTGACAGGCTCCCAAACGGAGGGGCATGTCCGGTCTGCGGCTCATGCGACCATCCAAATCCGGCTGTCTCTCCTCATGATACTCCTGATGAAAAAGATCTGAAGGCGGCAAAAAAACAGGCAGCTGAAATGGAAAGAGAGAAAGCGAAAGCAGAGTCGGAATTTTATGAAGCGAGATCCCGAATGAATGCAAGCGAAAGTGGATTGGCGGAACTTACGGCTCAAATACTAAAACAGCGTCCAGATTTTGAACCAGAAAGTTTGATGATACTTAATAATTCTCTTTCCGATCAAAGAAAAGAATTTTTGGCTTTACAGGCTGAATTAAAGAAGAAATCGTTAAGATTGGAAAACTGTAATGCTGAGTTAGTAAAAACGCAGCAGCATAAAGAAACAGTTGCATCAGAAATAGACAGTCTGCAAGTTCAAATAAATGACACGGCCATTTTACATGCCGAAAAGAAAAGCAACTTGGCCAGAATGACGGCTGCTATTCCTGAGGGTTTGCACTCCATTGAAGCCTACCAGTCAAGTTTAAGAACAGCTGCTGAAAAGTTTGAAAACCTGCAGAGACAGCTGGAAACTGCGCAGGCAGAATATCAGGATACAAAATCGTCCTATATGGCAGAGCAGGCAAAGCTTGAGACTCTTCAAAAGATGGCCGTTGAGAAAGAGGAAAAGCTTGCAGCTGAAAGGCGTAATTTTGTTCAGCGTATGAAGGACCAGGGCTTTGAAGTGTACGGAGAATATCGGGATGCCAAAAAATCAGAAGCTCAAATCAGACAGATTGAAGGGGAAGTAAGGGAGTACCGGGAAGAAGTCCGTTCTGTCAATGACCGATATGCTGAACTGCTGCAGCTCCTAGAGGGGATTGAAAAACCTGATCTGGAAAGCCTTCAGGTAACATTACAAGAAATAGATAATCAATTGAAGCTGCTGCAGGATCAATATACGAATCTGTTTATGAAGAAGAAGCAAAATGAAGAGACTTTAAGTAAAATTATAGAAATTAATGAAAATATGAAATCCCTTGAGGAAAGGTATAAAGTTATCGGGCACTTATATGAAATTTCAAAAGGCCAGAACACATACCGAATTACTTTTGAACGTTTTGTACTTGCGGCATTTTTAGATGATATACTGAGGGAAGCTAATGGACGTTTAACAAGGATGACCAGCGGGAGGTATATGCTGCTTCGAAAAACAGACCGGTCAAAGGGCAACACACAAAGCGGCCTGGAACTGCTTGTTTTCGATCAATACACTGGACAGGAACGGCATGTTAAGACTTTATCTGGTGGAGAGAGCTTTAAAGCCGCGCTTGCACTTGCACTTGGACTTGCTGATGTCGTTCAGCAATATGCAGGAGGAGTTTCGCTTGAAACGATGTTCATAGATGAAGGATTTGGTACACTTGATCCCGAATCTTTAGATCAGGCCATTGAAGCGCTGATCGAAATTCAAAGCAGCGGCAGGCTTGTAGGCATCATCTCACATGTTCCCGAGCTGAAGGAACGGATTGATGCCCGGCTGGAAGTTACAGCAAGCCAGACAGGAAGCCATACACAATTTCAATTTTTAAATTAGAATTCAGGAGAAAGGATAGACCTCCTGTCCTTTTTCCCATACTATTAAAGTTGGTGATGAATGTTGAGGAAGAAAGTTGTTTTATCATGGAGCGGAGGCAAAGACAGCTGCATGGCTCTGGATGTGCTTATAAAACAGGGATACGAAGTTGCATGCCTTCTGACAACTGTTCCGAAGGAAATTGGCAGGACGTTCGGGCATGGCGAAAAACAGGAGTTAATTCAACTTCAGGCAAAATGCTTATCCATACCTGCAGAGTTTATTTATTGTACTTTTGAAAATTACTCAGAACGTTTCGTAAGTGATTTAAGAAAAATAAAGGATACTTATGGAATTACAGGCATTGCATATGGAGATCTTTACTTGGATGGACACCGTGAATGGGGAGAAAAAACAGCGGCAGAAGCAGGATTGGATGCGATATATCCTCTATGGATGGAAGAGAAAGATAGTCTTAAGGCTTTAAGGGCATTTGCGGAATCAGGCTATAAAGCCAAAGTCATACGTGTCCGCGAAGATGTTCTGGACAACTCGTGGCTTGGCAAAGAACTTGATCATGACTTTTTAAGCAAAATTGAAGCTGAACCTGTTTGTCCAATGGGGGAATCAGGTGAGTATCATACATTTGTTTATGACGGACCGCTATTCTCTAAAAGCATCCAGCTGGTTTTACCTGAAGTTATTCAGCTTGAAACCAATAAGAAATTAGAATTTGGCGAGTTTAGGCTCGCAGAAAAATAATAAAAACGTCAGTGACGGGAATGCGCAGGTAACGAAATGATTGAAATTAAAACATCGGCAGTAAGTGATGGCGAACATAACAGAGGAGTCTTTGCAACTCGGGATATTAAGAAGGGTGAACTTATACATGAGGCTCCGGTTCTTCCTTATCCCAATGATGAGCATCAGCATATTGAAAAAACGACTCTGGCAGACTATGCATTTGAATACGGGAAAAATCACAGTGCCCTTTTATTAGGCTATGGGATGCTATTCAACCATTCTTACCAGCCAAATGCAGTTTATGATATTAACTTTGACAACCATACGTTTGATTTCTTCGCCTATAGAGATATTAAAGCAGGTGAAGAGGTTTTGATTAATTATAACGGGGAAGCTGAAAATGATGATCCCCTTTGGTTTAATAAGTAATTTAATTGGAGACTGCCCCTTTCATGGCCGAAAGAGCAGTCTCCAGCCCAGAAGGGAGAGAGTAGTGTGTCCGGCGTATTTTCTCACGATTATAAAGCTTTCCCTTTTATGGTATTATCCGCACCTCATATATCCATGCTTGTATTATTTACAGCTTTATCCGCGCTATTATTCATCTTCAGAAAAGAATTATTCTGGCTTGATAAACTCATAAGGCTGTCTATGTTTCTAATGCTTTTTACATTGGAACTTCTTTACCATGCCTGGCTTTATCATGGAGGGGAATGGGATATTTCCTTCACCCTGCCGCTTCAGCTTTGCTCCATAAGTTTAGTTCTTAGCTTGTTATTATTAGCATCGAAATCTAAGGCCATCTTCCAGATTGTCTATTATTTAGGCGTCACGGGAGCTTTCATGGCAATACTGACTCCTGAGCTGTTTTTAGGCTTTCCTCATTTTCGCTATTTTCAATTTTTCATTACCCATAATCTAATCATCTGGACCTGCCTTTATTTTGTGCTGGTTCATCAATTTAAGCCAACAGGTATAGGATTGTTCCAGTCCTTTGTCTTCCTGAATATCTGTGCATCAGCTGCATTTTTTGCAAACAAGTTAACAGGAGGAAACTATATGTTTTTGTCCCAAAAGCCGGAGAATAATACATTATTAGATTACTTAGGGCCCTACCCTTATTACATAATAACACTGGAGATAACGGCATTATTCCTGTTTTCATTATTATTGCTGCCATTCAAGATGATTGGCAAAAATAAAGCTGGAAAGGCGGAACCCGTATGAAACCTGTAAAAATAGGAATTGATGCTGGAGGTTCCCTGCTGAAAATGGCATTTGAAGAACATGGTCAAATCCATTACAAAAGCTATTCGGTTGATGAACTATACAGTTCTATGAATTGGCTGAAGATGACTGCTGCTGATGTGCCAATGGCATTGACCGGCGGGAAGGCTGAATACCTTAAAAAAGAGTTTTTTCAAAACGCCCTGATAGTCCCTGAATTTGAGTCTTGCGGTTTAGGTACATCCTTTTTAATGAAGCAGGATGGATTATCCCATAAAAGTTCCCTCTTAATAAATATAGGCACAGGAACTTCGATTTTTCTGAAAAAGGATGGTAACTTTACACGCTTGTCCGGAAGCGGTATAGGCGGAGGCACTTTTATGGGGCTTGGAAGATTGCTGACTGGTGAAAATGATTTTGTCAAACTCGTTTCATTGGCTAAATGCGGGAACGCGGAAAGTGCAGACCTGTTGGTCAAAGATATTTATGAACCATTTGATGCACCGATAGAAGGAAGCCTGACTGCCAGTAATTTCGGAAAAATTAAGGATGATCAAGTAAGCAAGGAGGACAAAGCAGCCAGTTTAACGAAGATGATTGCGGAAACGATTGTTCTTCTAAGCTCTCAGGCAGCAGATCAGCACCAAATAGACTGCATTATATACATAGGAAGCACACTTCGGCATAATGCCCCGTTAAAGGACCTTTTAGAAAAGTATACCGCCATGCTCGGCAAGAATTCTGTCTTTATTCAAAATGGGGAGTTTTGTGGAGCAGCAGGTGCAATGCTGTCCTTGTAGAACCAGATGATTGAAAGATTCTTTTTTTCAAGATAAAGTTGAAATAGAATGCAAAAAGAAGCAGGTGGCAGATTTGAAGAAAAGATTCTTTACAGTCGGTATGGCAGGCCATATCGACCATGGAAAAACCACATTGACAAAAGCATTAACAAATGTGGATACAGATAGGCTTAAAGAGGAAAAAGAGAGGCAAATATCCATAGAACCGGGATTTGCCCCTTTACATGAAGATGAGGAAATTCAAATTTCAGTAGTGGATGTACCCGGTCATGAACGTTTTATCAGGCAAATGATTGCTGGTGTTGCAGGTATTGACTTAGTCATCCTGGCTGTGGCAGCTGACGAAGGAGTTATGCCGCAAACAAGAGAACACCTTGAAATTCTTGATTTTCTGGGGATCCGCAATGGCATTGTTGCCATAACTAAAATTGATCGTGTGGATGAAGAGTTCACCGGCCTGGTAAAGGAAGAAATCTTTGAGGAACTGAAAGGTACAGTTTTTGAAAAAGCTCCATTTATTTTAACAGATAGCCTTTCAGGCAAAGGTATTGAAAAGCTAAAGGAGCAAATTATCCATACTTTGAAGGAACAGGACACACGGGATGTAAAAGGTCCATTCCGCCTTCCAATCGATCAGGTATTTACTGTGAAAGGCCAGGGAACTGTAGTAAGAGGCACAGTTTATGAAGGTATAGTAGAGGAAGGACAGCTTCTGAAAATCATGCCAAAGGGTATTGAGACCAGGGCACGCCAGCTGCAGGTTCATCATCAGCCCGCAAAGGCGGCATTTGCAGGCCAAAGGGCGGCCATTAACCTTTCGGGTGTGTCAAAGGAGGAAATTGAACGGGGCGAGGTCCTCGTATCCTCGGAGCATTTCAGCATTACGAAAATTATTGATGTTTCAGTAAGAATGGTGGGAGATTTAGAGCATATCGTCAAACAGAGAATGCCGATCAAATGTCATATTGGTACAGCCGAGGTCATGGGCAAAATTGTCTTTTTTGACCGAAATGAATTATCCAATTCTGAAGGAGAAATCCTCTGCCAGCTCCGTTTAGAAGAGGAAGTTGTCGCCAAAAGGGGAGACAGGTTCATTTTAAGGCGGCCAAGTCCCCAGGAGACAATCGGCGGTGGCTGGGTTATCGATCCTAATGGGGAAAAATACCGGTTCGGCCAAAAAACCATTGAAGATTTAAGCAGAAAAAAAGAAGGGACACCGAAAGATCGTATAAAAGCGGCGATGTCCGAAGAAATGGTCCTAACACCTTCACAAATAATAGCAAAAACCTCGCTTGATGAATGGACGGTTAAAGAAATTTTAAAAGAAGAAGACTTTCTGAACATTAATAACAAGGAATTCACTTTAGTAGTCATTAAAGAGGCAATAGAGGAAGAGATAGCTGACCGCCTGAATGAGTTCCACCAGGAAAATGCAATGAAGCAAGGGATTAATAAAGCAGAATTGCTTCAGGCAATGCAGAATAAATACCCTAAAATACTGGTTGAATTTGTTTTGAATTCAGGGATTAAAGAAAATCTTTTCAAACGCAAAGGCCAGTTTCTGCAGTATAAGGATTTCTATCCCCATGTACCTAAAAGCTGGCAGAAACGCACTGACAATCTAATTGTTGAATTAAAAAAAGATGGCTATACAGTAAAGCCTTTCGATCAATATTATGCTTCTGCAGGAATCCCAGAGAATCTCAAAGGAGACTTAAAACGATTTTTGGAAGACCAGGAAATCGCAGTTCCGCTTGATGCTCAATACTATTGGCATGGTGTTCATTTTAGAAAAGCAGTGGAAGAACTGAAAAAGAGCACTGCTGCTGAATTTGAGGTTGGGGATGCAAAAGAGATATTGGGTCTTTCCAGAAAGTATATGATCCCTTTCCTTGAAAAACTTGATTCTTTAGGAATGACACGCAGAGCAGAAAATAAAAGAATTTGGATTTAAAATATCTTATTTAGAAGGATCAGCATCTGAATGCTGGTCTTTTTAGTTTGTTCAGAAGAAAAAAGTTTAATTAGAATAATTTGAATTATGGTGATAAACTACCCATGTCTTCCTGAAATTATGGTAATTAACCCAATTAAATGCAGGATAAATGTACTGCGAATTAACCAATAAAGGAAATAACATGAAAAAATTGATATTTTTTCTTATTTGTCCATTATTTTCAGATAGGATTTTACTAGAAATATTACTAATATTAGGATGTCAAAGAAATTTAAGGAGTGTACAACTTGAAGAAACAACTACTTACAATGGCTGCGACAGCTGGTTTTTTGATTACACCGTTCAATGGAGAAGCAAGTGCACATGAAAATAAATATATAGTTCAGTCTGGTGACACCTTATGGGGAATCTCTCGCTCTAATAATCTTTCAATTGAAGAGTTAAAGACATGGAATAATCTATCAGGCTCAATAATTTATAAAGGACAAGCTCTGACTCTGCTGGCACCGCACAGCCATGACGCAGCAGCTGGCGGTTCTTCTGGCAGTACAGTCAGCTACACAGTGAAATCAGGCGATACTTTATGGGGAATTGCAAGAACACACGGCCTTTCTATCAGTACCCTTAAGAGTTTAAACAGAATCAGCAGTGACACGATTTATCCGGGACAAAAGCTAAAAGTGAAAGGTTCGGCTAACACTGCTGTACCTTCTCTTCCTGCTAGCACTGGATCTTATACTATCCAAAGAGGAGATACTCTTTCAGGTATTGCATCTCGCCATAACCTATCGGTTTCACAGTTAAAAGCCTTGAATAATCTTACTTCAGACATCATTTATGCCGGCAAAACGATAAAGGTATCAGGTGCTGCAGCAAGCAAGCCGGCAGAATCACAGGTAGCTGCTCAATCGACATCCAAGGTAAATGAACTTATTTCTGAAGCAAAAAAATACATCGGTTCACCTTATAAATGGGCAGGAAGCACTCCTGCAGGATTTGACTGCAGCGGCTATTTGAACTATGTATATGGGAAAGCAGGAATCTCTATTCCTCGTACAGTTGCATCCATTTGGAGTGCCACAAAACATGTTGCCTCACCAAAAGTGGGAGATTTGGTATTCTTTGAGACTTACCAATCAGGTCCATCACATGCTGGAATATATCTTGGCGATTATAAGTTCATTCATGCCGGTTCTTCACGGGGTGTAGAAATAAGCGATATGAATAATTCTTATTGGAAGCCTCGTTACTTAGGGGCAAAAACCACTTTTTAGTTATAAAAAAGTACTCAGCGCTTTAATAAGCACTGAGTACTTTTTTTTAATCTCTTCGATCATTAAAAGTCTTGGAAAGAGCTTCCTTTGCGTCTCCCCATTTTTCCTCGGTTTGTCCTTTTAACTTATCCATATTGCCTTCCGCTTCTTTAGATTCGTTATTGGTCAGTTTGCGGTATTGTTTTTTAAATTCACCTTTAAATTGGTCAGCATTCCCTTTTGTTTGTTCTCTATTCATATTTGCACCCTCCTAAGTTATTGCTTACTTCTTAAATACCCAAAATGAAAAAGTCCAAACAATTGATATAATAAAAAAGCATTTTTATTTCTCAAACCATAACGAATGTGTTTCCTATAATGCTGGAAAATTAAAAACTTATTGACAATTTATTATTATAGTTATATTATTTTTACTATCAATTAAATAATTTACTTATCAAGAGTGACTGAGGGATCAGGCCCTATGACGTCCGGCAACCTCCATAATGGAACGGTGCCACTTCCTGCAGAATGATTTCATTCTGAAAGATAAGTCGTGATACATAACGATGCCTCTTTCCCGAATGGAAAGAGGTTTTTTGTTTGAAAAGGGGCAATGAAACTGGGGGGATCTGCATGATAGAAATTAAAGAACTTGAAAAAGTCTATGAAACTAAGAAAGGTAAAGTAACTGGTGTTGATCATGTATCGCTTAAGATTGAAAAAGGGGAGATTTTTGGCATCGTCGGATACAGTGGAGCAGGCAAAAGCTCTTTGCTGCGGTGTTTAAATTTATTGGAGAAGCCCACTTCTGGAGAAATCCTTATTGATGGATTATCTTTAACGTCTTTAAGCAAGAAAGAGCTTCGCCAGGCGCGTTTAAAAATTGGCATGATTTTTCAGCATTTTCATTTGGTTAGTTCGAAAACCGTATTCGAAAATATTGCTTTTGCTTTAAAAGCAGCAAACAAAACGAAGACTGAAATAGAAGCACGAGTTCATGAATTGCTTGATATGGTCGGATTAACGGATAAGAGGGATGTCTACCCATCACAGCTTAGCGGCGGGCAAAAACAGCGTGTTGGCATTGCCCGTGCACTGGCAAACAATCCATCAGTTCTTTTGTGTGATGAGGCTACATCAGCACTTGATCCAAGCACTACCAAGTCCATTTTGTCTCTGTTGAAAAAAATTAATAAAGAATTAAATCTGACCATTGTACTAATTACACATGAAATGGAAGTTGTTAAAGAAATATGTGACAGAATGGCTGTCATGCAGGATGGAAAAGTAATTGAAGAAGGTAAGGTCTATAATTTGTTCGCCAGCCCGAGAGAAGCGCTGACCAAAAAGTTCATTAATAGCGTGCTTCAATTTGACTTGCCTGAGAAGCTTTTAAAGGAACGTGAAGGCAAGATTATTAAGGTGTACTTCCAGGGAAGAATTGCAGAGGAGTCTGTTATTTCTGAGGTGTTTCAGCAATTTAAAGTGAAGGGGAATATCCTTCATGGAAAAATCGAATACATTCAGGAAAAACCGCTCGGGATTTTTGTTATGGCGATAACAGGTCCTGTGCTTGAAGTCGAAAGAGCCATTCAATATATTACAGACCGGACAAGGAATTTGGAGGTGGTTCGTGATGCAGCTTGAAAGTTTAATAGCTATACTGCCGGAACTGAATAAAGCATTTTTAGAGACCATTTATATGGTTGGAATATCTATTGCAGTAGCCATCATTGTTGGTCTGCCAACAGGTGTTTTGCTTTTTGTAACTGATAAGGGTCTATTTTTGGAAAATACCGTTTTTAAAAACATTGTCGGCTTCATTGTCAATATGATCCGTTCCATTCCGTTCATTATTCTGCTAATTGCTCTTTTGCCATTAGCTAATTTGATTACCGGAACGACCATTGGACCGACTGCTGCATCGGTTTCACTCTCAGTTGCTGCCATTCCGTTTTTTGCGAGGGTTGTAGAACAGTCTTTAAGAGAGATTGATAAAGGTGTCATTGAGGCTGCTGTAGCAGTCGGGGCTACACCGTGGATGATTGTAAAGGATGTACTCGTACCTGAGGCAAAGCCGGGGATTGTTCAGGGAATTACCATTACGGTCATCAGTCTTGTAGCATACTCTGCAATGGCAGGTATTGTCGGCGGCGGTGGAGTCGGGGACCTTGCGATACGCTTTGGTTATTACCGTTATGACAATACAGTCATGTTCACAACTGTTATTATTCTAATTTGTCTAGTCCAGATTTTCCAATTTGCCGGGGACCGGATCGCCAGATTAGTTGATAAAAGATAAAAATATCATCAGGGGGAAATAAAATGAAAAAGATAACATTTGCATTCATACTTATGCTTACATTTGCTGTACTTGCGGCGTGCGGAAGTGAGAACTCATCTTCCGAGGCAAGCGGTGATAAGAAAAATATCAGCATTGGTGCTACTTCGGGTCCATACAGTGACATGGTCAGCAAAGCAATAAAGCCAATTCTTGAAGATAAAGGCTATAAAGTAAATGTAGTAGAATTTAGTGACTATATCCAGCCTAACCTTGCCCTTTCAAAAGGAGACCTGGATGCTAATCTTTTCCAGCATAAAATTTATATGGAGACTTTTGCAAAAGAACATAATATTGAGCTGTCAGAAGTGATTACCGTCCCAACTGCCCCAATGGGCATTTATTCAAAAAAATTCGCTTCATTCGAGGAAATCAAAGAAGGTTCAGCTATTGCCATACCAAATGATCCAACGAATGCGGCGCGCGCGTTTTTAATCCTTGAGGATGCAGGACTTATCACAATAAATGCAGAAGCTGATCCGCTTACTATTTCTGAAAAAGATGTAGAAGACAATGTCAGGAACCTGCAGTTTAAGCCAATTGAAGCTGCCCAGCTGCCGCGTGCAGTGGACAGTGTTGATTTATCAGCCGTACCAGGAAACTATGCCATCGCTGCAAAGATGGATTTGCTCGATGCACTGCAACTAGAGGACATGCCAGATAAGTACCGAAATCGAGTCGTAATTGACACGAAAAATACAGATAAACAACTAGCCAAGGACTTAAAGGCAGCTGTTGAATCTGATGAATTCGAAAAGGTTATCGATGAACAGTTTGAAGGCTTCGGTAAGCCGGAGTGGATGAAATAAAAAAATATTAATAAGAGAATGCGCCAGACCTTCTGGCGTATTTTTTTATTTATCAGGCCATAAATCGAATACAATCTATTATTAGTGAAGTTTTCTTAAAATCCTGATAAAATAAACAAGGTCTATTTAATGATCCTCCATAGAAAGGACATATAATATTGTTTTTTAAACAATTGGGAAGATTATTTTTCTTTTTTTTAGTCTTAGCAACTGTATGGCTTTTAGTCTATCAATATATTCAGTTTTCTGCAGATCCTGATTTAAAGGATGGGCCCCCTCCAACCGCTCTTCATCCTGCAGTAGCTGAAAAGAAGGATGAGCTGATCGCTCAGGCTGCCGCTAACGGCATCAATGTTGTCATTACCCAGGATTTCAGAAGTATAGAGGAACAGAATGCCCTATATGAAAAGGGACGTACAGCTGAGGGGAATATTGTTACCCATGCAAAAGGGGGAGAGTCCTACCATAATTTTGGTCTGGCGATTGATTTCGCACTGATGTCCGTAGATGGCCAGGTGATATGGGATATGCAGTATGACGGAAACGGAAACAGCAAAGCGGATTGGATGGAAGTGGTTGCAATCGCAAAAAACCTTGGGTTTGAATGGGGAGGGGATTGGGCTAAATTCAAGGACTATCCTCATCTTCAACTGGACTTTGGACTTTCCATCTGGGAGCTGCAAAGAGGGAAGAGGCCTCCTGAAGCTGAATGATGATAAAAGAACCTCCACCCATGAATGAGTGAAGGTTCTTCTCTTTTCTTAAATTACCATTTCAGATTGTACATAGTGATACAGCAGCTTAGCCGTATTCTCAATCGAGTCCTCATGTGTACGTTCAAATGCATGGGAAGAATCAATCCCCGGTCCGATTAAGCCATGGACAATATCGTGCCCTGCGCGGATGGCTGCCGAAGCATCAGATCCGTAAAAAGGATATATATCAAGCTTGTACTCAATTCCATTATCCTTGGCAAGCTGAACCAGACGCTTTCTTAGTTCATAGTGGTAAGGGCCGCTTGCATCCTTGACACAGATGGAAACGGTATACTCATCTGTCGACTGCCCGTCTCCCATTGCCCCCATATCAACAGCCAGATATTCGACCGTTTCCGGTGTAATATTGGAATTGCCGCCATAGCCTATTTCCTCATTGTTTGAGATTAGGAAATGGGTTGTGTAAGGCAGCTCAATGTTTTCGGTTTTCAGCTGTTTAATCAGCTGAAGAAGGATCGCGACACTTGCCTTGTCGTCAAGATGCCTTGATTTAATGAAACCTGCCGGTGTGGTCTGCACACGAGGATCAAAGGATACAAAGTCACCGACACCGATTCCAAGCTCACGGACATCATCATCGCTCTTAACTTTTTCATCGAGGCGGATTTCCATGTTTTCCTGGTTTCTTTCTGCTTTCCCGGCATCCTTATAGACATGAACTGAAGTCTGATGCATCAGAATTGTTCCTGTGAATTTTTTGCCTGATGATGTTTCAATTTCACAATACTCGCCTTCGATTGAGTTATATTTAAATCCGCCAATTAAATCAATTTTCAGACGTCCGCTCGGCTTAATTTCCTTAACAATCGCGCCAAGGGTATCAACGTGAGCTGTCAGCATCCTGTGGTTTTTTTCGTCTTTTCCGGGGAGGGAGGCAATGAGGCCTCCTTTCCGGTTACGTTTCGTTTCAACATTAAGCTCATTCAAAAACTTTTCTACATATGTAATAACTTCATTTGTATTTCCGGAAGGACTTGGAATAGAAACGATTTCTTTTAATAAGTTAATGGTTTCTTTCATGTCTGGATATACCATATAGAATATCTCCTCTCAAATTATTCACGCGCAATTCTTATTATACTGTGATTTCTTGGGATAAGCATGTCTTATAAATAAAAAAACTGCCAGATCGGCAGTTTAATTTAAATTTCTTCGGATAGCAGACTTTTCCTTGTTCTTAATCGGTAAAATCTTCTGAAGTCTTTTACCAGAACCTTTATGACTGAATAAAAAGGTATAGCAATCAGGATTCCGATAAAACCATAAATGGATCCTGCAGCCATTAAGATAATAATGACTGTAAGCGGGTGGAGGTTAAGTCTTTTGCCCATCACATGAGGCGAGACGAGATTGCTTTCAAGCAGCTGAACTGAAATCAGAACCAATATGATTTTTAATACCATTCCCGGTCCCTGCAATAACCCGATGAATACTGCAGGAATGATGCCGAGTACAGGACCTAGAAAGGGAACAACTGTCAGGAACATGGCAAATACAGCTAATATTAATGCGTATTCCAATCCGATAATCTTATACCCGGCATACATTAACACACCGTCAACAACTGCCACAATAAACTGGCCGGTTACATAGGAAAATAAGGTTTTGTCTATATCCCCTAAAATTCGCTGGCCTTCATCCTCGTGTTTGTCAGGCAGGTATTTTAAAAGAAAAGGCCTGAGCTTGTGGTCATCCTTAAGGAAGTAAAATAAGATAAAAGGTACAACAACGATGACTGTGACAATGCTTGTTATGGTAGAAAATACTTTCATTACGTTTTCTCCTGCCCCTGATAAAAGGGTTTCCAGGAAGTTCAGCACTTTATTTTTGACACGGTCATAGGAGAACATGCCCATATTATTTTCCTCCACCACTTTCTCCGTTTCATCCGATAAGTCCTCCATTTTAGCAGGCAGGCTTTCACTAATTTCAGCAATCTGGCTTCCAATTACAGATCCAAGCAGGTTAAATCCTAGGTAGCCTATACCCAGGACAGCAGCAAAAATAAGCAAAATGCTTGCTGTTTTTGGCACAGCTCTTGAGACCAGCCTCACAAGGGGTCTTAGTATATAGTATAAAATGCCGGCAATTAAGACCGGGAAGAAAATAGTTGCTATCAGGGCACGGATTGGCCATAAAAAATAATCAATCTTCCCAAGGAGAAAAATGATGATTAATACGAATATGGTGCCCGCTGCATATTTAAAAAATGGTTTATTGATCCACATGCATATACCCCAACCCTTATTTATGTATTTAATACACACTGTTCCTTTTTTTAAACAGTATTAAACACCGGTTTAATAATCTATGTAAGAGGAATAGTTTAAGAATGAAACATATAACAGGTGAGGGAATCTGACGATGCTATTTATTAAAGATGTAACCATTCAGGAAGCGCTGATGTTTTTATTGTTTGCAGGAGTGATATTGGCTGCCAAATGGACAGTTGAATTACTGGTGAAAAAGATGAGGGGCAAGTCCATACAGTACGATCGGATCATCAAGGGAGTTTCTTCACTCGTAAACTGGGCTGCTTTTTATGGAATTATCATTTTATTCCTGTACCATTTTTCAAGGGAAAAGTGGCTTTTTCATACCCTGTTCACAGCAGGGGAAGTAGATGTGACACTTTATTTAATAATTGTAGCATTTTTGACAGTCTCTCTTGCAAATCGGATCGTAAAGGTTTTCACCAAATATGTATTAACATCTATTTATGAATTCTATGGAGTTGACCGCGGACTCGGCTATTCATTCAACAGAATGATCTATTACACGGTCATGATTGCAGCGTTCGCCATCAGCCTGACTGCGGTTGGGATTGATTTAACAGCAGCTGCTGCCATACTGGGTGTCCTCGGTATTGGGATAGGATTCGGCCTGCGCAATATTGCCGGTAACTTTATTTCAGGCATTATCATTCTGTTCGAGAGGCCGATCGAGATTGGGGAAGTGATTGAAATCAACAACAAAATTGGAACAATTGAGAGCATCCGTCTCCGATCTACTATTATCCGCACGGCTAAAGAGGGAACCTTGATTGTGCCAAACCAATACTTTATCGAACAAATCATCAGAAATCGGACAGGTTCAGAAATGCTCGCCCAAGTTCAAATCAGCGTTGCATACGGCACTGATACTGAAAAAGTCGAAAAGCTAATGATAGAAGCAGTGGACATGGAATTGCATAAAACAGAAGGGGTTTTAATGGAACCTGCACCGGATATCCGTTTTGTGGATTTTCGCAGTAAGGCCATGGACTTTCTGATAGAAGTGCCTGTTGCAAACTTTGAAGCCAAGCAGAAATTTGAAAGCAGGCTTAGGCATGTAATTGCAGAGAGCTTTTATCAAAATGAAATTGAGCTTGCCTCAGCACAGCAGCTGACCGGTGAATAACGCTTCTGTTAACATGAGAAAGAATAAAAACACCAGCCGCAAAGGCTGGTGTTTTTTGAAGTAAAGCTATTTTCCTAACAAAGCTTTTATTCCAAGATACAGGATGGCAAGGCCAAAGATGATCATGGCCAGACTGCCGACAATGGTAAAAAAGCTGGCAATACCTGAAGTAATAACTGCAGAAACAGGAACCATTGTCAAGCCGTAGCCAGCAAGCATACATGCAAGATATAATAATGCCAATTGGTACATTATCAATCCCTCCTTTCCATATTAAATTATGAAAAGGGAGAAATCTTGCTTGGTTGATTATCACGAATCTTCAGAATAAGTCGAAAATAGGTCTTAAGAATTACCTATTGATTCATCAATGCTTCCTGTACAGCAATGATTTTCAGGGCATTTATTTCTTCCTCCGATAGCCTTTCTGTTAAAAGACTGTAAAGTTCATTTTGCTCTTCAACAGTCAGTCCGCCTTTTACTTTTGAGACACTCTGCTGAATTTCATCAATTGAAAAACTTTCTGAAATCTTTTGCACAGCCTCTTCTTTTGTCTTGATCGGCAATGTTGTCTTTTGAAGATCTACAGCTTTTAAATCTACCTTGCTGCTTCCCAGTAGGGCCTCTACATTTGGGTCACTGGCTAGCATCTCCAGATCATCCTCAGTGATGCTTCCGGCAACTGCTGTCATTACTTTGTTAGATATGAAATTCATTGAAGCAAAATAGATGAGGAATCCCAATAGAATAAAAGACCCTCCAATGATGGTCAAAAAAATAATTTTTTTCAACTTTATGGGCTGCTCAAGAAACGAACAGTTCCGTTCACACTCCTTTCATATTCTTTCTTCTTAAATTGTAAATGGTCTTTTCCTGAATTTACAAATCTTTTTAAATACAGAACGTATGTGCTATAATTGAGGGGTGAAAATGTAAGGAGCTGTTTCAATGCATGATAAGATAAAAATATCAGTAAGATCGCTAGTTGAATATGTATATAAAAGCGGCAGCATTGAAACAGGCTTCCGTTCTTCAGTGCCGCTTTCACAAGGAACAAGGATTCATCAGCGGATTCAAAAACTTTATGGCGATGAAGGCCAAGAAGAGGTATTTCTGCACACAGCCATACCCTTCAAGCACCTCGATTTTCAGCTTGAGGGCAGGTGTGACGGACTTTTTATTAGAAATGGAGAACATATTATTGATGAAATTAAGTCAGTTTCCCTCCCGCTATCTGAAATTGAGGAATATACGTATCCTGTCCATTGGGCCCAGGCTAAATGTTATGCTTACAAGTATGCGAAGGACCATAATATTCCGGAAATGACTGTCCAATTAACATATGTACAGGCTAAAACAGAGGAAGTAAAAAGATTTCAGCAAAGCTATTCTTATAGTGAACTGGAAGAATTCATAATGCATCTTGTCGAATTCTATTACCCATACGCAGAATTAAGGGTCCGGCATCAAAAGGAATTAAGAAAAAGTCTTCAGGAACTGACTTTTCCTTTTCCGGCATATCGATATGGCCAGAGGAAATTTGCAGTGGGGGTTTACAGAACCATAGCTGAGGGGAAAAACTTATTTGCCAACGCACCTACAGGCATCGGCAAGACCATTTCCACCCTCTTTCCCGCATTAAAAGCCATTGGGGAAGGTCATATTCAGAGGATTATCTATGCCACAGCTAAAACGATTACCCGTCAGGCTGCAGAAGGGGCCATTAACCTGCTGAGGGAAAATGGTTTGAATCTTATATCGGTCACAATTACGGCCAAAGACAAAATTTGCTTTAAGGAAAAGACCAATTGCCAAAAAGACAGCTGCGAATTTGCCAATGGGTATTACGACAGAATTAATAATGCTGTACTTGACCTCCTGACAAATGAGACTATGATAACCAGAACGACAATAGAACAATATGCGATGAAGCATAAAGTCTGCCCGTTCGAATTTTCATTGGATGCTGCATATGCAGCTGACACCATAATTGGTGATTATAACTATATTTTCGATCCTAAGGTTTCACTGAAAAGATTGCTGGAAGAGGATAAAAGGAAAACATCTCTGCTGATTGATGAAGCACATAACCTTGTGGACCGCGGAAGGGAAATGTATTCAAGTTCCCTTGAGAAATCAGCCTTTCTTCAATTGAGCAGAAGCTTTAAGGGAAAGGATGAAGGAGTTCAAAAAAGTGCAAAAAGGGTAAACTCAATTTTGATTGCATTTAAAAAGAAATGTGGCGAGCAGCAGGAAATCGCAGAAAAAGATCCCCCAGAGGAGCTTATTGAAGTTCTTGAGGAATTTGTTCAATATGCTGAAGCCTATCTGGGACAAAACCGATTCAATATCGATGAAGAATTGCTGGAAGTATTCTTTGCTGCCCAGGATTTTATCAGAATACGAAAATTGTATGATGCAAGGTTCGTAACGTATATTCAAAAGCAGAGAAATGACCTGATCATTAAATTATTTTGCCTGGATCCATCTAATCTTTTGCACAAGGCAAGAAAAGGATATAAGTCAGCTATCTTTTTTTCTGCAACCTTAATGCCTCTAAATTATTATTTGGACATGCTTGGCTATCAAGAGGATGATTTTATTTTATCCGTTCCCTCCCCTTTCTCCAAAGATCAGGCTAAGGTTTACATACAGCCGCTTTCCACAAAATATCGTGACCGTGTGGGATCTATCGGGCCGATCGTCAGTACTATAAGGAACATGTTAAAGGAACAGAAGGGGAATTACTTAATTTTTTTTCCATCATATCAATACATGGAGGATGTCTATCGACGGTTACTCGATGAGGAACTGTCAGTAAATGTTATCATTCAAAAGGCTGGAATGGATGAAGGAGAAAGGGAGAGGTTTCTGGATGCATTTAAGCCAAATCCTTCTGGAACTCTATTGGGGTTCGCTGTCATGGGTGGAATTTTTTCAGAAGGGATTGATTTGCAGGGAGATAGGCTGAATGGTGTGTTTGTGGTTGGTGTAGGGCTTCCCCAGCTTGGGTTCGAACGCAACATTATGAAAGCTTATTTTCATCAGCAAGGAAAAAACGGCTATGATTATGCCTATACGTATCCTGGTATGAACAAGGTTCTGCAGGCAGGGGGACGTCTGATCCGTTCTGAAGAAGATACAGGCATGATTGTTTTAATGGATGACAGGTATATGCAGGCAAAGTATCAGTCCCTCCTTCCTGAGGAATGGAAGGATTTTGAAATATTAAGAGGTTAAAAAACATCCTGCTCTAAGAGCAGGATGTTAGCTTATTACTTAGTAATCACAGGATCTTTGGGGGCCTGCAGTTTTTGGAGTGCTCTTTGGAAAACCGGGTAAAAGAATTGCACAACTAGTCCAAGAGTTAATGTGACGACGATTGTGCCTACTCCGATGGCACCTCTGAATAAAAAAGCAAGAAGCAAAGCAAAGCTTTCGCTGATGATCCTTGAATTTCTCAGGTTTAATCCGAATCTGGTATGGATGGCTACCATTAATGTATCCATAGGACTTGCCGGAAATTTAGCCTGAAGATAGATCGCAACTCCAATCCCCATCGAAAGGATGCCAAAAAGCAATATGGCTGCTTGCCCTGCTAATGACTGCGGCGAAAGGTCACCGAAAATGATGAGAAGCCAAAAGTCAATCAGTGCGCCAATAATCAGAATGGAAATGGCAGCCAGGATTTCAGGCTTTCTTTTCATTAAGAAAGCGTTTATAAAAATGAGTACAACTCCATTTATAAAAACAAAGGTGCCAACTGTTAAGTTAAACATTTGCGATTCACCAACCGCCAGGGCATCCCACGCAGAAGCTCCAAGGTTTGACCTGATAATCAGCGCAACACCCATTGTCAGGATCAGCATCCCAAAAATAAAAAATAAAAGACGTTCTTTCATGAAGACTCTCCAATCCAACTATGATTAATTTTAGCTTGGCCCTTTTTAAAATCAATACTCCTTCAGCATTGAATTTATGAAGGGAAAATTCATTTTACCATTAAAACAAAATAGGCAACAGGCTATAAATTAAATTGTTGGTTTTTGGAGGAAAAGGGCGAATGTTATTAAGAAGATATCCATTTTCATTGATATGAAACTGTGATATATTATTTTACATTCATTCACTATTTATTAATTCTGTATCTGCAAAAATTTTACATAAATAAAATCTTCTTTTCGCTTGTTTACAATTTAAGAGGTGAATCCACGTTTATGGGAAACTTATTTAACTCGCCTAAGAAGTTGGCAAAGAGCAGTCTTGCAGTGTTTTTTCTGATTGTTATCCTATTTTGGCTAAAAACGTATATCGCTTATAGAATTGAATTTAATTTAGGGATCAATAATGACATACAGCGATTTCTGCTGGTTTTGAATCCTTTAAGTTCAACACTTGTATTCCTGGGATTTGCTTTATTTTTTAAAGGGAAAATGCAGTCAGGTATGCTTATTGGATTAAATTTATTTTTGTCCTTTCTGCTTTATGCAAATGTTGTCTATTATCGATTCTTTAACGACTTCATTACAGTACCCGTACTTATGCAGGCAAAAGTGAATGGCGGGCAGCTGGGCGATAGCGCTCTGTCGTTAATGTCCCCTTTGGATATTTTTTATTTTACAGATACACTGCTCCTTCTTTTTCTGGCACTTAGGAGATGGTACCAGCCTGAAAAGAAAATTAGCCGAAAACCTGCTTTGGCTGTTATAACTGCAGGAATCATTGTATTCTTCATTAATCTTGAAATAGCCGAGAATGACCGCCCTGAATTGCTTACTCGTTCATTCGACCGCAATTATTTGGTGAAATACCTTGGTGCATACAACTTCACTATTTATGATATTGTGCAAAATGCGAAGTCTGCCAGCCAGAGGGCTCTTGCAGATTCGAATGATGTGACTGAAGTGGAGAACTATGTTAAAGCAAAATACGCACCTCCAAACCCTGATTATTTCGGGAAAGCCAAGGGAATGAATGTTATTTATGTATCGATGGAATCACTGCAGACATTCATTATTGATTACAAGCTGAATGGGAAAGAAGTTACGCCTTTCCTGAACTCACTGGCACATAGCGGCAAGACATTTTACTTTGATAATATAGTCAATCAAACAGGACAGGGAAAGACTTCTGATGCAGAGTTCATTATGGATACATCGCTTTATCCCATGTCACAGGGAGCTGTTTATGTAACAAAAGCGCAAAATACTTTTCATGGCACTCCTGCTATCTTAAAGCCGCATGGCTATACTTCAGCAACTTTCCATGGCAACTACAAAACATTCTGGAATAGGAACGAAATGTATAAAACCATGGGCTATGATAAATTTTTCGATGCAGAATATTACGATATGAACGATGAGAACACGAAAAACTATGGATTGAAAGATAAACCGTTCTTCAAGGAATCCATACCAATGCTGACCAGTCTTCCACAGCCTTTTTACACAAAGTTCATCACTCTCTCTAATCACTTCCCTTTTGAAATGGATGAGTGGGATACTGAATTTCCAGAAGGAGAAACAGATAATGATGTGGTTAATCACTATTTTCAATCTGCGAATTATATGGATCAGGCACTTGAGCAGTTCTTTAATGATTTAAAGGATTCCGGATTGTATGATCATACAGTAGTAGTCCTGTATGGCGATCATTACGGCATATCCGAAAACCACAACAAGGCAATGGCAGAGGTGATCGGAAAAGAAATCACTCCATTTGAATATGCCAAGCTTCAAAGGGTGCCAGTATTCGTACATGTTCCTGGAGTAGATGGCGGAATTGTCCATAATGTTGGGGGACAGG
Source organism: Bacillus sp. ZZV12-4809 (assembly GCF_009849585.1). GTDB lineage: Bacteria > Bacillota > Bacilli > Bacillales > Cytobacillaceae > Cytobacillus. The sequence goes on from NZ_VCRN01000025.1 coordinate 23,636, forward strand.
TAGATGTGCGTCCGACTCTCCTGCATCTGCTGGGTATTGATACAAGAGATCACCTTGAAATGGGATCTGATTTATTATCAAAAAAACATCGTAAAGTTGTCCCATTCCGAAACGGCAACTTTATTTCACCGGAATATACACAGATTGAAGAAACCTGCTATTATACTGAAACAGGTGAAATAGCGGAGGCAAGTGCATGCAGGCCATTTTCAGATCAGGCAAAAAAAGAGCTTGAAATGTCAGACAACATTGTATACAAAGACCTGCTGCGCTTTTATAAGCCGGAAGGATTTGTTCCAATAGACAGGAATGATTACTCTTATGTAAAGAAAGAACTGCCTTTTAAAGAGGAAAGAAATGGGCCGGGTATACAGAAGTAAAGTTAAGGAGCAGAGAGATCATTCTCTGCTCTCTTTTTATTACCGAAAACGCAGTTTACTAAAAGAATGCACGGGTAGAGTATCTGTGTAAAGTATAAGTATTAAAAAGGAGGATGATAAAGTGTATAGTCAAACCTTTGAAGAATGTATTCAGGCTTGTTTAGACTGCATGAAAGCCTGTAATGCATGCTATGACGCATGCTTAGATGAAGAAGATGTTCAAATGATGACAGATTGTATTCGGCTGGACAGAGAGTGTGCAGACTTCTGTGCCTTTGCAGTTAAGTCAATGGGGTCAAACAGCCCTTTTGCCAGACAAATTTGCACTTTATGTGCAGATATTTGTGAAGCGTGCGGAAAGGAATGCAAAAAACACGGCCATGCTCATTGCCAGCGCTGTGCAGAAGCATGCTTTATGTGTGCAGATACATGCCGTAACATGGCTTCCTAATCAGCATACCAAAAAGACATCGTGTAGGATGTCTGTTTTCAATCCGATTTTTTTACAATGCCGAGCAATAAATAATTTTACATATTTTTATAATTAGAAGGAGAGTAAATTAGCCTTTTGTATATCTGTTCCATAATTTCTGCATAATTTTTTGCCATATTAACTGAAAGAAAAGGAGGAATAGATATGCTGATAAGGAAAAAATTCGCCATATGGTTTGTTTCTTTGTCTGCAGCTTTAACTTTAGCTGCATGCGGTGGAAATGACGGAAATTCAGGAGTGGAAGATACCAGCAAGGAAGAGGGCACAGCAAATAATGAAAGCAGCGGCCATTCAGAAGGCCATACGGGCATGGATCATTCTGGCTCCGGCGATGTTCCTGAAGGAATAAAGGAAGCTGAAAACCCTAAATATGAAGTGGGCAGCAAGGCCTTTATTACAGAAGGACATATGGAGGGCATGGAGGGAGCGAAAGCAACCATTTCAGGTGCTTATGATACAACCGTATATACGGTCTCCTATAAACCAGCCACAGGCGGTAAAAAAGTTGAAAATCATAAATGGGTAGTTCACGAGGAGATTGCTGATGCAGGGGAGGAACCATTTAAAGAAGGAGAAGAGGTAATATTAAATGCAAGCCACATGAATGGGATGGAAGGCGCAGCTGCCGAAATCGATTCTGTGCAGGAAACAACTGTCTATATGGTTGACTTTACTACAGCCGATGGGCAGAAGGTTAAAAATCACATGTGGGTAACAGAGATCGAGCTATCTCCTGCTGAATAATATAAGAAAGTTAAAGGGCTTATCTGCTGAGGATAAGCCCCTTAACTTAATTTAGCATTCTTACATAAATAATAAACCAAGAATGAAAAAGCAACTAAAAGGAAAATGGCTATTTGCAGCTCCATTCTCAATTTTAATGCATGTGAAACCGCAAAGGCTTCAATAATTAAAGCAGGGATTTTTCCGATGGTGCTGGCAATGCCAAAAGGCATAAGCCTGATTCTGCTGTATGCTGCTGCCAGTGTAACTGCCCCTGATGGGACAAACGGCAAGACTCTCAGCAAAAGAACCATGAAGAAGGCAAGATGGCCATCCGCATTATGGAGTTTTGAAAAAAAATTGTTACTCTTTAGCTTAGGAAAAGAGGAGGTAAGCTTAGTGATTCCTTTGCGATAGAGTATAAAGCTAACAATTGCACCAGCAGCTTCTCCGAAAATCAAAAGGGCTAGTGCAATTTTTAAATCAAATACGGCAACTGTTCCAGCAGTAATAAAGGCACTTGGGAGGAATCCTGTAATCGCTGCACCAATGTTCATGAATATGCTAAATAAAGCTGCCAATATCGGTTCTTCTGAAAGCCATTCGAAGATATCAGAAAACATCAATTAATCCTTTCTGGTCCATTTGTAGCCTAAACCCCAGACTGTTTTCAGATACTCATCTGCAGGAAACCCTGCTTTTCTTAATTTTTCTCTTAAATTTCTTACATGCGAATCTATGGTGCGGTCTTCGATTGACACTCCATAGCCCCATACAGCTCCTATTAAATGCTCTCTTGAAAAAACTCTGTTCAGATTTGAGAGGAAAAGGCTTAACATTGAAAACTCTTTAGGAGTTAAAAGGATTTCTTTCATTTTATAGGAAAGCTCAAAAGAATCTTCTTTGAGTTCCAGCCCTTTAAAGGTTTTGGTTTTTTCACCTTTTTTACTTCTTCTCAAAACCGCTTCCATTCTGGCACATAATTCCTCTTCATCGAATGGCTTTAAAATATAATCATCTGCACCGATATTTAATCCTTTTACAATGTCGGGCTTTTCGCTTTTGGCAGTAAGCATGATGATGGGAGTGTCCCAATATTTTTTAATTTCCCTGCATACTTTCCATCCATCCATTTCAGGCATCATAACATCTAAAAGGACAAGATCTGCAGAATGGGTTTCCAAGTAAAGCAAGGCCTCTGTACCTGAAGACAATTTAATGCATTTGTAGCCGCGGGGGGCTAAATATAAAGTAATTAAATCAAGCATTCTAGTTTCATCATCAACCAAAAGTATAGTCTTCATTATTCGATTTCTCCCTTTAAAACAAGCTCAAATTCTGTTCCTTCATCTTTTCTGCTGCAGACAGATATAGTTCCCCCATGGGCATAGACAAGTTCCTTAACAATGGCGAGTCCAAGACCTGCACCTCCAAGAGCTCTTCCACGTGATTTATCCACTCGGTAAAAACGATTAAAAATAAAGGGCAGTTCCTCTTCAGAAATCCCTCTTCCGGAATCATTTATTCTAATGATGATATGTTTTTTTGTCCTGCTTACGTCTACAGTTGTTTTATCGCCAGCTGAGGAGTACTTAATCGCGTTATCCAGAAGATTAAATATAATTTGCTCAAGCCTGGATCCATCTGCAGATATGGTGATGGATTCACGGCAGCTGACAGATAGCTGCATGCCTTTTTCAGTGAAGGCAGGAGAAAACTTTGTTTCAATTTTTTTCATAAATTCGTTCAGATCTATTGGCTTTTTTATAATATCAAAGGAATTTTTATCGATCTTAGCCAGATCGAAAAGATTTTTAACCATATCTGAAAGCCGGTTCGTTTCCTCCAGGATTATCGATAAATACTGATGTCTTTCATCCTGGCTAAGGTTCCGCTTCTGGACTATATCCGCATATCCTTTTATATATGTAAGAGGGGTGCGAAGCTCGTGCGATATGCTGGATAGGAATTCATTGCGTTCTTCTTTGAGGTAATTCAGGTCGTCCGCCAGTAACTGGATAGAACGCGCTAAATCCCCAAGTTCATCATCACCGGTTTGAGGAAGGGAAACTGAAAAATCACCGCTGCTTATTTGAGAGGTGGCTTCCTTCATTTTAATGAGCGGTTTCGCCAGGGCCTTTGATAAAAAGATGATAATAGTGATAGTAAAAATGACGGCCATCAACCCGGCGATCAAAAATTGTTCATTTAAGCGCGAGATTAACGACTGAATCCAGGATGTATCCTGAAACATATATACAAAGCCAATAAGTATTCCATTCTGTTCGATTGGACTGACTGTTGAGATATAATCTTCTTCTTTCCAATTGTCCCCGATGGTTTTGCCTTCCCTTTCAGGAGACATAATCGCCATTTCTATGTATCTTTGGATCAAACTGCTGTCAACAGAAGCACCTAGGATTTCTTTTTTCGAATTCGTAATAACTACATCTGTATTTGCTTCAGATTCCATCAGAGCTACATGGGATATCGTATTTTCATCAAAATGCTTTTCAAGTATGGCACGGTGTGAATTGCCGCGTATTTGCAGAGCTATGAGCTCTTCTTCCACACGAGATTCAACAAGGGTACTATGTAAAAAGAAGAACATAATAGTTTCAAGCCCAAATAGAATCAGAAAGAACAGAAGTCCCAGCTTCATGGAAAGTTTTTTCAAAGAACCACCCATTTCAAATCAAGTACTTCTATTATAGTCGAAATGTTTGAAGAAACTGTGCAGAAGAGGTATATGTTTTAATAGGACTGTAGAAGGTAAAATAGAAAGTATGATGTCATACAGGAGGTTTTTAAATGAGCGAATGTAAATTGGACCATACACCAGAAGATGTTCAAACAAAATTTGAACAGCAGAGGGATTTCCTTCCGGAAGAGATGAAGGCTCTGTTTCAGGCATTTTTCCAGCAGGAACATACACAGGATATCTTAAATGAGGTCTTCCATCTGCTGAAAAAATTTGATCTTGCTTCTGAAGAAGAACGAACAGAGCGTGTTAACAGACTTTACCTTGTATTAAAGAATGTTTAATATTGAATTGCCGCAGTTGATTAATCTGCGGCAATTTTTTATGTATATTACAATTTTTTTGTAGTTATTAAAATATTATTTTAACTAAATTGTTTTTATGGTATTATAAAACTAAGAGAAAAATAGTGTAGTATAATATTGAAAGCGATTTCATAAAAGGGAGTGACAAAGTTGAAGGAATGCCATAGACCTGTTTTTGACCTGGCGATCCGGACTGCAGATATGCTTGTCCGAATGTTCGGTTCCCGCTGTGAAGTGGCTGTGCACGATTTCAGCAACTTAAAAAAATCGCTTATTCATATAGCAGGAAATATAACAGACAGAAAAATCGGCTCACCCATTACCGATCTTGTATTGAATGAATTGGCCAGTCATAAAAATGAGGTAAAAGATATAGCCAATTATAAAACTCAGTCGAAAAAAGGGAATGTGCTGAAATCATCTACGATTTTTCTCCGTGATGATGAGAATAAAGTAATTGGTGCATTATGCCTTAATTATGATATTAGTTTGCTCATGCAATTTGGAGGAGAAATTGAAGAATTTATCAGCTTTGATGAACAATCCTCTAAATCGGAAACTTTTTTTAATTCTGTCCAGGATGTTATTCACGAGATGGTGGATCAGGTCCTGCAGGGCTTTAAAAAGGCACCTTCATTAATGACGCTGGAAGAAAAAGTTGAATGTGTTCGCCAGCTTGAAGACAAAGGGACGTTCCTCATTAAAGGTGCAACTGATTATGTTGCATCTGTCCTAGGGGTTTCTAAGTTTACCATCTATAATTACCTTCAGAAAATAAGAACGATTAATGAGCTCCATCCGGAAGCAGCCCTGGAGCATAAATAAGAAGAGTTATTTATATAGCTGATGTTATCATTTCAGCTATAGTCATTTAAAGACCTTAAAAGTAAAGGGGCATACAAAATGAAATATAGATCAGCATTTGATATTATTGGCCCGGTTATGATCGGACCTTCAAGCTCACATACAGCTGGAGCAGCACGCATTGGCCGTGTTGCCCGGACTCTTTTTGGAAAACAGCCATCCAAAGCAGAGATTTCTTTATATGGTTCATTTGCAAAAACCTATAAAGGACATGGCACAGATGTTGCCATTGTTGGCGGTATCCTTGACTTTGATACCTTTGACGAGCGAATTCCTTCTGCCCTTCAATTAGCTGAAGAAGCGGGAATTGAAGTTATTTTTACAGTTGAAAATACCGTTACAGATCATCCTAATACTGTAAGAGTGAAGCTTTCTGAAGGGGATCGTGAAATTGAACTAGTAGGAATATCCATTGGCGGAGGGACAATTGAAATAACTGAACTGAATTCCTTCGAACTTAAATTGTCAGGGGAACATCCTGCCATTTTAGTTGTTCATAACGATCAGTTTGGTGTTATTTCCGCTGTAACGAATATACTATCCAAGCACCAGATCAACATCGGCCATATGGAAGTTTCACGCAAGGAAAAAGGTAAAATGGCCATCATGGTCATTGAAGTGGATCAGAAGATCGGCCAGGATGTGATGACTGAGCTTGAAGGTCTTCCGAATGTTACACAAATTATCAGAATGGTTGACTAATAGTTAGCTGGTCATCAGGAGGGAAAATCTCATGTTATTTAGAAATGTTGCGGAGCTTGTAGAGCTCGCTGAAAATAAAGGTGTCAAAATCGCTGAAATCATGATTCAGCAGGAGATAGAAGTAACAGGATTAACACGTGATCAAATTATCGCCAAAATGGACCGCAACCTGACTGTCATGGAACAGGCAGTTGAGAGGGGACTGAAAGGGGTAACATCTGTTACAGGACTTACAGGCGGTGATGCAGTCCTTCTGCAAAAGTACATTCAAAGTGGAAAGGCTTTATCGGGGAATATCTTATTGGATGCTGTCAGCAAAGCAGTTGCAACCAATGAAGTAAATGCAGCAATGGGCACAATATGCGCTACACCTACAGCAGGTTCGGCTGGCGTGGTGCCCGGTACATTGTTCGCTGTTAAAGAAGTCCTCAAACCAACACGCATGGAAATGATTGAATTCCTATTTACATCTGCAGCATTTGGCTTTGTCGTGGCAAACAATGCCTCTATATCAGGTGCAGCTGGGGGATGCCAGGCTGAAGTAGGGTCTGCAAGCGGCATGGCCGCAGCTTCCATTGTAGAAATGGCAGGCGGGACACCCAAACAAGCAGCAGAAGCTATGGCGATCACATTAAAAAATATGCTGGGCCTAGTATGTGATCCCGTTGCCGGACTAGTAGAAGTTCCATGTGTAAAACGGAATGCCATGGGGGCTTCCAATGCTATGACAGCTGCAGACATGGCTCTCGCGGGAATTACAAGCAGAATACCATGTGATGAAGTCATTAACGCAATGTTCCTTATCGGGCAATCCATGCCATCAGCGCTTAGGGAAACTGCTGAGGGCGGACTGGCTGCAACACCAACTGGCAGGAGGCTGCAGGAAGAAATTTTTGGAAAAAAACAGTAGTATAATTCAGTGACTTATTACACCAGTTCATTAGTGAATTGGTGTTTATATTTGAAGAAAAAAAGATATGATTACTAAGGATTATTTTTCAAAGGGAGAGAAACAAGAGTTTGAAAGTTATAAGAGGGACTATAATCACTATTGTTATTTTGTTTATGCTGTTAATGGGCATAGCTGCACCCGCGGCTTTTATTGGATTAGCTGTCTTTTTACTAGGCTTATATTTAAATAATCAGTACCGGAAGTATAAAATAAATTTTAATAAATCAGGCTGGATTATGGCTGCAGGCTTCATTTTATCCATTTTTTTAGCAACTGCGGATTCCGGTGCAACTGAAACTGTAAATAAACCTGAGAAGGAACAAATAGAAACAGATCAGGAGGCCGAACAAGAAAGGCTTGCCCAAGAGAAAGCTGATGAAGAGGAAGTAAAAAAACAAGAAGAGGGGCAAGCAAGGTTAGAAGCAGAGAGGGAAGAAAAACAGAAGCAGGAAGAAGCTGAAAAACAAAAACAGGAACAGGTTCAAAGTCAGGAAGCACATAGCTTAGGTCTGGAATCAGTTGTCGTTGGCAGAGTAGTAGATGGTGACACGATCGAAACTACTGACGGAAGAAAAGTCCGCCTGATTGGAGTGAACACTCCAGAATCAACAACGAGAGTAGAAGAATATGGAAAAGAAGCAAGCCAATTTACTAAATCTGAGCTGACGGGCAAAAAAATCTGGATGCAAAAGGATGTCTCAGACACAGATCGATATGGCCGCCTGCTGAGAATCATTTGGCTGGACATCCCAGCGGATGATTTGGACGAAGATGAAATACGTGAAAAAATGTTCAATGCCCATTTGGTTCTGAAAGGTTATGCTGAGCCATCCACCTATAATCCGGATGTAAAATATAGTGAATACTTCAGAAAATTCGGCAGGGAAGCAAGAGATTCCAACAAAGGGTTATGGGCCCTCGGAGATGAAGGAACGACTAAAGGAGACCTGGATTCTGCAGCTGCAAGCAGTTCATCATCAAGCTCCGGGAATGCAGGAAGCAGCGGATCAAATAACAGCAGTGGTACAACCGGAAATTCATCACCAGCAGAAGGCAGCACGGAGTCCTACCAAAACTGTACTGAGTTAAGGAAGGTATATCCAGATGGTGTGCCGTCGACACATCCTGCCTATGACTCAAAGCATGATAGAGATAAGGATAATTATGCGTGTGAAAGGTAATTCACATACTGAATAATCACATCAGCATATATTGGATTTTAATACTGTAATAATCACATATAGGGCATCCTGTTACTTCATACAGGATGCCCCATTTTTATTTCTCTTTATGTTATCCATAACAAATCCGCTTTCCGGCAATGCTGGCATTCGCGATAGGATGTAGGATAAATTATAAATTGGGACATTGTAGTCTATTCTATCTACTAGAAATTTTATACAGTCTTTCATATTCTCAACCGTAGTGCCTTCACCCGGACAACGGTGCCCTTTGGCGGAATCACTACCGCCTTGAGGAATAAAATCGAAGAGGCTTTCATCCCAATCTTTAAATCTTTTCGGTTTGAATTCGTTAGGTGACGGCCATAGCTGCTCGTCATCTCCGCAAATCGATTTACATCCGGAGCGAAAACAACGGTCTACATTGGTAAGTTAAAAAGCAATTTATCCGAAAACAGCCAAAAATAAAGAACACTGGCTCCTGCCAGTGCTTTAAGAAGATCTTTTGTGGTGGCCATTCAATTTAATCAGAGAACCTCTCTTAATCCAATAATGAAAGTTTTCAGCCGGGAATACTCCGCGTCCATTTGATCTGTCCATCTGAATGACTACGCTGTTCTGGGTCACCTCAAGAATTTTCAGTGTTTGGGAACGGTTAAGATTTGGCATGAAGGTACTTGTTATTTCAAATTGCATATCCTTATCCAGGTTCAACGGTGCACCTCCTAATGGTTTTATTAAAATTATTATCCCCATACAAAACGTTTCTATCCAATTATTGGCCGGTATATTTTTGGTCCTAATTCTATGGCTATTAAGATAAATTAAACTTTTGAATATTCGAACTTAACTGTATAATTTAAATTAGTACACGATTTTTCATAAGAAGGTGAAGTGTGTGAGAGAAAAGATAAAAATTGGATTCATTGGGATGGGAGCAGTGGGGGTAAGAATACTCCGTCAATTTCAGCAGTATGAGGACTTTGAAATTGCTGCACTTTGTGATCGAAATCCCGCACAATTAGATAAATGGAAGGCTGAGCTGCCGGATACTGCAATGCATACCAATTATTTGGACTTGCTTCAGAATGAGACAATCAAGCTTGTCTATTTAGGTGTTCCGCCAAAATTTCATCATATAATAGCAATGGATATTATAAAGAGCGGGAAGCATCTTCTATGTGAAAAGCCTCTGGCCAATTCCATTCAAGAGGCAAAGGAAATGTATGAAGCTGCTGATAATGCAGGAGTAATCCACGCTATGAATTTTCCGATGGCATATAGCCCAGCATTTATATTGTTTAGGGATAAAATACATAATGGAGAGCTGGGTAAGATTAAAAAAGTTGAACTGCACCTGCAATTTAAGCAATGGCCACGTGAATGGCAGCAGAATAATTGGATATCGAGCAGGGAACAGGGAGGCTTTATCCGGGAGGTAGTACCACACTTTATTCACATGATTCACGATATCTTTGGAGAATTGGACAATATTCATTCTTTCATAGAATATCCTGAGGATGATCGTTTGTGTGAAACTAGCTTTTCGACTTTATTAACCCTGCCAGGCGGAATTCCGGTCCTGTTTAATGGAATAGCCGGAATCGGGCAGCAGGAACATCTGTCTTTTAAAGTTTTTGGTGATAAAGGAACCTTGGACATGCAGAACTGGAGTGTTCTTGTACAGAGTAAGTCTGATGCCAGTGGAGTAATTTTAAAACTTAATGAGCCGGAAACCAGTTTGCCTGCAGAACTGCTAAAAGCAATTAGAGGAGATCAAGCGTTGTTGGTAACGTTTAAAGAAGGGCATAAGGTTCAAAAGGTATTGGAAAGGATTCTAATAAGCTGACTAGAGAAAAACCTTTAACTTAAATCGTTTATCCATACAGCTGCATAGGAAACAATTCTCGAAAAAAACCTGTGTTTTAATGTATAATAATTTGGTGAGAGTTCTTCAAAAAACAGAAGACTCTATTACCTATAAAAAACTTCATAGATCCAAGTTGAAAGAGAGTGGGACATATGGGCCGTAAATGGAACAATATTAAAGAAAAGAAAGCATCAAAAGACGCAAATACGAGTCGTGTATATTCCAAGTTTGCACTTGAAATATATGTGGTAGCAAAGCAGGGGGAGCCTGATCCGGAAGCTAACCAGGCTTTAAAATTTGTGCTTGAGCGTGCAAAAACATATAATGTGCCAAGAAATATTATTGATCGAGCAATAGAAAAAGCGAAAGGCGGAGCAGAAGAGAACTATGATGAGCTTCGTTATGAAGGATTCGGGCCTAGCGGATCCATGATTATTGTTGATGCATTAACGAATAATGTAAATCGCACAGCTTCTAATGTACGTGCTGCATTTGGAAAAAATGGCGGGAATATGGGTGTGAGCGGATCTGTTTCTTATATGTTCGACTCTACAGCTGTTATCGGCATTGAAGGCAAATCAGAGGAAGAAGTACTGGAAATTCTAATGGAAGCAGACGTAGATGCACGTGATATACTGGAAGAAGAAGAGACGGTAATTGTTTATGCAGAACCAGATCAGTTTCATGCCGTTCAGGAAGCATTCAAGTCAGCAGGAATCAGTGAGTTTGCTGTTGCTGAATTAACAATGCTCCCGCAAAATGAAGTTACCCTTGAAGCTGATGCTCAGGCACAGTTTGAAAAGCTGATTGACGCTCTAGAAGACCTGGAAGATGTCCAGCGAGTTTATCATAATGTAGACTTAGGTGAATAATGGAGAAGTGGAGTCCGTATATTTGGCGGACTCTTTTTTTTAGTCTAATGTTTACCGTAAATTTATTATGTAAACTAAATGGTTGGATCCAATTTGATTTTATGAAGTTAGTATTGTCAAAGCAAGTTGTTTCTATTAAAAATGGTGAATGATAATGTGGTTTTATGGTGTTATCGGATGATATCTGTCGAATATCCTTTTGCTAGCAGCTGCTAGCCTCTTGCCTGATATAGATAAAGATAGTATCTGCCAGTAGAAAGAGCTTAAATCTGAAAATTGGAAAATAAGAGAAATAAAAATTTTGGGTTTTAACCGCTGCAGCGGCGGGAACAAAAATAAGGAAAGGAGCGTTTTTTAATGACTACGTTTAAAGTTATTTATACTTTTGAAAAAGGTGTTACTGTAACAGAAGAGATTGAAGCAGAAAATAAATCCGAGGTAATCGGAAACATTAAAGACCTTGAAGGGTATGTTGAACTAACATGTACAGAAGGTCATTATCACCGATTTGATTTCGCTGATGTAAAGTTAGTCACAATCACAGAATAAAAGTAAGGCCCAGAATCAGCCTTCCCCAAAGCCCGCCTATTTAGCGGGCTTTTTACTTTCTTACGTGATCCCCAAAAAGAATGTACCTCGGTTCTGTCATCTGCATCTATAATTCTAATTGTAAGCACTTATAGGGAAATTTCCCTGAGGAAGTCCTCTCGACAAGCAGATCAGCCTTCTCTACCCCGCCATGTATCCAAAAGACACTATCCTACTCCATGAGAAGTAATATATATCAAAATAGATATTGATAAACCATTTCAAAATGTGTAAAATTACACTGATATTACCAAGATTAATTATTATCTAAAAGAGGTGGATCCTTTGAACCCCGAATCAGAAAAATACCATCAGGATATATTCCATGCAGAACTGACCAAATTGAGAGAGAAAGATTACATTTCATCAGAACATTATGAAATAACCATGAAAGCCCATCATCAGTACTATCAAGATCTTGCGGAGCTGAAAAGGGAGCACATAAAGGCTGTAAAAGCTGAAAAAGAAAACAGTCAAAAACCTGTTCAGCCGGTAAAGAATAAGAAGAAAAAGAAATTATCTCAGGAAGAAGTTCGTGAAAGGAACATTTCCTGGCTTCTGAATATTGGAGTTATCCTTCTCCTTATAGGCGGGCTTTTTGTTGCAACAAGCAATTGGGCTACCATGTCAAATTTCATGAAAAGTGCATCCATTGCAGTGGTTTCTCTTCTTTTTTATGGATTTGCGTTTATTTCAGGAAAGGTATTAAAAATAGAAAGAACATCGTTTGCTTTCATTGTTCTTGGGAGTTTATTTCTGCCTATATTTATTTTGTCTATCGGCTGGTTCCAATTGCTTGGGCCGTATCTTTCCTATTATGGGGAAGGACGCTATATACTCGGAGCGGCTGGCAGTTTATTGATCTTTCCAGTATACAGTATATTTGCTCAGAAACTGGGCTCACGTCTTTTTGTCTGGTTTGCTTATTTTGCCCTGACTGCATGTGCTGGTTTTACCCTGGCAGCATTCAGTCTCGAAAAGGACAGTTTTTATCTCGGATTAATGATTTTTAATGCTTTTCTGTCTGCAGCCTATCATCGCATGAAAACACGTGCCACCCTGAAATTGTTTTCGCGGGAACTGGTTTACTTTGCCCAAATCAATTTAGTGATCTCTACTCTATTGATGCTTGTCTTTTTCAAAAGTCCTGTACTTTATAGTGTGAATATCCTTCTGACAGCAGCCGTTTATTTATCTATGGTTTATGTAACAGGCAGGAAGGAGTTTCATTTCGTTTTCAGCTTATTGATTGTCTATGGTGCCTATCAGCTGATTGAAAATACGATGTTAAATACAGCAGGCCCCGTTTTCTTTGCGCTTGTAGGAATTGGCTTTCTGTTTGTTCCCACAGTTATGGATAAGCAATACTCCTGGGAGAAGATTTTCAGACTGACCAGTGCAGTCGTTTCGATCCTTGCATTTCTTTATATTTCGGTTGAAGGAATTCTTTTAATGGCCGGTGAACCCTCTGCATCACTGCTGCTGGCTTATACAATACTCGCCGTGCAGTTTATTTATTTGGCCAATGTTATGGCAAACGGGCTATTTGCTTATCTGGCACCTGTATTTTTAGCTGCTGCGCTTTTTGAAACAGTTCTTATGCTGGATAAAGCCGCTCATTTCAACAATCTTTCTTTACCTGTTTACTTCATTGGCTTTGTGCTGTTTATCAGTTTGGGGTATATGGTTAAGTATCCTCTCTTAAAAGTGGTGGAATCAAGCTCACGGGATGTGGCTGTCAGTATTATGTTATTTTCGGTTGTATTTGCTGCCGGAAATCTTGATTGGCTTGCTGCAGGCTCCATGCTGTTAATCTTCAGCTTTGTCCTTTACCTCATATATAAGGCTGAAAATCGAATTTTATATAGGGAAGCGATTCCCTGGGCTATTCCGTTGTCAATCGGTTTTGCATTTATGTTTTATGGTGAACATTTCCGAAGCCATTCAAGTTTTTATCAGATTGAGCTGGGTATGGCCATGAATACAGTCCTCTCATGCATAGCCCTTCTTACTCTTTATGGCGTTCTTAATAAGAAAGGACGGAAAACTCAAGCTAATAATGTGTTTTTAATGGCGCTGGGATTTTATACAATCTCATTGTTTACAGCCGCTGCATTGACGATCAACGAAGTCTGGATGAGACCAGCAGTATTTATTGGCGGCATTATAATGTATCTTGCCCTGTATCAGCTCCTTAAGCAAATCTGGATTCCGTTTGTATTAGCATCGATTTCACTTATTGCTTACTTTATGATCCTGATTGGAGTACCATTTAATTTTACAATTATAAATTTGTTCCTGCTTCCGCTGGGGGCATGGCTTCTGCTTGGCGCAGCTTTCTTTATTTCTAAAAAGGATCCTGTCCTGGCAAGAGGGTTTAGCTGGATAGGCCATGCTTACATGCCGTTTGCCATGATTCTGAAATACTTCATTGATAGGGAAAACAGTATCTGGGCCTTTATTATCACTCTGGCCGTTTATTGGATCAGTTTCAGGGTGTCTGCTAAAGAGTGGAAAGTAAAGACATTCCTCTACAGCTCATTTATAAGCTTATTTATGGTGATCTTGATGGGAATGGAGCATATTTGGGAGGAGAGCCATAGTGAGTATGCCATATTAGTAGTCAGCTGTGCTGTATTCATATTTTGGATGACTGGAAACACCCAGGATAAAAAAAGAAGTGTTTTCTTTCTTATCCCATGGTCTGTGCTTGGGATATTATCTTTTCTGTTGTCATATCCATTCGGCGTTCTGCCGTTTATTGTTTGTATTATCTATTCAGCAGGGTTAATCTTATTTATGCATAGTACCAAGCGTGATATATTGGGTGCTATTCCATTGTTTTTACTATATGCGGCCGTAATCAAATTCCTATTCATTAACGATATTGCTCCAGATATGAAAATTTTAATTTCTTCAGGGTTCAGCCTGGCTGCCGTTTTCACCGGCAAGATAGTATATGCCGAAATTTTCATGGGCAAAAAAGCGGATAGCTACACATTTATTTCTCTGCTATTTTTGTTTACCGCTTATCTGCTTCCGGCGGTTGCGCTCTGGGCAGAAGTTCTGCCTGGACTCATGATCAGTGCATTTTTATTTTTACAGAAGGGAAGAGTCGCACCCAAATACAATAAGCTGCCTGGATTACTGGCAGGAGCAGTGTTACTGGAGCCATATTATAGTGTATTAAGGAATATTGACATGCCAGCTCTTTTTACAAGAGAGGCATATGTTCTCCCTTTAATCATCCTGGTTATTTTTATCAGAAAAGTCCTGAAGGGGCAATACTTGAAGATGACTAATAAAATTCAGTGGGCAGTTCTTATAGCAGTATCCCTGCTGCTTATACAGGATGGCCTTGCAAGTAATACGGTATATGATGCACTTATTGTCGGTACGCTGTCTCTGATTTCGATTCTGGCCGGCACTCTGCTGAGAATTAAGTCATATTTCTTTGTAGGTTCCGGAGTTCTGCTCCTGAATGTGCTTCTTCAGACCAGACCTTATTGGGGCAGCCTTCCATGGTGGGCATACCTTTTAATTGCAGGCTCCATTCTCATTTCTGCAGCAAGCTATAATGAATGGCAGAAACAAAAAACAGCAGATGGCAAAGAGCCTTTATTTTCTAAATGGAAGAACAGCATTATGAATAGATTAAAAGATTGGTCATAAGCAATTTTACCTAGCTCTCCAGTATATGGGCTAGGTCTTTTTATTATCTTTTCAATAAATAAGTAAATTTTCAGAAAATAAGTTGACTTTTTACTGTTTACACGGTATCTTTGTGTTAAATATATAACACTTATTTTATCTAACGATATTTAAACGTTATATTAAATTATTATCCTAATATTTTGGGAGGTCATGTCTTGATTCTGCATGATATTGAAACGGAAAGCCGCAATAGGATAGAAGAATTGCAGTTGAACCGGCTCAGGCAGACAGCGGAGAGAGTATATAATCATGTGCCTTTTTATCGGAAAAAGTTTTTGGAAAGTAATATTACACCTCAAGACGTTACCAGCCTGGATGATATTCAAAAGCTTCCTTTTACTGTTAAAGCAGATTTGCGGGAACATTACCCATTCGGGCTTTTTGCTGTGGATAAAAAGGAAATCGTGCGTCTTCACGCTTCTTCAGGAACAAGCGGAAAGCCTACTGTGGTGGGCTATACACGGAATGATATCACCATGTGGAGTAATCTGGTAGCTAGGGCAATTTCCATAGGAGGAGGCGAGCCTGGTCAGACATTGCATAATGCATATGGATATGGGCTGTTTACCGGCGGATTGGGACTGCATTATGGCAGTGAACAGCTTGGTATGGCAACGGTACCTGTGTCTGGAGGAAATACCGAGAGGCAAATTATGCTGATACAGGATTTTGAGCCGGAAGTTATTTGCGGAACTCCTTCATATGTCCTTAATTTAGCGGAGAAGATGGAGGTGCGGGGAATCGACCCGGCGAGTACTTCATTGAAATTTGGGATTTTCGGTGCTGAACCGTGGTCTGAAGAAATGCGGAAGGCACTCGAAGCTAAGCTTGGAATTAAAGCATGCGATATTTATGGGCTGAGTGAAGTTATGGGACCTGGTGTAGCGATGGAATGCCATGAAGGTCAGAATGGACTGCATATTGCAGAAGACCATTTTTATGCAGAGGTGATTGATCCGATAAAAATGATACCGCTTCCAAGTGGAGAAGAAGGTGAGCTTGTTTTTACCAGCTTAACGAAAGAAGCTTTTCCTGTGATCCGCTATCGCACGGGCGACATTGCCTCCCTTTGTAAAGAGAAATGTGTGTGCGGGAGAACAACGATCCGCATGAGCCGTGTAAAAGGCCGCATTGACGATATGCTTAATGTAAACGGTGTAAACGTCTTTCCGTCCGAAATTGAACGGTGTATTCTTCAGATGCCTGAGCTTGCTCCCCATTATCAAATCCAGGTGCATAAAAAAGGAAGTTTGAAAGTTTTGGAGCTTCATGCTGAATGGAGCGAAGAGTTTTATAGGGATATGGGTGACGCAGAATTCGCAAAAAAGAAGATTCAGGAAGTATTGAAGCAAAACTGTCTTATTTCCATCAGACTTGTTCTCCATCCTCCCAAAACGCTGCCGAGATCGGAAGGGAAAGCTGTCAGGATTGTTAGTTCTTCAGCGGAAAATGCAGTAACCTGATTAAATTTTTTTAACTCATTGGGGGTGAAACACATGTCAGAAACTCTTTTCTTTCAAGAGATGACGGAAGAACAAAAATACGAGCAGTTCATGAAACGCATTAATGCAGGAGAAAAAATTGAAGCCGATGATTGGATGCCGGATGATTATCGAATGACTTTAATCAAATTAATTTCAATGCATGGAATCAGTGAAATTATGGGAGCACTTCCTGAGAAGGAATGGGTGCCGAAAGCTCCCTCATTAAAACGCAAGCTGGGCATCATGGCAAAGGTGCAGGATGAGATGGGACATGGACAGCTATTGCTCCGGGTAGCGGAAGATTTAATGAAGCCCCTCGGCAAAACCCGTGAGGACATTATGCAGGATTTATTCAGCGGAAGACTGAAATTCCATAACGTCTTTCATATGGAAGCACCAACATGGGGAGATGCCGGCCTGATTGGCTGGCTGGTTGACGGTGCTGCAATTATAACTCAGACCAATATGCTTAATGCTTCCTATGGACCTTATGCAAGAGCGCTAAAGAGAATATGTGCTGAAGAGGTTTTCCATGCCCAGCATGGTGAAGCCATTATCATGGCGCTGGCGGAAGGAACCGCAGAGCAAAAGGCAATGGTTCAGGATTCGGTTAACCGCTGGTGGGAAGCACTGTTAATGTTCTTTGGGCCGGGTGACGCATCGACTACAGGAACCTCGAAACAGGATACAACGATAAAATACAAAATCAGGACAAAGACGAACGAAGACTTAAGACAAGACTTTTTTACAAAGTATATTCCACGCGTTCTTTCACTTGGCCTCACGCTGCCGGATGAGACGATGCATTTCGACCAGGATCAGGGGCTTTGGGTTTATAAGCAGCCTGATTGGAGCAGGTTCAAGGACATTATTAAAAATAATGGGCCAAAATCTCAGGAGCGACTTGGCCTCCGCCGTACAGCTTATGATACGAACAAATGGGTGCGCGAAGCTCTCAATACTGCAAACTAATCCATTGTGATGGGAGGGGTACCTTTGGGAAACGAAGGATTTTATCAGGAATTCGAAGTTTTTAGTCAAAGAACCGATACCTCGCCTCTGCAATATCAATTTTCCCTGCTGGCGCCAAATCGGGAGCTTGCACTCGTTATGGCGCAGGAAAATTTTATGAGGAGGGAGCCGGTTGCTGATATATGGGTCGTCAAACGCTCTGATATCCGGAAGCTCACGCCGGAAGAAAAGCAATCACTTCAGCGTCTGGATAACAAAGAATATCGCACGACAAAGGGATATGGATATCTGAAGAAAAAGTGGCGCCATTATGAGCAGGAAATGCTTGATGAAAAGGAGATTCTTTCATGGGGAGGGATGAAGAAAGGTGACTGAGTCAACAGGTAATCTGCCAATCGATGCAAAGATTAAGCCGGCACTGACATCATTATTGTATCAGCTGGCTGATGATGACTTCATCCTTGCCTACAGGGGTTCTGAATGGCTTGGCCTGGCTCCCCATATAGAAGAGGATGTCGCCTTTTCATCCATCAGTCAGGATACTATGGGCCATGCAGCCATGTTTTATCAGCTGCTGGCCGATCTTGGAGAAGGCAATGTAGACAGTCTAGCTCATGCACGAAAAACATCTGAAAGGAGAAATGCTATTCTTTTGGAATTGGTAAATGGTCCAGGACATTATTTGTCTTCTGCACAATATGACTGGGCATTTGCGGTTGTAAGAAATTATTTTTATACCCAGGCGAAAAAAGTCAGATTAGATTCTCTAAAAAAATCCTCTTACCAGCCTTTAGCTGAGGTGGCATTAAAGGTCAATATGGAGCTTTATTATCACCTGCTTCACTGGAAAACTTGGTTTATACAGCTGATGCAGGCTGGCGGGGAAGCCAGAACGAGAATGGAAGCGGCTATTCAGAGGGTATTAGCCGACTTTGAAGGAGTCCTGACCTTGGGACCGCTGGCAAAAGAGATGGCGGAAATTGGCCTCATTGAAAAGGAAGAAACATTAAAGCAGCGATGGCTGTTTATCATGAAGCCTGTTTTTGAGGCTGTCAATTTGGAAGTTTCAGAAGCAGACCTGGCTTTGAAAACTGGAAATGGACGTTTAGGGGAGCATACCGCCGACCTTGATGATGCATTGTCCACTTTGAGCGAGGTGTATAACACAAATCCAGCTGCAAGCTGGTAAGTTTTCAAAAGGGTGATGTAAATGGAGCAGGAACAATTATTGATAAAAACTGCGTTAGAAGCGCTTCATAATGTTAAAGACCCTGAAATAGACACCATTTCAATCGTTGATTTAGGGATGGTGGAACAGATTATGGTGGAGGGACATTTAGTTTTAATTAAACTCCTGCCCACTTTTATGGGATGCCCGGCACTTGATATTATTCGAAAAAACGTTGTAGCCGAGCTGGACAAAACAGGGAGCTTTGAAAAAATAGAAGTCCAGTTTATCTACCACCCGCCGTGGACGTCTGACAGGGTAACAGAGACAGGCAGGATTAAGTTAAAGGAATTCGGGATCGCGCCCCCTCCAAAATTCATAGATGAAACAGCCGAATGGCATGTGGATTGTCCTTTTTGCGGATCCGCATACACAACGATGGATAACCTTTTTGGCCCAACAGCCTGCCGCAGCATCTTATACTGCAAGTCCTGCAAAAACCCTTTTGAAGCCATGAAACCTGTTTCGACCATGATGTAGCCGGCATTATGCATTAAGATACATCAAAAAACTATTAAAAAATGAGAGGAAGTTGCCAAATGGTAAAATTAATCGCTCTTTATAAGCATCCTGAAAATAAGGAGGCATTTGATGATCATTATTTTAATACCCACGCTCCGCTTACAGCCAAAATTCCGGGTCTCCGTAAAATGGAAGTTACAAGGATTGTCGGCAGCCCTATGGGAGGCGAAGGAAAGTACTACTTGATGTGTGAAATGTACTATGACAGCCATGAAGCACTTCAGGAAGCCATGAGAACAGACGAAGGCAAGGCATCAGGAAAAGACGCCATGAAATTTGCAGGTGACATTATTACTTTAATGATCGGTGAAGAAGCAGATGAGTAAAAGCTATGAAACGATTGAAGTTTCACAGCATGGTAAGCTTGGATTAATTGCTTTGAACCGGCCTAAAGTTCTAAATGCTATCAACCGTGCAATGGTTTCAGAGATCCTTGATGCAATGGAGGGCTTTGAGGCCGACTCAAGCGTCAAAGCCATCGTATTAAGCGGCAAGGGAAGAGCGTTTGCAGCCGGAGCAGATATTGATGAAATGGCAAATGACCAGTCCATCGATTTTGAGCTTCGCAATCAATTTAAAGATTGGGATCGTCTGGCCATGATCAAGAAACCGATTATCGGAGCTGTACAGGGGTTTGCTCTTGGCGGAGGATTTGAGCTGGCGCTATGCTGTGATTTGCTATATGCAGCGGATAATGCGGAATTTGGGTTTCCCGAGGTTAACCTTGGAGTTATGCCAGGTGCAGGCGGGACGCAAAGACTTACTAAGCTTGTTGGGAAAACAAAAGCAATGGAATGGCTTTTTACCGGCAAAAGAATTACGGCAAGGGATGCCCTTCAACACGGCATTGTCAATCAGCTTATAGCAGAGGAGCTTCTGCTCGAAGAAACGATGAAAGCAGCTGAACAAATTGCCAGCCAGGCGCCCATCGCCATACGCCTCATAAAAGAAGCGGTCCTAAAGGCTGTTGACACTCCTTTGAACGAAGGAATGGAATTCGAAAGAAAGAATTTCTATCTGTTATTCTCAACAGAGGATCAAAAAGAAGGCATGAATGCTTTTATTGAAAAACGCAAGCCTCATTTTAAAGGAAAGTAGGGAGGTGTACATATCTAATGTTTGAAACCGTTAAATACGAAGTCGCAAACGGTGTAGCCTGGATATCATTAAACCGGCCCGAAAAGCTGAATGCGTTCACTGAACAGCTGAATAAAGAGGTCCAGCTGTCGGTCAAACAGGCGAGCAGGAATAAAGAAGTCAGATGTCTTGTCATTACAGGTGAAGGCCGTGCATTCTGCTCCGGCCAGGATCTCCAAGGGGTAAATGAGGAAATGGATCATGGAGAGGTTCTCCGGCGGTTCTATAATCCGATGGTAATGGAGATTCATAGATGCCAGAAACCTATTATCGCTGCTGTTAATGGGGTGGCAGCGGGTGCAGGCATGAGTCTTGCGTTAGCCTGCGATTTTAGGCTCCTTTCTGATAAAGCCAGTTTCATAGAAGCTTTTATTCATGTGGGGCTGGTGCCTGATGCAGGAAACCTGTACTTTTTGCCAAAGCTGATCGGCCATGCTAAAGCGATGGAGCTTGCTGTGTTCGGTGAAAAAATTAATGCAGAGGAAGCCAAAGAACTAGGCCTTGCTACTAAGGTTATTCCTATGGAGCAATGGCAAGCTGAAATCACTGTTTTTGCAGAGAGGCTTGCCAGTATGCCGACGGCAGCCATTGCCTTAATTAAGAAGAATCTGAAAGCGAGCTGGGAATCCACACTGGAAGAAAGTCTGGAAAGAGATGCACAGGGACAGAGGATTGCAGGATTAACTCTTGACCACAAAGAGGGTGTATCGGCATTTTTGCAAAAGCGTAAACCTGTGTTTCAAGGGAAATAGACTTTAAAAGACTATGAAGCTTACCCGTTATATGTTCTTTTCTGCGAGCATCTCGTATCGGGTGCTCGTCTTTTTTTAAACTGAAAGGAGGATTATATCATGAAGAATATAGTCGTGATCGGTTCTGGTGTCATGGGGCGCGGAATCGCTTATGTCAGTGCTGTCGGGGGCTTTCATACAACCCTTGTAGATATCAGCCAGGAGCAATTAATCCGTGCGGAAAAAGAGATTGACAGCATCTTTAAAAAGGGGCTAGCGAGGAATAAACTAACAGCTGCTGATATGGAAGATAGCAAGAACCGGCTAACCTATTCTGTAAGCCTTGCACAGCATGTAAGCGAAGCGGACCTGGTTATTGAGGCAGTGCCTGAAGTGATGGATATAAAGAAAAATATCTTTGAAGTTATCGATCAGCATGCTTCAGAACATTGCTGTTTCGCAACAAACACTTCTACAATGAGTCCAACCGAGATTGGTTCCTTTACCAATCGCCCGGACAAAGTGATTGCCATGCACTTCTTTAATCCCGTCCATAAAATGCCGCTGGTAGAAATTATTAAAGGACTTGAAACGAGCGAAGAAACAGCAAAGACAATAAAACGTGCAGCTGAAAGAATGGGTAAAGAAACAGTAGTCATTAATGAGTTTCCGGGCTTCGTCACAAGCAGGATTAGTGCGCTCGTGGGAAATGAGGCATTTTATATGCTTCAGGAAGGCCTGGGCACACCTGAAGAAATTGATAAAGCTATTAAGCTTGGGCTTAACTATCCAATGGGGCCGTTCGAACTGGGAGACCTTGTCGGACTCGATACGCGCCTGAATAATCTAAAATATCTTCACAGCAAGCTGGGTGAAAAATACCGTCCGGCACCTCTTCTTGAACAATACGTAAAAGCTGGCAGGCTTGGACGCAAAACGGGCAGAGGTGTTTATGATTACACTGCCAGAGAGGAAGTCAGGCAATGAGAAAAGCAGTAATCGTTGATGCTGTCAGGACTCCGATTGGAAGATATAAAGGTGCTTTAAAGGATATTCGTCCCGATGATTTGGGAGCCGCCGTTATTAGCGCTTTGATGGAAAGAAACCCACAGGTGAATCCTGCAGAAATTGAAGAGGTTATCTTGGGAAATGCAAATCAGGCAGGAGAAGATAATCGCAATGTCGCAAGGATGTCAGCACTGCTCGCCGGTTTGCCTGTCGAAGTGGCTGCTTCAACCGTTAATCGGCTTTGCGGATCTGGTCTAGATGCTGTTAATTATGCTGCACGCGCAATTTTGGCGGGAGAAGGTGATATTTTTATCGCTGGAGGGACGGAAAGCATGACCCGTGCGCCATTTGTCATGGCAAAGCCGAGCAGCGAGTTTCCGAGAGGGAATATGGAAATGTTTGATACCACCATAGGCTGGCGATTTACAAACAGCAGACTTGAGGATATGTATGGTGCTGAAAGCATGCCAAAGACAGCAGAGAATGTGGCAGAAAAATATGGTATATCACGTGAAGAGCAGGATTTGTTTGCTCTTGAAAGCCAGAGGAGAGCAAAATCAGCAGTAGAAAACGGCTTATTTGATGATGAAATCATTCCAGTTACATATATGGATAAAAAAGGGAAGGAAATAACGATTTCACATGATGAGCATCCGCGTCCGGAAACAACTTTTCAAAAGCTCTCCAGTTTAAAGCCCATTTTCCAGGGTGGAACTGTCACGGCGGGCAATGCTTCAGGGGTTAACGATGGTGCCTCGGCATTACTGCTGATGTCTGAGGAAAAAGCACGTGAACTGGGAATCAAGCCTCTTGGAACTTATGTTGTCTCCGCAGCAGCAGGTCTTGAGCCGTCGGTTATGGGAGCAGGTCCGATTTATTCTACTCAGAAAGCCTTGAAGAGGGCTGGACTTGCCATGAATGATCTAGACTTAATTGAATTAAATGAAGCCTTTGCTTCTCAATCCCTCGCCTGCATCAAAGAATTGGGCGCTGATCCGGATCGGGTAAATGTAAATGGGGGAGCGATTGCATTTGGCCATCCTCTGGGGGCAAGCGGCGCCCGTATCCTGACAACGTTATTGCATGAGATGAGGCGCAGGAATTCTAAATATGGCCTCGCAACGATGTGTGTTGGGGTTGGGCAGGGAATATCCACCATTGTTGAGCGCTGACCATAGAGATGTTCATCTCTATGGTTTTTAAGATTTTAGGAATAATAAATGATAATTTAGTATGCTAAAAAGTATTTTTCAAAATTGCCTAATTTTAGTACAATAATATATAACATAATTTTTCCGTTCAACCCACATGACGAAATGAGGATGAATGCAAGTTGAATACAAGATCTATGATTTTCACACTTTATGGAGATTATATTACACATTATGGCAGTAAAATTTGGATAGGCAGTCTAATAAAGCTTTTAAGTGAGTTCGGGCACAATGACCAGTCTGTCAGAGCGGCTATTTCAAGAATGAATAAGCAGGGCTGGGTGAGTGCAGAAAAAATAGGCAATAAAAGCTATTATTCCTTATCGCCAAGAGGACAGAAAAGAATTGAGGAAGCTGCTAAGCGTATTTTTAAGTTAAAGCCAGAAGAATGGGATGGTGAGTGGCGCATCCTGATGTATACCATCCCGGAGGAAATACGAAATGTAAGGGATGAGCTGCGTAAGGAGCTTGTATGGAGCGGTTTTGGATCCATGTCCAGCAGCTGCTGGATTTCAGCTAATAATCTTGAAAAACAGGTTTTTGACCTGATTGAGAAATATGATATTGCCAACTATGTTGACTTCTTTATTGCCCGCTATGCTGGTCCGCATAAAAATAAAGAAATAGTAGAGAAAAGCTGGAACCTGACAGAAATTAATGAAAAATATCAGGAGTTTATTTCTCAATACAGCCAGAAATATATTATTGATAAAAATAAAATTTTGAAAGGAAACATGTCTGATGCAGAGTGTTTCGTAGAGAGAACCAAGCTGGTGCATGAATACCGGAAGTTTCTATTTGTGGATCCAGGACTTCCTGAAGAACTTCTTCCGGATAAGTGGCTTGGCAGTCATGCTGCTGCTTTATTTAGTGAGTATTACAAAGAGTTGGCAGAACCCGCATCCAGATTCTTTGAGAGTGTTTTTAAGGAAGGAAATGAACTGAAAAACAGAGATGCCGATTATGACGCATTAAATCATCCCTACATGGTTGAGTAACAAAGCCACCCTGCTGAAGAGAACGCAGGATGGCTCTTTTTTTAACATTTTTTCAATTGTCAAACTATTAAAATTAGTATAACATTATTTTAACGAAGGAGGAATTTAATTGAATAGACTTACCGATATTTTAAATGTTAAATATCCAATTATTCAAGGAGGCATGGGTAATATAAGCAATGCTGTATTAACAGCAGCGGTATCTGAAGCTGGCGGGCTTGGCACAATTGGTGCGGGAACAATGCCTCCTGAGGAGGTAAATAAAATAATAGAGGAGACTAAGAGCTTAACAGATAAGCCCTTTGCCGTAAACATTGCCTTAAGTGTTTCCCCTTATGTTAAGGAAGTCTTATCCCTGGTCATTAAACATAAAATTCCTGCAGTATCCCTTTCTGCCGGAAATCCTGCGCCTTTTATACCCAGGCTGCATGAAAATGGAGTGAAGGTCATTACTGTGGCAGCTTCTGTAAGGCAGGCGCTGAAAGCAGAGGCAGCCGGTGCTGATGTCATTGTGGCGGAAGGGTATGAGGCAGCGGGAATAAATAGTGCTCTTGAAACTACTACACTTGTATTGATCCCTCAAATAGCAGCCAAAGTCTCAGTTCCAGTGGTGGCAGCAGGAGGAATTGGGGATGGTAAAGGGCTTGCTGCCATGCTTGCCCTGGGGGCGAGCGGTGTTCAAATGGGCACAAGATTCATTGCAACCAAAGAGGCTCCCTTTCATCCGCAATATAAAAAGAACATTATTGAAGCATCTGATCATGAAACAGTTGTAGTAGGAAGATCAGTAGGACGGATAAGAAGAGTGCTTTCCACCGGCTATGCCAATAAATTACTGAATTACGAAAAACAGGGCATCTCTTTTGAGGAGTTTAATAAGCTCACTTCTGAAGACTATCATAAAATTGGAGCGATAAAAGGAAACGGTGAGGAAGGTTTTATGAACAGCGGCCAGATAGCCGGCCTGATTGCTGATCTTCCGCGTGTGAAGGAACTTATGGATAAAATGATCGAGGATGCGGATCTTCAGCTTCAATATGCTAAGAAGCTATTAAACTAGCAAGGAGGGATTCAAACACCTGCTTGCTTTTTTGTCGGTTTATTAAATATATCAAATTTTTAGAATATTATTGACACTCAAAGGCTTAGGGTGATAATATAACGATGTATTTACGATAACTAAAGTAAATATCATATAAATGGTAATAACCATTTATTCACTTCATCATGTAAGCGCATACATATTGTAGAAGCTATCAGCCAGCTGATAGTTAATAATGTTTTATAGGGGGTCATATAATGAAAAAATCGTTGAAAGCTTTTTCTTTATTAATGGCTGCAGGCATGCTCGTTTTGAGTGGATGCGGACAGGAGAAATCCAGCAGCTCTTCTTCAGAAGGAAATGAAAAGAAGCAATACACAATTGGCATCTCACAATTTGTCGAACATCCTTCCCTGGATGCAGCGACTGAGGGATTTAAAAAGGCTCTGGATGATGAAGGCTTTAAAGAAGGAGATAATGTAAAATTTGATTTCCAAAATGCTCAGGCTGACATGAACAATACCCAGTCGATTGCCAATAATTTTGTCGGCGATAAAGTGGATATGATCTTTGCAAACGCCACTCCAAGTGCCGTCAGTGCCCTTAATGCGACTAAAGACATTCCAATTCTCTTTACATCTGTTACAGACCCTGTCGGTGCGGGTCTTGTTGAATCATTTGATCAGCCTGGAGACAATATTACAGGAACTACAGATAACCACCCGGAAGGAACTTCAAAAACCATTGATTTTATGATTGATGAAGCAGGTGTTAAAAAAATTGGCATCATCTACAATTCCGGAGAGCAAAATTCCGAGGTTCAGGTTAAACAAGTCAAAGAACTTGCAGAACCAAAAGGTGCAAAGATTGTGGAAGCCTCTGTTTCAACCTCTGCTGAGGTAAAGCAGGCTGCTGACTCACTTGTTGGAAGAGTGGATGCAATCTATATCCCTACGGATAATACAGTAGTATCGGCTCTTGAATCCGTTATCTCAGTCGCTGACAGCAAAAAAATTCCTTTATTCGTTGGAGAGCTGGATTCTATGAAACGCGGAGCTATAGCAGCCAGCGGATTCAACTACTTTGATCTTGGCTATCAGACAGGCAAGATGGCCGCTGAGATTCTTAAAGGAAACAAAAAGCCTTCAGAAATCCCTGTTGAGCTACCTGGAAGCCTGAAACTGGTCATCAATAAAAAAGCAGCTGAAGCGCAGGGCCTTGAAGTAAAAGAGGAATGGGCTGATTTCGCAGAATTTCATGAAGAGTAAAAAAACCTGCCGGCTGGAATTACATAATCTGGCCGGCTGCTTTTTAAGCTAAGCCTAAAAGAATTAAACAAAGGGTGTGATACTTAGTGTTTACAGCGATCTTCGGTGCATTTGAGTCAGGAATTATATACGCGATTATGGCACTTGGAGTATATCTTTCCTTCAGGGTCCTGGATTTTCCGGATTTAACAGTCGATGGGAGTTTTGTGACTGGAGCGGCTGTAGCTGCAACTATGATTGTCAGCGGAGCTAATCCGTTTCTTGCTACAGTAATTGCTTTATTTTCCGGTTTTATTGCCGGCTGCCTGACAGGTATTATTCATACTTTCGGAAAAATTAATGCTCTTTTATCAGGAATCCTGATGATGATTGCTCTATATTCGATAAACCTTCGCATCATGGGGAAATCAAATGTTCCTCTCTTAAATACAGAGACAGCCATGACACATGTAAGAGAGTTTTGGGATAAAACGGGAATCGATTCTTTCTTTAATGCAATCTTGTCCATGATTGGCCTTGGCGACAGTCTTCCGAGGACATGGGGAATTATTCTTTTTATGTTAGCAGTGACATTGGTTATTAAATTTTTGACAGATCGCTTTCTTCAAACTGAAATTGGTTTAGCTTTAAGGGCAACAGGCGACAACAAGAGGATGATCCGCAGTCTTTCGGCCAATACCAATATGATGGTGATTTTAGGGCTGGGCCTTTCCAATGCGATGGTCGCTTTCTCAGGTGCTCTGATTGCCCAGCAGGGCGGATTCGCTGATGTTGGCATGGGGATCGGAATGATTATTATCGGACTGGCGTCAGTTATTATAGGCGAGGCCCTGTTCGGAACAAAAACGATTGCCAGAACGACTTTAGCGGTTATTGGCGGAGCCATTATCTATCGAATCGTGGTTACCATGGCACTAAGGGTAGAGTTCCTTGAGCCGGGTGATATGAAGCTGATTACCGCCACAATCGTCATACTCGCATTAATCATGCCGAAGATCATAGACCGCACCAAGGAAAAGAAGAGGAAAGCTAAACGTCTTGCAGGAAGTATGGATATTAGTGAATTGCCATCAGGCAGAAAGGATGAGGCTGGTGCTGCAATTAAATCAGATTCATAAAGTCTTCAATGAAGGAACACCTGATGAAAAAATCGCACTAGATACAATCAATCTTACATTGAATGAAGGAGACTTTGTCACAGTCATAGGTAGTAATGGGGCAGGGAAATCCACTTTAATGAATATTATCTCGGGCGTGATGATTCCTGATGTTGGGTCTGTTTTTATTGACAGCCAAAATGTCACTGGCATGTCAGAATATAAACGGTCAAAGCTGATAGGCAGGGTTTTTCAGGATCCGATGGCTGGTACTGCCCCGTCCATGACCATAGAAGAAAATCTCGCCATGGCATATTCAAGGAATAAAACAAGAACTTTACGAAAAGGAGTGACGAAAAAGCGAAGAGACTATTTCCGAGAAGTTCTGGAGACCCTGCATCTGGGCCTTGAAAACCGCCTAAATGCCAAGGTTGGTTTATTATCAGGAGGAGAGCGGCAGGCGCTTTCATTGTTAATGGCAACCTTCACAGAGCCCTCCATTCTATTGCTGGATGAACACACAGCAGCTCTGGATCCTGCACGTGCAGAGCTTATTACGAATCTTACAAAAGAAATTGTTCAAAAGTACAATTTAACAACCTTAATGGTCACTCATAATATGCAGCAGGCGCTGGATTTAGGAAACAGGCTGATTATGATGGATAAAGGACAGATTATTCTTGAAGTGGATGAAACACAGAAACAGCACCTGACAATTGAACAGCTATTAAATGAATTTCAGCGAATTCGCGGAACAAAAATGGCAAGTGATCGTGCGCTGCTTTCTTAGAAAAATAAAAAGGATTAGCCAATATGCTGGTTAATCCTTTTTACATGGGATCAAATCAAAAGAATTTTTAAAGTTTTTACAATTTATTGACTATTTATTTAACGTAATGGTATCATATCGTTAAATAAACGTCATACATATTTTATGATCAAAAGGGAGGGATGTTATGAAACCTGGGCTGCAGATTGGGAACCAGGCAGTTATCCATGCAGTGGTTTCTCCTGAGATGTTCGCACAATTTGAAGGCGAGGTCATTCATCCTGTCTATTCAACTGTAACCATGATCTATCACATGGAGCTGGCCTCCCGCCTCCTGATCACTCCTTATTTAGATAAGGATGAAGAAGGGATGGGGGGAGCTGTTTCTGCCAGGCATTTATCACCATCAGCTGAAGGATCCTCCATAGTCATAACAGCTACCGTATCGAAGCTGGAAGGAAATTCAGTTTACTCAAATGTAACAGTTCACAATGGAGAAGTTCTGGCTGGAGAAGGGGAAGTGAAACAGGTTATCTTGAAGAAAAGCAGGATTTCAGAAATGTTAAAGAAAGATTAAAAGAATAGGAATATTAGAGCTCAAAACCATTTTTATTTTCAATATTATTGTAAGCGCTACCATAAATAAAGGGGAGAATGAGATGACAGATATGTTTCAAAAAATTAAAGATCATGAACAAGTTGTTTTCTGCAACGATGAATCTACAGGATTGAAGGCTATTATTGCCATCCACAGCACCAGATTGGGGCCAGCATTAGGTGGCTGCCGTATGTTTCCCTACAACAGTGTAGACGACGCCCTTGAAGATGTTCTCCGATTATCAAAAGGCATGACTTATAAATGCGCTGCTGCCGATTGTGACTTCGGGGGCGGGAAGGCTGTTATTATCGGGGATCCGGCAAAGGATAAAACACCTGAGCTGTTCCGTGCTTTTGGCCAATTTGTGGAATCATTGAACGGACGCTTCTACACTGGCACGGACATGGGAACTACTACGGAAGATTTCGTTCATGCCTTAAAAGAAACGAACTGCATTGTAGGGGTTGATGAGGTTTACGGCGGAAGCGGCGATTCTTCCGTACCAACGGCTCAGGGTGTTATATACGGGCTGCAGGCAACAAATAAAGCACTAAGCGGAACAGATGACCTTTCAGGCAAAAGTTATGCTATTCAGGGGCTGGGCAAGGTTGGATATAAAGTCGCAGAAAGACTGCTGGAAGAAGGGGCAGATTTATTTGTTACAGATATAAGCCAGCAGGCAATCAATCAGCTTCTCAGTAAGGCAAAAGAAATTGGAGCAGGTGTGAAAGTGTTATCAAGCAATGAAATATATGATGCCCCGGCCGATTTTTTTGTTCCATGTGCAATGGGCGGCATCATTAATGATGACACAATTGACCTGCTTAAGGTTAAAGCGGTTGTAGGATCTGCGAATAACCAGCTGATGGATATACACCATGGACAAATTCTTAAAAATAAAGGTATTTTATATGCTCCCGATTATATCGTTAATGCCGGGGGATTAATCCAGGTTGCAGATGAATTATATACACCTAATAAAGAAAGAGTACTCCGCAAAACGAAAGCCATTTATAACTCTCTTCTGAACATCTACGAACATGCTGAAGCAAAAGGTATTACAACAGTTGAAGCATCCAACCAATTCTGTGAAAGCCGAATTGAAGCGCGAACACGCAGAAACAGCTTTTTCTCCCATATGAAACGCCCGAAATGGGCAGTAAGAACCTAATTTTTTTGCTCGGATAACAATATTTTTACAGTATTAAAGTTTAATAAATAATTTACCGGCCAAAGGGTGAGAAGATGGAAAACCACTTTCCGATCAGACAAATAATGGACGAAAATGGAACGATCATCAATTCCGAATATAAAGGAAAAGTAACAGAAAAACTTGTAAAAGAGTTTTATAGACTTATGGTTAGAATCCGTACTTTTGACCGAAAAGCTATTTCACTTCAGCGGCAGGGCAGGATAGGCACCTATGCTCCTTTTGAAGGACAGGAGGCTTCCCAGGTCGGAACGGCTGCTGCCCTGGAGGAGCACGATTGGTTGTTTCCTACCTATCGTGACCACGGAGCAGCTATGATCTTTGGCCACTCCCTGCGTAATATCCTGTTATTTTGGAATGGAAGAAATGAAGGATGTGTGCCGCCTGAGGGAAAGAAAATTTTCCCTCCGGGCATTCCGATCGCGACACAAATTCCCCATGCAGCAGGAGCTGCATTTGCAGAAAGGAAAAAAGGCACGGCCAATGCTGCAATTGCTTATTTTGGTGATGGTGCTACCTCTGAGGGGGATTTTCATGAAGGATTGAATTTCGCAAGCGTATTTAAAGCCCCTGTAGTCTTTTTTAATCAGAATAATCAGTATGCCATTTCTGTTCCTTTTGAGAAGCAGATGAATACCAAAACGATTGCCCAGAAAGCACTGGCATATGATATTCCGGGAGTAAGAGTCGACGGGAATGACGTTTTCATGGTGTATTTTGAAACATTAAAAGCCTTAGCGAGGGCCCGTAAAGGTGAAGGGCCGACCCTGATTGAAGCGGTGACGTGGAGATACGGGGCCCATACTACAGCGGATGATCCATCCAAATACCGAGAACAATCAGAAAGCAATAGCAGAAGACAGGAGAGCGACCCTATTTTAAGACTGGAGCGCTGGATGAAAAATGAAGGAGTATTTGATGAAAGCTGGCAGCAGGCAGCAGAAGAGGAAGCAGCAGCAGAAGTAGATAAAGCTGTTGCAGAAATGGAAGAATTTCCACCTGCAGATCCTGCCGTCATTTTTGACCATGTCTTTGCTGAACCTACATGGCAAATCAAACAGCAGAAAGAAGAATACCTGAAGCTGATTGGAGGCGGCCGATCATGAAAACAGCAGTGGGAGCAAAAACCATGACATTAGTGCAAGCCATTACGGATGCATTAGATACTATGCTGAATGAAAAGGAAGAGGTTTTGCTGCTGGGTGAGGATATCGGGAAGAACGGAGGTGTTTTCCGTGCAACCGATGGTCTTCAGGCTAAGTATGGAGAAGGCCGTGTTATCGATACCCCTTTAAGTGAAGCCGGTTTTGTCGGAGCGGGGATCGGGATGGCTGTTAATGGATTTTTGCCGGTGATTGAAATTCAGTTTCTCGGCTTTATTTATCCTGCATATGAACAAATCATGACCCATGCGTCAAGACTCCGGATGCGGACAATGGGACATTTTACTGTTCCGATGGTTATAAGGGCTCCTTATGGTGCAGGAGTCAGGGCACCAGAAATTCACTGTGATTCAACAGAAGCCATTTTTACTCATATGCCCGGCATCAAAGTCGTCTGTCCATCCAGTCCGTATGACGCCAAGGGACTGCTGATTGCCGCGATTGAGGATCCGGATCCTGTTTTGTTTCTTGAGCCGATGCGCTGCTATCGTTCAGCCAGAGAAGAAGTTCCGGAAGGGAAGTACACTGTTGAAATAGGAAAAGGCAAAAAGCTTATGGATGGAGACGATGTAACGGTCATTACGTGGGGAGCAATGGTCCCGGAGGCTATGAAAGCGGCAAAGCAGATGAGGGAAAATAACATTTATTGTGATGTCATTGATCTAAGAACCCTCTACCCGCTGGATAAAGATGTAATTGCCGAATCTGTGCAAAAGACAGGGCGAACGGTTATTGTGCATGAAGCTCATGCCACCGGGGGAGTTGGAAATGATGTGCTTGCCATCATTAATGATACATCCTTCTTATATCAGAGAGCACCTGCAGAACGGGTTACTGGGTTCGATGCGCCCGTTCCATATTTTGGTTTTGAAGATCACTATCTGCCAACTCCGGCTAGGATTAAGCAGGCAATCGAAAAAGTTATGAAGTTTTAGGAGGGGAAGCCATGGAGGTAAAACTGCACGATATTGGAGAGGGAATGACGGAGGCTGATATAAATTGCTTCCTGGTTAAGCCGGGAGATAGTGTCAAAGCAGATGATCCGCTTGTTGAAGTACAGACTGATAAAATGACTGCTGAAATACCTGCCCCGAAAGCAGGCATTATAAAGGAATTTACCGTGCAGCCTGGCGATACGGTTAAGGTGGGCTCGACCATATTAATTTTAGAAACTGCTGGTGAGGAAGGCGTAAATGAGGTTAATTTCTCTGCTCCTGCTTATTCACAGCCTCCCCAAAAGGAAAAGCAATCGTTTGTAGCATTCAAAGGAAAACGGGTGCTTGCTTCTCCTTTCACAAGAAAAATAGCGCGTGATAATGAAATTGCTATAGAAAAAGTCACGGGGACAGGTCCTGCCGGCCGTGTTTTGGATGAAGACATCTATCAGTACATAGGTGCCCTTCAAGCACCGCCAGCTCATGAGGAACAGGAGCAAGCAGCTTTAAGGGATCCCTTAAAGAACAATGCTGCTGAAAAGGTAGTAGTTCCATTTAGGGGCAGACGGAAGCAGATTGCCAAGAAAATGGCACAATCCTTTTTTACCATTCCCCATTGCACACATTTTGAGGAGATAGATGTAACCGAACTGATTACTTTCAGAGAAGAAATTAAATCTCGAAAACAAAGTATTTCAGCAACAGCCTTTTTCTTGAAGGCTTTGTCGATATGCCTTAAGGAATTTCCTGTGTTCAATGCTGTGCTGCATGAAGAAAAGGAAGAAATACATTTGGCAGGTGAGCATAATATTGGCATTGCGGTTGATACGGAAGAAGGACTAATCGTTCCGGTGGTCAAGCATGTTGAAAATAAGACAATCAGAGACATTCATACAGAAATGAAAAAGCTTACGGAAAAAGCAATGGCAAATAAGCTTTCGGTTAAAGAAATATCCGGCGGGACATTCACGATCAGCAATGTGGGTCCGCTTGGCGGAAGCTTTGGAGCGACACCGATAATTCAGCATCCTCAAACAGCACTGGTATCTTTTCATAAAACAAAAAAGATGCCTGTCGTGACAGATGATGATCAAATAGTGATTCGGTCCATAATGAATATTTCTATGTCTTTTGATCATAGAGTGGCGGACGGTGCAACAGCAGTGCGGTTTACAAACCGGCTGGCTGAATTGATCAAAAATCCGAAAATGCTTGTTCTGGAGATGGTATAAATGGTAGTTGGAGAACTGGCACATGAGCGTGATGTCATCATTATCGGCGGCGGACCTGGAGGTTACCACGCTGCGATTCGTGCTGCCCAGCTTGGACGCAGTGTTACTTTAATTGAAAAAGACCAGCTTGGCGGGATTTGTTTAAATAAAGGCTGCATACCTTCAAAAGTTCTAACACAGGCTGCAGAAAAATTCACTTCAATCCAGGAAGGGGAAAATTGGGGACTTGTAGGAGAAGATATCTCTTTAAACTTAAACAAGCTTCAAGATTATAAGCAGAAGAAAATTGAACAGCTCCGGTCAGGGGTTGAAGCTCTTTGTCATGCTAATAAAATTGAAGTTCTGAATGGTTCGGCATTTTTTTTGTCAGAGGATAAGATTGGCATAGAAAATGGAGATCAATTTGATGTCTATCGATTTCAACATGCCATAATAGCGTCCGGAGGAAGACCGGAAAAGCCTCATTGGACCAAAGAATTAAGTGGTTTAGTATTTGATCAGCATTCAATTTCAGATTTAAGTGAAATACCCGATAAACTAGTAATCTATGGCAGTGATTACATTTCCCTTGAGATAGGTATGGCTTATCAGGCTCTGGGGTCAAATGTGACTCTGATTCTAGATGATGGGAAAGAGGATTTTGACTTTGATCAATCCATTTGCCGGGAATTGAAGAGGATTTTGAAAAAGAAAAAAATAGACATTGTAAGAAATTCGGAAGTATCGGAACTGCAGCATATTGAAGGAATGTTAACAATAACTTTAAAGAGAAAAGATAAAAGTGAAACCATTTCAGGCACACATTTATTTGTTTCCTCTTCCATTAGACCAAATACTGACCAGCTGGGGCTTTCCCGTATAGGGGTGGAACAATGTGAAGCAGGGTTTATAAGGGTTGACTGCCAAAGCCGGACAACACAAAAACATATTTTCGCAGTCGGTGATGTAACAGAAGGTCCTGCACTTGCTGTAAAAGCTATTAAACAAGGAAAAGCAGCGGCAGAAGCAATTGCGGGAATTAAATCTGAATCAGATTTCCATTTCATACCGATTGCAGCACATACACAGCCTCCGATTGCAAGTGCAGGGTTAACGGAGCAGGAAGCCGTTAACCTGGGCTATGACATTGAAATTGGAGTATCATCATTGTCTGCCAATGGATTCAGCACCTTGAGCGGGAAAAAAGAAGGATTTATTAAAGTGATCAGCTGCCGGGAAAAACAAGTTCTTCTGGGTATCCACATGGTGGGATCCGGAGCGATTGAACTCATTTCATCCGGAATTACTGCATTGGAAATGGGGGCAAGGGAAGAGGATTTAATTTTCCCAAACTATCCTCATCCAAGTGTGAATGAAGGTTTGCTTGAAGCTGTAGAGGCTGTACGGAACAGGGCAATCCACATTCCCCCAACTAGCAAAAAAACGCAAAAAGTAAAAGTATAAATTACTTTAATGCAGAAGTGCATTATAGCTTTAACTTGAACTCTTGAGAACATATATATGTTTCCTATATGATGAATTCAAAATATTAATAATATTAAAAACGGAGGGGTAAGCATGCAAGATGAAAAATTGTTAAATGAACAAAAAACAGCCGATTTCTTTCCAGTGAAGGAGGTAGATTATTTAGAAATATACTCAGGTAATGCAAAACAGTCCTGCCATTATTTCTGCACAGCTTTCGGCTTTAAGCCAGTTGCTTATTCCGGCCTTGAAACCGGCAATCGGGAAACAGTGTCTTATGTTCTTCAGCAGAGAAAGATTCGCCTGGTGATCACGGGGACGTTGAATGATAGTTCCAGAGTTTCACATTTTATCAAAAAGCATGGAGATGGAGTAAAAGACATAGCTTTAGCTGTTGACGATGTTGAAAAGGCATACAAAGCGGCAGTTGAAAGAGGTGCAATCGAAATACAGCCTCCAGCGGAAATAAAGGATGAACACGGCACAGTGAAAAAGGCTGTAATTGGTACATATGGAGATACCATTCACACACTTGTTGAACGAAATAACTATAAAGGGGTCTTCATGCCAGGCTTTGAGCCATATCAGACTGAAGTGCCGTTTGAGGATGCAGGATTTATCGGAATCGACCATGTTGTTGGTAATGTAGAGAGAATGGAAGAATGGGTAAATTATTATGCAAATGTAATGGGCTTCAAGGAAATGAAGCACTTCACAGATAAAGATATTACAACAGAATATTCCGCACTGATGTCCAAGGTGATGCATAATGGCGGCCGGATTAAGTTCCCGATTAACGAGCCGGCAGAAGGAAAACGGAAATCGCAGATTGAAGAATACCTTGAATACTACAATGGGCCTGGAGTCCAGCACCTGGCCATTTTGACAGAAGATATTGTCAGCACTGTCAGCATCCTCCGCAAAAACGGGGTGGAATTTTTAAGCACTCCTGATTCCTATTATGAAATGCTATCTGAGCGAGTGGGGAAGATTGACGAAGAAATTGGCAAATTAAAGGAATTAAATATTCTCGTTGACCGTGATGATGAAGGATATCTGCTTCAAATTTTCACAAAACCAATCGTAGACCGTCCGACCCTATTCATTGAAGTCATTCAGCGTAAAGGTGCCAGAGGATTTGGTGAAGGCAACTTTAAAGCACTCTTTGAATCTATCGAACGTGAGCAGGAAAGACGGGGGAATTTATAACTTTCAGCTTAAAAGGGAGAATTGCTTTCTCCCTTTTTTAATAATTAAAGAAGGAGGCGATGCAGATGGCTAAAATCCAGACAAAAAGCGCTTTAGAGAAAATTATCTCTTATCCGCTGGGCAGTTCACCGGAAGAGATTAAAGAGAAGTACAATTTAATGGCTGTCCGGAAAATGTCTGATAATGAAAATGTATATGGCTGTTCACCTGAAGTCAGGAACAATATCAGTAAAGCAATGAACAGTCTATACTTTTACCCGGATGGCACTGTTTCCCTGCTTAAACGCAAATTGGCCGGATTCTACAATGTTAGGGAAGATAATTTTCTGGTCAGCAATGGTTCAGAAGAGATCATCCGGCTATTGACTAGAGCTTACATAAGTCCTGGAGATGAAGCTGTTATGGCACAGAATACATTTCCGCGATATGAAACAAACGTCGTGATAGAAGGCGGCATTGCCATAACTGTACCGCTTCAAAACGGAACTCATAATCTGAATGCCATGTATGAGAAGATTAACGAAAAAACCAAAATGGTATTTGTCTGCAATCCAAACAACCCTACAGGAACTATTGTCGGCAAATCAGAACTGCTGCAGTTCATTGAAAATGTTCCTCCCAATATCCTGATTATTCTTGATGAAGCATACTATGAATATGTGAATTCCAAGGATTATCCAGATTCTATACCGCTTCTTAAACAGAAGCCTAACTTAATCATTCTAAGAACTTTTTCAAAAATCTACGGCCTTGCAGGGCTCCGTGTCGGCTATGGAATCATGCATAAGGAGATCGTGAATGACCTTCATAAGGTAAAGGATGTTTTTAATGTCAACCACCTGGCGCAGGCTGCCGCTGCTGCAGCGTTAAATGATCAGGAATTTATCAGGGACTGTGCTGAAAAAAATGCACAGGAAATGGAATATGTGTGCAAAGAACTAAAGGAATTACACGTCGGCTATTTTCCTTCCCAAACCAATTTTATTTATATTTTCAGCCAGCATCCTATTGCAGACAACTTGATTGCCAATGGCCTGGTAGTCCGAAAAATGAAGCTTGAAGGGTATCCTGATGCCTTTCGAATGACTTTAGGAACAAGGGAAGATAATGAAGCCGCATTAGCTGTAATAAAAAAACTCTTGAATGAAGAGGCGGTGTAGAGCATATGGAATTAAATCCGCAGAGTCTTGAATGGAAGGACGCATATAAGCTGATGGTAGGCTCCATTCTGCCTCGTCCCATTGCGTTTGTTACTACTATAGATACAGATGGAAATGTCAATGCAGCTCCATTTAGCTTTTTTACTGCCATATGTGCAGATCCGATGCTTATTTGCTTTTCACCGATGCGAAGAGGGTCTGATGGCTCTAAGAAAGATACGCTTGCTAATATTGAAGCCACTAAGGAATTCGTTATTAACATAGTCAGTGAAGAATTTACTGAAAAAATGAATATATGTGCTGCAGATTATCCGGCTGGTACAGACGAACTGGCCGAAGCTGGTCTTGAAAAGGAAAAAAGTGCCGCTGTTAAGCCTCCTCGGGTAAAAGAATCAAAAGTCCATCTGGAATGCAGTCTTTACCAGGTACTTCACTTTGGAGAACATCCTGGTTCCGGAAGTCTCGTTATTGGAAAAGTGGAGCATGTGCATGTTGCGGAAGAGCTTTATGAAAATGGAAGGATTAATTCTGAAAAGCTGAAGCCTGTTGGCCGGATGGCAGGACATATTTACACGAGGCCAATGACTGATGTATTTGAATTGATCCGAAAAACGGACCCAAGGTGATACTATGAAATTCATAACCTTTCAAAAACCTGATGGATCCATAAGAGCTGGCTGGCTGAAGAATGAGGAGTATGCGGTCGATATGCATGAAGCCACCAATGGTGTTCTTCCAAAAACAATGCTTGATTTTCTTGAAAATCATGAGTTTTTTATGGAATACCTATCATCAAGCTCTAAACTGAAGAATACTGATAGAGGAGTTTATCCTTTATCTGACGTTAAATTAATGGCACCACTGCCAAATCCAAAAAGCTTTCGGGATTTCTATGCTTTCGAAGAACACGTAAAAACGGCAAGAGCCAACCGCGGACTTGATATGATTCCCGAATGGTATGAAATCCCTGTATTTTATTTTTCTAACCATCTGAGCATTAAGGGGCCGAATGAAGAGATTTCGCCTCCTAAGGATTGCCAATGGCTTGATTACGAACTCGAAATTGCCTGTATCATCGGTAAAGAAGGAAAGGATATAAAAGCTGGTGAAGCAGATGATTATATTTTCGGATATTGCATCTTAAATGACTGGAGTGCAAGAGATATTCAGCGAAAAGAAATGAAGGTAGGCCTTGGTCCAGCTAAAGGGAAAGATTTTGCCTCATCAATCGGACCGTATATCGTGACAAAGGATGAGCTTGAGAATTTCCGTGTTGAAAATGGGTATGATTTTCTCATGACCGCTAAAGTTAATGGAACTCTTTTATCAGAGGGGAATATGCAGGATATCTATTATTCCTTTTATGAAATGATTGAACGGGCTTCTGACGGTGTAACCCTCTGCCCAGGTGAAATGATCGGCTCTGGAACAGTAGGAAGCGGCTGCATACTTGAGCTTGGCACTGATGTTCACCGCTGGCTGAAGCCGGGAGATGAAGTTGAGCTTGAGATTGCCAATCTCGGAATTTTAAAAAATCGCATAGCAAATGAGTGAGGTGGAAATATGTTTTATCGCCAAATGGGGAGAATTCCGCACAAACGCCATACGACATTTAAAAAATCGGATGGAACCTTATTCAGGGAACAGGTAATGGGGACAAAAGGTTTTTCCGGCACCCAATCGATTCTTTATCATCACTATATGCCGACAGAAGTAGCACGAACAGAGCTGATGGGAAAATATGTTCCTGAGTATGAAGATCAGGACAGCTTAAAGCATAGGCATTTGTTTACAGATCAAATTGAAAAAAAAGGGGATGCACTGTCAGCAAGGGAATATCTGCTCGGGAATGATGACCTTTTAATAGGCACCATTAATATTACAGAGCCGATGAAAAGCTTTTACCGGAATGGCGATGGGGATGAGATGCTCTATATTCACTATGGAACAGGTAAAATTGAGACTATGTTCGGAACTTTAACCTATCGGCCAGGAGATTATGTCATTATTCCTATCGGCACTATTTATCGGGTGATTCCGGACAAAGAGCAGCTGACTAAAGTGCTCCTGGTGGAGTCATTCAGCCAAATTACAACTCCTAGAAGATATCGGAATGAGTATGGGCAGCTGCTTGAACATAGTCCATTCTGTGAACGGGATATCCGGGGACCGGAGAAACTGGAAACATATAATCAAAGAGGAGAATATGAAGTTATCACGAAAACCAGGGGATACTTGCATTCTCACATTCTAAACCACCATCCTCTTGATGTGGAGGGCTGGGACGGTTATTTGTATCCATGGGTCTTTAATATAGAAGACTTTGAACCGATTACCGGAAGGGTGCATCAGCCTCCGCCGGTTCATCAGACATTTGAAGGACATAACTTTGTTGTGTGTTCCTTTGTTCCCAGATTATATGATTACCATCCGGATGCCATTCCTGCCCCTTACTATCACAGCAATGTGAACAGTGATGAGCTTCTATATTATGTGGAAGGCAATTTCATGAGCAGGAAAGGGATTAGAGAAGGATCCATTACGCTTCATCCAAGTGGTATTCCACATGGGCCTCACCCCGGAAAAACAGAAGCCAGCATCGGGAAAAAGGAAACACTTGAGCTTGCTGTTATGATTGATACATTTAAGCCATTAAAACTGGTGAAAAACGCTAAACTAATTGAAGATGAAAATTACATGTTTACATGGGTTGAATAGAAAAAAGCACTTTCCTTTTGGAGAGTGCTTTTTAGCTTGCGTTTTGCCATATAATGGCCAGAGTCCCTTCACCGGCATGGGCAGCGATAGTGGAGCTAATATCACCAATGAAAATATCGAGGCGCGGAAAATGAAATTGTATTTGTTCAGCCAGTTCCTCCGCTTTGTCGGGTGCATTTCCATGCATGATTTGAACCTGAGGAATGGTATGGTTTTCATATGAATTCTCAAGCAATTCTATCATTCTCTTAATTGCTTTATTTTCTGAACGAACTTTATCAAACAGTTCAAACTCCCCGTGCTGGTTAATGCGGATAATGGGCTTTATATTTAATATGCTTCCAAGCAGGTATTGTGTTCCTGACATCCTGCCGCCTTTATAAAATTGCTCAAGGCTTCCCAGCAATATATAGTTCTCGGATTTGTCTGTCTCACTTTGCAGAATATCAGCAATTTTATGCTCCGGCATATCATTTTCAGCAAGCTTTAATCCTTTATTGATCAATGATGTAATGGCAAAAGACATACATTTGGAATCGACTGTGAAGATAGGGAAACCTGCCAATTCTGCTCCCGTTATACAGCTATTTAACGTGCCGCTTAGCCTGCTGGATACATGAACAGCAACAGCAGCATTATATTCAGGCTTCAATGATTCAAAAAGTTCAGCAAATTTTCCTGCCGAGGGCTGTGAAGTTTTAGGAACTTCTTTCCCATTCCGAATCCGGCTGTACAGCTGATCAGTATTTAAATCGATGCCATCTTCGAAGGACTCCTCACCGAATATAATGGAGAGAGGAACCACATAAACGTCAGGATGATCCAGCAGCTCCTTAGTAACATAGGCTGTGCTGTCAGTGATCCAGGCAATTTTCTTTTTTGTCATAGATGTTTTAATTCCTTTGTCTATTATTTTAGAATAAAATGAACCGCTTCCATTATTGAAAACTCCCTCATTATACATGAACAGACCATTACCTGTATTGCTTTTTTGTGATCCATTAATAGGAAAAATGCCGAGTATATCAGTTACACCTCTATATCGAGCATATATAGGTAAATAAGAATCTTTTTGAACAATATTTAAACCTGGTAAAAAGGGCTCCTGAAATGAAAACTCCCCTGCGTGGCAGGGGAGTATGATTTATTGACCTATAACATTTAAACTGTAAATTGAAATTAAAAAACTTTCGTAGTCCAATCCTCACAATTCCAGATATCGGTCGCAATTTCCCGATAGAAATCTGGTTCGTGGGATACCATCAGGATACTTCCGCGATATGCCTTTAAAGCACGCTTTAATTCTTCTTTTGCATCCACATCCAAGTGGTTGGTAGGTTCGTCCAGAATTAATAAATTCGTTTCTGTATTTAAAATTTTACACAATCGAACTTTTGCTTTTTCGCCGCCTGAAAGGACTTCCACTTTACTTTCAATATGTTTCGTCGTTAGTCCGCACTTTGCAAGAGCAGCACGAACTTCAGCCTGATTCATACTTGGAAACTCGCTCCAGATTTCTTCAATACAAGTGTTGTAGTTAGACTCTTTAACTTCCTGCTCGAAATAACCGATGTATTGATATTCACCGCGCTCCACTTTCCCCGAAATAGGATTGATCAATCCGAGGATACTTTTTAAAAGAGTAGACTTACCAATACCGTTAGCACCAACGAATGCAATTTTTTGTCCGCGTTCCATTTTCAAATTAAGAGGGCGGGAAAGAGGTTCATTGTATCCAATAACAAGATCTTCAGTCGTGAAAATCCATCTGCTGGCTGCACGAGCTTCTTTGAAATGAAACTCCGGCTTCGGCTTTTCTCTCCCCAATTCAATAATTTCCATCTTGTCGAGCTTCTTTTGACGGGACATCGCCATATTACGAGTTGCAACACTTGCCTTGTTGCGGGCAACGAAATCCTTTAAATTGGCAATTTCTTGTTGTTGACGCTTGTATGCAGCCTCCAGCTGCTGCTTTTTCATTTCATATACATTTAAGAAGTTATCATAGTCGCCAACATAGCGATTCAATTCCTGATTTTCCATGTGATAGATCAAGTTAACAACGCTGTTTAAGAATGGAATATCATGAGAAATTAAGATAAATGCATTCTCATATTCCTGTAAATAGCGCTTCAGCCATTCGATATGCTGTTCATCTAAATAGTTTGTAGGCTCATCCAGTAATAGGATTTCAGGCTTTTCTAGCAAAAGCTTAGCCAGTAAAACCTTGGTACGCTGTCCGCCGCTAAGATCATCGATATCACGATCAAGTCCTACGTCGTCTAGTCCGAGGCCGCGGGCAACTTCCTCAACTTTTGAATTAATTTGATAGAAATCATTACTATCTAAAGTTTCTTGCAGCTCTCCAACTTCTGCGAGTAATGCATCGATATCTGCACCCTCATCACCCATTTTTGCATAAAGTTCATTGATTTCTGCTTCAGCATCAAAAAGATATTGAAACGCAGTGCTCAAAGCCTCACGCATCGTAGTGCCTTTTTTCAGGACAGCATGCTGATCTAAATATCCAACACGAACTTTTCGTGACCACTCCACTTTGCCCTCGTCAGGCTGCAGCTTACCGGTAACAATATTCATGAAGGTAGACTTACCCTCACCATTTGCCCCTACCAGTCCAACATGCTCACCTTTTAAAAGCCGAAAAGACACATCATTGAAAATCGCACGATCACCAAAACCGTGGCTTAAATTTTGTACATTTAATACGCTCATTTTTTTACCCCTTATCTAA
Source organism: Bacillus sp. ZZV12-4809 (assembly GCF_009849585.1). GTDB lineage: Bacteria > Bacillota > Bacilli > Bacillales > Cytobacillaceae > Cytobacillus. Next base: position 66,949 of record NZ_VCRN01000025.1, read on the forward strand.
TATTCCATGTGGATATCTTACTAGATTTAGACTGTTTTTTCTATCTAAAGTTATATCTTGTGATAAATCCACTTCAATTTCTGGAATAAAAATGAAGTTTGTTCAATCTTAATAAGATCTATATTAATGCTGAATATTGATTTTATGGCAATAAAATAGCCGAGAAGAATCCTGCTAAACTTAGGGAATCCAAATAATTCCATGCAATAAAACGGAATTTACAAATCAGGGAACGGTGATTGGTCGTTTTTATATCCTCGCATCATTCTTAGCGGCTCTTTGTTAAAAGATATTTGTTTTTTTGTTTATGAATTGGGCCTGTTGAATTCCGCTCCAGGCACTTGCTTTCCGCGGAGAGGAATGCGAGCCTCCTCGGCTTCGCATGCGGGGGCTCACACTCCCTCTCCTCCCGCAGGACATTGAATAAGCTCCTTCGAATGAACACCGCACGAAGAAAATGCGTCAGCATTTTCGAGGATCAAATGCCCACAGCGAAGATCAACCCAGCAAATTATACAAAGTTATGATAAAACAACAAACTTTACGATAAAAGTCTTCTTAATTTATTTAACCACAGAAAAAAGCCATCATTATCATAATCATAAAGATTTATGATATCGTCCGTTTATTGCTGCTGATTCATTATTCCTCCTCTTAACTGAAATGGGCAGGGGACAAACCAGACTTGATCCAGGATAACATGGGACTAATCAGGATGGCTATGGCGGAAGGAGTGTTGGGGATCAGCAAGCAGGTGGGACAATAACACCTTCACCTAAAAAAGAGGCTGGGACAAAACCCACCTCTGAAATGAAAAAGCCGGTGACATTTTACGACGAGTAAAATGTCACCGGCTTTGATTGTTTTTGAAAAAAATAAGGA
>NZ_VCRN01000087.1 GCF_009849585.1 Bacillus sp. ZZV12-4809
GGTGGGACAGATGATTGGGGTGAAGTCGTAACAAGGTAGCCGTATCGGAAGGTGCGGCTGGATCACCTCCTTTCTAAGGAATATTTACAAGAAACGTGACGTTCTTTGTTCGTTCAGTTTTGAGAGTTCAATCTCTCAATGAATGATTCGTTCTTTGAAAACTAGATAATGATTATGAAGAAGCAATAACCGAGTAATCGCCATTTTAGTGAATTCTCTCTATGTTAAATAGAGTTAAAAACCTTTGATCTTGTTCATCTTCGATGAACCTGTCAAATACGGTTAAGTTAGAAAGGGCGCACGGTGAATGCCTTGGCACTAGGAGCCGATGAAGGACGGTACTAACACCGATATGCTTCGGGGAGCTGTAAGTAAGCTT
>NZ_VCRN01000088.1 GCF_009849585.1 Bacillus sp. ZZV12-4809
AAGCTCCCATCTGTCCGCTCGACTTGCATGTATTAGGCACGCCGCCAGCGTTCGTCCTGAGCCAGGATCAAACTCTCCATATAAGAGTTGATATAGCTCAATTGTCTTTTCAAAAAAGACTAATGATTAAACGTTGACGTTTTGTTCGTTCAGTTTTCAAAGATCAATCCGCCGCTCAGAAGCGACTTTATTATCTTATCAGGTTTAAATGCCTGAGTCAATAACTTTTTTATTTTTTTTGGTGGAGCCTAGCGGGATCGAACCGCTGACCTCCTGCGTGCAAAGCAGGCGCTCTCCCAGCTGAGCTAAGGCCCCAATATAAATGGTCGGGAAGACAG
>NZ_VCRN01000089.1 GCF_009849585.1 Bacillus sp. ZZV12-4809
AAGAATGAAATAACTAAAATAAAACCGAAAGGGAGCCATTTCCAAAAGGAAACAGCTCCGGTTTTTTAATATCTCCACTATATGGGGGCTTGACCAATTAAAGGGGGTTTCAGTTTGTAGACAAAAAGAGTTCGGAATAGCCTCATTCTGGTATTATCCCCAATAGGTAGACTTGAAAAAAAGAGGACATGATATGATGTTCTTAATAGTCTACCAGGAGGGGATTTTTCTATGGCCAAAAAAGGACAAACATTTACTTCGTATACTGAGGAATTAAAGCGTGAAGTAGTTCGTTTGAAATTGGAGGAGGGCTGG
>NZ_VCRN01000090.1 GCF_009849585.1 Bacillus sp. ZZV12-4809
CTGAGCTACTCCCCGTAATATGGCGCGCCCGAGAGGAGTCGAACCCCTAACCTTTTGATCCGTAGTCAAACGCTCTATCCAATTGAGCTACGGGCGCAATATAAAGTTGAAATGGTGCCGAGGACCGGAATCGAACCGGTACGGTAGTCACCTACCGCAGGATTTTAAGTCCTGTGCGTCTGCCAGTTCCGCCACCCCGGCATAAAAATGGAGCGGAAGACGGGATTCGAACCCGCGACCCCCACCTTGGCAAGGTGATGTTCTACCACTGAACTACTTCCGCTTAAAATGGTGCGGGTGAAGGG
>NZ_VCRN01000026.1 GCF_009849585.1 Bacillus sp. ZZV12-4809
GCGATCTATTGTTTTTCCATAAAAAAAGCCTATTTTTAAGTCAGTAATTGAGAAAATAAAAAAAGCTTGTGGAAAAATCATACCTTTCTCCACAAGCTGACGGCCCTTAAAGGGCCGCCATTTTTATTCCGAATCCATCGGGTTATATAGATTTACATCCGGATTTTTTTCCTGGAACCATCTTAGTGCAAAGTCATTTTCAAATAAGAAAACGTTTTTGCCATAACGGTCTTTAACCAGGAGACTTCTTCCGCTGGAAAGGTTTTCGTTGACCTCATCGCCTTCTACCCAGCGTGCAATCTTAGAGCCTTGTCTTTCCATATAGACTTCTGTGTTATATTCATTTTTCATTCGGTGCTCAAAAACTTCAAACTGAAGCTGGCCCACTGCACCCAGGAGATATTCTTCCATTTTGACAGTCTTAAATAGCTGGATGGCTCCTTCCTGAACCAGCTGCTGAATGCCCTTATGAAAATGTTTTTGCTTCATGACATTTTTAGCTGTTACTTTAACAAAGAGTTCAGGTGTAAACTGAGGAAGACGCTCATATTGAAAATTATTTTTGCCAACTGTTAATGTATCGCCTATTTGGTATGTTCCCGGATCATAAATCCCGATGATATCCCCGCTTACTGCCGAATCAACTGTACTCCGGTCATCAGCCATGAATTGAGTGGACTGCGCAAGCTTAATGGACTTCCCGATTCTTGGAATATTCACGGCCATGCCCCGCTCAAATTGGCCGGAACAAATTCTTAAGAATGCTATCCGGTCGCGATGTGCAGGATTCATATTTGCCTGAATTTTAAATATAAATCCGGAAAATTCCTCTGATAGCGGATCAATTTCCCCTGCAGTCGAATTTCTCGGCTGCGGCGGAGGTGCAAATTGCAAATAAGACTCAAGAAAAGTCTGTACACCAAAGTTTGTCAGTGCACTCCCGAAAAACACTGGGGTCAGTTCTCCATTTGCGATTTTCTCTCTTGAAAACTCATTGCCTGCTTCATTTAAGAGCATAATCTCTTCAAGCGTCTGATCATATAGCCCAGTATCCTTAATCGAATGGCTTCCCTCTATTTCTCCGTCCTGATTTAAGGGAAGAAAGCGCTCATCGTCCTCTACTCTGAACTGCTCAATTCGATTATTAAACCTGTCATAGATTCCAAGGAATTCTTTCCCCATTCCAATTGGCCAGTTCATTGGGTAAGATTCAATTCCCATAACTTCTTCTAATTCAGCTAGGAGCTCAAGAGGTGCTTTCCCCTGGCGGTCAAGCTTATTCATAAAAGTAAAAATCGGAATTCCTCTCATTCGGCAGACTTTGAATAATTTGAGTGTCTGCTCCTCAATACCTTTTGCTGAGTCGATGATCATAACAGCACTGTCAACGGCAGTCAGTGTGCGGTACGTATCTTCACTGAAATCCTGGTGACCAGGCGTATCAAGAATATTAACGCGTGCACCCTCATATTCAAACTGCATCACACTGGAGGTAACAGAGATACCACGCTGCTTTTCAATTTCCATCCAGTCGCTAGTCGCATATTTGCCTGTCTTCTTCCCTTTAACTGTTCCTGCATCACGAATGGCACCCCCGAATAATAGGAGCTTTTCGGTCAGCGTGGTTTTACCGGCATCCGGGTGGGAAATGATCGCAAACGTTCGGCGGGATAAAACTTCTTCTTTAAAATTTTTGGACATAGTCGTTCCTCACTTACTTATATGAAAATTTGTTGATCTAGCAATCAATGTGTCACTTAATTATTGCAATACCTTCAATTTTATCTCTCTCATGTAAAGTTTGCAACGCATTTAAGATTGCATATTTCTTTTTATTACTCTTTTTGAGGCTTATAATAGGGAAACTAAATGTAAAAAAGAGGTGAAAACATGGACACAATTACTCATACTCTATTCGGCTTGAGTCTTTATGGTGCAGTTGATAAGCAGAAGATGGATAAAAACTCCAGAAGAGCGTATTTACTTACCACTGTTGGGGCAAGCCAAATTCCGGATATTGATGTCATTTCGCGCTTATGGGATACAGAAGGACTTTATCAAATGTGGCACAGAGGGATTACCCATTCCGTTTTCCTGACTCCACTGTGGGCTATACTGTTTCTGCTGCTGTCTTATCTGCTTTTCAGAGTCAAGGATAAGAAGCTTTTTCTGCTGGGATGGCTTGCCGTTTTCATACATAATACAAGTGATTTATTCAATACATGGGGAACGGGTTATTTAGAGCCATTTTCATCTATGAGGGTAACTTTTGGAACGATTCCAATTGTTGATTTAGTGTTTTGGATTATAATAGGAGCGGCCTTTTTCTTTACAAAGAGGAATAAATCAAAATCACCCTATTATTTTAAAATGGCATGGGCTTTTATGCTGCTGCACGTGGTAATCCAAAGCACACAGGGATACCTGATTTATAAGCAGTATGATGATCACTATGAGCAGGTTGCTCTATCGGCAGAATTTATACCATGGACTTACTCTGTTATTACAAAAAAAGATGACGAAGTGACCATATTTAAAGATGCTCTTTTTACCGAAAAGAAAACCCGGTATGTGCTTAAATCGAAAGAAACTGCTGATTTGGACAAGTTGTTTTCACAAGCTCCTGAAGCTAAAACCCTTTATGAATGGTCCCCATTTGTTGTACTTGTTGATGATGATGAAAGGCTCGGACTCTACGATCCCCGTTTTTACAGGAACGGCCAGTCATTTTTATTCGAATATATTGAAAAAAATGCTAAAAGATGAGCTCAGCGCTCATCTTTTTCCGTTTATTCCCATTATTTTCTTCATGCATACTGGTTTCATGAATTTATTCCTTTTGCACATAATACAAGTATTGAGCTTTACAAGCAGTTTCATAAGGGAATAGGATTACTGGCCAGAACTTTCCCCGCTGATTTGGCCGGGGGAAACTACTACATAGTGAAGAGGTGTTAACATGAACTTTATTTGGGGGATTTTCGGTATTATTGTTGTTTTAGGAATTGCTTTCCTGCTTTCAAGCAATAGAAGGGCAATAAGTTTAAGAACAGTAGCGGGAGGTCTTGCCATTCAGCTGATTTTCGCCTTTCTCGTTCTCAAGTGGGAAGGCGGCAGAAAGGCATTAGAATGGCTCACAATGAAGGTAAACGATATAATCAATTACGCCAATCAGGGGATAAATTTTCTATTTGGCGGCTTGTTTACAGATGAATCGGGCATTACTTTCGTTTTCGCACTTCAGGTTTTGCCTGTTGTAATCTTTTTTTCATCACTGATTTCTGTCCTTTATTACTTAAGGATTATGCAGTTTTTTATTAAAATTCTCGGCGGGGGGCTTGCAAAGCTTCTCGGAACCAGAAAAGCTGAATCGATGTCGGCAGCAGCCAATATATTCGTGGGTCAAACGGAGGCACCACTTGTGGTCCGCCCATATATCGCCAATATGACAAAATCAGAGTTATTTGCGGTCATGACTGGAGGCCTGGCTTCTGTGGCAGGATCTGTTTTGATTGGCTATTCCTTATTGGGAGTGCCTCTCGAATATCTTCTGGCCGCAAGCTTCATGGCTGCACCGGCTGGGCTGATCCTTGCCAAAGTAATGATTCCTGAAACCGAAGAAAAAGAAGAGCCTAAAGAATTTGATATGGAAGTGGATAGCGATTCTGCTAACGTCATTGATGCTGCTGCAAAAGGAGCTAGTGTCGGATTGGAGCTCGCTTTAAATATCGGAGCCATGCTGCTGGCCTTTATTGCATTGGTTGCTTTGATTAACGGACTACTTGGATGGGTTGGAGGATTATTTGGATTAGAAGGCTTAACGCTCGAAATCATTCTTGGATATGTTTTCTCACCTCTCGCGTTCGCTATAGGAGTTCCATGGTCGGAAGCCGTACAGGCAGGAAATTATATTGGCCAGAAGCTGATTTTGAATGAATTTGTTGCTTATTCTGCTTTTGCGCCGGATATCCCAACCTTATCTGATAAAACAGTGGCGATCATTAGCTTCGCCCTTTGCGGATTTGCCAATATCTCTTCATTAGGCATCCTTCTGGGAGGGCTTGGCGGTTTAGCCCCAAACCGCAGGCAGGACATTGCACGTCTTGGCTTAAAGGCAGTCGCTGCAGGCGCTTTAGCATCTTTGTTAAGTGCCTCAATAGCTGGAATGCTGTTTTAAAAAAACTAAGAAAATGAAAAATCCTCCCTTCAGCGGGAGGATTTCTTTTATTTCTTTAAGTAATAGATAACGGATTCGTATGGCCTTAACTGGATGGTCTCAGCAGCTGAAGGTGACTGCTTGTAGTTGGTCAGTAAGATTTCTCCTTTAAATTCATTTGCGTGAATATGTTCAGGAAGGGGAAATGATGTTTCTTTCCCATAAAAATTATTTACGACCAACAGCTTTTCATTATCACCATTTCGAACATAAGCAAATACATCAGGATGATCTTCTGAAATCAATTCATAGTCGCCATAGGTGATAATATCGTACTGCTTGCGAAGCTGAATCAGCTTTTTATAATGATAAAATACAGAATTCTCGTCCTTCAAGGCTTTTTCGGCGTTGATTTCCCTGTAATTGGAAGCAACATGAATCCAAGGCGTTCCATCGGTGAAGCCGGCATTTTCAGAGCTATCCCACTGAACCGGCGTCCGGGAGTTATCGCGCGATTTGCTTTTGAGAATATTAATAATTTCTTCCTCATCCATTCCCTTTTCCTTAAGGATAGAATAAACGTTCAGTGATTCCACATCTCTGTAGTCCTCAATGCTCTCAAAGCCCGGGTTCGTCATGCCAAACTCTTCACCCTGGTAAATATATGGAGTCCCCTGCATCATATGAATGGCTGTCGCCAGCATTTTTGCAGATTCCCGATGATATTCTTTGTCATCACCATATCTTGATACAATCCGAGGCTGGTCATGATTGCACCAAAACAAGGCATTCCAGCCTCCGCCCTTGTGCATTTCTGTTTGCCATTTCGATAATATCTGCTTTAAGGCCTTAAAATCAAATTCTGCGAGTGCCCATTTCTCCCCATTGGGGTAGTCCACTTTTAAATGATGGAAATTGAACGTCATGCTTAATTCTTCCCGCTCGGGGTTTGAATATTTTATACAATGATCAATTGTAGTGGATGACATTTCCCCGACCGTCATACTGCCGTACTTTGAGAATACTTTTTCATTCATTTCGTGCATGAATTCGTGAACACGGGGGCCGTCAGTATAGAACTTCCTGCCATCACCCGGAGGGACTGAACCGTCATCATCAGGAAAATCCTGATCTTTAGAAATTAGATTGATTACATCAAGTCTAAATCCATCTACACCTTTTTTAAACCAAAATTCCATCATGTCATACACTTTACGGCGCAGGTCTTCATTTTCCCAATTGAGATCTGCCTGTGTAACATCAAAAAGGTGAAGATAGTATTGGCCAGTTGCTTCATCATATTGCCATGCATTTCCGCCGAATTTGGATTCCCAGTTTGTCGGCTCGCTTCCATCCTCCTTAGGATCTTTCCAGATATAAAAATCCCGGTATGGATTGTTTTTTGCTTTTTTTGCTTCCTGGAACCATTCATGTTCAGTGGAAGTATGGTTAACAACAATATCCATAATGATTTTTATGTCACGATTATGGGCTTCTTCAAGAAGCTTATCAAAGTCTGCCATTGTTCCATATTCTTCATGGATGCTGAAATAATCGCTGATGTCATACCCGTTATCACGCTGTGGAGATTTATAAATCGGTGTCAGCCAGACAACATCCACACCTAATTCTTTTAAGTAATCCAGTTTGGCAATGATTCCAGGAATGTCTCCAACTCCATTTCCTGTCGTGTCGTTAAAGCTTTTCGGATAAATTTGATAGACTACTGCTTTTTTCCACCACGGTTGTTTCATTTAGAATCACCCTGTTTTATTTTTTTTGAAATTTTTTTCAAAGCTTGCTGTTTTTTGTTTTGAATTATGCCCGTTGATTTGCAGCCAACCCGCGGGAAGTAATGTGAGCCTCCTCGGCTTAGCCTGAGGAGGCTCAGCTGTCCTGTCCCTTACCTGCCACCCCGGATTACATTTAACAACATGAGTGAACCATGCTGCTCATCAACTTATCTTTTATCAGCAGTAAATAGAAGCACTTGAGCTTCATAAGGACGAAGCTTGATTGTTCTGCTGATTTGTACATCTTTATAATTTCCAATCAGTTGTTCGAATTTTTTATCCTGGATGTCTGCAGGAAGTACTGCTTCAGTGTTTTCAACATAGAAGTTGCACATAACAAGGAGTATCTGATTGCCAAGTGTTCTTGTATAGGCATAGACTTCGGGATGATCATCTAGTATAAGGTTATACTTTCCGTAAACAATAACCTCATTTTTCTTCCTGAGTTCAATAAGCTTTTTATAATACTGAAAAACAGAGTCAGGGTTTTTCATGGCCTTTTCGACATTAATCTCTTTATAGTTAGGGTTTACTTTTATCCATGGTGTTCCTTCCGTAAATCCTCCGTGCTCAGAAGAATCCCATTGCATTGGTGTCCGCGCATTATCACGCCCTTTTGCATAGATAGCTTCTAATGCCTTTTCCTCGGTCCAGCCATCATCAAGAGCTTCATTATAAAAATTAAGTGTTTCTATATCTCTGTATTCATCTATGCTTGAGTAGCGGACATTGGTCATTCCAATTTCTTCGCCCTGATAAATATAAGGAGTTCCTTTCATCATATGCAGCAATGTTGCCAGCATCTTTGCCGACTTCTCCCAAAACTCTTCATCATTCCCTAATCTTGAAACAGAGCGTGGCTGGTCATGATTATTAAAGTAAAGACTGTTCCAGCCAATTTCATCCAGCTCATTTTGCCATTTGGTCAGATTTGTTTTTAAGTCAAACAGATTGAGGGGTTTAAGGTCCCATTTGCCGTTTGGCCCGTTATCCAGGCTAACATGTTCAAACTGGAAAACCATATTTAATTCATTGCGTGATTCTCCTGTATACTGCCTTGCCCACTCAGGATTAACACCAGGCATTTCGCCGACAGTCATAACATCATACTTCGATAAGGCCTTTTCATTCATCTCCTGCAGGTATTCATGAATTTTTGGGCCATTTCGATAATACTTGCTGCCAGAAGCATACTTCTTCCCGGGCTTTGGTTCATCATCAGGGAGTCCCTCCACTTTGGAAATAAAGTTGACTACATCCATTCTGAACCCATCAATCCCTTTCTCAAGCCACCAGGTCATCATGTCGTATATTTCTTCTCTTAATTTTTGATTCTCCCAGTTTAGATCAGGCTGTTTTTTTGAGAACAGATGCAAATAATATTCTCCTGTACTTTCATCAAGCTCCCAGGCAGATCCGCCGAAATTACTGCCCCAGTTATTCGGCTCTTTTCCATCTTTTCCTTCACGCCATATATAGTAATCCCTATATGGATTATCCTTCGATTTCCTTGCTTCTGAAAACCAGATATGTTCATCTGAACTATGGTTTACCACCAGATCCATTATGAGTTTAATGCCTCTTTTATGCAGCTCGTCAAGAAGCAGTTCCCAATCCTTCATGGTGCCAAACTCTTCCATAATATCCTGATAATCACTGATATCGTAGCCATTATCATCATTTGGCGATTTATAAACCGGTGATAGCCAGACCACATCAATTCCGAGCTCTTTCAAATAATCCAGTCTTGAGATAATTCCCTGCAAATCTCCTATTCCATCTCCATTGCTGTCCATGAAGCTCCGAGGGTAGATTTGGTAAACTACACTTTCTTTCCACCAATGCTTCTTCATAATGCGACCTCCGGTATAATAAAATTTCGAGAAAGCCTAAAAATGGTGATACCATGGAATCATAGAACCCCATGGCATCTTCAAGTTTATTCGGCTTTTTTAAATTTTGAGAAAGCTAAAGTTAATAGAAACGGAACTATGAGTGCAATTCCCATTCCAATAAAGAAAGGAATCCAATTTTCCGCAAAGATGGAGAAGAACGCCGGCAATCCGCCTACACCTATTGACGGTGCCTTAACTCCATTAATAGTGATGAATATGCCAGCAATCGCCGACCCAATAATCGCTGCAAAGAACGGATACTTAAAGCGAAGATTTACCCCAAACATAGCCGGCTCGGTAACGCCCAGCCATGCTGATATTGAAGATGTAAGCGCAAGACCTTTCAGCTTTTCATTTCCTCTGCTAAGCAGCATCATGGCAAAAGCTGCGGAACCCTGTGCAATATTAGACAATGCAACCATAGGCCATAAAAACGTGCCGCCAATGCTGCCGATTAACTGCAAATCAACAGCAAGGAAAGTATGATGCATGCCAGTGATTACAAGCGGTGCATATAACCCCCCATAAATTAATCCTCCAAGTGCCGGAACAGCATCAAAGATTCCGACAACACCATTTGTAATCCAGCTGCCGATTGTAAAAGTAATTGGTCCAATGGCAATAAAAGAAAGAAATCCTGTTACTAATAATGCAATCGGTGCAACAGTCAGAAGCTGAAAAGCATCAGGAATTCTTTTTCTCAGGAATACTTCTATCTTAGCCAACACATATGAAGCAAATAATACCGGCAATACCTGACCCTGGTAACCTACTTTCTCAATTTCAAAACCAAATAAATTCCACTTTGGAACTTCCTCTGCAGCACCATAGCCCCATGCATTTAAAAGATCCGGGTGCACGAGCATCAAACCAAGCACAATACCCAGAAGCGGACTTCCGCCAAACCTGTTAACAGCACTCCATCCAATCAAACCGGGTAGGAATACGAAAGCAGTATTGGCAATCAGGTTAATGATCGCAGCCAGATCAGCCCAGTTTGTATAAACTTCAACAAACGACTTTTCATCAAAGAAAATACCTGGCGCAGTCATAATGTTGTTGATTCCCATCAGCAAACCAGCTGTTACGATAGCTGGCAGGATAGGAATAAAAATATCGGCAAGTGTTTTAATGCCGCGCTGCAAGGGATTTAAGTTTTCGGCAGCAGCACTTTTGGTCTCTTCCTTTGACGATTCGCCAATTCCGGTAGCCTCTGTCATTTCTTTATATACTTTATCAACGAGGCCTTGTCCGATTACAACCTGGAATTGTCCATTGGTGGAGAAGGACCCTTTCACTATATCAATATTTTCAAGTTTTTCTTTATTGACTTTGCCTTCATCTTTTAAGGCAAAACGCAGCCGTGTTACACAATGAGTGGCCGCAGCGATATTATCTTTGCCCCCGATAGCTTCTACGATTTGCTCTGCTGACTCTTTATTTGTAGCCATTCTTCGCTCTCCTCCTGTTACCGTTTTCAAATAAAAGAAAAAAACAGTTATAAGGTGCTTATTTATGGTCCTCAATTTTGATAAATATAAACCAAAGCAACTTGTATATACATGATCTGTTTACGCTTTCATTTTATCTTGTATATACATGTCAGTCAACTGTTTTTTCTTTTCCTTGTTTTATATACCCATTCACACCGTTTGGAAGCCATAAAAAAGAAAAACCGGCTTTGAGACCAATCGTCTGCAAAGCCGGTTCTAAACCGGTAGGCTATTTTCTTTTATCATCGTCATCATCTTTAGTGAGATCACGAGTAGATTTCTTAAATTCTTTTAAAGTTTCCCCGAATGCTCTCCCTATTTCGGGAAGTTTTTTAGGCCCAAAAATAATAAGAGCCAGAACGAGGATGAGAATTAAGCCTGGAATTCCGATGTTTGATAACATGCTGAACACTCCTTATATATCATATCGCTTGAAGCGGTAGTAATCATGTTCACTGTCTATTATAGGGGACTTGCTCAAAAAATCATAGTACGAGACTTATTATAAGATACTCATTCTCCCGCTGTTAAAAGGCCATCTAGTTCTTCGAGTACGTCACCAATTTTGCGGTCATGGATTACTTCATCTGCATAAAAGTCAAAATCAGTGGGTTCCATATTAATTATCACCAGTTTTGCTCCGTTTTGTTTCGCTATCAGCGGAAACTGATTTGCCGGGGTCACAGTCAAGGATGATCCCAGTACAATAAATAGTTCTGCCTTGTCTGATTCATCTGCCGCAAAATCTAATGCCTGCTCCGGCAGCATTTCTCCAAACAGAACTACTGAAGGACGAAGCATTCCCCCGCAATTACATTGAGTATGCCCATGCAAATAACCCTCGCTTGGGAACACTTCTTTACATTCCTGGCAGTGGAGTGTCTGCAGATTACCATGAAGCTCTGATACATTTTTACTGCCAGCAAGCCGATGAAATCCATCAACGTTTTGAGTTATAATACTCTTTATCATGCCTCTCTTTTCCCAATCAGCAAGAATATAATGGCCTTTATGAGGATTACACTCTTTCAGTCCGATTACCCTGTGCCGATAAAAATCTATAAATTCATTCACATTTTGATTTAATGCTTCCGTACTGGCAATTTTTCCAGGATCTTTCCCGTTCCATAATCCATTGTTGGCTGACCTGAAATCAGGCAGCCCGCTTTCCGTTGACATCCCTGCTCCAGTTAGTATTACTGTATATTTTGATTCCTTCAGCCATTTTTCAATCATAAATACCAGCTCCCACTAAATATATTGATACAGCTTAATGCTTATTTCCATTTTTTTCTTCAGGTTAAATGTTTATGTCATGTCACGTATGCGGTAAATAATAGATTATAACTGTTTACCCGAATTATCAATTTAGGAGTGATGGCTATGCCTGAAATAGAAACGAAAGACTATAAGGATGGCTATAAAAAATTTTCTTCCAGGGCAAAACGCTACGCAGAGGATCCCGAAAAAACGAAAGGACTGCTAAAAAAGGCGACACTTAAAGCAGATAAAAACAAATCCTCATTAAATGATATATGGGAAAAGTTTCAGCTGCTGATTGATTTAGTCAGGGCATGGTCAAAAGGTGATTACCGGCATATCTCCAAAAAATCAATTATCTTTATTATTGCTTCCATTCTATACTTTGTTTCCCCTATCGACCTGGTTCCAGACTTTTTAATTGGAATGGGGATTTTGGATGACGCAGCAGTACTGGGCTTTGCCGTCAGTCAAATATCAGGGGAGCTTGAGAAATTCAAAACCTGGAAAGACAGCAGGACAATTGAAATGAAATAAATTTCAAATGCTGTCCTTTTTTATATTGTCTGCTATAATAATGATGGAAAGTATTCATGTCTGTTAAAATTATATAGCAAGAAATGTAGGGGAACCGGTGTGCCGGTTGAGACTTCATCCTTAAGATGCTGACCCTTTGAACCTGATCTGGCTAATACCGGCGTAGGGAACATATTCTTAAACATCATAAATGTTTTTTTATATGCGTCCCGGTATTATGCCGGGGCGTTTTTTAATTTTCAGGGCAGACTAATACCCACTTTCCTTACTACATAAAAGCTTTTGGAGGTTTCATTATGAAAAAATGTATAGCTGCTATTTCTGCGCTTCTTCTGCTGCTTACCGGATGTGCCGGCAGCGGCCAGACTGGAAAAGAAGATGCAGGCAGCAAACAAGAATTGAAAAAGGTTACTGTCGTTCTGGATTGGACACCCAATACCAATCATACCGGCTTATACGCCGCAAAGGAAAAAGGCTATTTTAAAGAAGAAGGACTTGATGTCGAAATCATCATGCCAGGTGAGGCAGGAGCAGATCAATTGACCGCATCAGGCAAGGCAGATTTCGGTGTCAGCTATCAGGAAAGCATTACGGAAGCGCGGGTACAGGGTGTGCCACTGGTTTCAATAGCTGCTGTCATTCAGCACAATACTTCCGGTTTTGCATCCCCTGCTGAAAAAAATATTAAATCGCCGAAAGATTTTGAAGGAAAAACTTATGGCGGCTGGGGGGCACCTGTAGAAAAATCAGTAATTGACTCTCTAATGAAAAAGGAAAATGCTGATGTCGATAAAGTGTCAATTGTGAACATGGGAGATGCAGACTTTTTTACAGCCGTTAAAAGAGATATAGACTTCGCATGGATTTATTACGGATGGACAGGTGTAGAAGCTGAGCTTCGAGGGGAAAAGATTAATATGGTCTACCTTACAGACTACTCTGATAAACTGGATTACTACACGCCTGTACTGGCAACTAGTGAAAAAATGATTGCAGATGATCCGGAGACTGTCAAAGCATTTGTAAAAGCAGCAGCCAAAGGATATGAATTTGCAATCAACGAACCTGGCGAAGCAGCTGATATTTTGTTAAAGCATGCTCCTGACCTTGACAGTGACTTGGTCAAAAAGAGCCAGGAGTGGCTATCTCCGCGCTATCAGGATGATGCTTCCAGATGGGGAGAACAAAAGCTTGAAGTCTGGGAAAACTATGCACACTGGATGCATGAAAATGGTCTTTTAGAAAAAGAATTAGATGCCGGCAAAGCATTTACAAATGACTTCCTGCCGGAATAAGGGGAGTTTATAAAATGGCAAACGCACTTGTAAGCATTCAAATCATACCAAAAACAAAAGATGGGGAAAATGTTATACCATATGTTGATGAAGCAATCAGTGTCATTCAGCAATCGGGTGTTAAATACGAAGTTCATCCCCTGGAAACAACGATGGAAGGCGATTTAGAACATTTATTAAAAATCATTGCTGACATGAACAGAAAAATGATTGAAAAAGGAAGCAGCAATGTCATTTCACAGGTTAAGATCCTATATCAGCCTGCTGGAATTCAAATGAGTGATTTAACGGAGAAGTACCGTTCATGATCAGTGCAGTCAGAAAAGGATGGAGGCCGGCAGCGGTTCTCCTTCTTTTATTCATTTTTTGGGAGCTGGCGGTGAATCTGGCAGATGTCCCATCTTGGCTGCTTCCTCCCCCGACAGACATTATTCAGGAGGCGTTTTTAGGCTGGGAGGGCTTCCGCCTGCATCTTCAATCGACAATCCTGCTTTCACTATGGGGATTTGGCATAGGCACTGTCATTGGATTACTAACAGCTGTGATACTGCATTTATTGCCTTTTATTAGGGAGTCTGTTTACCCGCTTCTTATCCTTTCTCAAAATGTGCCAATAATTGTTCTGGCTCCTTTACTGGTTGTATGGTTCGGATTTGGCATACTGCCAAAGCTTATTGTCATTACGCTGGTATGCTTCTTCCCGATTACTGTTGCAGCATTGGATGGTTTTCGGCAAACACCGGGAGAACTCAGGCATTATATGCTGATGGCAGGGGCGAGCAGCGGACAGCTATTTTGGAAGCTGGAGCTCCCCCATTCCCTTCCATCTTTATTTTCAGGCCTAAAAATCTCTGCAACCTATAGTGTGATGGGTGCTGTCATATCTGAATGGCTTGGAGCTAAAGCCGGAATAGGGGTTTATATGACCCTAGCCTCTTCCTCATTTCGGACAGACCGTGTTTTTGTAGCCATTTTTGCGATTATGCTGTTAAGTTTGCTCCTTTTTGGAGCCATTTTACTGGCTGAACGTTTGCTTATTAAATGGAAGTCCCAGGAGAGTGGCAGGAAATGATACAATTATCGGTTAATTCTATATCGAAAAGTTTTGATTCCAATCAAGTATTAAACAATTTAAGCTTTCAAGTAAATGAAGGTGAATTTGTTTCGATTCTTGGTCCATCCGGCAGCGGAAAAAGCACTATATTCAACCTGATTGGCGGTATGCTCCTGCCAGATGAAGGTTCCATTAAGCTTGGGAATACAGAAATCAGCGGAAAACGCGGTTCAATTAGCTATATGCCCCAGACACCTTCCCTGATGCCATGGAGAACCATCCTCCAGAATGTTATGCTTGGCCAGGAAATTATGGGAAAAGCCGATCCGGAAACGGCCAGAAACATGCTTCAAAAAGCAGGACTCGGCGACTATGAAAATGCATATCCTCATGAATTGTCGGGAGGAATGAAACAAAGGGCTGCCTTTATCCGGGCATTATTGAGCCCGCAGCCGATCATATTGCTGGATGAACCTTTTTCAGCTTTAGACGAGCTCACCCGCCATGATATGCAAAAATGGCTTCTTGATATTTGGAACGAGCATAAACCGACAATTCTGTTTGTAACACATAATATTGAAGAAGCCCTTTACTTGTCTGATCGAATTTTGGTCCTGAGCAGTAAGCCTGCTAAAGTAATGAATGAATATGTGGTACCCTTTAACAGGCCAAGGGTGGAGGAACTTCTTCTCAATGAGGAATTCCTTGCCTGCAAAAGAAGTATCCATCATGCGCTGAAAAACCATTAGGAGGCAGGAGCATGGATAAATATATTGATTCCCATATTCACCTTGATAAATATAGTCATATGGATTTAGAAAGAATGTTTAATGAGCTGCCATTTCAGCTATCCCTTGTAACAGTTTCAAGCGATTTAGCCTCCTGTAAACGAAACCTTGCTCTTTCGGAAATTTATCCTTTTGTTAAACCTGCCTTTGGTTTTCATCCTGAACAGGCACTGCCCAGTGATCATGAAATTTCAGAGCTTTTCAGCTGGATGAAGATTCACAAAGAGCAAATGGCTGCTGTTGGCGAGGTTGGCCTTCCATACTATTTAAAATCTGAAGGAGTAAAGCAGCTTGGCGGGTATATTGAACTTCTCGAAGAATTCATTAAGCTTGCAAAAGAATGGGATAAGCCTATTGCCCTTCATGCAATTTATGATGATGCACCGACTGTATGCAATTTATTGGAAAAGCACTCAATTAAAAAGGCTCATTTCCACTGGTTTAAAGGTGACACCGCAGCCATAAGCAGGCTGGTTTCAAATGGATATTATATCTCCTTTACACCTGATATTGTGTACGAAAAAGAAATACAGCTCCTTGTACGGGATTTCCCTATCGATAAATTGATGGCCGAAACAGACGGTCCATGGGAATTTGATGGCCCTTTTAAAAACAAACCTGCCCATCCGGCCATGATGGCCCATTCGATCAGTGTCTTTGCTGAACTAAAAGAAATTACTTTCAGCAGTGCCCTTAAGAAGCTGAATGATAATACAAAAGCCTTTTATAATATTGATTAAAACATTTACAATAAGACGGTTTTTTTAGAGAAAATATACTAGATAAATATAATCACTTCGCACCATTCCTAATTTTGGAAATATGGGTTAATCTTATATTGGACAATACTTTTAGGAGGTATGTGATGAAAAAGTATATTTTCTTATTATTGACTATTTTACTAGTTTTCTCGGGCAATGTTTCTGCACAGCCCAAAAGCAAATCGGCAATTTCGACTGAGAAGGATTTCATGAAAGCCGTTTTAAAATCTGATGAGTATAAGGAATTCAAATCCTCTATCTTAAAAGATGCAGCTACCAAGCCAAAAGCTCTTATCGATGATAAGGGAATGCAATATGGCTGGACAGTGCAATATGAAATTGAATACAATGAAAAAAATATATTCCTAAATGAAAAAGCTCACGTAAATTTCTCCTCTCTCCTTTCTTTCTCATTAGAGTCCGGAAAGGAATTAAAAGTGCGGCTGGTTGATTACAGCAGGCTCATTGAGGATCAGGCATTTTATGTAAAAGACCTGAAGTCTGAGGAAGAGACCAAAATAGATATATCAAAAGACGTTGCCTTTACTGATTATTTAACAGAAGTAGAAATGAAAAAAACTCAGCTGATTAAAGAAGCGGCTCAGATTAATACTGTTACTTCCGATAAGGCTGAAGCATCAGGCCAGCTATGCTACTATTGCACAAAGTATGAATGGCGCGGCGGCTATCCCTGTTCATCCGCTAATATTGAATCTGAAGCTTCAGTATCATCGCAGCTTGAACAAAACGGGCTGAATCCGAATTCAGTGGTCATTGAATGCTATGTCCCCCGTCATAAGGTGTGTGTTGATGGAGAATGGAGAACCTATTGCCCTATACAATGAACAAAACCGGCTAAGCGAATCGCTTAGCCGGTTTTGTTAACCTTTCGTACCAGATGCAATATTTGAACCTTCTATAAAATGTTTCTGAAAGAAGAAAAATAACAGGACCACAGGCAGTAATACCATTACTGACATGGCCATCAGGTAATGCCATTGTGTCTGTACAGTTCCCTTAAAGGTTTGAAGACCAATTTGCAGCGTGTAAAGACTCTCATCATTTAAATATAATAATGGTCCAAGTAAATCATTCCATGCGCCATTAAATGAGAAAATCGCTACAGTAATAAGCGCAGGCTTCGTCAACGGCAGCATAATATGCCACCAGATCTGAATATGATTTGCGCCGTCCAGAACAGCAGCTTCAATCAGTTCATTCGGAATGGTCATCATAAACTGCCGAAGCAGAAAGATGAAAAAGGCACTCCCCAAAAAGGCCGGAACAATCAGCGGCAGATACGTATTTCCCCAGCCAAGTTTGGAGAATAAAATGTACTGTGGCACCATAGTGACAAACCCTGGTATCAGCATGGTTGATAACACAACTATAAACAAGGTATTTCTTCCTTTGAAACGGATTTTCGCAAATGCATAAGCAACCAGCGAATTGACAATAACGCTTCCCGCCATTCCGCAAAAAGCAATAAAGAATGTATTCATAGCCCACCGGGTAAAAGGTGCCGTTTTCCATGCTTCCACATAATTCGAAAAATGAATTTCTTTTGGCATAAAGGTCGGCGGATATTGAGCTATCTCAGCAGGAGATTTCAGAGAAGTTGATATCATCCACCACAGCGGCGATATTACCAGTACACTTCCTGCTAGCAAAACGATGAAAACAAACGTCTGCTTTAATTTATCTTTGAACTTTTTCGTCTCATAAAACTTCGGTGCGGCAGCTGTTCTCATTTATTATCTCCCCCCTCATAATGAACCCATCTTTTACCGATTTTCATGTTAATGATTGTCAGTATCATGACGACAATAAACAATAGCCAGGCCATTGCAGAGGCGTAACCCATGTCAAACACCTCAAACGCATTATTCCACATATGGAGATTATAAAACAGAAGTGAATTTCCAGGTCCTCCACTTCCATTCTCTGTCATGACATAAGCTTCCTGGAAGATTTGAAATGAACCAATTGTACTTGTCAGCACATCAAAGAAAATAATCGGCGAGATCATCGGCAATGTGATATAAAAGAATTTCTGAATTACACCTGCCCCATCCAGGTCCGCTGCTTCATAAAGGGAATTAGACACCCCCTGCAGACTTGCCAGATATAGAAGCATCCCTCCTCCGACACTCCACATTTTCATCAATAGCAAAGCTGGCTTTGTCCACTCAGGGTCAAACAGCCATGCCGGCCCCTCAATCCCAAACCATGCCAGGAACGTATTAACCAGGCCTGTTGATGGACTCAGCAGCTGCATCCATAAAAAGTAAACCGCTACACCTGAGAGGATAGCAGGCAGATAATAAAGTGTGCGGAAAAATTTCATGCCTTTTACTTTCTGATTCAAAAGAACCGACAGAAATATCGCCCCTGCAGTGGTCAGCGGGACAGAGAAAAAAACGTAATAAAGAGTATTCCACAGTGATGTTTTAAAAAGGTCATCAATTGTAAACATTCGTTTAAAATTATCAAGTCCGATAAAGTTCATTCTTGAAGTAATATTATAATCTGTAAAACTGGCGAATAAGGAAAATAATAGCGGCCCAAGTGTCAGTCCCAGAAACCCGATTATCCATGGGCTGATAAAGAGATATCCAAAGATATTGTCTCTTGTTTGGCGGGACAGCCGTTTGTGTGATCCTTTTTCCTGTTTCTCTGCAAGAGCTGATCCCCGGCGTTCAATCGTTGTTTCGTATAATTTCAACCCATACACCTTCTTTTTATTGTATTTATAAGGCTCTTTTCGTATAAATTGTTGTTTTTCACTTTTCAATATTGTCCGTTGATTGCAGCGAGAGGATGCTCTCTTTACGCGGGCAGGCGGTGAGCCTCCTCGGCGCTACGCGTCTGCGGGGTCTCACCTGTCCTGCTACTCCCGCAGGACATTGAATATGTTTCCCTGAGTACACACCGCACGAAGAAAATGCGTATGCATTTTCGAGGATCTCTCACCTTCCGCTACAATCAACTCAATAAATATAATACAAATAGCAATAGCCTTTACGAAAACAGCCATTTATAAAGAGAGAAGGATGGCTCCTTCTCTCTTTGTTCTAATTTTTCTTTAGTTTTTCAACATCGTTTTCCGCTTTTTCCAGCGCTTTTTCTGGCTTGGTTTTACCAAGCAGAACATTGTCTATATGCGGATTAATGCGATTCTGGTAATCAGGGTACTCTGTCGGAACAGGGAACATTTGCGTTTGATCCAGATTTTTCACTGTAGCCTCATACACATATTGATCTTCGCCTTTAAGCTCTTTAACCACGGCTTCTGCTGCTTCTATATTTGCGACATTATCATAATTCTTCATAGCCCAGTATTTTTGGGCCTCAGGACCTGTAAGATATTCGATAAACTTCATAGCTTCCTCAGGATGTTTGGCTCCTTTCGGTATTTCAGCTACGAACCCGCCTCCATCACTCCAGTTCCCAGAACCTTCTTCAAATGCAGGAATCGGCGCAACACCAAAATTTATATCATTTCCATAATCACGAATTTGTGTGTAAAATGTACCGATATCAACCCACATGGCCACTTTGCCGGCAATGAACGGATTGGACTGTTCACTTCCAAATTCCGCTTCAAAAGACTGAACCGTTTTTTCGCCTAGACGCTCCTTCCATCCCAGCAGCCACTGTAACGCTTCCTGTTTTTTAGGTGTATTGATATAAAGTTCGCCATCTTGAATAAATCCTTTTCCACCATCAGCGCTTGTCATCCAGCTGGCAGCACCAATACTGCCCCAGAGCGGATAAAAGCCAACTCTCTCATAACGATCTCCGTCTTTAATATCCAGCTTCTCAGCATACTCCTCCAGCTCATCCCATGTCGCAGGGGGTTTTTCCGGATCAAGGCCTGCTTCTTTAAAGGCATCTTTATTGTAAAATAGCAATCTTGTATCTGTGTTAAATGGAACGGCATAAGGCTTGTCTTCGTACATTACCGACTCCCATAAATGCGGATAAAACTGGTCTTTAAACGAATCATCGATATACTTGCTTAAATCTTCTGATTGTCCATTGTCTGCCCGCTGGGCGACTGTGTTAATATCGTTGATGATAACATCTGCAGGATTACCTGCAGCAACGGATGCCAGGTTCTTTGTCCAAATATCTCCCCAAGGCAAATATGTATGCTTAACAAAAACTTCATCCTGTGATTTGTTAAAATCATCTATAATTTTTTCAATGATTGGCCTTCTTGTTTCTGAACCCCAAAAACTCCAAAAATCAACAACGACCTTTCCATCCTTAGTCTTTTCTGCCTGAGCACTTTCTCCGGAACAGCCTGCTAATGTGCCAATAAGCAGGCATGCGGAAATAATAAAAAGAAGTCCCTTTTTCATGATGCTCCCCCTAATTTTATAAATTTCAGCTTCATGCGTAAGCCTATTCCCTGCGCACAGGAATAAAATGGCCGGCAAATTAAAATTCATTAACTAAGTATGTAGTACCCTGCCAATCGGGAATAAAACATTTATTTGAAAAATATCTCGATATTTGGCAAATCTCAGCCGTTTCTCCCTAAAAAAAAGACCCCTTACAGGAGTCAAATTAATGGGGGTTATGAAGGCTTTGTGTGATTGCTTCTAAGTATTCAATAAATATATCACCTTCTGAAGAAGGAACTGAATAAATGTCTTCACTGTTCATTAGCTTGAAATAAGTTTTCCCTTGCCCGTTCCAGACTTTTATCTTTACTGGCTCTTTTCCCTTTAAATTAAATTGGATATCATAGGAAGGGCTGGCATCTTCAATGACTGTCTCTGCAGGAATGGCCGAGTTTATGGTATTTCTTGCCGTGTTTTCCCACTTTGGATCTTTTACAATCGCCGTTTCAGCGGTATATTTTCCATCCGCTGAGAAGGATTTCTCATCATCTGATAAAGCAATCATTGTTTGGCTTATTATACTATTTCCGAGAATCTCTGAACTGCTGCTGCCTCTGGACATAGAATCCTCTGAAAATATAATGAAAGCGAACATCACACAAGCAGCCATAACAGCGGCGGCAGATAAAATTCCCGGGAAAATATCTTTCTTTCTTTTAGGTTTTTCTTCAATGCTGCTCAATATTTTTTGCAGACTCTCCTGCTTTTGCTTTTGCGACCGCGGAATATGTCCTAATTCTCGAAAGGAATTATCGGATCCGAATGAGCTCTTCATGGATTTCCCCCCTTTTCTGCAATTCTTTTTTTAGCGCTGCGAGTGCCCTGGAAGTGGTGATTTTCACTTTGTTTTCGGTCCAATTCAAGATTTCGGCCGTTTCCTTGATCGAAAACTCCTTTATTTTTCTCAAAATCAGCACTTCTTGGTAGCTTAATTTCAAGCGGCGTATTGCTTCATATAAGAGTGTAACTTTTTCACCCTTAATCATTATCTCTGTAGGAGTAGCTTCATCTGATTGGAGCTGGAATTTTTCAATTGAGAAAAATTTGAATCTGCTTTTTTTGCGCAAATAATCAATGGCTACATTTCTTGATATCCGGACAAGCCAAGTAAAGATCTGGGACTCTCCATTAAATTGATTCATATATTTGTAAGCTTTAATAAATGTGTCTTGAGTCAAATCTTCGGCCACTTCCTTATCATTTACGAGAAGAAATATGTATCCATAGATTCGATCGCTGTATTCGCTGTATATTTCTTCAAACACTTCTGCCGATATTCTCTCCATAGTGGCGCCCCCTCGCATATTATTAGACGAATAAGAATCAGAAAAGAAACACTTTACCATTGTTTAAATAAATTTTTAGAATTTCTTTAAGGATAGTCATAATCCAAATCCCGATCATTTTTCCTATATTTCAAAATAATATGATTATTTAGTATCAATATTGGGGTGAATACGAGAAAGTGCCTTTTTAACTGTAACTTTTTTTCACCCGCATTTTATCAGTTAATAATAGCTAAAGTTTCACTCCAGACTACCCATCTTTATATTTCAATTTTGGAATTTCGGATACTGGTATCCTTTAAATGCTTGCCCCTTATATTTATTTTAACATTCTGCAAAATTACCGCCTCCCTCCTTTTCCTTATTTTTCCCAAGAAAAATAAGATTGTATGGAAAAGCGATACTTTTAATCTATAAATAACCATAAAAAGTTCATTCTTTAAGCCTGTAACCCTGAGTGAATCATGAAACCAATTAGCTATTTTAATAAAGCAGCTTCAAAAATCTCTGTTTTTCGACAATCTCCGCCCATTAATTTAGCTAAAGTACATGATAACGGAAGGGTTTTCCATTTTTGGAAATACCCACAGGAGGTGGTTGTGTTCTGAATTTCAACCTGCATTTTTAATGAATTGCCAAAACAAGGAGGGAATTTTTTGAAAAGAAAAAGGAAAACAATTAATCGCATTCTTTATGTGATGCTGACAGCTTTTCTGATTTTGCCGCTGATGTTCCCAGGCATGGGATCGGCAGAAAGCAAAAGCTCTCCGCATACTTCAGTGAAGAAAGCGGCGCCTCAAACCGCAAAAAGCAAAATTAACAGCTCTCTGCTAAAACAATTTGATAAGGAAGATAAAGTAACATTCCTGATAAAATTCAAAGAACAAGCTGATGCTCAAGCAGCAGCCAAGAAGGCTGCAAAAGAGGCTGCAACTCAAAAATTGACTGCCTCTAAATCAAAATACATGAAACGATCTGCAGTACTCTCCTCACTAAGATCTACAGCAATTGAAACTCAAAGCCATGTCGCCGATTTCCTTCAAAAACAGGAAAAAGACGGCAAAGCAAAAGATGTTCAATCCTTCTATATCGTCAATGCAATTGCAGTAACAGCCACAAAGGACGTTATGGAGCAAATCGCAGTATTTCCTGAAGTAGAAAAAATTCTTCCAAATGAAACAAGACAGCTTCACAAGCCGGTAAAAGAGGCCAAAAAATCTCTTAAAACACAAGCAGAAACCAGCTCGATCGAATGGAATATTGATCGTGTCGGAGCTCCTGCCGTATGGGAAATGGGAATTGACGGATCCGGTACAGTCGTTGCTTCCATTGATACAGGTGTTCAGTGGAACCACCCGGCATTAAAAGAAAAGTACCGGGGCTATAACCCAGCACAGCCAGATTCCCCATCACATGAATACAACTGGTTTGATGCCACTGCAGGCCAATCAGTTCCTTATGATGATCAAGGCCACGGAACACATGTAACAGGAACAATGGTCGGATCCGAACCAAATGGAGCCAATCAGATCGGAGTTGCACCTGGTGCGAAATGGATCGCGGTAAAAGCCTTTACTGCAAGCGGCGGAACTGATGTAGATCTTCTCGAAGCCGGTGAATGGATCCTTGCTCCAAAGGATGCAGACGGAAACCCTCATCCTGAAAAAGCGCCTGATGTTGTCAATAATTCTTGGGGCGGCGGACCTGGATTGGATGAATGGTATCGTCCAATGGTGCAGGCATGGCGTGCAGCTGAGATTTTCCCTGAGTTCTCCGCAGGAAACACTACTATATTTAATCCAGGCGGACCTGGTTCAGTTGCTACACCAGCAAACTACCCGGAATCATTTGCTACTGGTGCAACTGATATAAACAACGGCTTAGCAAGCTTTTCACTGCAAGGTCCATCTCCGTATCAGGAAGTAAAGCCTGATGTATCAGCACCTGGAGTTAACATACGTTCCTCAGTTCCAGGAAGCAGTTATGAAGGCGGCTGGAATGGAACCTCTATGGCCGGGCCGCATGTTTCTGCAGTTGCAGCATTGCTCCGTCAGGTAGACTCAAGCCTGACCGTGGAAGAGATGGAGGAAATTCTTCTTACAACCTCTACTCCTTTGACAAATGGTACTTATCCTGAGACACCTAATAATGGTTTTGGTTACGGACTCGTCAATGCCTTCGATGCGGTTTCTTCCGTATTGACCGGCCTGGGTAAAATTAAAGGCCAGGTTGCAAAAGAAGGAGATGACTCCGAAGCTCCTCAAGCCAATCATGAAGCACCTCAGGAAACATATGCAGGAATGGATCTCGCACTTGACTTGACTGCATCCGATAATGTAAGTGTCACAAGAGTGGATCTCGAATACTTAAAAGCGGACGGCAGCTGGGCCGCCATCGAGGCCAATAGAACAGCTGGAAACTACAAAGATGGTACTTACCAGGCAGTAATTCCTGGAGAAGACATCGCAGAACCATCTGTAACTTATAAATGGAAGGTTAATGATTTTGGCGGAAATTTAATTGAAACGGAATCCTATGAAGTGGCAGTAAGACCTGGAATCAGCATTGGCTATTCTCAGGACTTTGAATCACAGCCGGCCGGCTGGACTTTATATGGACCGGAAAACAGCTGGGAGTGGGGAGTTCCAACTTCAGGTCCTGGCAATGCGGCATCCGGTGAAAAAGTTTATGCAACAAAACTTGACGGCAACTATGCAAATAGCGCAAACATGAACCTGCAAATGCCACCAATTGACCTGCCGGAAGGAAATGCCTACCTTCAGTTCAAGCAATGGCATGAGCTTGAAAATAATTATGATTACGGCCATGTATTCGTTTCGACTGACATGGAAAACTGGGAACAGGCTCTTCGCGTTAACGGCACTTCAACAGACTGGGGTAATGCAGAAGTTGATTTAAGTGCTTATGCAGGACAAAGAATCTATGTAGCCTTCAATGTGACTACAGATGGTTCTGTTCAAAAGCAAGGCTGGTATATCGATGATGTCCAATTATCTGATACTCCTGCTCAACCTGCAGGCAAAGCCAAGCTTGGCATCAGCAAAGAAAAACCTTCCACAGAACTAAAGAAAGATAAAGTGAACCCTGATAAGATTGCTCCAAAGAAAGATGTCCCTGCGAAAGAGGATAATAAACAGCAGCAGCCAGCCCCAGTATTATTACCGCTTACAGCTGAAGTAAGTGTACTGGAATCTGGCAGGTCAGTATTTACTAATCCTCAAAACGGATCTTTTGAAATGACGCATGCTTCAGGTGATTTCACTGTAAAGGCAGAAGCATACGGATATCGTTCTCAAACACAAAATGTAAATATTCCACAGGATGGAGAAGCAACTGCTAACTTTGTCCTTGAAGAAATTCCAAAGGGAACAGTTACAGGTGTTGTGACTAACGAAGCAACTGGCGAGCCTGTTGCGAATACTACTCTTCTTTTAGTAGAAGACGCAGCAGTACAGCCGGTAACAACTGATGAAAACGGTGAATATACACTAACAGCATACGAAGGAACATACACATTAAAAGCAATGGCACCTTCCTACTATAGCACCGAGCAGAGCATCACGATCGAAGGCGGTTCTTCAATAGAGCAAAATATTGGACTGAAGCCATTTATCGGATATCCGGGTGAAATTGGATATGATGATGGTACAGCTGAAAATGCACGTGCATTCTACGATGCCGGCAATGGCTGGGCAGTTAAGATGTCTCTGGCATCAGGCCATGACAGCGCAATGGTTACCGGCGGCTTATTCCGCTTCTGGGATACCAGCTGGCCGACTCCGGGCGGTACAGACTTCAAAGTGGAAGTATATGATGCAAGCGGACCGGATGGAGCCCCAGGCAAGAAACTTGCTGGACCATTTGAAGCAACAGCATTAAGAAACGGTGAATGGACACATGTAGACCTCAGTGACGAAGGAATCGTTGCAAACGGCGACTTCTATATGGTATATATCCAATCAGCACCAAATCCTAATGCTCCTGGCCTTGGCACAGATGAAGATGGAGAGAATGCAGGACGCAGCTGGCAGCTTGTAGGCGGAGCATGGTCACCGGCGCCTGAGGATGAAGGAAACTATATGATTCGCGCGACAGTGAATTATGAAGTTACAGCACCTGTCATTACTTCTCCAGCGGACGGAACATTTACGAATGAGGGTAAAGTTACAGTTGAAGGTACTTCCGCTCCTACAACTACTGTAAAAGTATTTAATAATGGAGAGGAAGTCGCATCGGCTGAGAGTACAGACGAAGGCACTTTCTCAGCAGAAGTTTCACTTACTGAAGGGGAAAACACTCTTACTGCCAAAGCATCAACAGAGTCAGGGTCCACTGATGCCTCTGAACCTGTAAAAGTAATATATGACAAGACAAAACCCGAACTGTCCATAACAAGCCCTGCAGATAAATCAAAAACAAATAAAGAAACAGTCACTGTTAAAGGAACCGTTTCTGACGATAACCTTGATTGGGTAAAAGTAAACGGCCAGACAGCAAAGGTTACAGACGGTGAATACTCTCTTCGCATCCTGCTGGATGAAGGTGAAAACACCATTACGGTAACCGCACAGGATAAAGCGAAAAACAGTGAAGAAAAAACAATCACAGTCGATGCGAAATATACCGCTCCAGCCATAGAAAATCTTCTTCCTGCAGAAGACAAGGAACTCAAAAAAGGCGAATCGGTAAAAATCGAATTTGATAGTGAACCAGGGTTAGAATCGACCTTTGTCATCAGAATGCCATTAACAAATGCTGGCGGCAAGCTGAATAACGCTACTGAGCTTCCAATGATGGAAACTTCCCCAGGCCATTATGTCGGCTACTATACTGCCACTTCAAATGTAAAAGCGCCTGGTGCCGAAATTGAAGTGAAAGTGACCGATGACTACGGCAATGAAACCCGTAAGACTGCAGAAGGCAAACTATGGATTAATGCAAAAAAGAAGGATAACAGCAGCACTAAAAAGAAGTAAATGTCAGATGGAAAGGCAGGCCCATTTTATTGGGGCCTGCCTTTTTGCAATTATTTATTTAATAATGTTCTTTTTTTCATTTAATAAGGCATTAAACTCCTTATCCAATTGGGCATATTTGCTGTCACCAGGAGCAAGCAGACTGAGTTCACCAAGTACCGCATTAATACGGTTATCAATAACCATAATCTGCTCCTTTATCGAATCATGATCTTTCTTCTGCTCGGCGCTTCTGGATTTCATAAGATATTCCTTCAGATTCATTTCAAATCTGGTAATTTTATTATTTTCAAAAACAAGCAATCTTGTGCTCAGCTTCTCCAAAAAGTATAAGTCATGCGAAATAATGATGAGTGTTCCGGTAAACTCCTTTAGCGTTTTTTCGAATTGCTCCCTGCTCGGCAAATCCAGGTGATTGGTAGGTTCATCTAAGATAAGAACGTCATATTCCTTTAAAAGCATGTCTGTGAGCTTAACCCTGATTCGTTCCCCCATGCTAAGCTGTCCAATCGGCTGATTCAGCTTCGCTTCCTTCATGCCCAGATTTGCTAAAAGAGTCCTTGCCTTGTAAATCTGCTCACGTTCGCTGAGGTCAAGTACTTCCATGGCGTTTTTTGTTAACGGTAAATCATTAATAGCCTGGCTTAAATAGGCAATCTTTAAGGTGCTGCTAATCCAGAGTTCCCCATCAGAAGGCGATACCTCTTCGAGCAGCATTCGGATTAAAGTTGTCTTGCCGGACCCATTGGATCCAAGAATCCCTATTTTTTCACCATGCTTTATATAAAACTGGCTATCCTTAAAAAGAATCCGGTCTCCAAACCTTTTTGAAAGGTTTTTTGCTTCGATGATCCTCTTCCCTCTTTTCCCGGACGAATCAAATTGAAAGTGAACTTTCGCCTCTTCTGCCGGCTTCTCTATTTTATTTTTATCCAGTTCCTGCTGAAGCCTTTTCATTTTTGACTTAACCTGCTGATCCATCTTTTTGGCTTTCACCCTGTGATATTCTTTAAAGCCCATCTGTCTGTTTTCGGATGGGCTCCCGCCTTTAGTTGATTCCCTGTGAGCCTTTTCCGACCATTTTTTTAAATTGGCCATATGATGTTCAATCCGTTCGATTTCTCTTTGCTGTACATCAAATTGATGAAGCTGATCATCATAATTTTTCTGTTTTTGCTCCCGGTAGGCTGTGTAATTTCCGTTATACATGGATATTATGCCTTCCTGGAGCTCAAAAATCCTGCCGACAGCCTGATCAAGGAAATGACGGTCATGAGAAATGATCATAACAGGGCCACTGAATTGGCCAATTAATCCAATAAGCCACTCAATCCCCTGTAAATCCAAATGATTGGTTGGTTCATCCAAAATCAGCATATCTGGCTTTGATGACCAAATTTTAGCTAATGAGAGCTTCAAGCTTTCTCCCCCGCTTAAAGAATCAAACCTTTCAGGTTGCCATTCATGAAGTTTTGAAAGTCCTAATCTGCTTGCCTGATGAAGAACTTCTTCTTCCGGACTTTTATCAGTAACATGAATATCACTGACAGAATAATCTGCTGACTGGTGCAGATAGCCAATTCTATATGGATCCTTCATCCGTTCAATTGTGCCTTTATCCGCCTGAATACTGCCGAATAAAATATTGGCCAATGTAGTTTTCCCTGTGCCATTTAAGCCAACAAGACCAATACGATCCTGCTGATAAATATCGAATCCTATATTAGAAAAAACCGTTTTTTCTCCGAATGATTTTTGAAGATCCCTTGCCATAATAACCGGTATGCTGTTGTAGCTGCTGATTTTATTTGCACACATAAAAAAACCTCCCCCATACCCGGAGAGGACTGTGCACCCATTATTGTATGTGGTGCAATACATAAAAAACGCGCGCCTAAAAAGATTTAATCAGCTTACAGACAAATAAGCAGATGTTACTTCCGATAAGGAATGACTAAAAAAGGGCACACTAATCCTATGTTCTCCGGGTTAAACTTTTTAAAATATAAAAAGATACCAGAAAAAATAAGATTATAACTTCATGCCCCTAAATCATCCTTTCAACCTGTTTGATTGTAGTATATAAGCTTCTGGCTTTTATTGTCAATAGGCTCACGTTCGGCCATTCAATATTTGCATCTGCCGGAAATCATTAATCAATTCGGATATGCTTATTGGTAAGCTCCTTCAGCAAATTTAATATCACAGCTCTTTCCTCCAGATTAAAGCCGCTTACCCATTCCGAAACAAGTTTATACTCGCTTTGATGCATCTCCCGCTGAAGTCCGCCCTCCAAAATGGAGTATATTTCCATCATTGTGTTTTCCCGATCCTGTGCTTTAAGTTCATCCAATTTACAAACCTCCTAGTTCTTTTATGCTGCTTCTTTTCCCCATTTGGCACCTTTGGAAACACATGATGGAAGTGCAGTTCGCGGTGAGATCTACTTTCCCGCAGTAATACCCCTTTAGTACCCAGGTTTCTTCCGGTTTGCGGGGCCAGCACTCCGTCTGCGGGCAAGTCCCCTTCTGTCTGGCACATTTTGAAATATGTATGAATACAAAAGAAAAGCAGGTCTCCCTGCTTTTCTTTAAATCTATTACCATTTGAAGCAAGAAGCTCCTACGATGATTAACAGGATAAATAGAACCACAATTAGCGCAAAACCGCCGCCGTATCCTGCACCGCCGTATCCACAGCCGCCATAACCATAGCCATACATTATAAAATCCCCTCCCTTGCCGATTAAATCTGTCTGCTTATTTTATTAGTAGAATCCACCGTAACCCCAAGAAGCACCGATAATAATCAGTAAAATAAACAATACAACTAAAAGGGCGAAACCGCCGCCGTATCCGCAACCGTCTGACATAGTCAATTACCTCCTTTGTTTGATTCAATATATCCTATTCAATTCACCCAGATTGTGCGATAGACGAATACACAGTTTTCTCCACAAAAAAGAAGCCTCCGTGTGAAGGCTTCAGATTTATGTTGATACAACAGTATTTCCAGGTTATTTCCCCAGATAAAAATAGGCATTTTCATTAATTCTTATAATCGAGTGTGATTAGATATCTTTAGGTTGCTCCACTGGTTCTTTCTGTTTAATTTCCTCGGTCAGCTGCTCCAGGCTTTGGCGGACATTTCCTTTGCCCGAAAAGTTTTGGAGAAGCTCTTTCACGTCAATGCCGGAAGAAGCTTTCAGGCTCTCCTGCATCGTGGACATCAGGTTGGTGGCATAGCCTGTTACTTTATTGGCACCTCCATTACTGCTGTCGCTTCCTGTATCAACCACTGTAATCTTATCAATATTCGATAACGGACTTGCAAGCTGTTTTGCATATTCCGGAAGCATTTTAATAACCATATCCATTATAGCCGCCTGGCCGTACTGTTCAAATGCCTCGGCGATTTTTCTCTTTGCCTCAGCTTCAGCCAGACCTTTGAGGCGAATAATTTCCGCATCAGTTTCACCTTGTGCGCGCTGTGAATCAGCCTTGGCTAATCCATCTGCCCTAACCCTTTCAGCTTCCGCGCGGGCCTGTGATTCAATCCGGTATTGGTTAGCATCCGCTTCGGCAATTTGTTTTTTCTTTTCTGCCTCTGCTGCCTGCTCAACAGCATACCTGTCTGCGTCTGCTTTTTTCTTCACTTCGGAATCATATTGGCGTTCTCTTCTTAATATTTCTTTTTCTTCAAGCTCAATTTGCTTTTGGCGTTCTATAATTCTGATTTGCATTTCATGCTCCGTAACTTCCTGCTTGGCTCTGGCTGTCTCAAGGTCATATGCCTGGTCAGCCCGTGCTTTGGCAATATCCTGTTCCCTTCTGTAGTCAGCCATTTTCATTTGATTTTCTTTCTCGGCTTCAGCTATTTCAGTTGCTCTTTCAAGTTCTGCCTTTTGGGCATCCTTAGCTGCTTCTGCCCTTTTAATCCGGGTTTCCTTTTCAGCTTCAGCTGTGGCAATATCTGCATCCCGCTTAACCTGGGCAATTCTTGGCCTTCCTAGTGAATCAAGATATCCATTTTTGTCGCGGACATCTTTGATTGTGAAAGAAACGATGATCAAGCCCATTTTTGCCAGATCCTGTGACGCTACTCTTTGAACCTCCTGGGAAAATTTATCCCTGTTTTTATATATTTCTTCGACAGTCATAGATCCCAGAATTGATCGCAAATGCCCTTCAAGTACTTCTTTCGCTTCATTTTCACGATCTTCCTTCGATTTTCCAAGGAACTGTTCTGCAGCAGTAGCAATTTCCCCAATACTTCCGCCAATTTTTATTATTGCAGTTCCGTCCGCCATAACAGGAACTCCCTGTTCGGTATATACCTCCGGAGTGGTCACCTCCAGTTTGCTTGATAGGAGGCTAAGTGGCTCGGCCTGCTGAAAGACAGGAAGTACAAAAGTTCCTCCGCCTCTGATTATTTTTATCTTGTTTCCTGATTCGTCTACATGCACATTTTTGCTGCCCAAATAACTGCCTGTAACGATTAGCGCCTCATCAGGCCCTGCAGTCCGATATTTTGTAATGAACACACCAAGAAGTGCAATCAGCAAAAATGCTGCAATTCCAATGACAACCCAAACCATCAACATATTGTGTCCCCCTCATCTATAATTCTTTATAATCGATTACTTTAATAACTCCATTTGCAACTTCAACAATCAGCACTTTGCTGCCTTCCGATATAGACGTATTTTCGTAGCTTGAAGCAGGCTTGGAAATTCTCCCGCTTATATTTTCTATTAATACCTCACCGAAACCATTCTCCGGTATAGGGATTAATACCGTACCTACTCTTCCCCTTAAAGATTCATCTGTATAAACGAGAGATTCTTCCGCAGATGATAATGGTATAAGAACAAAGATATTCAGTAATATATCCAGCAATACAGCAATAACAGCTGCTGTCAAGAGAATGACAACGTTATTAAGAGAGGTTGTCATTTCTAAAATGTATCCTGCAGCGGATAGAAAAGTGATAAACGCCAGAATCAGTACTGGGTTTAGAAAACTGCTCTCACCAGCTCCGTCTGCCATATCTCCGAAAAATACATACAAAATAATTAAGATGCCAGAAAAAATAAGTGTGCTGAGATAAACCGTCTGAATAGGAAAACCAAATAGTTCCATAACATGCACCCTATCCATTTTTATTGTCCGTTTATTAACCACATGCCTCCTTCCCTTTTACTTTTTCAGTTTAATTTATATACGGGCAGAGACCTGTAATTGTTTCATTTTTCTAAAGTTTTCCCATATTAATCCTGCTAGCTGTTCAGCTTGTCTGACTTTCAGCCTACTTTAGTCATTTTCTTTACTATTTCCGCATACCTTATTTGAGGATTAAAATCCCCATTAGGATTAAACCGAGAGAAATGGTGGAATAAACACTATATCTTGTTAGCGGAGGGATAGGATTATGACAAGATCTGAATTGCATAAGGAGAAGCCCGGGAGCAAAATTATGCTAATGTCAATTTTCCTATTGGGATGCTTAGCTGCTGCCTTTACAGCATTATATTTTTATTCTCAAAGCCTCATTACAATAGAAGCCCCCAAAAAAGAACTGGGGGAGAAAATTATTATTAAGCTCCCTTCCGGAAAGAGTGTATTTACATATGAAAACCTTGTTGTTGAAGAAGAAGGAAAACTTTTTTATAAAGGAGAAAGAAATACTCTGGATTTAACAGGCGGTACCATTGTTTATGAGGAATGGGAATGAACAGGAAATAAGACTCGTTTTCAAAGGAATTCTCTGCATTTGACAAAATGTTTTCACATCCTTTAAGATGAGCAAAAATGGCGAGGAGAAATGACTTTGAAGGTAATGAAAAATATTTATTTTACAGCTTTAGCTACAGTTATTTCATTTTTCGGCATTAAAAAAATGGCAAATACTGCACATAAGATAAAAAAAATAGGCCACCGGGGAGTTGCCGGCTACTGTCCGGAAAACACTTTTCCTTCATATGACCGTGCAATTGAAATGGGAGCAGATTATCTGGAAATTGATGTTCAATTAAGCAAGGATGGAAAGCTTGTCGTGATTCACGATTCCCTTGTAGACCGTACAACTGACCATAAAGGAAAAGTCTCGGACTTTACCTTTGATGAGCTTAGAAAAATGGATGCCGGCAGCTGGTTTTCTGCAAAATTCAGCGGTGCCTGTATCCCTTCTTTTGAAGAGGTCTTAGACAAATATGCCGATCGTGTCGGGCTTTTAATTGAATTTAAAAAACCGTCCCTCTATCCAGGCATTGAAAAGATGATCGCCGAGGAACTTAAAAATAGAAAACTTGATGCAAAAGGTAAAGACCATATTATCGTGCAGTCATTTGATACAGCTTCCATGAGATTATTTCATGATCTGATGCCGGAAATCCCAGTCGGCGTCTTAATTAACTATCCTCCAGACAAAATAGAGATAAAAAATATTGCCGAATATGCAAGCTACCTGAATCCAAAGTGGACTGTGGTTAATAAGCGCCTGATTGATCTGATTCATTCAAATGGCATGAAAGCAATCGCCTGGACTGTGCGTTCAAAGAAAGAAGCAGAAAAATTGAAACATTATCCACTTGATGGCATTGTTGCAGATTATCTAGATCTTATTGAATAGACAAAAATAGGGTGCAGTCCGAATAATGGCCTGCACCCTTTGTTTATAAAACAGCCTGTTTACTTCCAGTTTCCAGCAGCAGCTTTAAGGTTTCCAAATCATTTTTAGCCGGCAGAACAAATGCCTTTTGATAAGCTTCAGGCCCCTTCCCAGTTATAAAGATCCAGTCATTTCCCTTTGCTTCTGCCCAAGCTTTCCGGATAGCCAATGTCCGGTCGGCGATCACTTCACCCTTACCGTCTCCATACTCTTTATTCAGAGAATTTAATTGACTTAACATTTCACTTTCACATTCATCATTAAGGTCATCAGCGGTCAAATAAAATTTATGGCAGTATTTTGCTGAAGCTTTAATCATATCCACACGCTTTGATTGATCTCTTCCGCCCCGGAATCCATAAATTTGAAAGATTCTTCGAGCTCCCTGCTGTCTCGCTGTATCAAGACAATATTCAAATGCATCTACTGTGTGGGCATAATCCACGACAAACTTAGCTCCTGATGGATGAATTATCATTTCAAAACGGCCAGGTATACCCGGAAATAAAGCCAAAGCCTTAATCATATCTTTTGGGTCAACCCCCAGATCAAAACCTGTCAGGAAAGCCATTGCTGCATTATAAACATTATGGTGGCCAGGAAGAGGAAATTCAATTTCATAAGACTCCCCTCTCACCTCCAGAGTAAAAACTGTCTTCCCATTAATAGCGGTGTCTTTTATTGAACAGCACTTTTGTTCACCTAGCATAATCATAGGAATCTTTTCATTTTGCAAATGCTCTGCCATCTTTTCTCCCCATGTATTATAAAGGTTGACAACTCCTTTACAGCCTTCTTTTAACAAGGTGAATATTTTCTTTTTATCATAAAAATACTGATCCATATTTTCATGATAATCAAGATGGTCATGAGCAAGATTAGTAAATAGTGCATAGTCCAATTCCAGGCCTTCTGTTCTTGACTGTTCCAGTGCATGAGAAGAAATTTCCATAACGACAAACTCATCATGGCTTTCACTCAGCATTTTTTGAATCTGCAAGGCGTCCGGCGTCGTATTGCTTGTCCTATATTCCTTATTATTTATTATGTTGGATACAGTTCCCAAGAGGGAGCAGGTCCTGCCTGCAGTCTCCAAAATATGCTTTAAAATATAGGCAGTGGTGGTTTTCCCATTAGTTCCTGTTATGCCTATTATTTTATGCTTTCTTGAAGGGCGATCATAGAAACAGCTCGCCAGTTTCCCCAGACAAATTCTGCTATCTGTTACTTGTATGTAGGGAACAGTTAATTCAATTGCTTCCTCTCCTAATACAGCAGCCGCCCCATTTTCAACAGCTTGTCCAATAAAATCATGTCCATCTGCCTGAAAGCCTTTAATAGCAACAAAAAGGCTCCCTTTCCCCACTTTTCGTGAATCCATTTCAATCCCTGTAATATTAGGATCGTTTGAAGGCTCACCCATCTCCCCGCTATCCTTAAGGCAATTTATAACCTGGGATAATTTCATTTTTCTGTCTCCTTTAATGTATAAACATCAAGTAATTTGGTGTATAGTCATTATCTTTTGTTTTCCCTCATTCACAGGAAATATGCCATCTTTGGGTTAGAAATATAGGGGTTTGGAGAAATTCGTCTTTATATACTAGAACTAAGGATAAATCTGGGTGAATCGCTTCTGAAAAATAAGCGATTCACCCTATTGAATTGTCGGCTTATTTGAATTTCACACTAAAGACAAGGGCCTCTTGGCAAACTGTGATAGATATTTCACGTTCAATCGGCTATGCTGTGAAATCAGATAAGCATCCCTTGTAGCACCTGGCTTTCTTAGCGTATTTAGAGCTCTTATCATCCCTGCCTCATTTTCCATGCCTATCCCATGCCCAAAGAACATGCCCCCGCCCAAATAAACGGAATTCTCACCTGTCCAAACTGGATGATCATAATCAGGATTATAAAAATAAACAACGTCACCAGGTATGAAATTCCGGCCCCTTTTGGTAACAATCGACAGGTCATGGTCATAATTCCAGTCCCAGACAAGAAGTCCCTGAAATAATGTATTGAAGCGGCTGACAGAAATGGAGTCCAATACAGCTTTATAAAAAATCAGCACAATGGCTGTTGTACATTCAAAGGCATATTCCCAGCTGTTCATGAACACATCCATGATCGCATCTGACGGTAAAACAGATGGATCAAGCAGGTAACCATATCTTGTTCTTCTCCATATGCGCGGATTGAAGCGTGATGTGTTAAAGGGTGCAAACTCTACACGGCTCGCATGAAGCTGCCTGGCTGCTTTAATAATATTTTCCCTTAAAAGGATATCAAATAGCAGTTCATGCATTGAATCGTATTGATGAGTCTCAGGGCTGCTCTCCAGCGCCAGATAAATTTCACGCTGAACTCCAAAAAAGCTGGATGGCCCCGGTTTATTCTGATTATTCGAAAGGATAATCATTGTCTTCCCCCCTTCAAATGAACTTATAGTAGCTTATGGTTTCATTTGCAGGAGGGTTCCTCCATTATTTCCTTCCTTTATTGTCACAAGCATGTTAATTATTATCGGAAAATATCTTTTTTTCTGAAATAAGCTTGCATTTTATTATGCATTGCTTGTACAATATTCCACATATTCTTAAGTTTCAGACAATAATTATTATTTTACAACAGGGGGATTTTTTCATGGCTACTTTTTTAGGTTCGATTGTTTTGCTGATTGCTGGCTATGCCATTTACTCCAAAGTAGTAGAGCGTATCTTTGGCATAAATGACAGCAGCCCTACACCCGCATATACAGAAAAAGATGGAATGGACTTTGTTCCGATGAGCTGGTGGAAAGGCAGCTTAATTCAGCTCCTGAATATCGCAGGGTTAGGTCCCATATTCGGAGCAATTATGGGCGCATTATACGGACCGACAGCTTTTATCTGGATCGTGGCTGGTTCCATTTTTGCCGGGGGTGTTCATGATTATTTTTCCGGAATGCTTTCTTTAAGGCATAATGGGGAGCAGTTTCCAAACATTGTCGGCAGATATTTAGGAAAACCGGCCAAAACGTTCATAAATATATTCTCAATTCTTTTAATGATTTTGGTTGCCGCAGCATTTACTGCAGGGCCGGCACAGCTGATTTCAAGCATATCTCCATTGAGTTTTATGGCCTCATTGCTCATTATTTTTAGTTACTTTATCCTTGCAGCTGTTTTGCCTGTAAACCGTATTATCGGGAAGATTTATCCTCTATTTGGAGCTATATTAATTTTTATGGCAGTTTCCATTGCAATCGCACTGCTTTTCAGCGAAAAATCCATACCGAATGTAACTCTGTCCAATCTACATCCCGGTGAACTTCCAATCTGGCCATTACTGATGGTTACCGTTTCATGTGGAGCAATCTCAGGATTTCACTCAACACAAAGTCCGATTGTTTCACGCACATTAAAAAAGGAAAGTGATGGACGAAAGGTTTTCTATGGCGCCATGATCGGCGAAGGAATTATTGCCTTAATCTGGGCCGCTGCAGGCATGACCTTTTTCGGCGGAACAGGAGGGCTTCAAGAAGCATTAGCGGCTGGTGGTCCAGCGGGAGTGGTTAATGAAATTTCCGGCAGCCTCCTTGGAACGTTAGGAGGAATCCTTGCCATACTGGGTGTAATCATCCTGCCGATTACAACAGGAGATACAGCACTTCGTTCCTCAAGAATGATGCTGGCAGAATCACTTTCATCTTTATTGAAAATGGATGGAAAATGGAAGTTTGTCATCACCACTTTACCTGTGGCTCTTCCTACCTTATATCTTGCAACAATCGATTACTCATTCCTTTGGAGATATGTCGGGTGGACAAACCAGGTTACAGCAGCGGTCATGCTTTGGACAGCCACTATGTATCTTTTGAAACATAACAAATTCCATTGGATTTGCGGTGTTCCTGCATTGTTTATGACTGGGGTGGTATCCACCTATATCTTCTATGCGCCTGAAGGCTTTCGAATGGACTATCAACTATCTATGATAATCGGATCAGTCATTACACTCTTTATTACTGGCTGGTATGTTTATCAAATCGTCAAACAAAAGCAGCTGAACAAGAATAACTCCAAACTAAAAGCTGCTTAATACATTAAAGTGCACCTCACATAAGCGTGAAGGTGCATTTTTTTTATGGCTAATCCATACTGGTCCATTCTCTTCACGGCTCTGCTAATCAATCACTCAGGTTTTGCTTTAATTTAAGAGGGTAATGAATACTAACAGTTTAAGGAGGGGTTAACTATGGCGGATAAAACAAATTCAGAAAAAAATAATTCTATAGAACAAAACAAAAAGAAAGAGAACGATAAAGATATCGAACCCCAAAGAGAGCCTGAAAAACCTCAGGAAGAAAACCGAAAATAAGGAGAGGGACTTATATGGCTGACAAAAACATGCAGGATGGGAAGATGGATAACCCGGAGCAATATAAAACCGAAAAGGCAAGTTTATTTGATAAGTATGAAAGCGAAAAGAATGTTGATCCTATTCCAATGGAAGACTTGAAACAGGAAAATGAAGAAGAAAAAAACGGATCAAAAATAAAAAGCAGTTCATCTACAGAGGAAAAGTACAAAGCAGACTTTGAAACAATAAAAAAGAAAAAGCTGTTCGGCGATAAATATGACGATGGAACAAGAACATAAGTCTGCGGGAGTAACGGACAGGTGAGACCCCGCACGCGCAGAAAGCTTGAGCATACCTTCGCTGCAATTAACGGACAACATTGTTAAGAGAAATCACTAATGAATCGAAAAGAGCCAAGTAAAAAGAAATATGGAAATTAAACGCCTGGCACTAAAAATTGCCAGGCGTTTTTTCTTAATATGGATTTATTATTTTATTAAAATCCCTGTAATGATTCAGATAGTAATCTGCTCCAGGGGCTTCATTCTGAAAAAGGCAGGTCTTGATGCCAAGTTGTTTTGCCGGCAGAATGTCTATCTCCCTGTCTCCTATTGCTAAATCAACCTTATGCTTTTCATGCAGAAATGCATAAGAAGCTGTGTGAGGCTTGCGTGGATAGCCATCGTCTCCTGCTACCATATCGGTAAAGTATTTATCTAACTTATGGAAGGTTAATATTGAAAGAACATCATCTCTTTCCTTGTGAGTCATAATCACATTCTTATCAGCCTGTTTTAATACATGCACCACACCAGGAAAAGGCTTTAGATCATTTGGTCGCAATTGTCTCACATTCATCCTGATCGTTTTTATTTGTTCCTCATTTAATTTAAAATGATGGAAAGCATCGCTGAATGAAACTTTTAACTGACAAAAAATCTCTTCATCGGAAACCTTCTTATCACCCATCACTTCTCTTACGATCGCTGTATAAGCGGGATATGTATCCATTAAAGTGCCATCAAAATCCCAAAGTATATTCACCAGGCAAAACTCCCCTCTATATCTCTATTTACCCCCTCATATTAATAATTATACGTCCTGTCAATCTATTAAACTGCTTTTCCATTGTAATTAAATAACTTTGACAAACATATGGCACAATGCTAATTTAATAGCTATAAGACAAATAAACATTGCCCTGAGAAAAAGGGTCAATTGTTAAAGGATGAATAAGAATGAACAAAGAAATTATTAAGTTAATCAGAAAGAGTTATAACATGACACAGCGTGATTTCGCAAGAGTTGTCAGCTGCAGCTTCTCTTTGATAGCTCTGGTTGAGGTGGGTAAGAGAAGGGTAACAGCTGATCTGGAAAACAAGATCAAAATTGCTTTTGACCTCGATGACCAGCAGATGCAGTCACTTGCTTCCCTTGTTTCAGAAATCAGCAAAGTCCCCCCTTTTATGTAAACAGCGGCGGCAGTTATAAAACCTAACCTTCTAAGTTAATACCAACCACAAAGCAGCAGCCACCAATTAAAATGGGCATTTGCCGTGTCTCTCCGCCCATTAATGCATACATTATATGGAGTTATTGGATTTTTGCATAAAAGGAGAGTGCCCAATGTACCCATATGGCTATTATCAAGGTTATCTTCCGCAGCCAGCAGCCCACTTCACCCCTGAATATGAAATTCAGCATTACGAACAATATGATACTGATAGACAGCCACAGCAGCTCGAAAGAAGGGTTACTGCGCTGGAAAGGCAAAATCAGGATCAATCCAGAGAGATTACCCGCCTTAACAGGCAGCTGGTCAATTTGACTGACCAGGTTAGAATGTTAAACCAGACTGTTGACCGCCATACACGAAGGCTTAATCGCTTAAACCAAAGACTAAGAACTGTTGAGAATAGACTTAACATCCCTTTTACTCCATTTGACGGGGAATTCTAAGAGAGTCTCTTGCCCCGAGCATCAAGAATGCCAAATTCACCCCAATCTCATATTGATTGGGGCTTTAATTTGTTTAATAAGATTTAATCGCAGTGTTTTTGTGACTTTCAGGATTAGAAGTTTGTACAGTGCTGCAGAACTCTAGGAAGGCTGAGCCGAAAACACTCCAGGTTCTGACTTTATCTGCCTTAATCACTGCAGTTCTGTACGAAGTTTAGCTCTGCTGACTTCATCTTCATCCGATCAAAGCCGCCTTTTTCACTTTAATCTAGCGAGGCGCTCATACACTTCTTTTAAATTTGAGCACCCTATTTTATGGATTTCCTCGATCAGGCAGCACCAAAGGAGAGCAGTCAGCTTTGCATCACCCAGAGCATGATGACGATCCTTCACAGGAATGTTATAAAATTCACACATATCTTCTAATTTCCATACTACTTTATGACGATCAGTTATCCTATAAAGGAAAGAAGTATCTAATATCCTGTGCTTGAATGGCGTGCGAAAAAGCTTCCAGCTGCTGTGCTGCATAAAGCTTTTTTCGTGGTTCGCATGATGGGCAACAAGCGGCAACCCCTTTACAAATTCAAGAAAGCTAATGAATACCTCTGAGAGGGGTGGAGCACTTTCTAATTCAGTCTCTGATAAATTTGTCAGCTCCTTTATTTCACTAGGAAGAGGCTTATCAAACTGAACAAGTGAATAAAAACTGTCGTCACTGACTTTCCCGCTGATAATTTTAACTGCACCAATCGAAATAATTTGATCACCTTTATCCGGATAAAATCCAGTCGTCTCAATATCAAAGACAGCCACATTCAAATTTCCTAAGGAAACAGACATTGAATCAGCATTCTGCAGCTCCCTCTGCATTTGCCTGATGAATGCTACATGATTCGGATTTTGACCATTTATTCCACCTAACATACTAGTCTGAAGTTTGCCCTGAATACCTCTGACAAATTGGACAAAAGGATTGAATCTCATTAGCCTGCACCCTTTTTAATGGACTTAATCACAAAGAGATGTAGTTTTTTGGCATCCTTTAAGATATCTTTCAGTATATTTCGTTCTGATATTGTTAAAGTTTTAGGCTGAATATAGTGAGTATCTTCATAAGAATCTGACTGCCTGTATGAGTGAAGCCTCCATTTTAACAACACAGCAAAATTCTTTTGATATTTCCACATTCCCTCATAACCATTAATTTTCATAATCTTATTCAGTCGGGCAATCGTTGATGTGTCCTGGATTCCTTCCTTCAGAGCAAGAATTCTCACTGCATTTACATAAGGAATAAATGCAGAATATTTTAGATCCAGTTCCCCTTGATGCCTTCCCTTTTCTTCTGCCAGAAGCTGGCCAAATGGACCAACTGATTTTTTTATATGCATGCTGGTCTCTACCATTCTGGTCAGCAGATGCGGGCTTTTTTGAAAATTCTCGTAAATTAAGGATTTCAATTCAGCAATATACTTTTCCTCGCCTGCCAGCACTCTGCTGTCATAAAAAATATGAAGATTTCTCATCGTCTGGAGACTCCCCTCATGCATCCATGAAAGGATTTGTTCTTTCCATTGAGAAAGCGATTTGCACCATAGCGGATTAGAACTCATGACATTTCCTTGGCAATATGGATAGCCCACTGTCTGTAAACCTTTTGAAATTTCCTCCCCAAGCTCTAAAAAATATGCTTCCGCTTCAGGAGCCGCGGGTTCATACACCAATCCATGATCCTGGTCACTCAGAAAGCCCAGCTCCCTTCTCCCTGAGCTCCCCATTGTGAACCAGGCAAATTTCCACGAGAATGGTCTTTCAGTTTTGATCCTCTTCAGCGCTATACGGATAACAGACTTCATGATTGTGTCGTGAAATTCATTCAGCGCACTAACATTTGACCAGTATGTTAAAATCCGTTCCTCTTTCCACTCTTTTAGGGATTGGTAAGAATTCAATGATGCTTCCATCGAGGCACTTCCTTTAAGAAAGCTCGAGCCTTCTTACGAGCTTAACTTTTTGTTTTCATCAGCCATGAAGACTTCGGGATACCCATAGCTTCCATGTTCACTTAAATCCAACCCCATAATTTCTTCTTCTTCTGTTACCCGAAGTCCTCCCAATACTTTCTTGGCAGCTGCCAAAATAATAAAGGATGCAGCAAAAGCATAGAGACCGGATACAGCAACACCCATGAACTGAACTCCCAGCTGTTCAAATCCTCCCCCATAAAATAATCCAGGCTTTCCGACTGCTGCCAATTCTGGTGTTGCAAAGAAACCAGTGGATAATGTTCCCCAAACCCCAGCTGCACCATGAACAGAAAGCGCAAATATGGGATCATCGATTTTTCTCTTTTCAAAGAAACGAACACTGTAAAATACCAGGATTCCCGCTACAAACCCTATGACAGCCGCCGCCCATGTATCCACAAATGCACAGGAAGCTGTAATAGCGACCAGACCTGCAAGAGCACCATTGAGCATTGTCGGCACATCGGATTTTCCCATAACCACCCATGAAATAATCAATGCCGATACTGCACCTGCTCCAGCGGCAAGATTTGTGTTAAGAGCGACAAATCCAAAGAAACCATCTTCCACAGTCAATGTACTGCCAGCGTTGAACCCGAACCAGCCGACCCACAGGATCAGAACACCCAGAGCTGTATATACTTGGTTATGACCATAGATATTGTTAGCGGAACCATCTTTATTAAATTTTCCAATTCGGGGCTTAAGCAAGATAGTAGCTGCCAAGGCTGCCATAGCACCTGTTAAGTGTACAACTGTGGAACCCGCAAAGTCCTGCTTGCCATGTTCTGCAAGCCATCCTCCTCCCCAAATCCAATGTGCTACGACAGGATAAACAATGGCGGAAAATAGTACGGTGAAGATAAGGTAAA
Source organism: Bacillus sp. ZZV12-4809 (assembly GCF_009849585.1). GTDB lineage: Bacteria > Bacillota > Bacilli > Bacillales > Cytobacillaceae > Cytobacillus. Next base: position 41,605 of record NZ_VCRN01000026.1, read on the forward strand.
CAGATAGTTTTGCGCGTTCAGCAAATCCGCCAAGCGCAATTGTGATGGCAATACCGGCAAATGCCAGCTGAAATACGAAGAAAACTGAAGAAGATAACCCCATTCCTTCAAGTTCAGCACCTGAGTAGAAGAAATTTGAAAGCCCAACCATGATATTTGCATTATCGCCAAATATGAAGCCAAAGCCCACCGCCCAAAACAGCAATGATGATAAACCAAAAGTAAAAATTGTTTTTCCTGCGATGTGCCCAGCGTTTTTCATTCTGGTTGAACCGGCTTCGAGCATAATAAATCCGCCAAGCATAAAAATAACTAAAATAGCTCCCAGCATAACCCATAGACTGTTCATTAAAAATATGGCGTCCATTTGTTATTCCCCCTGATTTTTATTTTGATGTTAGATAATATCGATATCTTATGTCATATTATCTAACATCAATTTATTTAATCTTTATTTTACTCAGTTTTCAGCAGAAGTCAATCTATTTTTTGAAAATTTATAATTTTTATGTAAGATAATCTTACATAAAGGTTTCTATTGGCAATTTTATTGTTGCATCTGTCTTTACTTAATCGGTTAAGTTAAAAACGAGCATACTATTTGCTCAAATAATCGTCGGGAGTGATGTATCATGGCAAGAAACAAACTATTGGTACCCGGTGCAGGAAATGTATTGGATCAAATGAAGCAGGAAATAGCCAATGAGTTTGGAGTTCAGCTTGGTGCTGATACGACCGCACGAGCAAACGGTTCTGTCGGCGGGGAAATGACAAAACGCCTTGTTGCAATGGCAGAGCAGCAGCTTAAAAACCAGCAAAATCAGTAATAATGTTTGCTGGGCAACCGGTCCTGAAAAGGACCGGTCTTTCACTATACGTACACTTACCTAACGGAGGCAGACCTATGACCAACAAAAATGACAACCGCGAAAGAAAAAACAAATATCCCAACAATAAAAAACAGGATGCTGAGTTCTCAAGAGACGCAGATATCAGAAGTGAAATTACGAAAAAAGATCTCCAAAAATAAACTGAAGCAAAACAAAAAGGCATGTCACCTGACTGCCTTTTTTTGTTTTGCTATCATCCATAATAATGATTGTTGCTTTTTTCCCCTTGTCTGCAGATCCTGCCGAAAGAGGAGGCAAACACCCACGCCTCACAAATAATTGCAAATAAGGCAGTTCCAAAAGCAAGATGGAGAACAGCCCAGGATATTTCAATATAACTGATAATCGTCAATACTCCGACAATAATTTGACTTAAGACCAGTACGGATGCAGCCATAAGCCGATTCTGCAATCCAGCCTCCCATTTACTCTTTATTGAAATATATGTAAGAATAAATATATAAAAGGCCAAAATCCCCGCAAGCAGCCTGTGTCCGGTCTGTATCATTTCGGGATAGGTTTCTGGCAAAATGCCATATGCACATTCCAGCCAACTGCACGCTAATCCGAATGTTTGGTGCTTAATATAAGCACCAAGAAATAAAGTAAGAAGGAGCAACACAAGCAGGATTTTAAATTTGTTTCGAATACTCTGGTCGTTTCTTGTTTTAGTCCGAGATGTCTGTTCACCAGCACGTCTCCATATCCAGATTAGCAAAGCAAGAAAAGCCATTGCAACCAGAAGGTGAACAGACACAATGATAGCCGGCAAGTCTAACCAAACCACAGCTGCTCCAAGTAAAATTTGAATTATTAAAAGAAGCATCAGCGCCTTAGAAACACCGCCAAGTTCCCGTTCCTGGTTTGATTTTTGAATGCTAAGGTATAATACAGCTGTCATTATTGCAAGTACTGCACCTACAATTCTGTGAGCAAATTCAATTAAGGTATCTCCTTCTAATACCGGAATCATAAGCCCATTGCATAAAGGCCATTCCGGCCCGCACCCCATGCCAGATTCCGAAGATGCCACATACCCGCCAAATACAATTAAAATATAGGTAAGGATAATTGTTAAGAACGCCAGCCGCTTCACCTTCATACTACACACCCCTTTGTATCGCAAAATTTAGAAAGTTACATTCAGTTTATCAAAACCCGGACAAACCCTCGGTGATATGTGTCACAATATAGGTAAAATAGGGAATCAAGATGCAAATCCCAAAATAAAAACGCCAGAGTTCCCTCTGGCGCAGCATGGCTTATTTTATGATTTTGAGAAAGTCCGGCTATATAATGTTACATCCTCAATTTTAGAACGATCAGGCTCATACCCTATTCCCGGCCCCTGCGGCACTAAAATAAAACCATTTTCCATAGTGACTTCAGGTTCAATTATATCTTCTTTCCAATAATGGGAAGACGGGGCTGTATCACCAGGAAGCGTAAAATTAGATAGTGAAGTAATGGCAATATTGTGCGCACGACCTATTCCAGCTTCAAGCATTCCTCCACACCACATCGGAACGTTATGATTTCTGCAAAGGTCATGAATTTTCCTTGACTCTGTAAGCCCGCCAACCCGGCCAATTTTCAAATTTATGATTCTGCAGCTTCCAAGCTCAATCGCCTTTCTGGCATCCTCAAATGTATGTATGCTTTCATCAAGGCAAATTGGTGTTTCCAAATGACTTTGAAGCTTGGCATGATCGATAATATCGTCATGATCCAAAGGCTGTTCAATCATCATTAGATTAAAATCGTCCATCTTCTGAAGGTGGCCAATATCATTAAGCGTATAGGCGCAATTAGCATCAGCCATAAGCTTAATATCAGGAAACTGGCGACGGATTGATTTTAAGATTTGCACATCCCACCCTGGCTTAATTTTTACTTTAATCCGCTTAAAGCCATCGTTTAGATATCCTTCAATTTGATTAAGCATTTTTATTTCCGACTCCTGTATACCGACACTAACGCCCACTTCTATTTTTTCCTTTTCTCCGCCCAGAGCTTTTGAGAGCGAGACCCCTTTCTCCCTGGCATAAAGGTCCCAGACAGCACACTCCAGCGCTGCTTTGGCATTAAAATTTCCCCTGATTGGCCTGAAAGCCTCTGAAACATCATCAGGGTGCCGAATGTCTGATGCAAAAAGGATCGGTATTAAATGATCACTCATCATATGCCAATTAGTTTTTACTGTTTCTTCATTGTAAATGGGCTCCATTATGGAAACCGACTCTGACCATCCTGATTGCCCGCTTTTTGATTTTGCTTCTACCAGAATAAAGTCCTTATCCACTTCTGTTCCGACACTTGTCGTAAACGGATTCAGCAGCTCCATTTTCACGTGCCTTAAAACGATGCTTTTAATTTCCATATTCCCATTCTCCCGGCATTATCTCTTTTCCAAGAGATATAAGTATTGGTTTTTCGCATCTGCGTCCTTTATAAGATCTGTCGCAATCCAGCCTTTGCTTAGATACTGAACAAACGCTTCTTTCGTACTTTTTCTCCATTTCAAAGCCAATTCAATATCCCGCTTTTTAATATCCTGAAAATTCCCAGGAACCGGAATGTAAACCTTTTCATTTCTACAGTTCAAATTTACGCTTACAGGGACTCTGAAACCATCAGCGACCTCTGTTTCTATTGCCCTTGGCAGAACCTCATCAGGTCTTTGGCGCACGGGAAACACGTCTTGTATTCGCCACTCCACCAGAAATCTGTCAGACGGTATTCCGGCATTCATCTGGTCCGACATTTCACCGTAAGCATTCTCCATATAATGAGTGCATACAGCACCGAGCTTATGGAGATTAAGATTGGCATTTACGGTTTCAAGAGGATCGTATGTCCAGGAAATGAGATCATAACCTTTTTCAATCGCTGTCTGTTTTTGAGCATTTTTTAGCTTTTCTCCAATTCCAAACGCCCGGTACTTCTGATGAATTCCAAGGCTGTGGGAGCAAAGATATACCTTTGTGCCGTCAAAGCCGGGAAAGCTGTATTGAAAACCAATCAGCTCCTCTCCAATAAACGCGCCTAACACAAACCCGCCATTTTTTACCGTCGCCACTGTATGATTAACCGGCACAGCTTCTTCTACACTCCATATTCTTGCTTCAAGTTCGTATACCGCTTCAAGGTCCTTAACTGTGTGAAGGTTTTTAATGACCAGTGATGTTAATGCCTCTTGCTTCATAACCTTCCCCTTTCCTGGAAAACCGATAAAATTGAGTTAATTACTTAAAATATTATATGAGCTACTACAGCTACAATCGGCAGCGTAATAATCGTGCGAAGAAGGAAAATAAGAATTAAATCCTTAATGCTGACAGGAAGATTTGACCCTAAAAGCAGACCGCCCATTTCAGACATATAAACCAGCTGTGTTACAGAGACACAAGCAATAACAAATCTTGTCATTTCACTTTCTATGCCGCTCCCAATGACAGCCGGAAGGAACATATCAGCAAATCCAACTACCATTGTCTGGGCCGCATCTGCAGCTTCCGGAATTTGCATGAGAGCCAGGATCGGTTCAAACGGCTTTCCAAGAATCGTAAATGCAGGAGTGAATTCTGCAATTACAAGGGCAACAGTCCCAATCGCCATAACAATTGGCAGTACACCCATCCACATGTCCAAAACATTCTCAAAGCCTTCTTTTACAACTGCTGCAGCACTATTATTAGTACGCGCCTTTTTAATTGCATTATTTAATCCCCATTTAACAGGTGTCGTATGAGCAGGAATGGAGGTTTCCTCCTTCATCACAGTCCCTTCATAAGCAGTATCAGCTTTTCTGGATAATGGGGGAATCCGCGGCATTACTACAGCTGCCACCAAACCAGCAAGGATAATTGTTATATAATAATGTATAAAATATTGTTCTAAATTTAAATATTGAATAATAACAATCGTAAACGTAATGGAAACTACCGAGAAGGTAGTGGCAACAACAGCCGCCTCCCGTTTTGTATAATATCCTTCTTCATACTGTTTAGTTGTTAACAGGACTCCAATCGTCCCATCACCTACCCATGATGCCAGACAATCTAGAGAAGAACGTCCCGGCAGCTTAAAAACAGGTCTCATCACCTTAATCAATAACGCTCCAAAAAATTCGAGCAGGCCAAAATTTAATAGAAGCGGCAGCAATAAACCTGCCAGAAGAAATGTAGTAAACAGAATTGGAATTAAATCATAGATTAAGAGTGCGCCAGTATTCTCTGAATATATTGGTTCCAGACCAATTTCAAATAAGGTAATAATAGCAAAAACTGTTCCGAGCAAACGGGCTGCGACCCAAAATTTACTTACATTGAGTAATTTATTCAAATAAGGGCTGTTTAGTATAAAGGCCGGTTTGAAAATTACTGCAATCAGAGAGCCAATTACTGATAGAGCCATTATAGTAACAGTAATAGCAGGTATGGAAGATCCCAGCCATCCGTTAATTTGATTTGCTAAATATGCAACTGGAATCGTAATCCCGCCTTCTCCTTGAACGGGTATCATAAATAGTAAAATCCCAACAAGAGATGGTATTAAAAATTTAATATAGTCCCCGGCTGTAAAGGAAGCCGATTCCTCCTGCTGAATGATTTTCTTTGAAAGACTGCTCATACGTTGTGCCCCCTTTTTATTTTTACTCCCCTGCTGTTCAGCTTTATTCAACAAATAACTCCTGATCAGCAATTAAAATTTCCAGTTCCTTCTGTCTTCCCGCGATTCTTTCACGAACCTGTTCATGGATACCCGCTATCAGCACCTCCAGCAGACTAATAACCGAAGCAACTGAATGATGTCCGGTATCCATTAGTTCATCAGTAGTAAGTGTGACTTCAGCCATCTGCCCGATTGGCGAAAGCTGCCGGTCTGTGATGGCAATCACCCTCGAGCCTTTTCTATCAGCAAACGAAGCCAGCTTTAAAGTTTCCTTTCGATAGCGGGGAAAAGAAAAAATGACAACTGCTGACTGTTCTGTCCAATCACACACATCCTCAGGAAGAAATCCTTGAGGGCCTGAGATATAAACATTTCCCCTCATTTGTTTAAGTGTGTAGTAGAACCAGTATGCCGCTGCAAAAGAACTGCCAAACCCCCCAATATAAATCCTGTCTGCCTGGATCAGCGCATCAATCGCTTTCCAGAGGTCATTATTATTTACCTGATCAAGCAATTGCCGAAGTATTTTCCTCTCTTGATCTATGACTCTCTTAAATAAGTTCTCATGTGCTGCATTGTCTATGTAAGAATCATTTTCAGCTGCAGCCTGCTGTTTCCCTGCAAGCCAGTCTTTTCTGATTCGTTCCTGCATTTGGGAATAACCGCTGAATCCAAGTGCATACGCAAGCCGAATGACGGTTGTCTCACTGACACCTGCCTTTCTTCCAACTTGAAATGCTGTTAACAACACTGCTTCATCAGCATGCTCCATAATAAATTCAGCTGCTTTCCGCTGTCCTGGCGAGAGGGTTGAATAGTTTTCTTTAATCATCTGGCTAATTGTTTTCTTATCCATGCCGGCTCCTCATGAATAGTGAAGGAAAAACTTCTTATTCAAAGTATAAAGCACGAAATGCTTCTTAAACAAGAAAATTTTCTACTATTCGCAATTATTTTATTTATTTTGGCTTAGAAATCTATATTTTCATGAAGGCAATCCTTCTTTAAGAGAATTTTAAAGGATGAAATACTTCTTTAGCAACAGAAAAATGCATTTTTAGTTAAATAAATTTATTTTTATGCAAAAATACTTAGAGAAGGGTTAATTACAAATTACGTTTTTTAAGAAAAAAACTGGAGGTTTAACATGATTGCCAGATGGGTCGGCCCTAGTATTTTTACAATTCTTATCATACTTCTATGGAGCTTCTGAAAAGGTTACGATACAAATCTAAATTCTATTTGGAAAAGGCTTAGCGCAGGCAGCATTAACTTTATTCCTGCTAAACCTGAGTAAGTATTTTGTGTTTCTTCTCATTAGAAAAAGGAAATTGTGGAAGGTTAAAGTTTCACATGCAAAGGTTTCAAAGATGATGATGAAGTATCATGTTACAATCGGAATTACTGCAGCTTTTTTGGTTATTATGCATACCTCCATAATGATTGCTGCCCAATTAGAGGAATTATGGAACATAAAAAATAACACCGGATTTTTCGCTTTATTCATCCTGGCTGTTCTTTTATTCAGCGGAATTCTCCGCAATCTACTGAATTGAGAAGAAGATTTCATTATAGAATGGCTCTTGTGTTTTTTGTATTTAACTGATGCATGTTTTTGTTTAATCACAAAATTTATTATAAAAAATCCAAAAGAAAATCCCCGACAATGCAGTCAGGGATACCACTATACTGTTAATTTGTATATTGGTTCCGGGTGAATAGCCTGGAAAATCTCACCTGTCGGCTGAAAGCCAACCTTTTCATAGACCCGGATAGCAATTACAAGCTTGCTTAATAGCAGGGATACCATATCCTTTTCCCTGGAATTGATGTCCAAGCATCAGACTCACAAGTTCATACCGGTCATGGTCCCTGTCCAGTCCATGGGTTGTAAACCCTATTAAAATCTCTTTGTCAAATATGGCTTTGCTTGTCCAGCCATTAACTGAAGCAAGAGCAATGAAAAAAGCATTGGATCCGACAAATCTTACGAAGATCTGAAACTTCTTTTCCTGCTCTTCCTCATTACAAATTAATAATCTCAAAAAAATTTTTGTCTGTAACAGGTTTCAGCTGCAGGTCCATTTCCTTCCCTGCCCTTTCAGTCTAAAATGCTTACTAAGATAAGATTCGCAATTGAGATCATACCTTTTGGAAAAGAAAAAGCCTCCCTGAAATCTTAACAAAGGGAGGCTCCTGCTTATTATTTTTTTCGCTTTTTTGTCAATCTGCCTAATAGGAAAGCTCCTGCTGCTACACCAATCACAGTATTGGTTTTCTTAGTAAATACCTGTTTGGCAACAAGGTTTAAGTTCTGTGGCCTTTCTGCCAGGCGCCTCATGAAGTAACCGTACCAGTCATGCCCAAAAGGAACATATGTGCAGAAATTATAGCCTTCACCCGCAAGCTTCAGCTGCATATCCTTGCGGAAACCATAGAGCATTTGGAATTCAAATTTATCTTTTGGAATATTGTTAGCCCTTACAAAATCTTTTACATGGTTAATTACATTATGGTCATGTGTTGCTATTGAGGTAAATTTGCCATTCAGCAGATGCCATTCAATCAATTTTATGAAATTAGCGTCAATGTCATTTTTGTCCTGATAAGCAATTTCTTCAGGCTCTTTGTAAGCACCTTTTACAATTCGCAGCCGGAAATTCTGATACTTCTTAAGGTCTTCTTCAGCAGCATGGAAATATGCCTGTATAACAGTACCAAAGTTGTCGTATTCTTTGGATAATTCATCCAAAATGTCAAAGGAAGGCTGCAAACGCTTGGAGTCTTCCATATCCATATTCACAAAAATACCATAGCGGCTTGCTCTCTCTACTATCTCCCTGACATTTTCAAGGCAAAAAGAATAGTCAATATCAAGGCCTAATTGAGAAGGCTTTAAAGAGATATGTGCATCCACCTGATTTTCATGAATTGCCTCTATTACTTCTATTATTTGTTTTTTCGCCTCTGCCGCCTCTTCTTTTTTAAATACAAATTCCCCGAGATTATCGACAGTACAAGAGATGCCATGAGCATTAAGCTCTTTTATACTCTGAATTGCTTCATCTAAATTTGTTCCCGCAACTACATTCTGCGCTCCCAATTTCAAACCATATTTCTTTGCAGCGTTATTCAGAAATTCGTTTTGGGAAAGGCCTATAAACAGATCTTTCAACATAGAAATATCCCCTAACTCTTGTAATTTCACAATAAAATTATAGCATGGATTTTCAATAAAAATTATTTTGCGAATTTTTATATTTTATTGATTCCCTATCAATGTTTCGTTAAAACCTCACAGGAAACCCGGTTCAACAATGACGATCCCCAGGCGCATAAAAAAACGCTTGGGATTATTAGCCAAGCGCTTTAAGTATGATTCCGACTGGGTTCGAACCAGCGACCTCTACCCTGTCAAGGTATACGAGATATCACCGGTCAGTTACCGTTAAGTCAGACGCACTATTCCGTATGTAGTTATGTTTAATTATACGGATAGGCACCGGTTAATGCAAGGAATTTCGCATCGAAGTGGGTCTTAGATCGATTGATAGAAATTAAATCGCTTAAAATCGCCCTCAGCGGCACTACTTGTTAGCCCCGCGTGCAATTAGGGAAAGCATATCGCGGATAACTCGAATTTCTTCGGCTGTTAGCTTCACGCCGTCGTAGTGTAGCCCACTTCGCTTCAAGAAGTCTGATAGGTTCCGGTTGTCACGCTTTGGCACAGGGTCATCGGTGATTCCTAACAGGTAATCGCAGGAAACGTCAAACATACTAGCTAACTTCACGAGTTTATCAGGCGGTGGTTTACGCTCTCCCGATTCATATCCGGCATAAGATGATTTAGCTATGCCGAGTGATTCGCCCACCTTTTCCATAGTCATCCGGTGTGATTTGCGAATGTACTTTAACCGAGTCCCAAGTACGTTGTTCACTTAAAGCACCCCTTTATAACCTTTTATCCTCTCTAAGTATACACAACTTGGCGAATATTGACAACCGATAAGCCCTATAATTTATACGTCTACTCGATTATCTCAACCGCAACAATATCCGCAAATTTAATCCGACTAATCGTCCCCTGCTCCGTTTGCAGCCGTACTTCCTTATGAATCGGTTCCAAGTAATGTACGCGACCTACTTCATCGTATGTAAAGCCGTCCCGCCAAACGGTTAACTTGACGGGCGTAGCGAACTCCATAGCCTCGCATACCTGGCGCTCGAACTCATTGATTTGATATTCATCAAGTATAGGCTTCTGTACCCGCATCAGATCCCGTTCGACTTCTCGTAGCATCTTGACATGTTCCGGCATGAAAAATGCGCCTTGCCATTTCATCTTACCTCGGTCACGAATCGCTATAACGACCAACTCCTTTCAGTGGTTTAACGTTATTATATCCGAACATACGTTCTTTAATCTACATAAAAAAAAGCTCAACTATTGTTGAGCCATTAACACATTTATTTATTTTTAACATAAGTGTTATTTGAATTTGCTACACTCTTTAACATATTAGTATAGTTTATTGTATTTTTTATAGAAAAACTTGACGTTTCTGTCTTGTTTTGATCCTTTTTCGGCTGTTCTAAAACTTTTACCATACTTATCCCTCCATATTAATACTTTTATTAAAATATAATTTTCTTTTAATCCATTTATATCCTTCGTGTTTGGTTATTGATGCAATTTCCACGGGTCCGCCTACACTTTGTATTCCAGGTGAATATTTTACATATTTAGTTGTAAGGTCAATAAAATACTCAGCTAAGTCTATAACATCTGCTATTGGCATTGATGGAATGACGAAAGGAGTTTGCAAATTCTCATCAGCTACTTTTATTATTTCCCCAATTTTAGCTCTTTCAATACCACACATTGTTAAAACCTGTTCTAAACCAGTTGAGTATCCTTTTACCAGCCTGTTTAATGCCTCGGGTTGACCAGACCAACTAGCTCCAGTTCGTTGAGTAGAACTTAATTGGGTAACATTACAGTCCCCAGATTCATAATTAATTCTCCACTCTTCTGGCTGACTTTCATTGTGAGAATAACCTGAAATAGTAAACCCGGTAAACGGTCTTGATTGAGGTTGAATACCATTGTAAGCCTCATTATATAAAGGGAGAATGTAATCTTTAAATTGCATTGAAAGCGACTCTAAAGTGTAAGGCTGATCAGAAAATATTTCTGTCATAATTTTTTTTCTAAAATCTTTTATAACTGTACCTATAGATGCATTACCAATTCCACCATTACCCCAAGTAATAATACCTATTGGAAGCCCTTTGTGTAAATGGAAAATTTTATTAGCATTTTCATAAACGTTCAGAAACTGACTACCATTTGCTCCTGGTTGAGTAATAGTTGTAGCACTATCTGTTGCTAAGACAATGCCGTCGTTAACCTTAATTGAAAGAGCTAATGTCATACTTTTTCCCCCCTGTTTAAATACTTTAAATATTCTACAACAGAGGAAGAAAACCTTTTTGTTTTCCTATTTTATTATTATTCTTACCCTATCCTATGAAGAAATCACCTAATGATGCAGATATTTTGTTTTAAGAACTTAAATTTATCACCACTCTGGGCAGCCAGTCGGTATTAGTGACTGGATAAATAAACAACTTACAATAGTTTCAATTATACGAATGAACCCATAAAGTGTATTAATAAACCGATCGATATACGTACAGAGTTTTTATGGATCGGAGCGTTTATTCTATATAGTTAATTTACTGTTCACAAAACTGTCAAAAAGACTTAATCTCTAGGTATAAAGAAGGAGATGTTATTATGGATATAACCGAATTTAACGAGAAATTGCAGGAAGCGAATACTGACGCACAACTGCGACTACTTCTCTACAAAACTAAAGGCCAATTGCGGAGTACATTTCACGGGACAGCAGTCGATACCATAACGGTCAAAAACGGCTACGTCAGATACACTTACGTCGATTCGAATATTAAGGGTTACTGCAAGGCTCGGAGTTTAAGTCAGTATTTAACGTTTAAGGCATAAAAAAGCACGGGAGCCACGTAAGCCCCCGTTTAATCAGCGTATCTACTGTCGGCAGGCATTTCGATTACGCAGCTGATCCCCTGCCCGTTTCTGATTGCGTGGGTGTCTACGATTCGACCGCCCGCCCGTTCAGTTGCGGACTTTAACTCGATAAATTCCTCAGTTGTAAATACGGTTGTTTGCGAAATTGTAATTGACTTCATATCATCGCCTCCAAAATAAATTAACGGAGCCTCAGGTGAGACCCCGTGGTATTCGTGTTTGTTATGCGAAAGCTAACGAACTTATCAAGGGATCAGACGTTAGTTTATCGACAAGCATCGTTTGAGCACCGGCTGTAAGCGTAATCCCTGTTAGCGACACGTTAAATGCTTCGGCTGCACCGCCGTTAGCGATAAGTTTCCTAACGCCTGCCTGGACCGCACCTTCAATGAAGTTAACGACGTTAGCTCCGTTGATATCGACTAGTAACTGATTTCCTGCGCTGTCCTTTGCGGTTAGCGCCCTGTAACCGTGACCCATATGTCCGTTATGATTTTTTAATTCGATTGCGATGTTCATTTAAAATTACCCCCTATAGTATTTTGTTAGACGAGGCTAATCCGGATAACCTCGCCTTCTGTCGGTTCGACCCGACGCCCTGTGACTGCGACCAATTACTCGATACTCCCTGCTACCTGCCCGCACTAGCCGTAGTCCTAACGGGGGCGTATCGATTACAACTGCGTATGCGTTGAACGACGTGCTGCTTGCTCGTGTTTGTACGCTTGATGAACCATCCTGAGCACGCGGTAGTTATGCGCTACACCCGATAGCTTGTCGGCTTTAAGTGCTTCAAGCCGTTCTTCTTCATCCGTTTTTAACGATGCTAATTCGTGATATAAACCGCGTAACTTTTGCTCGGCAAACTTGTCGCCCTCTAGTTTTTTCATTAAGTCCGGCAGCTGACGTTTCAACTCGAATAAAGGCCCGACACCGCTGTCCTCGAATGCGGTTACCTTTTCCATGAATCTATCGAATGCTTCGGATTTACGGTTGGGATCACTCGCGAATGTTAAATCAGCGTAAAGGTCGGCTGTAATTTCGGCTAACCTCGATTTATCACTCGGGTTAACGTAAACAGTTGCACGGGAAGCCTGTTTCGATGCGTGCTCGATAGCTTCTTCCATCTTATCGTTGAACTCGGATTCCAAGCGCTTGACTTCGGCATCGAGTTTATTTCGTAGCTGTTCTACCTCGTACTTCTTAACGGCTTCATCGGCATAGTACGGATTAGCCGAGTTACTTATTTTGTCAACGCTCTTTCGGAATGCTTTTACCTCTGAGTCAATTTGCTTTTGATAAGATTGTTTGATATCCATGTTTTCATTTCCCCTTTATAGTTAGTTTTGGTGTTGCTAATTACCTTGACCGCTTGCTTGCGTTTCGAACGTAGCCTATATCGAAATTACTTAACCGCGTATCCTCGTATAGCCTGTGCGCCCGTAAATAGATATCCACTATCTGCTCGGCATCATAATACGCAGCACGTTCGTTTGCGTCGGTTTCGTACTCGCATTCGAAAATAACCTGGGCGTCAACGCGTGACCGTATTTTAATCGTGACTTCACGGCCGTACTTGTCGATATGCACGAGTACTTTGCCGGACTTATCGTCAACTGACTCGACGATTTCCCCGCGGATTTCTTTCGGTTGTTGGCTTCGCTTCCCTAGTCCGAACACGTATACCTCTCCTTTCGAGTGCTTCGAGATGTTCCGGTGACTGCTGGCTGTACTTAATCGTCCATTTCGGCGGTGGATCCCAATAAACTCGGGGCAACGGTTCGCCTGTCTGTAACGTGTGTATCCACGCCAGTGTAGCATCGTTTGGCTTCGTCGGGCGCTTTAATATTAAGCCGTCCCGTAGGTTCATAGATTTCCGTGTCTTTCGTGGCATCGTTAACCCTCCAATATTTCCGTTATATCTGATTTACGTTTAAGTGCGTCCCTGGCGAGTGCCATCGCTTCTGACGTGTGTATGCCTGCCCGTACTGCAATGTACTTAACGTCAGCCTTGCCGTGTTTAAACGGTCTAACGTTGACTAGCTTGACTTTGGCAGGCGGTTCAATGTGTTCATCGATTGCTGCGAATGCCTCACGGTTGGTTAGCGCTGAATCAAAGTAAAGGCTAGCGATTAGCTCGGTCGTGCCGTGGCTGTATCGCTGTATGCCGATGCCCGTTGCACTGCCGTCGTAGGCTCGCAGTCTAACCGCTTTGTATCTATTAACCTCGTGCATCCTTAACCCCTCCGTTTTTATATCCGTATATAACGGGTTTTCGTTGAAATTTTAGGGGGTAGCACGGGGTTTTTTACCACCGCAAATAAACCCGAAGGTATTTGCCCTCGAACGTGTTTAATGTGTGAAAAACCCCTAGTAGCCCCGTGTTTTTTAGCCATAAATTCGAACTTGGCTGCGGGTTAAGTACCCGTCAACCATAACGACCCTGCCCGCTTCATCGGTTTCAGTTCGAATGACATCGGCTTTACTTAGCAACGTTTTGATGTCCGGTGGGTACGTTGAATACGCTCGCCATGTACCGTTAATCGGGTCGTAGTTATATAACGTTTCTTGCTCCTCACGCGAATAGTAACTCATATGGATTCACCTCGCTTTGTGAACAGCCCCGCTGCAGGCAATCTATCCTCGTCAATCACTAGGACTAAATCGATGTAGGCGGGGTCGTCTAGCAACGTAGCTACAACCGAGTGCCCTGTCATGTAGAACGGTGTCATGTCGAACTCACCGCCTGGGCCGACTGCTCAGCGAAGTAGGCTTGCGCATCGATTACAAGCTCCGTATATACCTCGGCAACAGACTGCCCGCTACGTAAAGCCATTTGCTCGAGTAGTTTTCGGTTATAGTACGGCTCAACTTCTGTCAGCATAAACAGTAGCGCCGGCTGCGAACCTTTACGGCAATTACAGCTACGGCAGGCAACCGTTGTATTAGCGAAGGTATTCGGGCCTTGTCGGTCTGTCGGCGTTATGTGGTCAATCGTTGTTTCCGAGTATTCAAGTTCGACTCCGCAGTATGAACAACGGCATTCACCTAACGTCCAGGCGATACCATGCGTAGTTAAATCGATTGACATCCCTTTGTGTTTCATACGGCTAATCGCCTGTTTCGACCTTGTCACCGAGTTTGCCCTTGACGCTGAACGACATTCCCGACATTCGGTACGTAAGCCATCCTTGTTTTTGTTATCTACTTGATACGAGGTCAACGGCTTTTTAATATGACATTTTGAACACCGTTTCTTACCCATTAACGACACCCCCGTTATACATCTGCGAGTACTCCGGCGTGTCATCGTTGACCTTAACTTTGATTTCGGCCACATCATCTGCCATTGCGTCCATTTTGCGTTCTAAGTTGTCTAGCTTCTCGATAATTTTCTGTATGATTAATTCGTTCATTTCCATCCGCCCCAATCGATTATTTTTTAATTTCGAGTTCTTCTCTGACAAGATCCATGACCGCGACTATTTCACGATTAACAAAAGTTTTATCCGTATGCTGCAGTACCGACATCGCAAGTAACAACGTCGACAACGCTTGCACTTTATTTACGTCCATTCCGTTCACATCCCTTCCGTAAGTATGTTTGATTAACGTTTACTGCCTGCCACGAGTCCGTACGTTGTGGAGACGATTGTGGTCGTAACGGCAGTTGACGTGGTAATCGATTTGTGTTATCGTGTTAATGTGGTTATTTATGCGTATTTTTCAATCGATGACAAAGAAACCATCGTTGTCAGCGTGTACCCTGCCCGCTTGAATCAATGCGTACATACGATATTCATTCGGACCTGCCGGTCTATCGCTGATCCACAGCACCTCGAATGTCCATAACTTAACGTGGATATCGCCGTTTAACAGTAGCGTCTGCATCTTGCGGGCATCCGTTAGATACCGCCTGGGTTTATCGGCTAAGTCAGCTGCCCCGCTGTAGTATTTAGATTCCCTCAAGGCGCTTCACTCGCTCGGCGAACTCGATAAATTCGTTAGTGACCTTGAACTTGCGAGCCACCTTCGAATGCACTGTATCGGTTACCCTACGATTGCCCGCTTCAATTCCGTAAACTGTCGAGTACGCTACGTCCAGATAATCAGCAAATTCCTGTTGCGTTAGCTTCAAGTACATACGTACCATGCGAAATGTTTCGTTTGACATTTTCGTTACCTCCCGTTTGATTTCGTTTTCTTCTTTAATCCGTAAATAAAATACGGGCGACTAGCCCTCTACAGTACATAAGGGATTACTCTCCCCTTTTCTAGCCGTGAAACCCGTAAATTTTTCACGTTTTCTATCACGTTTATAGCCGTTTTCCCGATTGCGTTCGAATGGTTCTAGTACAGATTCGATGATACCTGCGTCAAAAACCCGCATTGACTTACGGTAGTTCCGTTCGTCCGTGTCGTCACGGTTTTCCTTGTAGACATGTTCCGGCAGATACGTGCCTGTACGCTCAAAACGTTTGACAGCTTCCTTTTGTCGTTCTTTACAGTTACGGCAGCAGTACTTTTGATTCGCTCGTCTCGGCTTATAAACGTTAATACAAAACACGTAGTCACATTCCTGCGCACTATCCATTTCAGCCCGTGCCTCAGCCTGCGTGATCCTACCGCGTTCTAATCGGCTCAATACGTTGTCTAACAGGTCAGGCGCGGTAAACGAAGCAAACTCAACGTGTTCATGCTCGAGTTTAGCCCAGTCTTCACGAGTGTAACTGCGCCACTCTTCACGCTCTAAGTTCTCCGCTACAAACGCCCAGGTGCCCGCTAGTAGGCCGACCGTTTTAGCATCGACATTAACCGTTTGCTCCAAGTAAGCCTCCGTGTCCTTGCGCAAACCCTCCACGTCTGTAACTCCGCTGCGTTCGTACTTGCGTTGAATATCCCCTAGTGTTTTTACCATTCCAATCGTCCCCTTCGATTTTAGTAGTTTTTTTGCACGCCAAATAAGCCCGTTTAGAAACGGACCAGGCGGTTGTTGACACGCTGAACGTGCCGTGTTATATTCTTTTATAATAGGGCAAGTATGCCCGTTTATCTGAATAGAACTTTAAGACCTTTTAAACTATCACCGTTCCCTGCGTATACCACGTTTGGGTTAACGATGATGTACTTACTTCGGGCGTCTCCGTCGTCTTCAACTAACTTAAAAACGGACTGCCCGTTGTGCTTAATACTCTTTAACGTCTTGGCGAAAAACCCCACATGTTCATATCCGAGAATGTCGGCTAGTTCCCCGATAGTCATAGCGTCAAGTTCGTCTTCATTGCTGTTCTGCGGGTTTCTGCATACCGTGTTCACTTTGAAATTGACGTATGGAAGCACGGAGTAAACGATGCCCAGTTTTTTCACCGACCTACTACCGAGCATTTCGTAAAGTTCACGTACTGTCTTGCGGTACATTCTCGTATGCTGCAAGTGATCCACGCTTTTCGGCGCATCTGACTCGTAACCACGGTAGAATAACTCAGCGTTTACTATTAAGCCGGTAGGGGCTTCGATTACCGCGCCACCCTCAACGAGTCTTTTATAGAACTCCGAGAATTTGTTACGGCTCATTCCGAGTATTTCGGCTAACGCCTTCTTATCGATTGCTCTGCCGTTCGGGTGCGTCAAGTGATTAGTGCCGAAGTTAACGTACGTTCCGATTAGCATTAGGCGTGCTAAGTCCGGCTGATTAAACCCAGGCAAACGCTCAGTTACGGCTTTACATGACTCGTAGTATGCGAATACGAAACCTCCGTTTTGGTCGTGGTGGTCTGCTAACTCCTGCTTAACACGCTGGCCCTCAGCCCACTTACGTCTTACTTCGTCTGGGGCTTTAGTGACTAATTCGTATCGGTCGTTCACGACTTCGCCTGTTTCGTTATCTACGATGGTACCGTCAATAACCGTCAGATTCCGTTTCCTTGACTTTCGTGCCTCCTGATGTATGTCTTTGTACGCTCTTTCTTCTGCTGCAAAATCTCTCATTTAAACTCCTCCTCTTAAAAATACTGCTATTTTTGGGTGCATTTTTAGGCAGTTACTGCTATTTTTGGGTGCATTGTAAAAACGGCGTTTTCGCCACAAAACCCCACTATATCGCGGTTTTTCTCCGTTTTTCTCCCATTTTCATAAACCTTTACTCATCTTAATCAGTACGGGTTTTACGTCGAATTAAAACGAGTCCAGGCGGGGCTAACTGTTATTTCGGTGTCACCTTATGTCCGATAGTTTCGTTTAAATGTCTTGCCGTCACGAAGTGGCGGGGGCTGTAAGCCCGTGGGTTTAAGTTTCATTACCATCGCTCAGCTTCGCTTCGCTCGGTCAATACAGACATCCAAACGTTTACCACGAATGTTTTGTTGCCGATATAATAGAAGAAACACGGTTATACGCGCTTACTTAGCGCCATTAATAACTCGATTTCATCGTCGGTAACCGGCAGTGCTTCACGGATTTGTTCACGCCTGGACTCCGGTATGTCTCTTCGCTGTGACTCGATTAGTGCGATGAATGACGTTGTTACGCCAATCTTATCGGCTAACTCCGCCTGACTGATCCCGAGTGCCTTACGGACTATCGGTAACTGTTCGTTTGTGATTCGCATGTTTCGTTCACCTCCTCGAATTGATAACGTTTTATTACTAACTATCGTTTAAAAAAGTCGGGCAGCAAACGCCCCGTCATACCTTAGTGCAGCTAAAGCCGTAAATTATGCCATCCGATTGTAAATTTCGTTAACTTTCGATGCCCCTCATATATTAGTTGGACTAAAGCCTCGTTTGGTAGCATTCGGTTGCAAAAAAGTTACCACCGAAATAAACCCGTTCATATATTAGTGCTGGTAAACGGGTTCTACGGAAGTATCGAGACTAAAAAAAACTTACGCCCTCAATATATAGCCCTACTGTGCACCCGTTTCACAACTACCGGTTGTAAATTTCGTTAACTTTCGATGCCCCCTCAATACTTAGTACAGCTGAGCACCCGTTTCACAACTACCGCTGTTAAATTTCGTTGAAAAAATAAACCCCTCTATATAAGAGCCGTACTAAAGCCGTAAATTATGCCATCCAGTGTCAAATTTCGGTGAAAAACTTACGCCCCTCAATATATAGCCCTACTAAACGGGTTAAAATTGCATATCAGCTGCAAAAAAAATTTCGATTTCTACCGCTTTCCCCTACCTATAAGCCGTGAACTCGGGTTTCATATAACCTATGCGCGTAAACTTCGTTAACTTTTTGCCGTTCTCCCTACTTATAACTCGTTAAATGAGCCGTTTAACAAGTACTCGAGGAGAATTTCGTTAATCCTTCATAATTTAGTGCTACTAAACGGGTGTTTCACAACCTATCGATGTAAATTTCGTTAACTTTCGATGCCCCTCTACTATATAGCCCTACTAAACGGGTCTGGCGGAAGTATCTGTGTTAAATTTCGTTAACTTTCGATGCCCCGTCATGGCTTAGTATAGCTAACGAGGTAAAATATGCTATCCACTCGCCACTTGTAACACGTTTGTAATATTACGTTCACAATTTGGACACAAATAACCCCGCCTGCCCCGTCTGACGCTACCGCCTGACACTATCGTCTAACTTGTTTACCGTGCCGATTTCTAACCAACGCGAATAAGCCCCGCAGCTGCGCCAACAGCCACAAGGGGGTATTCCTATGCTTCGTATATATTTATCCGTTTACACTGCGCCAACAGCCCGCCTACCTACGTTACCTGTTCGCCCGCACTTTGATGTATTTTACCGCTGTCTGCCCGCATGAGCTGATCCACACGAGCTGTGGACGCTTTGCCCGCTTGCTAATTCGCTTTTCAATCTGCTTAGCCACGTTTAATCACCCCCTTCGATTGCCGACCTATCGGTTACGACTGCGCCACAATTCGAATGCTACGTACTCAAGCCGGCACAGGCGCTCAGATTCGCTTAACCTACGCCACTCAGACACACGTATCGTCATTTCACAGTCACCTGCAGGCCACGCAGGCTACGTAAGTCATCTATAAATCCCGACACCTCCGAGTCTTCCCATTCGAGTAATGACAGCTTAGTAGCTACGGACTGCGGTAACCCTTTCCGAGTGAAATAAACCGTTAGCAAAGCCCGCTCAACATCGCATAGTGCGTCAACGAGTTCATCCGTGAGTACACCGGCATTATTTAATTGGTCATACTTCGTTAGTAGCTCGGTCAACATTAGCGAGTCACCTCCGCCAGTGTTTCCATAACCCAAAACGCTGGGGTTACACCTTCGGCTATCGCTTCGATTTTTAGCTCAATCGCTCGCTTGATACGGAATAATTCAAGCCTTTCGTCCCTATCGCTTGCCTCGTTAAACTCCTGCTCAACCTTCGTAAATGCTACCGATAACTCAACGCTGATAACGTCATTAATATTGATTGCGTCGCTAAGGTCCGCTAATCGACTGTCCATCGCTAGTTCGATATCCTCTTCGCTGATCCCCGCCATTTCTAACAGCTCTTTCGTAAGTGCCTGTGCCTCCGTTGATAACTGCGCTACATAGAGCGTTTTAATCTTGTTCAAGTTCATTTCGATTACCTCCGTTACTTTTAATTGACTACGTTTCGTTGTCGTTTTATTAATCACAGTATATAACCGACTACATTTCGTTGTCAACAACAAAATTAAAAATGTTATAATCGATTTATTAACGAAACATAAACGGAGGTTTCACGAAGATGAAAGCGACAGTTAAATCGAACTTGAAAACGATACTTGACGATAGAGGTATTTCTATAAGAGAACTAGCGAGGCAAACGGAGCTACCATTCGAAACATTACGTAGGCTATACAACGATGAAACTAAGCAGTACCAGAGGGATACGATAGCGACCGTTTGTCTGGCGTTAGGCATCGAGGTTGGCGATTTGCTGGCACTTTGCGTAACCGACAAATCCGATTGATAAAGTCGGAATTAACCGGCTGCAACGATACATAAGAAGAAACACGTCATATTAGCGTTAATCTGCGTTATCACTACGTTAGTATGCCGATGCACAACGTTGCACAACAGCTATTTTGGTACCCCGTTTGACTACCGTATAGCATCGGGCACAGCGTTCACCACGGACACCTTCCGGAAACCTCAGGGGTTACTAATCCGCTTACCAGACGTTGGATCATACGGATAAAAACCCGATTAACACCCCGTTTTTATGCAGGATTTTATACACTAGTTTCGTGCATAAACTACGGGTTACTTCGGTAGTAATCGAGTGAACCTGTACAAACGTTGATATAACGGGGTTTCTCGTTAAAAACTAGTTTACATAATACGTCTTATCGGCAGCAAACATTCGTTCCCGTAATCAGCTACAACCGTTGGTGCCGTAAGGTAAACGGTGTTTTAACGGCATGCCTGGGTGCTTGATTGACGATAACTCCCGATTGCATAACCGATGAATAACGATACAGCCGATGAATACGGTAGAACCCCCGGGGGGCACCTACGCCCACACGCGGCTGCCGGGTCCAAGATAATTTCCTATAAAATTTTATAACTCGAGGGCTAAATCGATAGGCTAGCAGGACATTATCGGACGTCTCAAGGGTTGCATATTAACGAGGTATCTACGTGAACGTAAGTCGGTTATTCACCGAGTAAATCCGCAAACACAGCGTTCATTTTAACGGCATAAACACGCCTAAATAGCGCTTGTATCGACACGTAAAGATAATCGTCTAGCTTACGGATTTGACCCGTTTTAAGCCGGCGTATGCACGCTAGAATGCACGCCCTGACATCGTTTGCATACGTCTCTATACGAAGTTTTCGGTTAACACTCGCTTTAGCACGATAAATCACTCGAGTCAGCTTATGTACTGTAGCATCGTCAAAGCACGCAGTTAACGGGCTTAAAGCCGAGTCTAGTACGTTGTTATTAATGTGCTTAAATACAATTGGTTCGGACTGCGTATCGACGGTAGAATCGTTGGCAGGCGTAGCTTCATCGGTTGCCCCTGCCGTGACAGATTGAAATGACACTTGCTCGATAGGGGCGTTAGGAACGATAGTGACTACGTTAACTGAGCGCTTTAATGAACGCCCAGCCCATCGTTTAAGTGTCGGTGTCTTCGTAATCATGCCGTAGCTGACTAGCGTATTAACAGCCCGTATAACTGTTCGTTTGCTATAGCCGATGTCTGATGCGATGGTTTCGTATTTAGCGAATGATACGCCTAATACACGCAGGCTCGAGCGACCAAAGAACCGTAGCACTTCGATGACTGACTCGGGCTGTTCATCGGCTGTTAACGTGCCTATGTAATCGTAAATAGTCTCGTCCATTTCGTGTATGGTTTCGAATGTAGCGTAATCCTTTAGTGTGTTAAAGTCGATTGTTAAGTGATCCATTCCGTGCTCCTCCGTTATAGAGGCGCACACATGTTCGGTTCGATAGACAGACTCCGCCCGTTGACGATTCCACGGATTTTTTGATACAATAACCTTGCGACGGGTTGTACATGTATCGGTGACTTTCGGGTTACCGTGAGTGTGCGCCTTTATTTATTTGTTAACAACTGCCGTGCTTGTCTATTTCGACTGCTTTAACTCTTCGTACTTACCGATTAAGAACCGCATGGCTTGACGTTCGCTTACCTCACCTGACTGAACGGCTTTAATCGCTACCTCGACAACTTCGATTAATTTGTCTTTCACAATAACGCCCCCTATAATTTCCGTTTTCTCGGTCGGCTTAGTTTACTAGATACCTTGTCGATGGCCGAGTGTTTGGCGTGCTGCTCCCTTAACGCTCTGTCCGATAGATGCGTGTACCTCTGGACCATCCGCATGTCAGCGTGACCTAAGAGCATTTGTAAGTGCCGTATGTCCCCGCCATCTTCAAGAAACAACGTAGCTGACGTGTGCCTTAATAGATGCGGGTGAACTCGTTTCTTAAGGCCTGCGGTGGTAGCGTACTCATATAAACGCTTCCTGAAGTGGTCACGGTTGATAGGCTCACCGTAGTTCGTTAGAAACACGTACTCTGTGCCGAAGTCATCGTTAGCTTCAATCAATCGCTTAACTAGTCGGGTGGTAATCGGCTTTAGCGGTAATGTCCGGTACTTACGTGACTTCGCGACTGTTGCCGGCACTGTAACCGTAGCCTGTGTTAAATCAAAGTCCTGTACCTTTAACTGCGTAGCTTCACCTATCCGCATCATCGAGTCTACCAATACGTGCATTAACGTATAATCACGGTAGCCTGCATATGCGGATTTGTCTGGCGCATTTAGTAGACGCTTCAATTCATCGACCGTTAACACGTCAATCTTGTCGAGTGGATCTTGAATCGACTTAACGCCATCCATCGGGTTTCTATCGATTAAGTCCTCGTCAACTAGCGTTTTAAATATCACTCGAAGTGTCTTAAGCCGAGTGTTCACCGTTGCCGGTTTGTAACCCAGGTCAGACCGCATGTAAAGTATGTATTCTCGGATAACATGCCGGTTAAGGTTACGGGAGTCATCGGCAATACCTCGATGCTCTAGGAACCTCGTAAATCCCGTATAGTTATCGTGGTACTGCTGCATAGTCTGCGGTGACCTACCCTCGGCTGACTTAATGCCGATGAACGTTCTATAAAGTTCTGGTAAACGCAAAAAAGACGCACCTCCAGTCTCGAGATAGTGCGCCTGACGTGTGATTTTATAACCGCTACCCTGTCGGTCAGTTACCGAGTAAACGGAGAAAGTCCCCGTAAATAAAAAAAGACGCCAAACCCATTGTTATCAACGGATTTAAGCGTCTTTACTCGTATGTATGATTCCGACTGGGTTCGAACCAGCGACCTCTACCCTGTCAAGGTAGCGCTCTCCCAGCTGAGCTACGGAATCGTTATGAATATTCCCCTTTACTTGGGACAATATAAAATATACTTCTTTTTATTCTAAAAGTCAATACCTATATTTCATCCAGAAACTATCAGGTTAGTAACTTTATAACCAGATTACATTCCCTTTACAAATTCAGCATTTGTACCTTTTAGGTATCTTTTTAAGATTATATGCTTTATAATGCCCTCTATATGATTCTTTTCTTAGTTGAATCAATCTATGCAGGGTTACGGAAGGAGAATTTGAATGAAGAAGCTAATGTACCCCTTTTTACTAGTATTAATATCTGCCGTTTTAGCTGCTTGTGGAGCTGATGACGAAAGCAAGAAGGCAGATAAAAAAGAAGAAGCAAAAACAGCTGAAACCGATCAGCAGGACCAGCAAAAGCAAATGGAAGAAATGCAAAAGAAAATGGATAAGCAAAAGCTTGATGAAAACAAGACAGTTGCCATTGTGAATGACCAGAAAATTCTTGGACGCGAGTATAACAGCGTGCTTACATCATCACAAATGATGTATCAGCAAATGGGACAAGATCCTACTAGCAAAGATGCTGCAGAAGAAATTAAGAAACAGACACTTGACAGTCTAGTGGGACAGACCCTGCTTCTACAGGAGGCTGATAAAAAAGGCTATAAAGCTTCAGATGAAGAAATTAAGAAAAAGCTAGAAGAAACAAAAGGGCAATTCAAAGATGACAAGGAATTTGAAACAGCAATGAAACAGGCTGGCCTTAATCCCGATTCATTAGAGACGGAAATTTCCAATAATATTAAATATACAAAATACATCGAAGGCGAGATTAAGCCAGAGAAAGTTACAGATGCTGAAATTCAGAAGTTCTATGAAGAATATGCCAGCCAGGGTGGTGCTGAAGGTCAGGAGCCCCCTAAATTGGAAGAAGTAAAGCCGCAGATCAAACAGAATCTCGAACAGCAAAAACAGCAGGAAATGCTCGTTAAGCATGTAGAAGAGTTGAAGAAAAATGCAAAAATTGATATTAAGGTATAAATATATTTAAACAGCTCCCTATATCGGGAGCTGTTTTTCTATGCAAATGGCACTTAATGGATGTAATCTTCCCCTTGAGGAATTATTTAAATGCTGTAATATGTATTGGGGAGGATCAACATGATAAAACATACTACATTTATTCAAATAATTGCAGGTTATTTAATTCTCACTCTCGGTGTCTCATTAATCATTTTATCCAATCTTGGTGCAGGTGCCTGGGACACTGTTTATGTTGGACTTTTTAATCAGTTCGGTCTGACCATCGGAACATGGTCATTCCTGGTTACTGCATCCCTTATATTTTTCAATGCCTTACTTACCTGGGAAAAACCGCAGTTTAAATCATTCATTGGTACCATATTAGCGAGTCTGGGGATTGATTTTTGGATGGAGATTGTTTTTAGCGGCTTCACAGTTACACAATTTCCCTATCAGGTATTTGCCTTCTTCACTGGTATTATTCTTCTGGGCTTCGGAGTATCTATCTATATCCGACCGCAATTATTCAGCGGCCCAATTGATGGTTTAATGATCGCCACTGCCAAAAGGCTCAATATCAGCATAAAATCAGCTCGTATCATTAATGAATTTCTAGCATTAGCCCTTGGCCTTCTCTTAGGCGGCCCTGTAGGATTGGGTACATTAATTGTAGCCATCTTTTTAGGCTATGCCATACAATATGGAACTGCTTTTCTAAATCACTTAAAAGATAAGGGATTAAAAATTATTTAAAAGACTTCATTTGTGAAGTCTTTTCAGTTTGTAGACAAAAGGGGTTCGGAATAGCCTTATTCCGGACCCTTTTTACTTTTTTATTGGACTTGAAAGCATTTTTTCATGACTGTAAACCTCTC
>NZ_VCRN01000027.1 GCF_009849585.1 Bacillus sp. ZZV12-4809
GTAAGATCCCTGAAAGATGATCAGGTTGATAGGTCAGAGGTGGAAGCGTGGCGACATGTGGAGCTGACTGATACTAATCGATCGAGGACTTAACCAAAATGAAAAGCGGAGGCGACTGTTCAACTTCGAGAGAAGTTAGGAGCCGAAGCTAGACAAGTCATTGGTGAATACTCGGCAAAATACTTCTTCATACATTATCTAGTTTTGAGGGAACGAAGTTTCTTCAACCAAATAGTCCGGTGGCGATAGCGAGAAGGTCACACCCGTTCCCATACCGAACACGGAAGTTAAGCTTCTCAGCGCCGATGGTAGTTGGGGGCTGTCCCCCTGTGAGAGTAGGACGCTGCCGGGCAAATGAAAGAGCACCTGATGGGTGCTCTTTTTTGTGTGTATGAAGGAGCGATCAGAAAAAATTTAGGCTTTAGTTTAAAAGGAATTATACCTATATGTGCCACTTTGCGCTGCAAATGTGCCGCTTTCAGACATATAGGTGCCAGAACAAACTTTTATGTGCCACACCTTATTCTCCGTCTGTTTTAAAATTCAAAGCAGTTCTCTCTAAAGATAAATAGTGCTAAATGTTAGATAAACTTCAAAGTGTGCTAGATAAATTTAAAAGCCTGTTAGATAAATTCAAATTTATGTTAGATAAAACCCAGAACATGCTAGATACCATCTGAAGCCGAAACCAATAAAATAACACTGATTAAAACCTCTTCCTTCATATAACCTCGACTATTACAGGCTTATTCAGAGGTTCACCCACCAAAAAAGGATAACCTACTCAAAAAAGAACCTGATGGGTGCCCTATTTTTGTATGTTTGAAAGATTTTGCGATCAGAAAAATAAATTTGGACTGCAGTTTAAAAGGAATTACACCTATATGTGCCACACCTTATTTCTTCATATATTTTAAAATTCAAATCCGTTCTCTTTAAAGATAACCTCCCCAAATACGAGATAAACTCCAAAACCTGCTCGATAAATCCAAAATCTTGTTAGATAAATTCACAGTCATGTAAGATAAATCCCCAAACCTGCCAGATAAACTCCCCAGCAAACCCCGCTTCAGAAAATCCAAAAACTGCGCACGCGCAGAAAGCTCCGACCAGCATAATCCACCCCTCCATAAAAAACTTCTCCCATCCAAGCACAAACCCGCCTAATCAAAAATATATTGTTATCGACATTAACTTCCATTTTCAGGTTTGGGAAGTCAAAAAATGGGGGAAAATTATTAGTACCCGCCAATTGCAAGAAATTACATAAATCATGTATAATTAATGTCAAATATAGTCAAAGTCAGATAGGGGGAGGCCTGGTGAGGAATATATCCGACATAATTGAAAATTATCTCAAACAGGTTTTGGAGAAAAGCGAAAGGGAAATCGTGGAAATTAAAAGAAGCGAAATTGCTGACAAATTCCAATGTGTTCCTTCTCAGATCAATTATGTGATCAACACCCGTTTTACGATTGAAAAAGGATATGCAGTAGAAAGTAAGCGGGGAGGCGGGGGCTTCATCCGGATTATGAAAGTCCAATCCTATGACCATGCTGATTTGATTGACCAGTTAATATCTTTGGTGCAGAGCAGAATTGCCCAGAGCAGTGCAGAGAATGTTATCTACCGTCTGGTAGAAGAAGAGATTATAACAAACAGGGAAGCCAAAATAATGCTTAGTGTTATAGACCGTTCTGTCCTATATATAGACCTTCCATTCAGGGATGAGCTGAGGGCAAGAATGCTTAAGGCAATGTTAACCACTTTAAAATATAAATAGTAGTGAGCTGGAGAGGTGAAGTCATGATTTGTCAGGAATGTAATCAAAGGCCGGCCACGCTGCACTTTACAAAGGTTGTAAATGGCGAGAAAGCAGAGTTTCATCTTTGCGAGAAATGTGCGCAGGAAAAAGGTGAAATGTTTATGCTGGGCAGCGGGTCCGGTTTTTCAATAAATAATTTGCTTGCTGGCCTTTTGAATATTCAGCCTGCCTTTCAGGGATCGGGCCAGGATCCTTTTCAGCAGGAGAAGGTTCTGCAGTGTGAGCAATGCTCCCTAACCTTTCAGCAATTTAAAAAAGTTGGCCGTTTTGGATGTGCCAGCTGCTATGAGACTTTTAAAGATCAGCTGAATCCCATTCTTAGAAGGCTGCACAGCGGAAATGCCTCACACAGCGGAAAAATTCCTGCACGAATTGGGGGAACCATTCATTTGCGCAGGAATATTGAGGATTTAAAAAATCTCATAAAAGAAATGATTTCCAAAGAAGAGTTTGAGAGAGCGGCAGAATTGAGAGACGAAATTAGGAAGCTGGAAAAACAGCTCAATGCCGATCAAAAGGGAGGGGAGTAAGCTTGTCGCTGGAACGTTTTATCAATCAAGCTATCAGCTCCTGGATGAGTGCTGAAGGACCTGATTCCGATATTGTGTTAAGTTCAAGAATCAGACTCGCCCGCAATATAAAGCAATATAAATTCCCTACTTTATTTTCTAATGAAGAAGCAGAAGCAATCATTAAAAAAATAAAGGCTAGGGTGGAGCATTCTCCTTTTTCAAAACTTGGGGAAATGGAGCTTTTATTAATGGATAATCTTCAGCCTCTTCAAAAAAGAGTGCTGATGGAAAAGCATCTGATCAGCCCCCATCTTGCTGAGAATTCAACTCATGGTGCCTGCCTTCTTTCTGAGAATGAAGAAGTCAGCATCATGATTAATGAAGAAGACCATATAAGGATTCAATGTCTGTTTCCGGGGTTTCAGCTCTCTGAAGCCTTAAATATGGCGAATGAAATAGATGATTGGCTGGAGGAAGAAGCCGATTATGCATTTAATGAAGATATTGGCTTTTTAACAAGCTGCCCTACAAATGTAGGAACAGGGCTCAGGGCATCGGTTATGATGCATTTGCCTGGCCTCGTTCTCACACAGCAAATGAACCGGATTATTCCGGCAATTAACCAGTTAGGTTTAGTTGTTAGAGGAATTTACGGGGAAGGCAGCGAAGCTTTAGGTAACATCTTTCAGGTGTCCAATCAGATTACTCTCGGAAAGTCAGAAGAGGATATCGCCGAGGATCTGAAAAGCGTTGTCAGTCAGCTGATTTCTCAGGAAAGATCGGCAAGGGAAGCATTAGCAAAGACTTCTAACATACAATTAGAAGATAGAGTCTTCCGCTCTTATGGCATTTTATCAAACAGCCGAATCATTGAATCAAAGGAAGCAGCACAATGCCTGTCTGATGTTCGCCTGGGGATTGATATGAAGTACATTCAAAACATATCAAAAAATATATTAAATGAGCTGATGATTCTGACACAGCCAGGCTTCCTGCAGCAATATGCAGGCGGGCCGCTCAGACCGCATGAACGCGATATCCGCAGAGCTTCACTAATCAGGGAAAGATTAAAAATGGAAGATCAAGAGTTGGGAGGATGAAATTATGATGTTCGGACGATTTACGGAAAGAGCTCAAAAGGTATTGGCTTTAGCACAGGAGGAAGCAATCCGTTTAGGACATAATAACATCGGAACAGAGCATATTCTGCTTGGGCTTGTACGCGAAGGTGAAGGAATTGCGGCTAAAGCTCTGTATGCATTGGGCCTCGGCTCTGATAAGATCCAAAAAGAGGTTGAGAATTTAATCGGCAGGGGGCAGGATGCTTCCCAGACCATTCACTATACACCGCGTGCCAAGAAAGTGATTGAACTTTCCATGGACGAAGCAAGGAAGCTTGGCCATTCCTATGTAGGAACAGAGCATATCCTGCTTGGCCTGATCCGTGAGGGTGAAGGCGTTGCTGCTAGGGTTCTGAATAACCTTGGAGTCAGCCTCAATAAAGCGCGCCAGCAGGTGCTGCAGCTGTTAGGCAGCAATGAGTCCGGCAGCCATCAGGGAGGAGCAGCGGCAAATGCGAACACACCGACACTGGATGGATTAGCACGCGACCTGACTGCTATTGCCAGAGAAGGAAGCCTTGATCCGGTAATAGGACGAAGCAAAGAAATCCAGCGTGTGATTGAAGTATTAAGCCGCAGGACGAAAAACAACCCGGTTCTGATTGGTGAGCCAGGGGTAGGTAAAACAGCCATAGCAGAAGGCTTGGCACAGCAGATCATTAACAATGAAGTGCCGGAGACTCTTCGCGATAAAAGGGTAATGACGCTTGATATGGGTACAGTGGTTGCCGGAACGAAGTACCGCGGTGAATTTGAAGATCGCCTGAAGAAGGTAATGGATGAAATCAGGCAGGCAGGAAACATCATTTTATTCATTGACGAGCTTCATACATTAATCGGTGCAGGAGGAGCAGAAGGTGCGATTGATGCTTCCAACATTCTAAAGCCATCTCTTGCCCGCGGAGAGCTTCAGTGTATCGGTGCCACTACTCTTGATGAATATAGAAAATACATCGAGAAGGATGCGGCACTTGAAAGAAGGTTCCAGCCTATTACAGTTGATGAGCCGACAGCAGAAGAATCTGTTCAAATTCTTGAGGGTCTGCGGGACCGTTACGAGGCTCATCACCGCGTAACCATTACAGACGCAGCGATTGAAGCAGCCGTAAAGCTGTCAGACCGCTACATTTCAGACCGCTTCCTTCCGGATAAGGCGATTGATTTAATTGATGAAGCGGGTTCAAAGGTAAGACTGCGCTCTTATACTACGCCTCCAAATCTGAAAGAGCTGGAGGTTAAGCTCGAGGATGTAAGAAAAGAGAAAGATGCTGCCGTTCAAAGCCAGGAATTCGAAAAAGCGGCTTCATTGAGAGATACAGAGCAGCGCCTGCGTGAACAGCTGGAAGAAACGAAGAAATCGTGGAAAGAAAAGCAGGGCAAGGAAAACAGTGAAGTGACCGTTGAAGACATTGCCAATGTGGTTGCCAGCTGGACTGGAATTCCTGTTTCGAAGCTTGCCCAGACTGAAACTGAAAAGCTTCTTAATCTGGAAGAAATTCTTCACTCCCGTGTAATCGGGCAGGAAGAAGCCGTTAAGGCCATTTCGAAGGCTGTCCGCCGTGCCCGTGCTGGCCTTAAAGATCCAAAGCGCCCGATTGGCTCATTTGTCTTCCTTGGGCCGACAGGTGTAGGTAAAACAGAGCTCGCCCGTGCCCTTGCAGAAGCGATGTTCGGTGACGAGGATGCAATGATCCGCATCGATATGTCAGAATACATGGAGAAGCACTCTACATCCCGTCTGGTCGGTTCACCTCCAGGTTATGTAGGGTATGAAGAAGGCGGACAATTAACCGAAAAAGTCCGCAGAAAACCATATTCTGTTGTGCTTCTCGATGAAATTGAAAAGGCTCATCCTGATGTATTCAATATTCTCTTACAGGTATTGGAAGACGGAAGATTAACAGACTCTAAGGGAAGAACAGTCGATTTCCGCAATACGGTTCTGATTATGACATCCAATGTAGGCGCTGAAGCACTTAAGCGGAACAAATATGTCGGCTTTAACATCCAGGATGGAGAACAGGATTACAAAGATATGAAAGGAAAGGTAATGGAAGAGATGAAGAAGTCCTTCCGTCCGGAATTCCTGAACCGTATCGATGAAATTATCGTGTTCCATGCATTAGAGAAAAAGCATCTTCAGGAAATCGTTTCGCTTATGTCTGATACCTTAACGAAACGTCTGAAGGAACAGGATATTACACTGGAATTGACAGATGCAGCCAAAGAAAAAATCTCAGTTGAGGGCTATGATCCCGAGTACGGAGCACGTCCGCTTCGCCGGGCCATTCAAAAGCATATTGAAGACCGCTTATCTGAAGAGCTGTTAAGAGGAACAGTCCTAACCGGGCAAAACGTGGTCATTGATGTGGTGGATGGAGAATTTGTGGTGAGAACCGCAGAGCCAAGCAGAACAGCAAACCTTCAAAAATAAGGTTTTTCCCGAACCATAATGAAAGCATCAGGTGATTTTACACAGCAAAAAGGTACACGTTCCTGTTATACGTGTACCTTTTTGTACTCTTTCAGACTATATTTAGCTGCAGTCTTATAAGAGGTTTATTCTGCCGTTTTATGTTAATTTTAAGAGAGAAAAAAGATATCTGGACAAAAACATTTTAAGACCCGTTGGAAAAGGGAATAGGAAGTAAACGTACTTCTTTCATCACTGGTTCTTCCATGCAAGGCCGGTAATCATAAGATGTTCCTTTACCGCGGCTGGTATGAATGTAAGAGAGGGGAAGAAGTATGGCTAAAAGAAAAACGAAATTCATGTGCCAGGAATGCGGCTATGAATCAGCAAAATGGATGGGCAAATGTCCGGGGTGCGGGCAATGGAATTCGATGGTGGAAGAGGTGGAAAAGCCTGCTTCAACGAGAAGAGGCGCTTTTGCACATTCACAGGGTACGGCCATAGCGGCAAAAGCTACTCCGATTACATCCATTGAAACAGTCAGCGAACCCCGCATACATACCGATTTAAAAGAACTAAACCGTGTCCTCGGGGGCGGTATTGTGAGAGGCTCCCTTGTTCTTATCGGGGGAGATCCGGGCATCGGGAAATCAACACTCCTTCTTCAAGTGTCCTCACAGCTTGCGAATAAAAAGCATTCGGTGCTCTATATATCAGGGGAAGAATCGATGCGTCAGACAAAGCTGCGGGCTGACCGCTTAGGTGTCTCTTCAGAAAGTCTGCTTGTTTATTCGGAAACCAGCCTTGAAGAGATCAGCAGAACGATTGAAACCGTCAACCCTGACTTTGTTATTATCGACTCCATCCAGACGATCTTCCATCCGGAAGTGACGTCGGCACCGGGGAGTGTTTCCCAGGTTCGGGAATGTACGGCTGAACTGATGCGCATCGGCAAAACGAAGGGAATCGCTATTTTTATCGTAGGGCATGTTACAAAGGAGGGCTCCATTGCGGGTCCGAGGCTCCTGGAACATATGGTAGATACGGTTTTATACTTTGAAGGTGAACGCCATCATACATACCGGATTTTACGTGCTGTCAAAAACAGATTCGGGTCAACTAACGAGATGGGCATTTTTGAAATGAAGGAGCTGGGTCTTGAGGAAGTAGCCAATCCATCGGAAATTTTCCTGGAAGAGCGGTCACAGGGAGCAGCCGGGTCAACTGTCGTTGCTTCTATGGAAGGGACAAGGCCTGTTCTGGTTGAAATCCAGGCGCTCATTTCTCCGACCAGCTTTGGAAATCCAAGACGGATGGCAACGGGAATTGATCATAACCGGGTTCCGCTCCTTATGGCCGTTTTGGAAAAACGGGTGGGGATGCTTCTGCAAAATCAGGATGCCTACCTAAAAGTCGCTGGTGGAGTAAAGCTGGATGAGCCGGCAATTGATTTGGCCATTGCAGTCAGCATTGCGTCGAGCTTTCGGGATAAGCCGACAAAAGCAACAGACTGCATTATCGGGGAAGTTGGACTCACAGGAGAAGTCAGGAGGGTTTCAAGAATCGAGCAAAGAGTGCAGGAGGCTGCCAAGCTGGGCTTTGAACGGGTCATCCTGCCGGCGAACAATCTAGGCGGCTGGAGCGCACCGGGAGGAATTGAGCTGATCGGAGTAAGCTCTGTTGGTGAAGCGCTAAAGGCTGCGTTAGGGGGATAAACATGGAGACTAAAAAAATGGGCGAAAAAACAATGAGTGAAATCCTTCGTTTCATGGCTCCTGGTACGCCTATCAGGGAAGGGATAGATAATGTTCTGCGCGCAAATACAGGCGGGCTGATTGTATTGGGCTCAAAGGAAAAGCTGAGCAATCTGGTTGATGGAGGTTTCCAAATTAATTGTCCATTTTCGCCCAGTTATTTATATGAGCTGGCTAAGATGGATGGGGCCATTATTTTAAATGAAGAAGGAAACAAGATACTTATTGCGAATGCCCAGCTGGCTCCTGATCCTGGTGTGCCTTCTACGGAAACGGGTATGCGGCATCGGACGGCGGAGCGGGTTGCCCGGCAAACAGGCTCATTAGTGATTGCCATTTCCCAGAGACGCAATGTCATTACACTTTATAAAGGAAATTCACGCTATGCACTGAGGGATATTGGCGTTATTTTAACAAAGGCGAATGTAGCCGTGCAGACGCTTGAAAAATATAAGGTCGTTCTTGAACAGAGCATCGGCAATCTCAGCATTTTGGAATTTGAGGAGCTTGTTACGTACAGTGACATTCTTCATGTTTTTCATAATATCGAAATGGTTCTGCGCATTAAAAATGAGCTGCTCACCTATTTAAGTGAACTGGGCACCGAAGGAAGGCTGATCCGGCTCCAGATGAATGAGCTCTTGATGGAGCTTGAACGGGAAGCAGAATGGATTATTAAAGACTATGCCCAATCAAGAGAGATTGACTCCAAGGAGGCGCTTGTCAAACTTCAGGTGCTTTCAAAAGGGGAAATGCTCGAAGACTCTGTCATTCTAAAGCTTCTGGGCTACAACGGGTATATTCATACGGAAGAATTCAAATGCCCCCGCGGCTACCGCATGCTGAATAAAGTTCCGCGCCTGCCGCCAATTATTATTGATAATCTGATTAACCGGTTTGAAGAATTCCCGAATATCATCACGGCAACTGTAGAGGAGCTCGATGAGGTGGAAGGAATCGGGGAAGTGCGGGCAAGGAAAATTAAAGAGGGACTTAAGCTCATAAAAGAGCAGGTTTTTGCAGATCGCCAGCTATGAAGAGACCATTGACCTATGTAAATGGTTATGCTAAAATGATAAGTTAATTATTTGACAGTTTATTACCAATGGTGCTACCCTTAAATTGGGTGAAATTAATAATTTATACAGGTATTTTACTATTGTGAAATAATTTTCAAGGGACAAAATTGAAATTACCTGGGATTCTGGGTTTCAATTTTGTGAATTTGTTTATAATGATTAAAAGGAGGTGAGGGAATGTTAAAACGTATTGTACAGGCATGCTTCCTTATTATCGGGGTAACGCTTGGAATCTTTTTAATTCCTGACTTATTAAAATTAATCAGTTTAGATGACATTCCTCTTTTAAACAATCCATACGTGTCCGCCATTTTAGGTGCTATTATTTTTTATCTTTTAACTTTTTGGGCGGTTGATCATGTCGTCAATTTCGTGAGATGGGCAGAAGAATCACTGGTAAAAGTACCTATAACAGATATTATTTTTGGAAGTGTTGGCCTGGTTTTTGGATTAGTTATTGCCTTTTTAATCGGATACGCCTTAAATGCGATTGAGGTGCCAATACTGAATACGGTTGCGCCTATAGTGCTGACGCTGATATTCGGCTATCTGGGGTTTCAGGTTGGCTTTAAAAAGCGGGATGAGCTTTTAAGTTTATTTGCAAGCAAGAAAAAGAAGAGCAGCGAAGAAGAGGTGGAGACTGAAGCCGCACCTAAAGAATCACTCAAGATTCTTGATACAAGCGTGATCATCGATGGACGCATTGCGGATATTTGCCAGACGGGCTTTTTGGAAGGAACGATTGTCATTCCGCAGTTTGTGCTCGAAGAACTTCAGCATATTGCTGATTCATCAGATGTATTAAAGCGAAACCGCGGCAGACGCGGGCTGGATATATTAAACCGGATTCAAAAAGAGCTTTCAATTAATGTGGAAATTTATGAAGGCGATTTTGAAGAAATCCAAGAAGTGGACAGCAAGCTGGTGAAGCTGGCTAAGTTAACGAATGGCGTCGTGGTGACCAATGATTTTAACTTGAACAAGGTTTGTGAGCTGCAAAAAGTGGCAGTCCTTAATATTAATGACCTGGCTAATGCTGTCAAACCGGTTGTGCTCCCAGGTGAAGAAATGAAAGTACAGGTAATAAAAGACGGCAAGGAACAGAACCAGGGGATTGCTTATCTGGACGATGGCACGATGATCGTGGTGGAAGAAGGCAGAAATTACATTGGCAAACATATTGATGTTCTTGTCACAAGTGTTCTGCAGACATCAGCCGGAAGAATGATTTTTGCAAAACCTAAGCTTCTGGAAAAAGCTTTATAATGTATGATGGAAAGTAGGACAGAACGTGCAGGGAGATTGATTTCCCTGCCTTTTTGCCTGCTTTTTTAAAAGAGGAGCCAAAAATATGAATTATCAAGTGATTCTCCCGGCTGCCGGGCAGGGGAAACGAATGGGAGCCGGAAAGAATAAGCTTCTTCTGGAAATTGGGAATGTCCCTGTGTTTATACATACGTTAAGAGTTTTTGAGGGTGACCCGAAGTGTGCGGGCATGGTATTGGCCATTAACCCTCAGGATGAGGAAGAAATGCGCACCCTCTTAAAGCAGCATCAGATTACGAAAGTGGCTGCTATGGTTGAAGGAGGGAAGGAAAGGCAGCAAAGCGTATATAATGCAGCCAAAGCGGCTTCATGTGAGGAAGTTGTGCTGGTTCATGACGCTGCACGCCCTTTTATAACCCGGGATTTACTGCAGCCGCTGGTGAAAGCAGCCTGGGAAGAGGGGGCTGCTGTACTGGCAGTGCCGCTCAAGGATACCGTAAAAAAAGCAGATGGGCATTTAATTACAGAAACACTTGAACGTTCCTGCCTGTGGGCTGTTCAAACTCCACAGGCCTTTCGTGTTTCTTCTCTGCTTGAGGCGCACCGCAAGGCCGAGGAAGACGGCTTTTTAGGAACAGATGATGCGAGCCTCGTGGAGCGGTTAGGCAAAGAAGTGATGATTGTCGAGGGAAGTTACGATAATATTAAGCTGACTACGCCGGAAGATATTTATTTTGCGGAAGCAATTATTAAGAAAAGAAGTCATATGTAAAAGGGGATTGTGATCATGTTTCGGATTGGACAAGGTTTTGATGTTCATCAGTTTGCTGAAGGACGCCCGCTGATTATCGGGGGTATTGAGATACCATATGAGAAAGGCCTCTTAGGACATTCAGATGCTGATGTTCTATTGCATACAGTGGCAGATGCCTGCCTTGGCGCCATTGGAGAAGGAGACATTGGGAGGCATTTTCCTGATACAGATCCTGAATTCAAGGATGCTGATTCTGCGAAGCTGCTGGCACATGTGTGGGGAATCGTTAAAGAAAAAGGATATGAATTGGTCAATGCAGACTGCACCATCATTGCCCAGAAGCCAAAGATGGCTCCTCATATCGGGAAGATGCAGGAGCGCATTGCAGGGCTTCTGGAAACCGAAAAAGAAAATATCAATGTGAAAGCAACGACTACAGAAAAACTTGGCTTTACAGGGCGGGGAGAGGGCATTGCCTCCCAGGCAGCTGTTTTGCTGAAAAAGATAGAGAACAGTTAAAATTACCTTTCAGAAGAAAAAACTGAGTGTTAAAATATAGCTTACAAATAAACTCAACAGATTCTGAGATTTTTAAGGAGGCAGTTGTATGTCAAACGATATCCGCGTCCGTTACGCTCCAAGTCCAACTGGGCATTTACATATCGGAAATGCGAGAACGGCGCTTTTTAACTATTTGTTTGCAAGAAGCAAAGGCGGGAAATTCATCATCCGCATTGAGGATACAGATAAGAAACGGAATATTGAAGGCGGCGAGGAAAGCCAGCTTCATTATTTAAAATGGCTTGGCATGGATTGGGACGAAAGCATCGACAGGGAAGGTGAATACGGCCCATACCGCCAATCTGAAAGAAATCATATTTATGAAACCTACTACACAGAATTGCTTGAAAAAGGGCATGCCTATAAATGCTATTGTACGGAAGAGGAGCTGGAAGCAGAGCGTGAAGCTCAATCGGAAAAAGGCGAAACTCCTGCTTACTCCGGAAAATGCCGCCATCTGACAGAGGAAGAAAGAGCTGCTCTAGAAGCGGAAGGCAGAAAGCCGAGCATCCGCTTCTTAGTGCCAAAAGGCAGGGAGCTAAAATTCAATGACATGGTAAAAGGTGAAGTGTCTTTCGAATCCGATGGCTTCGGCGATTATGTCATTGTCAAAAAGGATGGCACTCCTACCTATAATTTTGCGGTAGCAGTGGATGACCACCTGATGGAAATTTCTCATGTCCTGCGCGGGGATGACCATATTTCCAATACGCCTAAGCAGCAGATGATTTATGAAGCATTGGGCTGGGACCTTCCAGTGTTTGGCCATATGACCCTGATTGTCAATGAAAGCCGCAAAAAACTGAGCAAGCGCGACGAGACGATTATTCAGTTCATTGAACAATATGAAGAGCTCGGCTACTTGCCGGAAGCACTCTTTAACTTTATTGCTCTTCTTGGCTGGTCTCCTGCAGGCGAGGAAGAAATTTTCTCCAAAGAAGAGTTTATTGATATTTTTGATGAAAACCGCCTTTCAAAATCACCGGCTCTTTTCGATAAGCAAAAGCTTGAGTGGATGAATAATCAGTATATGAAAAAGCTGGATCAGGAGCGGTTGGTGTCCATTTCAGCTCCTCATCTGGTGAAGGCAGGTAAGATCAGTGAAAACTGGAAGCAGGAAAACGAAGAGTGGGTTAACAGCCTAATCTCTCTTTACCAGGAAAAAATGAGCTTTGGTGCTCAGATTGTCGAGCTGTCAGAACTGTTCTTTACAGAGGAAATAACCGTTGATGAAGAAGCGAAGGAAGTTCTGGCTGAAGAGCAGGTTCCTGAAGTGCTGTCTGCATTCCTGCAGGAAATTGATGCACTTGCAGAATTCAAAGCAGATGAAATTAAAGCGGCTATGAAGGCTGTGCAGAAATCAACTGGCCACAAGGGCAAAAAGCTCTTTATGCCAATCCGTTCCGCGACGACTGGCCAAACCCATGGACCGGATCTGCCGCAGGCCATCGAGCTTTTAGGAAAAGAAAAAGTAAAAACTCGATTAATGAGCATTATTGGTTAACATCTTGGAGAAAATGTAATATAGTATTAAGTAAATTATTCTATATTGAAAAGTGTTGAAGAGGAAAAGTAAGAAAAAAGAAGCTTTTTAGAGAGAACCATCACCGGCTGAAAGTGGTTTAAGCCTCTCTTTATTCTGAAGTGCGCCTCTGAGCCTCAATTCGAACGGAGCCTCCTGCTTCCAAGTAGAGTTGAGCGGAACCTTCCGTTAACAAGTCAAAGTTGAGGCTATTCTAAGCCTAAACAGAGTGGAACCGCGCATAAAGCGTCTCTGTCCTATTGTGGCAGGGGCGCTTTTTTATATGTAAAACCTGCAAAAATAGTATATGAGAAAAATATTTATAAAAGAGAGAACGACGTCAGGAGGGGGAATTGAACCATGTTTGCAAGAATGAAGGAAGATATCGAAGTGGTATTTGAACAGGATCCGGCAGCAAGAAGTTATTTGGAGGTAATATTAACCTACTCAGGGTTGCATGCTGTCTGGTCACACCGTATTGCCCACGCACTTTTTAAGCGGAAGTTTTATTTTCTTGCAAGAGTGGTTTCCCAGATCAGCCGCTTTTTCACAGGAATTGAAATTCATCCGGGAGCAAAGATCGGCAGACGCTTTTTTATCGACCATGGCATGGGGGTTGTCATCGGGGAAACATGTGAAATCGGTGATAACGTAACGGTTTTCCAGGGTGTGACACTTGGAGGAACCGGGAAGGAAAAAGGCAAGCGCCATCCTACTATTAAGGACAACGCACTGATTGCAACCGGTGCGAAGGTATTGGGCTCTATTACTATTGGGGAGAATTCTAAGGTGGGTGCAGGCTCTGTTGTTCTTCATGAGGTTCCGCCGAACTCCACTGTCGTCGGCATTCCGGGCAGAGTGAAAATCCGCGATGGCGTGAAAGTGGGCAAGGACCTGAATCACAGGGACCTTCCCGATCCGATTTCAGACCGCTTTAAGGAACTGGAGGCGGAGCTGCGGGAATTAAAAACGGAAGTCGAAACATTGAGGAAAGAAAGGAGCCAGGTTCATGGCCATTCAAATCTATAATACACTTACTCGTCAAAAAGAAGATTTTATTCCCTTAGAAGAGGGAAAAGTGAAAATGTATGTGTGCGGTCCAACCGTATATAACTATATCCATATAGGGAATGCCCGCCCGCCCATTGTGTTTGATACCGTAAGAAGATATCTTGAGTTCCGCGGCTTCGATGTGCAGTATGTCTCCAATTTTACGGATGTGGATGATAAGCTGATCCGCGTGGCTAATGAATTAGGAACAGATGTTCCGTCTGTGGCAGAACGGTTCATCAATGCCTATTTCGAGGACGTCTCTGCGCTCGGCTGCAGAAAGGCTGATGTCCACCCGAGAGTAACTGAAAGCATCGATATCATTATTGAATTTATCCAGACCTTGATTGAGAAAGGCTATGCGTATGAATCAGAGGGAGATGTCTATTACCACACCCGGAAATTTGAGGAGTACGGCAAGCTTTCCCATCAGTCTATTGATGAATTGCGCGTCGGCGCCCGCATTGCCGTCGGCGAGAAGAAACAGGATTCCCTTGACTTTGTTCTCTGGAAAGCAGCGAAGGAAGGGGAAATCGCATGGGAGAGCCCTTGGGGGCAAGGAAGACCAGGCTGGCATATCGAATGCTCGGCGATGGCGAAGAAATACCTTGGGGAGATGATTGATATCCATGCCGGCGGACAGGATCTGGCCTTCCCGCATCATGAAAATGAGATCGCCCAGTCGGAAGCACTGACAGGGAAAGCCTTTGCCCGCTACTGGATGCATAACGGCTATATTAATATCGACAACGAAAAAATGTCCAAATCACTGGGGAACTTCGTCCTGGTCCATG
Source organism: Bacillus sp. ZZV12-4809 (assembly GCF_009849585.1). Taxonomy (GTDB): domain Bacteria; phylum Bacillota; class Bacilli; order Bacillales; family Cytobacillaceae; genus Cytobacillus. Next base: position 14,653 of record NZ_VCRN01000027.1, read on the forward strand.
ACATTATCCAAAAGCATGACCCGCAGGTTTTAAGATTTTTCATGCTGTCGGTTCATTACAGACATCCGATCAACTACAGTGATGAGCTTCTGGAGAATACCCGGACAGGGCTTGATCGCATAAAAACGTCTTATCATAATTTGCTGCACCGCAAAGAAGCAAGTGTGAATCTGACCGATAATAATCAGGAGTGGCTGGATAAAATTACAGTTCTTCATGAGCAGTTCATTCGGGATATGGATGATGATTTTAACACTGCGAATGCCGTATCAATCTTGTTCGAGCTGTCTAAGCTGGCGAATTATTATCTGATGGAGAAAAACACGTCGGTTGAAGTGATCGATGCTTTTACGAAAGAATTTGAAACGCTGTTTGATGTCTTGGGACTTTCACTTGAAGAGGCACATGCAGACCTTCTGGATGAGGAAATCGAACAGCTGATTGAGCAAAGGCAGCAGGCCAGAAAAGAGCGCAATTTCGAACTGGCAGATAAAATCCGCGATCAGCTGAAAGAAATGAATATTATCCTTGAAGATACACCGCAGGGAATCAGATGGAAAAGAGGCTAAGCAATGCTTCCCTATGAAAACAAAGTAGATGAAAAACAATTGAATAGTCTTGCCCTGGCGTATATGGGGGATGCGGTATTTGAGACCTATATACGCCACCATCTCCTGCAAAACGGACGGGTTCGGCCTCATTTTCTCCATAAGGAGGCGACCCGGTATGTTTCTGCAAAAGCCCAGTCCCTGATCATTCATGAATTAATGGACTCTGAACGGCTGACAGAAGAAGAACTGGCAGTAGTCCGGAGGGGGCGGAATGCCAAATCCGGTTCGGTGCCGAAAAATACAGATGTCCAAACATACAGATACAGCACAGCCTTTGAATCGCTGATCGGCTACCTGTTTTTAGCGAAAAGACAGGAGCGGATGGAAGAGCTGATTTTGGAATCCATAGAGTTAGTTGAGAAAAAGAAAGGAGGAGCGGTAAAATGAGCCAGGATTTTATCATTGGGAAAAATCCCGTCATTGAAGCATTAAAGTCAGAGAGGGACATTAATAAGATCTTTATTGCAGAAGGATCGCAAAGCGGGCAGATGCAGCAGGTAATCGGGTTGGCGAAGTCTGCCGGGGTTCTTGTCCAGTTTGTACCCAAGAAAAAAATAGATGGGATGGCAGAGGGGAATCATCAAGGTGTCATCGCACAGGTTGCTGCCTATCAATACGCTGAAATCGACGACCTGTTTGCTGCTGCAGAAAAGAAAAATGAAGCACCATTTTTCCTGCTGCTGGATGAAATTGAAGATCCTCACAATTTGGGATCCATCATGAGAACGGCTGACGCTGTCGGTGCACATGGGATCATTATTCCGAAGAGAAGAGCGGTCGGGCTGACAGCGACGGTAGCTAAGGCATCAACAGGAGCGATCGAATATATTCCCGTTGTCCGTGTGACCAATATGGCCAGAACAATTGATGAATTAAAAGAAAGAGGCGTATGGATCGCCGGCACGGATGCAAAAGGAAAACAGGATTACCGTCAGATAGATGGAGCAATGCCTTTAGGTCTTGTAATTGGCAGTGAAGGTAAAGGGATGGGCCGCCTGATTCGCGATAAATGCGATTTTCTCATTAACCTGCCGATGGCTGGACATGTTACTTCTCTTAATGCATCAGTTGCGGCCGCGCTGCTCATGTATGAGGTTTATCGGAAACGTCACCCGCTAGAGGGATAAAAATGGACATCCTTCTTGTTGACGGATACAACATAATTGGTGCTTGGCCAGAACTCAGGGACCTCAAAAACAAGGATTTATCCTCAGCCAGAGACCGCCTGATTGAAAAAATGGCCGAGTACCAGGGGTATTCCGGGTACAGAGTGATTGTCGTGTTTGATGCCCATTATGTAAAGGGCACGGAAAAAAAGTTTAAGAATTCAAAGGTCAAGGTTATTTTCACGCGGAATAATGAAACAGCCGATGAACGCATTGAAAAATTGGCTATCGATCTGAGCAATATTAAAAATCAAATTCATGTGGCTACCTCCGATTTTACTGAGCAATGGGTCATTTTTGGCCAGGGGGCGTTAAGAAAATCAGCGAGGGAGCTGCTGAATGAAATGAATTTGATTGAAAACAGCATCGAAAAAAAAGTAAAAAAAATTCAGGAGAAAAAGCCAGTCTCCAAGATACCTCTCAGTGATGAAGTGGCAGAAATTTTTGAAAAATGGCGCAGAGGGGACCAATGAGCGGTTGACGCTTGAAAAAACCGTGCTGTATAATGTTTCTAACCATGCTTGTACGGTCGGGGGGATCCTAGTGAGTGCTGACTTCAAGACAATCGACGAAAATCTTATAGACTTTATCCAGCTTGAGGACGAAGAAATAGTAGAGCTCGTTCATAAGGGCGAGAGTGAGGCGCTGGATTACTTGATTCATAAGTACCGCAACTTTGTCCGGGCAAAAGCAAGATCCTATTTTTTGATTGGCGCAGATAAAGAAGATATTGTACAAGAGGGAATGATCGGCTTGTATAAGGCGATCCGCGACTTTAAAGAGGACAAGCTGTCTTCATTTAAAGCGTTTGCCGAGCTGTGCATTACCAGGCAAATTATTACCGCCATTAAGACGGCGACCCGCCAAAAGCATATTCCGCTGAACTCATATGTGTCTTTGGACAAGCCCATTTATGATGAGGAATCGGACAGAACACTTATGGATGTAATCTCCGGGGCGAAGGTTATGGACCCTGAAGAGCTGATTATTAACCAGGAAGAATTTGATCATATTGAAGTGAAAATGTCTGAGCTTTTGAGTGACCTTGAACGCAAGGTGCTTGCTCTTTATTTGGACGGGCAGTCCTATCAGGAAATTTCTGAAGAATTGAACCGCCATGTTAAATCGATTGACAATGCTCTTCAGCGGGTGAAAAGAAAGCTGGAAAGATATCTGGAAGTGCGTGAATTTTCCCTGTAGACATAATTTCCCAACACCTTGCTTTTTTTGCAGTTATTGACATGTTTTGGGGTGCGTGTTAAAGTTTTAAGGGCGTAATGTGACTTAGTAGGTGGAAATATGAAAAAAGTAGTTTTAGCTTGCTCTGCATGTGGATCCAGGAATTATTCCACAGCGGGTAAAAATGATGCTGCTAGGCTGGAATTGAAGAAATTCTGCAGCAAATGCAGCGCTCATACGATCCATAAAGAAACAAAGTGATTATATAGATAAGAAGTTTGTTCTTTTAATAGACTGAAGCTGAGGGTTTTATACAGATTGGAAGACTGGTCTGATTTGAAGCCGCTTTCGCTTCTTGTTAAAGGATATATCTTTTGAAAGTTGGGGGTTACGAAATGCAGCGCATCGTGAATTTTTTCCGTGAAGTTGGCCGGGAAATGAGAAAGGTCAGCTGGCCAAAACGCAAAGAGCTGACAAGCTATACTGTTACCGTTCTTGCTACAGTTACGTTCTTCGCTCTGTTTTTTGCAGTGATTGACCTGGGAATTTCTGAATTGATTCGTATAATTCTTGAATAACCCCTGAGTTTCCATGGTATAATGGAGAATAACACAGGAAACATTTGCAAAGCCCGGAAACGGGTTTTTTAATTTGGAGAAAAATTATAAATTGTTGAATACAGGGAGGGAAGGACGAACAAGTCCTCGTGAATGGAAAAGAATTGGTATGTTGTTCATACGTACTCCGGCTATGAAAATAAAGTAAAAGCCAACCTGGAGAAACGTGTTGAATCAATGGGTATGCAAGATAAGATCTTCCGGGTGGTAGTGCCTGAAGAAGAAGAAACAGAATTGAAGAACGGCAAGAAAAAAGTCGTGAAGCGCAAGGTCTTCCCTGGTTATGTACTTGTGGAAATCGTTATGACAGATGATTCCTGGTATGTAGTAAGAAATACTCCGGGTGTAACCGGATTCGTCGGTTCGGCAGGTTCAGGCTCAAAGCCGACTCCGCTATTGCCTGAGGAGGTTACTCATATCCTTAAGCATATGGGTGTTGAAGAAGCCCGCTTTGATATCAACTTTGAGATCGGCGAAACCGTTAAGGTGAAAGAAGGTCCGTTTGCGAACTTCACGGGCTCCATTGAAGATATTGATAAAGATAAGGCGAAGATTAAAGTGCTTGTGAATATGTTTGGCCGTGACACTCCGGTTGAACTTGATTTTACACAGATTGAAAAACTGTAAGAAACAGCCTTCTGTGAAAGTACTTTTATATATCTTTGTAAAAAAACTTGAAATTGGCTTTGAAAAGTGATAATATTTCAAAGGTCAGTATGTCTCGGACAAAGAGACTGGACAGTAGTTAAAAGTTCTTTATCTTAATATAAAGACTATAAGTTGAGTGGGAGGGAACTTTCCCTATTACCACATCACGGACTTTAAGGAGGTGTGTCTCGTGGCTAAAAAAGTAATCAAACTTGTAAAGCTGCAAATCCCTGCAGGTAAAGCGAACCCTGCACCACCGGTAGGACCGGCACTAGGTCAAGCAGGTGTTAACATCATGGGATTCTGTAAGGAATTTAACGCTCGCACAGCTGAACAAGCTGGCTTAATCATTCCTGTTGAAATCACGGTTTTTGAAGACCGTTCATTTACATTTATTACGAAAACTCCTCCTGCTGCAGTTCTTCTTAAGAAAGCGGCTGGAATCGAGTCTGGTTCTGGTGAACCAAACCGTAATAAAGTAGCAACAGTCAAGCGTGACAAGGTACGCGAGATTGCTGAAACAAAGATGCCTGATCTAAACGCTGCAAGCGTAGAAGCTGCAATGCGTATGGTTGAAGGTACTGCACGCAGCATGGGTATCGTTATCGAAGACTAATCCATGTATGAAGCAGATTTAGGGATGAGGTTGCGACGTTGAATTTGGTTCACTCGCAACCTTTGTTCTGTCAAGCGCAGGCGCCTTAATAGGCGCCTCCGCTTTTCGTATTGAGCTGCGGCGCCTAGCCCCTCGAGGTCATAAGCCAATCCGCCCGGAAAGGTAAAGAACACCTTTCAGTGTGGCTTGTCTTATGATTGTCGGGGCTGACCAAGGCGCCTCCGCTTTTAAGCGTGGGAGGTTATTCCGCTAAAACCACAATCAAGGAGGAAATAAAAATGGCTAAAAAAGGTAAGAAGTACGCAGAAGCTGCGAAGCTTGTTGATTCTTCAAAAGCTTACCCGATTGCTGAGGCAATTGAACTTGCGAAGAAAACTAATTTTGCAAAATTTGATGCAACTGTTGAGGTAGCATTCCGTCTTGGAGTTGACCCTAAGAAAGCTGACCAGCAAATCCGTGGAGCAGTAGTTCTTCCGAACGGAACTGGTAAAACTCAGCGCGTTCTTGTTTTCGCTAAGGGTGAAAAAGCGAAAGAAGCAGAAGCTGCTGGCGCAGATTTCGTAGGCGATGCTGAATACATCAACAAAATCAGCCAAGGCTGGTTCGACTTTGATGTAATCGTTGCTACACCTGACATGATGGGTGAAGTTGGTAAACTTGGCCGCGTATTAGGACCTAAAGGCTTAATGCCAAACCCTAAGACTGGCACAGTTACTTTTGACGTTCAAAAAGCAGTTAACGAAATCAAAGCAGGTAAAGTTGAATACCGTGTTGACAAAGCTGGTAACATCCACGTGCCAATCGGTAAAGTATCTTTCGAAGACGAAAAGCTTGTTGAAAACTTCAACACTATTTTCGACACAATGATGAAAGTTAAGCCTGCTGCTGCTAAAGGAACTTACATGAAGAACGTTTCTGTTACTTCTACAATGGGACCTGGCGTTAAAGTAGATCCTTCATCTGTTGCAGTAAAATAATAACAATTGACATTCTAAAATACATGCTGTAATATGTATTTTGTTGTTAAAAATATAATTACATTTGTGCCGTAGACAGCAGGTGCTTAACCGCTTAATTTCCTGCCGAGGTATTACGATAGAAATTGCTTTTTCTTGCTATTGTATACTTCCTCCATGTCTGCAAAGTCGTGGAGGTTTTTTATTGGACGGTATGAATGTAGAAAATTCTACAGGAGGTGTAAGGATGAGCAGCGTTATTGAACAAAAGAAACAAATCGTAGACGAAATTGCTGATAAGCTTAAAACAAGTTTATCAACAGTTGTTGTTGACTACCGTGGTCTTACTGTTGCTGAGGTTACTGAACTTCGTAAACAACTTCGTGAAGCTGGCGTAGAATTCAAAGTATACAAGAATTCAATGACTCGCCGTGCTGCTGAAGCTGCTGAACTTTCCGGTTTAAACGAAGCTTTAACTGGACCTAACGCAATCGCGTTCAGCACAGAAGATGTAGTTGCTCCAGCGAAAATCCTTAATGATTTCGCGAAAAAGCATGAAGCACTTGAAATTAAAGCAGGTGTAATCGAAGGAACTATCGCTTCAGTAGAAGAAGTTAAAGCTCTTGCTGAACTACCATCACGCGAAGGCTTGCTTTCTATGCTACTCAGCGTACTTCAAGCACCTATCCGCAATCTTGCTCTTGCTGCAAAAGCTGTTGCAGATCAAAAAGAAGAACAAGGCGCGTAAGTTGATTTTAGCGTTAAACTAATAGATTCAAACCAAAAATAAGGAGGAAACATAATCATGACTAAAGAACAAATCATTGAAGCAGTTAAATCCATGACTGTTTTAGAACTAAACGACCTAGTAAAAGCTATTGAAGAAGAATTTGGTGTAACTGCTGCTGCTCCTGTAGCAATGATGGGCGGAGCTGCTGCTGGTGGCGCTGCTGAAGAGAAAACTGAATTTGACGTTGTTCTTGCTTCTGCAGGCGACCAAAAAATCAAAGTTATCAAAGTGGTACGTGAAATCACAGGTCTTGGACTTAAAGAAGCGAAAGAACTTGTTGACAACACTCCTAAAGCTCTTAAAGAAGGCGTTTCTAAAGAAGAAGCTGAAGAAGTTAAAGCTAAGCTTGAAGAAGTTGGAGCTGGCGTTGAAGTTAAGTAATAGCCTTTATGAAAAGTCCGCTGTTTAAGCGGGCTTTTTGTTTTGGGCAATTATAAAATTGCGGAAGGTTTAACTTTGCGTACAGGCTGGGGAATATAACCATCATAGTCTGAGTCCGTCATGGACGAAGGGCTTGAGCATTTGTTTTAACTTTTTGCTTTTTAAGGGCCAATCCTATATAATTCCTTCGAAACCACTTAATTGTTGATTCTCCTTTAATCTTCTTATATATACTCCTGGAGGTGATTTCATGTCTGAACACTACTATTCCAAAACACAGCAAGTTGATAGCAGCCCTAAATCTTGGACCTATACTCTAAAGGAATTCCCATTCCGCTTTAAAACAGACAACGGTGTTTTTTCAAAGGGTGAAGTGGATTTTGGATCTAAACTATTAATCGAGACATTTGAACAGCCGGAAGTGGATGGGAACATTCTCGATGTCGGCTGCGGATATGGGCCAATCGGATTGACAGCGGCGAAGCTGATGCCGGAACGGACTGTTCATATGGTGGATGTAAATGAGAGGGCGCTTGGACTTGCAAAGGAAAATGCTGAATTAAATGACATAAAAAATGTCCAAATCTATGAAAGTGACCGCCTCGAAAATACAAAAGGCAATAAGTTTTCAGCTATTCTGACAAACCCGCCGATCCGCGCCGGGAAAAAGATAGTGCATGATATTTTTGAACAAAGCTTTGAGGCTCTATTATCGGGCGGAGAGTTGTGGGTTGTCATCCAGAAAAAACAGGGTGCGCCTTCTGCAATCGATAAGCTGACAGAGTTATTCGGTGAAGTGGAGACAGCAGAAAAGAAAAAAGGCTATTTTATTTTAAGAGCAAAAAAAGATTGACTTGACTTTTTTGCTATGATAGTATTGTAAAATGCCAACATATTATATTTCTATTTATAACTAAATTTATCTAATAGTTGTATAAATTTGGTTTTAATGGGAAAGCTAACAAAATAATAGTCGTATTGTGAAAATGTGGTTTTTGAAGTGAAAACCCTTTTTCTTTTTGTCTTATAAGAATGGAGGTTTGGCTTATATCCCTGTGCTTGAATGGGGGAAAGCCCGGCTTCTGGGCCAGTTTGCTGGCCGGCTTCGTGCGCCATCGGTTCCGGGTACTAAAACCTGCGCCGATAGGCAGGCGCTCATCGCTTTTCTTATGGGATGATATAAATTGCTATTAGCAACAATAACGCTTGATTTGAGGGGTGAATCAGTTGACAGGTCAACTAGTTCAGTATGGACGACACCGCCAACGTAGAAGTTACGCACGAATCAGTGAAGTTTTAGAATTACCAAATCTAATCGAAATCCAAACCTCTTCTTATCAATGGTTTCTTGATGAGGGTTTACGAGAAATGTTCCATGATATTTCTCCGATTGAAGACTTTACTGGTAATTTGTCGCTTGAATTTATTGATTACAGCCTTGGCGAACCAAAATATTCCGTTGAGGAATCGAAAGAACGAGATGTTACATATTCTGCACCTTTACGTGTGAAAGTGCGTCTTGTAAACAAAGAAACAGGCGAAGTTAAAGACCAGGATGTCTTTATGGGTGACTTCCCGCTTATGACAGAGACAGGTACGTTCGTTATTAATGGAGCGGAACGTGTCATTGTATCCCAGTTAGTGCGTTCTCCGAGCGTATACTTCAGTGGAAAGCTTGATAAAAACGGGAAAAAAGGCTTTACAGCAACCGTAATCCCGAACCGCGGCGCATGGCTTGAGTATGAAACAGATGCCAAAGACGTCGTATACGTCAGAATAGATCGTACTCGGAAACTGCCCGTTACGGTTCTTTTGCGTGCACTTGGGTTCGGCTCTGATCAAGAGATCATCGATTTGATTGGAGACAACGAGTACATTCGCAACACGCTTGAAAAAGATAATACTGAGAGCACAGAGAAAGCGCTCCTTGAAATTTATGAGCGTCTTCGTCCAGGCGAGCCGCCAACGGTCGAAAATGCGAAAAGCTTGCTTGTCTCAAGATTCTTTGATCCAAAGCGTTATGACCTTGCGAATGTTGGACGCTACAAGATCAATAAGAAGCTTCATATTAAAAACCGCCTGTTTGGCCAAAAACTGGCTGAAACGCTTGTGGATCCAGAAACTGGCGAAATCATTGCGGAAAAAGGCGTTACACTTGACCGCCGTACATTAGACCGCATTATTCCTAACCTTGAGAAGGATATCGGCTTTAAAACGGTAAGCCTGTTAGGCGGAGTAGTAGATGATGAAGTATTGCTTCAGTCTATTAAGATATATGCGCCTAATGAAGATGGCGAAAAGGTCATTAATGTTATCGGCAATGCGTATGTGGAAGAAGCTGTGAAAAACATTTCACCTTCTGACATCATTGCATCAATCAGCTATTTCTTTAACCTTCTGCACTCTGTGGGAGATACAGATGATATTGACCATCTTGGAAACAGACGTCTTCGTTCAGTCGGAGAATTATTGCAGAACCAGTTCCGCATCGGTTTATCCCGTATGGAGCGTGTGGTGCGCGAAAGAATGTCCATCCAGGATACAAATACGATTACACCTCAGCAGCTGATTAATATCCGTCCTGTTATTGCGTCAATTAAAGAGTTCTTCGGAAGCTCTCAATTGTCCCAGTTCATGGACCAGACAAATCCGCTTGCTGAACTGACACATAAACGCCGTCTTTCTGCATTAGGACCTGGTGGTCTGACGCGTGAACGTGCCGGATTCGAAGTACGTGACGTTCACTACTCTCACTATGGCCGTATGTGTCCGATTGAAACGCCGGAGGGACCAAACATCGGTTTGATCAACTCCTTATCTTCATTTGCGAAGGTGAACCGCTTCGGCTTTATCGAAACACCGTATCGCCGAATTGACCCTGAGACCGGAAAAGTTACGTCCCGCATTGATTATCTGACAGCTGATGAAGAGGATAACTATGTAGTGGCTCAGGCGAATGCACTTCTTGGTGACGATGGTTCATTCCTTGACGAAGAAGTAGTTGCCCGTTTCAAAGGGGAAAACACAGTTGTCAAACGCGACCGTGTTGACTACATGGATGTATCGCCGAAACAGGTTGTATCTGCTGCGACAGCATGTATCCCGTTCCTTGAAAATGATGACTCCAACCGTGCCCTGATGGGAGCGAACATGCAGCGTCAGGCTGTGCCATTGATGCAGCCGGAAGCGCCAAGAGTAGGTACGGGTATGGAATACGTATCAGGAAAAGACTCAGGTGCTGCAGTTATCTGTAAGCATGAGGGAATTGTTGAACATGTTGAAGCCCGTGAAGTTTGGGTCCGCCGTATTAAAAATGTAGATGGCCAGGAAGTTAAAGGCGATCTTGATAAATACAGAATGCTTAAATTCATCCGTTCCAACCAGGGAACATGCTACAACCAGCGTCCTATCGTCGCTGTTGGCAACCGTGTAACAAAGGGAGAAATCCTTGCTGACGGTCCTTCCATGGAACTTGGTGAATTAGCTCTTGGACGCAATGTTCTTGTAGCGTTCATGACATGGGATGGTTATAACTACGAGGATGCGATCATCATGAGTGAGCGCCTTGTAAAAGATGATGTTTATACATCCATCCATATCGAAGAATATGAATCAGAATCACGCGATACAAAGCTTGGACCTGAAGAAATCACAAGAGATATCCCTAACGTTGGGGAAGATGCACTGCGCAACCTGGACGAACGCGGAATTATCCGCACAGGTGCGGAAGTAAAAGATGGCGATCTTCTTGTTGGTAAAGTAACTCCTAAAGGGGTAACGGAACTGACTGCTGAAGAAAGACTGCTGCACGCAATCTTTGGTGAAAAAGCACGTGAAGTCCGTGATACATCCCTTCGTGTGCCACATGGCGGGGGTGGTATTGTACTGGATGTTAAAGTGTTTAACAGGGAAGACGGAGACGAGCTTCCTCCAGGTGTTAACCAGCTTGTACGTGTATATATCGTTCAGAAGCGTAAAATCTCTGAAGGTGACAAGATGGCCGGACGCCATGGTAACAAGGGTGTTATCTCCCGTATTTTACCGGAAGAAGATATGCCTTACCTGCCGGATGGCACTCCAGTAGACATCATGTTAAACCCTCTGGGGGTTCCATCGCGTATGAATATCGGACAGGTGCTTGAGCTTCACCTTGGTATGGCTGCCAGAGCTCTTGGCATCCATGTAGCATCTCCTGTATTCGATGGTGCCCGTGAGGAAGATGTATGGTCAACGATCGAAGAAGCAGGCATGGCGCGTGATGCAAAGACTGTCCTTTATGATGGACGTTCAGGCGAGCCGTTCGATAACCGTGTATCTGTCGGTGTCATGTATATGATTAAACTGGCGCACATGGTTGACGATAAGCTGCATGCCCGTTCAACAGGACCTTACTCTCTTGTTACGCAGCAGCCATTGGGCGGTAAAGCTCAATTCGGCGGACAGCGTTTCGGTGAGATGGAGGTTTGGGCACTTGAAGCATACGGTGCTGCTTATACACTTCAGGAAATCTTAACAGTTAAGTCAGATGACGTGGTTGGACGTGTTAAGACATACGAATCAATCGTCAAAGGCGAGAATGTTCCTGAACCAGGAGTTCCGGAATCATTCAAGGTACTGATCAAAGAACTTCAAAGTTTAGGTATGGATGTTAAGATCCTGTCCGGCGATGAAGAAGAAATTGAAATGCGCGACCTGGAAGATGAAGATGAAGTTCAGCAGGCTGAATCATTGACCATCGCTCCGGAAACGCAAAACGAAGAGCAAGCAGTTACGAAAGAATAATTTCATATAAATATCTAATCCCTGGGCGCTCCGCCTCGCATGGCGGATGCCGCTGGGGATATTATTGGCACTTTGCTGCTGTTTGAGCAATAAGGGTAAAACCCGGAGATCAAAAGGGAGGTAGGCCCCTTGCTAGATGTAAACAATTTCGAGTATATGAAAATAGGTCTTGCTTCACCGGATAAGATACGTTCTTGGTCACATGGTGAAGTTAAGAAGCCTGAAACGATCAACTATCGTACATTAAAACCAGAAAAAGACGGTTTATTTTGCGAACGCATTTTCGGACCGACAAAAGACTGGGAATGTCACTGTGGAAAGTATAAGCGTGTTCGATACAAAGGCGTAGTCTGTGATCGATGCGGCGTTGAAGTCACACGTGCGAAAGTCCGCCGTGAAAGAATGGGCCATATTGAACTTGCAGCCCCTGTATCCCACATTTGGTATTTCAAAGGCATCCCAAGCCGTATGGGTCTTGTGCTGGACATGTCTCCGCGTGCACTGGAAGAAGTTATTTACTTTGCTTCTTATGTTGTAACCGATCCTGGTGATACGGCTCTTGAAAAGAAGCAGCTGCTTTCTGAAAAGGAATACCGTGCATACCGTGAAAAGTACGGAAACAAGTTCCAGGCATCCATGGGTGCTGAATCCATTAAAAAGCTTCTTTCTGACATAGACCTCAACAAAGAAGTAGATATCCTTAAAGAGGAACTGAAAACTGCCCAGGGTCAGCGACGCACTCGTGCAATCAAGCGCCTGGAAGTTCTTGAAGCATTCCGCGGTTCTGGAAATGAACCGTCCTGGATGATCCTAGACGTTCTTCCGGTAATTCCTCCGGAGCTTCGTCCGATGGTACAGCTCGATGGCGGACGTTTTGCCACTTCTGACCTGAATGATTTGTACCGCCGTGTAATCAACCGCAACAACCGTTTAAAGCGTTTATTGGACCTTGGTGCCCCAAGCATTATCGTTCAGAACGAAAAGCGTATGCTTCAGGAAGCTGTAGATGCGCTAATTGATAACGGCCGCCGCGGAAGACCGGTAACTGGACCAGGAAACCGTCCATTAAAATCCCTGTCTCATATGCTAAAAGGGAAACAAGGACGTTTCCGTCAAAACTTGCTTGGTAAGCGTGTTGACTATTCCGGACGTTCGGTTATCGTCGTAGGACCAAACTTGAAAATGTACCAATGCGGACTTCCAAAAGAAATGGCATTGGAATTATTCAAGCCATTCGTTATGAAGGAATTGGTGGAAAAGGGCTTAGCCCACAACATCAAATCTGCAAAACGCAAAATTGAAAGAGTGCAGCCGGAAGTTTGGGATGTTCTTGAAAGTGTGATTAAAGAGCACCCTGTATTGCTTAACCGTGCTCCAACTCTTCACAGACTTGGTATTCAGGCATTCGAACCGACATTAGTGGAAGGACGCGCTATTCGTCTTCATCCGCTTGTATGTACTGCTTACAACGCAGACTTTGACGGTGACCAAATGGCAGTTCACGTGCCGCTTTCAGCTGAAGCACAGGCAGAAGCCCGCTTGCTAATGCTTGCAGCACAGAACATCCTGAATCCAAAAGACGGTAAGCCAGTTGTTACTCCTTCACAGGATATGGTATTAGGTAACTACTACCTGACACTTGAAAGAGCTGGCGCTGTTGGGGAAGGTATGATTTTTAAAGATACAAGCGAAGCGCTGCTTGCTTATCAGAACGGTTATGTGCACTTGCATACAAGAGTAGCTGTCCATGCCGGGTCCTTAAATAATCAGACTTTCACTGAAGAACAAAATGAAAAGCTTTTATTAACCACTGTTGGTAAGCTTATTTTTAACGAGATTTTACCTGAGACATTCCCTTATATTAACGAGCCTACAAAAGAAAACCTTGAGATTGAAACTCCTGCGAAATATTTTGTAGAGCCTGCTACTGATGTAGCTGCCGCTATCAAGGAAATGCCGCTGGTAGATCCGTTTAAGAAAAAAATCCTTGGAAACATCATTGCGGAAGTCTTTAAACGCTTCAAAATTACGGAAACGTCTAAAATGCTTGACCGCATGAAAAACCTTGGATTCAGGCACTCCACAAAAGCCGGTATCACAGTTGGTGTTGCTGATATCGTGGTATTAAAGGAGAAGCAGGAAATTATCCAGGAAGCACAGAGCAAGGTTGATAATGTGTTGAAACAGTTCAGACGCGGTCTTATTACTGAAGACGAGCGTTATGACCGTGTTATTTCAATCTGGAGTGCAGCGAAAGATAATATCCAGGCAAAATTAATGAAGTCATTGGATAAATCCAACCCAATCTTCATGATGAGTGACTCTGGTGCCCGTGGTAACGCGTCCAACTTCACTCAGTTAGCCGGTATGCGCGGACTGATGGCCAACCCGGCTGGACGTATCATTGAATTACCGATCAAATCAAGTTTCCGTGAAGGATTAACAGTACTCGAGTACTTCATTTCCACACACGGTGCGCGTAAAGGTCTTGCTGATACAGCCCTTAAAACAGCTGACTCAGGTTACCTTACTCGCCGTCTTGTTGATGTTGCGCAGGATGTCATTGTCCGTGACGACGATTGCGGAACTGACCGCGGCTTGCTTATCGCATCCCTTAAAGATGGCACTGAAGTCATTGAAGCGCTTGAAGAGCGTCTGGTTGGCCGTTATGCAAGAAGAAATATTAAGCATCCTGAGACAAATGAAGTGATTGTGCCTGAAAATGGCTTAATCACTGAAGATATTGCAGTCGAAATTGTTTCAGCCGGCATTGAAAAAGTATGGATTCGTTCTGCATTTACTTGCAACACTCGCCATGGTGTATGTAAGAAGTGCTACGGCCGTAACTTGGCTACCGGCCAAGAGGTTGAAGTTGGTGAAGCAGTAGGTATTATCGCTGCCCAGTCCATCGGTGAACCAGGTACACAGTTAACGATGCGTACTTTCCATACCGGTGGGGTAGCAGGAGACGATATCACTCAAGGTTTACCGCGTATCCAGGAAATATTCGAAGCGCGTAATCCTAAAGGTCAGGCAGTTATTTCAGAGATCGATGGTGTTGTAGTCGGCATTAATGAAGGCCGCGACCGTCAGCAGGAGATTGTTGTTCAGGGTGAAGTCGAATCCAAGACCTACACAGCACCTTATACAGCCCGCTTAAAAGTAGCTGTTAACGACCAGGTAGTACGTGGACAGGAACTAACTGAAGGTTCTATTGACCCTAAAGAGTTAATTAAAGTAAAAGATGTAACAGCTGTTCAAGAATACTTGCTGCGTGAAGTTCAGAAGGTATACCGCATGCAGGGTGTTGAAATCGGCGATAAGCACATCGAGGTAATGGTCCGTCAGATGCTTCGTAAAGTGCGTGTAATTGATGCGGCAGAAACAGATGTGCTTCCAGGTACACTGCTTGATATCCATCAATTTACAGATGCCAACGAAAAAGCCCTCCTTGCAGGTAAAATGCCTGCAACAGGACGTCCAGTTCTGCTGGGAATCACAAAAGCATCTCTTGAAACAGATTCATTCTTATCAGCAGCATCCTTCCAGGAAACAACAAGAGTTCTTACCGATGCAGCGATTAAAGGCAAGCGCGATGAGCTTCTTGGCCTGAAAGAGAATGTAATTATTGGTAAGCTTGTCCCTGCTGGAACAGGAATGCAGCGATACAGAAGAGCAGAGCCTTATACAAACGAGGAAGCTGCTGAAGATACTGTTACTGTAGAATAATGTAATCATTGCGGTGCTTGCTTATTTAACAGCAAGTACCGCATTTTATAGTGAATAAAAGAAATAAAAATCGTTTTGCTTGTTGACATTGAAATATGAAGGTGTTACTATAGCAAAGGTGCTCCTATTCACCGGATACTTTGGAGGATGTCGTAAATGTCTTATGATAAAGTATTGCAGGCAAGAAGTATTATTGTAGGAACAAAGCAAACAGTCAAAGCTCTCAAACTGGGAACCATTGATGAAATCGTAGTCGCCAGTGATGCTGATCCTAGGATTACAGCTAAAGTGGTTAGTACAGCGAATGAATTGAACGTTCCGATTGTGTATGTCGATTCGATGAAAAAACTCGGAAAAGCATGCGGAATCGAGGTTGGGGCAGCAGCTGTTGCCATATCTATTTAAAAACTGTTTTTGTAGATTGGTATCTGCAAGAACTTTGTTTTTGCATCAAAATGAACCACCTGGATGTGTGGGCTTAAACAAATTCGAAGGGAGGAAAAATCAAATGCCTACTATTAATCAATTAGTGCGCAAGCCTCGTCAAACTAAGTCTGAGAAGTCAAACTCACCTGCTCTTAACAAAGGCTACAACAGCTTCAAAAAAGCTCAAACAAATGTAGCTTCACCTCAAAAGCGTGGTGTATGTACTCGTGTTGGTACAATGACTCCAAAGAAGCCGAACTCTGCATTACGTAAATATGCTCGTGTTCGTTTAACAAATGGCATCGAGGTTAATGCTTACATCCCTGGTATCGGGCACAACCTTCAAGAGCACAGTGTTGTTCTTATCCGTGGAGGACGTGTAAAAGACTTACCGGGTGTGCGTTACCACATCGTGCGCGGCGCTTTAGATACTGCTGGTGTTAACAACCGTATGCAGGGCCGTTCTAAATACGGTGCTAAGCGTCCGAAAGCAGCTAAAAAGTAATTCTACTAAATAAACAACCATCTTTGAAAGGAGGAACAATCCATGCCACGTAAAGGTCCTGTAGCAAAAAGAGACGTATTGCCGGATCCGATTTACAACTCAAAGCTAGTTAGCCGTCTGATCAACAAAATGATGATCGATGGTAAGAGAGGTAAATCTCAAGCAATTCTTTACTCTGCGTTCGATATCATCAGCGAACGCACTGGCAAAGAACCAATGGAGGTTTTCGATCAGGCGCTTAAAAACATCATGCCTGTACTTGAAGTTAGAGCACGCCGTGTAGGTGGTGCAAACTACCAAGTACCAGTTGAGGTGCGCCCTGACCGTCGTACAACTCTTGGTCTTCGCTGGTTAGTAAACTATGCGCGTCTTCGCGGTGAAAAGACAATGGAAGAGCGTTTAGCTAACGAAATTCTTGATGCAGCTAACAACACTGGTGCATCTGTTAAGAAGCGTGAAGATACACACAAAATGGCGGAAGCGAACAAAGCGTTTGCTCACTACCGCTGGTAAGATATACCGCTTAACTAAAATAACACTCATACTAGGAAGGAGAAAGACCCAATGGCTAGAGAGTTCTCCTTAGAAAATACTCGCAATATCGGTATCATGGCTCACATCGATGCCGGTAAAACAACAACTACTGAGCGTGTACTTTACTACACTGGCCGTATTCACAAAATCGGTGAAACGCACGAGGGTGCATCACAGATGGACTGGATGGAGCAGGAGCAGGAGCGTGGAATCACAATCACTTCTGCTGCGACAACTGCACAGTGGAAAGGCCACCGCGTTAACATCATTGACACTCCTGGACACGTAGACTTCACAGTTGAAGTTGAACGTTCACTTCGTGTTCTTGATGGTGCGGTAGCTGTACTTGACGCACAGTCAGGTGTTGAGCCGCAAACTGAAACAGTTTGGCGTCAGGCTACTACTTACGGAGTACCACGTGTGGTATTCGTAAACAAAATGGATAAAATCGGTGCAGACTTCTTGTACTCATTGAAGACTCTTCATGATCGCCTTCAAGCGAATGCAGCTGCAATTCAATTACCGATTGGTGCTGAAGATCAATTCGAAGGCATCATCGATTTAATTGAAATGAAAGCTACATTCTACGGAAACGATTTGGGTACTGATATCGAAGACCGTGAAATCCCAGAAGAATACAAGGATCAAGCTGAAGAATACCGTGAGAAGCTAATTGAAGCGGTAGCTGAACTTGATGAAGAATTAATGGAGAAATACCTTGGCGGTGAGGAAATCACTAACGAAGAGCTAAAAGCTGCTATTCGTAAAGGTACTGTTAACGTTGAATTCTACCCAGTTATCTGTGGTTCTGCGTTCAAAAACAAAGGTGTTCAAAAAATGCTTGATGCAGTAATCGACTACCTTCCATCTCCACTTGATGTACCTGCTATCAAAGGTACAACTCCGGATACAGAAGAAGAGGTTACTCGTCCTTCAAGCGATGATGCACCATTCTCAGCTCTTGCGTTCAAAGTTATGACCGACCCTTACGTTGGTAAACTTACATTCTTCCGTGTATATTCAGGTACATTGAACTCTGGTTCATATGTACAGAACTCTACTAAAGGAAAGCGTGAGCGTGTAGGCCGTATCCTGCAAATGCATGCGAATTCCCGTGAAGAGATCTCAGTTGTACACGCTGGAGATATCGCAGCTGCAGTAGGCCTAAAGGACACTACTACAGGTGACACTCTATGTGATGAAAAGAGTCTAGTTATTCTTGAATCTATGGAGTTCCCAGAGCCGGTTATCTCATTATCTATCGAGCCTAAGTCAAAGGCTGACCAAGATAAGATGACAACTGCTCTACAAAAACTTCAAGAGGAAGATCCTACATTCCGCGCTCATACTGACCAGGAAACTGGACAGGTTATCATCGCGGGTATGGGTGAGCTTCACCTTGATATCCTTGTTGACCGTATGAGACGTGAATTTAAAGTGGAAGCTAACGTAGGTGCACCTCAGGTTGCATACCGTGAAACTTTCCGTGGTTCTGCTCAGGTTGAAGGTAAATTTGCACGTCAATCCGGTGGACGCGGACAATTCGGTCACGTTTGGATCGAATTCAGTCCAAACGAAGAAGGTAAAGGCTTCGAATTCGAAAACGGAATCGTTGGTGGTGTCGTTCCTCGTGAATACATCCCAGCTGTTCAGGCGGGTCTAGAAGATTCGTTAGAAAGAGGAGTACTTGCAGGATTCCCAATGGTAGACATCAAGGCACGTTTATTTGACGGTTCTTACCATGATGTTGACTCCTCTGAAATGGCGTTTAAGATTGCTGCATCAATGGCACTTAAAAACGCTGCGTCAAAATGTAACCCTGTAATTCTTGAGCCGGTTATGAAGGTTGAAGTCGTAATCCCTGAAGAATACATGGGAGACATCATGGGTGATGTTACATCACGCCGTGGACGCGTTGAGGGTATGGAAGCTCGCGGTAACGCGCAAGTTGTTCGTGCGATGGTTCCTCTATCAGAAATGTTTGGTTATGCAACTTCATTGCGTTCTAACACGCAGGGCCGCGGTACATTCTCAATGCACTTCGACCACTATGAAGAAGTACCAAAATCAATTTCTGAAGAAATCATCAAAAAAAATAAAGGTGAATAATTGATTTTACCTTTTCAATAAAGTATAACTACTATTGTAGGCTAAAAGCGCTGTGGGAAGGGAAACCTCTCCACAGCATAAAATACTTAACTTTTATAATCTGAAGGAGGATTTTTTAAATGGCAAAAGCTAAATTTGACCGTTCAAAACCCCATGTTAACATCGGTACTATCGGACACGTTGACCATGGTAAAACTACTTTAACTGCAGCTATCACAACTGTTCTTTCTAAAAAAGGCGGCGGTGAAGCACGCGGATACGATCAAATCGACGCGGCTCCAGAAGAGCGCGAGCGTGGAATCACAATCTCAACTGCGCACGTTGAGTACGAAACTGACAACCGTCACTATGCACACGTTGACTGCCCAGGTCACGCTGACTATGTTAAAAACATGATCACTGGTGCTGCGCAAATGGACGGCGGAATCCTAGTTGTTTCAGCTGCTGACGGCCCAATGCCACAAACTCGTGAGCACATCCTTCTTTCTCGTCAGGTTGGTGTACCTTACCTTGTTGTATTCATGAACAAGTGTGACATGGTTGACGATGAAGAACTACTTGAATTAGTAGAAATGGAAGTTCGTGACCTTCTTTCTGAGTACGAATTCCCTGGTGATGACATTCCTGTAATCAAAGGTTCTGCTCTTAAAGCTCTTGAAGGAGAAGCTGAGTGGGAAGCTAAAATTGAAGAACTTATGGCAGCTGTTGACGAGTACATCCCAACTCCAACTCGTGACACTGACAGACCATTCATGATGCCTGTTGAGGATGTATTCTCAATTACTGGCCGTGGTACTGTTGCTACAGGACGTGTTGAGCGTGGACAAGTTAAAGTCGGTGACGTAATCGAAATCATCGGTCTTGCTGAAGAGCCAAAATCAACTACTGTAACTGGTGTTGAAATGTTCCGTAAGCTTCTTGATTATGCTGAAGCTGGAGATAACATTGGTGCCCTTCTTCGTGGTGTATCACGTGAAGAAATCCAACGTGGACAAGTACTTGCTAAGCCAGGTTCAATCACTCCACACACTAAGTTCAAAGCTGAAGTATACGTTCTTTCAAAAGAAGAAGGTGGACGTCATACTCCATTCTTCACTAACTACCGTCCTCAGTTCTACTTCCGTACAACTGATGTAACTGGTATCTGTAATCTTCCTGAAGGCGTAGAAATGGTTATGCCTGGAGATAACATCGAAATGACTGTAGAACTAATCGCTCCAATCGCTATCGAAGAAGGTACTAAGTTCTCTATCCGTGAGGGTGGACGTACTGTTGGCGCTGGCGTAGTTGCTACAATCCAAGAGTAATTTCAACTAATCAAAACAGATGGGTGACAACCCATCTGTTTTTTTATATGCAGCTTTACTTTCAGTTATAACAAGATGGGCTGATTTATATTAAGGTGTAATATAAAATGCATCAGAATTTCCTCGGCGTTTAAAACCGCTTTTCTTCTATATAATATATTGATTATAATTCTTTCTATTCAACTCACCACAATGCAAATAGTTAGACTTCTTTCGATACTATTGAAAACTCCATGAACAGCAGTTATAATAGTAAAAGTGTGCGGAACAAAAAGAAATAACATATATATGTTGCATTTCATTTATTGTTTCTGTATAATAGACAATGTTGGTCTTTGACTGCGATGATGTGAAAGGTTGCTGACACACCCGGCCGCTTTGCCATGGCGAGTGTGTGGGAAATTTTCACGGAGAATGTCTATATTAAAATAGGCGAAAAGGAGGGAAAATAATGGCAAAACAAAAAATTCGTATTCGTTTAAAAGCGTATGATCACAGAATTCTTGATCAATCAGCAGAAAAGATTGTTGAGACTGCAAAACGTTCTGGTGCGGCTGTTTCAGGTCCGATTCCATTACCAACTGAAAAGTCTATTTACACAATCCTTCGTGCGGTTCACAAGTATAAAGACTCTCGTGAGCAGTTCGAAATGCGTACGCATAAACGTCTAATCGACATCGTTAACCCAACACCACAAACGGTTGATTCTCTAATGCGTTTAGACTTACCGTCAGGTGTAGATATCGAAATCAAACTTTAATCAATAAATAAACATAAGAAACTTAGGAGGTGTGACTGAAATGACCAAAGGAATCTTAGGAAGAAAGATTGGTATGACTCAAGTATTTGCTGAAAACGGTGATCTTATCCCGGTAACAGTAGTTGAGGCAGCTGCTAACGTTGTTCTTCAAAAGAAATCAGTTGAGACTGATGGATATGAAGCAATCCAGATCGGATTCGAAGATAAGCGCGAAAAGTTGTCCAACAAACCTGAAAAAGGACATGTTGCTAAAGCAAACACTGCTCCTAAGCGCTTCGTACGCGAATTCCGCGGAGCTGATTTAGGACAATATGAAGTTGGTCAAGAAGTCAAAGTTGATATTTTCGCAGAAGGCGATACTGTTGATGTAACAGGAATTTCAAAAGGAAAAGGTTTCCAAGGTGCCATCAAGCGCCACGGACAATCTCGCGGGCCTATGGCTCACGGTTCTCGTTACCATCGTCGCCCTGGTTCAATGGGTCCTGTAGCTCCAAACCGTGTATTCAAAGGTAAATTATTACCTGGACGTATGGGCGGAGAGCAAGTGACTGTACAAAACCTTGAAATCGTAAAAGTTGATGTTGAACGCAACCTTCTTCTGATCAAAGGTAATGTACCTGGTGCAAGAAAAGCATTAGTAAAAATCAAAAGTGCGGTAAAAGCATAATAATTAAACCGGAAAGGAGGAAAACAGAATGCCGAAAGTAGCATTGTTTAACCAAAGCGGATCTAAAGTTGGTGATATCGAACTTAATGATGCGATCTTTGGTATCGAGCCCAACCAGCACGTACTATTCGAAGCAGTTGTAATGCAAAGAGCTTCATTACGTCAAGGGACTCATAAAACTAAAATTCGTTCTGAAGTAGCGGGCGGAGGACGTAAACCATGGCGCCAAAAAGGCACAGGCCGTGCACGTCAAGGTTCTATCCGTTCACCACAATGGCGCGGAGGCGGTACTGTATTTGGTCCTGTACCACGCAGCTACAGCTACAAACTACCTAAAAAGGTTCGCCGTCTGGCAATCAAATCTGCGTTATCTTCTAAAGTGTTAGAAGAAAACATCCTAGTATTAGAAGGCCTTGCTTTCGAAGCGCCTAAAACAAAAGACTTTAAAGGTGTATTAACTGGTCTTTCTGTTGATTCTAAAGCACTTATCGTAACTGCTGACCTAGATGAGAACGTAGCATTATCTGCTCGTAACATTCCTGGTGTAACAGTTGTATCTGCTTCTGGAATCACTGTTTTAGATGTTTTAAACCATGATAAGCTTATCATGACGAAAGCAGCGGTTGAAAAAGTAGAGGAGGTGCTTGCATAATGGATGCACGTGAAATCATTAAGCGCCCCGTAATCACTGAACGTTCTACTGATATTATGGCTGATAAAAAATATACGTTCGAAGTTGACGTACGAGCTAACAAAACTCAAGTTAAAGACGCTGTTGAAGAAATCTTTGGCGTTAAAGTTGAGAAAGTTAACATCATGAACTACAAAGGCAAGTTCAAGCGTATGGGCAAATTCGGCGGTTACACTAACAAACGCCGTAAAGCGATCGTAAAATTGACAGCTGAAAGCCAAGAAATCGAGCTTTTTGAAGCTTAATAACTATAACTAGAAGAGGAGGGAAACGAAATGGCGATTAAAAAGTATAAACCTACCTCTAATGGTCGTCGCGGCATGACGGTTTCTGATTTCGCAGAAATCACGACTAACCAACCAGAAAAGTCTTTACTTGCTCCTTTAAAGAGAAAAGGCGGCCGTAACAACCAAGGTAAGTTGACAGTTCGTCATCAAGGCGGCGGTCATAAACGTCAATATCGTATCATCGATTTTAAACGTACAAAAGATGGCATTCCAGGACGCGTTGCCACAATCGAATATGATCCAAACCGCTCTGCAAATATTGCACTAATTAACTATGTAGATGGAGAAAAGCGCTACATCCTTGCACCTAAGAACTTACAGGTAGGCATGGAAGTAATGTCTGGTCCTGAAGCAGATATCAAAGTGGGTAATGCACTTCCACTAGTTAACATTCCAGTGGGTACTGTAATCCACAACATCGAATTAAAACCTGGTAAAGGCGGACAATTAGTACGTTCTGCTGGTACTTCTGCACAAGTTCTTGGTAAAGAAGGCAAGTACGTATTAGTTCGTTTAAACTCTGGTGAAGTTCGCATGATTCTTGCTGAGTGCCGTGCGACTGTAGGTCAAGTCGGTAACGAGCAGCACGAGCTTATTAACATTGGTAAAGCAGGTCGTTCACGCTGGTTAGGCAAGCGCCCAACTGTACGTGGATCTGTAATGAACCCTAACGATCACCCTCACGGTGGTGGTGAAGGACGTGCGCCAATCGGACGTAAGTCTCCAATGACTCCTTGGGGCAAACCAACACTTGGTTACAAGACTCGCAAGAAGAACAATAAATCAGATAAATTTATCGTACGTCGTCGTAAAAAATAACGGGATTGTACTACGGTTCCAATTAAGAACCGTAGAGCAATCACGAAGGGAGGTTCAATCATGGGTCGCAGCTTAAAAAAAGGACCTTTTGTTGATGAACATTTAATGACAAAGATCGAAAAGCTTAATGAAACAGATAGCAAGCAAGTTACTAAAACTTGGTCTCGCCGTTCTACGATCTTCCCACAATTCATCGGACACACAATCGCAGTTTATGATGGTCGTAAACATGTGCCTGTATACATCACTGAAGACATGGTAGGCCACAAGCTTGGAGAATTTGCTCCAACTCGTGCGTACAAAGGCCATGGCAATGATGATAAGAAAACAAGACGTTAATGAGAGGAGGGCATTCTAATGCAAGCTAAAGCTGTTGCAAGAACAGTTCGTATTGCTCCTCGTAAAGCTCGTTTAGTCGTAGATTTAATTCGAGGAAAGCAAGTAGGCGAAGCAGTAGCGATTTTAAACCTAACACCTAAAGCTGCTTCTCCAATCGTAGAGAAAGTTTTAAAATCTGCACTAGCTAACGCTGAGCACAACTACGAAATGGACGTTAACAACCTGGTAGTTGCTCAAGCATTCGTAGACGAAGGACCAACTTTAAAACGTTTCCGTCCTCGCGCTATGGGCCGTGCAAGCCAAATCAACAAGCGCACTAGCCATATTACTATCGTTTTATCAGAAAAGAAGGAGGGATAATCAGTGGGTCAAAAAGTAAATCCAGTCGGTTTGCGTGTCGGTGTCATCCGTGATTGGGAGTCAAAATGGTACGCAGGCAAAGACTATGCTGATCTTTTACACGAAGACCTTAAGGTTCGTGAGTACATCACAAAGCGCTTAAGCGATGCTTCTGTTTCTAAAGTAGAAATCGAACGTGCTGCTAATCGCCTGAACATCACTATCCACACTGCGAAACCAGGTATGGTTATCGGTAAAGGTGGTACTGAGGTTGAAGCACTTCGCAAGTCACTTAACTCATTAACTGGCAAGCGTGTTCACATCAACATCCTTGAAATTAAAAGAGCTGATATCGATGCGAAATTGGTTGCGGAAAACATTGCTCGTCAATTAGAAAACCGCGTATCATTCCGTCGTGCTCAAAAACAAACTATTCAACGTGCAATGCGCGCTGGCGCTAAAGGTATCAAAACAATGGTATCTGGTCGTTTAGGCGGTGCTGATATCGCTCGTTCAGAATCATACAGCGAAGGAACAGTTCCACTTCATACTCTTCGTGCTGATATCGATTATGCTACAGCTGAAGCTGATACAACTTACGGTAAATTGGGCGTAAAAGTATGGATCTATCGTGGAGAGGTCCTTCCTACGAAGAAGAAAACTGGGGAAGGAGGCAAATAATATGTTATTGCCAAAGCGCGTAAAATATCGTCGTGTACACCGCGGAAAAATGCGTGGTCAATCAAAAGGCGGAACTGAAGTAAACTTCGGTGAATATGGCCTTCAAGCTCTAGAAGCTTCTTGGATCACTAACCGTCAAATTGAATCTGCACGTATTGCAATGACTCGTTACATGAAACGTGGCGGTAAAGTTTGGATTCAAATTTTCCCTCACAAGCCTTACACTGCAAAGCCTCTAGAAGTCCGCATGGGTTCCGGTAAAGGTGCTCCTGAAGGATGGGTAGCAGTTGTTAAGCCTGGTAAAGTAATGTTCGAAATCGCTGGTGTATCTGAAGAGATCGCTCGTGAAGCATTACGTCTTGCATCACACAAACTTCCAGTTAAGTGCAAGTTTGTAAAACGAGAAGAAATTGGTGGTGAATCAAATGAAAGCTAATGAAATTCGTGACCTTACCACTGCCGAAATTGAACAAAAAGTTAAATCATTAAAAGAAGAGCTTTTCAACCTTCGCTTTCAATTGGCGACTGGACAACTTGAAAATACAGCTCGCATTCGTGAAGTACGCAAAGCGATTGCCCGCATGAAAACTGTTATTCGTGAAAGAGAAATCGGCTTTAGCAAGTGATATTGAGAGGAGGTTCGCACAATGAGTGAACGCAACCAACGCAAAGTTTACACTGGACGCGTCGTTTCTGACAAAATGGATAAGACAGTAACGGTTCTTGTCGAAACTTACAAAAAGCATCCACTTTACGGTAAACGCGTTAAGTACTCTAAAAAGTTCAAGGCTCATGATGAGCAAAATCAAGCAAAAACTGGCGATATCGTTCGTATTATGGAAACTCGTCCACTTTCTGCGACTAAACGCTTCCGTCTTGTAGAAGTAGTTGAAAAAGCAGTTATTATCTAATTGTTCGGTTGGGAGATTTATCCCGAAGGGAGGTTACACACATGATTCAACAAGAATCACGTTTAAAAGTTGCTGACAACTCTGGTGCTCGTGAGGTACTTACAATCAAAGTTCTTGGTGGCTCTGGCCGCAAAACTGCTAACATCGGTGATGTTATCGTTTGTACAGTGAAACAAGCAACACCAGGTGGCGTTGTTAAAAAAGGTGATGTTGTTAAAGCGGTAGTTGTTCGTACTAAGAGCGGTGTACGCCGTAATGACGGTACTTACATTCGTTTCGATGAAAACGCATGTGTAATTATTCGTGATGACAAAGGACCACGCGGAACTCGTATCTTCGGACCGGTTGCCCGTGAACTACGTGAAAACAACTTCATGAAAATTGTATCTTTAGCTCCAGAAGTACTATAAATATCAAATTAAATTGCCTTTAAGGAGGTGCGCACAGATGCATGTGAAAAAAGGTGACAAAGTAATGGTCATCTCTGGTAAGGATAAAGGCAAAACGGGCGTTATTCTTGCAGCGTTCCCTAAACAAAGCCGAGTGCTTGTTGAAGGAGTTAACATTGTAAAGAAACACTCTAAGCCTTCTCAGATGAACCCGCAAGGCGGAATCATCAGCCAAGAGGCACCTGTTCATGTATCAAACGTTATGCCTGTTGATCCTAAATCTGGTGAACCAACTCGTGTAGGCTATAAAACGGTTGATGGCAAAAAAGTACGTGTTGCAACAAAATCCGGTGAAGTTCTAGATAAATAGTTTAAAGAAGAAGGGAGGTACAATGAATGAACCGCCTAAAAGAAAAGCATTCAAAAGAAATTACTCCTGCTCTAATGAGCAAGTTTAGCTATAAATCAGTTATGCAAGTACCTAAGCTTGAAAAAATCGTTATCAACATGGGTGTTGGTGACGCTGTTCAAAACGCAAAAGCACTAGATAAAGCTGTTGAGGAATTAACTTTGATCACTGGTCAAAAGCCGGTTATCACTCGTGCTAAGAAATCAATCGCTGGCTTCCGTCTTCGTGAAGGTATGCCAATCGGTGCGAAAGTTACTCTTCGTGGAGAGCGCATGTATGAGTTCTTTGATAAGTTAGTATCTGTATCTCTTCCACGTGTACGTGACTTCCGCGGTATCTCTAAGAAGTCATTTGACGGCCGTGGTAACTATACTCTAGGTGTCAAAGAACAGTTGATCTTCCCTGAGATTGATTACGATAAAGTAAGCAAAGTTCGTGGTATGGATATCGTTATCGTAACTACAGCTAACACTGATGAAGAAGCTCGTGAACTTTTAACTCAATTTGGAATGCCATTCCAAAAGTAATCGCTAAATAGAGGGAGGCGAAAACGTGGCTAAAAAGTCAATGATTGCGAAGCAAAAACGCACGCCTAAACACAAGGTACAGGAGTACACTCGCTGCGAACGCTGCGGACGTCCACATTCTGTATACCGTAAATTTAAGCTTTGTCGTATTTGTTTCCGTGAATTAGCATATAAAGGACAAATTCCTGGCGTGAAAAAAGCTAGCTGGTAAAACCCAAGCATGGGAAGGAGGTAAAAACAATGGTCATGACAGATCCAATTGCAGACTTGCTTACTCGCATCCGTAATGCGAACATGGTTCGTCACGAAAAATTAGAAGTTCCTGCTTCTAACATCAAGAAAGAAATTGCTGAGATCTTAAAGCGTGAAGGTTTTGTACGTGATGTTGAGCTTATCGAGGATAACAAGCAAGGCATCATCCGCATTTTCCTAAAATACGGTGCAAACAACGAACGCGTTATCACTGGTCTAAAGCGTATCAGTAAGCCTGGTCTTCGTGTATACGCAAAGGCTGATGAAGTACCTCGTGTACTTAACGGTCTTGGAATCGCACTAGTTTCTACTTCTCAAGGCGTTATCACTGATAAAGAAGCCCGCGCTAAACAAGTCGGCGGAGAAGTATTAGCATACGTTTGGTAATAGAGTTTTTCATGAATGGAGGTGCAATTAAATGTCTCGTATAGGTAAAAAACCAATTGAAATTCCAACTGGTGTTACTGTTACTAACGACAATAACACTGTTACTGTGAAGGGTCCTAAAGGTGAACTTTCCCGTTCATTCAACCAGGATATCGAAATCAAGGTGGAAGACAACGTAATCAACGTTTCCCGTCCATCTGATGCGAAAGAACACCGCGCATTGCACGGAACTACTCGCGCACTTCTAGCTAACATGGTTGAAGGTGTGTCAAAAGGATTTGAAAGAGGTCTAGAGCTTATCGGTGTCGGTTACCGTGCTCAAAAACAAGGCAAAAAGCTTGTTTTAAACGTTGGTTACTCTCATCCTGTTGAAATCGAACCTGAAGAAGGTATTGAAGTTGAAGTTCCTTCTAACACAAAGATCATTGTTAAAGGTACTAACAAAGAGCGCGTTGGCGCATTGGCTGCCAACATCCGTGATGTTCGTCCTCCAGAGCCTTACAAAGGTAAAGGTATCCGCTATGAAGGCGAATATGTTCGTCGTAAAGAAGGTAAAACTGGTAAGTAATGCCGCTTAGGTAAACGAAAGGAGTGACCGAAATGATTACGAAGGCTGATAAAAATGCGGTTCGTAAGAAAAGACATGCTCGTGTGCGTGCGAAACTTTCTGGAACTGCGGCTCGTCCTCGTTTAAATGTGTATCGTTCAAACAAGCACATTTATGCTCAACTTATTGATGATGTAAACGGAGTTACTGTAGCAAGTGCTTCTACACAAGATAAAGAAGTGAACCTTGATGCAACAAGCAACGTTGATGCAGCAGTTAAGGTCGGAGAATTAGTTGCAAAGCGCGCAATCGAAAAAGGCGTAAAAGCTGTCGTTTTCGATCGTGGTGGCTATCTATATCATGGACGTGTTCAGGCATTAGCTGATGCAGCACGTGAAAATGGTTTAGAATTTTAATAGACAAAGGAGGGACACAAAAAGATGCGTCGTATTGATCCAAACAAACTTGAACTTGAAGAGCGCGTAGTTACGGTTAATCGTGTAGCAAAGGTTGTTAAAGGTGGACGTCGTTTTCGTTTCTCTGCTCTTGTAGTAGTAGGTGACAAAAACGGTCACGTTGGCTTTGGTACAGGTAAAGCACAGGAAGTTCCTGAAGCGATCCGCAAAGCTATTGAAGATGCTAAGAAAAACTTAGTCGAAGTACCTATGGTTGGAACTACAATTCCTCACCAGGTAATCGGTCACTTCGGTGCTGGAGAAATCCTACTTAAGCCTGCTTCTGAAGGTACTGGAGTAATCGCCGGAGGTCCAGTTCGTGCGGTTCTAGAATTAGCTGGTGTTGGTGATATCCTATCTAAATCTTTAGGTACTAACACACCAATCAACATGGTTCGCGCCACTTTGAACGGTTTAACTCAATTAAAACGTGCTGAGGACGTAGCGAAATTACGTGGTAAATCAGTAGAAGAACTGTTAGGATAAGGAGGGATATCAAATGGCGAATAAACTAGAAGTAACCCTCACTCGCAGCGTGATTGGTCGCCCGCAAGACCAGCGCGAAACAGTTAAGGCTCTTGGCTTACGCAAAATGCACCAAACAGTTGAGCATCAAGATAATCCTGCTATCCGCGGAATGATCAACAAAGTTGCTCACCTTGTTGTGGTAAAAGAAAAATAAATCTATTCTTCTACAAATAAGGAGGTGCCAACATGAAACTTCATGAATTAAAGCCTGCAGAAGGTTCTCGTGGGGAACGCAAACGCAAAGGCCGTGGTATCGGTTCCGGTAATGGTAAAACTGCTGGTAAGGGTCATAAAGGTCAAAACGCTCGTTCTGGCGGCGGTGTCCGTCCTGGATTCGAGGGTGGTCAAACACCTTTATTCCAACGCTTGCCTAAACGCGGTTTCACTAACATCAACCGTAAAGAGTACGCGATTGTGAACCTTGATGCTTTAAACCGTTTCGAAGATGGAGCTGAAGTAACTCCTGAGCTTCTTATCGAAACTGGTGTAGTAAGCAACGAAAAAGCAGGAATCAAGATTCTTGCAAAAGGCAAAGTTGAGAAAAAGCTTACAGTAAAAGCTCATAAATTCTCCTCTGCTGCAAAGGAAGCTATTGAAGCTGCCGGCGGTCAAACTGAGGTGATTTAATGTTTCAGACAATCTCCAATTTTATGCGTGTGGGTGATATAAGACGAAAGATTATTTTCACCCTTTTAATGCTGATTGTATTTCGCATCGGTACATTTATCCCTGTACCGGGCGTAAATGCAGAGCTATTAAAAGCTCAGGATGAACTAAATGTATTCGGTGTTCTGAATACATTCGGCGGCGGGGCGCTCCTGAACTTCTCAATCCTTGCAATGGGTATCATGCCGTATATTACGGCATCCATCATTGTGCAGCTTCTGCAGATGGATGTTGTTCCTAAGTTTACGGAATGGTCAAAGCAGGGTGATGTCGGACGACGTAAGCTAGCTCAGTTTACCCGTTACTTTACTATCGTGCTTGGTTTTATCCAGGCTCTCGGTATGTCTTATGGGTTTAATAACCTAGCAGGCGGAATGCTGATTGAGAATCCGGGAATCACGTCTTATCTATTGATTGCCGTAGTATTGACTGCCGGAACTGCATTTCTAATGTGGCTTGGTGAGCAGATTACGTCAAAAGGTGTTGGCAATGGTATTTCCATCCTTATCTTTGCTGGTATCGTAGCTGGGATTCCTTCAACGGTTAACCAGATTTACGCTCAGCAGTTTGAAAATGCTGGAGAGCAGCTATTCCTTCGCATCGTGACAGTCGTGCTTATATTAATTGCAGTCATTGCTATTGTTGTAGGAACGATCTTCATCCAACAGGCATTAAGAAAAATTCCTATTCAATATGCTAAGCGTGTAACAGCAGGAAATAATTCTGCTGGCGGACAATCAACTCATCTTCCGTTAAAAGTTAATGCAGCTGGTGTAATTCCAGTAATCTTTGCGATTTCATTCATCATTACGCCAAGAACCATTGCCGGTTTCTTTGAGCAGAATGATGTGACGCTATGGATTCAAAGAATATTTGACTATACGTCTCCAATCGGAATGGTCATCTATAGTGCATTAATCATTGCTTTTACTTATTTCTATGCTTTCATTCAGGTGAACCCCGAACAAGTTGCGGAAAACCTGAAGAAGCAGGGCGGTTATATCCCGGGCATCCGTCCAGGAAATAACACGCAGGAATATCTGACTCGCGTCTTATACCGTTTAACCTTGGTTGGAGCTCTCTTCTTGACAGTGATTTCAATCCTGCCGGTTTTCTTCATCAATATCGCTGGATTGCCTGAATCTGCGCAAATTGGAGGCACAAGCCTGCTGATCGTAGTCGGTGTTGCACTGGAAACGATGAAGCAGCTTGAAGCACAGCTGGTTAAGCGTCATTATAAAGGTTTCATTAAATAATTTGGTTGTAGGGGACGCATGTTCCCTTATACCATTTAGAGACTAGGGGGAAATTGACGTGAATTTAGTTTTAATGGGGCTCCCTGGTGCCGGTAAAGGTACACAAGCCGAGAAGATCGTCCAAAAATACGGCATCCCTCATATCTCTACCGGAGATATGTTCCGTGCGGCTATTAAAGACGAAACGGACCTAGGCCTTAAAGCAAAATCATTCATGGATAAAGGCGAGCTTGTTCCTGATGAGGTAACAATCGGCATTGTGCGTGAACGATTAAGCAAGGATGATTGCGAAAAAGGCTTTTTGCTGGATGGCTTCCCAAGAACGGTTGCCCAAGCAGATGCCCTTGAAAACATCCTTTCTGATTTAGACAAGAAAATTGATTATGTTATTAATATTGATGTCGATCAGAGTATCCTAATGGAGCGTCTTACAGGACGCCGCATCTGTAAAGACTGCGGAGCTACTTATCATCTAGTATTCAATCCGCCAGCGAAAGACGGAGTGTGCGATCGCTGCGGCGGTGAGCTTTATCAGCGTGCTGATGATAATGAAGCGACTGTCCAGAATCGACTTGACGTTAATATTAAACAAACAAAACCGTTGCTTGATTTCTACGAAACGAAAGGTTATCTGCGCAATATTGACGGTCAGCAGGATATTAATAAAGTATTTTCTGATCTTGATGCATTGCTCGGGGGTTTACAATGATCATTTGCAAAACCCCGCGTGAGCTTGAAATAATGCGTGAGGCCGGCAGAATCGTAGCACTTACACATCAGGAACTGAAAAAACATATTGCACCCGGAATCACAACCCGCGAACTGGATGATATTGCTGACCGGTTTATCCGTAAATACGATGCAATCCCATCGTTCAAAGGGTATAATGGTTTCCGCGGCAGCATCTGTGCTTCAGTTAACGATGAACTTGTTCATGGCATTCCTGGTGATCGAGTTTTAAATGACGGTGATATAATCAGCATTGATATCGGTGCTAAATATAACGGTTATCATGGTGACTCAGCCTGGACATATGCTGTTGGCCAAATTGATGAGGAAGCCGAGCGTCTGATGGATGTGACAGAAGAATCATTATATAAGGGCCTTGAAGAAGCTAAACCGGGTGAGCGCTTGTCGAACATCTCCCATGCTATCCAAACGTATGCGGAATCTAATGGCTTTTCCATTGTACGCGAGTATGTCGGCCACGGAGTAGGGCAAGACTTACATGAGGATCCTCAAATTCCTCATTATGGACCGCCTAACAGAGGGCCGCGCTTAAAGCCGGGAATGGTACTTGCAATTGAACCTATGGTGAATGCAGGAAGTCGTTATGTTAAAACCTTAGCCGATAACTGGACAGTTGTCACAGTTGACGGTAAAAGGTGTGCGCATTTTGAGCATACTATAGCGATCACTGAATCCGGTTATGAAATACTGACAAAAGCCTAAGGTGCAGGTGATTCCATTGGTTGGTTCTGATACGAATCCGCAGCCTGGTCAAATTGTTTTGATCAAAAGTGGGCGAGATGCTGGTCAATATGCTATAATTATAAGGTTGTTGGATGAAAGATATGTTATACTTGCTGACGGCGGCAAGAAGAAATTCGACCGCCCGAAGAAAAAGAACGTTCAGCATCTGCAATTGTTTAATTATATCTCTCCAGAAGTTCAGACCAGTCTCGAGGAGACCGGCCGTGTAACAAACGGAAAGTTGCGCTTTGCGCTTGCAAAGTATGTAAATGAATTCGTATATGACATGAAGAAGGGAGAATAAAGTTCAATGGCGAAAGACGATGTAATCGAAATAGAAGGCACAGTTGTTGATACTTTGCCAAATGCAATGTTTAAGGTAGAATTAGAAAATGGTCATACAGTGCTAGCTCATGTATCCGGTAAGATCCGCATGCACTTCATCCGTATTTTACCTGGAGATAAAGTAACAGTTGAGCTGTCTCCATATGATTTAACACGCGGTAGAATCACATATCGTTTTAAATAATCATTGCACTCCGTACTATTAAGGAGGTTAGGATAATGAAAGTAAGACCATCAGTTAAACCAATCTGCGAAAAGTGTAAAGTTATCCGCAGACGTGGAAAAGTAATGGTTATCTGTGAAAACCCTAAACATAAACAAAAACAAGGTTAATTTGAAGGAGGTGCGCTTATACAATGGCACGTATTGCTGGTGTAGATGTTCCACGTGAAAAACGTGTAGTAATCTCATTAACTTATATCTTTGGTATTGGTAAATCTACAGCTCAGAAAGTTTTGGCTGAAGCTGGTGTTTCTGAAGACACTCGTGTTCGTGATCTTACAGAAGACGAACTTAACAAAATCCGTGACATCATCGACAAATTGAAAGTTGAAGGTGACCTTCGCCGTGAGGTTTCTCTAAACATCAAACGTCTAATGGAGATCGGAAGCTATCGCGGTCTACGTCATCGCCGTGGTTTACCGGTTCGCGGACAAAACACAAAAAACAACGCTCGTACACGCAAAGGTCCTCGTAAGACTGTAGCGAACAAGAAGAAATAATCGGTAAAGGAGGTAACTTTAAATGGCTCGTAAAACTAATACACGTAAGCGTCGTGTGAAAAAGAATATTGAACAGGGTATTGCACATATCCGTTCTACTTTCAACAACACAATCGTAACTATCACTGATGTTCATGGAAATGCTATTTCATGGTCAAGTGCTGGAGCTCTTGGATTTAGAGGTTCTCGTAAATCTACTCCATTCGCAGCACAAATGGCAGCTGAAACTGCAGCTAAAACTTCCCAGGAACACGGTATGAAATCCCTTGAAGTAACTGTTAAAGGACCTGGTGCAGGACGTGAAGCTGCTATCCGTGCTCTTCAAGCTGCTGGTCTAGAAGTTACTGCTATCAGAGACGTAACTCCAGTTCCTCATAACGGATGTCGTCCACCAAAACGCCGCCGTGTATAATTTTTCTGTATAGAATTTGTATCCTTGTCTATAATGGGGTATGATACTAATTTTTAGTTATACAGAACAATTATTCCAGTTGTTGTGCACAAAACGGGAACGTATACATGGGGGAATTTCGGTTAGAGATTGCTAGCCGGGGTTTCGACGTTTTGAAGGAGGGTATATTTTGATGATCGAAATAGAAAAACCAAAAATCGAAACGGTTGAGATCAGCGATGATGCCAAGTACGGCAAGTTCGTCGTCGAGCCACTTGAGCGTGGATATGGTACAACTTTGGGTAACTCCTTACGTCGTATCCTTTTATCCTCACTCCCAGGTGCCGCTGTCACATCGATCCAAATTGATGGGGTACTTCATGAGTTCTCAACAATTGAAGGCGTCGTAGAAGATGTAACATCTATCATTTTAAACATTAAAAAACTAGCACTTAAAATCTACTCTGATGAAGAAAAAACATTGGAAATCGATGTTCAGGGTGAAGGTGTAGTGAAGGCAGCTGACGTAACACATGACAGCGATGTTGAAATCCTAAATCCGGATCTTCATATTGCTACTCTTGGTTCGAATGCCCATCTGCGCATGCGTTTAACTGCAAAACGCGGACGAGGCTATACACCAGCTGACCAAAACAAGAGAGAAGATCAGCCAATTGGTGTGATTCCGATCGATTCTATCTACACTCCAGTAGCCCGTATTTCCTACCAGGTAGAGAATACACGTGTGGGTCAAATGACTAACTATGATAAGTTAACATTCGATGTTTGGACTGACGGCAGTACAGGTCCTCAAGATGCGGTTGCACTTGGAGCGAAGATCTTAACTGAGCATTTGAATATCTTTGTCGGTTTAACGGATGAAGCTCAAAATGCAGAAATCATGGTTGAAAAAGAAGAAGACCAAAAAGAGAAAGTACTTGAGATGACAATTGAAGAACTTGACTTGTCTGTACGTTCTTACAACTGCTTAAAGCGCGCTGGCATCAATACTGTTCAGGAATTAGCTAATAAGACTGAAGAGGATATGATGAAGGTCCGCAACCTTGGCAGAAAGTCACTTGAGGAAGTAAAACATAAATTAGAAGATCTTGGACTGGGCTTACGCAAAGACGATTGATTAATTAATTGATAATCTATATGTTTGCTTTCAGCAGATCGAATGACTTCAACAAAGGAGGGAAACTTTCATGGGATACAGAAAGTTAGGACGCACTAGCTCACAACGTAAAGCTATGCTGCGTGACTTAGCAACAGATCTAATCATCAATGAGCGCATCGAAACAACTGAAGCTCGTGCGAAAGAACTTCGTTCAGTTGTTGAGAAAATGATCACTCTTGGAAAGCGCGGCGACTTGCATGCACGCCGTCAAGCAGCTGCATTTGTTCGCAACGAGGTAGCTAACGCTGAAACTGACCAGGATGCTGTTCAAAAATTATTCAGCGACATCGCAACTCGTTATGAAGAGCGTCAAGGCGGATACACTCGTATTATGAAACTTGGACCTCGTCGTGGAGACGGTGCGCCAATGGTAATCATCGAGTTAGTATAATTTTTTTAGGAAAGGGCGCGGGACGGTTTCAATGAACTTGTTCTTTGCCCTTTTTCTATAAAAGCGGCTGTTTCCTTAATTTGTATGGAGCGCCGAAATCAGGCCAATAACGAGCGTTACGATGAGCATGTACAGCAAGTAAACAGGAATGGATGAGCAATAGATTCCCCATTGCCTGGTATATGACTCGTCTAGCTCATGCACCTCTTCCGGAAATAAGAAATGCGCCCGGCAGTTTCCTGCCTGACGGAAAGAGGTGCAGGCTTTTTTAAATTTAGTATGTTCATAACCAGAAGAAAACCGGGGTCTCTGAACATATTTATACAATAGCAAGAACCAACGACCATACTGCGTCAGTATGAGCTTTTAATAGGGAGGCATAATAGGCATCCAATAAGCTTAGATAGCAGAAATCCAGATTTTCTTGTGTATTATTACAAGTGTGGGAGAATGGTATCATTCAACGCTTGCTATCCGGTAACATAACCTATTATCGAACTATTTAAAGCTCGCCAAAAATGGCGGGTTTTTTCATTATAAGAGCAGAGCTGAAATAGAGAAGCAGAGCTGAGAGGAGGACTTCACTTGAACGAGCCGCTGGTAGAATTGAAAAATGTTTCGTTTAAATATGATGCAGAAGCTTCATATGCGCTGGACAATATCTCTTTTAATATCTTTAAAGGGGAATGGCTTGCAATAGTTGGGCATAATGGTTCCGGAAAATCAACACTTGCTAAATTGCTTAATGGCCTGCACTTTCCTCTGCAAGGCAGCATTAGAGTAGGCGGCATTTCATTGAGCGAAGATACGGTTTGGGAAACGAGAAAGAAGATTGGTATGGTTTTTCAAAATCCGGATAACCAGTTTGTTGGAACGACTGTAAGGGATGATGTGGCTTTTGGTTTAGAAA
Source organism: Bacillus sp. ZZV12-4809 (assembly GCF_009849585.1). Classification (GTDB taxonomy): domain Bacteria; phylum Bacillota; class Bacilli; order Bacillales; family Cytobacillaceae; genus Cytobacillus. The sequence goes on from NZ_VCRN01000027.1 coordinate 51,331, forward strand.
ACCATGGAATTGAAAGACATGACATGGTTCAGCGTGTTGCCCAATCATTGGAAAAGGTCAAAATGACATCATTTCTTAATCAAGAGCCGCACCATCTTTCCGGCGGCCAGAAGCAAAGGGTAGCCATAGCCGGCGTTATCGCCTTAAGGCCGGATATTATTATTCTCGACGAGTCAACCTCTATGCTGGACCCAAGAGGGCGTGAAGAGGTGTTGGAGACCGTCAGAGAGCTCAAGCGGGATTATCATATGACGGTCATCTCCATCACTCATGATCTGGAGGAGGCGGCAAAGGCTGATCGCATCATAGTCATGAATAAAGGCAAGTTATATCGGGAAGGCACGCCAGAGGAAATTTTTCAAATGGATGAGGAGCTTGTAAAGCTGGGCCTGGATATTCCTTTCCCTGTGAAGCTGAGCAAGGAATTAAGAGAAAAAGGGCTGCCGTTATCCAGGCATTATTTATCTGAAGAAGAGTTGGTGGAAGAATTGTGGACATCTCACTCCAAAATGTAGAATACCGTTATCAGGTTAATACGCCATTTGAACGTCTCGCCATAAAGGATGTCTCCATCGATATTCCATCAGGCACATTTCTCGCGATCATTGGTCATACCGGTTCAGGCAAATCGACCGTCCTTCAGCATTTAAATGCCCTGCTTAAGCCGACAGATGGCCAGGTAGTGATCGGGGAGCGGTCGATCACACCGGAAAAGAAACAAAAGAACCTGAAGGAAATCCGCCAAAGGGTCGGCATCGTATTTCAATTTCCTGAACATCAGCTGTTTGAGGAAACAGTTGAGAAAGATATTTGCTTTGGACCGATCAACTTTGGAGTGTCAGAAGAGGAAGCCAAAAAAAGAGCCAGAGCAGCTCTAGCCCAGGTGGGCCTGCCGGAAGAAATTTTAAGCAAGTCCCCATTTGACCTGTCAGGCGGTCAAATGCGACGTGTAGCCATAGCAGGAGTGCTGGCAATGGAGCCTGATGTCATTGTCCTGGACGAGCCTACTGCGGGACTTGATCCACGTGGCCGGAAGGAAATCATGGATATGTTCTACAGCCTGCATGAGACAAGGGGACTTTCGACAGTACTTGTGACACATAGCATGGAGGATGCTTCTCGCTATGCTGATCAGATTGTCATCATGCATAACGGTGAAGTGTACAAAAAAGGGACACCCAAAGAAATTTTTTCTTCTCCGGAAGGCTTGCTTAAGCTTGGACTCGATGTTCCGGAGGTTGTCCGCTTTCAGCTGAAAATGGAAAAATCGCTTAACATCCGTCTTTCTAAGACGTGCCTGACTATGGATGAGCTGACGGATGAGATTGCTGCTGTGATGAAGAGGGGGACAGCTACATGATGGACAAAATGATTTTTGGGCGCTATGTTCCGGCTGAGTCTGTCATCCATAGGATGGACCCTCGTTCAAAGCTTGTCCTTATTTTCTTATTCGTGTGCATTGTCTTTCTGGCAAATAATTTGCTGACATATGGATTGCTGACGATTTATACCTTTTTTATGATTGCTTTATCGAAAGTGCCGATCCGGTTTATCTATACAGGATTAAAGCCGGTCCTGCTGCTTGTTATTTTTACTTTATTTCTTCATTTGTTTTTGACAAAAGAGGGGGATGTTCTCTTCCGGTTTGGATGGATTACGATCTATGAAGAAGGTCTGAGACAGGGGATTTTCATCTCTCTGCGTTTTTTTCTGCTCATTCTGATGACTTCTATTCTGACTTTGACCACGACTCCTATTGAAATTACGGATGGTCTGGAAAGTCTGCTCAATCCATTAAATAAATTCAAGTTTCCGGTGCATGAACTGGCTTTGATGATGTCGATTTCTCTCCGCTTCATTCCGACACTCATGCAGGAAACCGATAAAATTATGAAGGCCCAGACAGCCAGAGGGGCCGATTTTACAAGCGGTCCGATTAAAGACCGTGTTAAAGCCATTATTCCTCTTTTAATTCCTTTGTTTGTCAGTTCGTTCAAACGGGCAGAAGAGCTTGCTGTGGCGATGGAATCACGGGGCTATAGAGGCGGGGAAGGCAGAACGAAATACAGGCAGCTTAACTGGGGTCTGAAGGATACATCGATGCTCGCCATGCTTGCAGCTCTCACCCTGGTGTTAATCCTGCTGAGATCATAAACGGGGTGGCCTTATGCAAAGATTTAAATGTATTGTGACATATGACGGAACCCTTTTTGCAGGCTACCAGGTGCAGCCTGGGAAGCGGACTGTGCAGGGAGAGCTGGAACGGACCTTAAAGAAGCTTCATAAAGGAAAAGACATTAGGGTGACTGCTTCAGGAAGAACCGATGCAGGTGTCCATGCAAGGGGGCAGGTGATTCACTTCGATTCCCCTTTGAACATTCCGATTGAAAAATGGGATATTGCCCTTAATTCCCTGCTGCCGGATGATGTGGCCATCATCGGGACGGAGACAGTGCCTAACGACTTCCATGCCCGGTTTGATGCAAATGGGAAGGAGTATCGGTACTTCGTGCACCGATCAACCAGGAGAGATCCGTTTAAACGCCATTATGCCTATCAATACCCCTATGCCTTAAATATGGATGCTATCAGACAGGCAGCGGCGGATTTAATAGGGACACATGATTTTACAAGCTTCTGCTCCGCTAAGACGGAAGTGGCAGATAAAGTCAGGGAACTTCAGGAGATAGATGTGCGTGAAGAAGGGGATATGCTCATCTTCCGATTTAGAGGCACTGGATTCTTATATAATATGGTCCGGATTCTGACCGGCACCCTTCTGGAAGTCGGCTCAGGGGAAAGAGACCCCGGATCCATGCCAGCAGCCCTAAAGGAAAAAAACAGGTCAGCTGCAGGAAAAACAGCACCTCCCCAAGGTTTATATTTGTGGAAAGTTTTTTATTAAAATTTTGGAAAAAACATTTGAGGAACCGCGGGGGCGCGTTGTAAAGCCAAACTCGTTTGAAAAAAGATTTTAAAACAACTAAACCAGGTGTAACATTCGCTTGACATTAGACTGTCAAAGTTATATTATAGCATATGGTATTATTATTAAAACCACGATAAGCCCCGGAACTTATTGTGTCGAATAGATAAACCAAAAATGATTATGAATGGAACTATTAGGAGGGAAACTGATGCGTACAACGTTTATGGCGAATTCAAACAATATCGAACGTAAATGGTACGTGATTGATGCTGAAGGCAAAACTCTTGGTCGTCTTGCTAGTGAAGTAGCGTCAATCCTACGTGGTAAACATAAACCAACTTATACACCACATGTTGATACTGGTGATCATGTAATTCTTATCAACGCTTCAAAAATCGAACTTACTGGGAAAAAGCTTACTGACAAGATCTACTACCGTCACAGCATGCACCCAGGCGGTCTAAAATCAAGAACTGCTCTTGAAATGCGTACAAACTACCCTGAGAGAATGCTTGAGCTTGCTATCAAAGGCATGCTTCCAAAGAACTCTCTTGGCCGTCAAATGTTCAAGAAATTACACGTATATGCTGGTAGCGAACATAAGCACCAAGCACAACAACCTGAAGTTTACGAACTTCGTGGATAATTTTTAGGGAGGTTATTAACTTGGCACAGGTTCAATATATTGGTACTGGTCGTCGTAAGAGCTCCGTTGCACGTGTTCGTTTAGTTCCAGGCGACGGTAAAATCATCATCAATGGTCGTGAAATCACAGATTACATTCCTTTTGCAGCTTTACGTGAAGTTGTAAAACAGCCGCTTGTAGCTACTGAAACAGTTAACAGCTACGACATTCTTGTAAATGTAAACGGCGGTGGATACACTGGTCAAGCTGGCGCAATCCGCCACGGCATCGCTCGTGCATTGCTTCAAGCTGATCCTGAATTCCGTCCAACATTAAAGCGCGCAGGACTATTAACTCGTGACGCACGTATGAAAGAGCGTAAGAAATACGGTCTTAAAGGTGCTCGTCGTGCTCCTCAGTTCTCAAAGCGTTAATTATCAGCGTTTCAAAGACTCTTTTCACTTCTGTGGAAAGGGTCTTTTTTTTGTTTAAAATATACTTTCAAACAAATTTGCCCACCAATCATAGCTCTAGTATTCGTTACATGTGAGCGGATATTCATTGTCAATATCTGATTGACCTGGAATCATCCTGGAAGGAAAGCAACTCATATCATTTATGAGGATTTATCCTGAGTATTGTTTCTGGTTCATATCCCCAATTCCCCAACCATGTGCTCGTTTCTGTGCAAATAAGGAGACATGGGTTCCCTCTTTAGAAATTTATTTCTATTTCATCAAACTGTACAAGCAATTTAAATATTTTTGAATATCATTTATAAACAATTTAGAAAGGATGATAAGATGAAACATTATATCGTCCCTCCTTCTTGGCCAAATTCTATTTCAACGGGATGCTGTATTCTAAAACCGCCTAGCCAAACATGTGATTGTCCACCTGGACCGCAGGGACCGCCAGGACCAGAAGGACCACAGGGGATACAAGGTCCAGAAGGACCAGAAGGACCACAGGGGGTACAAGGACCAGAAGGACCAGAAGGACCACAGGGGATACAAGGTCCAGAAGGGCCAGAAGGACCACAGGGGATACAGGGACCAGAAGGGCCAGAAGGACCACAGGGGATACAGGGACCACCAGGACCTCCAGGACCCGGATTAACTGGCTTTCAAATAGTGACACAATCTATCACTTCAACAGCTGGAGTCGCGACCCTTACTATTACTTGTCCACTAAATAATATTGCGATATCTGCTGGATTTTCTATAGCTGGAGGTAATCAAGTTAGAATAACTCAAATGCAGCCGGTTGGCACTCCCCCTAATCAATGGATTTTTCGAGCAGAAGGTCAAGGTGCTCAACAGTTCACACTATCCGGTTTTGTTATTTGTGCACAAATCGTTTAACTAGCTGAAGTAATTATAAAAACGGTGGTAAGTTAACAACAGATGATAAGTATCGAAAAGTACAGGAATAAATTGTAGAATACAAATTCAAACAAGATATTAATACAAACAAGGTATTCTTAATTAAGGCCCTTCCCTAAATGGGGTAAGGGTTATTTATTGTGATTACGGATGATAGGGGATAGGGAGGGGTATACGACAAACTGACATCTCCGCAGACAGGAAAGAGCAGGAACCGGTTCGCTTCCACGATATGGGCTGACAATAAATACAGGTGGCCTGACGCCAGCAGGTGTCTGAACTGCTGTTTAACAAGCCCCGTCAACTTTAGTTCAGCCGGCTGGCGGGGCTAATTCCTGTACCAGCGAAAAAATTGGAAATTATATTATTGCAAATATCGGGCTGAGAGAGGATTATTCACGCTGAGAGAGCATCAGCGGAGCTCAGACTGTATATGTTAGCGTTTTCATTCACTATCTCGCCTATATCCTCCCGTCTTTCCCTAATACCCTTGAATCTGTATTTGAGCATGTTACGATAGATACCGTTGATAAAATACGAACGGTTATACGAACAGTTTTTCATTTAAAGGAGGATGTCCATGTTAGCCAATAAAACAATCGCATTTTTAGGAGCAGGGTCAATGGCGGAATCAATGATTTCAGGAGTCATTACAGCTGAAAAAATGTCACCTGATCGGGTTTTTGTAACGAACAGAAGCAATGCAGACAGATTGGAAGAGATTCAAGACTTGTATGGTGTAAGTGCCATGCCGCAAAACGAAATCCCCTTTGAGGAAATTGATTTATTTATTTTAGCTATGAAGCCAAAAGGGGCAGAAGAAGCCCTTCTTTCGATTAAAGACAAATTATATCCCGGTCAGGTGATTCTTTCTGTTTTGGCAGGCATAACAACAGAGTTCATGGAAGAGCATTTAAATCCCGGACAGCAGGTAGTGCGTGTGATGCCGAATACTTCAAGCATGATTCAGGAATCTGCTACTGCTGTTGTCGCAGGAAAGAATACGAGCATGGCCAATGTGGAAATGGTTAAGGAATTGCTGGAATGCATGGGGGAAGTTTATATCATCGATGAAGACCAAATGGATGTTTTTACGGGATTAGCCGGAAGCGGGCCTGCTTACTTCTATTATCTGATGGAAAACATGGAGCAGGTAGGGGTACAAAATGGAATGGATGAAAAGACTGTCCGCAAAATTGTTGCCCAGACGATTTTTGGAGCAGCGAAGATGGTGCTTGAAAAAGAAGAAGCGCCAACTTCTCTAAGAGAGAAAGTGACCTCTCCAAATGGCACGACCGCCTCAGGACTCGAAGCCTTAAGGAGATACAACGGAGGCGAAGCCATCACACAGGCAGTTGAGCATGCCGCCAAACGTTCGAAGGAAATCAGCAAAGAGCTGGAAGACGCCCTTGTCACTTCCTAAGGGAAAAGGATTTACAAGTTTACAGGAGGTATTGGATGTTGATTAACGAAAAGCAGATAAAAAGAGTTGTTATTAAGATTGGGAGCAGCTCATTAACAAGCATGCACGGGGAGATTAGCCGCAGAAAGCTTGAAAAGTTTGCTGAGCAAATTGTCGAGCTGAAGGATGCCGGCTATGAAACAGCCGTTGTGTCATCAGGTGCTGTAGCAGCAGGATATAGGAAGCTTGGCTGCCTTAACAGACCATCTTCTCTTCCGGAAAAACAGGCTGCAGCTTCGATTGGCCAGGGGCTATTAATGGAATCTTACTCAGAACTCTTTTTATCTCATGGCTATGTAGCTTCACAAATCTTGATTACCAGAAGCGATTTCTCTGATGAAAAGCGTTATGGAAATATGCATAACACCATGAATGTGCTGCTGGAGCGAGGCATCATCCCGATCATTAATGAAAATGATACGGTTACAGTCGATCGTTTGCGCTTCGGGGACAATGATACTCTGGCTGCAAAAGTGGCTGGTCTGATTGATGCGGATTTACTGATTATTTTATCAGACATAGACGGCCTCTATGACAGCAACCCAAATGATAATCCTCATGCAAGTCTTCTCGAGAGGGTTCACTGCATAACACCTGAAATTGAAGCTGCTGCAGGAGGATCTGGCAGTGCTGTAGGAACAGGCGGCATGAAGTCAAAAATCCAGGCAGTGAAAATTGCGATGGCTGCAGGAATTGACTCCTTTTTAGGAAAAGCAGGAACGGAAAACATTTTAATGGAAGCTGTGGAAAACAGAGCAAGAGGCACTTACTTCACGCCAGAGCCGGATGCATTCAATCTGGATAATGAAAAGCAGTGGATAGCATTCCACTCGGGTCCTGAAGGAAAGGTGACCATCAATTCCCATGGGATAGAAGCGATTGTGGATCATCAGGAAAACTTGTTCTGCTCTGATATTCAGGAAGTCAAAGGGCGATTTAAGGATGGAGCAGTTGTCCGCATCCTGGATGAAGAAGGACAGGAAATTGGCCTCGGCCGCATTAATTATTCAAACGAACAGTTAACCGGCAATACAGGAAATGAAGAGCTTGAGCCGGCCATAGCGCAGGAAACGTTTGTATGCTCCCGCGACTTTAAGCTGCCGGCATTGGTTTGAACTTTTTTAGGAGGGATTCAATGACTACTGCATCAGCAGTATTAAATAATGTAGAAGAACAGGCAATAAAGGCAAAGAAGGCTGCCAAAACCTTAAGTATTTTAAAAACTGAAGAAAAGAACGAAGCACTCCATACAGTTGCAGATGCGTTGGAGACTGGATATGAATCGATTCTTGCAGCTAATATGGCCGATCTTAAAAGCGGTAGGGAGAAAGGGTTCGAAGAGGCGTATATGGATCGGCTGTCATTATCGAAGGAGCGGGTTTATGAATTTGCAGACGGCCTTCGCCAGGTAGCTGAACTTCCCGATCCGATTGGAGATGTTATGTCAGGCTGGACCTTGGATAATGGGCTGAAGGTGGAAGAGGTCCGTGTTCCGCTTGGTGTCATCGGAATGATTTATGAAGCAAGACCTAATGTTACAGCCGATGCGGCGGGTCTTGCATTAAAATCAGGAAATGCTATTGTTTTAAAAGGCGGATCATCAGCACTGAATTCGAATCAGGCTATAGTAGAGATTATTCATGAGGCTCTGGAAAACACGAAGATACCTAAAGAAGCTGTCCAATTCATTGCCTCATCGGACAGGGAAGCGACAAAGCAGCTGTTCACCATGAAGGAGCATATTGATGTGTTAATTCCGAGAGGCGGCGCATCCCTCATTAAAGCAGTGGTCGAGAATGCGACGGTGCCTGTTCTTGAGACAGGAGTCGGAAACTGCCATATCTATGTAGATAAGGATGCAGATCCGGATAAAGCGATCAATATCCTGATTAATGCCAAAACCGACCGTCCCGCAGTCTGTAATGCGGCAGAAACACTGATTGTCCATAAAGCATGGCTGAATCAGCATAAAGAATTGCTTGCAAAAGCTCTAAAGGAACATGGCATTACTGTGCATGGAGATGAAGCTGCGGCAAAAGTCTTGCCTGATGTTGTGCCTGCAGGCAAGAGCGACTGGGCCAATGAATATTTAAGCATGGATATAGCTGTGAAAACCGTTAATAGCCTTGAACAGGCCATTGACCATATTGATCAATACGGCACTAAGCATTCAGAGGCGATTATTACCGAAAATGGGGACACAGCTAAAAAGTTTATGCAGCTGACAGATGCAGCTGCGCTGTACCATAATGCTTCGACCAGGTTTACGGATGGCGGCGCTCTGGGCTTTGGGGCTGAAATCGGTATTTCCACACAGAAGCTCCATGCGAGAGGACCGATGGGGCTGCCAGCACTAACAACCCGCAAATATCTCATGTCAGGGAATGGGCAGATCAGATAAAGTGTTTTTATAAGCATCAGCTCCGGCTGGTGCTTTTTTTAACTACACCTTAAAAAATTGGCAGCCCGATTAGCGGCTGCTTTTTGCATTTCTCTCCCGCTGCAGATAAAGACTATCTGTAAGGGGTGAGAAAGCGTGACTGTCATAACAACGTTCAAAGAGAAAAAAAGAGAAAAGCAGATCAAATATGAAAAATCAGTCCTTCGGGAAATTTCGATAAAAGCTTTAAAAGAAAAAGTACAGCAATTTTTTGGATCTTCCAGATTTGTCTCTGGCCTGATCATGAATGCCGGAATTGAAGAGGCCTGCTATGATGTAGCGATTGAAGCCTATTTGCTGGGGGCCAATTATAGCCGTTTTGGGCGCTATGGCGAATCGCTGGATCAGGTTCGCCACAGATGTGAAAAAGAATATAAGCACTTAGTGGATACGCTCTATAACTTTTTCCTGTATTGGGGCCATGGCTCGGAAGCGGCTATGAGTGAATCCCTTTATTATATGTGCGAGCAATATGTAAACAGCTGGTGGTCAGAAGGGTTTAACAAAGGGGAGAGAAGGCATAAATTGCGTCTCCACTAAAGAATTTGGTTAAAGCGCTGTCTCCTGATCGAAGTTCTAGATCTCCATCTTGTCCCATATATTGAAGTGAGGATAAGCAGGAGGGGACTGATTAGGGCGTATGAAGAAAAAATTAAAAATAGGCGGGTTTGCAATCGGGCTTATCGTCCTTTTTCTTATTTTACAATATGACTTTACGGATGATGATTCCTGGGAATCGTGGAATCTGCCTTTAACCGGGAAGATCATCTTGCTTGATCCCGGCCATGGCGGCCCGGATGGCGGAGCAGGTGACGAAGGGGCACTCGAGAAAGATATTGCGCTGGATGTATCATTAAAGGTAAGGGATTACCTCCAGGAGCAGGGAGCACTTGTGCTCATGACGAGGGAGGATGACAGGGACCTTGCACCCGAGGCAACCAAGGGATACAGCCGGAGAAAAGTAGAAGACCTGAAGAAACGGCTTGAAATGATAAATACGTCTAACTCTGACTTTTATGTCAGCATCCATTTAAATTCGATTCCCTCTCCCCAATGGAGCGGAGCACAGACCTTCTATGCACCCGGGATTAAGGAGAATGCCAAAGCCGCAAAATTTATACAGGACGAACTTCGCCGCAACTTGGAAAATACAAAGCGGAACTCCAAGCCTCTGAACAATGTATTCATCTTAAAATACGCCAAAAAACCGGGTGTCTTAGTAGAAGTGGGATTCTTATCAAACCCGGGGGAGCGGGCTAATCTGAAAACTGATGAATATCAGGATAAAATAGCTGCCTCTATCTATAATGGAATAATGCGCTACTATACCAACGAAAAAGAATTGACTGAAACATGGGAATGAAAAGGTGCTGAGAAAGTGCCTTTTCTTTTTTGAATGTTTTTCCGGTGTGATAGAATTAACTGTATAGAATTTTCAATATGTTATACTAAAATGGAAACGAATTCAAAAGGCGGGTGCAATGTATGTTAACTGAACAGAAAGTCAGAGAAGCTTTAAGCGGCTTGAAGGAACCATTTATACATAGAACATTGGGCGAACTTAACGCCATTGAAGAAATTAAAATCAAAGAAGAAAAGAACCATGTCAGTGTTAAGATTCAGGTTGCCAAGACAGGTACTGCTGAACAGCTTCAGCTTCAGACGGAAATCGTCAATCTTTTAAAAGAAGCAGGGGCTGCGACCGTTGGCATCCGCTTCAGCGAGCTTCCTGATGAAGTGCTTTCGCAATTTAGAGAGGCAGCGGCTGAAGAAGACAAAGGCCTGCTTTCTCCTGGTAATAAGACGGAATTCATCGCTATTGCCAGCGGAAAAGGAGGTGTCGGCAAATCAACCGTTTCGGTAAACCTGGCTGTATCCCTGGCAAGACTGGGCAAAAAGGTCGGATTGATTGATGCCGATATTTATGGATTCAGCGTTCCGGACATGATGGGCATAACGAAGCGTCCTGTGGTTAGGGGAGAACGTATTCTGCCGGTTGAACGCTTTGGCGTAAAAGTAATTTCAATGGGATTCTTTGTAGAAGATAATGCGCCGATTATCTGGAGAGGTCCGATGCTTGGCAAAATGCTGAACAGCTTTTTCAATGAGGTAGAGTGGGGAGAATTAGATTACCTTCTTCTTGATTTGCCTCCTGGGACAGGAGATGTTGCACTGGATGTTCACACCATGCTTCCTTCCTGTAAGGAAATTGTCGTTACAACTCCGCACCCTACAGCAGCATTCGTTGCGGCCAGAGCTGGTGCAATGGCGCTTCGCACAGAGCATGAAATCCTGGGTGTTATTGAGAACATGGCTTATTTTGAGAGTCAATTGACTGGAGAAAGAGAGCACGTGTTTGGTCAAGGCGGGGGTATGAAGCTCGCTGAAGAACTGCGTACAGAAGTGCTGGGCCAGCTTCCTCTTCAGCAGCCTGATTGGAATGAAGAAGATTTTGCACCGTCCATTTATGACGAAGAACATAAGCTTGGTCAAATCTATACAGACATTGCCCGTAAAGTAATCCAAACGATTGAAAGTAAATAAAAGATAAAACCTCTTCCGATGGAAGAGGTTTTATTCTTAAGGGTTAAGATCCGCCGCCGCCGCCGCTACCGCCGCCTTGGCTTTCACCTTGGCCTCCGCCTTCACCCCCGCCTTCTTGACCGCCTTCTTGACCTCCGCTTTTTGTTTCCTCAGCTGCCTTTAGAAGGATATCCTGAATTTTTGCTTTAAAAAGCGGGCTTTCAAATGTCTCAGTCATTACTTTCTGAATGTGCTCCCGATATTCCTTGCTTTTAAGGACATTTGTCACTTCTTTTTCAAGCTCGGGATCTTTAAGTACTTCAATCATCATTCCCCGGTATTCAGGGTCTTTCATAAGGTCTTTTAAAAGCTTTTCATTTTCCTTTTGCATGCTTTTGGCCATGCTTTCGGCAAACTTTGGATCGTCAAAAGACTTTTTCCAAAACTCTGTGCCTTTATCAGAAGTTAAGGTCTTTTCAATGGTTTCACTTACAACCTTTTGGTCCATGACCATCTTTTGCTGCATTTTTTCATCAGCCATCAATTCTTCAAGTGCTTTTTTTCCTTCATCTGTCTTTAATATATCTACAACCATTTTTTTAGTTTGCTCATAATCCATTTGGCTGGCGCCCGATTCACCTTGGCCGCAGCCTGAAATGAAAAACACTAGCGCTAATGGAAGGAGCAAACGGAAATTTGTTTTCATGGTGAAGCTCCTTTCAGAGGTGTCCTTACCTTTAGAATGAAGATTTTTAGCAAATATTATGCGCTGGAAATACAATGCCTAGATTTTTCAAACTTTGGTTGGTACAATCAATAAGAATGAATTTATTTATTATGGGGGAAAAATAAATTGACTAGCCGTAATTGGGTAAAACTGTTTATAACAACTCTTTTAGTCGGTGGATTAACTACAGGAGTTGTTGGGTTTATTGTGCGCTGGGATGAATTTGCGCCTATTTTTATTGACTTCGCTTTCCTGCAAATTCTGTCAGTATTGTTCTGGCTTATCGGTGTAGGATTAATCTTCAGTATTATTAGCCAAATGGGCTTTTTTGCTTATTTGACTGTACACCGCTTTGGATTGGGGATTTTTAAAGGGTTATGGAATCCTATTCAAATTGTCCTTATTTTATTTGCTCTATTTGACCTGGTTTATTTCCGATATAAGGCTTTTGCGGGTGAAGGAGATAGCATGCTGCCGTATATTGGCGTTGCAGCATTTCTTCTTATAGTCGCTCTTGTGGTCGCAGCATTAAAAACCAAACAGACCAACCAGCATGCGTTTATTCCTGCAGTGTTCTTCATGGTGGTCGTAACCGCCATTGAGTGGGTACCGGTATTAAGGGTAAACGAAGAAAGCTGGCTATATCTGATGCTGATCCCATTATTAGTATGCAACACCTATCAGCTGCTAATTCTGCATAAGCTGAATGAAGATTCACAAAAACAGAGAAACAATATAGCTAAAAAGCCATCCAAATAACGGATGGCTTTTGTTGTTTTATCGAAGTCCAACGGGCATGAAGTGCACCCACTTTAAGACTCAGCGTAATCAAAGGAGGATAAGTGAGGGGCAAACTGCTCGTAAAGGCCCGAAAAGAGGAATAATGACTAATAAGTACCAGATTCCTGTTCAACGTCTTTGAGGCCCGCTTCCTGCGGGCCTCAAGTAATAATCAGTGGTGGATAAAGATGGCCCCCATGGATCAAAGCTTCATTTTATTTCATTCGTTTTTGTCTCGGCATTAGCAATCATTTCTGAGACGGAAACAAAGCTAAGCCCCCTGGATTTTATATCATTTAAAATGAGCGGAAGAGCTTTAGCCGTTTGTTTAGCAGAATCGGATGCATGCAAAAGGACGATATCACCTTTTTTGGCCTTTGATACATTCTCTGTTATCCGATTGACACCCGGATTCGTCCAATCCTTTGAATCGACGCTCCAGTGGACAACGGTAAAACCCATCCTGTCAGCAATCTTTAAGGTTTTCTGATCAAAATGCCCTGTTGGCGCGCGTACAAGCTTAATGTCTTTAATATTCAGCTTTCTAAATGCCTCCTGCGCCCTTGCAAGGTCCCTCCTGATTTTATCCTCTTCAAGCTCTGTATAATCTTCATAACCATAGCCCAGAATTCCGATTTCATAGCCTTCTTTCGCGATCCTTGACACTAAATCCGGATGGCGTTCGGCCCAGGAACCGGCCAGAAAAAAGGTAGCAGATTTTACATTTTCTTTTTTAAGAATATCCAATATGGGCTCTGCTTTGACATCCCCCCATCCTATATTAAAAGTGAGGGCTAAATCCTTTTCCCCTTTGTATATCGCCTTAGGCCCGTCTTTAGCTGAAAAAGCAGGCAATTGGACAATACTTTGCATGTAGAGGAACCAGGCAGTGAAAAATGCTGCAATGACAATCAGCGAAATTTGTTTTAAAGACTTACCATTCAACACGAAAAAAAAGTTCATATTTGTTCACCTCGTCCGATACCTTCCTAGTCTCATACCTATGCTGAACTTGTCTCTTCCATGTATAAAAAATTTATTCATAAAAATTATCAATTGGAAAAATACTACAATAAACAAATTAAAGAATATAATGGAGGCAATTTAATGATTGGAATGCTTTTAAGCCAAAAAGAGCTAAAAGAAATGGAGTATCTGATCAAGCGGGAAATGGACGAAATATTATTCGATTTAAAAGATGACAGAATCGACCACATTGTCAAAAGAGCCATGGAGGAACGATATAAAATTTTATTTTCATTATTTCAGCGCTTGGCAACACCAGCAGATTGCCTTAAATATATGCGTTCCAGCCAGCATCATGAAAAGAAGGGGTAATATTTTTTGTGCTGAAGAAAAAATGGCAAAAAGGATGTTGACTTCTTCTTGGTATCTTGGTATATTAATAAACGTCGCTGATGACGGAAAGCATTAATGAAAACAACTTAAAAAAAGTTGTTGACGTCAAAGTTGACACGTGATATATTAATAAAGTCGCTTCTGGGCGGCGGATTGATCTTTGAAAACTGAACGAACAATACGTCAACGTTTAATCATTAGTCTTTTTTGAAAAGACAATCGAGCTATATCAACTCTTATATGGAGAGTTTGATCCTGGCTCAGGACGAACGCTGGCGGCGTGCCTAATACATGCAAGTCGAGCGGACGGATGGGAGCTTGCTCCCTGAAGTCAGCGGCGGACGGGTGAGTAACACGTGGGCAACCTGCCTGTAAGACTGGGATAACTCCGGGAAACCGGGGCTAATA
>NZ_VCRN01000028.1 GCF_009849585.1 Bacillus sp. ZZV12-4809
GTAAGATCCCTGAAAGATGATCAGGTTGATAGGTCAGAGGTGGAAGCGTGGCGACATGTGGAGCTGACTGATACTAATCGATCGAGGACTTAACCAAAACGAAAAGCGGAGGCGACTGTTCAACTTCGAGAGACGTTGGAGAGCCGTTCATTCAAATCCTGGTTTTGGATTGGAGGGACGGATCGAAACGGCCGAGAAGTTAGGAGCCGAAGCTAGACAAGTCATTGGTGAATACTCGGTAAATACTTCTTCATACATTATCTAGTTTTGAGGGAACGAAAAAAAAGTAAATTTCCTCTTGAAAAATGATAAAAAGACGGTATAATAATACTTGTCTTTGAAAAATAGTCTGGTGGCGGTAGCGAGAAGGTCACACCCGTTCCCATACCGAACACGGAAGTTAAGCTTCTCAGCGCCGATGGTAGTTAGGGGCTGTCCCCTTGTGAGAGTAGGACGCTGCCGGGCGTTAATAATGGAGGATTAGCTCAGCTGGGAGAGCATCTGCCTTACAAGCAGAGGGTCGGCGGTTCGATCCCGTCATCCTCCACCATTAATTTAAATGTACAAGCTGCCGGTGTAGCTCAATTGGTAGAGCAACTGACTTGTAATCAGTAGGTTGGGGGTTCAAGTCCTCTCGCCGGCACCACTTCATTTCTTTTATAGAATATGAGCCATTAGCTCAGTCGGTAGAGCAGATTGCAGCATCTGTGAATCACTTCACGAATAGCAATCTGTGACAAAGCGTTTAGCTTTGGAACATCTGACTGCAATTATCAGGCTTTAGGAAGTCTTATAAAAGTATGAGCCATTAGCTCAGTCGGTAGAGCATCTGACTTTTAATCAGAGGGTCGAAGGTTCGAGTCCTTCATGGCTCACCATTTTTAATTTTTATATTGCGGGTGTGGCGGAATTGGCAGACGCACCAGACTTAGGATCTGGCGCCGCAAGGCGTGGGGGTTCGACTCCCTTCACCCGCACCATTATTTTTGCGGAAGTAGTTCAGTGGTAGAACATCACCTTGCCAAGGTGGGGGTCGCGGGTTCGAATCCCGTCTTCCGCTCCATTTATTGCCGGGGTGGCGGAACTGGCAGACGCACAGGACTTAAAATCCTGCGGTAGGTGACTACCGTACCGGTTCGATTCCGGTCCTCGGCACCAGTAGAATTTAATATTGCGCCCGTAGCTCAATTGGATAGAGCGTTTGACTACGGATCAAAAGGTTAGGGGTTCGACTCCTCTCGGGCGCGCCATATTAACGGGGAGTAGCTCAGCTTGGTAGAGCACTTGGTTTGGGACCAAGGGGTCGCAGGTTCGAATCCTGTCTTCCCGACCATTTATATTGGGGCCTTAGCTCAGCTGGGAGAGCGCCTGCTTTGCACGCAGGAGGTCAGCGGTTCGATCCCGCTAGGCTCCACCATAATTATTTTTACTGTTTTGGCGGTGTAGCTCAGCTGGCTAGAGCGTACGGTTCATACCCGTGAGGTCGGGGGTTCGATCCCCTCCGCCGCTACCATTTTAATTAAACGATGCTGGACCTTTAGCTCAGCTGGTTAGAGCAGACGGCTCATAACCGTCCGGTCGTAGGTTCGAGTCCTACAAGGTCCACCACTTTTCTTATACGGAGGAATACCCAAGTCCGGCTGAAGGGATCGGTCTTGAAAACCGACAGGCGGGTCAAACCGCGCAGGGGTTCGAATCCCCTTTCCTCCTCCATAATTTATTTTAATATTATTGTCGCGGGGTGGAGCAGTCCGGTAGCTCGTCGGGCTCATAACCCGAAGGTCGCAGGTTCAAATCCTGCCCCCGCAATCTGGTCCGGTAGTTCAGTTGGTTAGAATGCCTGCCTGTCACGCAGGAGGTCGCGGGTTCGAGTCCCGTCCGGACCGCCATTTTTAAAAGAAAGTTTGGCTCAGTAGCTCAGTCGGTAGAGGATTTTAAAAGAATGCAGCTGCGAAGCATTTCATCATCGAATAGCATGCTTTTAAAATCTGCGACAAAGAACGCAGGGCTTTGAAGCACATTTATTTAGATTTAGGGATATAATATTATTTTTGGCTCAGTAGCTCAGTCGGTAGAGCAAAGGACTGAAAATCCTTGTGTCGGCGGTTCGATTCCGTCCTGAGCCACCATTTTAGACCTTATGCGGGTGTAGTTTAGTGGTAAAACCTCAGCCTTCCAAGCTGATGATGAGGGTTCGATTCCCTTCACCCGCTCCAAAATGGGCCTATAGCTCAGCTGGTTAGAGCGCACGCCTGATAAGCGTGAGGTCGATGGTTCGAGTCCATTTAGGCCCACCATTTTATATTATTGTTCCGCAGTAGCTCAGTGGTAGAGCATTCGGCTGTTAACCGAACGGTCGTAGGTTCGAATCCTACCTGCGGAGCCATATATGGGGAAGTACTCAAGTGGCTGAAGAGGCGCCCCTGCTAAGGGTGTAGGTCGGGTAACCGGCGCGAGGGTTCAAATCCCTCCTTCTCCGCCATATTGGCCCCTTGGTCAAGCGGTTAAGACACCGCCCTTTCACGGCGGTAACACGGGTTCGAATCCCGTAGGGGTCATACAAAAAAGCTGTCAACTAATTGTTGGCAGCTTTTTTGTTGTTTTCATTTTGTGATACATGCCATCTTCAATTTAATCAAATTTTTCTTCTTTCCCGCTTAATTTATTGCCGGGATTATTCAAATCGATATCAGAAGATATTCCTGTATAAGGGCCCCTAAACATATCACCAGTGGCCAGAATCTTACCATCCGGTGCTTCAAATAGTGGAATCTTTATTTCATCCCTGGATGCCTCATTCAATAAAAACTCCTCTTCCTTATTGCTCAAAATATTATTCTCCTTTCATTTTCGGTTTGCAGACTTTGTTATATTTTGTCTAAGTTTACCGGAGATTATGTCGAAGTCTGTTAATCTGAGTCAGATGCTGTCGGTTGTTAGCGGAATATGAACGATACTGTCATAAAATTAAAAAAACTTTTACAAGGGATTTTCTCAGGTTCGGCGAATATAACAGGAAAGTCAAAAGAAACGAGACTAGGTGGGGAGAAGGATGGTAGTGGATACTTTGTTGCCAACCGATTATCAACTGCATTTGTTCCATGAAGGGACTCTCTATGAGAGTCACCAGTTATTTGGTGCACATGTAATTTCAAACGGTGAAACAGTAATTACCCGTTTTTGTGTGTGGGCACCGAATGCTGAAATTATCAGATTAGTCGGTGATTTTAATGATTGGAATGGAGAAGGCTATACCTTACATAGAGTGAATAATGAAGGTGTCTGGGTTATTCAGCTTGATGGAAACATGGAAGGTGCCTTGTATAAGTACGAAATTACAACAAAGAAAGGAGATAAGCAATTAAAGGCAGATCCTTATAGCTTTTTTTCAGAAGTAAGGCCAAATACAGCCTCTAAAGTTTATTCGCTGGACGGATATAAGTGGAATGACAGCAAATGGATGCAAAAGAAAGAAAAGAAGCCTATATTCACAGAGCCTGCGGTCATTTATGAGGTCCACTTGGGTTCGTGGAAGCTAAAAGAATCTGGGAGCCTGTATACGTACAGGGAGCTTGCAGATGAATTAATCCCTTATGTGGTAGAGCACGGGTTTACTCATATAGAAATGCTTCCTCTAATTGAGCACCCGCTCGACGCTTCATGGGGGTATCAGGGAACAGGCTATTACTCGATTACAAGCCGTTACGGGAATCCGCATGATTTTATGTATTTTGTTGATCAATGCCACCAGCATGGTATAGGGGTCATCATGGACTGGGTACCGGGGCACTTCTGCAAAGATGCTCATGGCCTTTACCAGTTTGATGGTTCGCACCTGTATGAGTACGAAACAGAAGGCGACAGAGAGAACCGTGTATGGGGGACCGCTAATTTTGATCTCAGCAAAAATGAAGTTCAAAGCTTTCTTATCTCCAACGCTGTTTTTTGGATGGAAAAGTATCATATTGACGGCTTCCGGGTTGATGCCGTGGCTAATATTATCTACTGGCCTAACCGGGATGGAAAGACAGAAAATCCTTTCGGCACCCGCTTCCTGCAAAACTTAAATAAAGTTGTATCCCAATATGACTCTTCCTTTCTAATGATGGCAGAGGATTCAACAGACTGGCCGCAAGTGACTGCACCAGTCCATTATGGGGGGCTGGGCTTTCATTATAAGTGGAACATGGGCTGGATGAATGATGTCCTTACATATATGGAAACAGCGCCTGAGAGGCGATCTGATGTCCATGGGAAAATGACATTTTCACTTTTGTATGCTTTTACTGAAAACTTCATTCTGCCTTTTTCACATGATGAAGTTGTCCATGGAAAAAAATCGCTGCTTGATAAAATGCCGGGAGATTACTGGCAAAAGTTTGCCCAATACAGGCTCCTGCTAGGCTATATGATGGCCCACCCGGGCAAGAAGCTGCTATTCATGGGGAGTGAGCTTGGGCAGTTTTCCGAATGGAAAGATAAAGCCCAGCTTGATTGGCACCTGCTGGATTACGAGATGCATAAAAAAGCAAATGATTATGTGAAAGATTTAATAAAGGTTTATAAACGTTCAAAGCCTCTTTTTGAGCTTGATCACCTTCAGGATGGCTTTGAATGGATAGATTGTCATAATTCACACCAATCCATTTTTTCCTTTATCAGGAAAGGCTCTAAAGAGGAAGATTATCTGGTGATTGTCTGCAATTTCACACCTGCTGTATATCCTAAATATCGTATAGGTGTTCCAAATATGGGATCTTATCGGGAAATACTCAACAGTGACAGTGATAGCTTTGGAGGAGCAAATTGCACCAACAAGAGGGTCCTTAGGAGTGAGGATAAAGAGTTTCATGGCAAGCCATTCAGTTTGGAAATGTCCATTCCGCCATTTGGCATTTCAATATTACGCCCTGTAAAACATCGGAAGGAGAGGAAGGAAAATGGGAAAGAAAAAGTGCGTCGCAATGCTATTAGCAGGAGGAAAGGGGAGCAGGCTTAGTTCTCTGACAAAAAGTCTGGCCAAACCGGCAGTTCCTTTTGGAGGTAAGTATAGAATCATTGATTTTACACTGAGCAATTGCACCAATTCAGGAATTGATACAGTCGGTGTTCTGACACAATACCAGCCGCTTGTTCTGAATTCGTACATTGGCATAGGCAGTGCATGGGATCTTGATAGAAGGAACGGCGGCGTGACAGTGCTGCCTCCTTACAGCGAATCATCGGAAGTCAAATGGTATACAGGTACTGCCAGTGCCATTTATCAAAACCTTAACTATCTAAAGCAGTATGACCCTGAATATGTCCTGATCTTATCAGGTGATCATATTTATAAAATGAATTATGACCTGATGTTGAATTATCATATTGAAAAAGGTGCAGATGCCACTATATCTGTTATTGAAGTGCCATGGCCGGAGGCAAGCAGGTTCGGCATCATGAACACGGATGAAGAGATGCGGGTCGCAGAATTTGATGAAAAGCCAGCTTATCCAAAAAATAATCTGGCCTCCATGGGAATATATATTTTTAATTGGTCTGTTTTAAAGGAATATTTGGAAATGGATGACCGCAATCCGGAATCAAGTCATGACTTTGGAAAGGATATTATTCCATTAATGCTAGATGAAAATAAAAAGCTGTTCGCATACCCGTTTAATGGCTATTGGAAGGATGTTGGCACAGTTAAAAGCTTGTGGGAAGCAAATATGGATTTACTTGATGATGAATGCGAGCTGAATCTATTTGATCATGATTGGCGGATTTATTCTGTGAATCCGAACCACCCTCCACAATATATTTCAACTCAAGCAGAGGTTGCAGAGTCTTTGATAAATGAAGGCTGTACGGTTGAGGGAGAAGTTGAAAAGTCAGTGCTGTTTCAAGGCGTTCTGGTTGGGAAGAATACGGTGATCCGTGAATCGGTCATCATGCCGGATGCTGTAATAGGTGAAAATGTTTATATTGAGAAGGCGATTGTGCCAAGCGGAATGAACATACCTGATGGCATCGTAATTACTGCCTCCGAAGAGGATGAAGAAATTATTCTGATAACAGAGGAAATGATAGAGGGAATTTGTTCTTAATTTTACAGCTGGATGCCAAAATGGCTACTGGCCAATTAAACGGGAGGGAATGTCATGAAGAAGAAAATGCTTGGTGTAATAGACGCAACAACCTATCATGAAGATTTAGAGGAATTGACAGTACACAGGTCGCTCGCAGCTGTTCCGTTTGCAGGCCGGTATAGGCTGATCGATTTTGTTCTCTCTAATATGGTCAATTCGGATATTGAAAGTGTTGCCATATTTCCAAAGTATCAGTACCGCTCCTTAATGGACCATCTTGGTTCCGGGAAGAACTGGGACTTAAACAGAAAGAGAGATGGGCTATTCTTTTTCCCATCGCCTTTGCTGGATAGCCCAAGTAAGGGGATCGGATCTTTTCATCACTTTGCTGCTAATTTGGATTATTTTTACCGAAGCAAGCAGGAGTATGCACTGATCTCAAATTGTTTTACCGTTTTTAATATGGATTTCAGGCCTGTTCTGGATAAGCATATTATGACGGGGTGTGATATTACAGTTGTTCGCCAGGATGGCCGCTCTCTTGAAATGTACCTTGTAAAAACTTCACTGCTTATTAGTTTAATAGAAAATAGAAACGAAACAGGATACACATGCATGAGTGATGTTGTGACAGATATTCACCATTCGTACACGATATGCAATTATGAATATACCGGTTTGGCTGTTATGATTGATTCCATTGAAAATTATTTTGCAGCCAGCATGGGGCTATTGGAGCCGGAGGCATGGAAAAGTATTTTTCTGCGCAGCCAGCCAATTTATACAAAAGTAAAAGATGAACCGCCAACCCGATATGTGAAAGGTGCGAGCGCAAAGAATTCGATGATTGCAAATGGATGCATGATTGAAGGGACAGTTGAGAATAGCATAATTTCCCGCGGGGTCAAAATTGGCAAGGGATCAATTGTGAGAAATTGTATAATTATGCAAAAAACGCAAATTGGTGAAAACTGTGTTTTAGACTCTATTATTTTAGATAAAGATGTTAAGGTAGAATCCGGTGCCAGAATTGAGGGAAGACATGAAATGCCTCTGGTAATTCGCAAGGGTACCGTACAAGGAGCGCTGATGAACTCGTGAAAGTATTATTTGCTGTATCTGAATGTGTTCCATTCGTCAAATCCGGGGGTCTTGCCGACGTAGCCGGTTCACTCCCGAAAGAGCTTGCCAAACAGGGTACTGACGTACGAGTGATTCTTCCCAAATATGGCTCCATTTCAGATGATATTAAAAAGAAAATGTCAAAAAAGTGCGAGTTTACAGTTCAGGTAGGCTGGAGAAATCAGTATTGCGGAATTGAAGAACTTAAGCACCAGGGAATTACATTCTATTTTGTGGATAATGAATATTACTTTAAGCGTGAAAAATTATATGGCTATTATGATGATGGGGAGAGGTTTGCCTATTTTAACCGGGCTGTGCTGGATGCTCTGCAGCATATTGATTACTATCCGGATGTTATTCACAGTCATGATTGGCATACCGGGATGATTCCTTTTCTGCTCAGGGTTGAGTATCGGGCAAAAAAGGGGTATGAATTCATTCGGACAGTCTTCACCATTCATAACCTTCAGTTTCAGGGGATTATGCCAGGGGCTGCTTTAGGCGATCTATTAGGACTTGACTATATCCATTTTCATCCAGATAAGCTTGAATTCTTCGGAAATATTAATTTTATGAAGGGCGGGCTTGTTGCTGCTGATAAAATTACTACAGTCAGCCCTACGTATAAAAATGAAATTCAAACAGAGTATTACGGTGAGAAGCTGCATGATTTGCTAAAGCGCAGGGCTTGTGAACTGGAAGGAATCTTAAATGGGATTGATGATGAATTTTATAGTCCCGAGAAGGATCCATACATAAAAGAGAATTATGCCGCTGAACACCTGAAGATAAAAAAAGAGAATAAAGTTCACCTTCAGAAAAAATTCGGCTTGCCTGTGAAGGAAAAGGTTCCATTAATCGCCATGGTTACGAGGCTGACAAAGCAAAAGGGCCTGGATCTTGTAAAATGTGTGTTCCACGAACTTATGCAGGATGATGTCCAAGTTTTAATTCTGGGAACTGGTGATCCTGAGTTTGAGCAATTTTTCAGGGAGATGGAAGCGGGCTATCCAGAAAAATGCAAAGCATATATTGGGTTTGATGAAGGCCTGGCACATGAATTCTACGCAGGGTCCGACTTATTCTTAATGCCTTCACAATTTGAGCCCTGCGGTTTAGGGCAGATGATTGCGATGAGATATGGATCCATTCCCATCGTCAGGGAAACAGGCGGTTTAAATGATACTGTTCACTCTTACAATGAATATACAGGTGAGGGGAACGGTTTTTCCTTCAGCCATTTTAATGCCCATGATATGCTGTTCACCATTCAAAGAGCAATTAGCTTTTATAGTGACAGCAAAATATGGGAGCAGATTATGAAAAATGCGATGGGGATGGATAACAGCTGGGCACAATCTGCTTTCAAATACAATCAGCTATATGCAGGCCTTGTTTCAAGGAGTGAAAGTCATGTTTTCTGATAAAGATGAGTTCAAAGAGGAATTTCTGAAGAAACTGGAGATGACCTGTGGAAAAAGCTTTGGCGAAAGCACTGAAAGAGATCAATACTTCACTCTTGGAAATATGATCAGGGAACATGTGAGCACAGAGTGGATTAATACAAATGAGCGTTACCGCATCGATCGTGAAAAGCAGGTATATTACTTATCCATCGAGTTTTTATTGGGGCGCCTTCTTCATCATAATCTGATAAACCTGGGAATTGAGGAGATTGTAAAAGATGGCCTGGCAGATCTGGGCATTGACCTTAATCGCCTTGAAGAAATCGAAGCAGATGCAGGGCTTGGAAACGGGGGACTGGGACGTCTGGCGGCTTGCTTTATGGACTCGCTGGCATCCTTAAACCTTCCCGGTCATGGATTTGGGATTCGTTATAAGCATGGCTTATTTGAACAGAAAATTGTGGATGGCTATCAGGTGGAGCTTCCGGAGCAGTGGCTTCGGAACGGCCATGTCTGGGAAGTTCGAAAAGCCGACCTGGCAATTGAAGTTCCTTTTTGGGGGAAAGTCGAAACAGCTGAGGAAAACGGCAGGCTTGTGTTCCGCCATGTGAATGCTGAAACAATTTCGGCTGTCCCTTACGATATGCCTGTCGTTGGGTATAAAACAGATACAATTAACACTCTAAGGCTTTGGAATGCTGAGCCATCTCCTTATCCTGTAAATCATGATATTTTAAAATATAAGCGGGAAACTGAATCTGTTTCCGAGTTTCTCTATCCTGATGATACCCATGATGAGGGAAAGATTCTTCGGCTTAAGCAGCAATATTTTCTTGTTTCGGCCAGTATACGTTCCATTGTACGATCATATCGAAAGCAGCATACCAGTTTAAGAGATTTCCATGAACACGTGAGCATTCATATTAATGATACTCATCCGGTTCTTGCTATTCCTGAACTTATGAGAATCCTGCTGGATGAAGAAGGAATGGGCTGGGAGGAAGCCTGGAATATTACGGTCCGGACGATAGCCTATACGAATCATACAACTCTTTCAGAGGCGTTGGAGAAATGGCCTATCCGCATTTTCCAGCCGCTGCTGCCGCGAATTTATATGATTGTGAATGAAATCAATGAACGTTTTTGCCGCGAGCTTTGGGACAGATATCCGGGTGAATGGAAGCGGATTGAGGATATGGCAATCATCGCACATGACCAGGTTAAGATGGCTCACCTTGCTCTTGTCGGCAGTTCCAGTGTTAATGGTGTGGCCGCACTCCATACAGAAATCTTAAAAAAGAGGGAAATGAATCAGTTTTATGAAATATTCCCGGAAAAATTTAATAATAAAACCAATGGGATTACACATAGAAGATGGCTGCTGAAAGCCAATCCGATTTTATCTGATCTTATTAATGAGAGCATTGGGGCTGGCTGGATTCTGGAACCGGAGAAACTTCGCGAACTGGCAGATTTTAAGAATGATAGGGTCTTCCTTGAGCAGCTGCATCAGGTTAAGCAATTGAACAAAGAAAGATTAGCGAAGCGCATTCTGGAACAGCAGGGTATTGTGGTTGATACATCTTCCATTTTTGATATTCAGGTTAAGCGTCTGCATGCATACAAGCGCCAGCTGTTAAATATTCTTCATGTTATTCATTTATATAATAGGCTAAAGGAAGATTCAGACTTCCACATGCACCCGCGGACATTTATTTTTGGAGCAAAAGCATCCCCTGGCTATTACTATGCAAAGAAAATCATCAAATTAATTAATACCGTTGCATCTAAAGTAAACAATGATCCGCAGACAAATGATGTTTTAAAGCTGATCTTTCTTGAGAATTACCGGGTTTCGCTTGCTGAGGAAATTTTTCCTGCTGCAGATATCAGCGAGCAGATTTCTACAGCAAGCAAGGAAGCTTCCGGTACTGGCAATATGAAATTCATGATGAATGGCGCCCTGACAGTAGGCACACTGGATGGAGCCAATATTGAGATAAAAGAAAAAGCTGGAGATGACAACATCTTTATCTTTGGATTAACAGCAGATGAGGTCCTCAGCTATTATCAAAATGGCGGATATAACTCGAGGGAGTACTATCACCATGATAAGCGAATCCGTCAGGTGACCGATCAGCTCGTAAATGGATTCTTCCCGGATGCCGATGATGAGTTTGAGCCCATTTTTGATTCACTGCTGATGGAAAATGACCAATACTTTGTATTGCGGGATTTTGCTTCGTATGTCAATATCCAGAAAGAAGCAGGTAAGGCTTATGAAAATCGGGATCATTGGCTGAAAATGAGCTTAATGAACATTGCCGGGTCAGGCTATTTTTCTAGCGACCGCACCATCAGTGAATATGCCCGGGAAATCTGGAAAATTAAAGCCGCTGGTGTTGAGATGATGAATAAGTAGCAAGAAGAACAGCCCTTCATGTGAGAAGAGGCTGTTTTTTTGTTTGAGTAGAATAAAGCTCACAATTAAGTATTCAAGAGAGTATGGGAGTTTTTCAGTACTGATAAAGACCAAAAAGAAAGCGTACAAGAGAGGGTGGGGATTAAATGGATGGATTGAGATGACCAGAAGGAAATGTGGGTGAATCGGGAGGAATAGTGCCCAATAAGAAGCTGTCCAAGGAAAAAAGGGAGTTTACCGGGTGGAATAACTCCCAAACTGAATGTGCTTCAGAAAAAAGGGAGTTAATCACAAGAATTAACTCCAAAACGGCAGTTTTCCATTAGACATTACTAGCACATAATAAAAAAGCGGATTCCAAGGAATTCGAAGCTGGTAACCTATCCTTTACTCCTTCTAACCGGCATCGTACAGCAGCGGAAGGCTCCGCCTGATTTGATGATTTCCGTGATATCTACCTCGATAACCTCGTAGCCTCTAGCCTTCAGCTCTTTATTAACATTGTTATTGACGGGAAGACTAAATACTTTTTTATTGCCAATGGAGAGGACATTTGTTCCGAGTGTGAATTGCTCCTCTTCCGACACTTTTATTAGATCATAGCGTGATTCCAGCATTTTTACTTTTTCCCCGTGAATTTCTCCTGGAAAAATAAGAGCTTCTTCAGGTGAAATGATATTAAATACACAGTCAAGATGGAGATATGTATCAGTAAAGGGGATGGATATGACTTCATAATCAGGTATAAGGCTGCGAAGATGCTCAATCGCTTCTTCATGGGTCCGGCTGCTTACTCCGGCGTAAATAGTATTGCCATCAATAAGAACATCGCCTCCTTCTATACGATCCCCCTTAAGATTGTAAAAAGGAACCTGATTCTTTTCCAGCCATTGTTTCAAAATATTTTCTTCTCCCTGGCGAATATCAGTACCCATTTCGGCAACATACACTGTTTCTCCGAGTGTGAACCCGATATCACGGGTAAAGACCTGCTCAGGGTATTTTTCAAACGGGGACAGAAGCACGACATCAATTCCTTCATTTTTTAATGCGCTGACGAAATGCCTGTGCTGCTCCATCGCCACATTGATATTAATTCCCTCTTTTTCATAATGCTTCTGCGTTTCATTAATGGTATCCACGATCGTCATGTACTTCGGTTCACATAATACCACTTGTTCGAGTTTGTCATATTCGGAAAAGCATGCTGCTTTCATGTATGCGGCCTCCCAGCAATTTATTCTTAAAATAATATTGCCTATGTGGAGCAGTTTTACTCTGTAAACCTAAAGTATTAACAATAATTTCCACTTCAAAAAAGGTTTAAAAACCCTGATAATGAAATCATTAGATAAAAAGGGGGTAGCTGTTAAATGTACCAGATCGAAAGAGGATCAATGGAAGAAGTTTTGCTGCATCTTCAGAATATTGGACTGCAATTAAATGAATTCGAGAAAACTAGTGATTCTATTCCGGTTAAAAATTATAAAGAACTGCTGGAATTCAGCATCTCCATTGCCCGCCGCACAAACGACGTTTCCGATACAATAGATGAGATTATCCAGGATATCGAATCCAAATTATAATAAATACGGGTATCTTATTTTGCCATTTGACATAAAAAAGCGATGCATCTGCATCGCTTTTACTTTTATTCCTTATCTTCATCCACATAGCCGTCAGTTTCATGATACGGCACATCACCGAAAGGCGCTTCGATATCATTTTCATCCAGCACGGCTTCGTACTCTTCCTGTTTCTTGGAAGGATAGATTTTTCTCTCCTTGCCTTTAAGATCATTCCCGACAAATGTCTCATAATCTTCTGTAAACCCTTCGTCATCATGGCCTTCATTATAAAGGGAGTTATAATCTTCATAGTCGCCCCTTAAATCAGAGGGTGTCTCAGAAGTGCCAAAACGGGCAACTTCCTGAAAGCTGTCTTCATTATCAACTACTTCCCTGAATTGATGATGCTGAAAGGTATTCCCATGTGCGGGCTCAAGCACATCTTCCTCAGCAGGGCGGTCTCCCGGCACGGTTTGCTCCGGACTATGATCTTTACAGTAAAGGGTTGCTGGAATCACTTCCAGCCGCTCGTAAGGAATATCAGAGCCGCACTCTTTGCATTTCCCGTATGAACCATCTTCAATTGCCTGAAGTGCTGCTTTCACTTTATTAAGCTCAGAGTCATGATGCTCTTCTAAAGCAAAATCCTTTTCGCGTTCGTAAAGTTCAGAACCCATATCTGCCGGATGGTTATCATAAATAGATAGCTCTCCTACTGAATCTCTGGCACTTGCACCCTCCAGACTGCCTTCTTTATTGCCTTGCAGCTGGGACTCCAGTGATTCCTTTTCATCATTCAATTCCTTTTTTAACCTGCTGATCTGTTCATTGGTCAACATATTATGTCACATCCTTGGTTTTGATGATATTGGTAAAAGCTGATCTGATAGTCAAGCCTATAATTAAGCCGAGCTCTGACAGTTTTACTCCGCTGGATATCAAATCTTAGTCCATATGGGTTTAGTATGGACGTAGTTTGCAAAATCATAACGGAAGAAATAATTTTACGGCTCTGCTCTTCCTTAAATAAAAAATACCCGTAAAAATTGGAATGAAACCAGGGTGACGATTTTGATGTTTTTTCCAACAAAAAACCCCTGCTATAAGAGCAGAGGTTTAATAATTATAAAAGATATCCGAGAAACAGGCCTACTGATAAAAGGAAGCCAAAAATTGTATTTGTCTGCGCTGTTGCTTTCATCGCGGGCATCATTTGCATCGGCAATGAGTTGCCGATAAAGCCTTTCGTTGCTTTAATGGCTTTGGGTGCACTAAGGACAACAATTGCAAGCCATGGTGTTATGAGATTCATACCGATTAATATGAAGACCCATGCATAGGACACGATAAACATGCCTGCAAGCAGGTTGATCGCTCCTTTTTTCCCTAAAAGAATGGCCAATGTTTTACGGCCGAATTCCTTGTCCCCATCCAGGTCTCTGATATTATTGGCCAGCAGAATGGCGCCAACAAGAATCAATATAGGGAAGGAAACTAACACGCTTGTTGCAGTTACAGTTCCTGCCTGGATATAAAAAGAAATAAGGATGATGAGCATGCCCATGAAAAATCCTGCAAATAATTCACCAAATGGTGTGTATGCGATCGGCAGTGGACCGCCTGTATATAAATAACCTACTGCCATAGAGGCAAGTCCAATTGCTGCAATCCACCAGCTTGTGTTCATGCAAATATAAAAGCCAAGCAATATTGAAACCCCGTAAAGCCCAAAGGCCAAATTCAAGACCGTTTTTGGTTTGATTCCTTCACGGACAATCGCTCCGCCGATTCCAACAGATTCTTCCGTATCAAGACCTCTTTTGAAATCGTAATATTCGTTAAACATATTGGTAGCAGCCTGAATCAGCAGACTAGCTGCCAGCATGGCAAAAAACAGGCCAAAATTTATTTCGGTAAGTTCCATTGCAAGAGCTGTTCCAAGCAGAACCGGAACAAAAGCAGCGGTCAGAGTATGCGGCCGGGTCAGCTGCCACCAGACTCTCCAGTTCTTGGAGCTGGGAGCAGGCGGAAAATTGGTCTGTGCTTGTGGTTGCATAATAACTCTCCCCTTATTTATCTATTCTGTAATGGTATTATTCAATGCATCATTCAAACTTGTTTATTTTAACCGATTATCAGGGTATTGTCAAAGTAAGCCCTGTACGCCAAACTATACCAAACACCTTAAGTTTAGGTAATTAAAGCAGGAGTGTCAACGTATTATTGCCGTAAAATGTACCGGTATTTTCCATGTATGAATGAACGTTACAGGTATTTACAGTGAACCTGAGATTAATTGATATTATAGATGCAGAAAGTAAGCTATAATATAAAGGATACAAAAAGGAACAGCCTGATTGACATCATTGACATTCCTTGAATCACAGGTGTATCTTAGAATAAGTTTAAAGTAGGATAACGGCAATTTTCAGCTGTTATTGGAGGGATTTTTTTGGTTACGATACAAGATACGGAACTAAAAGAAGGGATCCAGGAGGCGATTGAGAGGGCTAAAGCTCTGTCAAAGCCTGTTTTAGTGAGCGAAGTGCAAAAAATAAACCATATAGACCCCCTTTCTTTTTATGCGGCAGGAAAGAGCCGTTTTTTTGGTGAACGCTTTTTCTGGAAGGATCCTTCCGGTGAAGCATATTTATTAGGGCTGGGTATTTGCAGGCAAATCCAGTCAGACGAGAGTACCGGCAGATTTGATCGAGTTGAAAAAGAATGGAAGCGTTTTATTAACAATAGTATAATTTTTAACCCTTATAAT
Organism: Bacillus sp. ZZV12-4809; assembly: GCF_009849585.1. GTDB lineage: Bacteria > Bacillota > Bacilli > Bacillales > Cytobacillaceae > Cytobacillus. The sequence goes on from NZ_VCRN01000028.1 coordinate 15,360, forward strand.
AACCATGCTACAGGGCCTGTGATGTTTGGCGGTTTTTCTTTTGACCCGATTAAGGAGAAAACAAAGCTTTGGTCGAAGTATTCCGATTCCCTTTTTCATGTGCCGACTTATATGTACAGTGAAATGAATGGACAGGCCTTTCTGACAACTAATGTAATCTGTACCCGGCATGATAGCGAGTCTCTTTTCGAAAAGATAGTGGCTGAAAGAAGCATGCTAATAGGTTCTATCAATGATTATCACCCTGAGTGTGCAAACAATCTACAGGAAGAAGCAGATATCAATCCTGAAAAATGGATGGAAACAGTAAATGAGGTTGTTGAAGAACTAAAGTCAGGAACTTCATTAAAAAAGGTTGTGCTTGCGAGGGAATCCAGGCTCAATTATGAAAAGCCGATTGAGATAGAAAGGGTTCTCCAGAATCTGATGAAAATGCAGAGTGAAAGCTTTATATTTGCGTTTGAATCGAACGGTGACTGCTTTATAGGAGCCTCACCTGAACGCCTTATAAAAAAATACGGAGAAAACGTATTTACAACTTGTCTTGCAGGTTCCATCCCCAGAGGCAAAACGGAAGAAGATGATCATATCCTTGGAGAAGCATTATTGCATGATCAGAAGAATTTGACTGAACATCAATATGTGGTTGATATGATAAAGGAAGCAATGGAAGAATCCTGCACAGAAGTTGAACTGCCAAATGAACCGCAGCTGATGAAGATGCGGGATATTCAGCATCTATATACTCCTGTAATAGGAAGAACTAAGGAAGATGCTTCACTGCTTGCTTTAGTCGACCGTCTTCACCCGACGCCTGCCCTTGGGGGCCTGCCTAAAAGAGAAGCAGTAGAAAAAATCAGAGAAGTAGAAGATCTCGATCGCGGCTTTTATGCTGCCCCATTAGGATGGATGGATTTTAGAGGAAATGGCGAGTTTGCTGTTGCAATAAGGTCTGGTCTTATTCAGGGGAATGAGGCCTCCTTATTTGCAGGCTGCGGAGTGGTACAGGATTCAAATGCCAAAAGCGAGTACCAGGAAACAAAGATTAAATTCCGGCCTATGCTTACGGCTCTTGGGGGTTATGAAAAATGAATCATCAGGAAGCTTTAACTTCATATATAGCCGCATTTGTGGCTGAATTAGTAAAAAGCGGGGTAGAGGATGTCGTGGTCAGTCCCGGCTCCCGTTCTACCCCAATGGCAATGGTAATGGCAGAGCATCCGGAGCTTCGTGTACATATTCATGTAGACGAGCGTTCGGCTGCCTTTTTTGCGTTAGGGCTTGCTAAAGCATCCAAAAAACCTGCAGCTTTACTGTGTACGTCCGGAACGGCTGCAGCTAATTACTACCCTGCCATTGTGGAAGCCCGGTATTCCAGAGTGCCGCTCATTGTGCTTACCGCGGACCGGCCTCATGAACTGAGGGATGTAGGCGCTCCACAGGCAATCGATCAAATTCATTTATATGGTAATAATGTAAAGTGGTTTGTTGAGATGGCTCCTCCTGAGAAATCAGAAGAAATGCTTCGATATGCCCGAGCGGTATGTGCGAGAGCTGCCTCCGCCGCAATGAGTTCTCCTGCAGGGCCGGTTCACCTTAACTTTCCTTTCCGTGAACCGCTTGTTCCGCACTTGGATCGTGCTGATTTATTTGAGCTTAGTGAACGAACCGAAGGCTATGTAAATATTCAGGGTGGGAAACTTAGTTTGCCTATTGAAGAGTACAAAGAATTGGCAGAGGTTTTAAACTCCGCTAAAAGAGGGATTATAATCTGCGGTCAACTGGAAAAATCCGGCTTCCCCGATGCTGTTATTAGACTGGCGGAAAAGCTGAACTTTCCGGTCATTGCCGACCCATTATCACAGCTTAGAAGCGGACACCACGATGGCAGCTTCATTATAGATACATATGATACCTTTTTAAAAATTGACGATGCGAAAAAGGCTCTTAAGCCGGATGTTATTATACGCTTTGGTGCTATGCCTGTATCAAAGCCATTGTCCATTTTTATGAAAGAGAACAGCTCGGCTAGGCAAATTATTGTTGATGGAGGCGGAGGCTGGCGGGATCCTGCGCTGATCTCGACTGAAATGATTCATTGTGATGAGCTCCAGTTCTGCGAATCTGTCTTTCCATATCTCATTACCCCGAATAATGATGAATTCTTTGCACTGTGGAAAAAGATCAATGATCTTACAAGATTAAAGCTGGCAGATATTAAACAAGTAGAACAATTAAGCGAAGGGAAATTATTTTATCAGCTGGCTGAAATTCTTCCGGAAGGCTCAACCTTGTTTGTAGGGAATAGTATGCCTATACGTGATCTGGATACTTTCTTCCATGTTAATCAAAAAGGCATCAGAGTCATGGCCAACAGGGGGGCAAATGGCATTGATGGGACTGTATCAACTGCTTTGGGTGCCGGAATGTCGTCAAAGCCGCTCTATCTTGTGCTGGGGGATTTAACTTTTTTCCATGATTTAAATGGTTTAATCGCCTCTAAACAGTATGGAATTGATATCAATATATTGCTGATTAATAATAATGGAGGCGGAATCTTTTCATTCCTGCCTCAGGCCAATTTCCCCAATAACTTTGAGAAACTGTTCGGAACACCGCTGGATCTGGATTTCAGCCATGCCATTAAGATGTTTGGCGGCGAATATGATTTAATAACAGACTGGGAACATTTTCTTTCCGCCTTTAAACGGAACCTGGATAGACCTGGCTTGAAGGTAATGGAAATTACGACAAATCGGGAAAGGAATTTAACTGAGCATCGAGAATTGTGGAATTCTGTTTCCCGGGAAATAAGTCGATTGCTGGAAGGGTGAATGCCGATGAAATATGTCATGAATGGAGTTCACTATCATGTCGATACGTGGGGGAAGGGATTTCCGCTCCTGCTTCTTCATGGCTTCACGGGAAATAGTGAGGGCTGGAAAGAGTTCGCTCCCTTCTGGGAAACCCATTCAAATGCCATTGCAATTGATATCATAGGTCACGGGAAATCTGGAACACCCTCTGATATTGGCCATTATCAAATAGAGGAATCTGCGGCTGTACTCAACAGTCTATTGGAAGAGATGGGAATCGGGAAAATTGATGTTCTTGGATACTCCATGGGAGGGCGGCTTGCGCTGACGTTTGCAGTTCAATATCCTGAAAAAGTCCGCACACTGGTTTTGGAAAGTGCTTCTCCAGGGCTTAAGACAAAAGAGGAGAGGCATGAAAGAAGAATTCAGGATGCCAGACTGGCTGACAGAATCAGGAAGGAAGGCATCGGGAATTTTATCAGATATTGGGAGGACATCCCTTTATTTGAAAGCCAGAAATATCTTCCTAATCAAATCCGCACAAGAATAAGAAACCAGCGTATGGCCAATTCTATTGAAGGTCTGGCGAACAGCCTGAATGGGATGGGCACAGGTTCACAGCCATCCTGGTGGGAAGAACTTGGTAATCTGACAATGCCAGTCCTTCTTTTGACCGGGGATCTGGACCTGAAATTCTGCAGAATTGCAAAAGAGATGTCGGAAGCTATGCCAAATGTTCAGTGGAAGTCCGTTAAAAATGCAGGACATGCAATTCATGTGGAGAAACCTGAATTATTTGGTACAATAGTAAGTGAGTTTTTGTCGCAATCAGGGGAGATTCATACAAATGCAGTAAAAATTGAGGAATGATGTCCTTTGCTGGCACAAAAACTGTGCGGCAATTATTGCGCTTTCTAATACAATACATATCGAGGAGGATTCATGTATGTCAGCTGTAGAATGGGTTGCAGGAAAAAAGTACGAAGAAATCATGTATGAAACATACAATGGAATTGCGAAAATTACCATTAATAGACCGCAAGTCCACAATGCCTTTACTCCAAGAACGGTAATGGAATTAATTGATGCATTTGCTTACGCGCGTGACGATGAAAATGTAGGTGTTATTGTTCTTACGGGTGCAGGAGACAAAGCGTTTTGTTCAGGCGGAGACCAGTCAGTTAGAGGACATGGCGGATATGTCGGGGATGACCAGATCCCTCGTTTAAATGTTTTGGATCTTCAGCGTTTAATCCGTGTTATTCCTAAGCCGGTTATTGCGATGGTAAAAGGATATGCAATTGGAGGAGGACATGTCCTTCATATCGTATGTGACTTAACAATTGCAGCTGATAACGCTGTATTTGGACAAACAGGACCTAAAGTCGGAAGCTTCGATGCTGGTTACGGTTCAGGATATCTTGCAAGAATCGTCGGTCATAAGAAAGCTCGCGAAATTTGGTACCTGTGCCGCCAGTACGGTGCTCAGGAAGCATTGGATATGGGGCTGGTTAATACGGTTGTGCCGCTTGAGAAAGTGGAAGAAGAAACAATTAAGTGGTGTGAAGAAATCCTGGAGAAAAGCCCGACAGCTCTTCGCTTCTTGAAGGCTGCATTTAATGCTGACACGGATGGACTTGCTGGCATCCAGCAATTTGCCGGTGATGCAACTCTTTTATACTATACAACGGATGAAGCGAAAGAAGGCCGTGACGCATTTAAAGAAAAGCGCAAGCCGGACTTTGGGCAATTCCCGCGTTTCCCTTGATTTCGGGGGTATTTCATCCTTCAGCTTGATGGCTAGCCCATCAGGCTGTTTTTATATGAAAAAATCGCATGAAATGAGGTTTTACGATGGAAGCCCAAATAGTGCCGAATTTTCTTCAAAAGCGGGCCTTCTTAACACCCGAACGGCCAGCCCTTTCTTTTTTGGGAAAAGCCTATACATTTTCCGAAGTATATGATCGTGCCTGCACGATAGCAGGGCAATTACAGGCCTCTGGATTAACCGGTGGCCAGTTTGCAGGTGTGCTCCTGAGAAATCATGAAGACACTGTTTTTATCCTTTTGGCTCTGCAGCTAATCAATGTTAAGGCCGTTATATTAAATAACAGGCTGACTGCCGAGGAATTAATCTGGCAGATGGATGATTCGAAGTCCGCTTTCCTATTAACTGAGAGTTCATTTGATGTGGTCAGCCGAAGGGTTGTAAGCTCCTTAGGCGGAATTACGGCGATACATAAAGAAGAACTCTTTAGGAAAGTTCCTGAAGATCCTTCATTAATAGAGGAATTAAATCTAAATGAGGTGTGTACTGTCATGTATACATCCGGTACAACGGGGAACCCGAAAGGTGTAATGCAAACATACGGGAATCACTGGTGGAGTGCAGTCGGTTCTGCATTAAATTTAGGGCTGAATGAAAACGACTGCTGGCTGTGTGCTGTTCCGATTTTTCATATTAGCGGCTATTCCATTTTAATGCGAAGCATCATCTACGGGATGAAAATGGTTCTTTTTGAATCTTTTCATGAGAAGAAAGCCATCAAGGCCATTTCCTGTGAAAAAGTGACCATAATGTCTGTTGTGAGTACAATGCTCACCAGAATGGCAGATGAACTAAAAGAAGACCGGCTGCCTGAATTTTTTAGATGTATGTTATTAGGGGGAGGGCCGGCAGCTAAATCTCTTCTTGAGGGTTGCAGGGAGAAGGGGATTCCTGTTTACCAGACTTATGGAATGACGGAAACTTCTTCACAGATTGTTACTCTGGCTCCGGAATACAGTTTCAGCAAATTGGGTTCGGCAGGTAAGCCTTTATTCCCTTCCCAGTTGAAAATTATTAATCCAAATGGGGACCCTGCGGATTCTGGAGAAGCGGGTGAAATACTTGTAAAAGGTCCGAATGTGACGAAAGGGTACTTAAACCGTGAAGAAGAAACTGTGAAAAAGTTAAAGGATGGCTGGCTCTCAACCGGAGATATTGGCTATGTTGATAACGAAGGCTTTTTATATGTACTTGATCGGCGGTCAGACCTAATTATTTCAGGCGGGGAAAATATTTATCCTGCTGAAATTGAAGGTGTTCTTTCTTCACACTCCCAAATCTCAGATGCAGGGGTGATTGGCATGAAAGACAAGGTTTGGGGTGAAGTGCCGGTCGCATTTGTTGCAGGAGAAGAAAGCTTGGATGTAAAAGAAGTGATTGAGTATTGTTTAGAGAAGCTGGCAAAATATAAAGTGCCTAAAAAGATTATCATGATAAATGAAGTTCCGAGGAATGCCTCAAAGAAGATATTAAGAAGGAAGCTTCGGGAACTGCTTGAAGAAAGCAGGAATTAACATGGATTTAAAAACAGTTACTTTGTATAAAATAGCTATGCCTCTAAAAACACCCTTTACCACTCATTTAGGAACTGTTAAGGACAGAGAGGGAATTATTGTTGAAGTAATGGATACAGAAGGAAGGAAGGGGTACGGGGAAGGAGTCGCTTTTTCTTCACCCTGGTATACAGAGGAAACAGTTGAGACGAGCTATCATGTGCTAAAGGACTTTCTGATTCCCATATTGCATAATGCCGATATAAAGCATCCTTCAGAAGCAGGACGTGTTTTTGATGCACTGAGAAGAAATCAAATGGCGAAAGCAGCCTTGGAGACAGCTTTATGGGATTTGGCCGCCAAAAAAGAAGATATTTCTCTTTCGAAATTTATAGGCGGCAAGAGGGAGCAGATCCTGTCCGGCGTGGTTGTTGGCGCCAAAACAAACGAAGAAGTAAGAAAACAAATTGAAAACTTCCTGGAAAGAGGCTATCAAAGGGTCAAAATAAAAATAGGCCCCGAAAATGATTATGAATTGATTTCAGAAATCCGCCACTTTTATCCCGACCTGCCAATCATGGCTGATGCTAACTCGGCTTATTCATTGGATGATATAGACCGTTTAAAAAGGCTAGATGACTTCGGACTTATGATGATTGAACAGCCGCTTGAATACGATGATATAGTGGATCATGCAAAGCTTCAAAAGGAACTGGACACACCAATTTGCCTGGACGAAAGTATTGTCACCTTTCATGATGCCAGAAGAGCTGCAGATTTGGGGAGCTGTAAAGTAATCAATATTAAGATTGGCCGGGTTGGAGGTTTGGGAACAGCTAAAAAGATTCATGATTATTGCCTGGATAAAGGGATACATGTCTGGTGTGGGGGCATGCTCGAGTTCGGGATCTCACGAGCACATAATATTGCTCTGGCTTCTTTGGAGGGCTTTGCCATTCCCGGTGATATTTCGGAATCAAGCAGGTATTGGGAAGAAGACATTACTCTCCCTGAAGTCACCGTAAAAAACGGGATGATAAACGTTCCCGATAAACCGGGAATTGGTTTTGAGATTAATGAGAAAAGACTGGGAGAAGTTACAATCTTAAAGGAAAACTTTATCCTGTAGAAAAAATCCGCAGCTCTCTTTGGCAGAACTGCGGGTTAATGTTTAATTGCAAAAAAATAAGGCGCATTCGCAGCACCTATTATTATAAATTAAAGAGTAGTTTCATCTTTTATAAATGTATCTTCTTTAAGGGCAAAGGAGCTTAATCCAGCTGCAGCAGCAAAAGCAGCCCCAAGCAAAATAACGGTTGATAACATATGTATCACTCCTATAAGTTGTTGTTATTCTATACATTCCCGATAAAAAAAATAATAAACTCCTTTAAAAAACAAAAGCGGTGCAACCAATGCACCGCTTTTGGGTAATACGCATATTTGGAATGGCACCGCTGAAATTCGACAAAATTCGGGTGGTGCCTGTCACCAATTAATGAGGCTCAAAGGTTTTGCAGTCAGTTTCTTTGGTGCTGTCCGCTGTTTCGCCAGTATGGCTGACTACGTATATCTGGTCTGCACTGCATAGGTTTCCATCTTTCCAGAATGTGCAGTTGTTTACTTCACATAAAACATCTTTTGCCATTGTTATTCCTCCTAAGCAGAAAAGGTATGACCAAAGCCGAAAACGTTTTATTCGGACGGCATCAGGTCTTCTATATTTTCTGCAATGACAGGCAAATCAGTCATGGCATTTGGAGGAATGTCATATGCTCTTTAGAATAAAAAACCTCCCAGGCTGGGAGGTAAATGTGCTTATTCATTTAAAGCTTTATCAAGTGCAGACAGATTGTCTTGCATAAGAGTGAAATACGTTTGGTTTTCATTAAGATCTTCTTCTGTTAATACGGATAAATTATGCAGCTTTAAAGGATGTGCTCCAATTTCTTTTTGGAGAATTTCGGTTAGTTTAGAGCTGACATTCTGTTCAAAAAATACATATTTCAAGTCGTGTTCTTTTGCTTCCGCAATAATTTTCTGCAGTTCCTTTTGGGTGGGCTCGCTGGAGGAATTTAAACCGGATACACTGATTTGATCCAAACCATAACGGTCTTCCCAATATCCATAAGCTGCATGTGAAACAATGAATTCCTTATGTTTTGCACCTTGTATGGTCTGTTCAAAATCATTGTGTAGATTATCCAGCTCCAGGGCAAGCTCCATGTAATTTTGTTCAAACTGCTCTTTCTGATCCGGCATCTGTTCCACTAGAGCATCTTTTATAGATTCAGCCAATTCTTTGGAGTATAACGGATCGAGCCAAACGTGCGGGTCAATATCCCCGTGGTCATGATTATGCCCGTCTGCAGCATCATCTTCATGGTGATCTGCATCTTCTTCATGATCAGGATCATGTTTTGCATCCGAGTGGATAAACTCTATATTTTCTCCAGCTGCAGCCAGTTTAACATTTTCATTCTTCAATGTTTCTTTTGCCTTTTCCACAAACCCCTCAAGACCCAGACCTATATAAATAAATAAATCTGAATCGGCCAGCTTCATCATATCTTTTTGAGAAGGTTCAAACGTATGTTCATCCGAACCGGGCGGGTAGATGGTTTCAACTTCTATAGCATCTCCTCCAATTTGCTCAGTAAAATATTGGAGAGGATAAACCGTTGTATAAACCATTGTTTTATTGCTGTGTTTCTCTTTATTTTCATCAGTACAGCCAGAAAGAACAAGGATTACCCCGAGAATATATATTAAAAATGCTTTTTTCATTTTTTCCTCCTTCAATAAAACGTATTTATTACGATTTAAAACGCGGACCCTATTATAGATAATGTTTGTTAAATCCAAAAATAAATGTCAAAAAATAATGATAATACGTAATCATTACGATTTCTCTTAGTCATCTTACAAAATATCATGATAAAAAGCAAGGATTAAAATTTGTTTGAAGCCGCTCTATTATGTATCATAATTATTAAGGCCTGTGAATGGTCTGGATTTAGTAAAAATTTTTTCTCATCAAGTATTGGGCAAATTCCTGCTCAATCACAGTAATTCACAAAAGACAGGGAGTGGAACCATTGAAGCTTTTAGAAGAGATCTTAAACCATAACCAGCAATTTGTTGAAGAAAAAAAATACGAAGAATTTGAAACAACGAAATTCCCTAATAAAAAAATGGTTATCCTGACTTGCATGGACACACGTTTAGTGGAGCTTTTGCCAAAAGCACTTAATGTAAGAAACGGCGATGTGAAAATCATTAAGAATGCGGGAGCTTTAGTAACCCACCCATTTGGAAGTATTATGAGAAGCATATTAATAGCTGTTTACCAGCTTCAGGCTAAAGAAGTATTTGTTATTGGCCATCATGACTGCGGAATGAGCGGAATGAAAGCAGATGCGGTTGTCAGCAGCATGAAGGAAAGAGGCATTACGGACGACGCATTGGATACGATGACATACTCAGGAATCGCCGCAGAAGATTGGCTAAGAGGTTTTGAAAATGTAGAAGAAAGTGTGTCCCATAGCGTACATATGGTGAAAAAGCACCCGCTTATGCCGGCAGATGTGCCTGTGCATGGGCTTGTTATTCATCCCGGCACAGGCAAGCTAGACCTTGTTGTGGAAGGATACGAGGGTTAATTTTTATTCTTTCTGGGCCATTGCTCCGGAACCAGGTCGACACCGCCCGGATGAAGGGGATGACATTTAAGGATCCGTTTTATTGTCAGCCAGCCGCCTTTGAATGCGCCGAATCGCTTAACTGACTCCAGCCCATAATGGGAACAGGTTGGATAAAACCGGCATGTAGGAGGCTTTAGCGGGGAAATCACAATTTGATAAAACCGAAATATTGAAATTAGAATTTTTTTAAGCATGGCATTACCTTTCCTGGTTAAATCAATTTTTCTTTTAAAATAACATATAATCGTAATAAAGTCACAATTTTCATATTAATTTGATGAATTTACTCGGATATTATGTTATAGTAAAAGGAAAACTTCAGGGGAGTGTTTAGTATGCCTTCAGTGGAAAGTTTTGAGTTGGATCATAATGCGGTTAAAGCTCCGTACGTGAGGCACTGCGGTGTTCATAAAGTGGGCAGTGATGGATTAGTGAACAAGTTTGACATCAGGTTCTGCCAGCCAAACAAACAGGCGATGAAACCGGATGTTATTCATACACTTGAGCATCTGCTTGCATTTAATATCCGGACACATGCAGAGAAATATGACCATTTTGATATTATTGATATTTCCCCGATGGGCTGCCAGACTGGTTATTATTTAGTCGTAAGCGGTGAGCCGTCAGTTGAAGAAATAATTGATTTGCTGGAAGCTACAATGAAAGATGCCGTTGAAATTACCGAAATCCCTGCTGCAAATGAGAAGCAATGCGGTCAGGCGAAGCTTCATGATCTTGAAGGGGCAAAGCGCCTAATGAGATTTTGGCTGCAGCAATCCAAGGATGAATTGAAACAGGTTTTTGCATAAAGAAAACGGGCTGATTTTTCAGCCCGTTTTATAGTATAGGTGATAGAAGCCTTGATATGGATTCTTTCAATTTTATTTTCAAGGCCCTGCTTCTGTAATCTTCAGCAGTCAGCTTTGCTGAAAGCTCGACATCTTCTTTAAAGCTCTCAGTCAGTGCTTTTGAAACTTCCTTATCATAAATAAAAGCATTTACTTCAAAATTGAGCCTGAAGCTTCTCACGTCTATATTCGCAGTTCCTACCGATGAAACTTCTTCATCTACAATCAGGGTTTTTGCATGTATAAAACCATTTTCGTATATATAGATATTTGCATTTACTTTTAGCATTTCTCCTATATAGGAGTAAGTAGCCCAATATACAAACATATGATCAGGTTTATTCGGGACCATAATATTCACTTCCACCCCTGACAATGCAGCTATTTTTAATGCATCCAGGAGGCTTGCATCCGGAATGAAATATGGGGTTTGGATATAAATTGACTTACGTGCAGATGAAATCATTTTTATATAGCCATTTTTTATTTGTTCCCATTCGGAATCCGGGCCGCTGGTAACAATCTGTATTCCTACGCTATCCTGGGACTCGCCCAGCGGAAAATACTCTGGAGCATAGAAAATGTCATGGCGGTGGGAAGCCTGGTTCCAGTCGAGGATAAAGCGAGTCTGCAGGGAATGGACAGCACTTCCTCTGATTCTTAAATGGGTATCACGCCAATACCCGAACTTCGGGTTTAGCCCGAGATATTCATCTCCGACATTGAAACCGCCAACATATCCAATTTGACCGTCAATTATGGCAATTTTCCTGTGGTTGCGGTAATTGATTCGCAAATTGATAAAATGCAGGCGCGACGGGAAAAAGGCCTCAATTTCTCCTCCAGCCGCAATCAGCTCTTTGAACGCCCTTTTGTGCAGGCTTCTTGAGCCAAGTTCATCATAGAGAAGCCTAACTTTAACACCTTCTTTGGCCTTTTCTGTTAAAAGATTTATTAAGCTTTTCCCAAGATTGTCTCTTTTGAAGATATAATATTGCAGATGGATATGATCCGTTGCTCTTTTGATATCCTCTGCAAGCGAATTAAATTTATCTTTCCCGTCTGTAAAAACCCTGACCTCATTATCCTGGGTCAATACCGCATCATTGTTAATAAGGTGCATATAGATAAGGTCTTTGGAGTTTTCAATGATATCATTTCCAAAATGGAAATCCTTTTCCTTAATGCCTCTGATTTGATTGTTCAGCAGTTCATCAATGCCAATTTTTTTGCGGTCTTCCCATTGGAACATCTTTCTTCGGGTTAAATTCTGTCCAAAAAAGAGGTACATGAAAAAACCAAGAAGAGGAATAAAGAACAAAACCATGAGCCATGCCCATGTGGCTCCTGCATCCCTTCGCTCCAGAAAGATAACAAAGACAGCCAGGATAATATTTAATACTAAAAATACTGTAAGCATCATGGAGTATATATCCATCTTATAATCCTCTCCACCTGTATATTTCCGTCCATTTAAAAAGAAAACCTCCGGCTGTACGGAGGCATTATATTATAGTGTATGCTTATGAACGGTTTTGGTTATCTTCTTGCCCCTCTTTAGCCTCTTTTTGTTCCTCGCTGTCAGGAAGCGGATCAATTGGGTCTACCGTATGCTTGAATTGATAAGCCTTTGAAGTGGTAATAACGCTAAGCAGCAGGACCACAATCACGATTATGATCGATATGACTAATACCGTATACATATTTATCCCCCTTTTCACTCAATATTCTACCATGAAAGCAACTCAATAACGAAAAAATTTCACCATTACTATGTACAGGTTTTTATTTTGACGAAGTGGGTAATATATTGTTGGGAGGATGATTATCATGAGTAAAGAATTAGTAAAAGCTGTTAACCAGCAGGTAGCAAACTGGACAGTTTTATATGTAAAACTGCACAATTACCATTGGTATATTAAAGGGAAAAACTTTTTTACCCTTCATGAAAAATTCGAAGAGCTTTATAATGAAGCAAATGTACATGTAGACGAACTGGCTGAAAGAATCCTTGCTCTTGAGGCTAAACCGGTTGCAACAATGAAGGAAGTTCTGGAGACCAGCTCTCTGAAGGAAGCGACAGGAAATGAGAATGAAGAACAAATGGTTCAAACTGTAGTTGATGACTTTGAAAAAATGGTGGACGAGCTTCAGGAAGCAATCGAGCTTGCCGAAGAAGCCAAAGATGAAGGAACAGGCGACATGCTGATAGCTGTAAAGCAAAGCTTGAAAAAACATATCTGGATGCTTAAAGCATACCTTGGATAATAGAAAAAGACTGGCTGGAAAAGCTGGTCTTTTTATTTGGCTTTTTTCTTAAAGTTGGTTTTTTTTCATAAGTTAGTTTAAATTTGCTGAGTTGATCTTCGCTGTGGGCACTTGATCTTCGAAAATGCTGACGCATTTCCTTCGTTCATTAAAGAGAGCTTTTTCAATGCCCTGCAGGAGGAGAGGGAAGTGTGAGACCCCTCAGTCGAAGCCGAGAAGGCTCGCACTCCTCCCCGCGCGTTTGCTGCGTGCCTTTCACTGCAATCAACGGGCTGAACTTATAAACAAAAACAGCATTCTTTTTTATTAAAAAAAATAAAAAAGCGGCTTAGCGCCGCCTTCGAGTATATGGATCATTTCTAAATCGGATATGTATAGTTTAGTGTATGTTGCGGTGGTGAATGATCGGGCTTCTGCGCTGGCCATAATTTTCACTGGCAAACTTTCCTTTTAGGCTCTCGATTAGATAAAGTCCCATTAAATCATATAATTCCTGATTATCGAGATCTTTGATAATATTCAGCAGGTCTTCTCTGTCCATTTCTTCTAAGAAGGCAAAAGCGAGCATATCGATATCCTCTTCATCACCTGTAAGCTTATTCCTGTAAAGCTCATATAGCTCATCAATCAGTTTCATGATACCACCTCCTTAAAATACTCCAGTTTTCTATAGTATACTTAATTTAATACCCCTGATGCAGGAAAATATTCACGGCAGATGAATCGGGAAGTTATTTCTCAATTATTTAACTTAGTATATGTCAGCTAATGAAGAATGATCGTAATTTTGTATAATTTTATCACAAATGTGGGATACGATAACTATAGAAACTTGATATTTATTAAAAAATTATGATCTAGCCGGTGTTGAATATGAGTCAAAGCAATGAACAAAAAAGGGGCTGACAGGATTGGAAGGAAATAAAAAGACGTATTATATAACGCTGGGTTCAGGTGAGATTTCTCAAAGTGCCACTGACTCCACTTGGAATTATAAAATTGAGGCAACTGATGATGAAATTATTGCCTTAAGAGAATATTTTGACCAGAACTATTCCACCGAATGGCAAAATTTTTTCAGAGCCCATGTTCCTTATGTTCAATACCATTATGACCGTGAAAACGACGCCTATGATGAAACAATGAAAAAAATATATGGGATGATTTATGATCTTGGAGACGAGGAAGCAAGGCAGCATATTGAAAGCATGGGGATCCTTACAGAGGATGAGCATAAATAGAAAGGCGGACGGCGCCCGCTTATCGGCTTAGACCCAAGAGCCGGTTGTGCCTGGAGCTGGACAGTTATCGTTGTACTGAAATAGTAGAAAAAGCTGAGGCAGCGCCTCAGCTTTATTACATTTCCATTTCTACAGCTGAATCAAGAACTTCCTGCGGAACGGAAATAGCCTCAACTTTATTATAGTTTGAGTATTCGCCGTTCATGTTCTGCTTCATGGTGATTTTTTGGCCTTCAGCGGTAATCTCCATATCCATAACCATATTCAGCACGTTTGGGTAAAAAGTTTCTTTATCAATGACAATTTCGTATTCCACGCCTTTGATGTTCATGTTTTCAAGCATTTCACCATTGGCAGCCATTTCAGGCGGCAGCGTTTCTGCTGCAGTTTCCTTGACGAAATCATTGAATTTTTCTCCATCGGCTTTCAGTTTCAATATAAAGCTTTTTTCATCCTGTTCGAAGGTAAAATCGTCCACGAACTCTTGCAATTTTTTCAATTCCTCACCAGGATTGGTCTGCTGGCTGGACATTTGAAGCAAATCATCAGACATTTCTTTAGGGAACTTCATCCACTGCTTTCCGGCTGCATCATATAGAAACATGCCGTCTTCGTTAAAATAGCTTTCCATATCAAATGATTCTTCTGCGCCTGCCATTGACATAGCCATTTTTTGATAAAAAGCCATGGGATCTGTTGTAACATCCATATCAATGACAGAATCGATATTCATATTTTCACCCTCAGCACCAGAGCTCATTTCCTGGTTCATATTCATTTTTACTGAAAAGCTTTTTAGCTCTTGAGAAGCCTCAGTTGATTTCTTTAATACTTCCTCCAGAGTCATTTCAGAAGATTCTTCTGTATTGGTTTCTTCCTTTTCTGTGCCGGCCGATGATCCATTGGCAGGTTTGGCTGTTTCATTACATGCAGCCAGCATGAAAATCATGAAGAAGCTGGCAAGGATTGCAAGAGATTTTTTCAAGATATACACTCCTCTATTTATGTTAGTCACCTAATTTTACGGAAAAAAAGGGAAAAAGTTTCAAAAATATGTAATTTAATACTTTAGCCCCAGAAAGTTTTTAAAAAATTGATTAGCCCTTATAATGAAAACATCAGAATCTTAATTATCGAGTGAGGGGAAAGCATGGAAACCTTTTTGGATGAAAACGGCGGGAAAGTGCGTATTTCTTTTAATAAAAAAGCATTCGGAATCGAGCCTGGACATGTTCTGGTCATTTGCCGCTATGGTGACCAATGGCTGCTGACGAATCATAAAAAGAGGGGATGGGAATTTCCGGGAGGTAAAAGAGAACAGGGAGAGTCTCTTGAAGAGGCAGCCAGAAGAGAAGTATTTGAGGAAACCGGAGCAGATTTACATAGTCTGCATTTTATAGGTGAATATGAAGTTAACTTGGGTAAAGAGCGTTTTGTCAAAGCTATTTTTTTCGCAGAGGTAAAAAGCCTCAACAAGACAAATCAATATTTTGAAACAAACGGTCCTATCCTGACTGGGGGAAACCTGCTTGAAGACAGGTGGAACAGTAAATACAGCTTCATAATGAAGGATAAAGTAATTGAAAAGAGCCTCGAAAGAATTTTGAAGGAAAAGAAGGTAAATTAAAAAACGGCATGTGGTTTGCCGTTTTTTTATGAACCATTTTTAATCAGTTTTCTCTCGAGGAGTTCAACCAGCTGATACATAACTGTTGCAAAAACAGCAATTACAAGCAATGAAAGCATAACAAGAGTGAAGTTGAATACTTGGAAGCCGTAAATAATCATGTATCCAAGACCTTTTGAGGATACAAGGAATTCGCCGACGATCACCCCGACCCAGGATAACCCCACATTCACCTTTAAAGTAGAAATGATGGTCGGAAAAGAAGCAGGCAAAATAGCTTCCCTGAAGATTTGAAATCGATTTGCGCCAAAGGTCTGAAGCACTTTAATATAATTGGAGTCTACTTCTTTGAAAGATGTATACACCACGATGGTTGTAATAATGATTGAAATAATCGCGCCCATGGCAACAATTGATGTAAAGCTCGGCCCCAAAGCAACGATTAAGATAGGACCAAGAGCTACCTTTGGCATTGAATTCAAGACAACTAAATAGGGATCAGCTATTTTTGATAACATTGGTGACCACCAGAGGATGGCTGCAAGAAGCGTGCCTAATAATGTCCCTAAAATGAATCCAAATACGGTCTCTGACAAAGTGTAGCCCAGATCCACCATCAAGGTGCCATTCTGAATTTTTGTCAAAAATAATCCCCATACTTTAGAGGGTGCACTAAAAATCAGCGGGTCAATCCATTGCTTTTGGCTTGCCACCTCCCATCCTGAAAAAAACACAATAAAGATGACAGCCTGATAGAAACGGACCCATTTCTTTTCTCGGTTCAGAGACTGAATGTATCTCTGGTGAAGGTGTTTAACGTTCTCCTGCGGGCTCAAGAGACTCCAGCTCCTTCCATATAGTTTGAAATATCGCAGGGTATGCTTCATGATTTCTTGCATTAAAAGGAGTTTCATCTCGTAATTCTTTTGGGATTACAAATGTTTTATGAAGCTGTCCAGGCCTTGCGGAAAACAGAAAAACACGGTCGCTCATACAGATTGCCTCTCCAATATCATGTGTAACCAGTATGGCTGTTTTTCCGAAGGATTTGAGCGTATCAGAGACCAGATCCTCAAGCTTAAGTTTGGTTTGATAATCCAATGCGGAAAAGGGTTCATCCAGCATAAGCAGCTTTGGCCCGGTTGCAAGTGTTCTTACAAGGGCAACCCGCTGGCGCATTCCGCCAGACAGCTGCTTCGGATACTGTGACTCAACACCTTTTAATCCCATCTCCTGAAGGAGCTTCAGTGCATAAGCTTTTTTGTCAGGAGAGAGGCTATTCCCGATTTTCAGCCCCAGCAGTATATTTTCTTCGATATTTTTCCATGGAAAAAGATAATCTTGCTGCAGCATATAGCCAATTTCATTTTCAGCTGTCTCAACCCGCTTACCTTCAAGTGTGACAGTGCCTTCTGTAGGTTCAAACAGGCCTGCAATGATGGATAGCAATGTTGTCTTACCGCATCCGCTTGGGCCGAGGAAGGAAACAAATTCTCCTTCCTCCACTTTAAGCGAAACATCGGAGAGGGCCGTGACAGCAGAGGTTTTCGTAAAATAAGTGTGGTGCACAGCATCAACTTTCAGGAAATCCATGTCGGCGCCTCCTCTTTTATTTAGTTACTTCATTACCCCTTCAGCAATATCTGTGTTGACAAGCGTGCCGTGTTCTATGCGCTTAGGAAGTTCTCCTGCTTCATCCATGATGTTCTGCAGGTTTTCCCATTCTTCGGTTTCTAAAATAGGATCTGTTGCAAATGACCCCTGACTCTTATAGCGGTCTACTACCATTTCAATGATTTCAAGTTCAGTGTTGTCAAAATATCCTTGAATGGCTTCTGCCGTTTCTTTCGCGCTATTCTCTTCAACCCATTGCTGTGCCTTATAGATCGCTCTTGTAAATTTCTCAACTGTTTCCTTGTTTTCATCAATATAGCTTTGCTTCGTCATAAATGTGGTATAAGGTATATGTCCGGATTCGGTTCCAAAGGAAGCAACAATATATCCTTTACCTTCTTTTTCGAATACACTTGCAGTAGGTTCAAATAGCTGGACAAATTCACCGGTCCCCGAAGCGAAAGCCGGAGCAATATTGGCATAATCAACATTTTGGATTAATTCCAAGTCCTGATGCGGGTTAATGCCATGCTTTTTCAATACAAATTCGCCGGCCATCTGAGGCATGCCGCCTTTACGCTGCCCGAGAAATGTTTTGCCCTTCAGCATATCCCATGAAAAGTGGTCGATTTTATTGCGGGAAACCAGGAATGTTCCATCCGTTTGGGTTAGTTGGGCAAAGTTAATGACAGGATCAATAGAGCCCTGAGCCGAAACGTAAATGGAGGTTTCTGAACCTACAAGCGCGATATCAGCGCTGTCCGACAGCAGAGCGGTCATTGTTTTATCTCCGCCGGCTGTTGTTGTAAGCTTTACATTTAGCCCTTCTTCTTTAAAGAAACCTTTCTCAAGGGCAACATACTGTGGTGCATAGAAGATAGAACGTGTCACTTCAGCAATGCGGACAGTTTGCATTTCATCCTTTCCGCAGGCTGCTAATGGAACAATAAGCATCACTGCAAGCATAAGCAGCATGCTTGTTTTTATCCATTTTTTCATAAGCCATAAGACCTCCCTTATGCTAAAGAGTCAGATTAAAAATCCTAGGATATCGTATGAAAATCAAAAAAATGTGTGAATGCCCATGGAAACATTTTTAGATGAAGGTCTAAATGCTCAGAATAAAAGGAAGCTTTAAAAGGGAGGATGAGAACATGAACTTTAAAAATGGCCAAATCATCAATAAACAGAGATTCCCTTCGCCAAATCCGGCAATCGAATTATCTGTTGTCACATATCATGCAAATGGTCTACATATAAAAGGCCTGCTGGCAGAGCCAAAGGGGGAGGAGCTGCATGATGGGTTCCTTTACCTGAGAGGAGGCATAAAAAATGTCGGGAAAGTAAGGCCTTCCCGGATTGTCCAGTTTGCCTGTGAAGGTTTTATTGTATTCGCGCCTTTTTACAGAGGTAATCAGGGTGGAGATGGAAACGAAGACTTCGCAGGGGAGGACAGACAGGACGCATTTGCCGCGTTTAACCTTCTACAGGAGCATGCCCGGGTAAAAAGAGTCCATATTTTTGGTTTTTCCCGTGGCGGCGTAATGGCCCTCCTTACTGGAATAGAGTTTCCTAAAGCCGCCTCCGTTGTAACATGGGGAGGGGTCAGTGATATGTTTCTCACCTACGTGGAGCGCAAGGATCTCCGGAGAATGATGAAACGTGTAATTGGCGGAACTCCGACAAAGTTTCCGGAACGATATAAATACCGCACCCCGCTTTTTCAGCTGGAGCAGCTGCAGTCACCTGTCTTAATCATTCATGGAGAACAGGATCATAATGTTTCAGTGGAACATTCCTATCGCCTTGAAAAAAGGCTTAAGGCTCTAAATAAAGATGTGGATAGCTGGTATTTCTCTGAATATACCCACTACTTTCCGCCCGCCGTGAACCAGAAGACGGTAGAGGATTTGGGTGCATGGATGAAAAGCCATGTATAGCAAATGATTTTCACTTAAAGGCTTTCAGAGCCGAAACAGGTGGGGTAAAATAGAGGAAAGTAATAAGAATGAAGGAGAGATACCAATGGGTATGCCTTTAGAGCTAAACACAATGATTGTTACAAAGGGAAGGGAAAAAAGACTTGATGAGAATTATTTTTCACTTGTCAAAGAAGGATACAGATTATATCCGCTCGATATCCCGGTCGAGGTAAAAAGGACAATTGATGGCGACCTGAACGGAATGGGAGTCATCCGTAAAGTGGAATGGGAAAACAGCCAGACACTCATTACTTACCAGCTTGTTTCCTTAAATTCAACCAATTAGAAGAGCGCCTGGACATGGTCCGGCGTTTTTTTGTTCAAAGTTTTCTGTAACTGTAAGCGAATTCCTCCAGGTGCGGTGAAGGAATGCGAAGGGAACTAATCAGAGGGGATAGTGCCTCTTGGGAGCAGAGAAGAGTCTGTGAAAAGAACTAATCGGTGTGATAGCGCCATTGGGCGGGGAAAAGTCTCTCCCAAGGGAACTAAACAGAGGGAGCAGTGCCACCGAGAGCGGAAAAGGGGCTGCGAAGAGCACTAAACAGAGGGATTAGTACCACGGGAGCAGAGGAAAGAAGAAAAAATCGAATCGCTACCCAGTAAGAGGGTGTAAGTCCACCTCCGTTCATTCTTAATACAAAAAAGAATTGCCGCATAAACGGCAATTCTTCTCTATTATGCGATTGGTCCGCCCTTTTCTTCAATTTCAGATGAAACGCTTGTAAACTTCTTGAAGTTTTCACGGAATTTTGAAGCAAGTTCTTTTGCTTTCGTTTCATAAGCAGCCTGATCTGCCCATGTTTTGTTTGGCTGAAGTACTTCATCAGGCACTCCTGTAACATGCTGAGGAATTTCCAGCCCGAAAATTTCGTCCTTGATCGTTTCTACGTTGTTGAGTTCACCTTCGAGTGCCGCTTCGACCATTGCACGAGTGTAGGCAAGTTTCATGCGTTCACCGACTCCATACTCTCCGCCAGTCCAGCCTGTGTTTACAAGGAAGACTTTTGCGTTATGCTCATCGATTTTCTCGCCAAGCATTTCAGCATAACGATTTGCAGGAAGCGGAAGGAACGGTGATCCAAAACATGTAGAGAATGTTGCCTGCGGTGATGTAATGCCGCGCTCAGTTCCTGCAAGCTTGGATGTATAGCCGCTTAAGAAATGGTACATTGCCTGCTCTTTTGATAGTTTAGAGATTGGAGGCAATACGCCAAATGCGTCAGCTGTTAAAAATACGATTGTATTAGGGTGTCCGGCAATGCTTGGGTCAACGATATTATCGATGGCCTGAAGCTGGTACGCCGCACGTGTATTTTCAGTTAAAGTGCTGTCATCGTAATCTGCAACCCGGGTTTCGCTGTTTACCACTACATTTTCTAATACAGCACCAAAACGGATCGCATCAAAAATCTGCGGTTCTTTTTCACGGGATAAGTTGATGCATTTCGCGTAGCATCCGCCCTCAATATTGAAGACTCCATTCGCAGACCAGCCATGCTCGTCATCACCGATTAGCTTGCGGTTCGGATCTGCAGATAAAGTTGTTTTTCCAGTTCCGGATAAGCCGAAGAATAAAGCAACATCGCCTTCCCGTCCAACGTTTGCGGAACAGTGCATAGGAAGAATTCCGTTTTCTGGAAGCATGTAGTTCATAACAGAGAAGATGGACTTCTTCATTTCACCGGCATATTCTGTTCCGCCAATTAAAACGGTGCGGCGTTCAAATGAAATGATAATGAATGTTTCAGACTTTGTTCCGTCAACAGCAGGGTCTGCTTTGAAATTAGGAGCAGAAATGACAGTGAACTCTGCCTGATGATCCAATAGCTCGTCTTCTGCAGGGCGAATGAATAACTGGTGGGCAAATAGGTTATGCCATGCATATTCATTGATTACCTGGATAGGCATGCGGTGTTTTTTATCAGCACCTGCGAATCCTTTGAATACGAATACTTCTTCTTTTTCTTTTAAGTAATTGATTACTTTATTATAAAGATTAGAGAATGCTTCTTCAGAAATGGGCTGGTTTACACTGCCCCAGTCCATTTTGTCTTTATTTGATGCTTCTTCAACAATGTATTTATCTTTAGGAGAACGCCCTGTATACTTTCCTGTCGTAGCGCGAACAGCTCCAGTAGAAGTAAGGGACCCTTCATTGCGGTTTAGAACCTTTTCCACAAGCTGAGGAACGGATAATTGCACTTGAATGTTGCTGCCATTTAGTAATTCGCTCAATTCATTTGATATGCTTACAGAGTTCATCTGATGAATACCTTCCTTTTTCCCGATTTTTTTATGAAAGTGATTACATCTCGAAATTAGTATAACACATTGAAATGATTAGTCTATACTATTACGAAACTTTTTTGTCTGTGTTATAAAATTGTCACATTTGGACATGCAATCCACTTTAATCACCTTATAACTGATATATGCTATTATAGAAGAAAGTGTTAATTTTATCATGGGACTGATCTAAAATGAAGACAATTGCCCTATATGATGGAACATGTTCTTTATGCAAGGAAACAAAGAGGATTTTTAATAAACTCGATTGGCTGAATAAAGTCGAATGGATCTCCCTGCAGGAATATGAAAAAATGCAGGGCACTTTATCGTTTTCCAGACATGATTTGCGGAGGGAGCTTCATATTATTACTCCCGCAGGCAGCGTGAAAAAGGGTTACACTGCAGTAAGGAGACTTCTGTTCCTCTTTCCTGCAACCTTTTTAATCAGCACCCTGTTGTATATACCACTCACAGCACTTCTGGGCAATCCGACATACAAATGGATTGCGAAAAACAGGCACAAATTTCTAAAGAAAAAGTGTGATGATGGAAGCTGTTCTCTATAAGGATGAAGCAGAATTTTTAAAGTCGGAATTTTACTGTGAAAAATAATGAAAATCTGTTGACATGGTTCGATAAAATACGGTATGATTCAACCTTGAACGGATACTCTCTTATCCCGAGCTGGTGGAGGGACAGGCCCTATGAAACCCAGCAACCTGCTAAAGGCAATAATCAGCAAAGGTGCTAACCTGACGCAAGGACGTAATTCCTTGAACGATAAGAGTGAAAGGCGCGAATCGATTTGCTTTCAACCTTTTCACTAATGAGAAGGTTTTTTATTTTGCAATGAAATGAACGGCTTTTGGAATGTACTATTTATGTGAGTTTTTGGCATGAATCTGATAAATGGTTACCTGGCATTCTTGCCGGCGCTGTCTATTTTTCTAATAAAAACTCCATGTTTATTTCATACTACTAAGGGAATGAGTTCCGTATCAAACAGAGATCCATGAAATGACAGGGAAAAGTTATTTTTTCCGCTTCCCCATTTCTTATTCTCGCTCAATTTTCTATTTATAAGGAGGAAGCCAGATGTCAACAAAACGTCGTTTGTTCACTTCTGAATCAGTTACTGAAGGTCATCCGGATAAAATCTGTGACCAGATTTCTGATGCAATCTTAGATGCGATTTTAGCTAAAGATGCGAATGCCCGTGTTGCTGCAGAGACTTCTGTAACAACTGGACTTGTATTAGTTGCAGGTGAAATCACAACATCTACATACGTAGATATTCCAAAAATCGTTCGTGAAACGGTAAAAGAAATCGGTTATACCCGTGCCAAATATGGTTTCGATTCCGAAACATGTGCTGTTTTAACTTCCATTGATGAGCAGTCTGCTGATATCGCAATGGGGGTTGACCAGGCACTTGAAGCACGCGAAGGGCAAATGAGCGATCAGGAAATCGAAGCAATCGGTGCAGGAGACCAGGGATTAATGTTCGGTTTTGCCTGCAACGAAACGAAAGAGCTTATGCCTCTTCCGATTTCTTTAGCACATAAACTTTCCCGCCGCCTGACTGAAGTCCGTAAAGAAGAAATCCTTCCTTACCTTCGTCCCGACGGAAAAACTCAGGTAACTGTTGAGTATGATGAAAACGACAAGCCTGTGCGCATTGACACAATCGTTATTTCTACTCAGCATCACCCAGAAATCAGCCTTGAGCAAATTCAGCGAAATCTGAAGGAACATGTTATTAACCCGGTTGTTCCGAAAGAACTAATTGATGAGAATACTAAGTACTTCATCAACCCGACAGGACGCTTTGTTATCGGCGGACCTCAAGGTGATGCTGGCCTGACAGGACGCAAAATCATCGTAGATACTTACGGCGGATATGCACGCCATGGCGGCGGAGCGTTCTCCGGCAAGGATCCTACAAAGGTTGACCGCTCTGCTGCATATGCTGCACGTTATGTAGCGAAGAACCTTGTTGCAGCCGGTTTAGCAGAAAAAGTTGAAGTCCAGCTTGCTTATGCGATCGGTGTGGCACAGCCTGTTTCGATTTCTGTTGATACATTTGGAACTGGCAAAGTGGATGAAGATGTATTAGTTGATCTAGTAAGAAAGCATTTTGATCTTCGTCCTGCAGGAATTATTAACATGCTTGGCCTTCGCCGCCCAATTTACAAGCAGACAGCTGCTTACGGACATTTCGGACGTACAGATGTTGACCTTCCTTGGGAGCGTACTGACAAAGCAGAAATTCTTCGTTCTGAAGCGTAATATAAAAAGCGGGAGTTGCATTTATGATGTAACTCCCGCTTTCTTTTTTGCGTCTAATACTAATAGGGTGTTAATCACTTTTCGGTCTTTATGCTCTATAGTCGTTTATAATTTTATGGTATCGTATAAACTTCGGATAATGGCTTAATTTTCCGTATAGAAACATTTTATATTCTGCGTGCTAATTATTAGCGATTAGTGGTAGTATTATAGGGTATGTTTTCTAAGACAAAGAGCCGCCTGAGGCTGTATCTTAATATTGAGAAAAGAATGGAGTAGGTGACGTACATAATGTGTGGTTTTATTGGTTGTGTACATGAAAAAGCACAAAATTACCGTGACGCAGATAAAGAACAATTCCAAAATATGAATGATATCATTACTCATCGGGGTCCGGATGATTCAGGATACTATTTTGATGATCATATTCAATTCGGCTTCCGCCGGTTGAGCATTATTGATATTGAAAGCGGACACCAGCCGCTGACTTACGAGAATGAGCGATATTGGATCATCTTCAATGGTGAAATCTATAATTATGTGGAACTTCGTGAAGAACTTCTCAAAGCAGGATTAAGCTTTGAAACCAGCTCAGATACAGAAGTCATAATTGCGCTTTACAGCCATATGAAAGAAAAGGCTGTTGAAAAATTGCGCGGTATGTTTGCGTTTGTCATTTGGGATAAACAGGAGCAGTCCCTATATGGAGCCAGGGATCCATTTGGGATTAAGCCTTTCTTTTATTACGATAAGGGAGACCGCACGTTCTTTGGATCAGAGAAGAAGAGCATCTTATTGGCGCTTAAGAATGATGTATTGAACTATGACTCCCTGCAGCATTATCTGACCTATCAGTTTGTGCCTGAGCCGCACACGATGTCAGAGGGGATCCATAAGCTTGAGCCAGGCCATTATTTTACTAAAAAAATTGGTGCGCCGATGGATATTAAACGCTATTGGAAGGCTGCTTTCCATCCAGTGCAAAAATCAGAAGCTGATTTTACAAAAGAAATTAGAGATGTTTTATTCGACTCTGTAAAAATGCATATGCGTGCCGATGTTCCTGTAGGTTCTTTCCTTTCAGGCGGAATTGATTCTTCCATTATTGCGTCGATTGCGAAAGAATTTCACCCAGCTATTAAAACATTCTCTGTCGGCTTTGAACGCAATGGCTTCAGCGAGGTTGATGTGGCGAAAGAAACAGCCGAAAAGCTGGGTGTTGAAAACATCAGCTACATCATCTCTCCTCAGGAATATATGAATGAGATTCCAAGAATCATGTGGCATATGGACGACCCGCTAGCTGACCCGGCTTGTGTGCCCCTTTATTTTGTGGCAAGAGAAGCGCGAAAGCATGTAACTGTTGTACTATCCGGCGAGGGAGCAGATGAGCTGTTTGGCGGCTATAATATTTACCGTGAACCACAATCCCTGGAAGTCTTCAATAAGATTCCTGCCATTGGCAAAAAGCTTCTGCGTATGATCGCCAGACTGATGCCAGAGGGAGTGAAGGGAAAAAGCTTTATCGAACGCGGAGTCACCCCAATGGAAGAGCGCTACATCGGAAACGCAAAAATGTTTACGGAACAAGAGAAGCGCAGTTTGCTTCATGTCTACAAAGACAACTTGAATTATACGGATATCACGAAACCTTTGTATGAGGAAAGCCGCGGCTATGATCCGGTTGACCGCATGCAGTATATCGACATTCATACCTGGATGCGCGGAGACATTCTTTTGAAAGCAGACAAGATGACGATGGCTCATTCTCTCGAGCTTCGTGTTCCGTTCTTGGATAAAGAAGTCTTTGAAGTGGCTTCTAAAGTCCCGACAAGCCTGAAAACGGCAAATGGCACTACGAAATATATTCTCCGCAAAGCTGCCGAAGGAGTCGTTCCGGATCATGTACTGAACCGCAAGAAGCTTGGGTTCCCTGTACCAATCCGTCACTGGCTGAAGGACGAGATGAATGAGTGGGCTAAAAATATCATCCGTGAAAGCAATACAGATCACCTGATTAAGAAAGACTATGTATTGCAGCTGCTTGAAGACCATTGTCAGGATAAAGCGGACAACAGCCGCAAAATCTGGACAGTTCTGATGTTCATGGTTTGGCATCAGGTATATGTGGAGAAAAAATACTCCTTTGAAAAAGAATACTTGTTAGATAAAGATTTGCAGCCACTTAAAGGCTAAAACAAAAACGTCCATCAGGTGAGAGCCTGGTGGACGTTTTTTAGGATAAGAATTTCTTGAGGCGGGTAATTTTCCAGGCTCCAGCGCCTCGGCCATATGGTGTCGAGGCAGGAGATGGAACTTTTCTTATGGGTGATAACTAATAGCCTGTTTGCCCATCTGGACCCATGCTTTTTCAAAATCAGTTATGGGAGCTTTTTTATTTTTTTCGCCTGTGAGCGGATCGTTGAAGTACATGTAATCCTGGTCATAGCCCGTTAGCAGAACTGAATGCTCTTTATAAGTAATCTGGATCTTTCCGTTCGGCGTATACCAGGTCTGAAAAAAGTCATCAGAAAGCTGTTTATAGGCTGTGTTGATAATAACCCATACAGGTCTGCCATCTGACAAATAAATCTTTAAATCTTCAAAGTCGGATCCTGTAAGGTCTTCGATTGAACCTGGCATATACTTTTCTGCAAGTTCTTTAATGGGTTTATGATAAACACCGAGCCCAGGATTATCAAAGGAGTACATATCGCCTATGAAGCCTTCATTCGGGTGTCCGAAATAGATTTTTCCGTTTTCAACGCGATAAGGCTCAGGATTCTTTTTTATCTCTTTAGCCAGTGTCATTTTATCAGCCTGAATCCCCGCATGCTGGAGGAGCATGGATAAGCTGGTGACTTCGCATCCTCTGGGGAGCTCAGGAAACTGATTGATTGCGGGCACATCTAAAACTACTTCTTCCTTGATTTTAATTATACCCGAACTTTTTCCAAGGATTGCA
This sequence comes from Bacillus sp. ZZV12-4809, assembly GCF_009849585.1. GTDB lineage: Bacteria > Bacillota > Bacilli > Bacillales > Cytobacillaceae > Cytobacillus. Next base: position 42,324 of record NZ_VCRN01000028.1, read on the forward strand.
CTGGCTTTCTCTGCTGGTTCTGAAAGCCATGATTTTACTTTATTAACAGGTGAAGGAGGCATGCTTCCTATAAGGCTGTCATAAACAAATGCTGCAGAAACCAGGATGAAGACAATTAAAAACATCGGTGCCGTTTTCACCATTGTTTTTCTGAATATCACTATTAAAAATAAGAATAGAATAATTGCCCCGATATAAATCGTCAATTCCTTCACCCGCCATATGTTATTGCTTTATGTTAATATCGGCCTATTTTCCATTCTATTAAGACTTGAGAGTTATTTTGGCATTTTCTGCAAAGACTTATAGTATTGGCCTTTTTCAGCGTATTCCCTGCTGATCCGTTCCATGTCTTTAATATCTTCCGGCGTCAGTTCACGAACCACTTTTGCAGGCCTGCCGAATGCCAGTGTATTGGGCGGTATTTTCTTACCTTGCGGAACAAGACTGCCTGCACCAATAAATGCCCCTTCTCCGATTTCTGCCTGATCTAAAACAATCGAGCCCATCCCAATTAGAGCTTTTTTGCGGATAATGCAGCTATGCAGGATTACCTGATGGCCTACTGTTACTTCGTCTTCCAGTATCAGCGGGTTATTCGGGCTCTGATGCAGGACGGAATTGTCCTGGATATTGACCTTTCTGCCAATGATAGTTGGTGCTACATCTCCTCGTATGACAGAGTTAAACCAGACACTTGAATCCTCCCCAATTTCAACATCGCCGGTAATGGTAGTAAAGTCTGCAATAAATGCGGATTCTGCAATTTTAGGTTCTTTATCATTATAAGGATAGATCATGTGGAAAACACTCCTGTATGCAGTTTGATCGCAGTCTAACGGGCAGTAAGACCCCCACTTCAAGTACTCAGAGGAATCAGAGGATAAGTGCGGGTCAAACTGCCCGTATAGGCCCGATTGGTTCAACTAACAATCAGTAGGGGATAAAGAAAACCCCCACTGATTGAAGTTTCACTTTATTATTTTGATTTTATCATATGAGGCATGATAAACGTTATTTTGGCAAAAGAGTTTTTATTAGGAGCTGATTCATGAACAATTTTTGCATCTAGGCTATAATATATTTACAAAAGATAGTACGTAAAAAGGCTGGGAGGATTGACTATGTGGAAGTGGGAAACTGATGGAGACGCAAAGGGCGTTATTGTCATGGTTCATGGGGCAATGGAGCATCACCGCCGTTATGGCTGGCTGATTGAAATGTGGCGCTTGGCCGGCTTCCATGTCATTATGGGAGATCTTCCCGGCCAGGGGATGACTACTAGATCCAGAAGAGGCCATATTGATTCCTTTGATGAATATATTTTTGAAGTTAAGGATTGGGTACAGGCTGCCTATGAATTTGAATTGCCGGTCTTTCTTTTAGGACACAGCATGGGCGGACTGATTGCCATTCGCCTGCTCCAGGAAGAAAGAATGAATCTCGCCGGAGTTATTTTGTCATCCCCGTGTTTAGGGCTGGTTCAGCAGCCTTCGAAATTACTGAATTTTTTATCGCTGGGACTCAATTCAGTGATGCCAAGCCTTAAGATGGATTCAGGTCTGACAGTGGACATGGCGACGAGGAATCAGGATGTCCTTGATGCTGATTTAAATGATTCACTGTATGTGACAAAAGTATCGGTCAGGTGGTACAGGGAACTTGTATATGCCATAAAGCTTGCCTTTGAGAATCTTGATAATATCCAGGATGTCCCTCTTCTCGTGGTACAGGGCGGTGATGATAAGATTGTGAATAAAACAACTGTCAGAGAATGGTTTAACCTTGCACCTTTATCGGAGAAAAGGTTCAAAGAATGGCCAAAGTGCTACCACGAAGTCTTCAATGAACCTGAACGTGAAGAAGTCTTTGAATATGCTAAGGATTTTGTTAACAGCCAATTGAAGGCACTTGGTTATGTCGTTTAAGGGGTTGCTGGTTTGCTTAAAATATTCACCAGACCTGATTAAAAGGAGGTATCTGCTGTCATGATTGTCCCTTCCATGCCAATTAGCCTGATGTCACATGTCTATCGGAAGGTCCTGCCTGCAGTCCATAAAGAACTTTCATACTGGAAAAGCCGGGCGGAAGCAATTCCTGATCCGGAGTTAAGAAATCAGGCTCTTGCCAGCATTAAACATAAAACCTTCCACTGTGAAGGCGGAGCTATTATGTCATTAATGGCAAAGGAAAAATTTGAACAAGCAATAAAGTTTATTGTCGCTTATCAGACAATCAGTGATTATTTAGACAATCTATGCGACCGGAGCACCTCGCTTGATCCCGGAGATTTTGCAGCACTTCATGAGTCAATGGAAGATGCCCTTGATATTGACGCAGCAGAGAAAAATTATTATCGGCTGAGAAGTGAGCAGGATGATGGAAACTACCTTGCAGATTTAGCCGCATCCTGCAGGGAAGTGCTATCGAGTCTCGATCAATATCTTCACATAAAAAGCCATCTGCTTGAATTATGCCGTTACTATTGTGATCTGCAAATACATAAGCATGTTGTAGTCGAAGAACGGGTACCCCGTCTTCAAAACTGGTTTAACCAATTCCGGTTGGATATACCTGAGATGGAATGGTATGAGTTTTCAGCCTGCTCGGGGTCGACACTGGGGATTTTCTGCCTTGTTTCCTATGCGCTGAGAGATGATTTTAAAGCGGAGCATGCGGTAAATATAAGAAATGGATACTTTCCCTACATCCAGGGCCTGCACATTCTGCTTGATTATCTCATTGATCAGGAAGAGGACAAGGCCGGAGGAGACTTGAATTTCTGCTTTTACTATGAAAGCGAAGAGAAATTGTTTTCGAGATTGAAGCACTTTGTTGCAGAAGCAGATAAGCATACAGAAAAGCTTCCTCATAAACATTTCCATAAACTGATTAATCGCGGCTTGCTGGGGGTTTATCTCTCCGATGATAAGGTCCGTAAGCAGCGGAATGTCAGAAGATTAGCCAAAAGCATGATCAGAGCAGGCGGAATGGTGAGCTATTTCTTTTATATGAATGGACGAGCATACCGGGCAGTGCAGAAGATGATGCCTCCTGGATTTGCAAAAGCCTTTGTGAAATAAGTAAAAGCCTGCAATTTTTTTGCAGGCTTTTACATTAGATTTATCGCAGTCTTACTGGCAGGAAGAAGACTCAGAGGCATCAAAGGTTACTTTATCGTCTTTCAATTGCAATAATAAACGGCGGGTTATTTTTTTGATTAATGAACTGATACTGCAACACATGAACGAGGCTTTGATCCAGCTGCTTCACATATCTGAGCAGGTAATCGCGTTCAACAGCACCTTCAATATGGCCGTGATAAATCACCAAAAGAATAATCCCTTCTGGAGCCATCAGTTCTAAGAGCTGTTCGATAGCAGAAATGGTTGTCTGCGGACGGGTGACAATATCTTTATCGCCCCCGGGCAAGTAACCTAAGTTAAATATGGCTGCTGTAATTTTTCCATGGTGGACAGGAGGTACATTCTCCAGAATCTGTTCATGTCCTGTATGGAACAGGGTAACTCTGTCTGTCAGTTCATGATCAGCCAGGCGTGTTTTTGTATTCAGGACAGCCTCTTCCTGAATATCGAATCCGTAAAGTCTTCCATTCGGTCCCACCAGATCTGCCATAAATACGGTATCATGTCCATTGCCCAAAGTAGCATCAATAACAATATCTCCGGGCGATACTGCTTTTTCAAGCAGCTGTCTTGCAAATGGTAAGATTCTTTCAAGCTTCATGATAATGCCTCCACTTGGCTTGGATTGTAAAATTTGCCTTGCCAGCTGTTTCTTCGCTTTAATTCGGCATCAATGCCATTAAGCACTTCCCACTTATTGACACTCCACATCGGTCCGATCATCAAGTCGATAGGGCCATCACCAGTGATGCGGTGCACAATCATTTCCGGCGGTAATATTTCCAGCTGATCGCATACTAAATTTATATACTCATCAAGAGACAAAAACTCAAGCATGCCCTTTTCAAATTGCTTAACCATCGGGGTTCCCTTTAATAAATGAAGAAGATGGATTTTAATTCCCTGTACATCCAGCTTCGCAACTTCCCGGGCAGTTTCCATCATCATTTCAGGTGATTCAAGAGGAAGCCCGTTTATGATGTGGGTACAGATGCGGATTCCATGCTTGCGGAGTTTGTTTACTCCCTCCACATAACATTGATAATCATGTGCCCGGTTAATTAAAAGGGCAGTTCTTTCATGTACCGTCTGCAGGCCAAGCTCTACCCAGAGATAGGTCCGTTTGTTAAGCTCTGCCAGATACTCAACTACGTCATCAGGCAGGCAGTCAGGGCGGGTCGCAATAGAGAGCCCGACAACACCATCCTGTTTAAGCACCCTCTCGTACATATCACGAAGCACTTCAACAGGTGCATGTGTATTCGTAAAGGCCTGAAAATAGGCCATATATTTACCATCTTTCCATTTATGATGCATTTTTGCTTTGATTGCATCAAACTGTGTTTCCAGATCATCAGCGCGGTTACCTGCAAAGTCTCCAGAACCGGCTGCGCTGCAGAATGTACATCCTCCATGTGCGACCGTTCCATCACGGTTTGGGCAATCAAAGCCGCCATCAAGTGCTACTTTAAAAACCTTATGGCCAAATTCACTGCGCAAATGATAATTCCATGTATGGTACCGTTTATTATCGGATGCATATGGAAATGGATTTGCTTTATCCAAAGTTACCCCTCCTTAATAAAAGAGTAATTTATATGGTGCAAATTAAATGAGTGTTTTACACAAAATGAATCACTGCGTAACCCCGAAAAAAGGACAAAGACTAAAGAACGCCACATCCTGTGGCAGCGTCTTTGTGCCGCTTCCTGTGTGCCTCAGCTAACCATCAGGGAGGCACCCCAGCCATTTGAAGTTTCACTTTATCTTATCATGACCTAAAACCTTATCCAAGGGGAATTGGCAGGAAATAGAGTGGTAAGGATTACGGAAAAATGAACAAACTAATTCATGAAGCATGCAAGCTTCTAGACCCATTCTTCAAGGAGGGGAACATATAGTGGCAACACGTGAATCGATGGATACACTTCTGCAGCAGTGTGAGGATGCAATCCGTTTGGCACAGGAGCAGTTTGAATCAGGGAGAACACAGGAGCATTACAATGATTTAGAATACTCCAATGCGCTTCAGTCTTTGGAGGCTGCTTATAATGATATAACCCAGATGGCCCACAGCGCTAACTCCCAGCAGCGGGAACAGCTTCACCGGATGAGGCTCCAGCTGCAGCAGCTCCAAAATCAGATGATAATCCTTCCTCATTAAGGAGTGGTCCACAGATGGTAAAAAAGCGTTCAAAACAAAACAATCCTGAACAAAAGACGCGCAATGGCGCCAATAGCCAGGATGTTGAATTTGGCCGGGATTACGATCCGGTAAAGCAGTCGAAAAAGAAATATGAAAAATCAGGCGGTCAGCCTGTTAAATCCAAGTTTCATCCTGAACCAGAACAATCTTCATAATAATTATGGCAAAGCCCTGATCCAACAAGGATCGGGGCTTTACTATTGCAGCCCTTTTGTTTCTAAAATTTTTACAGCAATTTAAGGTAGAAAAGAAGAAGTATTCTGTCTTTTAAAATCGATTGAAAACCTATTGCAAGGACATGAAAAACCAACTAAAATTACTTTGGAATTCGAAATAGTGTACGGGAGAAATGGACCGGCAAAACATAAAAAATTTGAAAAAGGGGGGGAATCCTATGCCGCGGACCCTATGGCTTTTAATTATCGGAATGGCAGTGAATGTAACCGGATCTTCTTTTTTATGGCCTCTTAATACAATCTATATTCATGACCACTTAGGCAAATCCTTATCGGTAGCCGGCCTGGTTCTAATGGTGAATGCAGCTGCCAGTGTCGCAGGAAATTTAATTGGGGGAAGCCTTTATGATAAAATAGGCGGCTATCGTTCGATTCTTCTTGGAATTATCATTACGGTAATGGCACTTCTCGGCTTGACACTTTGGCATGGCTGGCCTGCATATGTGGTGTTCCTCACCATTGTCGGATTTGGATCCGGGATTGTTTTTCCTTCTATGTTTGCGATGGCGGGATCAGTCTGGAAAGAAGGGGGACGCAAAGCTTTCAATGCCATCTATGTAGCCCAGAATGCAGGTGTTGCCATTGGTGCGGCTCTTGGCGGTCTAGTGGCATCATACTCTTTTCAGCTTATTTTTCTGGCCAACACTGTCATGTATATCATATTTTTATTAATCGCTGTTTTGGGATACAGGGGAATAAACACAGTTTCAGGTCAGCAGACATCTATCCTTCAGGAAAATGGCATGGTTAAAAATCATACTAAGCTTTATGCGCTGCTCATATTATGCGCAGGCTATTTATTGTGCTGGGTGGGATATGTACAATGGCAATCGACTATTGCCGCCTATACACAGGAGCTGAACATTTCTCTAAAGCAATACAGTTTGCTGTGGACAATTAATGGAGCCCTGATTGTATTGGGGCAGCCAGTGATCAGTGCAATGGTAAAATGGTTTAAAACCTTAAAGGTTCAGATGATTGCAGGTATGGTTATATTTATTGGCTCGTTTGCTGCTGCGGCGGCCGCGGAACAGTTCTCTGCATTTGTAACAGCCATGGTTATTCTGACAATAGGCGAAATGCTAATTTGGCCGGCTGTTCCGACCATTGCCAACCAGCTTGCTCCAAAAGGGAGAGAAGGATTTTACCAGGGAATCGTAAACAGCACAGCTACTGGGGGAAGGATGATCGGCCCGTTACTGGGGGGAATTCTCGTTGACCTTTATGGAATCTCCATGCTGTTTGCTGTATTAATGATTCTATTTGTTTTTGCCATTCTGACAACTCTTGTTTATGACCGGAAATTAAAAGAGTCTAAAGAATTGGCGCATGCTTCATAAGAATGAATGAAACCTGCAGTTTTTAGCTGCAGGTTTTTGGTTTGAAGTAAATAATTTAACCTGCACCTTCAAGCGAGTTCTCTTTTTGGCTCGCGCAAAATACAACCTCATTAAAAAAGCTTTTCAAAATAAGCCATCTCGCCGGATACGAATTAATAAAGTTGTCGAGAACCTCTTCAGAATAAAGAAGCAGGATATCCAGATCTGCCTTCTTTTGCTTCAAATCATACAATAGGGCATGTGGAATGGTGTAATAGTCATTCAGCTGCCATTGATTGAGCTTCACTGTATAAATATTATGGTTTTCAATATAGGATTCCAGTGCCTGTTTTTGCATCTGGATACAATCCTCTTTGGACTTGTTATAAGCTTGCCAGTGCGGATTGATCAGATATATGCCTTTCAGCTGAAACACCTCCCATATCTTTGACGATTACTAATGGTATGGACAGGAAAAGCAATTAGAATACCTAATGAAGACGAATTTGTTGTCAGAAAAATATGATAAAATAGTGATTATAATTTAGAATGACCAAAATGAGGAGATCAAAAATGAAAAGTGCATTATTTGATTTGCCTGTTCAAATGGTTGAAACCATTGTAGAAAATGCCTTTGGATGGCTTGTAGTTGTAGATAAAGAAGGAACGATCATTTACATTAATAAAAATTACTGCGATTTTCTTGAGGTGGAGAGGGAACGGGTCCTGGGGAAACATGTTTCTGGGGTTATTGAAAACTCACGTATGCATATAGTGGCGGAGTCTGGAAAGGAAGAAATAGCGGACCTGCAATTTATAAGAGGCAATTATATGATAGCCAACCGCATTCCCATTTTTTCTGATGGAGAGGTAATTGGCGCCTTTGGTACGGTTTTTTTTAGGGATACCAAGGAATGGATGCAGATGAACAGCCATGTAAAGAGCATGCTCACAAAAATCCAGAGCTATATCCAGGGAATTGACCCTAGTGTAAAATACAGCCTCGATGATATATTGGGAAGCTCAAGCCAGATTCAAAGCCTAAAGGAAAAGGTGAAAATGGTGGCAGGCAGTGATATTTCCGTTTTAATCCGCGGGGAAAGCGGGACCGGTAAAGAACTGTTTGCCCACAGCATTCATCAGCTCAGCAACAGGAGCCATCAGCCTTTTGTCAAAATTAACTGCGGAGCCATACCTGAACACCTGCTGGAGTCTGAACTGTTTGGCTATGAAGAGGGAGCTTTTACCGGAGCGAAAAAGGGCGGCAAAAAAGGAAAATTTCAGCTCGCAGATGGAGGCACCTTGTTTTTGGATGAAATCGGGGATATGCCGCTTAATATGCAGGTGAAGCTATTGCGTGCCCTGCAGGAGGGCGAGATTGAAAGCGTGGGTTCAACTTCTTCGGTAAAAGTGGATGTCCGGATTATTGCTGCCACTAATAGGCCGCTCGAAAAGATGATGGAGGAAAAGCGGTTTAGGGAGGATTTATTTTACCGGATTAATGTAGTGCCGTTCATGGTTCCTTCTTTGCGGGACAGAATGGAAGACTTACCGCTTCTTATCGACAGCTTTATCAGGAAAATAACGAAAAAATCAGGAAAGAGAATTAGTGCAATTGAAGAAGAAGTCATAGAAAAGTTTCATCAATACAGCTGGCCCGGAAATATTAGAGAGCTTGAAAATGTAATTGAGGCATCTATCCACCTTACAAGCAATGAAACGATCACAATAGAATCATTGCCCGATTATATGAAAGAAACTGCTGTATATCCTGTTGGAAAAAAGAATCTGAAGGATATTCTAGAAGAAACAGAGAAGCGGATTCTTTCACAAAGCCTGGTCAAATATAATAATGACCGAATTGCAGCAGCTAAAGCTCTTGGCATCAGTAAATCATCGATGTACGAAAAGTTAAAGAAATATGGAATTGTATAGAATGAAATAGTCCAGAAATCCGGAATAAAGTCCAGAATTCTGGACTTTATCAATTCTAGGAATCTTTTTTAATTATAACCCTATTTTAGACGGAATTATCTGAAAACTAGTCTATTAGATTTGAGGACTTGCACCCTGCTCGTTCCGGATTTCTGGAATAAATAGTTCGTTAAATGTTCACCATGCCCTTTCCATAAAAGTTATTTATATTGGCACACTTCTTGCAACAAAGTTTCATAGAAAATTATTTTTCTGCAAGCGTTTACAAAGAGGGGGAGGACAAAGTTTTTTTTATTTAAAAACAAAGGGGGAAATGAAATGCTAAGTATGATTGGTTTAATAGGCGGGCTTGCCCTGCTGATTTACTTGACCATGCGGGGGATGAACCTGCTGGTGGTCGGTCCGTTATCTGCGCTGTTTGTAGCTCTTTTCAGCGGTATGCCATTGTTTCCGCAGCTGGCAGGGGAAGGAGAGGCCAATTTGGTCGGAAACTATATGTCCGGCTTTTCGGGATTTGTCACATCATGGTACCTGATGTTCCTTTTGGGTGCCATTTTTGGAAAGGTAATGGAGGACAGCGGTGCAGCTGACAGTGTATCCAAAATGGTGGTGGATAAGCTGGGAATGAAATATGCTGTTCTTGCCATTGTTGCTTCCTGTGCCATTTTAACTTATGGCGGAGTCAGTTTATTCGTTGTTGCTTTCTCTGTATACCCAATGGCATTAAGTTTATTTAAACAGGCAAACCTGCCGAGAAGATTTATCCCTGCAGCACTTGCCTTTGGATCTGTCACATTTACGATGACTTCTGCAGGTTCACCTGAAATTCAGAACTGGATTCCGATAGAGTTCCTTGGAACAACTCCATATGCCGGCTGGGAAGTCAGCTTAATTGTGGCTGTGTTCATGATGATCTTCGGCTACTGGTGGCTGAAGCGCATGATTACCAAGGCTGTAAACAAAGGAGAAACCTTTGAATCCCGCAAGCAGGATCCTGTAACTGAAAATAAGAATTTACCGCACCCTATTATGGGTGTTATACCGTTAGTGGTGGTATTAATTATTTCCTTCGTATTCCATGATTCACTTGCACAATCTGCACTTATTCTTGCTTTATTAGGTGGAGTCATTGCCACATATCTATTAAACCGAAAGTATTTCACTAATTTCTGGAATGCTGTGTCTGATGGAACATTAGGTGCATTAATTGCTATAGGTAATACGGCTGCTGTTGTAGGGTTTGGCGGTGTAGCAAAAGCAGTTCCAGCATTTGCTACAGCAGTAGATTGGATGACGAGCATCCCTGGCAGTCCGCTGATAGGCGGAGCCATAGCAGTAAGTGTGATCGCGGGGATGACTGGTTCAGCTTCAGGCGGCCAGGCAATCGCACTGCCAATTCTTGCCCCCCATTATATGGATATGGGTGTTAATGCAGAAGCCCTGCACAGAACGGTTGCCATTTCTTCAGGTGCCCTGGATTCTTTGCCGCATAATGGCTATGTTGTTACCACTGTCCGTGCTATTTGCGGTGAAACACACCAGGCAGCATATGGAGCAGTGGCTGCTGTTACGGTAATTGTCCCGCTGATTGGTTTAGCGCTAGCGATTGTATTATTCTCATTTGGATTAGGAATCTAATTTCGGCAGGGGCTCGTAAAGCAGAGCCCCGCCTTTGTTTTTGAAAGGAGCTTATACATGGTACAAAATAAAGTAGTTTTTATCACTGGTGCAGCGCAGGGAATTGGCTATGAAATTGGCAAAAGGTTTGCTGAACATGGCTCTAGAATTGTTCTCACGGATATTCAGGAAGATGCTGTAAAAAAAGCTGCAGAAAACTTGCAGAATGAAGGTTTTGAAGCGCTCGGGCTAAAATGTGATGTGACATTAGAGTCTGATATACAGGAGGCCATCGATGAAGCTGTCAGCCGATTCGGTACTTTGGATGTGCTGATAAATAATGCAGGGCTGCAGCATGTTTCCTTTATTGAAGATTTTCCTGTTGAAAAATTTGAATTTATGATCAAAGTGATGCTCACAGCACCATTCATGGCCATTAAACATGTCATGCCGGTCATGAAAAAACAAAAGTCCGGCCGTATCATGAACATGGCATCCATTAATGGGCTTGTCGGATTTGCAGGGAAAGCTGCATATAACAGTGCCAAGCATGGCGTCATAGGCCTTACAAAAGTCGCTGCTTTGGAGGCTGCCGAACATGGCATTACGGTTAATGCCATCTGTCCAGGATATGTAGATACACCTCTTGTAAGAAATCAGCTGAATGACCTTGCTAAAACTAGAAATGTGCCCATCGAAAAAGCACTGGAGGAGGTCATTTATCCTTTAGTGCCGCAAAAAAGGCTTTTGAAGGTAGAAGAGATTGCAGATTATGCGATTTTTTTGGCTGGTGATGGAGCTAAAGGAATTACGGGCCAGGCAGCAGTTATTGATGGAGGCTACACAATTCAATAAAGGAATGCACATACCAGTTTTTAGAGAGGGGAAGAGCGAGACCCTCTCTTTTTCTTGTACAGAGATATGAATAAAAAAGCTGAAACTATGGGTATATTGTTGATACTGAATTGATGGCAGATAACTTTCTGGTGATCTGTGCCGTTGGATCTCATCATCAGAAATAGCGGCCAAAGTCTTTGTAAACATTTTGCCTAAAGAAAGTGAAATATGGTGCACAATTTTGTAGACATTGCATATTCTAAGAATAAAATTCCTGTCAGGATAAGCCTACTTGCATCCTGGCGGGAAATTTATTACAATAGTGATATTCTTATACTAAACATGCTTAGATAAGGAGCAGTAGTGGTGCTAAGCCCGTTGAAGAGAGTTGACGGCAGGTGCAAGTCAGCCGGGCACATCATGAACTCGCCTTTGAGCAGCAAGTGTGAAATACCAGTAATGCTTGCCGTTCTCCGCGTTAAGGAGTAATGAAGCGAGTGACATGTTCACTAATGTGGGTGGTACCGCGGGAGATTTTTACATAATCCTCTCGTCCCTTTTTTGGGATGAGGGGTTTTTTTATTGAATTATAGTATGAAGTACAAATTTTTGAAGTCAGAAAGCAGTCAGCTCCATCAGCTTTCTGAAATTAGGAGGAAACAAAAATGAGTTTCAATCATCAGGAGATTGAAAAGAAGTGGCAAAGCCACTGGGAAGAAAATAAAACATTCAAAACAACTGAAGATAAAGGCAAGCGAAAGTTTTATGCACTTGATATGTTCCCGTATCCTTCAGGCGCAGGTCTTCACGTTGGCCATCCGGAAGGATATACGGCAACTGATATCCTTTCCCGCATGAAGCGCATGCAGGGCTATAATGTCCTTCATCCAATGGGATGGGATGCATTTGGCTTGCCTGCAGAGCAGTATGCACTTGATACAGGGAATGACCCGGCTGAATTCACAGAACAGAACATCAACACCTTCCGCCGCCAGATTAAGGCATTAGGCTTTTCCTATGACTGGGATCGTGAAGTTAACACAACAGACCCTGAATACTATAAATGGACTCAGTGGATTTTCTTAAAGCTATATGAAAAAGGGCTTGCTTATATTGATGAAGTCGCTGTTAACTGGTGTCCGGCACTAGGAACAGTACTTGCAAATGAAGAGGTTATTGACGGAAAGAGCGAGCGCGGAGGCCATCCGGTAGAACGCCGTCCAATGAGACAATGGATGCTGAAAATTACAGCTTATGCAGACCGCCTGCTTGAAGATCTTGATTTATTGGATTGGCCTGAGAGCCTTAAGGATATGCAGCGTAACTGGATCGGCCGCTCTGAAGGAGCCGAAGTGACATTTAATATTGAAGGTCATGATGGCACATTCACTGTTTTCACAACGCGTCCTGACACGTTATTTGGTGCAACATATGCTGTACTTGCTCCAGAACACGCGCTTGTTGATAAAATCACAACAGAAGAGCAAAAAGAAGCAGTTCAGGCTTACATTGATAAAGTAAAAAGCAAGAGCGATCTTGAGCGCACAGATCTTGCTAAAGAAAAAACAGGTGTATTCACTGGTGCTTATGCAATTAACCCTGCTAACGGCGAAAAAATGCCAATCTGGATTGCGGATTACGTTTTAGTCAGCTATGGAACGGGTGCCATCATGGCGGTTCCGGCACATGACGAGCGTGACTATGAGTTCGCTAAGCAATTTGAACTGCCTATTAAAGAAGTCGTTGCCGGCGGAGATGTTGAAAAAGAAGCATACACTGGCGATGGCGAGCATGTGAACTCAGGCTTCCTGGATGGGTTAAACAAAGAGGATGCTATTGAGAAGATGATTGCCTGGCTCGAAGAAAAGGGTATTGGCACCAAGAAGGTTACTTATCGTCTTCGTGATTGGCTATTCAGCCGCCAGCGCTATTGGGGCGAGCCGATTCCAGTTATCCACTGGGAAGATGGCACAATGACTGCCGTGCCGGAAGATCAGCTTCCATTAGTGCTTCCAAAAACAACGGAGATCAAGCCTTCCGGCACTGGAGAGTCACCACTAGCCAACATCAATGAGTGGGTTAATGTTGTGGATCCTGAAACTGGCAAGAAAGGCCGCAGGGAAACGAACACAATGCCGCAATGGGCAGGCAGCTGCTGGTACTATCTTCGCTATATTGATCCGAAAAATAGTGAAGCTCTTGCAGATCCCGAGAAATTAAAAGAATGGCTTCCGGTTGATATTTATATCGGAGGAGCTGAACATGCGGTTCTTCACCTTCTATATGCCCGCTTCTGGCACAAGGTTCTATATGATGTGGGAGTTGTCCATACGAAGGAACCGTTCCAAAAACTATTCAACCAGGGCATGATTCTTGGGGAAAACAATGAGAAAATGAGTAAATCAAAAGGCAATGTCGTTAATCCGGATGAAATCGTAGAGAGCCATGGTGCAGATACTCTGCGTCTATACGAAATGTTCATGGGACCGCTTGAAGCTTCCATCGCCTGGTCTACAAATGGATTGGATGGTTCAAGAAGATTCCTTGACCGCATCTGGCGATTGTTTGTAGAAGAGACTGGTGAATTAAGCCCGAGAATTCAGGACATTGAAGAAGGCAGCAGCCTTGAAAAGGTTTACCACCAAACAGTGAAAAAAGTAACTGAGGACTTCGAAGGACTTCGTTTCAACACAGCTATATCTCAAATGATGGTATTCATCAACGAAGCATATAAAACAGATGTGATTCCAAAAGCTTTTGCAGAGGGCTTTGTTAAAATGCTTTCACCAATCGCTCCTCATATTTCAGAAGAGCTTTGGTCAAAGCTTGGCCATGGTGAATCCATTGCTTACGAAGCATGGCCGGCATTTGATGAAGCCAAAATGGTTGATGATGAGGTCGAAATTGTTATCCAAATCAACGGCAAAGTAAAAGCAAAGCTTATGGTTCCGGCCAATGCCAAAAAAGACTTATTAGAGCAAATCGCAATGGGCGATGACAAAGTAAAAGAGCAAATTGACGGAAAAACTGTACGCAAAGTTATTGCAGTACCGGGCAAGCTTGTAAATATTGTTGCAAATTAAGTTATATTGAGACAAAACCACCTCTATATGAACAGGGGTGGTTTTGCATTTGCGCTATAAAACTTCTCATTATATCTCAGTTTAACGGAAGTAAGATCCCTGCTTCTAGACTCAGCGGAATCAAAAAGAGAATTTGGGGGTCAAACTGCCAGTAAAGGCCCGAAATAAGAACAAAGATTACTAAGAACGCCATTTCCTCTGTGCTACAACTAGCAATCAGTGGGGGAAAAGGAAAACCACTACTGATTGAAGTATTACTTTATATTTTTCGTTCCATATAGGGTATTATAGGAGTGGCAGCATTAGTAAATGCAAAGTGCTATTTAAAAAGTTTTCCGGAAAGGGTGTTAGGATTGGACCATATTGAAGAGATTACAACAGAAGAATTGCAAAAAAAGATTGAGGCTGGAGAGAAGCTTGAGCTTGTTGATGTAAGAGAAGATGATGAGGTTGCAGCCGGAATGATTCCCGGAGCCAGACATATCCGCATGGGCACGATCCCCGAGAACCTGAATAAATTCGATAAAGACACTGAGTATATCATTATCTGCCGCTCTGGCGGCCGCAGCGGAAATGTTTGTCATTACTTGCAGGAACAAGGATATAAGGTTCGCAATATGGCAGGCGGCATGCTGAACTGGCAGGGGAAAACAGAATAAATTACAAACGGGGCCAATTAGGCTTCGTTTTTTTTTTAGTTTGTTATTTTAAAAATTCTGAAAAATGTCCAAACTATTAAAAAAACTGGGAGGAACAATTCAATGATAAAGGTAAAGTTATTCGATCATGAGCATGAAAAAGACTTGGAAAAGGATATGAATCATTTTCTGGAGAAAATTGAGGAGAAAAAACTTCTGGATATCAAATATAATGTGGCCGCAGTGCATGAGGATGAAGACGAACAGATTTATTGTTTCACTGCCATGGTAATATATAGAGCCTGATGTCTCAAAGCATCAGGCTCTATCTATATTACACGGTATGTGCAGATGCTGCTGCGTTTAATCCTGCTAACCGGCCTGTTACAAGTGCAGATGTGATATTGTAACCGCCTGTGTAGCCATGGATGTCCAAAATTTCTCCGCAGAAGAAAAGGCCTTCCATCATTTTTGATGCCATTGTCTGCGGTTCAATTTCTTTGACGGAAACTCCTCCGCCGGTAACAAAAGCTTTGTCCAGAGGCAGAGTCCCATTTATTTTAAACTGAAAAGATTTGCAGCCTTTAACAAAACTTCTGATTTTATCATTGGAAATAGCAGCCCCTTGTGCAGATGGGTCAATGTTATTCTGCTCAAGGAGGAACAGAAGATACCTTTCAGGAAGCATTCCCTTTAAGAGATTTTTAATGATTTTCTTTGGCTCATCCTTTATCTTTTTGGACACTTCCTGAAATAGAGGTTCTTCCTTTAAATCAGGCAAAACATCCAGGTTCATGGTTACTTCATTTAAATTCCATTTCTTCATCGCTTTCACAGCATACTGGCTGCAGCGTAAAACCGCCGGACCGCTTATACCGAAATGGGTGAAGATCATATCCATCCGATGGGTGATGAGCGCTTTTCCTTTAGGGTTTAACACACTAAGTGCCACACTCCGCAGTGACAAGCCCTGCAGTGTTTTTTCTTTAATAAAGCTTTCCGAAGAAGTAAGCGGCACTTCAGTGGGAAAAAGCTCTGTAATTGTATGGCCTGCTTTTTCTGCCCATGCATAGCCATCACCGGTTGAGCCGGTGTGGGGAACTGACTTCCCTCCGACAGCAATTACAACAGCGTCTGCTTCAAACATATCACCTGTCTGTAATTCTACCGATTTCACCCTGCCATTATCATAGTGAACATCCTGGATGGGGCTGTCTGTTTTGATGTCAACTTTCAGTTCCTTCAGCCTTGAAATTAAGGCATCAACAACGGATTGTGCTTTGTCGGTCACAGGAAACATCCGCCCATGATCTTCCTCTTTCAGCTCAATTCCCAGATTTTCAAAGAAGCGGATAATATCTTCATTGCTGAAAATGGAAAAAGCGCTGTACAAAAATCTCCCATTGCCGGGGATATGTTTAATGATTTCATCTACCGGAAGCCTGTTTGTGACATTGCAACGGCCACCGCCGGAAATGGCCAGCTTCCTTCCAAGCTTGTTTCCTTTGTCAATCAGAAGGACCTTTGCCTTCTTTTCCGCAGCACCGATTGCTGCCATCAATCCCGAAGGACCTCCGCCTATAATTATTACATCATATTTCATGTTTTCACCAACTTATCTTAATTCGCTAAATAAACAATAGCTTCATTATAAATCAAATATCCTATTTCTAAAAATAATGCCCCATTATACGGTATTGCAAGTGGAATTTCCCCGCCAAGAAGAGTACACTACAAATAGTGTGTCTAAAAAGATAGAAAATTGACGAACGCAGCTTGGGCATTCATATACTTTTATAGTTTGCATGCTGCACAGTTTTTTCTTAATAAGAAATAACGTTTTGAAAGTCGATAAATGTCTAGCTCCAGCGCCTGACCCCTCGAGGCAGGATACTTGTCTTTTCCTCACCATTTAGGACAATCCTCTACGGAAAGGCAAATACGCCTTTCCGTGAGGACGTCCAGTGCTTGGCAGGGTGAACAAGGCGCTTCCGCATTTCATAAAGGAAGGGATTATATGTCATCTAAGCTTTTAAAGGGAACCTTCATCCTTACACTTGGCACCATTATCTCGAAGGTTCTTGGTTTGTTTTATGTTATTCCTTTTTATCAGATAGTCGGGAAGGAAGGAACAGCCCTATACTCCTTTTCGTATACACCTTATACAATCTTTATCAGTATCGCAACTGCGGGTGTTCCGCTGGCAGTTTCAAAGTTTATATCTAAATATAATGCAATAGAGGAGTATGCTGTTGGAAGAAAGCTGTTCAAGTCAGGTTTGGTAATTATGACGGCGAGCGGAATCGTTTCTTTCCTGCTTCTGTTCTTCCTTGCTCCTGCAGTTGCCGAAATGACGCTGTCTGGGGAAAATGTGGAGGTAAGTGTTGAAGATGTAACAACGGTAATCAGAGCAGTATCCTTTGCCTTGATTATTATCCCCTTCATGAGTCTGATCAGAGGGTTCTTCCAGGGACATCAGTCTATGGGTCCAACTGCTGTTTCCCAGGTGGTGGAGCAGATTGTCCGCATCTTATTTGTGCTTGCAGGTGCATATGTTGTCTTAAATGTGATGGATGGGTCACTCACTGCAGCAATCAGTGTCGCCACCTTTGCCGCTTTTATCGGCGGACTTGGAAGCCTCGGGGTGCTATTCTGGTATTGGTATAAACGCAAGCCGCATTTGGATAAAATGCTTGAAGAAGATAAAGGAACCGTGGACATCTCTCTCAAAGACATTTATAAAGAAATCATTCTTTATGCTGCACCGTTTGTGTTTGTTGGCCTTGCTAATCCGCTCTTTCAGTTTATTGATCAGATTACATTTAAAAGAGCGATGGACGCTATTGGGGAAGCCGGCCATGCTGTAGCGGCATTTTCTGTCCTGAACTTCGAGACCCATAAGCTGGTCATCATACCTGTCTCACTTGCCACAGCCTTTTCACTGACGCTTGTGCCGAGTGTGACTAAAGCATTTATGGAAGAAGACCGGGAAGACTTAAACCGCCAGCTGAACCAGACGTTCCAGGTGCTTTTGTTTCTGACTCTGCCTGCCGTGGCAGGCTTGTCTCTGCTTGCAGAGCCCGTTTTTACCCTATTCTATGAGCATAAAGATTTGGGGACTGAAGTGTTGAGAACGTATGCACCAGTGGCCATTCTCTTTGCTTATTTTTCGGTAACTGCAGCCATTTTGCAGGGAATCAATGAACAGCGTTTCACAATCTTGAGTTTACTGACTGGTCTCCTCGTAAAGCTGTCATTGAATATTCCGCTCATAAAACTATTTGAAACACAGGGTGCCGTATTTGCCACCGCGCTGGGCTATATTGCGGCGATCTTAATTAATCTTTATGTAATAAAAACATATGCAAAATATCCATTCAAGCTTGTCTTAAGACGAGGAATGCTGATTGTTTTATTTACTGCATGCATGTATATTGCTGCAGGAGTGGTTTATAAAATCACAACTGCCTTTTTATCGCCGGCAGCCAACCTTCAGGCAGCCATCATTGTCGTCATTTGCGCAGCAGCAGGTGCGGGAGTCTATTTCTACCTGAGCTTCCGAACAAAATTAATCTATCTGCTGTTCGGTTCAAGGGTCGATAGATTGCTGAAGAAATTAAGACTGAAAGTATAACAAAGTTCGCTGCTATTTGTATTAGCTGCGAGATTCTCGAAAATGCATGCGCATTTTCTTCGTGCGGTGTGTACTCAAAGAAGCCTATGCAACGTCCGGCGGGATTAGGGAAAGGTACCCCGCAGACGCACAGCGTCGAGGAGGCTCAGCGCCCGCCCCGCGGAAAGGGAGCAACCCTTCACTGCAATCAACGGACAACATTTATAAGCGAAAAACAACAATATATACGAAAAGAGCCTAAAAAAATAGAAGGTCTCCATGATGGGGGCCTTTTTAATAGAATGTTTAGCCTATCTACAATGCACTGTGTTAAATGGAACCCGAGGTTTGATCCCTGAAAATGCAGGAAGATTTCTTCGAAAGCCCCCTGGTACTCCCCGGAAAACAAGTGCTGCCGTGCAGAAATAATCGAATTTAAGGAATTTAAAACGCTACATTAAACTAAACCAGGCAGATTAATGGGAGGGTCATTATGAGAATAGACAAAATGCTCGCTAATCTCGGCTACGGAAGCCGCAAGGATGTAAAAAAGCTGCTAAAGGATGGGGCAGTAACCGTTAATGATGAGAAAGTAAAAGATCCAAAACATCATGTGGATCCGGAGCAGGATGCCGTTGTCGTCAACGGTGAAAAAGTTGAATACAAGGAATTTATTTATTTGATGATGAACAAACCGCCTGGGGTCATTTCCGCAACCGAGGACTCACAATGTGAGACCGTAGTAGACCTGCTTGAAATGGAAGACCTAGTGTTTTCTCCCTTTCCGGTAGGGCGCCTCGATAAGGATACTGAGGGGCTTTTGCTGCTGACAAATGATGGGCAGCTGGCCCATCGCCTGCTTTCTCCCAAAAAGCATGTCCCAAAGACCTATTTTGCAGTCATAGACAGTGAGGTTGCAGATGAGGATATAGCTGCATTTCAAAAAGGCGTTATATTGGATGATGGCTATGAAACAAAGCCTGGGAAATTAAAAATTCTAAAGTCCGGCATCACCTCTGATATAGAATTAACTATAACTGAAGGAAAGTTTCATCAAGTGAAAAGGATGTTTGAAGCTGTTGGAAAAAAAGTCATTTACCTAAAAAGACTTTCCATGGGCCCGCTCGAGCTGGATGAGACCTTGGAAGTGGGCGAATATCGGGAATTGACGGAAGAAGAGCTTGATATACTGATGAATTATGAAGTTGGATAAGACGGAAAAATCGCCCTGACAGCAGGGCGATTCAGACTGTCGACAAACTCAATGAAAATTGAGCTTGTCTGCAGTCATTTTTGTTTTAAAATAGAAGTAATACGATACTTGAGGTGATTAAGATGCTTTCTAAACATAATCCAATTCAACGGGATCAAATCGAAATGATTGCATTA
>NZ_VCRN01000029.1 GCF_009849585.1 Bacillus sp. ZZV12-4809
CAAATAGTCCGGTGGCGATAGCGAGAAGGTCACACCCGTTCCCATACCGAACACGGAAGTTAAGCTTCTCAGCGCCGATGGTAGTTGGGGGCTGTCCCCCTGTGAGAGTAGGACGCTGCCGGGCAAATGAAAGAGCACCTGATGGGTGCTCTTTTTTGTGTGTATGAAGGTCAGAAGAATAAATTTGTGCTTTAATTTAAAAGGAATTACACCTATATGTGTCACTTTGCCCGCATATGTGCTGCTTTTTCATTTTATGTGTCGCTTTCAGACATAAATGTGCCAGAACCAAAATATATGTGCTACTCCTTATTTCCGCGTCTGTTTTAAAATTCAAAGCTTTTCTCTCTAAAGATAACTAGTGCTAAATGTTAGATAAAATCCAAAGTATGCTAGATAAATCGAAAAACCTGTTAGATAAATTTACAGTCATGTTAGATAAAACCCATAACCTGTTAAATAACATTCAAAACATGCGAGATAAACCGCCAAGACAGGTATAAGCCGCCCAGATTCTACCGAAGCATGCCAAACCAAAACCTCAGCGCCAGCTGCGGACCCAAAATAAAAAGCCCCTATCAAAGGGCTTACATTTCAAGAAAATATCTCCGGCATCGTTATTTTCCGCAGTTTCTTTAAATAATAATTATATTTTGGATGACTTGTATCCGTGGCAATTAAATCATTTTCACAATCTGTGCAGATAAAAGAAGTGTATAGATGTATTCCCCTGGTTTTAGCCTGCTCGCATATGACACATTCTTCTCCTGCCTGTTTCTTTGCTAATAGCGAACCCAATCACTCCACCTCCATACCCTTATTCTGCCCAGATTAGTTGTATTGTATACAATTTTTCGAATATTCATTAGCGGGTTTTTCTGAGGTTACTTGATTAATATTGTATGATGGAAATCTAATTTGGGTGTATGTCTATAAAGGATTTCTTTTAAATTTTGCCTGATTCTTCTGGACTGGCGCAGAGATCGCCCTTATGTAGCAGTTATATACTGGTTTTGTTAAAATAAGAGAAGAATTATAGGAAAGTGATGAAAAGTATGAGCCAGGAAAATACCCCATTATGGGACCAATTACGAAAATATGCTTCCCGCCAGCCGCTATCTTTTCATGTGCCGGGCCATAAAAACGGTTATCTTGCAGACGGTGCGGGAACAGATTATTTTAACCAGATTTTAAAGCTCGATGCAACGGAACTCAGCGGCCTGGATGATCTGCATTCTCCTGAAGGAGTCATCCTCGAGGCACAAGAGCTGCTTGCCGGCCTGTATGGGGTTTCAAAAAGCTTTTTTCTTGTGAACGGATCGACTGCCGGGAATCTTGCCATGGTTCTGTCAGCTGCAGGGGAAAATGAGACGGTGCTAGTCCAGCGGAACTGCCATAAGTCCATCTTAAATGGCATTACTCTGGCTAAGGCAAAGCCGGTCTTTTTGGCACCTGAGTTTAATGCCGAGTGGGGTGTCGCCGGGGGAGTGGCTTTAGAAACGGTTAAAGAGGCGATCAGGCAATATCCCGATGCAAAAGCAATCATCTTAACCTATCCGAATTATTATGGAATGATCAATGATCTTGAAAGCATTATTCAGTGTGCCCATAATTATCGCATTCCAGTGCTGGTGGATGAGGCACATGGGGCACATTTCATAGGCGGAGCCCATTTTCCCAATTCGGCTGTTCAGCTTCAGGCAGATCTCACTGTACAATCAGCACATAAAACGCTGCCTGCTATGACGATGGGGGCTTATCTTCATTTTAATAGCCGTTTTATTAAGGAAGAAAAGGTATCCAAATATCTGGAGATACTTCAATCAAGCAGCCCTTCCTATCCGATTATGGCTTCTCTTGATTTGGCAAGAGAGTATCTATCTTCATTTACGAAAAAGGATGAGGAGGCGCTGCTTGAAAAGGTCGGGCGTTTCAGGAGGAATTTAAACAGGATTAAAGGCATTAAGGTACTGCCATACGATCAATACAACGGTGACCCTTTAAAGGTAACCATCCAGTCGGAAATCTCACTCAGCGGATTTGAACTGCAGACTCTTCTGGAGAAGAGAGGGATTTTTACGGAAATGGCGGATCCCCATAATGTCCTGTTTGTTTTACCTCTCCTAAAGAACGATATGGATTATCCATTTGAACGGGTTATTGAATGTTTGAAAGAGGACTTGAAGTCATTCGGACCGGCAGTCCGCCAGGAAAAAATCACTTTCAGCAAAAAGTCTGTTTCCGGCCTTGCCCTTGAGCAAAAGGAACAGAGCCAGCACACCATTAAAACGGTGGCACTGGAAGAGGCGGCCGGGAAAATATGTGCACAGCAGGTAATTCCGTATCCGCCGGGCATTCCGCTCTTATATCCGGGTGAAATCATTGAGGGTGAGGATATCGCAAACATCAAATTTCAAGTTCAGGCCGGAGCCCGGTTTCAAAATGGGAACAATCTAAAAAAAGGCAGTATTAACATTTATCAGGATCTATAAAAGCAGCTGGAGGAAGTAAAAATGAAAAAAGGGAAATTTATTACAGTCGAGGGACCTGAGGGTGCCGGGAAAACAACAATTATTGATATGCTGGCAAGCAATTTGGCAGAGGAAGGCTATCAGGTTCTACAGACAAGAGAGCCTGGCGGAATTGAGATAGCTGAGCAGATCCGAAGTGTAATTCTCGATAAAAAAAATACAAAGATGGACCCGAGAACAGAGGCTCTTCTGTATGCGGCAGCCAGAAGGCAGCATCTGGCTGAGAAAGTAAAGCCGGCACTGGATAAGGGATACATTATACTATGTGACCGGTTTGTTGATAGCTCTCTTGCCTATCAGGGCTATGCAAGAGGCCTTGGCATTGAAGAGGTCTATTCTATCAACAGCTTTGCGATTGAAGGCATGATGCCTGAACTAACACTGTATTTTGATATTGAACCTGAAGCCGGGCTGGAAAGGATCAACCAGCATAAAGGACGGGAAGTGAACCGCCTGGACCTGGAAAAGCTCGAGTTTCACCATAAAGTGCGAGAGGGCTATCTGAAGCTGATGGAGCTTTACCCAGAGCGCATTTTTAAGATTGATGCCTCAAAGCCACTGGAGGAAGTGTATCAGCAGGCAGAGAGCAAACTGAAAGAACGAATATAAAAATGGGCCTTAAAGATTTGATATCTTTAAGGTTTTTTTACAGACTTTAAAATTATTTTTCCTGTATTCCCTTAATTTCTGCTTGAAGATAAAATAATTGATATAATAAAAGTAAGACAATACGGAAAAAAACTTTGTAAAGGGGATGGACTTATGAAATTAATTCTCGCAGTTATTCAGGATCAGGACAGCAATAAGCTAATGAATGCGCTGGTTGATAATAATTTTCGTGCAACGAAATTGGCCAGTACAGGCGGATTCTTGAAATCAGGGAATACGACGTTCATGATTGGGACAGAGGATATTCGCGTGGAGAGAGCCCTGCAGGTTATTAAGGAAAATTGCAGAGCAAGGGACCAGCTGGTCGCACCGGTTTCGCCGATGGGCGGCAACGCGGATTCTTATGTGCCATACCCTGTGGAAGTAGAAGTTGGCGGTGCGACAGTGTTTGTTCTGCCAGTTGAGCAATTTCATCATTTTTAATTAATACAAAGAGAGCCCTTTGCGGAGGAACAGGTATGAAAATTAATCAGGAACTTCGGCTCAAGATGGAAAATTTTCGCAATGAGCAGAAGCAGTCGGACGGCAACGGCGTTAAATTTTCTGAAATGGTGCAGAAGCAGGACCGGAAGATGCAGGCTTCCCAGCTTCAAGGTCTGTTAAAGGATATAGATGCTGCAGGAGAACGGCTTGCCCGCTCCAGAACCTTTAAGGATTTAGCTAAATTTAAAACACTTGTGAAGCGATTTGTAAAAGAAGCTGTTGATTTTGGAATGGAGATGAAGCAATCTCACAGCTGGAATCAGCATGGACAGGGACGGTCTCTGAAAGTGGTGGAAACGGTTGATGAAAAACTTTCGGAGCTGACAGATGAATTAATGAAAAAAGAAGAATCTACTATTGATATATTAGGGAAAGTCGGAGAGATAAAGGGACTTCTAATAAATTTATATATGTAAGTGAGTGATACTTGTGGGAAAATCGTGGGAACAGCTGGAGGCCGTACAGCCAGTTGTATTAAAAATGTTTAAAAATAGCATAGTGAAGGATCGGCTGGCCCACGCCTACTTATTTGAAGGAATGAAAGGCACAGGAAAGCGGGAAGCTAGCATGCTTTTGGCCAAAAGCCGATTCTGCCATGAGCCGCTTGAAGGGTATGTTCCATGTGAAACATGTTCAAACTGCAAAAGGATAAACAGCGGAAATCATCCGGATGTTCATATTCTGGAGCCGGATGGGCTTTCTATCAAAAAAAATCAGATTCAAAGCCTTCAGGAAGAGTTTTCAAAGACCGGGGTCGAATCCAAGCGGAAACTTTATGTGATTGTTCATGCTGACAAAATGACAGTGAACGCTGCCAACAGTCTGCTTAAATTTCTGGAGGAACCCCATTCAGAGACGACCGCTGTGCTAATTACCGAGCAGTCACAGCAGATCCTTCCTACTATTCTATCCCGCTGCCAGGCCATTTCTTTTAAACCATTATCTCCTGCTGAAATGATCCAGCAATTAAAAAATAATGGAGTGGACCCTGCCCAGGCACCATTACTTGCACAAATTACCAATAATTTGGATGAAGCTTTGCAATATAGTTCTGATGATTGGTTTGTACAAGCACAAAAAATAGTGTTAAAATTATATGAAGTGGTAAGAAAAAATCCGCTTGAGGCCATGGTTGCCCTGCAGGAGGATTGGTTCTTGCACTTTAAAGAAAAAGAGCAGATTGATCGCGGCTTGGATCTATTACTTCTTATTTTTAAAGATTTACTATATATTCAGCTTGGAAAACAAGACCAAGTTGTCCATCTGAACGAACGAAATCGTTTAGAGCAGTTTGCGCTGCAATCTTCAGCTAAGCGCCTGACGGAACAGATGACGGCTGTTTTGGAAGCAAAAAGAAAATTGCAGGCAAATATGAATCCGCAGCTGTTGATGGAACAGCTTGTGCTAAAATTGCAGGAGGGATCTTCCTTTGTATGATGTAGTAGGAGTGCGCTTTAAAAAAGCGGGCAAGATTTATTATTTTGATCCCGGAGATCTCTCAATACAAAAGGATGACTTTGTCATTGTCGAAACTGTCCGAGGCGTTGAATACGGAAAAGTGGTAATTGCCCCGAAGCAGGTCGATGAGCATGATGTTGTCCTTCCATTAAAAAAGGTTCTTCGTATTGCAGATCAAAAGGATCGCATGATTGTTGAGGAGAACAAGCAGGCCGCCAAGGAAGCATACGAGGTATGCTGTGAAAAGGTACAAACACATCAGCTTGATATGAAGCTGGTCGATGTTGAATATACATTTGACCGAAATAAGGTCATTTTCTACTTTACGGCTGATGGCAGGGTGGACTTCCGCGAGCTTGTCAAAGATCTTGCTGCCATCTTCCGTACCAGGATTGAACTTCGCCAGATTGGTGTGAGGGATGAAGCAAAGATGCTGGGCGGAATTGGCCCATGCGGAAGAATGCTATGCTGTTCCACCTTCCTGGGTGATTTTGATCCTGTATCCATTAAGATGGCAAAGGATCAGAATCTATCGCTGAACCCAACGAAAATCTCGGGTTTATGCGGCCGCTTAATGTGCTGCCTGAAATATGAAAATGATGAGTATGAAGCAGCGAAAGAAATGCTTCCGGATCTTGGAGAATGGATTCAGACTCCGGATGGAGCCGGAAAAGTGGTAGGCTTAAATATATTGGAGCGTGTGCTGCAGGTTGATGTAAAAGAAGCCGAGCGCGTCCTCGAATATACACTGGATGAAATTTTAAAACAAGGTGCTGTATCAGTTCAGTCCACAGATTAAGAGGTGGAAGCCGTGGATAAAAAAGAAATCTTTGACTCAGTGAGTAATATGGAAACCCAAATTGGAGAGTTATATCAGCAGCTTGGTGAGTTAAAGCAGCATTTGGCAGAAATACTTGAAGAGAATAACTCTTTGAAGCTGGAAAATGAACATTTAAGACGTCATTTAGACATACCTGCGGAAAAGGAAAGCAAATCGGTGAAAAAAGGCAAATCAGAGCAGTCGGCCGATGCTGCAGATGATGATAAAGTAATTGATATAGGCGAAGGCTATGATAACCTGGCCCGCCTCTATCAGGAAGGCTTTCACATTTGCAATCTCCATTTCGGAAGCCCGCGTAAAGAGGGCGATTGTCTGTTTTGCCTGTCTTTCCTTAATAAGAAGTAACCTTTTAGCCTTCCTATGATAGGAAGGCTATTTTTCCATAAAAACAAAGAAAAGAAGCATGGAGGATCAAGAATGGATTTTTTAAAAGAAGGGGAGCGGCTGGACTACTTGCTGGCTGAAGATATGAGGATCATTCAAAGCCCGGCCGTTTTTTCTTTTTCACTGGATGCTGTCCTGCTGGCCCGGTTTGTGTATGTGCCGATCCAAAAAGGCAATCTCATTGATTTGTGCAGCGGAAATGGCGTGATTCCGCTTTTCTTAAGCACAAGAACAAAAGGGGCTATTACAGGCGTCGAAATTCAGGTGCGTCTGCATGATATGGCAGTCAGAAGCATTGCATACAATAAGCTTCAAGACCGGATTAAGATGATTCATGGGGATATTAAAGAGATCCATCAGGTATTAGGTTATGGAAAATACGATGTTGTGACCTGCAACCCGCCATATTTCCCCACTCCTTCTAAGGAAGAAATCAATGAGAATGAGCATTTGGCCATTGCCCGCCATGAAATTCTCTGTACACTTGAAGATGCGGTGAAAGCGTCAAGCGGGCTTGCGAGACAGGGAGGCAAGGTGGCATTTGTGCACAGGCCTGGCAGGCTCCTGGACATTGTCACGCTCATGCGGAAATATAAGCTTGAGCCAAAAAGGGTGCAATTTGTCTACCCGAAGGCTGGAAAAGAAGCGAATACCCTGCTGATTGAGGGAGTCAAAAACGGCAATCCGGATTTGAAAATCCTGCCTCCTTTATATGTATATAATGAAGAAAATGAATACACACCTGAAATGAGAGAGATTTTATATGGAGAATAGCCATTTTTTTTACGTTCTCCATTGCCGTGATGGCAGCTTATATGCCGGCTATACCAATGATCTTGAAAAACGGGTGAAGGCCCATAATGAAGGAAAAGGGGCCAAGTATACCAGAGGAAGAGGACCGGTTGAGCTAGTCTTCTCCCGTTCTTTTTCAGATAAGAGCGAAGCGATGAGGGCGGAATATGAATTCAAGCAATGGTCCCGCAAAAAGAAGGACGAGTTTTTAAAGCAGCACAATATTTCAATTTAATCATTTGAAAACTGTCTAGCGCCGAGCATCCTCGTCTCGAGGTCTTTAGCCGATAGCGGGTGCGCTGCGCTTTTCAAGAAAGAGACGGGTGGTACATATGTGGCAGCAAAAAAGCTTTGAGCATGAAGAAACAAAAGGAATTCTATACTTAGTCCCGACTCCGATCGGGAATCTGGAAGACATGAGTTTCCGGGCTGTCAGAATCCTGAAAGAAGCGGACTTTATAGCAGCTGAGGATACGCGAAATACCAAAAAGCTATGCAATCATTTTGAGATTGCCACACCGATCATCAGCTATCATGAACATAATAAGGAAATTAGCGGTCAGAAGCTGCTTGATAAAGTGGCCAATGGTGCAAAAATTGCTCTTGTCAGTGATGCAGGAATGCCTGCAATTTCAGACCCGGGTTATGATCTTGTAACAGCCGCTGCTGAAGAAAAGCTGACTGTGGTGCCCCTTCCCGGTGCGAATGCTGCTTTAACCGGCCTGATTGCATCCGGCATCAATACCCAGCCCTTTTATTTCTATGGGTTTTTGAACAGGCAGAAGAAACTCAAGAAACAGGAGCTGGAGGATCTCTCCAGACTGTCGGCAACCATCATTTTATATGAAGCTCCCCACCGCCTGAAGGAAACCCTCTCGCTGATGTCTGTAATTATGGGCAACAGAAATATTGCGCTATGCCGCGAACTGACCAAGAGATATGAGGAGTTTATCAGGGGTACTGTAGAAGAAGTGATAGAATGGGCTTCAAGCGGCGAAGTAAGAGGAGAATTTGTGATTATTATTGAAGGGACTTCCGAGACATGGCAGAATGCAGAAGAAACAGCCTGGTGGGAGGATCTTTCGATTGAGGATCATGTCAGACATTATATAGAAGAAACTGGTCTCCCGAGCAAGGATGCCATTAAGCAAACGGCAAAAGATCGGGGATTAAGTAAGCGGGATGTTTATCATGCTTATCATATTGAAGAATAAAAAAAGCTTCTCACACAAGTGAGAAGCTTTTGTATTATTTTACAAGTTCAAACGTGTTTTGAATTTCTTTTAACAGCTGTTCTGCACCGTCACGACTTAAAATTAGCTTGCCGTTAGCAAGTGAGATGTTTTCATCAGATACTTCCCCTGTAACCTGGCAAGTCATGTTAGGCTTGTACTTTTTAAGGATGATTCTTTCGTCGTCTACGTAGATTTCCAAAGCATCCTTTTCAGCGATTCCAAGTGTGCGTCTTAGTTCAATAGGGATTACTACGCGGCCAAGCTCATCAACTTTACGAACAATACCTGTCGATTTCATAATTAAATTCTCCTCTCAAATCTCCAATAATATTTTTCTCTATCTATATCGTTTCGTCATTATTCGACAAAATCTTTGTTACAATTATAATACCAGCCATTCCCATATACGTCAATTACTTTATTTTGGAATGAAATAGTAAATTTTAGGATGTTTAATGAAGCGTTGATAGAACTACGATTATCGAAATAAAAGTAATTTTTTACGGATAAATGGAAAAGAGATGCCGAAAATAAAATGTATAAATGATATTCGACATTTCGACAAAATTCTACAAAAATCTTGCTTTTACAATAATAATATTCGAATGGCAGTTTCCTTTTTTAGGGATAGAAAATAAAAAAATTTTATTTGAAAAAAATCCTGCTGTTCCTATCTGCCTATTGGTTGCACAATTTCAAGTTTTTAGGTATATTTTGATGGTATAAGAGGTTATGCTGACGAATATAACTTCTTGTAAAATATCGATATAGCAGGCCCAGTAACGGCAAGATTTTCTGATTAAAACTCTCGTCCAAATGGGGCGGGATTTTTTTACAGAGATAAGAAAGTAAAAATTAAAATTCGATAACTGTCTAGCGCAAGCAGCCTACCCCCTCGAGGTCACAAGCCAAGCCTTCCAATAAGGTAAAGATTTACCTTCTGTGAAGTCCGTTTTGTGCTTGAGGCCCCCGGGATGGGGGTCATGCAGATGATGCCGCAGGATGTGGTGTTCTCAGTCTGTGCTACTTCGGGGGGGGGAGGGCTCCTGCGCTTTTTTAGTATTCATTGTGAGACAGCAAAAAGCATAGCTGCATATAGATATGCACTGATGTTTTCATTAAATGAGGGAGGGAATCTTGTGGAGGACAAATTAAAGACGTTTTATTTAACCACTCCAATTTATTATCCTAGCGGAAATTTACATATAGGGCATGCCTATACAACAGTGGCCGGTGATGCAATGGCCCGCTACAAGCGCATGCGCGGCTTTGATGTTATGTATCTGACAGGAACGGATGAACATGGACAGAAGATCCAGGAGAAGGCAGAAGAAAAAGGGGTAACACCTCAGCAGTACGTAGATGAAATTGTTGCCGGCATTCAGGATCTTTGGAAAAAGCTTGATATCTCTTATGATGACTTTATCCGCACGACACAGGACAGGCATAAGCAGATCGTCGAAAAAATCTTTGCTCAGCTTGTAGAACAGGGCGATATCTATCTTGGTGAATATGAAGGCTGGTACTGTACTCCATGCGAGTCTTATTATACAGAACGCCAGCTTGCTGATGGCAACTGCCCTGACTGCGGACGCCCTGTTCATAAAGTGAAGGAAGAATCCTATTTCTTTAAGGTAAGCAAATACGCTGACAGACTTCTGCAGTATTATGAAGAGAATCCAGCTTTCATACAGCCTGAATCACGCAAAAATGAAATGATCAATAACTTCATTAAACCGGGACTTGAGGATTTGGCGGTATCCAGGACAACTTTCGACTGGGGCGTAAAAGTGCCAAATAATCCAAAGCATGTGGTGTATGTCTGGATTGATGCTTTATCAAATTACATTACAGCGCTTGGCTATGGAACCGAAGATGATTCCAAGTATCTGAACTACTGGCCTGCAGATGTTCACCTGGTAGGAAAAGAAATTGTTCGCTTCCATACGATTTACTGGCCTATCATGCTGATGGCTTTGGATCTGCCTCTTCCGAAAAAGGTATTTGCGCACGGCTGGCTTTTGATGAAGGACGGCAAAATGTCCAAGTCAAAGGGAAATGTAGTGGATCCTGTTACCCTAATTGACCGTTATGGCCTGGATGCACTGCGTTATTACCTTCTTCGCGAAGTGCCATTTGGTGCGGACGGAGTCTTTACACCGGAAGGATTTGTGGAACGAATCAACTTTGATCTAGCTAACGATTTAGGCAATCTGTTAAACCGCACTATTGCGATGGTGAATAAATACTTTGACGGTGTTATTCCGGTATATGCAGGTTCAGAAGGCGAGTTCGACCAGCAGCTGCTCCAAATGAACCGTGAAACGGTTTCCAAGTACGAGGAAGCGATGGAAAAAATGGAGTTCTCTGTTGCCTTGTCTGCTGTATGGCAGCTTGTCAGCAGAACGAATAAATATATAGATGAAACACAGCCTTGGACTTTAGCTAAAGAGGAAGAAAAAAGAGAAGAGCTTGCAAGTGTAATGGTTCATCTGGCGGAATCCCTGCGCAGAATCGCAGTGCTTCTGCAGCCATTCCTGACGCGTACGCCGAAGGAAATCTTCAAACAGCTGAATGTAAATGAGGAAGCCTTAACATCCTGGGAAAGCCTTGAGACATTCGGCCTGATTCCTGAGGGCACAAAGGTATTAAAGGGAGAACCGATTTTCCCTCGCCTGGATATTACGGAAGAAGTTGAGTTCATTAAAACAAAAATGCAGGGATCTGCTGCTCCTAAAGAAGAAGCGAAGCCCGAAGCAAAAGCAGAGGAAAAGCCGGATAGTGAGGAAATCTCAATCGATGACTTTATGAAGGTCGATTTAAGAGTGGCTCAGGTTATCGAGGCAGAACCTGTGAAAAAAGCTGATAAGCTTCTGAAATTACAGCTGGATCTAGGCTATGAAAAGCGCCAGGTCGTTTCGGGAATTGCTAAATTCTACAAACCGGAAGAACTGGTAGGCAGAAAAGTTATCTGTGTAACCAATTTAAAGCCTGTTAAACTTCGCGGCGAGCTTTCAGAAGGAATGATTTTAGCAGGAGGTAAAGACGGTGAGCTGTCACTTGCCACAATCGCTGAATCTCTTCCATTAGGTGCAAGGGTAAAATAATATTATTTGTTTTTCCTGTTAAACATAAAAACATAGAAGTGTTAAGCGTATAACGTAAGCATTTCTATGTTTTTTATTTTTGGAAAAAATTATTGTCAGAAAGTAATTTCTGGTGGGATTATGAAATTGGAACCACATTTCCAGTAAAGTAATTTTGTTACATCACTGACATAATAGTAATAGAAAAATAATATGAAGAAAAAGGAGTTTTTTGATGTTTTTCGACACACACGCACACCTTAATGCCGAACAATATAACGAAGATTTACAAGAGGTAATCGACAGGGCCCTGAGTGAGGGTATTTCCAACATAGTGGTTGTGGGATTTGACCGTCCAACGATAGAAAAAGCGATGGAGCTGACTGAGAAATACGATTTTATCTATGCAAGTGTCGGATGGCACCCGGTTGATGCCATCGATATGACTGAAGAAGATTTGCTATGGATTGAGAAGCTTTCCAGTCATCCAAAAGTGGTCGCACTGGGAGAAATGGGCCTGGATTATTATTGGGACAAGTCCCCGAAGGATATTCAGCAGGAAGTCTTCCGGAAGCAGATCCGTCTGGCGAAGAAAGTTAAGCTTCCCATCGTCATCCATAACCGTGATGCCACAGCCGATATAGTCGAAATCCTTAAGGAAGAAGGAGCAGGAGAAGTAGGCGGAATTATGCATTGTTTCAGCGGCAGCCCGGAGATTGCCCAGGAGTGTGTGGATATGAATTTTTATATTTCCCTGGGCGGTCCGGTGACCTTCAAAAACGCAAAAAAACCAAAGGAAGTAGCCGATATTATTCCGCTTGAAAAGCTGCTGATTGAAACAGACTGCCCATACCTTACCCCTCATCCAGACAGAGGAAAACGGAATGAACCCAGTTATGTCAAATTGGTAGCAGAGCAGATTGCAGAAATAAAAGGACTTACAACAGAGGAAGTTGCACAGGCAACCACAGAAAATGCAAAAAAATTATTCGGCATAAACTGATAGCTCAATTTGTCGAAGTCTGTAGGAGCTTGTCCAAATTTTTTCTGATTCTAAAAAGTTCTACACGTCTCCTTCCTCTCATAGGATAACCATGTCGATAAGTCTCTCTTTTCTTTCATCTTGTTTTTTTGCATAATAGGAAATATGTTTACGAGAGAGCTTGCCAAAAGGTGCTGTTCTGGCACCCTGTTGATCGAGCGGAGGGCGTTTGATGACAGTCGGGGAGAATGAAAGATGGAGGGCCGGAAGCCTGAAGTCCTGAAAAATGTTCTGAAATTGTTCCCGATTGCCGAGCGCCTGGTCAGCAGAATACAAAGGATTTCCAGATGAGTGAAAAACTCCAAAATCAAGGATTTTTCTCATGGATGTGGAAAGTATAAATCCAAGGCAAGCATGACCGAAAACAGGACATTTGCAAGATTGCATGCATAGAAGGGAACTATCATTCATACATAGAGATAGAGTGCAGTTCTGAGAATACAGGCAAAAATGCCCAATGCCTGCATTCTTCCAGCCTTTCGGAAGCTGGAAAATTGAAAGAGTTGACAGTCGGCTAGATACTCTATATAATCACTCCGAGAGAAAAGGAGGCGTTTTTCATCGTGATTCAAAACATGAAAAACCTGTTATCCAAGTCTTTGAGTAAAAAGAAATTGGCCATTTTTTCTGCTAGTTTAGTAGTTTTTGCTGCTGCCTGCGGTTTCATTGCATATGAGACGACAAAGAAAACAGTAGCATTGACAATAGAAGGCCAAGAGAAAGTCATCAAAACGCATGCAACAACAGTTCAAGATATATTCGATGATCTAGATATTTCACTCCGCTCAGAAGATTATGTGTTTCCCTCGGTAAACACAGAGGTTAAGGACAATACAGAAATTGTCTATGAACCGGCTAAACAGGTGAAAGTAGTAACAGATAACGGGAAGAAAACGATTTGGACGGCTGCAAAGACGGTCGGAGACGTTTTAAAAGAACAGGATATTACGCTGACTGAACATGACAAGGTTCAGCCAAAGCCAGAAGAACCCATTAAAAGCAACCTGGAAATTCAAGTAGAGAAGGCTTTCGCTTTAACGCTGAATAATGGCGGCAAAGAGAAGCAGGTTTGGTCAACTTCGACTACGGTCGCTGACTTTTTATCACAGCAGGGAATCAAGCTTAATGATTTAGACCGTGTTGAACCAAAGTTGGAAGAGACAGTCAAAGCCAATGACGAAATAAAAGTCATTCGAGTTGAAAAAGTCACCGATGTAGTGGAAGAACCAATTAATTTCGCAGTTGTGACAAAGAAGGATACTAGTTTGGCAAAAGGCACTGAAAAAGTAATGAATGCTGGAAAAGAAGGCCTTAAGACGAAAAAGTTTGAGGTTGTCATGGAGAATGGCAAGGAAATTTCCAGAAAGCTGATCAGTGAAAAGCAAGTGAAAGAGAAGCAGGATAAAGTCGTTGCTGTTGGAACAAAGGTGGCTGCGGCAACACAGGTGGTTTCCCGCGGAACGAGCAGCGAGGCAAGCGGCAAAGAAATATATGTATCATCTACAGCCTATACGGCCAATTGCAGCGGATGCACAGGCAAAACGGCTACCGGTATGGATCTGCGCGCCAATCCGGGTGCTAAGGTCATAGCGGTTGATCCAAGTGTCATTCCTCTTGGAACGAAGGTCTATGTAGATGGCTATGGCTATGCTGTTGCAGCTGATACAGGCGGCGCCATTAAAGGAAACAAAATCGACGTATTCTTCTCATCCAAATCAGAAGCTTACAAGTGGGGAAGAAAAACGGTAAAAATTAAAATACTGAATTAAATTTTTTATGATGCAGGGGGCTCCCCCTGCATTTTTTATTTCATTGGAGAGAAGGTTAATGGATAACATTTTTTCATTTTGAAGCTGGTTCATATATAATAAGAACTATTCTTTATAAATATATTCTTTTTACATCTATTTAGACGAATTACATTACAGAAATGTTTCAAGTTTTTTTCATTTTATTGTTTTTTTTTTAAACAAGCAGTTCTTAATTCGAACATTGATAACAGTCTAGCGCAAAGAGCCTGTCCTTCGAGCATTCATAGGCAGGCGGAGACTTTCGCTTTTCTTAGGAGGAACCATGAAAATCAAGGAAATTATCGTTGTAGAAGGCAAGGATGATACAGCGGCGATTAAAAGGGCGCTGGATGCCGATACAATTGAAACGAATGGATCTGCCATTAATGAGGCAACCATTGAAAAAATAAAGCTTGCCCAGAAGACAAGAGGGGTCATCGTATTTACAGATCCGGACTTTCCCGGCCAAAAAATCAGGAATACGATTACCAATGAAGTCCCGGAATGCAAGCATGCTTTTATAGAAAAAGCGGATGCCCTCCACAAGCATGGCAGAGGAGTGGGCGTTGAGCATGCATCGCCTGAAATGATCCGCCAGGCATTAAAGGACGCCCAGGTTATGAAGGAAACCTATGAAGAAACCATTACCCAGGAAGACCTGGTCACTGCTGGCCTGATTGGCGGGGAAGGTGCCAAGGAAAGAAGAGAAAAGCTTGGCAGACTGCTAAAAATCGGCTACACAAATGGCAAGCAGCTTCATAAGCGCTTAATGATGTTTCAAATTTGCCGGAAGGATTTTGCAGAGGCAATCGAAGCTATTCGCAAGGAGGAACAAAATGCATAAAGATATTGCAACGCCAGCCAGAACACGTGCGATTTTGGATAAATACGGTTTTTCTTTTAAGAAAAGCCTGGGACAGAACTTTTTGATCGATACGAATATTCTCCGGAGGATTGTCGATCATGCTGAATTAACGGAGGAGTCGGGCGCCATCGAAATCGGACCGGGGATTGGGGCATTAACTGAACAGCTGGCCCGGAGAAGCAAGAAGGTGCTTGCTTTTGAAATCGACCAGCGGCTGCTTCCTATTTTAGAGGAAACTTTATCGCCATATCCCCATGTCTCCATCATCAATGAAGATGTATTGAAGGCAGATGTTAAGACAGCGATTGAACAGAAGTTCGAAGGGGTTGACGATATTATGGTTGTCGCCAATCTTCCATATTATGTTACAACGCCGATTATCATGAAGCTGCTCGAGGACAAGCTTCCGATCAGGGGCATCGTCTGTATGCTCCAAAAAGAGGTGGCAGACAGAATTTCGGCCCGTCCAGGCACGAAAGAGTACGGCTCCCTTTCCATCGCTGTCCAGTACTATACAGAGGCTGAAACAGCCATGATCGTGCCGAAGACAGTCTTTGTGCCGCAGCCGAATGTTGATTCTGCCGTCATTAAACTGACAAAGCGCAAAGAGCCAGCAGTGGCGGTTAAAAGTGAATCCTTCTTTTTCAAGGTCACAAAAGCAAGTTTTGCCCAAAGGCGAAAGACACTGCTGAATAACTTAACGAGCCAGCTTCCTGAAGGAAAGCAGAAAAAGGAAAAAATCCTCTCTGCTCTCGAACAAGCTGCTATCGAGCCGGGCAGAAGAGGAGAAACACTTTCCATCGAAGAATTTGCCCGTTTGAGCGATGCCCTGCTGCCACACTTTTCATAATTGATCAGGCCTGCTGACTAACCAGCAGGCTTTTTTTCGTTCAAAAGCCTTCTTCCCCATTCGCCTTTTCTACGCACATGTTCATAGTCAAATGCATAATTTATGACATAAATAATAAATCACAAACAAGTGCTTAGATGCAGCCCGCGTTTACCTCGGGAAATTGGAGTGACGACATTGACTATAAATACGATGGATATCGTCGGAAGAATTTCGTATCATTGTGATATTTTATTCCGCGTGATTGATATTAAAGAACAGGGCGGCAAAAGGTTTGCCATTTTATTCGGAGAGGATATCCGTCTAGTTGCGGATGCTCCCTGTGAGGACTTAATCGTCATTAACCAGGCGCAGCGGATGAAGTTCGAGCAGGAGTTCAGGTCACTTGAGGAACAGTCCTTCCAGCTATTCAGGCAGGATGTGGCTCTCTTAAGGGAGAAGCAGGAGTATGAAGTAACAGACGGCTACAGCAAGACACTTAACTATTTTCAAATACCAGGCAGGGTGCTTCACTTGGATGGTGATCCATCCTATTTGAAAAAATGCTTGAGTGTGTATGAAAAAATAGGCATACCTGTAACAGGCATACATTGCAATGAAAAGGAAATGCCGATGAAAATCGGACAGCTCATCGATCATTACAGGCCGGATATCCTCGTTATAACCGGTCATGATGCTTATTCAAAGGCCAAGGGGAAAAAATCTGACATCAATGCTTACAGGCACTCCAGAGAATTTGTCCAGGCGGTAAGGGAAGCGCGCAAAAAAGTTCCGCACCTTGATCAGCTTGTTATTTTTGCAGGAGCATGCCAGTCACATTTCGAATCACTCATCCATGCTGGAGCTAATTTTGCCAGTTCTCCTTCCAGAGTGAATATTCATGCCCTTGATCCTGTATACATTGTTGCGAAAGTCAGCCTTACTCCATTTATGGAAAGAATCAATTTATGGGATATCTTAAGAAATACACTAACAGGTGAAAAGGGACTTGGAGGCATTGAAACACGGGGAGTACTTAGAACTGGTATGCCATACAATGACGAAGATTTAAACGAATCATAATCAGCGGGCCGTTTGCAAGATATAGCGGCTTGTTTTTTTATGTTTGTTTTTAATAAGAACTTAAGCATTTTTCGAGAAATTTCGCGCAGGGGCATTCGTCTATTTCCCAGGTAATGAACGGCATGCTGATAAGCTTTCTAAAAACTATACATAATCTTTTCCAATTAGGGCAATCCTAAAATTGTTGAAAATTAGAAGAAAAAGTAGAACAAAACATATTGACATTTAATTTTAAACACTGTTATAATTTATATTTTTGTTTGACAGTCTAGTGTCAGTGTGATATACTTAACATAGTGAGGTGGACCGAATGGCAAAAACATTATCAGATATTAAAAAAGCTCTTGATTCAAATCTTGGGAAGAGGCTCCTGCTAAAAGCCAATGGCGGGCGCAGAAAGACCATCGAACGCTCAGGAGTTCTGGCAGAAACGTATCCTTCTGTATTTGTGATTGAGTTAGATCAGGATGAAAATGCATTTGAACGGGTATCTTACAGCTATGCGGATGTTTTAACAGAAACGGTTCAAATTACATTCTATGAAGATACATCAGGACAGGTTGCTTTAAGCTAATATATATATGACAGCGGGCGGTGAACAAATTGTTTACTGCTTTTTGTTTGCCTTTTTCATGAATAACAGTACCCTTTCACATACTATACATACCGCAGTGCGAAAGGGGCTGTTAATGTTGGGCAGAAGACGCGGCGTTATGTCAGATGGTTTAAAAGAGGAAATTGCGAAAGAGCTTGGCTTTTATGATGTGGTCCAAAAGGAAGGCTGGGGCGGCATCCGTGCGAAAGATGCCGGCAATATGGTTAAGCGGGCCATCGAAATCGCACAGCAGAACCTTCTTAACAAATAGCATTCGCACACTAGTTCTGAGCATTAATATGCACTGCGTCTGCCGAGGCTTATGCCTCGGCTTTTTTTCTGTTCAATAGCGATTCCCTCTATATTCCAAGCCGCCTGGGCTTTTATGTTTATTTTGTGGTAAAATAGGACAAAAAATGGAGACGCTCTATAAGAAAAGCTTTAAGCCTCCGCTTATTGCCGGGTAAAATGAAGTCAATACTGAATGAGGGTATGGCTTTCCCTTCGAAATGAACCGGCAGGGCAAAGCGCTTCGCTTGTGGAGCTGGACAGGAGTCCGATTTAAAGGAAAGAAGTAGGTGGAAATGTTGAAGGTCATGGTGAAGGCGCCTGCTAAAATCAATTTGTCATTGGATGTTTTACATAAACGGAAAGATGGCTATCATGAAGTGGAAATGATAATGACAACGATTGATTTGGCTGACCGCCTGGAATTAACACTTTTAGATAAAGACGAGATCAGAATTATCTCTCATAACCGTTTTGTTCCGGATGATCAGCGGAATTTGGCATATCAGGCTGCACACCTTCTTAAAGAACGGTTTCAAGTAAAAAAAGGTGTAGCCATTACAATAGAAAAAATGATTCCGGTTGCGGCTGGACTTGCCGGCGGCAGCAGTGATGCAGCAGCGGCTCTCAGAGGGCTTAACAAGCTGTGGGGGCTGGGGCTTTCATTAGATGAGCTTGCTGAAATAGGGACGGAAATCGGTTCTGATGTTTCTTTTTGCGTATACGGAGGCACTGCATTAGCTACTGGGCGTGGAGAGAAAATTCAGGAGCTTCCTGCGCCTCCAACCTGCTGGGTCATACTTGCTAAGCCGTTCATCGGCGTATCGACAGCGGATGTATACAGGAGACTGGATGTAGAGCAGGTGCAGCATCCAAATACAAAAGGAATGGTTGAAGCAATCAAATGGGGCTGCTATGAGGATGTCTGCCGGAACATGGGCAATGTTCTCGAGGATGTCACACTGAGTATGCACCCTGAGGTCCTGCAAATAAAAGATCAGATGAAACGATTTGGTGCAGATGCTGTCCTGATGAGCGGCAGCGGTCCAACTGTGTTTGGGCTTGTGCATCATGATTCAAGAATGCATCGGATCTATAATGGCCTTAGAGGGTTTTGTGACCAGGTTTTTGCAGTCAGAATGCTCGGAGAAAGACATAAGCTTGATTAAATCCGTATGTTAATGGTATATTATCGTTAAAACATTCGGATTTAAATGGGGGTTCCACAAATGAAATTTCGCAGAAGCGAACGGTTGATAGATATGACCAATTATTTATTGAACCATCCGCGTCAGCTGGTATCCTTAACTTTCTTTTCAGAAAGGTATGGTTCCGCCAAGTCTTCGATCAGTGAAGATCTCGCCATTATCAAAGAAACCTTTGAGCAAAGAGGAATAGGTACACTGCAGACCGTTTCCGGAGCAGCAGGCGGCGTCAAGTTCCATGTTAAAGTACCTGATGATGAAGCCCGGCCATTTGTAGAGGAGCTTTGCGGCTTGATTGCCAGCCCGGAAAGGCTTCTTCCCGGGGGCTATCTCTATATGACTGACATTCTCGGTGATCCTTTAATTGTCCAGCGTGCAGGACGGCTTTTTGCCTCAGCCTTTGCGGATAAGCCCGTTGATGTGGTTATGACGGTAGCTACAAAAGGAATACCGCTTGCTTATGCTGCCGCCAATTACCTCAATGTGCCCGTTGTGATCGTAAGACGTGACAGCAAGGTGACAGAAGGATCCACGGTAAGCATTAACTATGTGTCAGGATCTGCTAAGAGGATTCAAACCATGGTACTTTCGAAAAGAAGCCTGGCAGAGGGTTCCAATGTCTTAATCATTGACGATTTCATGAAAGCCGGCGGAACGGTTAATGGCATGGTCAGCATGCTGGAAGAATTCAAGGCAAACCTTGCGGGCATTGCAGTCCTGGTTGAGGCAGAAAAGGCAGAAGAACGGCTGGTTGATGAGTACCTTTCTCTAGTGCGTCTATCTGATGTGGATGTAAGGGAAAAGAAAATCAATGTAAGTGAAGGCAACTATTTTAAAAAATAATCATATTTTTTAGGGGGAGAATTCATGAAAGTCATTCAAACGAATCAGGCACCGGCAGCAATTGGACCCTATTCTCAGGGGATTATAGTAAATAACCTATTCTATAGCTCAGGGCAAATTCCGCTTACAGCTGAAGGCGTTTTGGTGGATGGGGATGTAAAAGAGCAGACGCATCAGGTATTTAAAAACCTTCAAGCAGTGCTTGAAGAAGCTGGCGCGTCATTAGATACCGTGGTAAAAGCGACAGTATTTATTAAGGACATGAACGAATTTGCAGCTATTAATGAAGTGTATGGGGAATACTTCAGCACCCACAAGCCTGCGCGCTCCTGTGTGGAAGTGGCACGCCTGCCAAAGGATGTCCTAGTGGAAATTGAAGTTGTAGCTCTTGTAAAATAAATAACCGCAATTCACTCGCTCGTTCATATGACGGGCGTTTTTTTATTTGAAAAAACCTTTGAACAAAATATTCAAAAAATATTTTTTATTAAAGAAGGAGATTAAGGAAATATGTTGAATTTATACAATTAGGATTATATCTTCTCGAAAAGGTGGTGAACAGGATGGAAGTGACAGACGTAAGATTACGCCGCGTTAATACGGATGGACGAATGAGGGCAATTGCATCTATTACGCTTGATCATGAATTTGTTGTTCATGATATTCGTGTGATTGATGGAAATAATGGCTTATTTGTAGCCATGCCGAGCAAACGTACTCCGGATGGGGAGTTTAGAGATATCGCGCACCCAATCAATTCAGGAACGCGCGGTAAAATCCAGGAGGCTGTTTTAGCCGAGTACCACCGCTTAGGTGAATTAGAAGTTGAATTTGAAGAAGCCGGTGCTTCCTAAGAAAATAAATCAACAAGGGCCTACTTCATAAGTAAGGCTCTTTTTTATTTCAGCTGTTAAAAACTAGCTCTAAGCCCCCTATTGAAGGCGGTGCTTAGGGCTTTTTCTTTCTTCCTCCTTACCCTTTCTCTAAAAATAGTAAACCAATATTTAAATAAATACCGTTTAAGGTAATGACAAATATATGTACTTTATCATCAATTCTTGAAATAAGAGCCCATTTAAGATATATTCGTTATGGATAAAAAGGTTAAATTGGAGGCCTGTAAATGTCTAATCGATACGCGGTTATTTTAGCCGCAGGCCAGGGGACAAGAATGAAGTCAAAGCTTTACAAAGTCCTTCACCCTGTATGCGGCAAACCGATGGTTCAACATGTAGTTGATCAAGTTACAAAGCTTAACATAAAGGAAATTGTCACAATTACTGGACACGGAGCGGAAATGGTAGAGCAGCAGCTTGGCTCAAGCAGCAAATATGCTCTTCAAGAGGAGCAGCTTGGCACTGCTCATGCCGTTATGCAGGCACGTGAAATGCTTGAAGGCAAAGAGGGTGTCACGATCGTAGTCTGCGGAGATACACCGCTCATCAGGCATGAAACAATGGAAGCGCTTTTCAAGCATCATGAAGAGCTTTCTGCCAAAGCGACTATTTTAACAGCTCATGCGGAAAATCCATTCGGATATGGACGCGTGATCCGCAATGACATGGGGATGGTTGAAAAAATCGTTGAACAGAAAGATGCTTCCGAGGAAGAACGCAAGATAAAAGAAATTAATACTGGAACGTATTGCTTTGATAATAAAGCATTATTCGAAGCCTTGAACAAAGTAACAAATGATAATGTGCAGGGCGAGTATTACCTTCCTGATGTAATTGAGATCCTGAAAAATGAAGGGGAGGTCGTTACAGCTTACCAGACGGCTGATTTCGGCGAAACTCTGGGTGTCAATGACCGGGTAGCCCTATCTCAGGCAGAATCATTCATGAAACAGCGGATAAATGAAGAACATATGCGTAACGGCGTGACCATTATTGATCCATCCAACACATATATTGGTTCGGATGTGAAAATTGGTTCAGATACAGTTCTTTACCCTGGAACCATCATTTCCGGAAATACCATCATCGGTGCTGAATGTGTGATCGGACCTCATACGGAGATTTCTGATTGCCATATTGGGGAAGGTACAGTGATCCGCCAATCTGCAGCACATGACAGCCATATCGGTTCAAAAGTGAACATTGGCCCGTTTGCTCACATTCGTCCGCAATCAGATATTCATGATGAAGTGAAAATCGGCAACTTTGTTGAAGTGAAGAAATCTGTTTTCGGAAAAGGAAGCAAAGCCTCTCACTTGAGCTATATTGGCGATGCAGAAGTAGGCAAAGGTGTTAACCTGGGCTGCGGCTCAATCACAGTTAATTATGACGGCAAAAATAAGTACCTGACTAAAATCGAAGATGGTGTATTCATTGGATGCAACTCCAATCTCGTGGCACCGGTAACGATTGGGGAAGGTGCATATGTGGCAGCAGGCTCAACGATTACTGAAGATGTGCCGGGAGAAGCTCTTTCCATTGCCCGCGCACGCCAGGTGAACAAAGAAAACTACACGCACAAATTAAACATTAAGAAATAAACCGAACTTTCTATTTGTAAGAAATAAATCGATGGAGGCCCAAAATGTCAAACCAGTATTTAGATCCAAATTTAAAGGTGTTCAGTTTAAATTCAAACCGCAGGCTAGCTGCTGAAATCGCCAATGTGATTGGTGTGGAGCTTGGTAAGTGTTCCGTAACGCGCTTCAGCGACGGCGAAATCCAAATTAACATTGAAGAAAGCATCCGCGGATGCGATGTGTATGTGATTCAGTCAACAAGCTCACCTGTTAATGAGCATTTAATGGAGCTTTTGATCATGATCGATGCTCTTAAGCGTGCATCTGCCAAGACGATCAACATCGTAATGCCTTACTATGGCTATGCCCGTCAGGACCGCAAAGCAAGAGCGCGTGAGCCGATTACTGCTAAGCTTGCAGCAAACCTTTTGGAAACTGCTGGTGCAACCCGTGTGATAACACTTGACCTGCATGCGCCGCAAATTCAAGGATTCTTTGATATTCCTATTGATCATTTAATGGGTGTGCCAATCCTTTCTGATTACTTCAAGAACAAACTGACTGACAGCGACATCGTAATCGTGTCACCGGACCATGGCGGCGTAACACGTGCGCGTAAAATGGCTGATCGCTTAAAAGCGCCGATTGCCATCATTGACAAACGCCGTCCAAGACCAAATGTGGCTGAAGTTATGAACATTGTAGGAAACATTGATGGAAAAACGGCCATCTTAATCGACGATATTATTGATACTGCAGGAACTATTACATTAGCAGCAAATGCCCTGATTGAAAACGGTGCATCAGAAGTTTATGCATGCTGTACACACCCGGTTCTATCAGGACCTGCCATCGAAAGAATTGAAAACTCAACTATTAAAGAATTGGTTATAACAAACTCCATTTCTCTTCCGGAAGAAAAGAAAACAGACAAGATTGTCGAACTATCGGTTGCACCGCTAATCGGTGAAGCGATTATCCGGGTTCATGAAGAGCAATCTGTCAGCACATTGTTTGATTGATCGGCAATAAAATAACTGTCCAGGCTTGCTGCAAAGCAAGCCTGATTTGCTTTTTCTTTCTAAAAAAAATAATAAGGCTTCAAAACAAAAACGTTTAGATTTCCTCATTTTAGGGCATTTTTTTATATAGACAAGACTAATTCTTTAAATGAGGAAGGGGACGTATTTATGACAGCTGTATTGCAGGCAAAAGAAAGAAAAGGTTCACGCAACTCTAACTTAACTTCACTGCGCAAGGAAGGGAATATTCCGGCCGTTGTGTACGGGTCGAAGCTGCAAAGCAAATCCATTTACTTAAGTGGAGCTGACTTTCTGAAAACGATCAAGGAAGTGGGCAGAAACGGCGTATTTTCATTGGATGTGGATGGCAGCAAGCATGATGTGGTACTTAGTGACTATCAATCCAACCCGATTAAAAATGAAATCGTCCATGCAGATTTCATAGCGGTCGATATGAATAAAGAAATGACGGCTGATGTACGCGTCGTCTTGACCGGT
The DNA here is from genome assembly GCF_009849585.1 of Bacillus sp. ZZV12-4809. Lineage (GTDB taxonomy): Bacteria > Bacillota > Bacilli > Bacillales > Cytobacillaceae > Cytobacillus. The sequence continues at coordinate 24,016 of NZ_VCRN01000029.1, forward strand.
GATGCAGCAGGTGTAAAAGATGGAGGCGTTATGCAGCAATCTCTGCATGAAGTTTCAGTCACGGCGACACCGAATAATATTCCATCCACTGTTGAGGTGGATGTAACAAGCCTTCAGGTAAACGAGACTTTGACTGTCGCAGATATCAAAGCAAATCGCGGCTATGAAATAAACAATGAAGAAGATGAGGTTATCGCTTCCATCCTTCCTCCAAGACAGGAAGAAGAAATCAACAGCGGTGAAGAACAGGAAGCGGGTACACCTGAAAATGAAGAAGGCAGAGAAACAACTGCCAATGAAGATAAAACAGGCGGAGAATAAGCTCGAGAGAAGCTATTCTTACAGGGGCTTTGCAATATGGCAAGCCCCTGTTTGCTTGGTGTGGGAATGGGTTTTGGATTGGCTTGTCTTTTGACAGAGGAAACGAAAAAATAGCAGTTAGAGTCCGAATCTGGTTTAACTTTGACACAAAAAGACGGAAACGTGCCAGTAGAGTCAGAACCAGGCACATCTTCGGACAAGGCGCCGGAAAAAACGCCAGCAAAGTCCAAACCCGCAACCTCCAAACAGAATCTTCTTACCGAACCACACACTTTCAACTATAATAAAAAAGAGAATGGATTAAATCAGCACACACGCCAGGCCGTTAGCGGGCGTATGATGCTGTTCTAATATGGGGTGAGAAAATGAAATTGATTGTAGGGCTCGGAAATCCCGGCAAGCAGTATGATAAAACAAGGCATAATATTGGCTTTGAAGTGATTGATGTTTTATCAGACCGGCTGAATATTCCTCTGAATCAGGCTAAGCTGAAAGGCGTATTTGGCGCAGGCTATGTGAACGGAGAAAAAGTATTTCTGCTTAAGCCTCTTACATATATGAATTTGTCAGGAGAGTCCATCCGGGCAGTTATGGATTATTTTGAAATTAATGATGATGAACTTGTGGTGATCTATGATGATCTGGATCTTCCTGTGGGCAAGATTCGGCTCCGCCAAAAAGGAAGCGCAGGCGGCCATAATGGGATCAAATCAACGATTGCCCATCTGGGGACACAGGAATTTAACAGAATCAGAGTCGGCATTGACCGTCCGCCAAGCGGCATGAAGGTGCCAGACTATGTGCTCGGCCGCTTCACGAAAGAAGAACAGGCCGTTATGGATGAAACGGTTAAAAAGTGCGCAGAGGCCTGTGAGGAATGGTTTAGAAAACCATTTTTACAGGTTATGAACGATTTTAATCAATAAGCTTCATATTTTATGAATCTTATCATAGAATAATGTATCTCATCATTGGCGGCAGTGCCGGATGCGTGAATAAGTTCCCTTCCAGAGGTCCATAATAGAATCATGGACAGTTAAACGGGAGGGACAGGCATGGCTATTCATTATCATTGCCGTCATTGCGGAACAAAACTTGGTTCTCTGGAGAACAGCTCTGTTTATTCAGAGCAGCTTGGGTTCCATAAGCTAAACGATCAGGAACGCCAGGAGATGATCTCGTATGATCAATCAGGAGATATGCATGTAACAGCGATCTGTGAGGATTGCCAGGAATCCCTGGAGCGCAATCCGGATTATCATCAGCACGACTTTATTATTCATTAACAAGCTTTGGAGGCAATCCAAAGCGTTTTTCTATTTCTATTTTGGGCATCATTATATTTAATAGAAACCGTTCTATAGTTTCTTGTTGGAACCTTATTATTTTTAGTAAGATTAATGATAGGAAAAATGGATTTTGCAGACTGTCAGTTTTCTGTCTCAATGGGGCTGGAACGGCATCTGCTTTTTGGCGGTTGAACTGCCGGAGCATTTAAAAAAAATGCTTTTGAAAAGATAAAGGGAAATTTGAACGTTGAGAACTGTCTAGCTCCAGCGCCACCCCCTCGAGGTCATAAGCTCATAGGGACGATAGACTAGTCAATCCCTTGCAGGGCTCGTCTTATGCTATTTTAGGGGTGATCGAGGCGCTTGCGCTTTTCGTTATAGGAGGGGCTTTCATGTTTGGTCTTAAAGAGATTATTAGCCGGCAGGATGATGTAAGTTCCATCTTGTCTGGCATAGAGGGAGGACTAAGGGAGCAGATGCTTGCCGGTTTATCAGGATCGGCACGCACCTTGTTTTTGTCTTCCATATATGAGCAGTCGGGAAGGCCGATGCTTGTTGTAACGCACAACCTTCTGCAGGCACAGAAACTATATGATGATATCGTCAGTCTGGCAGGGGAATCGGAAGTATTCTTGTATCCTGCCAATGAATTGATCGCAGCAGAGATGGGGATTGCCAGCCCTGAGTTAAAGGCCCAGCGGATCGAGGCTTTAAATTATTGGAGTACACATAAGACAGGAATCATGATTGTCCCGATGGCAGGGCTAAGAAAAATTCTTCCGCCTCCAAGCCATTGGAAGAATTACCAGCTGTCTTTAGCAATAGGCGATGATTTGACTGAAGATCAATTAAAAAGATTTGTTCAGATGGGCTATGTCCGTTCTGAAATGGTTTCCTCGCCCGGGGAATTCAGTGTCAGAGGCGGAATCATTGATATCTATCCGCTGACTGAAGCTGATCCGGTAAGGATAGAGCTGTTTGATACGGAAGTGGACTCAATCCGGACTTTTTCTTTGGAGGATCAGAGATCAAAAGAAAAACTAACCGAGATCTCAATCGGTCCGGCAACTGAAATTCCTCTTGATTCAGAGCACTTCGAGACTATCATTGAAAAATTGGAAAAAGGTTTGGGATCAAGCCTGAAAAAACTGAAGGATGATAAAGCGAAAACACAGCTGGCCCAGAATATCGGGTATGAATTAGAACAGCTGCGAATGGGGAACAAGCCTGAACAGCTTTTCAAATACCTATCGTTTGCCTTTGAGGACGGAAGTAGTTTAGTAGACTATCTCCCTGCCAATGGCTTAATTTTCATTGATGAAATCAGCCGTGTTCAGGAAATGAATGACACCCTTGATAAGGAGGAGGCGGAGTGGTATACGAGTCTTTTAGGTGAGGGCCAGATCATACATGATGTGAAGGTATCCCATACCTTAAAAGAGTTCCTTCACCGCTCCAGGCATTCGATTACATATATGTCGCTGTTCCTGAGGCATGTACCGAATACCAATCCGCAAAACATTATAAATGTCACCTGCAAACAGATGCAGAATTTCCATGGCCAGATGCATGTGCTGAAGGGCGAACTGGACAGATGGAAAAAAGGCAAATATTCGGTCGTATTCCTGGGCCCGGATGAAGAGCGGATCAAAAAGCTGCAACGAGTGCTTGAAGACTATGAAATTGAAGCGGCGTTTGTGAGTGAGGAGGATCCAGTCTTAACAGGAAAAATCCAAATTACAGAGGGCAGCCTCCAGACTGGCTTTGAGCTTCCAGGTCAAAAGCTGGCCGTTATTACGGAAGAAGAGCTTTTTAACAAACGCACGAAAAAGAAAACCCGCAGGCAAAAGCTTTCAAATGCTGAAAGAATTAAAAGTTATTCCGAACTGAAGGTCGGGGACTATGTTGTTCATGTCAATCACGGGATCGGAAAATACTTGGGGATTGAAACCCTCGAGATTAACGGAGTCCATAAAGATTATCTTCATATCCGCTACCAGGGCAGCGACAAGCTGTATGTGCCGGTGGAGCAGATTGATCTTGTCCAGAAATATGTCGGCTCTGAAGCAAAAGAGCCTAAAATTTATAAGCTGGGCGGAAACGACTGGAAGCGGGTTAAGAAAAAGGTTCAATCATCTGTTCAGGATATTGCGGATGACCTGATCAAGCTTTATGCAGAGCGTGAGGCATCAAAGGGCTATGCCTTCAATCCGGATGGCGATATGCAGAGAGAATTTGAAGCGGCCTTCCCTTACCAGGAAACAGAGGACCAGATCCGCTCTATCCATGAAATTAAGAAGGATATGGAGAGGGAGCGCCCAATGGACCGCTTATTATGCGGAGATGTGGGCTATGGGAAAACCGAAGTAGCCATTCGTGCTGCCTTTAAAGCGATTGCAGATGGAAAACAGGTTGCCATTCTCGTTCCAACGACCATCCTGGCTCAGCAGCATTATGAAACGATGAGAGAGCGATTCCAGGATTACCCGATTGAAATTGGGCTGTTAAGCCGATTCAGAACAAAAAAACAGCAGACTGAAACCATTAAAGGATTAAAGGCAGGGACTATTGACGTAGTTGTCGGCACTCACCGCATTTTATCAAAGGATATTCAGTATAGAGATTTAGGCCTGCTCATTATTGATGAAGAGCAGCGCTTTGGCGTGACACATAAAGAAAAGATTAAACAGCTTAAGACCAATGTGGATGTCCTTACTCTGACAGCCACGCCAATCCCGCGAACCCTTCATATGTCAATGCTGGGCGTCAGGGACCTTTCAGTTATTGAAACACCGCCTGAAAACCGATTCCCGGTTCAGACTTATGTAATGGAATACAATGGTGCACTGGTCCGTGAAGCCATTGAAAGGGAACTGGCGAGGGATGGACAGGTCTATTTCCTATATAACCGGGTGGAGGATATAGAACGAAAAGCCGAGGAAATATCCATGCTGGTTCCAGATGCAAGGGTAACATATGCCCATGGGAAAATGACGGAAAATGAGTTAGAATCTGTTATGTTAAGCTTCCTTGAAGGCGAGTCCGATGTTCTCGTCAGCACCACGATTATTGAAACAGGCGTAGATATTCCAAATGTCAACACGCTGATTGTCCATGATGCAGACAAAATGGGTCTGTCCCAGCTTTATCAGCTCAGGGGCCGGGTTGGCCGTTCCAACAGGGTTGCCTATGCGTATTTTACGTATCGAAAAGATAAAGTATTAACAGAAGTAGCTGAAAAGCGGCTTCAGGCCATAAAGGAATTTACGGAGCTCGGTTCAGGCTTCAAAATTGCCATGCGGGATTTGTCCATCAGGGGCGCCGGCAATCTGCTCGGAGCCGAACAGCATGGATTTATCGACTCCGTCGGTTTTGATCTGTATTCGCAAATGCTTAAAGAAGCGATTGAAGAACGGAAGGATAAGCTCGATGGCATCGAGGAAAAGCCGGCTAAAATTGAAATCGATCTGGACGTGGATGCTTATATCCCTGATTTCTACTTGTCTGATGGCCATCAGAAAATTGAAATGTATAAGCGATTCCGGGGCATTTCAACTCTTGAAGATGTAGAAGAGCTTCAGGATGAAATGATCGACCGTTTTGGCGAATATCCAGATGAGGTAGGCTACTTATTCCAGATTGCCGAAATGAAGGCTTACGGTGAATTGGCAGGAGTCGAAACCGTTAAGCAATCCAAACAGGAAGTGCTGATTCTTTTATCTGAAAAGGCCAGCGAAAATGTGGACGGACAGAAGATTTTCCAGATTACCAGCAAATATGGCCGCATGATCGGCTTGGGCATGGATGGCAAGAAGCTGAAAGCAGTCCTTCATATTAAAGGCGTCAAAACAAATGAATGGCTCAATATTGCCTATGAAGTGATTAAAGGAATGCACGAAGCTAAAAAGGAGCAAGAACATCCAACTGCCTAGTTTGGACACACTCCTGTCAATAAAATGAAACATTAGAAATGTTTATCTTGTTTCTGGCAAGGGTATTTTTAAGTGAAGAACCATTTGGAATGTTTATCCGAAAATGGAATGAATAACATCTACGAGAAAAAGTTTTTGTGCACGTATATAACTTTCCATATGAAAGATACTAAGTTCAAACATGGCGATGCATTCATTTTCTCCCAATTATGGATCATAGCCAAAAGAGGAAAGAGTAAGTGCTGCGCTGAAGTGAGAATGGTCTAGCTTCGGCGCCTAGCCCCTTGGGTCATAAGCCAAATCACTCCAGAAATCAGGATTTCCTGTGTGATTCGTCTTATGCTTGTCGGGGCTCTGCAAGGCGCTTCCGCTTTTCTAAAAATCATCAGATGAAAGTGAGGCAACGTTGGATGAAAGCAACAGGTATAGTTCGTCGTATCGATGATTTGGGTCGTGTAGTCATTCCGAAAGAAATCCGCAGAACATTGCGTATTCGTGAGGGGGACCCGCTGGAGATTTTCGTAGATCGTGATGGAGAAGTCATCTTAAAGAAATACTCACCAATCAGTGAATTAAGCGATTTTGCAAAAGAATATGCAGAAGCATTATATGACAGCCTGGGAAATCCAGTGTTAATCTGTGACAGAGATACTTATATCGCTGTGGCAGGCGGTTCTAAAAAGGATTACTTAAACAAAAATATAAGCGATCTTGTTGAAAAAACAATGGAAGAACGCAGTTCAGTTCTGGTTAACCAGTCAGGCGACATTTCGCTTGTGGACGGGAACACTGAAGCTTCCTCCGCTTATACAATTGGCCCAATCATTGCTAACGGCGATCCAATTGGAGCAGTTATCATTTTTGCTAAAGAAGATTCTCTTGGAGACGTGGAACAAAAAGCAGTTGAAACAGCAGCTGGCTTCCTGGCAAGACAAATGGAATCATAAAAATGGATACTTATTGAAAGGGGTAGCGGAATGCTGCCTTTTTTCTTTGGCGTGCAGACTAAAATGAAGTGCACGCAAGCAGCGAATAAGGTATAGAATCCGCGTACTATGCCCCAATATGCTATAATACTTTCGAATTCAATTGGAAGGAGATGGGCAACCTGAGGCCCGTTCAGACATCCGGCGATTTGTTTAGGGGTGCGTTTATCCTGACAATCGCTGCCCTGATTACCAAAATTTTAAGCGCTATTTACCGGGTCCCTTTCCAGAATATTGTCGGGGATGTAGGATTTTATATATATCAGCAAGTTTATCCGTTCTATGGAATCATTATTGTGTTATCTACATATGGGTTTCCTGTTATTATTTCTAAGCTTTATGCCGAGCAGGCTGCTTTAGAGAAAGAGCAGGATATTCACAATTTATTTGCGATTTCAGTCCTGGTTCTGTCCCTAATAGGAATTATCGGGTTTTCCGCCCTTTACTGGGGTGCGGATTGGCTGGCAGCCAGGATGGGTGATCCGCAGCTGGCAGTTCTGCTTAAAGTAGTGGCAGTTGTGTTCCTTATGTTTCCCATTCTGTCTCTTTTCCGGGGATATTTTCAGGGGAAAGGAAACATGGTTCCAACCGCTGTTTCCCAGGTAGGAGAACAGTTAATCAGGGTCGTTACGATCCTGCTTGCTGCTTATCTGCTTGTTAAGGGAGGGAATTCTCTCTATATGGTTGGAGGCGGGGCCATGTTCGGGGCTATTACCGGGGGAATGGTCGCCATTTTGATTTTAATTACGTACTTTTATATAAATGAGAGAAGAAGCCTGCCATCTTCCATTGCGCTTGATTTTAAAAAAAGCGGGAAGCTGGCCAAAACGATTATCATACAGGGGTTTGCCATCTGCATCAGCAGTCTGGTGCTTATTTTCATTCAGCTGGCAGATTCGTTCAATTTATACTCGCTTCTTTTGGCATCCGGGCTGGAAGGAGAAGAAGCGAAGGCGCTAAAAGGCGTGTATGACCGCGGACAGCCGCTTGTTCAGCTTGGCATTGTGGTGGCAACATCCATGTCCCTGTCACTGGTACCGCTTATTTCCAAAGAAAAATTGAGAAATCAGCCCGCATTCCTTCACGGTAAAATCAGACTTGCCCTGAAAATCGGCATACTGGTTGGAGCTGCCGCAACCGTTGGGCTCTGGAATATCATAAAGCCTGCAAATATTATGCTGTTTGAAAACTCGTCAGGATCGGGTGTCCTGGCTATCCTCAGTCTGATGATTTTGCTGAGCAGCCTGATCATCACCATCACTGGCATCCTGCAGGGACTGGGATTTATCTTTTTCCCAGCTGCGGCCATTCTGGTGGGGTTTGCGTTAAAGCTTGGCCTGAACATCCTGTTGGTGCCATCTTACGGTACAGCCGGTGCAGCGGCTGCATCAGCTCTGGCCCTTGCTGCTATCCTGTTTCTTCTTATTATAAAGCTTCATAGATATTTAAACATATCATTGATCTCTATGCGGTTTTTATTGTTGACCGGATTTGCTGCTTTCATAATGACGATTGTTTTGCAGCTATACCTTCAGGCCCTGGCCATGCTGCCAATCGCAGAACCGGGCAGGATATTTTCCGGATTCCAGGCATTAAGCGGCGTAGTGCTGGGGGGCCTTACGTATTTGTATATCATGTTTAAAGGCAATACTTTTAAAGAGGAAGAGCTTGCTTTGCTGCCGCTTGGAAGCAAACTCATGTTCTTGCTTCCCAAAAAGACTAGGAGATGAATTGCTTTATGAAAAAAATAACCATTCTCGGACTTGGAGCAGGAGATTTGGATCAGCTTCCTTTTGGTGTGTATCGACAGCTTAAAAATTCAGAGGCTCTATATCTGCGCACGAAGGAGCATCCAGTTCTGCTTGATCTCGAACAAGAAGGTCTGACATATCAGTCTTTTGATCATATATACGAAAAGCATGAGCAGTTTGAAGAGGTATACGAGGAGATTTGTGAATTTCTCCTCCGTGAAGCCCTTGCGAAAGATATTACGTATGGAGTACCGGGGCATCCGCTTGTAGCAGAGCGTACCGTGCAGCTTCTCCTTGAGCATGGACCGCAGAGAGGAATTGAAATTATGATCGGAGGAGGACAAAGTTTCCTGGATCCTTTATTTCAGGCTTTGAAGATCGACCCGATCGAGGGGTTTCAGCTTTTGGATGGAACCGATCTGAAAAGGGATGAGATCCAGGTGGCACAGCATGTCATCATTGGACAGGTGTATGATCAGTTTACTGCGGGCGAAGTCAAGCTGACTCTGATGGAAAAGCTGCCTTACGATTATGAGGTTTATATTGTAACAGCGGCCGGCAGCAAAGATGAGGTTATAAAAAAAGTGCAGCTGCATGAACTGGATCATAATATGGAGCTGAATAACTTAACTTCTGTATATGTGCCCCCTGTAAAAGAAGAGGCTGTTCTCTATAAAGATTTTTCAAAGCTGCGGAGCATTATCGCTGAATTGCGCGGACCAAATGGCTGCCCATGGGATAAAAAGCAAACTCATGAAAGTTTAAAGAAATACTTAATTGAAGAAGCTTATGAGCTGATCGAAGCGATTGATAATGAAGATACCGAGCATATGACAGAAGAGCTTGGCGATGTCCTTCTTCAGGTGATGCTCCATGCTCAAATCGGCGAGGATGAAGGCTATTTTGCCATCGATGAAGTGATTGAAGGGCTTTCCGAAAAAATGGTCCGCCGTCATCCCCATGTTTTTGGTGATGTGCAGGCTGAAAATGAGGAAGATGTCCTGAAAAATTGGCAGAGCATTAAGCAGGAAGAAAAGGGAGAAAAACAGGAATCTATGATGGATTCAGTCCCGAAATCATTCCCGAACTTAATGAGAGCGACTGAAATCCAGAAAAAAGCAGCGAAAGTCGGCTTTGACTGGAAGGAAGTAGAGCCTGCCTGGGAGAAGGTAAAAGAAGAGATTGCCGAATTCGAGAAGGAAGCTGCGGATTTCAGCGCGGAGATGGAGCCGGAATTTGGCGACATCCTGTTCGCTCTTGTGAATATTGCACGTTTTTATAAAATTGATGCCGAAGAAGCAGTGAGAAAAACAAATGAAAAATTCATCCGCCGTTTTAAGTATGTGGAAGAACGGGTAATGATGAGCGGCAGAACATTTGAAGACTTTACACTCGAACAGCTCGATGAATTCTGGAATGAGGCAAAATCCAAAGGCTATTAATAGAGGAGTGGCATACATGAGATTAGATAAATTTTTAAAAGTATCAAGACTTATCAAAAGAAGAACACTGGCTAAAGAGGTGTCTGATCAGGGAAGGATTACGATAAATGGACAGCAGGCGAAAGCAAGCTCCACTGTTAAAGTGGGAGATGAGCTTCAAGTCCGCTTCGGCCAGAAGCTGGTAACGGTCAAGGTGGAACGTCTCCAGGAAACGACCCGCAAGGAAGAAGCGGCTAACATGTACTCAATTGTGAAGGAAGAAAAAGTGGAATCGGAAGCATAAGCTAGCCTGCATTGTCCGATAACCGGAAACAAGCGGAATTTCTGTTTCCAAATCAGCAGAGCTCCTGCTTTTCATCACGGCTTGTTCTATTTTTTTCCCCCCATTCATAAACATGTACAAAAAGGTTGTACTATGTGATTGCGGGGGATGAATAATGAGTCAATATTATGAGCCAAATTCAAACAAAACCAATACTCAGGAACATGATGTCATTATGAGAGGCAGAAGGCTGCTTGATATTACAGGTGTTAAACAGGTGGAAAGCTTTGATAATGAAGAGTTTTTACTCGAGACCGTAATGGGCTTCCTGGCGATTAGAGGGCAGAACCTTCAGATGAAGAATCTGGATGTGGACAAGGGAATTGTTTCCATTAAAGGGAAGGTATTTGACCTTGTTTATATTGACGATCAGAATGGAGATAAAGCTAAAGGTTTCTTTAGCAAGTTGTTCCGATGACGCTGACTACTCAATTTTTGACCATGCTGGCGATGATTGGCATGGGAAGTGTATTTGGGGCTGCCCTTGATACGTATAATCGTTTTCTGCAAAGGACTAAGCGGAAAAGCTGGCTTGTTTTTATTAATGATATTCTTTTTTGGGTAGTACAGGGTCTGGCAATCTTCTATATATTATTCCTGGTGAATAAGGGTGAACTGAGGTTTTACATTTTCATTGCTTTGCTGTGCGGTTTTGCCGCTTACCAAAGTTTATTTAAAAAAATGTATCTGCGGGTATTGGAGATTTCCATCCGGATGGCGATCTCCATATACCGCTTTTTCGTGAAGGCTGTAACTATCCTTATTTATAAACCCATTCAGGGTCTGATTATGGCATTAATTGCGATTGCCGTCATGCTTGGAAAAGGACTTTATTCCCTTCTAAAAGTCATTATTCGAGTCCTTTGGTTCACCTTGAAGGCAGCTTTTCTGCCTGTCAAATGGATTTTGTCACTTTTATGGAAACTTTTGCCGAAAAAGATTAAAAAAACAGTCGAGAAGTTATATAATAAATTGGCAGGATATTTACAGCGGATAAAGAATTATGTTTTAAAATGGACAGCAAAGTGGAAAAAACCTAAAGAGTAAGGAGGGAGTGCGGAAGTGAGTGCCACCAAGAAGAAAAATGTAGCCAAAATGGAAACCAGCTATGTCAAACAGCAGGAAGAAGCAGAGATCAGTGCAGGCCGTAAGAAAAAACTTTTATTTCGCAGATTAGCAGCATTTTTTACACTGGCAGCTGTCGTTTCTTTTTTTATGATCACCACACTCGTTTCGCAGTCTGCTGCTCTGGAAGAAAAAGTGGAAGAGAAAAACAGGCTGGATCAGGAGCTTTCTGATCTGAAGAAAAAAGAAGTTATGCTTGAAGAAGAAATTGTTAAGCTGAATGATGATGAGTATATCGCGAAGCTTGCCCGCAAAGATTATTTCCTATCTGACAATAATGAAATCATTTTTAACCTCCCTGAAGAAGAGACGGAAAAAGAAAAGAAAAAAGAAAAAAAGGCCGACTGACGCTATATTGACACTCTTTTTTTGGTTTCTGTATAATATATAAAAAGTTTCACTTTATATCTTTCAAGGAGGCAGTTTTTTTAATGTCAATCGAAGCAGGCAGCAAGTTAACAGGAAAGGTCACAGGCATTACAAATTTCGGAGCATTTGTGGAGCTGCCGGATGGCTCAACCGGTTTGGTGCACATAAGTGAAGTCGCTGACAAATATGTAAAAGATATTAATGAACACCTAAAAGTGGGTGACATGGTTGAAGTGAAAGTCATTAATGTCGAAAAGGACGGCAAGATTGGATTATCCATTAAGAAGGCAAAAGTCCGGCCTGAGCGTTCTGAGAGACCTGAAAGAGGAGACAGAAAGGAATTCAGACCGAATTCAAATTCTGGCCGCCCTCGCCAAAACCGGCCAAACGACCATCGCCCTAAAGAGAACTTTGAAGCCAAAATGGCCCGTTTCCTGAAGGACAGCGAAGATCGTCTATCATCGCTGAAGCGTCATACTGAATCCAAGCGCGGAGGAAGAGGAGCTAGGCGAGGCTAACTTGCTGCTGATTGATCTATATAGCAGGATGGAAAACAAGTCCGAATAGGGCTTGTTTTTTTGTGCTGGCTAACGCTGATTCAAACATCAAAAAAACGCCAGCCTAAGGCTGACGCTCTTTTGAAATGACCCGTACGGGATTCGAACCCGTGTTACCGCCGTGAAAGGGCGGTGTCTTAACCGCTTGACCAACGGGCCAGGATAAAATTGTGTTATGCAGATCGCCTCAAAGCGCTTCCGCATTTCTTAGATAGCGGCGGAGGGGATCGAACCCCCGACCTCACGGGTATGAACCGTACGCTCTAGCCAGCTGAGCTACACCGCCAAATTTCAATAGATTAATAGTTGTGCTCTTAAGCACAAAATTTATAATACAAACTTTTAAAAAGGAAGTCAATAAGATATTGAAAGAAATATGTCGTAAACCTCCCTTCCGCCTTCGTCAATTTTTTCCATGCTTCGCTTTCGGCAGAAAGCTGTCATTCCAGCGGTTTGTTTACTTTTTTTGTCAGATTATAAATGGACTCCGGAAGTTTCAATCTTAAATCATGTTATCTATCCCCATATATAGTGGAAAACCGTCGAACGAAAAGCCGGGGCTTGTCCGCTATTTTGACAAACTTTTGGAACAGATGAATTTATAATTGTCAGCAACGATAAAAAAATGGGGAGTGTAGTTTAATGGAAAAGGTAGAAAGGAATGTAATGGAGCCGATCGGGGAAGTTCCCTTCAACAAACCGAAACTGGATATTGCCAAAGGCTTAAAAAAACTCCAATCAGGGCTGGAGAATTTCTTTCTGAAAAAAGGCTATGTTCTGCTGATCATTGGCTTTTTGCTTGGAAGAGCCTTGATATTGGCGAAGCTTACCCCATTCAGCCTTCCGTTTTTTGCAGCGGTTTATTTCATACGAAGGGATAAGGCGCCGCTTGCATTAGTGGGACTGATCGCAGGAGCTGCCACATTATCCATATCCGATGCTGTATCCGCTTTTGGCATCACCTTCATCTTTTTATTTGCCTTCCGGGTCTCAAAGAAATGGCTGACTAATGAAATCCGGGCACTGCCTTTTTATGTATTTTTCACTCTTTTAACAGGCAAGCTCCTGGAGGCTTTCATTATGAAGGGCAAGCTGACTTTATACGATGGCATGATGGCCGGGGTTGAGTCGAGCCTGGGCTTCATCCTGACACTTATTTTTCTGCAGGGACTGCCCCTGCTATCAATAAATAAGCGCAGACAATCACTGAAAACCGAAGAAATTGTCTGTCTGATCATTATGCTGGCTTCAGTCATGACGGGAACCATCGGCTGGACAGTCTATGATCTTTCCGTGGAGCATATTATGTCACGCTATCTTGTCCTGCTCTTCGCATTTGTAGCAGGAGCGACAGTCGGTTCCACAGTAGGGGTGGTAACCGGCCTGATTTTCTCTCTTGCGAATATATCAAGCTTTTATCATATGAGTCTGCTTGCTTTTGCGGGCCTTTTAGGCGGCCTTTTAAAAGAAGGCAGGAAGTTGGGAGTGGCGTTCGGCCTGCTGATTGCGACACTGCTTATGGGCATGTATGGAGAGGGCAGCGGAAACCTTATGAAAACTTTGTCAGAAACAGGTGCAGCCATCTTCTTATTTTTATTAACCCCGCAGGTGTTAACGATGAAATTGGCCAAACACATCCCGGGAACGCCTGAATATGCGGCAGAGCAGCAGCAATATATGAGAAAAATGCGTGATGTGACAGCACAGCGCGTTGCCCAGTTTTCAAGTGTCTTTCAGGCCCTTTCCAAAAGCTTTTCCTCTCATGATGAGCCGTCTCAATGGGAAGAGGACAGTGACAGGGAAGTGGATTATTTCTTAAGCAATGTAACGGAAAAAACCTGTCAGACCTGCTTTAAGAAGGATCACTGCTGGTCAAAGAACTTTAATACAACCTATGACTATATGATGGATATTATGCATGATGTGGACAATAACGAAGGTGCCCTTTCTCCTAAACTGGCAAGAGAGTGGGAAAAGTACTGCACAAGATCGAAAAAAGTGACAGAAGCCGTCCAGCAGGAGCTGACTTATTATAAAGCGAACCAAAAGCTGAAGAAGCAGGTTCAGGAAAGCAGAAGGCTGGTAGCTGACCAGCTGCGGGGTGTTTCGGAGGTAATGGGTGACTTCGCCAAAGAAATACAGAGAGAGCGGGAAAATCATCATAAACAGGAAGAACAAATCCTCGAAGCACTTCAGGAGTTTGGCATCCATATTGAACAGGTGGAAATATACAGTCTGGAGCAGGGAAATGTCGACATTGATATGACCATCCCATATTGCCAGGGCCATGGGGAATGTGAGAAGCTCATTGCACCGATGCTATCTGATATATTAGGCGAAACGATATTAGTAAATTCAGAGGAATGTGCCGCCTTTCCGAATGGATACTGCCATGTCACATTCCGGTCAGCCAAGGCTTTCGTGGTTGAAACAGGCGTTGCCCATGCGGCCAAGGACGGGGGCTTAGTGTCCGGTGACAGCTATTCCACCATCGAGCTGGGCTGCGGCAAGTATGCGATTGCCATCAGTGATGGAATGGGCAATGGGGAAAGGGCACATGCGGAAAGTCAGGAAACACTTCAGCTTCTGCAGAAAATTCTTCAATCAGGAATAGAAGAGCAGGTTGCCATTAAATCCGTCAACTCCGTCCTTTCTTTGAGAACTACAGACGAAATTTTCTCGACCTTGGATTTGGCCATGATCGATCTGCAGAATGCTGACGCAAAATTTTTGAAAATTGGATCAACTCCAAGTTTCGTAAAAAGAGGCCCTAAAGTAATGAAGATTCAGGCCAGCAACCTTCCGATGGGCATCATTCAGGAATTTGATGTTGATGTGGTCAGTGAGCAGCTTAAAGCCGGTGACTTATTGATCATGATGAGTGATGGAGTATTTGAGGGTCCAAAGCATGTCGAAAACTTTGATTTGTGGATGAAGCGCAAAATATCCGAGTTGAGGACGGACGATCCGCAGGAAGTTGCCGATCTGATTATGGAAGAGGTCATCAGGTCAAGGTCCGGAAATATTGAGGATGATATGACTGTGGTGGTCTCAAAGGTGAAGCATAATACACCGAAATGGACAAGCATCCCTGTACACGCCATCCGCCAAAAGGCCAACTGATTAATTTGCTCATCGAGTAGTATTTATATGTATAATTCCCCTCCAATCAGTCGAAAATGCTAACAACTCAATTGTGGAGGGGAGTTTCAAAATGAAAACAGGAACACTGAAGCAGATTTTATTGATAACGGATGGCTGTTCAAATCAGGGTGAAGATCCCATTGCTATGGCGGCTTTAGCCAAGGAGCAGGGAATAACGGTGAATGTAATCGGAGTTATGGAGCAGGATGTCATTGATGAACAGGGAATGAATGAAATAGAAGGTATTGCAATGTCAGGAGGAGGAGTCAGTCAGGTAGTCTACTCTCAGCAGCTATCACAGACTGTACAGATGGTGACAAGAAAAGCTATGACACAGACTCTGCAGGGAGTGGTGAACAAAGAGCTCCAGCAGATCCTCGGCGGCCCCAAAACAATGGATGATCTCCCGCCGGATCAGCGCGGCGAAGTGATGGAGGTCGTGGATGAATTGGGTGAGACCGTCGAGCTTGAAGTGCTGGTCCTCGTTGATACCAGTGCAAGCATGAAGCATAAGCTTCCGACTGTTAAGGAAGCCTTGCTGGACCTGTCCTTAAGCCTCAATGCCCGCTCTGGTGATAACCGTTTTTCCGTATTTGTATTTCCCGGGAAAAAGAAAGATGTCGAAAAACTGCTTGATTGGACACCGAATCTTGAATCGCTGACCAGCATATTCTCGAAATTGACAACAGGCGGGATTACACCAACAGGCCCGGCCATTCAAGAGGCATTAAATCATTTCAAGAAAAAACGTTCATTAAGGAGTCTGCTTTCCCGTGATGATGAATCATTCTTTGAAGAGTCAGTGTAAAGTAAACCCTGGTACTGTGATTGAAGGAAAATGGCACCGCAGCCGATATACCATTGTAAAGGAATTGGGCTATGGTGCTAATGGGATTGTTTATCTCGCCAAAAACCAAAATCAGCAGGTTGCTTTGAAAATGAGTGATAACGGGATGTCCATCACGTCCGAAGTGAACGTCCTTAAATCCTTTGCAAAGGTCCAAGGCTCTGCCCTCGGGCCTTCTTTGCTTGATGTCGATGATTGGGAACGAAGGAGCGGCAAGGTTTCATTCTATGTAATGGAATATATTCAGGGGCCTGATCTGCTGACATTCATTCAGCAGAAGGGGCCATCCTGGACCGGTGTTTTATTGGTACAGCTTCTGAACGATCTGGATGCGCTGCATAAAGCAGGATGGGTGTTTGGTGATTTAAAGCCGGATAATCTAATCGTAACAGGTCCTCCCTCGAGAATACGCACCATTGATGTGGGCGGCACTACCATTCAGGGCAGGGCAATAAAAGAATTTACCGAGTTCTATGATCGCGGTTATTGGGGTTTGGGGACCAGAAAGGCTGACCCTGCTTATGATCTCTTTGCTGCAGCCATGATTTTAATCAATACGGCATACCCAAAAAGGTTTGCCAAGACAACGGGTGACCTTAAACAGCTCAAAATGATGGTCCGCCAAAAGAAAGAACTGCTGAAATACGAAGATGTTATTCTGAATGCACTGCAGGGCGGGTATAGCTCAGCAGGTGAAATGAGAAATGATATGCTCCAGCTCACTCGTGCAAATCCGGTGCAAAGAAGTATGGTAAGCAGGAATCCTGGAAAAACAGCCAGCCAGCAGCCAGCCAGCAGGCAAATGCGCAGGCAGAAAAGTAAAAAAGGGAGCTTCTTTGAAACTCTGCTTATTACTCTTATTGTCACCCTGCTATATTTCATATATATTTATGGGCAGCTGATGTGAATTTCAAAGAAATGAAACTTTCCTTCCTGTGACCCGTATTATAATCTTAATCCCTTTTGATATTTTTCCTTAAAAAGTGATATGCTTTTCTATAGGAAGGATTATGCTGCCCTTTGCAGGGGTAATAGTAAATATATCTAAATAGGATAAGGAAGAAGCCTATGCTCGAAGAGAAAGTGAGTGCTTTCCTTAAGAAAAAGGGATTGAATTTAAAAGGTAAGAAAATAGTAATTGGTGTATCAGGCGGGCCGGATTCCATCGCCCTGCTCCATTATTTTTGGAGCAGGCAGCAGCATCAGCAGACAGAACTGATTGCCGCACATGTCGATCATATGTTCAGAGGTGAAGAATCCCTTCAGGACGCCATGTTTGTGAAAGATTACTGCAGAGACAAAGCCATTCCATTTGAAATGGAAAGAGTGAATGTGCCTGAGTATATGGAGAAGTCCGGGAAGAGTTCACAGACAGCTGCCAGGGATTGCCGCTACAGCTTTTACCAAAGAACAGCCGATAAATATGGGGCAGATTATATTGCGCTTGGGCATCATGGAGATGATCAGGTTGAAACCATCTTAATGCGCCTTACAAGAGGAAGCACAGGCAGCGCCAGAGCCGGAATTCCCTTTACGCGTCCGTTCGGCGATTATACGATTATCCGTCCGTTCCTGTGCTTGAACAGAGCTGAAATCGAACACTATTGTCTGAAGGGGTCTCTTAACCCAAGGCGGGATCCAAGCAATGAAAAAGGCATATACAGCCGCAACCGCTTCAGGGCAGAAGTGCTCCCATTCCTGAGAAAAGAAAATCCTCAGGTGCATGAGCATTTTCAAAAATTCAGTGAAGATTTGCAAAGTGATGAAGCATATCTGCAGGAATTAACCGTCCATAAAATGAATACAGTAATGAAAAAGAATGCCAATGGGGAAATTAGTGTGGATATTGATGCTTTTGAGGCAATGCCAATGCCTTTACAAAGGAGAGGGATTCAACTAATATTAAACTATCTTTATAAGGAAAGGCCGGCATCGTTATCGGCTTCTCATATAGAGAGTGTTTTTTCCTTAATGAAAAGTCCTCATCCATCGGGAAATTTAGATTTTCCAGGCGGTTTACATATTGTACGCTCCTACCGGCAATGCCACTTTTTATTCCCGAAGGAACCTGTACAATCCTATCGATATGAAATCTTCAAACCTGCAAGCATAAAACTCCCAAACGGCGGATCGATTATTCTTGAATATGCTGACTGTCCTGATGGAAATCTAAACAATGAAACCCTTGTATTAGACAGGGACGGTGTTTCTTTTCCAATCATTATCAGGACAAGAGAAAAGGGAGACCGTATGACGCTTAAAGGGATGCAGGGGTCCCGAAAGATTAAGGATATTTTCATCGATCATAAAATACCGCTGCATGATCGGAAAACCTGGCCAATCGTGACAGATGCACAGGGCAGGATCCTATGGGTGCCAGGTTTGAAGAAGTCGCATGATGATAGGCAGCAGCAATCCTGCTCAAGTTATATTATTTTACAATACATAAAGCAATGATCTTCTAGGGGGCACAAAAAATGATGAAGAATGATATTGAAAAAGTACTGATTTCGGAAGAGGAGCTGCAGGATAAGATTAAATCCCTTGCTGCTGAACTTACGGAAGAATACCAGGATCGATTTCCGCTTGCCATTGGGGTTTTAAAAGGGGCAATGCCTTTCATGAGCGACCTTTTAAAGCGTGTGGATACATATCTTGAGATGGACTTCATGGATGTATCAAGCTATGGGAATTCAATGGTATCTTCAGGAGAAGTCAAAATTCTGAAAGACCTTGATACTTCTGTGGAAGGCAGAGATATTCTGATCATTGAAGATATCATCGACAGCGGCTTGACACTCAGCTACCTGGTTGAGCTGTTCCGCTACAGAAAAGCGAAAAGCATTAAGATTGTAACACTGCTTGACAAGCCAACAGGAAGAAAGGCTGATATCAAAGCGGATTATGTAGGGTTTATTGTTCCTGATGCGTTCGTAGTCGGATATGGCCTGGACTATGCGGAGAAGTACCGCAATCTTCCTTATATTGGAGTGCTGAAGCCGGAAGTATACAGCAATAACGATTAAGGAAATCCTAAGCATGATCTTGGATTAAAGCCCTTTACTGAAACAAGAATCACCCGGTTTTAAGAAGTCTAATTCCTTGTATTGGCATGATTTTCTATGATACTATACACTATAGTTTGTTTACCGTGGGAGGAGGTAAGGGATGAATCGGATCTTCCGGAATACCATCTTTTATTTATTAATATTTTTAGTCATTATTGGAGTTGTCAGCTTCTTTAATGGCAACAATGAACCAACGGAGCACATCTCTTATAATAAATTTGTTGATCATTTGGAAAGCGGCGATGTTACGTCCATTTCCCTTCAGCCTGAGAGAGGTGTTTTTGAAGTACGGGGTAAGCTTAAGGGATATGAGGAAGGCAAATTCTTCCTGACTTATATCATGAACAATGATAATATCCTTGACCGTGTGGACCAATTAGCCCAGACATCAGATGTTGATGTTATGCCGGCTAAGGAAACAAGCGGCTGGGTTACATTCTTTACGTCAATCATTCCTTTCATCATCATCTTCATTCTATTCTTCTTCCTGCTGAATCAGGCGCAGGGCGGAGGCAGCCGAGTGATGAACTTTGGCAAAAGCAAAGCCAAGCTGTATGATGAAAGCAAAAAGAAAGTGCGCTTTAAAGATGTTGCAGGCGCCGATGAAGAAAAGCAGGAGCTTGTTGAGGTCGTTGAATTCCTTAAAGACCCGCGCAAGTTTGCTGAATTAGGAGCGAGAATTCCTAAAGGGGTTCTTCTTGTAGGACCTCCGGGAACAGGTAAAACCTTGCTTGCACGGGCAGCTGCCGGTGAAGCGGGCGTTCCGTTCTTCTCTATAAGCGGTTCTGATTTCGTTGAAATGTTCGTTGGTGTGGGTGCTTCCCGTGTCCGCGACTTATTCGAAAATGCGAAAAAGAATGCGCCATGTATTATTTTCATCGATGAAATTGATGCTGTAGGGCGTCAGCGTGGTGCCGGCCTTGGCGGCGGACATGATGAACGCGAGCAGACCCTAAATCAGCTTCTTGTTGAAATGGATGGATTTGGAGCAAATGAAGGAATTATCATCATTGCTGCCACAAACCGACCTGATATTCTTGACCCGGCATTATTGCGTCCGGGACGTTTTGACAGACAGATTACAGTTGACCGCCCGGATGTCAAAGGCCGTGAAGCAGTGCTTAAAGTACATGCCCGCAACAAGCCTTTAGATGAGTCGGTTAACTTAAAGAGCATTGCAATGCGCACTCCTGGATTTTCAGGTGCAGACCTTGAAAATCTATTGAATGAAGCAGCGCTTGTGGCTGCCCGCCGCAATAAGAAAAAAGTCGATATGGAAGATATCGATGAAGCAACAGACCGCGTTATTGCTGGACCAGCCAAGAAGAGCCGTGTTATTTCCCAAAAGGAAAGAAACATTGTTGCCTTCCATGAAGCAGGTCATACAGTCATCGGTTTGGTGCTTGATGAAGCAGAGATGGTTCATAAGGTTACAATCGTGCCTCGCGGCCAGGCCGGCGGATATGCGGTTATGCTTCCAAAAGAAGACCGCTACTTCCAGACGAAGCCTGAGCTTCTCGACAAAATTGTCGGATTGCTTGGCGGACGTGTGGCTGAAGAAATCGTCTTCGGTGAAGTAAGCACAGGTGCCCATAATGACTTCCAGCGTGCGACAGGCATTGCCCGCCGCATGGTAACCGAATTTGGAATGAGCGACAAGCTAGGACCATTACAGTTCGGTCAGTCTCAGGGCGGCCAGGTATTCCTTGGACGTGACTTCCATAATGAGCAGAACTATTCAGATGCAATCGCATATGAAATCGATCTTGAGATCCAGCGCATAATCAAGGAATCTTATGAAAGAGCAAGAAAGCTCTTAACAGAAAACCGTGATAAGCTGAATCTGATTGCAAATACCTTGCTTGAAGTTGAAACGCTTGATGCAGAACAAATCAAGCACTTATCAGACCATGGCAGACTGCCTGACCGTTCAGCGACTTCCATTTCAACAGATGAAGATGTGAAAGTAAACATTAGCATCAAGAAAGACGATCCTGCTGAAACAGGCGAAATCACTGAAACAAGGGAAGGCTCAAGTCCAGCTGAAGCGGATGTGCCACCTGCCATCGACGAAGAACGCAAAGACAGATAATCATCGAAAAGCGCCTCCAGGGGCGCTTTTTTTTGCCGCAAAATATCAATTCCCAGGCTGCCCGGAATTTTCGATTACACGAATCAACAGCAGTTGTGATATGATGTTTTCAGTGAAAAAAAGCGTTTTAAATAATCATAAAGTGGTGAGAATGGTGATCTTTGTTTTCGACGTAGGGAATACGAATATCGTTCTGGGTGTCTATGACCAAGATGAATTAAAGCATCATTGGCGAATTGAAACCAACCGGAATAAAACAGAAGATGAATACGGGATGATTGTGAAGTCTCTGTTTGAGAATGTAAATCTTTCCTTTTCAGATATAGATGGCATTATCATTTCCTCTGTAGTGCCGCCAATCATGTTTTCGCTTGAAAGAATGTGCCAGAAATACTTCCGTGTAAAGCCCCTTGTGGTGGGGCCTGGAATCAAAACAGGCTTAAACATCAAGTATGAGAACCCCAGAGAAGTAGGGGCAGACCGCATTGTCAATGCTATAGCGGCCATTCATGAATATGGAAGCCCGTTAGTTATTGTCGATTTTGGAACAGCCACTACCTATTGCTATATCAATGAAAATAAGCAGTATATGGGCGGAGCCATTGCCCCGGGAATCGGGATTTCGACAGAGGCTCTTTATTCCCGTGCAGCGAAGCTTCCAAGAATAGAAATTGCCCGTCCTGACCATATTGTCGGAAAAAATACCGTATCTGCCATGCAGGCTGGAATTCTATATGGTTACGTCGGCCAGGTTGAAGGAATTGTCAAAAGAATGAAAGATCAGGCTGACGAACAACCGACTGTCATTGCTACAGGCGGCCTTGCAGGGCTCATCGCACAGGAGTCGGATATTATCGATGTTGTGGATCCTTTTTTAACTTTAAAGGGTCTGCAGATTATTTATAAACGAAATATGGAAAACATAAAAAAATAGTACTTTTTGAAATTCGAAAATTGTCTTGCGCAAGCGTCTACCCCCTCGAGGTATCGGGGGTGGGCAAGGCGCTTGCGCTTTTCGTGGAAAGGAGCAAAAAATGAGCGATTATTTAATTAAAGCACTTGCATATGATGGACAAGTCCGTGCCTATGCATCCCGTACCACCGAAACAGTTGGAGAGGGCCAGCGCAGACATTATACATGGCCAACCGCATCAGCTGCTTTGGGAAGAGCCATGACGGCAGGCGTGATGATGGGTGCCATGCTGAAAGGCGATAACAAGCTGACCATAAAAATTGAAGGCGGCGGTCCGATTGGCGCCATTCTGGTAGACAGCAATGCAAATGGAGAGGTGCGCGGATATGTAACAAATCCGCAGACGCACTTCGATCTGAATGAGCAGGGCAAGCTTGACGTGCGCCGTGCGGTCGGCACTGAAGGGACCCTGACTGTCGTGAAGGACATCGGAATGAGGGAACACTTCACAGGACAGGTCCCGCTGATTTCCGGAGAACTTGGGGAAGACTTCACTTATTACTTTGTTACTTCTGAACAGGTGCCTTCTTCAGTTGGGGTGGGTGTTCTCGTTAACCCTGACAACTCCATTCTTGCTGCAGGGGGATTCATTCTGCAGCTCATGCCGGGAACAGGTGAAGAGACGATTACTTTAATTGAGAACAGACTGAAAGAAATTCCGCCTGTATCGAAATTGATCCAGCAGGGCTTAACGCCTGAAGAGCTATTGGAAACAATTCTTGGCAAGGACAATGTAAAGTTTCTTGAAAAGCTTCCTGTGTCCTTTACCTGCACATGTTCAAAAGAGCGTTTTGCGAATGCGATCATCAGTCTCGGAGAAGAAGAAATCCAGCAGATGATCGATGAAGATGGCCAGGCTGAAGCTGCCTGCCACTTCTGCAACGAGAAATATCATTATACAAAAGAAGAACTGGAAGAATTAAAGACCGAAGTAAATTGAAAAGATAAGCGTTTGCCGGTCTCCTAGGTTCGCCTGAGGCCGGGGCATGCGCTTTTGTTTTTTGAACTTGGAGAAATGTCCAGCTTCAGTGCCTGCCCTTCGAGGCATTGGGAGGGTAAGGTGCTTGCGCTTTTCTTAGGGGGAGGAGCACTTGGAAAAGAGACAGCTTTTAATAATCATTGCCGGTTTAGTACTGCTGAATCTTATCACATTGGCCTTTTTGCTTTTTAAAGGCGATGGCAGCGGGGAAGCAGTCGCAAAAATCGGCGGAGAAAAGATCACCCGCCAGGAATGGCTGAGTGAGATGGAAACAAAGTACGGAAAAAGCACCTTAAGCGAACTAATTGATCAAAAGGTCATTGAAGAAGCCGGGAAAAAATACGGGGTCAAGATCTCTGATAAGGCAGTAGAGCTTGAGCTGAAAATGGTCAAGACGATGTACGGCGGCAATTTCACTGATGAGATGAGTGAAGACAAATGGCGCAGGCAAATAAAGAACAATCTTATTCTTGAAGAGCTGCTGACGGCAGATGTCTCTGTCTCAGAAGAGGAAATGAAGAGCTACTATAATGAGAACAGCAGCCAATTTCATGTACCTGATACCTATCACATCTCTCAAATCATTGTGAAAACAAAAGAAGAAGCAGAACAGACATTGAAGGAGCTGAAAGAAGGCTCCAGCTTCTCTGTGCTGGCGATGGAACGATCGATTGATGAATTCACTGCTAACCAGGGGGGGAATGCAGGGTATGTCAGTGAAGATGATGAACATATACCGGCTGAAGTCTTTAAACAGGTCAAAAAACTTAAGCCCGGCAAATGGACCAAGCCGATTAAAACAGAAGATGGCTATGCGATTGTCATGCTTCACGAGCATTTAAAGGGAGAAAAGTATTCCTTTAAAGAGGTAAAGAACATGATTCGCCGCCAGATTGCTCTTGAGCAGATGGATGTTCCTGTCTCTGCCAAACCATTCTGGAAAGAGACCGATGTGGAATGGTACTATGGTGAGCAATAAATAAAAAAACGCGGAGTGAATTCCGTGTTTTTTTCTGCATAAAATGAGTATCATGAATAGAGATGGGTAATTGTCTATAATGACAAAAGTATGAATTTTCTTTTAAATACGGAGCAATTTCGTTGACATTCCCATTGGAAGTTGGTAAATTTATATTAAACCAATAAAAATAGTCGGAAATAAGGAGTGGGGAAAATGGTACGTGTAGCAAATTCAATTGCAGATCTTGTTGGGCATACACCAATTGTGAAACTAAACCGTTTAGTTGATGATAATAGCGCAGATGTTTATCTGAAATTGGAATACATGAATCCGGGGAGCAGCGTTAAAGACCGTATTGCCTTGGCAATGATCACCGCAGCAGAGAATGATGGCAGTCTTAAGCCAGGTGATACCATCATTGAACCGACAAGCGGAAATACAGGAATCGGATTAGCCATGATTGCCGCAGCAAAAGGCTATAAAGCCGTTCTTGTAATGCCGGAGACAATGAGTATGGAGCGCCGCAACCTGCTTCGTGCATACGGTGCTGACCTTGTCCTCACACCTGGACCGGAAGGAATGGGCGGTGCAATCCGCAAAGCGCAGGAGCTTGCAAAGGAGAATGGCTATTTCGTGCCTCAGCAGTTTGAAAACCCTGCGAACCCTGAAATTCACCGTTTAACAACAGGACCTGAAATCACAGAGCAAATGGGCGACCAGCTGGATGCTTTTATTTCTGGAATTGGAACAGGCGGAACGATTTCAGGAGCCGGCCAGGTACTTAAAGAAAAATATAAAGACATCAAAATTTACGCAGTAGAGCCAACTGATTCACCTGTCTTATCAGGCGGAAAGCCTGGCCCGCATAAAATCCAGGGAATTGGAGCGGGATTTGTGCCGGATACACTTGATACGAAGATTTATGATGAAGTGATCCAGATTTCGAACGATGAGGCATTTGAATATGCCCGCCGCGCGGCCAAGGAAGAAGGAATTCTTGGCGGGATTTCCTCCGGTGCGGCAATCAGTGCGGCTCTGAAGGTGGCAAAAGAGCTTGGCAAGGGCAAGAAGGTTCTGGCCATTCTCCCAAGTAACGGCGAACGTTATTTAAGTACTCCTTTATACCAATTTGATGCTGAATAATTGATAGAACAGCGGTCTTCGATGGCCGCTGTTTTTTGTTGTATCGGGAACGGCAAAAATTGGTGAGTATACGCTTCAGCTTTTGTTAATAAAAATTATGAAAGCGTGCCCTGTATCATGTATGATGAAAAATGAGAACTATATAGGGGTGACTTTCAATGAAGCATCTACAGATCCACGCAAAGAAAATACCATATACATATAACCATTTTTTCCGTACATACCGCTCGCTGTCCGAGGGATTGCCGCATCATGTTTTGCTGGAAAGCGGACGGGGCGGCAGATACAGTATTGCAGCTCTTGAGCCGGATGCCATTTTAACAGGCAAAAATTCAAAACTTGAAATTGCTGCAGACGGCGAAAAACAGGTGCTTGAAGGCAACCCCCTTCACCTGATGCAGGAATGGCTGAACCAATATAAAGCAGATAAGCTTGAAGAACTTCCTGACTTTCAGGGAGGTGCAATTGGGTTCATCAGCTATGATTATGCACGCTATATCGAAAAGCTTCCAAATGAAGCACGGGATGATCTGCAAATACCTGATATCCACTTTTACATTTATAAAGAATGCTTTGTCTTTGATCATGAAACTGAAATGCTATGGCTTATTCTCTTATATGAAAAAGGGGAGGAGCATTCCATTGAGGAACGGGCAGAGAATTGGGAGCAGAGATGGAAGAAGGATAGCGGAGAGCCTTCTGAGGCAGCGGGATGCAATGAGCCAGAACATGCACTTGGTGTATCCATGAATGAAGAAGAATTCCAGTCTGCTGTCCGGAGTGTACAGGACTATATTTCACAGGGAGATGTCTTTCAGGTGAATCTCTCGGTACGCCAAAGCCGCCCGATTCATATCCAGGCTATGGATGTATACGAGCAGCTGAGAGTGTTGAACCCTTCTCCGTACATGGGGTATTTCCACACGCCAGCCTACCAGCTTGTGAGCGCATCGCCGGAATTGCTGATTAAGAAAAAAGGAAACACCGTCAGCACGAGGCCAATTGCCGGGACAAGATCCCGTGGGAAGGATCATGAGGAGGACCTCAAGCTCGCCAATGAACTGATTGAAAATGAGAAGGAGCGTGCAGAGCATGTAATGCTGGTGGACCTGGAGAGAAATGATTTGGGAAGAGTCTCCAAATATGGGACTGTTGAAGTGGATGAGTTCATGGTCATTGAAAAATACTCTCATGTGATGCATATCGTTTCCAATGTAAAGGGAGAGCTTGCTGACGGCAAGAATGCAGTTGATATTATTGATGCTGTATTTCCCGGGGGAACGATCACAGGTGCTCCTAAGGTGAGGACCATGGAGATCATTGAAGAGCTTGAACCGGTCACAAGGGGACCATACACCGGCTCTCTTGGCTGGATCAATTTCAGCGGCGACCTGGAACTGAATATAATTATCCGCACCATGCTTGTTAAAGATGGACAGGCTCATGTGCAGGCAGGGGCAGGCATTGTCATAGACTCCAATCCGAAAAATGAATACAAAGAGTCGCTGAAGAAGGCGATTGCTCTATGGAAAGCAAAAGAACTCGCAGAACAGGCAAAAGGGGATCAGCTATGATTTATATGATCGATAATTACGATTCTTTTACGTATAATCTCGTGCAGTATCTCGGTGAATTAGGAGAAGAGCTGGTTGTCAAAAGAAACGATGAAACATCGATTCATGAAATAGGCAGTAGGCAGCCGAAGTTCCTGATGATCTCGCCGGGGCCGTGCAGTCCGAATGAAGCAGGCATCAGCCTGAAAGCCATTGAAGCTTTTGCAGGCAAAATCCCGGTCTTTGGCGTTTGTCTGGGACATCAGTCGATTGCTCAAGTATTCGGAGGCGATGTGGTGCAGGCAGAGCGCCTGATGCATGGAAAAACCTCTGACATTTTTCATGATGGGAAGACCATATTTAAAGACCTGCCCAATCCTTTTCCAGCTACCCGCTACCATTCGCTGATTGTTAAAAAGGAGTCACTGCCGGATTGTCTTGAGGTTTCGGCATGGACAGCCGAGGGAGAGATTATGGCCATTCGCCATAAAGACCTGCCTGTAGAGGGTGTCCAATTCCATCCGGAATCTATTATGACCACAGCCGGAAAGGAACTCCTCCAGAATTTTATTCAGCATTACAAAGCCTTACTGCAGGCAGAGGGGCTGTAAACTTTGTATATTTATATGAATGGGGAAGTTGTCAGGAAAGAGGAGGCCATGATCTCTCCTTTCGATCATGGCTTTTTATATGGAATGGGGCTGTTTGAGACGTTCCGTGTCTACAATGGGCATCCCTTTTTATTGGACGACCATCTGGAGAGGCTGAATCGAAGCCTTGAAGCCATAAACATCGAAGCCAGCTTCACCCGGGAACGAGTGCTCGCTGCCCTGGAGAAGCTGCTTGAGAGAAACGGATACGATAATGCCTATATCCGAGTGAATGTGTCAGCGGGAAACGGAGAAGTTGGTCTGCAGACAACCCCTTACACAAATCCGAATACGATTATTTTCTGCAAACCGCTTCCGTCAAGAAGCAGAAGCGCAGAAAAGCAGGCAGTGCTGCTTGAGATTCCCCGCAACACTCCTGAAGGGGCAGAACGTCTGAAGTCCCACCATTTTTTAAATAATATTCTGGCAAAAAAAGAAGCGGGGGACGATCCTGGCACGGAAGGGATCTTTTTGACCAGGGATGGCTATCTGGCAGAAGGAATCACATCAAATTTATTCTGGATTTGTGATGGCCATCTATTTACCCCGTCTCTTCATACCGGCATACTTAACGGCATTACTAGGAAATTTGTGATCAGGCTTGCCGGGAAGCTGGGGATGAATGTGCTGGAGGGCATGTACAGGCCGGAAGCTGTACGGAATGCGGATGAAGTTTTTGTCACGAATTCCATCCAGGAAATTGTGCCAATTTCATCTTTTGACGGCCATTCAATGCCAGGGATATCCGGGAAGAAAACATCGGAGCTCCAGATGCACTATGAAAAGCACTGTGAACACTTATGGAGCAGGAAAGAACTACAGGAGGATTCATAATGTCTAATACAACCATTCAGTGTGGGCCATATACGTTGGATTACGAGAAGAAAACCATTGTAATGGGAATTTTAAATGCAACGCCTGACTCTTTTTCGGATGGAGGCAAATACAGCCATCAGGATCTGGCAGTCAAGCATGCTATCGAGATGGTGGAGAACGGAGCGGATATCATCGATGTAGGAGGAGAGTCAACACGTCCGGGATTTGATCCGGTTCCTGCAGACGAAGAGCTGAAGCGTGTTCTTCCTGTGATTGAGGCAATTTCAAAAGAAGTGGATGTTCCGATTTCGATTGATACCTATAAAGCTGATGTCGCCAGGCAGGCCGTTGAAGCCGGTGCCCATATTATCAATGATGTGTGGGGAGCCAAAGCGGATCCTGAAATGGCATCAACAGCAGCAGAAACAGGAGTTCCGATCATCTTAATGCATAATCGCAAGAACATGGAATACACATCCTTTTTCCGTGATGTTATGAATGACTTATACGAAAGCATTGCGCTTGTAAAGTCTGCAGGTGTAACAGACGAGAATATTATCCTTGACCCGGGCATCGGCTTTGCCAAAGACTTGAACTATAACCTGGAAATGATGAGGGATTTGGACAAGCTGGTGGCTGTCGGGTATCCTGTGCTGCTTGGCACATCGAAGAAGCGGATGATTGGAACCATTCTGGACCTTCCGGTTGAGGAGCGGACAGAAGGAACGGGGGCAACGGTCTGCTATGGCATTCAAAAGGGCTGCCAGATGATCCGTATCCATGATGTAAAGGAAATGAGCAGAATGGCTAGAATGATGGACGCTTTAATGGGAAAAGGTGAATACGATGGATAAAATATATGTGAATAGAATGGAGTTTTATGGATACCACGGTGTTTTTCCGGAAGAAACACGCCTTGGCCAGCGCTTTGCTGTTGACCTGACTGTGGAAGCAGACCTGAAAAAGGCGGGGGAAACAGATAATCTAGATGACTCCATTAACTATGGTGAGCTGTATACAGTGTGTAAAGAGGTTGTGGAAGGAAAGCCATATAAGCTGGTTGAAGCGGTAGCAGAAAAGCTGGCAGCAGAACTTCTTTCCCGTTTCCCGCTCATACTGCAGCTGACGGTCAAAGTGATCAAGCCGGATCCGCCGATTCCCGGCCACTATCAATCAGTAGCTGTTGAGATTACAAGAGGCAGATCATGAGGACCACTGCTTTTATTGCGCTCGGCTCGAATATCGGCAGCCGTTTTGACCACCTGAAGAAAGCAGTTGAGATGGTTGATCAGCTTCCGGAAACTGAAGTGGTAAATACTTCATCTGTTTATGAAACAGATCCGGTCGGTTATGAAGATCAGGAGCAATTTTTAAATATGGCAATCCAAATTTCTACCGGCTTAAATCCCTTTAAATTGCTGGATGCATGCCTGGATATTGAATTGAAGCTTGGGAGAAAAAGGGAAATCCATTGGGGCCCACGGACAATAGACCTTGACATTTTACTGTATAGTCACGAAAATATTGAAACAGAGAAGCTAATAGTTCCTCATCCTCGGATGCATGAAAGAGCATTTGTCCTTGTTCCTCTTTTAGAGATTGATTCCAGCATCAGGCTTCCGAAGATGGAGCGGCCCTTAATTTCAATACTGGAAGACATACCTGACAGAGAGGGAGTACGGATATGGAAGCAGAAAAATGGGGAAGACGTATTCGCGCTTTTCGAAAGCTAAAAGGATTTACGCAGGAGGGATTTGCAAAAGAGCTGGGTGTATCGGTTTCGATTTTAGGGGAAATTGAAAGAGGAAACCGCATGCCTGCACCGGCTTTAATCGAGCAAATCGCCATGGCGCTAAAAGTGACACAGGAAGAATTGGCTCCGAGACCGGAGCAAGATTAATATATATGTTTGATCAAGTATAAAGGGAGGTGCAATGATGTTTAAAATAGGTGATATCGAGCTGAAAAACCGTGTGGTACTTGCTCCGATGGCCGGAGTATGCAATTCTGCTTTCCGCCTGACTGTTAAAGAATTCGGAGCAGGGCTTGTATGTGCTGAGATGGTCAGCGACAAAGGCATTGTCTTTCAGAATGAAAGGACAATGAACATGCTTTATATTGATGAAAGAGAAAAGCCGCTAAGCCTGCAGATTTTCGGAGGCAAAAAAGAAACACTTGTAGAAGCGGCGAAATTTGTAGATCAAAATACGAATGCAGATATCATCGATATTAACATGGGCTGCCCTGTCCCTAAGATCACCAAATGTGATGCAGGTGCCAAGTGGCTTCTGGACCCAGATAAAATCTACGAAATGGTTTCTGCTGTAACAGCTGCAGTGGAAAAGCCGGTTACCGTAAAAATGCGGATGGGCTGGGATGAAGATCACATCTACGCTGTTAAAAACGCGCAGGCAGTTGAACGCGCAGGGGGAAAAGCGGTAGCCCTCCATGGCCGTACGCGCGTCCAGCTGTATGAAGGGCAAGCGAACTGGGATATTATCCGTGAAGTAAAGCAGAGCATTAACATTCCGCTGATTGGGAACGGTGATGTGGAAACACCCCAGGACGCCAAGCGCATGCTTGATGAAACAGGCTGTGACGGTGTGATGATCGGCCGGGCTGCGCTGGGAAACCCTTGGATGATTTACCGTACTGTTAAATACCTGGAGACCGGGGAATTAATGGGCGAGCCTTCTGTACGCGAGAAAATGGATGTGTGCATCCTTCATCTGGATCGCCTGATTGCATTGAAGAACGAGCATATAGCAGTCCGCGAAATGAGAAAGCATGCTGCGTGGTATCTGAAAGGAATCCGCGGGAATGCGAAGGTCCGCAATGGAATCAATGAATGCAATACAAGAGATGAATTGGTGACACTTCTTAATGCTCTTGCCATTGAAGCAGAAGAAAAAGAAAGAAGCCAAATACCGGCTGTTTAAGCTGCTTAAAGTTTGACAGGCTGACATTCTTTGCCTATAATACTTTTGATAAATGGAAACTGCCAGTGCATGAACTGGCAGTTTTTATTCTATTTAACTATTTAGGATGTCTGATTTACCATGTTTGTGTAAAATACTAGAGATATACATTTTTGAAGGATCGCAGAATTGTGCGTACATAAAAAGATTTACAAAATGGAGATGATTTCAGTGAGCCAGAGTCATGAAGAATTAAATGACCAGTTGAAAGTAAGACGCGAGAAAATGAACAGCATGCGCGAACAGGGAATGGATCCTTTCGGGAAACGTTTCGACCGTTCACACCAAAGTAATGAACTGATTGAGCATTATGGTGAGCTTGAGAAGGAAGAAATTGAAGAAAAGAACGTTTCTGTTACACTGGCAGGACGCATCATGACCAAGCGCGGAAAAGGAAAAGCCGGATTTGCTCATATACAGGATTTATCAGGGCAAATTCAAATCTATGTCCGCAAAGACGCAGTTGGAGAAGAAAGCTACGCCGTTTTTGAGACTGCGGACCTTGGAGATATCGTTGGAATCAGCGGAAATCTCTTTAAAACAAAGGTAGGCGAACTGTCTGTTAAAGCGGAGGAATTTGTCCTTCTGACAAAATCCCTGCGTCCGCTTCCGGATAAGTTCCACGGATTAAAGGACGTTGAGCAGCGCTACCGCCAGCGTTACCTGGATCTTATTATGAGTGAGGAAAGCAAACGGACCTTCATTACAAGAAGCCGCATTATCCAATCCATGCGCCGCTACCTTGACAGCCATGGCTATCTTGAAGTTGAAACTCCTATGATGCATTCCATTGCAGGAGGAGCTTCTGCCCGCCCGTTTATTACTCACCATAATGCGTTGGATATGGAGCTTTATATGCGTATCGCGATTGAACTTCATCTGAAGCGCCTGATTGTGGGCGGCCTTGAAAAGGTCTATGAAATTGGCCGGGTATTCCGTAATGAAGGTGTATCTACACGTCACAACCCTGAATTCACTATGATTGAATTATACGAAGCGTATGCTGACTATAGAGATATCATGAGCCTTACTGAAAACCTTATTGCACATATTGCCCAAGAAGTGCTTGGTACAACTACTGTGCAATACGGCGAGTACGAAGTGGATCTAAAGCCTGAATGGAAAAGGCTTCATATGGTAGATGCCATTAAGGAATACACAGGGGTAGACTTCTGGAAAGAAACAAGCAAGGAAGAAGCCCAGCAGCTTGCCAAAGAACATGGCGTTGAAATCAAAGACAATATGGAATATGGTCATATTGTTAATGAATTCTTCGAGCAGAAGGTTGAAGAGAAATTAATTCAGCCTACATTCATCTATGGACATCCTGTTGAGATCTCGCCGCTTGCGAAGAAAAATGAGGAAGACCCTCGCTTTACCGATCGTTTTGAATTATTTATTGTAGCCCGTGAGCATGCAAATGCCTTCACTGAGCTGAACGATCCGATTGACCAGCGCGAGCGCTTTGAAGCACAGCTGAAAGAACGTGAAGAGGGCAATGATGAAGCTCATATGATGGATGATGATTTCATTGAAGCTCTAGAATATGGCATGCCGCCAACAGGCGGACTGGGCATTGGCATCGATCGTGTTGTCATGCTGCTGACAAATTCACCTTCTATTAGAGATGTTCTGTTATTCCCGTTAATGCGCCATCGTTAAAATTCAATAAAAAAAGGCAGAGTACAATGCGTACTCTGTCTTTTCTGTTATATGGGGAGTACAAATAATGCGTTTTTCCGGGCAGAATAATGGGAATATTTTTTCTTTCGTTTTTGCGTATAAAAAAGATAAAAACATGTTGCATGTTGTCCTGTGAGGTGATATATTTATATTCGTTGCTGCAAGACAGCGACTTACGAAAAAAGATTTTAAAAAAAGTTATTGACTCAGATGATTGAATCTGATAAGATAATAAAGTCGCTCTTGAGCGGCGGATTGGTCTTTGAAAACTGAACGAACAATACGTCAACGTTAATCATTAGTCTTTTTTGAAAAGACAATCGAGCTATATCAACTCTTATATGGAGAGTTTGATCCTGGCTCAGGACGAACGCTGGCGGCGTGCCTAATACATGCAAGTCGAGCGGACAGATGGGAGCTTGCTCCCTGAAGTCAGCGGCGGACGGGTGAGTAACACGTGGGCAACCTGCCTGTAAGACTGGGATAACTCCGGGAAACCGGGGCTAATA